>NZ_VWWS01000010.1:0-113081 GCF_011752855.1 Enterobacter sp. Ap-867 | reverse complement strand
TTTGCCTGGCGGCCGTAGCGCGGTGGTCCCACCTGACCCCATGCCGAACTCAGAAGTGAAACGCCGTAGCGCCGATGGTAGTGTGGGGTCTCCCCATGCGAGAGTAGGGAACTGCCAGGCATCAAATCAGCATTAACCCCGACCGAAAGGCCGGGGTTTTTTGCTTTTTAAAGATTAAAACAGACCATAAGCCGCATATTTTCTCCGTATTACTGCAGTTCTACCCATTCATAGATAAAATCAGCAATCTCCTCTGCATTATTAAGATCCAATACAGGGACAGAAGCGGTGAGCGGCACATCGCTGGCTATAGCCATGACATGCCGATCGATCTCTAATGCTTCAGCTTTATGGCCAGTTTCCTGCCTGAATAAAAGAATCTTAGCCACGGCTTCGTGTTTGAAACCTTCGACCAGAATTAAATCCAGTTTGCGGTTATCCATTCTTGAGGCGAGATAATGTAAATCCAGATTAGGCTCTTCGGGGGTTTCAGTCATTAGTGCCCAGCGCTTCTGGCTGGCGACAATGGTCTGCGCGGCGCCAGCTTTACGGAGTTCATAGCTATCCTTCCCGGGTTTGTCCACATCCATATCATGATGCGTGTGCTTAATGAGTCCGGGCCTGATGCCTTTATCCAATAGCAGTGGGATCAGCTGCTTCAGTAATGTGGTTTTTCCTGTTCCGCTCCAGGCTGAAATAGCCAGTAAAGGCGGCGTTATCCTTTTTTCTGCCATTGTGAAAGCTCATCGAGAGTATTTATATTGGTAAAACAAGCAGCCTGGCCATCAAAAGAGACTGAATGCCCTCCTGCGCTCAGTAAGAAATGCATCACTCGCCTTTCGCCAGCGAGCAGATATTCTCTCAATGGCAAACAAAGCGAATGATGAAGCAAAGCTACGCCGGGGTGATCCCGTAGCCCATCATTTGCCCATATTGCCAACGCGCTCCCACGCGCTTGCCAAAGCCTGCGTGCCACATCGGCAGGAATATTGGGTGTATCGCAAGGGCAGAATAGCAGCCACTCACTTTCAGTTTGTTCCATTACGGCTAACATACCGGCCAATGGTCCCTGGTAACCACTCATTGAGTCCTGAATAACCGAAATCCCGCTTTGCTGATAGATCTCAAGGTTTCTGTTGGCACTGATGACAACATCGCCTACCTGTGGTTTTAATACATTGAGGACGTGCTGGAAAAGTGGCTGGCCGTTAAGCAGGGCTAATCCCTTATCATTGCCGCCCATTCTGCTTCCCCTGCCACCGGCTAGCACAACGCCGGTGACTTCTGTTAATCGCTGCACGAATATCGCCTCTTTTAATGTGGGTTTGAGCCTGCTAACGTGTTGTCTTTCACATGTGATAAGGGACACCAACATGAAATGTAAGCGCCTTAACGAACTTCTTGAGCTGCTTCAGCCTGCATGGCAAAAAGAGCCAGATCTGAACCTGATACAATTCTTGCAGAAATTGGCCGCTGAGTCAGGCTATCGCGGTGAACTGGCTGAGCTCACTGACGATGTACTGATCTATCACCTGAAAATGCGTGATTCTGCAAAAGATGATGCGATCCCTGGCCTTAAAAAAGATTATGAAGAAGACTTCAAAACGGCACTGCTGCGCGCTCGCGGTGTCATTAAGGAATAAAAGAGTAAAAGCTTGTAAGTCGAAACACTTAAGCGGTTTTGAAATGTTATCCTGAAGCATTCGTATTTACTTCCGGTTGCCGGGATGACAGACAACGCATTTAATTTCCAGACCCTACATCCGGATACAATCCTCGATGCTCTTTTTGAACAAGGCATTCGGGTGGATTCGGGACTGACGCCGTTAAACAGTTTTGAAAACCGCGTTTATCAATTCCAGGATGAAGAACGCCAGCGTTTTGTGGTCAAGTTTTATCGCCCACATCGCTGGTCCGCGGCGCAAATTGAAGAAGAACATCACTTTGCGCTGGAACTGCTGGCCGATGAAGTGCCTATGGCTGCACCTCTTTGTTTTGCTGGAAACACTCTACTGCAGCATCAGGGCTTTATGTTTGCCGTGTTCCCAAGCCTGGGAGGGCGGCAATATGAAACTGATAACATCGACCAGATGGAATGGGTGGGCCGCTATCTTGGCCGCATTCATCAAACGGGTCGTCAGCAGCTCTTTCAGCATCGTCCAACCTTTGGTCTGGATGAATATCTCTTCCAGCCGCGCGAGCTATTTGAAAATAGCGAGCTCATTCCCCGCGCTCTTAAGAAAGATTTTCTGACTGCAACGGATGCGTTGATAGAGGAAGTTAAACGCACCTGGCACACTGATTTTGAACCACTGCGCCTGCACGGCGATTGCCATCCTGGCAATATCCTCTGGCGCGACGGACCGCTGTTTGTTGACCTTGATGATGCTCGTAATGGCCCAGCGGTGCAGGATATCTGGATGCTGCTTAATGGAGATAAAGCCGAACAGCGGATGCAGTTAGAAACCATTATTGAAGCTTACGAAGAGTTTTCGTCATTTGATACCAGCGAGCTAACCCTGATTGAACCGTTGCGCGCTATGCGCATCGTCTATTATCTCGCGTGGCTAATGCGACGCTGGGATGACCCCGCATTCCCCCGAAATTTCCCGTGGTTTAGTGAAGAAGATTTCTGGAGAAGACAGACTGTAAGCTTTACAGAGCAGGTCCGGGTTCTACGAGAACCTCCATTACAATTAACGCCAATGTATTAATCAGTAAAATTCAGGAGAGAGTTGATTATGAAGAAGATTTGGCTGGCGCTGGCAGGCATGATCCTGGCATTTAGCGCCTCTGCGGCACAGTTTACCGACGGTAAGCAGTACATCACCCTGGATAAACCGGTGGCTGGTGAACCACAGGTATTAGAGTTTTTCTCATTCTACTGCCCACACTGCTACCAGTTTGAACAGGTTCTTCATGTGTCTGATAACGTGAAGAAAAAACTGCCTGAAGGCACCAAAATGACCAAGTATCACGTTGAGTTCCTTGGCCCATTAGGTAAAGATCTGACTCAAGCCTGGGCTGTTGCTATGGCGCTGGGCGTAGAAGATAAAATCACCTCCCCAATGTTTGAAGCCGTTCAGAAAACTCAAACCGTGCAGAATGATGCCGACATCCGCAAAGTGTTCATCGATGCGGGCGTGAAACCGGAAGAGTACGATGCGGCCTGGAACAGCTTTGTGGTGAAATCTCTGGTTGCTCAGCAAGAAAAAGCGGCAGCCGATCTCCAGCTGCAGGGCGTCCCGGCTATGTACGTTAACGGCAAATATCAGCTGAATATGCAGGGCATGGACACCAGCAGCATGGATATCTTCGTGCAGCAGTATGCTGACACCGTGAAATACCTGGTTGAGAAGAAATAAGCTTAAAAAAGCCGGTCATTGACCGGCTTTTTTATCCCCAGAGAGTAGCGTTTCCAGCTGCTTATCTTTCTCGCTCCACAGCATATTCAGCCAGAGCTGAAAACGGCGCTTAAAGCTCTTATCGTTAACATAATCTCCGTGAAGCTCTTCGGTAATCGGCACCAAAGAAACCCGCACAACGATTTTTGTCATTTTGCCTGAAAGCATATCGTAGAACGGCAGAAGACTATTGTCCGGGTAACACAGCGTAACGTTCAGCATCTTATCAAACTGTTTGCCCAGCACATTCATCGCCATCGCTATACCTGCCGCTTTCGGCGGTAACAGGTAGTTAAACGGTGAACGGGTCTGCTTCTTTTTCTCAGCAGTGAAGCGCGAGCCCTCAACGAAATTCACAATAGTGGTGGGGTGAGCACGAAACTTCATGCATGAACGACGGGTCGTTTCGACATCTTTACCCCTGCGTTCAGGATGACGCAGCAAATAAGCTCTTGAATAACGTTTCATAAACGGCATATCCAGCGCCCAGCAGGCCAGCCCCATAAAAGGAACCCAGGCAAGCTGCTGCTTAAGAAAATACTTGTTCATGGGGATATGTTTGCGGAATAACACGCAAAGGATCACGATATCTGCCCAGCTCTGATGGTTGCTGATTAACAGATACCAGTTCTTTTTATTCAGGCCTTCTAATCCCTCGACATCCCATTTCAAATAAGGATTGAGGCGCAGCAGCAATGCGAGCCCTTCGCACCAGCAGTACATCATGAAATCAGCGAATACCGAGATCGAGCGCCAGATAGACGGAACGGGCAGCATCAGCTTAACGATCCCGGCTAAAATGATAGGAACAGAGCAGGCAACCGTGACCAGAATAGTCAGTGCAATGCTTAACACCAATGTGATCGCGGCGAGTAATCTCGACATAGGTAATGTTTTTGCTGGTTAGGGTGTATGGAATGCTGATATTAGCGGCAATAAGGGGCGGATCTTACCAGAAAACCGATAATGGCGACTCGCCAAATGAACAGGATTTTCACCGTTCGCATTTATGGGGAGAACAGTGGCCCGTTTTTCTTACTCGCCTGAGTATATATCCACATCAAACGATCGTTGGTTAATTCAGTAAGGCTAAACTCACATTCATTTAACTTACTGAAATTAAAATGTATTTAATAAAGGATCAATAAAAATAATGCCGTGAAATTAGTTAGTTAAAAAAATATACACAAAGTTATCCACAAAAACGATCTCACACAGGATCCCCCAATCCTGGAATTCTTTTCAGCATATTGCGCCCAATAGTTCATGTTTTTGGCCAGGCTATGGCATCCTTTAGCAATACATTAATCACAGGCATGGAACGGAACATTATGGTCCAGATCGCAGACAACCCGCTTATCCTCGTTGATGGCTCTTCCTATCTTTATCGGGCATATCATGCCTTCCCACCGTTGACGAACAGCCGTGGCGAGCCAACAGGGGCGATGTACGGTGTGCTGAACATGCTGCGTAGCCTGATTTTGCAATACCAGCCGACGCACGCTGCCGTAGTGTTTGATGCCAAAGGCAAAACGTTCCGTGATGAGCTGTTTGAGGACTATAAATCGCACCGTCCCCCAATGCCGGACGATCTCAGAGCGCAGATTGAGCCGCTGCATGCGATGGTTAAAGCGATGGGCCTGCCTTTACTGGCCGTCTCAGGTGTTGAAGCTGATGATGTTATCGGTACGCTGGCGCTGGAGGCTGAAAAAGCCGGCCGCCCGGTATTGATCAGTACCGGTGATAAAGACATGGCGCAGTTGGTGACGCCGGGCGTGACGCTGATTAACACCATGACCAATACCATCCTTGGGCCGGAAGAGGTACTGACCAAATACGGCGTACCTCCGGAGCTGATTATCGACTTCCTGGCGCTGATGGGTGACTCTTCGGACAACATCCCTGGCGTACCGGGCGTGGGTGAAAAAACGGCTCAGGCGCTGCTTCAGGGGCTGGGTGGGCTGGATACGCTTTACGCCAATCCTGAAAAAATTGCCGAACTCACCTTCCGTGGCGCGAAAACGATGGCCGCTAAGCTGGAGCAAAGCAAAGAGCTGGCCTACCTCTCCTATAAGCTCGCCACCATTAAGACCGACGTTGAGCTGGAACTGGGCTGCGAGCAGCTTGAAGTCCAGCAGCCGGCGGCAGACGAACTGCTGACACTCTTCAAGCAGTATGAATTCAAACGCTGGATAACCGACGTAGAGGCCGGGAAATGGATGCAGGCCAAAGGGGCTAAGCCGGCCGCACAACCGCAGAAAGCCGGTGAGGTTGAAGCCGAACCTGAAGTGCCAGCCAGCCAGCTCTCTTATGACAACTACGTCACTATCCTGGACGAGCGCGTACTGCTTGAATGGATTGAGCGGCTGAAAAAAGCGCCGCTGTTTGCGTTTGATACCGAGACCGACAGCCTGGACAACGTCAGTGCCAATCTGGTCGGGCTTTCCTTTGCGACAGAACCGGGTGTGGCCTGCTATATCCCCGTTGCGCATGACTATCTCGATGCGCCGGAGCAAATTTCTCGCGAACGTGCGCTGGAACTACTTAAGCCGCTGCTGGAAGATGAGAAGGCGCTGAAAGTCGGGCAAAACCTGAAATACGACCGTGGCATCATGCAGAACTATGGCATTGAACTGCGGGGTATCGCTTTTGACACCATGCTGGAATCCTACACGCTGGACAGCGTCGCAGGCCGCCATGATATGGACAGCCTGGCCGATCGCTGGCTGAAGCACCAAACCATCTCGTTTGAAGAGATTGCCGGCAAAGGCAAAAAACAGCTGACCTTTAACCAGATCGATTTGGAAACTGCCGGGCGCTATGCGGCAGAAGATGCGGATGTCACCCTGCAGCTGCACCTGAAGATGTGGCCGAAACTTGAGAAGGTTGCAGGCCCATTAAGCATCTTTAAAAACGTTGAAATGCCGCTGGTGCCGGTAATTTCGCGCATTGAACGCAACGGCGTGAAAATCGATCCGGCTATTTTGCACGCGCATTCTGGTGAGCTGACTAAGCGCCTGGCCGAGCTTGAACGCAAAGCTCATGAAATCGCCGGAGAAGAATTTAATCTCTCTTCTACAAAGCAGCTGCAAACCATTCTCTTTGAAAAGCAGGGCATTAAGCCGCTGAAGAAAACGCCGGGCGGAGCGCCTTCTACGTCCGAAGAGGTGCTTGAAGAGCTGGCGCTGGACTATCCGCTGCCGAAAGTGATCCTGGAATACCGTGGCCTTGCGAAGCTGAAATCCACCTATACCGACAAGCTACCGCTGATGATTAGCCCGATAACCGGGCGCGTGCATACATCTTATCACCAGGCAGTTACGGCCACCGGGCGCTTATCTTCTACCGATCCTAACCTGCAGAACATTCCTGTTCGCAACGAAGAAGGGCGCCGTATTCGTCAGGCCTTTATTGCGCCTGAGTACTACGTGATTCTTTCTGCGGACTACTCGCAAATTGAACTGCGTATCATGGCCCACCTCTCCCGCGATAAAGGCCTGTTAAGCGCCTTTGCCGAAGGCAAAGATATCCACCGCGCCACCGCTGCGGAAGTGTTTGGTCTGCCGCTAGAAAGCGTCACCGGCGAACAGCGTCGCAGTGCGAAGGCAATTAACTTTGGTCTGATCTACGGCATGAGCGCCTTTGGCCTTTCCCGCCAGCTCAATATTCCGCGGAAAGAGTCCCAGAAGTATATGGATCTCTACTTCGAGCGTTATCCGGGTGTGCTGGAGTATATGGAGCGTACGCGTGCTCAGGCGAAAGATCAGGGTTATGTTGAGACGCTGGATGGCCGCCGTCTCTATCTGCCGGATATCAACTCCAGCAACGGTGCTCGCCGCGCCGGCGCGGAACGTGCTGCGATTAACGCCCCTATGCAGGGTACTGCCGCCGATATTATCAAGCGCGCGATGATTGCAGTCGACGGCTGGCTGGAGACAGACAAGCCACGTGTAAAAATGATCATGCAGGTGCACGATGAACTGGTGTTCGAAGTGCACAAAGACGACGTGGAAGCGGTGTCTAAAAAGGTGCATGAGCTGATGGAAAGCAGCATGAAGCTCGACGTGCCGTTGCTGGTGGAAGTCGGCAGTGGCAAAAACTGGGATGAGGCGCATTAATCGACAATTGCTCAGGTCATGTTTTTGTAACTAAGCAACATAAGTCATAGCTTTTTGTGATGATGATTCAAGAATGTGATGCAAAAAGTGAAAAAAAACTACAAAAAATGCTTTTTTGAGCGATTAAAAAGGAGTAAAGTTATTCGCGTAGGGTACAGAGGTAAGATGTTCTATCTTTCAGACCTTTTACTTCACGTAATCGGATTTGGCTGAATATTTAGCCGCCCCAGTCAGAAATGACTGGGGCGTTTTTTATTGCGCGAAAGAAAAGGAAAACGCGGCCAGGGCCGCGTTGTGAACTGAGAGTGAGCAGACGATCCTTGAAGGGACGAATTACTCTTCAGCCGCTTCCTCTTCCACCGCCGGCGGAAGATCGTTGTACCAGCTATCCAGCTTCAGGCGCAGTTTATCAACGCCGGTTTTCTTCAGGGAAGAGAACGCCTCGACCTCGATATTTCCGCCAAACGCCAGAATCGCTTCACGCACCATATTCAGCTGTGCTTTACGCGCGCCTGATGCGAGCTTATCGGCTTTGGTCAGCAGCAGCATGACTTCGATATTGCTGGCTACTGCCCACTCAATCATCTGCTGATCGAGATCTTTCAGTGGATGACGGATATCCATCAGCACGACCAGGCCTTTCAGACTGTTACGCTTTTGCAGGTATTCCCCCAGCGCGCGCTGCCATTTGTGTTTCACCTCTTCCGGGACTTCGGCATAGCCGTAGCCAGGTAAATCTACCAGGCGTTTGCCTTCGGCAACTTCAAACAGGTTGATGAGCTGCGTACGGCCAGGGGTTTTACTGGTACGCGCCAGGCTTTTCTGATTGGTCAGCGTGTTCAGCGAGCTGGATTTCCCCGCGTTAGAGCGGCCTGCGAAAGCAACCTCAATACCGGTATCAGAAGGCAGATGGCGAATGTCCGGTGCGCTGAGCACGAACTTAGTCAGTTGATAGTTCCAGTTTTTCAAAACGGTTGTCTCCGTCAGGTAATCATTTGCCGGGGATTATACCTGAACGAGCAGAAAACGCCGTGTTTCTCGCCAGAAGCAGAAGGCTTACAGCGAAGTGGATTGATTTTGTAAGTCATTTGCTATGGTAAATGGCAGATATCCCGGTGAATATTGGCAACGATTTATTCAAGAGTGCTTTATTTTCAAATAATTAACTGATTATTTCATTGTGGGGGAAGCCATGAACGTGGGCGGCCACCTTGTTAATAACAAGCGTAGCGGTAAAGTGAGTGTGTCGGCGAAGGAAGGACAGGGTTGTCTCAAGCTAACATGGAATATTTGCTCCTTTACGGGGGCCAGAATAAGAAAAAGGCGACGGGTTAACCTGTCGCCTTTTTTCTTTGCTTGCTTTCTGCTAGATTCCGCCGCAATTCTATACTGAATAAAATGGCTTAAGACGACTTATCATGAAGCAACCAAACTCGGCACCACAAGGTAAAAAACCGGCAAAAGCACGCCGTAAATCACGCGAAGAGCTTGACCAGGAAGCGCGTGAGCGTAAGCGCCAGAAAAAACACAGCGGCCACGCAGCGGGGAGCCGCGCGAATGGTGGCAATCAGGCGAAAGGCGGCAAATCATCGGGTCAGGCGAAAGACCCTCGCATTGGCAGTAAAAAACCTATTCAACTGGGCGTAACCGATGCAGCACCGGTCGCTAAACAGCACAAACCGAAGAGCGAGAAACCTATGCTAACACCACAGGCTGAGCTGGATATGCTGGAAAACGATGAGCGCCTGGATGGGCTGCTGGAGCGTCTGGAAGCAGGCGAAACCCTTAGCAAGGAAGAGCAGTCCTGGGTGGATGCGAAGCTCGATCGCATCGATGCACTAATGGAACAGCTCGGCATCGCCTGGGAAGACGATGAAGAGGAAGAAGAAGAAAAAGCGGATGATTTGATGCGTCTGCTGAAGGGCGGTAACTGACGTTTACTCCTATGGGATTACCTGTTCTTATTATGGTTATTCCGCTGGTGTGTTATCTGCTGTGGTTATTCGTTAAACTACGGCGGCTATCGCGGCTGCAGAATTCGCTGCGGCGAAGGGTTATGGCTCGTGGAATGAGCGGGCCAGCTTCGCCTCGTCGGCGCCGGCGACAACACCGCAAGGAGTGAGTATGTCTGAGCAGTTAATCGACTGGGATCTGGCTCTGATCCAGAAATATAATTATTCAGGGCCGCGTTACACCTCTTATCCAACCGCACTGGAATTTTCTGAAGCCTTTGGCGAACCGGCATTTTTGCAGGCGGTTGCCCGTTACCCGGAGCGGCCGCTGTCGCTTTATGTGCATATCCCGTTCTGCCACAAGCTTTGCTATTTCTGTGGCTGCAATAAAATTGTGACCCGCCAGCAGCACAAGGCCGACCAGTATCTCGATGCTCTGGAGCAGGAAATCATCCACCGTGCGCCGCTGTTTGCGGGCCGGCAGGTTAGCCAGCTGCACTGGGGCGGCGGGACGCCAACTTATCTGAGCAAAGCGCAAATAAGCCGCCTGATGGCGCTGTTGCGTGGCAATTTCCATTTTAATGATGACGCGGAACTGTCTATTGAAGTTGACCCGCGTGAAATTGAACTGGATGTGCTCGACCATCTTCGGCAGGAAGGCTTTACCCGCCTTAGTATGGGCGTTCAGGACTTCAATAAAGAAGTGCAGCGCCTCGTCAACCGCGAGCAGGACGAAGCGTTTATCTTCGCGCTGATCGAGCGTGCGCGGGCACTGGGGTTTACTTCCACCAACATTGACCTGATTTACGGCCTGCCAAAGCAAACGCCGGAAAGCTTTGCCTTCACGCTCAAGCGCGTAGCCGAGCTAAGCCCGCATCGCCTTAGCGTTTTCAACTATGCGCACCTGCCGACGCTATTCGCCGCCCAGCGCAAGATTAAAGACGCTGATTTACCGAGCGCGCAGCAGAAGCTGGATATCCTGCAGGAAACCATCGACTCGCTGACGGGGTCTGGTTACCAGTTTATCGGGATGGATCACTTTGCCCGCCCGGACGATGAACTGGCGATTGCCCAGCGGGAAGGCAAACTACACCGTAATTTCCAGGGGTATACCACTCAAGGGGATACCGATCTGCTGGGGCTTGGCGTGTCGGCAATTAGCATGATTGGCGACTGTTACGCGCAGAACCAGAAAGAGCTAAAGCGCTATTATCAGCAGGTGGATGAGCAGGGCAATGCGCTGTGGCGTGGCCTGGCGCTCACGCGGGACGATTGCATTCGCCGCGATGTTATCAAGGCGCTGATCTGCAACTTCCAGCTTAACTTCGCCGACATTGAGCAGGTATGGTCGCTGACGTTTGCGGATTACTTTGCCGAGGACTTAGGCCTGCTGGCGCCGCTGGCGAAAGATGGGCTGGTGGAGGTCAGTGAGCAGGGGATTCAGGTGACCGGCAAGGGACGCCTGCTGATTCGCAACATTTGCATGTGCTTTGATGCCTACCTGAGGCAAAAGGCGCGCCTGCAGCAGTTTTCCAGAGTGATATAAAAAAGGCGGGGTTTCCCCGCCTTCTCTTTTAGCTAAAGAAGCTCACCAGTAACGCGCACATCACTGCGGCTACTGCCGTCTGTGGCGAATGGCCAGCGGCTGCACCAGCTTCGGCGCCGCGCGTGACCATATGAATTACGGATTCCAACATAACTGACTCTCCTGCCTGAACGCGCCCGATCATACTTAACCCGGCGCGGCAGTAAAGTACAAAATAGCAGCAATTTGCGGGCTGATTTGCTTCTTTACAAAATGGCCGAACGTTACTCCATACCCAACTCTTTTAGCTTACGAGTCAGCGTGTTTCGGCCCCATCCCAGCAGGCGAGCTGCTTCTTGTTTATGCCCCTGAGTATGTCTCAGCGCAGTGGTTAGCAGCGTGCGTTCCATTTCCGGCTGAGCCTCGGAAAGCAGATCCTGATGGCCGGAGCGCAACGCTCGTTCCGCCCACTGTGCCAACAGCATGGCCCAGCTGTCCGGGTTAGTCTGCGTGACCCCGCCGCTTTCGGTCACTGTCGTTTCAAACAGCTCGCTCGGGAGATCCTGAATAAGCACTTCCTGACCCGCTGCCATGACCGTCAACCAGCGACAGGTGTTTTCCAATTGGCGCACGTTGCCGGGCCAGGCGAGACGCGTTAAGGCGTTTTCCGTTTCCGGATGCAGCAGCTTTGCTTCCACGCCCAGTTCGCGCGCGGCCACTTGCAGGAAATGGCGTGCCAGACGCGGAATATCTTCCCGACGCTCGCGAAGCGGAGGCAGGTGCACGCGGATGACGTTCAGACGGTGGAACAAGTCCTCACGAAACTTGCCTTCCTGTACCCGCTGCTCAAGGTTCTGGTGGGTTGCCGCAATGATGCGGACATCCACTTTTACCGCCGCGTAGCCGCCCACGCGGTAAAACTGTCCGTCTGCCAGCACGCGCAGCAAACGAGTTTGAACGTCCAGCGGCATATCACCTATTTCGTCGAGAAACAGCGTGCCGCCGTCAGCCTGTTCGAAGCGCCCCTGGCGAATCTGGTTGGCGCCGGTGAAAGCCCCTTTTTCATGCCCGAACAGCTCTGACTCGATTAAATCTTTGGGAATAGCCGCCATATTGAGCGCGATAAACGGCGATTTAACCCGCGGGCTGTGGCGGTGCAGCGCGTGCGCCACAAGCTCTTTACCGGTCCCGGATTCGCCGTTAATCAGTACGCTGATGGAGGAGCGCGACAGACGGCCAATAATACGAAACACGTCCTGCATCGCCGGGGCTTCGCCGATGATGTCGGTCGTTGGCCCGTTATCCGGCGCATTTCGCGGCTGCTGCTGTTCCTGATAGTGGCTGATCGCGCGTTCAACCAGCGCTACCGCCTCGTCGATATCAAACGGTTTTGGCAGATAATCGAAAGCCCCTTGCTGATAGGCGCTAACGGCTGCGTCTAAATCAGAATGCGCGGTCATGATGATGACCGGCAGCATCGGGTGGCGCTGCTTAATCTGCTTTAACAGGGCAAGACCGTCCATGCCGGGCATACGAATGTCCGACAGCAACACGTCCGGGGTTTTGGTCGCCAGCGCGTCCAGCACCTCATTGCCACTCTCAAAGGTGGTGCAGCTTAATCCGGCTCCGGTTAACGCGCGCTCAAGGACCCAGCGGATGGAGCTATCGTCGTCAACGACCCAAACTATCCCTCGTTGCATAATGACCTCTACTTCCGAATAGGCAGGTAAACCGAAAATTCGGTATGACCAGGCCAACTGTTGAATTCGATTTTCCCCGAATGCTGGTCGATCAGGCTACGCGCGATGGAAAGACCCAGCCCGGTGCCGCCTTCTCTCCCACTGACCATCGGGTAGAACAACGTGTCCTGCAAATGTGCCGGGATACCCGGGCCGTTATCTTCAATATCTATGCGTGCCGCGAGGCGGTAGCGAGAACCGTGCAGCGTCAGCTGGAAAGCGGTACGGGTACGCAAGATAATCTCGCCCCCTTCGCTACCCAGCGCCTGCAGCGCATTGCGTACGATATTCAGTAAAACTTGCTCAATTTGGTCAGGGTCGTGCGCAAACTCCGGCAAACTCGGATCGTAATCCCGCACAAGAGTGACGTTATCCGGCAGCTCCATCGACACGAGTTTCACCACGCGTTCGGCAACTTTATGAATGCTTTCGGTGACGTGCATGCCCGGCTGCTGAGGCCCTAGCAGACGATCCACCAGATTACGTAGGCGGTCCGCCTGCTCAATAATGACTTTGGTGTACTCCGTCAGCGACGGGTCGGGGAGCGCTTTACTCAGCAGTTGCGCCGCGCCACGTAAGCCGCCTAACGGATTTTTAATCTCATGCGCAAGGCCACGAACTAAATCTCGGGCAGCAATCTGTTGCGCATGTTGCAGCTGTTCCTGACTCAATCGGCGCTGATTATCCATCGGCGCCATTTCCATCAGGATGTACCCTTCCGGCAGCTTTTGCGCCGTCAGAGAAAGAATGTGCGATCGGCCATCAATGACCAGCGTCACTTCGTTGTCGGTAAACCCCTGGCCTGCCATCAGGCTTTCCTGCATGACGCCAATATTCAACGAGAAATAACTCAATAGATCCGGCAAAGGTGTGCCGTACAGCTTGCGTGAACTCTGCGCCAGCAGCTGCTGAGCCGCAGGGTTGGCGTAGTGAACCGCCAGCTCGTCATCCACGAGCAGGATGCTGTTGATGAGAGAATTCAGAATCTGCCCAGCATCGGGCAGCGCGCCAGTTGCCATACAGCAGTCTCCGTGCACCGTTTTAGTGCATTATAGTCTTTGAGTGACAAAAAACAGCGTCACAGGAGGATCCGATGGAGAAAAAAGCCCATCCGAAGATGGGCCAAAGTTTCCACGGCAACAAAAAACAACTTCAATTAGACGCTGTAGTACAGCTCGAACTCTACCGGATGCGGAGTCATGCGCACGCGGTCGTTTTCTTCAGTGCGCAGCGCGATATAAGCATCGATAGCGTCGTCGGTGAATACGCCACCCGCAGTCAGGAACTCACGGTCTTCGCTCAGTGCATTCAGTGCTTCTTCCAGAGAGCCCGCAACCTGTGGGATCTCTTTCGCTTCTTCTGGCGGCAGGTCATACAGATTTTTATCCATGGCTTCGCCTGGGTGGATCTTGTTCTTAATACCGTCCAGACCGGCCATCAGCAGCGCTGCGAAGCACAGGTATGGGTTAGCCGCTGGGTCCGGGAAGCGCACTTCTATACGACGTGCTTTCGGAGACGCAACCACCGGGATACGGATAGAAGCAGAACGGTTACGGGCAGAGTAAGCCAGCATAACTGGAGCTTCGTAGCCTGGGACCAGACGCTTGTAGGAGTTGGTGGTTGGGTTCGCCAGGGCGTTGATCGCTTTAGCGTGTTTGATAACACCCCCGATGTAGTACAGCGCTTGCTCAGACAGGCCAGCATATTTGTCACCGGAGAACAGGTTTACGCCGTTCTTGGACAGGGACATGTGGCAGTGCATGCCGGAACCGTTATCGCCAAACATTGGTTTTGGCATAAAGGTCGCGGTTTTGCCGTAAGCGTGAGCCACGTTGTGTACAACGTATTTGTAGATCTGAATTTCATCAGCTTTTTTGGTCATGGTGTTGAAGCGGGTTGCCACTTCGTTCTGACCAGCGGTCGCCACTTCGTGGTGATGAGCTTCAACAACCAGGCCCATCTGCTCCATGGTCAGACACATAGCAGAACGCAGGTCCTGAGAAGAGTCGACCGGTGGCACTGGGAAGTAACCGCCTTTCACCGCTGGACGGTGGCCTTTGTTACCGCCTTCGTATTTGGTGCCGGTGTTCCATGCGCCTTCGATATCATCGATAGCTACGTGGGAGCCGGAGATAGAGCTGCCGAAGCGAATGTCGTCGAACAGGAAGAATTCTGGCTCTGGCCCGAACAGAACGGTGTCTGCGATGCCGGTAGAGCGCAGGTAGTCTTCAGCGCGTTTTGCAATAGAACGCGGGTCACGGTCGTAGCCCTGCATAGTGCCTGGCTCGAGAATGTCACAGCGGATAATCAGGGTAGAGTCCGCGAAGAACGGGTCGATTACCGCCGTCGTTGGGTCTGGCATCAGCACCATGTCGGATTCGTTGATACCTTTCCAGCCACCAATCGAGGAGCCGTCAAACATTTTGCCTTCTTCGAAGAAGTCAGCATTTACCTGATGAGCAGGAATAGTGACGTGCTGTTCTTTACCTTTAGTGTCGGTAAAGCGCAGATCAACAAACTTAACTTCATGCTCATTCAGCATCGTCAAAACGTGTTCAGCGGACATACTTAAACTCTCCCGGATTGGTGTAGTCGTCGTGGTAACGAGGTAATCAAACACTTCTTAATGTGGCTTTTCGCCATAAAATGTTTAAAGCGAAATCTGTGCCAACTTTTAAATCACCCTAAAAAGGCGCTATCATGCGCACCATAGTGCAAAAGGGCTGCACCAGGATGAATAATTTGCACCAATATAGTGCTTCAGTGTGAAACCTGAGCACCATATTGGTGCAATTTACGTTATGGCTCCCTTTTTAGCTCCGTGAAAGCGATCACAAACCCTTACTTTCTGCATTGTTTGTAAAGGTTCTTTGTGATCCTGTTCTGTCCTTCGATTAATACGTGTACAATAACGCGCTATTTCTAATGCCTGAGGCAAAGTTGTGATCGAAAATCTGCGTAATATCGCCATCATCGCGCACGTTGACCATGGTAAAACTACCCTGGTTGATAAGCTGCTGCAGCAATCTGGTACTTTCAGTAACGAACGTGCTGAAGCCACTGAACGCGTGATGGACTCCAATGACCTGGAGAAAGAGCGTGGGATTACCATCCTCGCTAAAAACACCGCTATCAAATGGAATGACTATCGTATCAACATCGTTGATACCCCAGGACACGCCGACTTCGGTGGTGAAGTTGAGCGCGTAATGTCAATGGTTGACTCCGTTCTGCTGGTGGTTGACGCAATGGATGGCCCAATGCCGCAGACGCGCTTCGTAACCAAGAAGGCGTTTGCCCATGGTTTGAAGCCGATCGTGGTTATCAACAAAGTTGACCGCCCTGGCGCGCGTCCTGACTGGGTTGTGGATCAGGTCTTCGACCTGTTCGTTAACCTTGATGCGACCGACGAACAGCTCGACTTCCCAATCATCTATGCATCCGCACTGAACGGCATCGCGGGTATGGATCACAATGATATGGCGGCGGATATGACTCCACTGTACCAGGCCATTGTCGATCGCGTACCGGCACCGAACGTTGACCTCGACGGTCCACTGCAGATGCAAATTTCCCAGCTGGACTACAACAACTACGTTGGTGTTATCGGCATCGGCCGTATCAAGCGCGGTAAAGTGAAGCCAAACCAGCAGATCACTATCATTGATAGCGAAGGGAAAACCCGTAACGGTAAAGTCGGTAAAGTGCTGACCCACCTGGGTCTGGAGCGTATCGAGTCTACCGAAGCTGAAGCTGGCGACATCATTGCTATCACCGGCCTGGGCGAGCTGAACATCTCCGACACCATTTGCGACCCGCAAAATGTTGAAGCGCTGCCGGCGCTGTCCGTTGATGAACCAACCGTTTCCATGTTCTTCAACGTCAACACCTCTCCGTTCTGCGGTAAAGAAGGTAAGTTCGTGACCTCTCGTCAGATTCTGGATCGTCTGAACAAAGAGCTGGTTCACAACGTTGCGCTGCGTGTTGAAGAAACCGAAGATGCGGACGCATTCCGCGTTTCCGGTCGTGGTGAACTGCACCTCTCCGTTCTGATCGAAAACATGCGTCGTGAAGGTTTCGAGCTGGCGGTATCCCGTCCGAAAGTTATCTTCCGCGAAATCGACGGCCGTAAACAAGAGCCGTTCGAAAACGTGACGCTGGATATCGAAGAGCAGCATCAGGGCTCCGTGATGCAGGCGCTCGGTGAGCGTAAAGGCGACCTGAAAAACATGAATCCAGACGGCAAAGGCCGCGTGCGTCTTGACTACGTTATCCCAAGCCGTGGTCTGATCGGCTTCCGTAACGAATTCATGACCATGACCTCCGGTACCGGTCTGCTGTACTCCACCTTCAGCCACTATGACGATATTCGTCAGGGCGAAGTGGGTCAGCGCCAGAACGGCGTACTGATCTCCAACGGTCAGGGTAAAGCGGTTGCGTTTGCGCTGTTCGGTCTGCAGGATCGCGGCAAGCTGTTCCTGGGCCACGGGGCTGAAGTTTACGAAGGCCAGATCATCGGTATTCACAGTCGTTCTAACGACCTGACCGTAAACTGCCTGACCGGTAAGAAGCTGACCAACATGCGTGCTTCCGGTACTGACGAAGCGACCACCCTGGTTCCTGCGCAGAAAATGACCCTGGAGCAAGCTCTGGAGTTCATCGATGACGACGAACTGGTTGAAGTGACCCCGCTGTCCGTGCGTATCCGTAAGCGCCACCTGACTGAAAACGACCGTAAACGTGCGGGTCGTGGTAGCAAAGAAGCTTAAGTTTCTTTTCTGCAGTCTGCTGAAGCCCTGCCTGTAAAGGCGGGGCTTTTTTATTTCTGCCTTAGAATGCGCAACCTCGCCTTCCTCTGATAGTCAAAGTCAGCCTTTCCCGCTACAGTTATTTCTCCATGTCGGAAAGGAGGTGCGCATGCTGTATATCTTTGATTTAGGTAACGTCATCGTTGATATCGACTTTAATCGCGTGCTCGGCGTCTGGAGCGATTACAGCCGGGTGCCGTTAGCCAACCTGCAGAAAAGTTTCGCGATGGGAGAAACCTTCCATCAGCATGAACGTGGGCAGATAACGGACGAAGTGTTTGCCGAACGCTTATGCCACGAGATGGACGTGGCGCTGAGCTACGAGCAGTTTGCCGCGGGCTGGCAGGCGATTTTCATTGGCCTGCGCAAAGAGACCATTGGCGTCATGCAGAAGCTGCGCGAGCAGGGGCATCGCGTGGTGGTGCTTTCCAACACCAACCGCCTGCATACGGGTTTCTGGCCTGATGAATACCCGGAAGTGGCGCAGTCGGCCGATAAAATCTACCTCTCCCAGGAAATGGGGATGCGCAAGCCGGACGCGGAAATCTACCTTAAGGTGCTAGAGGAAGAAGGCTTCTCTGCCGATCAGGCCGTATTCTTCGATGATAATGCCGACAATATTCACGGTGCACGAGCGTTGGGCATCACCAGCATTCAGGTGATCGACAAGCAAACTATCCCCGACTGGTTTGCTAAACAGGGATGATTAAAAGCGTGCCCCGTAAAACTGTGCATCGCCTCAGGCCTCTCTGGGCCTGGGGCAAACTGCTGTGGCAGCGTATCGACCAGGACAACATGACGACCCTGGCGGGTAACCTTGCCTATGTGTCATTGCTGTCTCTGGTGCCGCTGGTGGCGGTTGTCTTTGCGCTGTTTGCCGCCTTCCCGATGTTTGCCGATATCAGCGTTCAGCTGCGCCACTTCATTTTTGCCAATTTTATGCCCGCCACTGGCGATGTAATTCAGCGCTACATCGAACAGTTTGTCGCGAACTCCAACAGAATGACGGCGGTGGGGGCCATTGGTCTGATCGTCACCTCGCTGCTGCTGATGTATGCGGTAGATAGCGCGTTGAACACTATCTGGCGCAGTAAGCGCGCGAGGCCAAAGGTGTACTCCTTTGCCATTTACTGGATGATCCTGACGCTCGGGCCGCTGCTGGCCGGGGCCAGCCTGGCGATAAGCTCTTACCTCCTTTCTCTACGCTGGGCCTCAGAACTCAACAGCATGCTTGATGAAGTCCTGCGTATTTTTCCTCTGCTGCTGTCCTGGCTTGCGTTCTGGCTGCTCTACAGCCTGGTGCCGACGACCAGCGTGCGGGCAAAGGACGCCATGATAGGCTCGCTGGTTGCCGCGCTGCTGTTTGAACTGGGTAAGAAGGGGTTTGCCCTCTATATCACCATGTTTCCCTCTTACCAGCTGATTTACGGCGTGCTGGCGGTGATCCCCATATTATTTGTCTGGGTCTACTGGACCTGGTGTATCGTGTTGCTGGGGGCGGAAATCACCGCTTCGTTGGGCGACTACCGTAAATTGCAACAGGCTGCAGAGCAGGAAGAACTGGAAGAACAATGATTGCATTAATTCAGCGTGTTACATGTGCCAGCGTCACCGTGGAGGGTGAAGTGACTGGTGAAATTGGTCCCGGACTTTTGGTGTTGCTGGGTGTCGAAAAAGAAGATAACGAACAGAAAGCCAATCGCCTGTGCGAGCGTGTATTAGGGTATCGAATTTTCAGCGACGAGCAGGGCAAGATGAACCTGAACGTCCAGCAGGCGGGCGGCAGCCTGCTGGTGGTGTCTCAATTTACGCTGGCGGCGGACACGGAACGCGGGATGCGTCCGAGCTTCTCCGGTGGCGCAGCGCCACAGCAGGCTGAAGCCCTTTATGAATATTTTGTCGAGCGCTGCAAACAACAAGGTATCGACGCCCCAACCGGGCGTTTCGCCGCCGATATGCAGGTTTCGCTAATTAATGACGGGCCGGTGACGTTCTGGCTGCAGGTGTAACCCTCGCCATCCGGCTCGCGCAACGAGAGAACAATGTATGTATCACCTTCGTGTGCCACAAACAGAAGAAGAACTAGATCGTTATTACCAGTTCCGCTGGGAAATGTTGCGCAAACCGCTGCATCAGCCAAAAGGTTCCGAGCGCGATGCCTGGGATGCAATGGCGCATCATCAGATGGTGGTCGATGAAGAGGGCAATACCGTTGCCGTGGGCCGCCTCTATATCAATGCCGATAATGAAGCCGCGATTCGCTTTATGGCGGTGCACCCGTCGGTTCAGGATAAAGGCTTAGGGACGCTGGTGGCGATGGCGCTGGAGTCCGTGGCGCGCCAGGAAGGCGTTAAGCGCGTGACCTGTAGCGCACGTGAAGATGCCGTTCCATTTTTTGCCAAGCTTGGCTTTGTGAATCAAGGGGAAATCACCACCCCGCAAACCACGCCGGTACGCCACTTCCTGATGATTAAGCCGGTCGCTACGCTTGATGACATCTTGCATCGGGGCGACTGGTGCGGACAGCTTCAACAGGCCTGGTACGAACATATTCCGCTGAGCGAGAAAATGGGCGTGCGTATTCAGCAGTACACTGGGCAAAAATTTATCACCACGATGCCGGAAACGGGCAACCAAAACCCGCACCACACGCTTTTTGCGGGGAGTTTGTTCTCGCTGGCCACGTTAACCGGCTGGGGGCTTATCTGGCTGATGCTGCGTGAGCGGCATCTCGGCGGGACGATTATTCTGGCCGATGCCCATATCCGTTATAGCAAACCGATCACCGGAAAACCGGGGGCTACGGCTGACCTGGGGTCGCTGAGTGGCGATCTGGACAGGCTGGCCCGGGGCCGCAAAGCTCGCGTAGCGCTTGAAGTCGAGCTTTACGGCAATGACACGCCCGGCGCGGTGTTTGAAGGCGTCTATCTGGTGCTGCCAGCTAAGCCGTTTGGCCCTCTGGAAGAGGGCGGAAACGAAGAGGAATAGGTTTAGGATACAAGCTACGCGCCGGGCACATCTCCGTTACGCATAGTCTGCTGAATCTGTGGCCCACTGGCGCTGGTGGCCTGCAAGGTGCCATTTACGGTGGGCTTCAGCGCAGTGCCTGCGGCCACCTGCCCGGTCGCCGAAAGCTGCAGATTTCCGTTCCCCTCGAGCGGCAGAGCAGGCCAGCCCCAGGCGTGCAACACATTCACCGGCACGCTCTGGCCCTTCAGGCTAACGCTCACCGCACGCAGAGGCGTCTGGCTTACGTTTGCCCTGGCTTCCAGTAAGCCTTCACCCGCGAACGCACTTAGCTCCGTGATCGCGATCTGGCTCTGGTTCGCCGTCAGCGACAGCGACGGGCGCCGCACGTCAACGCGGTTAAAGGTGGCCGCCGCGGCATTAAACGAGGCATTGCCGGACCAAATACCCCACTGATGATCTCGTGCCAGCTGGATATTCGTGGCGGTGCCATCCAGCCCGGTGAACTGGAATGGCCAGTCTGGGTCGATATCGATAACCAGATTACGGTTTGCCGAAAACTTTTTCACCGTAACGCTGTTCAACCAGTCAGGCAGTTTCTCCATCCACAGGGCCTTCCAGTTGGACGGGAGCGTGTATTCCAGCCCGCCTACGACCACTTCATCCATCACCGCTTGATTACCGTCGCGCAACCATTGCCCGGAAGCTCGAACCAGGCCGCCCTCCCAGCGCGAACTAAATTGCCGGAGCGTGGCACCTGCCGGGGCAAAATCGACGTTCACGATCGGATCCTGCAAATGCAGCGAACCGTTAATGAATTCGCTGGCGTTCATCGACAGCTGGCCGTCATCGCTTTGCCATCCCCCGTTCGCCAGCGACAGATTCCGCAGGCTAAGGGCAAGGTCGCTTACCGCCCACTCTTTCCCTTCCAGTCGTGCATCGGTTATTTCAAGGCGATCGATAGTTAACGAGGGAACAGATGTTACTGGCGCAAGAAAATCGGTGAGTGATTTTGCCGTTTGAAGGCGAATGTCATTGAGGCGCAGGCTGCCCACCTGCCATGAGCCGTCGGCGTTGCGGTGGGCATTACCCGTCAGCGAGCCGCGAGCAACGTCCGCCCCGATAGTGGTCAGCGTGACCTGTTCATTATCCAGCGTCCCTTGCAGCAGGACGTTGCTGGCGTTAATCCCGTTGAGCGTCAGAGAACCTGCGCTGAAAGCGATAGTGGCCTTGTTACCCAGCACTTTTCCGGCCTGCGGCAGCCAGGGGGCCACGCCGCCTTCAACGCGCTGGGCGCTGAGATTCCACTCGCTATCCGGGCTGTTAATCGCCATACCCTGCAACTGCAGCTTATCTGCCTCAAGCGGGAGTGGAACCGCATTTGCGCTGAGATTTAACGTCCCTTGCTGGAGCAAAATAGTGTCGACATAGAGAGGCTGAGAAAACTGGCGCGTACTCAGGCCAATATCCACGCTCTTCGCGACCAGAGTCGCGGGCTGGCCGGTGCGGCCAAAAGTAACGTTATGGAACACCAGATGGGTGGGCGAAGACCAGTCATGCGCCATCTCATTGAAAGAGAGGTGGTAGCTCGTTTTTTCATTCACCCAACTGCTAATTTGGCCCGCGCCCCAGCGGGTTTGCAGCAGGATGTAAAAGGCAACCAGCGCCAGTATCACAAGGCCCAACAGGATAAGAACCAGCTTTCCGAGGAATTTCATTGCCTTCCACCCCTTTCAGTTTCGCTAAGGGTGTTATGCCCGATTTACCGCTGTAGCTCAAGGAGGGGATTGTCAAAGGAGATTTCGCGCCGGCAAAAAATCATTGCCGGCGCGTGAGAGGATTATTCTTTTTCTGGCGGGAAAATCAGGTTCAGCACGATGGCCGTGATCCCACCGGCAGCAATGCCTGAAGAGAGCAGGGTTTTCAGCCAGTCAGGCGCGAACTGAAGGATCAGTGGCTGCTGAGATACGCCAAGGCCAACGGCGAGCGACAGGGCGATGATCATAATCGCGCGGCGGTTCAGCGGCTCGCGGGAGACGATACGCACCCCGGAAGCGGCAATGGTGCCGAACATCACAATCGTTGCGCCGCCGAGAACAGGTTCAGGAATATGCTGTACAAAGCCGCTTACTGCCGGGAACAGGCCCAGCACGATCAGCATCAGGGCGACAACAAAGCCCACATAGCGGCTGGCAACGCCGGTCAATTGAATAACCCCGTTGTTCTGGCCAAAGCAGGAATTCGGAAAGGTATTGAACACGGCAGAAACGCAGGAATTCAGACCGTTAGCCAGTACGCCGCCTTTCAGGCGTTTCATGTACAGCGGGCCGGAAACGGGCTGTTCGGAGACGTCGGAGGTGGCGGTGATGTCGCCGATGGTTTCCAGCGAAGTCACCATAAACACCAGCATCAGCGGGATCAGCAGGCTCCAGTCGATGCCAAGTCCGTAATACAGCGGCGTAGGAACCATGATGAGGTCGGTGTTCGCGGCCTGAGTCGTGGCTGGCAGCATGTCCAGAGCCCAGGCGAGCAGATAACCCACGGCCATCGCTATGACCAGGGACGCTACGCGCAGGTACGGATTACGCTGGCGGTTCAGCAGGATAATAACCAGCAGAACTGCGCCTGCCAGCAGCAGATTTTTCGGTGCGCCGAAAGTGTGATCGGCCATGGCGCCATAGCCACCGCCGATAGAGGTCAGCCCAACCTGAATCAGGGACAGACCGATAATCATGACCACCACGCCGGAAACCAGAGGAGTGATGATACGACGAGCAAGATGCAGCACGCGTGAAATCAGCATTTCCGTGCAGCTGGCAAGCATCAGCGTGCCAAAGAGTGCCGCCATCATCGTCGGCACGTCCGCACCGCCATTTTTCAGCGCCATGCCGCCCATAATCAGCGGAGAGACAAAGTTAAAGCTGGTGCCCTGAATCGACAGCAAACCTGAACCTACTGGCCCCCAGGCTTTGATTTGAATAATCGAAGCCACGCCAGAGGCAAACAAAGACATGCTGATAATGTGCTGTGTGTCCGATGCCGGTAACCCCAACGCCTGGCAAATTAACAATGCCGGTGTAATCACAGCCACAAACATCGCCAGCAGGTGTTGGCAGGCGGCAAAAAGGGTTTGTGGCAGCGGCGGGCGGTCTTCAAGGCGATAAATTAGTTCGCTCGGGCGAGTCTGCGCAACCGGTTGCGCATTATCTGACTCTACGGCATTCACGGACATCAGTGACGATCTCATGGCTGGAAAAGCGCTGATTTTAACGGACTGAACGGTAAAAGCAAACGATTGCTAGCCTGATGGGATAAGAGCGAAATGTCATAAATTGAGCATTAGTTATAACGAAGGCGCATTTTTTGGTTAAAATGCGCCGGCTGATTTCATCCATGAAGGAAATAACAGCGAAGGATAATTAAGCGCGAATGATGGATGCGCAATAAAAGGAGCCCTGCAATGTTTCATCTTGATACCCTTTCTACCCTGGTGGCCGCCACGTTAGTGCTGCTTCTGGGGCGTAAAATGGTCCACTCGGTCCCTTTCCTCAAAAAATACACTATTCCTGAACCCGTGGCCGGTGGGCTGCTGGTGGCGATAGCCCTGCTTGTCCTGAAAAAGAGCATGGGCTGGGAAATTGAGTTTGATATGAGCCTCAAAGATCCTTTGATGCTCGCTTTCTTTGCCACAATCGGCCTGAATGCGAATATCGCCAGTTTGCGCAAAGGCGGGAAAGTGGTGGGGATTTTCCTGTTTATCGTCGTTGGGCTACTGGTCATGCAGAACGCCATTGGCATCGGTATGGCCAGCATGTTGGGGCTCGATCCGCTGATGGGGCTGCTGGCAGGTTCGATAACGTTGTCCGGCGGGCACGGTACCGGTGCAGCCTGGGGCAAACTCTTTACCGAACGCTATGGTTTCCAGAATGCGACGGAAGTCGCTATGGCCTGTGCGACTTTTGGCCTGGTGCTGGGCGGTTTAATTGGTGGCCCGGTTGCCCGCTACCTGGTTAAACATTCGTCTACGCCGAATGGTGCGCCTGAAGACAACGAGATCCCAGGCGCGTTTGAAAAGCCAGATGTCGGGCGGGTCATTACCTCTTTGGTGATGATTGAAACCATCGCCCTGATTGCTATCTGCCTGACGATAGGGCGTGTCGTTGCTGGGTTATTGCAGGGCACACCTTTTGAGCTGCCGACGTTTGTCTGCGTGCTGTTTATTGGCGTGATTCTCAGTAATTTGCTCGCGGCCGTGGGTTTCTATCGTGTCTTCGAACGGGCGGTTTCCGTACTGGGCAACGTCAGCCTTTCGCTGTTCCTGGCGATGGCGTTAATGAGCCTTAAACTTTGGGAACTGGCCTCTCTGGCGTTACCGATGCTGGCTATTCTGGCCGTACAAACGTTGTTTATGGCGCTGTACGCTATCTTTGTTACCTGGCGTTTGATGGGCAAAAACTACGATGCGGCGGTGCTGGCCGCCGGTCACTGTGGTTTTGGCATGGGCGCCACACCGACGGCGATTGCTAATATGCAGGCGATTACCGAGCGATTTGGTCCGTCGCATATGGCATTTTTGGTGGTGCCGATGGTGGGGGCGTTCTTTATCGACATCGTGAATGCGGTGGTGATCAAGCTGTTCCTGATGCTACCGCTGTTTGCTTAAGCGTTGGAGTAACGCTCGGTTTCCGGCATCCAGCGTTCGATCAGCGCCTTAGCCTGTTCAGGATAGCGTTCGTGGATGTGGCGCGCCAGGCGCTGAACCTGCGGGATCATTCCCTGGTCCCGCAGCAGATCGGCCACTTTGAATTCTGCGTTACCCGTCTGGCGAGTTCCTAGCAGCTCGCCAGGCCCGCGGATCTCCAGGTCTTTTTGCGCGATCACAAAACCATCATTACTGTCTCTCAGCACCTGCAGGCGAAGCTGTGCCGTTTTGGATAGCGGGGATTTATACAGCAGCACGCAGTGAGAGGCCACGGCGCCACGGCCAACACGGCCGCGGAGCTGGTGGAGTTGCGCAAGCCCTAAACGCTCAGGATTTTCGATGATCATCAGGCTGGCGTTGGGCACATCCACGCCGACTTCAATCACCGTGGTGGCGACCAGAAGATGCAGTTCGCCCTGCTTGAAGGCCTGCATTACCGCCTGTTTTTCCTGTGGCTTCATGCGTCCGTGTACCAGACCAACGTTAAGCTCCGGGAGGGCGGTTTTTAGCTCTTCCCAGGTCACTTCCGCAGCCTGGGCTTCCAGCAGTTCAGACTCTTCAATCAGCGTACAAACCCAGTATGCCTGACGTTTTTCGTCGCGGCAGGCGTTGCGTACTCGCTCAATTATCTCGCTGCGGCGGGTGTCCGCTATTGCCACGGTAGTGACTGGCGTTCGTCCCGGCGGCAATTCATCGATGACTGAGGTATCGAGGTCAGCATAGGCAGTCATCGCCAGCGTGCGTGGAATCGGCGTTGCGGTCATGATCAGCTGATGAGGATGGAAGCCCTGAATCTGACCTTTTTCCCACAGCGCCAGGCGTTGATGCACGCCAAAACGGTGCTGCTCATCAATGATAACCAGCGCCAGCCCGGCAAACTGAACCTGCTCCTGGAAAATAGCGTGAGTGCCAACCACCATCGAAACCTGGCCGCTGGCAATGGCTTCCTGTTGCGCAATCCGGGCTTTGCCTTTTTGCTTCCCGGCCAGCCAGCCTACCTCGATACCTAATGGTTCAAACCACTGACGGAAGTTATTGGCGTGTTGCTCAGCCAGCAATTCTGTGGGGGCCATCAGGCCAACCTGCCTACCGTGTGCGATAGCACGAAGGGCTGCCAGGGCGGCAACCAGCGTTTTACCGGAACCTACGTCGCCCTGCACCAGACGCATCATAGGTACGTCCAGCGCCATATCTCGTTCTATTTCTGCGACGACTCGCTCCTGAGCTCCGGTAGGCTTAAAGGGCAGGGCAGCAAGTAACTGGTTTTTTAGTGCGTCGTGATTAACCAGCGGTAGCGCATGATAGCGCTGTGCCCCGGCTCGTAGCGCCAGCATACTCAGATTATGGGCAAGTAGCTCTTCGAGGATTAATCTCTGCTGAGCCGGGTGTTTACCGGTATCCAGATCGGCCAGTTTCATGTCCGGCGGCGGCCTGTGCAAGGTGCGTAATGCCTCCGGCAGGCTCATCATGCCCTGACTCAGTTCGGCGGGCAGAAGTTCGGTAATTGCGCAGGTATCCAGCAGCTCGAGTGCCTGATCGGTCAACTTACGTAGCGTAGCCTGGCGGATTCCCTCGGTCGTCGGGTAAACCGGCGTGAGCGTTTCCTGCAGATCCGGCGTACTGAGGTCGCCCTGAATGCGGTATTCAGGGTGGAACATCTCGGCACCGTATTTGCCACGTTTGGCTTCACCGTAGGCGAGCACGCGCTTGCCGGCAGAAAGGCTGTTTTTCATCGCGGCGTTGAAATTGAAGAAACGCATCGTGAGAATGCCGGTGCCGTCGCTAATCTGGCAGGTCATCATCCGGCGTCCGCCGAAGGTGATATTGCTGTTCAGCACTTCGCCTTCCACCGTGGCGTACAGGCCCGCCTGAAGGTCGTTAATGGGGTAAAGATGGGTACGGTCTTCGTAGCGAAGCGGCAGGTGCAGCAGCAGATCCTGGATGGTATGCAGGCCTATTTTGGCCAGCTTTCCGCTCTGGCTGGCGCCTACTCCGGCAAGCGTGCTTAGCGGTATGGCATCCAGCAGGCGGCCTTTCATGGCTTATTTCGCCGACTGCATCGTGGCCCACCATGCGGCATCAGCTTCTATCTCACCCTGCTGATTCACATGTGGGTACAGTAAGCCTTTCCGGCGGGAAACGTTCGCCAGCACAGGATAACCACCTTCAAACAGCAGTCTCTGCTGCTCAGCTTCCGGTAACGTACTGTTTTCACGCTGATACATGCCTGCGTTTTGGCGCTGGCGCTGGGCTTCGTACAAAATCAGCGCCGAGGCGACGGACACGTTCAGGGATTGCACCATACCGATCATAGGAATAATGATGTCCTGATCGGCAAGCGCGAGCGCCTCTTCGGTAATGCCGGTTTTTTCCTGACCCATCAGAATGCAGGTGGGGCGAGTGTAATCTATCTCACGGAAGTCGACGGCTTTATCGGAAAGATGAGTCGCCAGAATTTGCATGCCGCCGCTTTTGAGCTGCCGGACGGCTTCGCCGATAGTTTTGTGTGTTTTGACTTGAACCCAGGAATTACTTCCTGCGGCGGAAGACGCCATGGTGCGCATACGGCTTCCTGGCCAAACGGCGTGCACTTCATGCACGCCTACGGCGTCGGCGGTACGGATGATGGCGGAGACGTTATGGGGCTTGTGCACCTGCTCCATACAAACGGTCAGGTCCGGCTGGCGTCTGGCGAGCATCTCGCAAATACGCGCATAACGTTGAGGATTCATAACTCTAGTTTCTGTTGCGGGTCACTTTAATCACATCCGGCATCACGCGAATCTTGCGCATGATGTTCGCCAGATGGACGCGATCCCGGGCTGTCAGGCGAATGAAGGCGCTGTATACGCGGCCGTCTTTCTCTTCGGTGTTCAGGCTCTGGATGTTAGAGCCCGCAGTGTTTATTGCCGCGGTCAGGTTTGCCAGCGCACCCTGGTGGTTAAACATGTCCACCTTGATCTCGGTGATAAACTCTTGCTCGATCTCTTTATCCCATTCCACGGCCATAAACTTCTCGGGCTCTTTCTGGTAGCCACGAATGTTTCGACAAGACTCATGGTGGATAACCAGCCCTTTACCTGGGCTGACGTGAGCGACGATAGGATCTCCCGGAATTGGGCGGCAGCACTTGGCAAAGGTAATCAGAACGCCGTCTGCACCTTTGATTGGCAAGTTGCTGTGATTTGCTGAAGGCGCTGTGCCTGACTGAGCAGCAACCGGTGATTCCCCTTGCAGGTTTTTCGCCACGACGACGCTCATTGCGTTCCCGAGGCCAATTTCGGCCAGCAGGTCGTCAAGTGACGCAAGCTTCATGCGGTCCAGTTCACGCTGGAGATTTTCGGCAGGAATTTCAGCCAGTTTACGGCTGCCACCGAGCGCATGGTTGAGCAGGCGACGCCCTAAACTGACGGAATCATCACGCTTCAGATTTTTCAGCATTTGGCGAATTTTGGCGCGAGCTTTGGAACTGACAACAAAATTAAGCCATGCGGCGTTTGGACGCGCCCCGGGTGCGGTGATGATTTCGATAGTCTGCCCGCTGGTCAACGACTGTGAAAGCGGGTAAGGCTGGCGATCGACGCGAGCGCCTACGCAGGCGTGACCGATATCGGTATGTACCGCGTAGGCGAAGTCCACCGGCGTTGCACCTGCGGGCAGCTCTACAATGCGGCCTTCCGGGGTGAAAACGTAAATCTCATCCGGGAACAGATCGGATTTTACGCTCTCGATGAATTCAAATGAACTACCGGCGCTTTGCTGTAGCTCCAGCAGGCTTTGCATCCAGCGCTGAGCGCGGATTTGTGCCGTCGTGCTGCTTTCGCCTTGCTCTTTATAAGCCCAGTGCGCAGCAACCCCCATTTCCGCCATCTGATCCATGTCTTCAGTACGGATTTGCACTTCAACCGGGACGCCGTGCGGCCCAATCATTGAGGTGTGCAGGGACTGATAGCCGTTCGCTTTCGGGATGGCGATATAGTCTTTCACCCGCCCTGGACGAGGTTTATAGAGGCTGTGCATCTGCCCGAGGACGCGATAGCAGGTATCCATGTCATGGACAATGACGCGAAACGCGTAGATATCCATGATCGAATGGAAACGCTGTTCTTTGAGCGTCATCTTGCAGTAAATGGAGTAAAGGTGCTTTTCGCGACCGCTAACGCGGCAGGCAATGCCTGCCTCCTGAAGACGCCCGTCGATTTCAGAGAGGATTTTTTGAATCATCTCTTTGCGGTTACCTCGCGCCGCTTTTACCACTTCTTTAATAACGCGGTAGCGGTTCGGATAAAGCGCTTCAAAGCCAAGCTCTTCCAGTTCGGTTTTCAGGTGATGAATACCGAGACGGTGAGCGAGTGGGCTATAAATTTCGAGGGTTTCACGGGCAATACGGCGGCGTTTATCTGGGCGCAATGACCCAAGCGTGCGCATATTGTGCGTGCGGTCGGCAAGCTTGATCAAAATGACGCGAATATCCTGCACCATCGCCATGATCATTTTGCGGAAGTTTTCGGCCTGAGCCTCTTTCTTATCGCGGAACTTCAGTTTATCTAGCTTAGAAACCCCTTCCACCAGTTCGGCAACGCTTTTGCCAAACAGCTGTTCCATATCCTGGTAGGTGGCCGGGGTGTCTTCAATCACGTCATGCAGAAGCGCTGCCATTAGCGTTTCATGGTCGAGTTTCATCTCGGCCAGGATACAGGCAACGGCGACGGGATGGGTGATATAGGGTTCACCGCTTGAACGTGTTTGTCCCTCGTGAGCATCACGTGCGACAAGGTATGCCTGCCGGAGGCGCTTAATTTGCTCCTCTGGCAGATAGTTTTGAATCAGCTGATTCAGGCTTTCAAACAGATACAAGGGCTACCCGCAGGCTAATTAACGACGACCTTCAGCAATAGCAGTCACGGCCTGCAGTTCTGCGGCTTCCTGCTCTTGCTGTTCCTGGCGCTCACGAACATCGAGAATCTGGTTGGTGATCAACCCTTCTTCGATTTCACGCAGTGCGATAACGGTCGTTTTATCGTTTTCTTCCGGTACCAGCGGATCTTTACCGCCAACCTGCATCTGACGAGCGCGACGCGCGGCCACAAGTACCAGGTCAAAACGGTTACCAATTTTCTCTACAGCGTCCTGAACGGTTACGCGTGCCATAATTAAAATGCTCCACAGGTGAAGAAATGACTGGGCATGATACTGAAACTGGTGTCAGTCTGCCAATAGTTTGCTGATTAAAGCGTCATGTCGCATCTTTTGGCGACCCATTCGTAGACGCTCGGCACGAATGATTATCTTTAAATCAGACAGGGCAGTGTCGAAGTCATCATTAACGATAAGGTAATCATACTCCGCATAGTGACTCATTTCTGCAACGGCTTGCGCCATGCGTTTTGCAATCACCTCTTCGCTATCCTGACCGCGACCACGCAGGCGCCGGTCCAGCTCGTCTTTTGACGGCGGCAGAATAAAGATACTGCGGGATTGCGGCATTTTCTTACGAATTTGCTCTGCACCCTGCCAGTCGATATCTAAAAACACATCTACGCCGGTCGCCAGCACATTTTCGATCGCCTGGCGGGATGTACCGTAGTAGTTACCAAATACTTCCGCGTGCTCAAGAAAAGCGTCTTCAGCGATCATCTGCTGGAATTCGTCTTTGCTGACAAAGAAGTAATGTTCCCCGTGATTTTCACCTGGGCGTTCACCGCGAGTGGTGTGCGAGATGGAAACCTGGGTGTCATACAGCGGTTGCGTCTTTAACAAAGCCTGGATGAGGCTGGATTTACCCGCGCCACTTGGAGCGGAAACAATATAAAGCGTGCCTTGAGCCATGAGTTCTAACTTAATCGGTATGCATAAAGGGAAGAGCGTCTACCGGCATATTATACACACCGCTGCCCCAGTACGTAGGTTTTGTCATTGCCAGGTACGTTTTTTCTCGTGTTTTACGCGATGTTTTCCACCTTTTTGTCATTCTCGATGCAACGAGATTAGTTTTTAGGGACGTATCTCGTACGCAGGATCTTTCATGCTCGCGATTGATGCTGGACACGGTTATACCTCCCCGGAGAAAGGAAATGGAGGGTGGTATGAAAGGGGTCGCGTTAGCAGTTTTTGTCATTTTACTGGGGGTTTCATCAACGGTAATGGCATCGTGTCCAGCATGGTCTGATGTCAGAACACAGAAGGAGATTGAACGCCTTACGCACCAGCTATCCCTCTGGGATGACGCCTATTACCAGCGGGGAAAAAGTTTGGTGAGCGATGCCGTTTACGATGACTTAAAGGAGACACTGTCTGTCTGGAGGCGCTGCATTAAACAGGGGCAAGAGGCAGAGTCTGCAAGGATGGGAGCAGCAGGAAACTCGTCTCATCCTGTTGCGCATACAGGGCTGAAAAAGTTACCGGATAAACGTGCAGTCGAGCTATGGGCTGCAGGCCGACAGAACTTATGGGTACAGCCCAAAGTAGATGGGGTGGCTATCACACTGGTCTATCAACAAGGGCGGCTGGTGAAAATGCTAAGCCGTGGCAATGGCATTAAAGGAGAGGACTGGACGCATAAAGCTGCCGGTATTGATGCCATACCCCTTCATCTTGCCGGACCTCTTGCGAACAGCGTGCTGCAAGGCGAGCTTTTCCTGAAACGGGAAGGCCATATTCAAAGCCTGGCTGGAGGTGTGAATGCGAGATCTAAAGTTGCCGGGGAAATGCTTCGTACCGGGGTGGTTAGCGATCCAGACGCGCTGGGCATTTTTATCTGGGCATGGCCAGATGGCCCCAAAAGCCATGCTGAAAAAGGCAGTATATTGCGTGATGCCGGGTTTTCTCTGACGGCTCTATGGTCCCGGCCTGTAACAAACATTGATGAAATTGCCCGCTTACGTGAGGGGTGGTTTCGCCAGTCTCTTCCCTTTGTCACGGATGGCATTGTGATTCGTCAGGAACGTGAACCCGAGGCTAAATTCTGGCAGCCGGGGCAGGGGGAGTGGGCCATCGCGTGGAAATATCCTCCTGCTGAGCAAATCGCCGTGGTCCATAACGTTGATTTTGCCGTAGGGCGAACGGGTAAGGTGTCCGTCGTGCTTGAATTGGAAGAGGTTCAGCTCGACGATAAACGTGTTCGACGAGTGAATATCGGTTCACTAAAGCGCTGGCAGGAATGGGATGTTGTGGCCGGTGATAAAGTAAAAATAAGTCTGGCGGGACAGGGAATACCTCGGATAGACGAAGTCGTCTGGCGCGTCAGCCAGCGAGACTCATCCATACCGGAAATGGTGGCTTTTACACCGGTGACTTGTCTTTATGCTTCATCTGAATGCGCAGAACAATTTATTGCCCGTCTGACGGGGATGAGCCAAAAGCAAGTTCTGGATTTGGCTGGCGTTAGTCAAAGCACCTGGCGCCATTTACACATGACGTCACGCTTTCAGCACGTTTTTTCATGGCTGGATTTGAACAAGACAATTCTGTCTGGTTTACCGGGAATTTCAGTGAAAAAAGCCGAGCTGTTATGGCATCAGTTTTCTCTGTCCCGAAAACAGCCGTTTATCCGCTGGGTATTGGCCTTAGGGATGCCGCTGCCGCGAAGTTCGCATGCCGTTCTTAAAGACAAGCACTGGCAGCAGCTTGGCGACTGGGATCAATCCCGATGGCAAACTTTACCCGGTGTGGGAGCTAAGCGGGCAAGTCAGTTAGTCGATTTTATGAAGCATCCACAGGTGATTGCCCTGGCCGCCTTCCTTGGCCAGTATAACATCCCGGGTTTTGGTCATCAGTGATCGGCGTGTTTGTAATGGAATACAGGTAGACCAAGCCGCAGACGCAGTGCCAGTAGCCGAGAGCTAAAGCCGAACAATAAGGTTGCTATAACCACGACGTCATGGCTGCTGACGTAGTGCTGCAGCGCGATATACAGCACGGCTGAAGCAAAGGCGATACCAGCGTACAGTTCTTTCTGGAACACGAGGGGAATTCGTTTGCAGAACATATCTCTCAGCACACCGCCAAAGACGCCGGTGACAACGGCGGCAATGGTCGCAATGATTGGGCCTTCGCCCATATCCAAAGCAACCTGCGCACCGATAATAGAAAAGACAACGAGACCCAGCGCATCCAGTACCAAAAAGAGTTTGCGTAGGTGCGGCATTACGGGAGCCATGATGGTTGTGAGTACTGCCGCAACGGCAACAATCACTACGTACTCAGGGTGTTTCACCCAGCCGAGGGGATAGTGGCCCAGCAGAATATCGCGAACAGAACCGCCGCCCAGCGCCGTGGCAGTGGCGATAATAATGACGCCAAACGTATCCATGCGACGACGCCCGGCGGCCAGGGCCCCGGTCATGGCTTCCGCCGTAATACCAATCAAATAAAGAATGTGTAGAAGCATATTTGTCCCCTCAGAATACCGGCAGAGGGTAACGTTTTGTGCACTATGTCACGATTGAGATTTTCTAAGCTGAATGAATATGGATTAGTTTTATTTATCCAAAATATAAAACTTGTCCTTTATATTTATGGGTTGTCAGGTTCTTTTCAAATTAAATGGATTAGTAGAAGTATTTAAGGAGGCGCAATGAAAATATCGGCGATGTTAAAAGCGCTAGCAAATGGCGTCAATCCAGAAACTGGAGAGGTGCTTGGCGCTAAATCAACAGCCAATAAGCCGGAAGCGATAAGAGCGCTGTTTGCCCTGGCTGAGGAGCTGTCGGTGAGCCCGGAAAAACAGAAAAAGCCCAGGCTAACCCCTGAGGAGAGACAGCAGCGTAACCTTGCCGAAGGACGTCCGGCTAAGTCTCACTTTCCCTGGGCCGAAGAAGAGAAACTGATTCTTGCAGAGCGATTTGAGCAAACTGGCGCTATCGAAACCCTGGGGGATGAGTTTGAACGTTCTCCGAGAGCGGTAGCTATTCAGCTTGAAAAGATGAGGCTTATCACTGCGGAGCAGCTATTGGCGTATACCTAGTACGCATCAAAAGAAAAAGCCTGCTGAACGCAGGCTTATGTCACGCTATTCGATATTCTGAATCTGTTCGCGCATCTGCTCGATCAGGACTTTCAGCTCGATAGCTGAATTGGTCACGTCGGCATTGATAGACTTGGAGGCCAGAGTATTCGACTCGCGGTTAAACTCCTGCATCATAAAGTCGAGGCGACGACCAACGGCTTCTTTCTTTTTCAGGATGTTGTAGGTCTCTTTGACGTGGGCTTCCAGACGGTCCAGCTCTTCCGCGACGTCAATGCGCTGTGCCATCAGCACCAGTTCTTGTTCAAGGCGGTTGTTCTCAAGCTGAACTTCGGCCTCTTCCAGCTTGTTAACCAGGCGCTCGCGCTGCCATTTCACTACTTCTGGCATTTGAGCACGGACTTTAACCACTTCGGCGCTGACGCCTTCCAGGCGTTGTTCAATCAGCCCTTTCAGGGCCTGACCTTCGGTTTCACGGGCAACAATAAAGTCGTCCAGGGCGCCATCAAGGGCGGAAAGGATTTCAGCGGTAATCGCATCAAGATCCTGCTCCTGAGCGGCCATCACGCCTGGCCAGCGTAGAATATCAACCGGGTTGATTTCACCTTCATCGCTTTGCATTTTGACCCAGTTAGCGGCCTCAACCAGCTGCTTAGCCAGCTTTTCATTAAGAATCAGCGATCCTTGTGAACGGGCATCGGGCTCAAAGCGCAGGTTGCACTCAATTTTTCCGCGGGTGAGGCGGTTGCGAATTCGCTCACGAGCAACAGGCTCAAGACTGCGGAACTGTTCCGGCATGCGGATATACGTTTCGAGATAGCGCTGGTTTACCGAGCGTAATTCCCAGGAGGCGGAGCCCCATTCACCTTTTACTTCACGCCGGGCGTAGGCGGTCATACTGCGGATCATAGTACGTACCCGTTTTCAGCTAATGTATGGGGGGATTATAGCCATCAGGGGTCTTGCAGGATAGGAATAAGCGCCTGAAGTCCGTATAATGCGCAGCCACATTCGTTTTAGCCGGAGAAAAGCCCATGCGTCCATCAGGTCGTAGCGCCGAACAAGTGCGCCCAGTTACCCTGACCCGTCATTACACTAAACACGCTGAAGGTTCCGTGCTTGTCGAGTTCGGTGATACCAAAGTGTTGTGCACCGCGACCCTTGAAGAAGGCGTGCCTCGCTTTCTGAAAGGCCAGGGTCAGGGCTGGATCACCGCTGAATACGGCATGCTGCCGCGTGCAACCCATAGCCGTAATGCCCGTGAAGCGGCAAAAGGCAAACAAGGTGGCCGTACTCTCGAGATTCAACGTCTCATCGCCCGTTCACTACGCGCAGCGGTGGACCTAAAAGCATTGGGTGAATTCACCATCACCCTGGACTGCGACGTTCTGCAGGCCGACGGCGGCACTCGCACCGCGTCCATCACCGGTGCCTGTGTAGCGCTGGCCGATGCGTTAAACGGTCTGGTCGCTTCTGGCAAACTGAAAACTAATCCTATGAAAGGGATGGTTGCGGCGGTTTCCGTTGGTATCGTCAACGGTGAAGCTCTCTGCGATCTGGAATATGTCGAAGACTCGGCAGCCGAAACCGACATGAATGTTGTCATGATGGAAGACGGGCGCATGATTGAGGTGCAGGGTACTGCGGAAGGTGAGCCGTTCTCCCACGAAGAGTTACTGGCGCTACTGGCGTTGGCTCGAGGGGGCATTGATTCCATCATCGCGTCGCAGAAGGCGGCGTTAGAAAATTAATTTTTTAAAAGCGACTGAGAAGTCGCTTTTTTTATGTCCGTGTCACAATGCTAAGGAGCAAATCCATGAAACCGTATCAGCGCCAGTTTATTGAGTTTGCGCTTAACAAACAGGTACTCAAGTTTGGCGAATTCACGCTGAAATCCGGGCGCACTAGCCCCTATTTCTTCAACGCCGGGCTGTTTAATACCGGGCGCGATCTGGCGTTATTAGGGCGTTTCTATGCTGCCGCTCTGATGGACTCCGGCATCGATTTTGATCTGCTCTTTGGCCCGGCTTATAAAGGTATTCCTATCGCGACAACGACCGCGGTGGCACTGGCTGAGCATCACGAGCGCGATGTGCCTTACTGCTTTAACCGCAAAGAAGCGAAAGATCATGGCGAAGGCGGTAATTTGGTGGGCAGTGCGCTTCAGGGCCGCGTTATGCTGGTGGACGACGTGATAACGGCTGGGACCGCTATTCGTGAGTCAATGGAGATCATTGCCGCGAACGGTGCGAGCCTTGCCGGGGTGCTTATTTCTCTCGACCGACAGGAGCGTGGCCGTGCGGATATCTCCGCCATTCAGGAAGTTGAGCGCGACTATCAGTGCAAAGTCATTTCGATCATTACGCTCAAAGACCTGATTTCTTACCTGGAAGAGAAGCCAGAAATGGCGGACAAGCTGGCTGCAGTGCGTAAATATCGCGAAGAGTTCGGCGTCTAAGTCGGAAAATAAATAAGGGCCTTCCGGCCCTTATTGACTAGTAAAGCTGAGCAGCAATGAGCGGCCAGCGGGTATCAAAATCATCCGTAGGCAGATAGCGGAAATCACTTCTCACAAATCGTGACAGCATTCCTTCACAGAAAGCCAGTAGCTGGCTCGCCAGCAAGGATTCATCGGTGCTAAACCCTTCGCCTTCGCGCATTTTCTTTTCACGCATAACCTGGCGCAGCTGAACCTCAATGCGTTCAAAAAGCTGGTTGATGCGATCCTGCAGGCGATCTTGCTCAAACATCAGCGCGTGCCCGGTGAGGATACGCGTCAGACCAGGGTTCCGTTCACCAAAACCCAACACCAAAAGTACGATCAACCGCAGGCGGGCCAGCGTGTCTTTTTCATCTTTTAGAATCAGGTTAATGCGGGTAATCAGGCTGTCTTCGATAAACTCAATCAGGCTATCGAACATTTTCATTTTGCTGGGGAAATGCCGATAAAGTGCGGCTTCGGATACGCCAACGGTTGCCGCTAGTTTAGCGGTCGTAATGCGTTGGCTGCCGTCGCTGGATTCGAGCATTTGAGCCAGAGACTGAAGTATTTCCTCGCGACGATTCCTTTTCGCGGTCTGTTTTTCTGCCATGTTCTAAAATACCCCTGAAAAATACCTTGTCAGGCAAGCACCGAACCGCGTCCACAAACGCTTGGTTTGCGGTCTGTTTTAACGTTATCTACGCGGTAGGGTTACGTTGATAAAACGGTATTACTGGCGGCCTGAATGACCAAATCCGCCTTCGCCACGGTCGCTGGCGTCAAAATCTTCAACCAGGTTAAATTCGGCCTGCACAACAGGTACAAAGACCATCTGCGCAATGCGTTCGCCGGGCTGAATGGTGAAGCTGTCCTGGCCGCGGTTCCAGACAGAAACCATCAGCTGGCCTTGATAATCGGAGTCAATCAGCCCCACCAGGTTACCCAGCACAACACCGTGTTTGTGGCCCAGGCCGGAACGAGGCAGGATGACCGCTGCCAGAGAGGCGTCAGCAATGTGAATAGCCAGGCCGGTTGGCAGCAGCGTTGTTGCACCAGGTGCAAGTTCTACGGCGTCATCCAGGCAAGCGCGCAGGTCAAGACCGGCAGAGCCGGAGGTGGCGTAAGTTGGTAACGGGAATTGCTGACCAACTCGCGGGTCCAGAATTTTAACGTCGATTTTTTTCATCATAGCGGGTAACGATCTCGTCCAGTAAAAGGTGGCCAAGGAGTGCTTTACGCTCAAGCGGTAAGACTTTGTCTCCCTCCTGCCAGAAAAGGTGCAATGCGTTATTATCGCTATTAAACCCTTGATTATTCTGAGATACGTCATTAGCGCAGATCAGATCCAGGTTTTTAGCGGCACGTTTTTTCCGGGCGTATTCTTCCACATTATTTGTTTCGGCGGCAAACCCTACTACATAGGGACGTCCTTCAGAAAGCGCCGCAACACCCGCAACAACATCCGGGTTTTTGACCATTTTTAGCGTAATTTCATCGCCTTGCTTTTTAATTTTCTCGTCAGCAACCACGGCTGCTCGATAGTCGGCAACGGCGGCACAGCCAATGAATATATGCTGCCCGGTGACGCGTTTTTGGACCACTTCATTCATTTCCAGCGCCGTAGTGACGTCAATGCGGTTGACCCATGCCGGAGTAGGCAGATTTACCGGGCCTGAAATCAGGGTTACGTTTGCCCCGCGAGCTGCCGCTGCGGCGGCTATAGAAAACCCCATCTTTCCTGAGCTGTCGTTAGTAATGTATCTGACGGGATCCAGGCGTTCGCGCGTTGGGCCGGCGGTAATCATGACGTTCAGATGTTGCAGATCTTTGACTACGGAGAAATGTTCAACGGCCATATCAACCAGCGTTAGCGGATCTAACATTCGGCCTGGTCCAGTATCGCCGCAGGCCTGGCTTCCGCTATCCGGGCCCCAAATCAGGAGACCACGAGCGCTTAGCACGTCCAAATTATGTTGAGTGGCGGCCGCGCGGAACATTTGTTGGTTCATTGCCGGAACAACGGCAACCGGTGCGGCGGTTGCCAGGCAAATAGTGCTGACCAGGTCGTTTGCCATGCCTGCAGTCACGCGCGCAATCAGGTCTGCTGTCGCAGGTGCGAGTATCACTAAATCTGCCCATTTGCCGAGTTCGATGTGGCCCATGGCGGCTTCTGCTGCGGGGTCTAGCAAACTGTCGGACACAGGATAACCGGACACTGCTTGCAAACTTAGTGGCGTGATGAAGGCCTTCGCCGCCTCGGTCATTACCACTCGTACATCCGCTCCGCGATCGCGCAGACGACGAACCAGCTCAGGTGTTTTATAGGCAGCAATACCGCCGCTCACACCAAGAACAATTTTCTTGCCGGAAAGTCCCATCATGATTTTTATCCGTTGGAAGTCACAGTCGAATGGCCATTTTATCACAATCCCTGACAGGCGACTTTTTGCAGTTTGCGAGGCACTACGCAAGACCAAAACCCGCTCATCGCCTGATAATAAAAAAGGCCGCATCATGAGAGTGTTAAGAGAGGGAGAGGTGCGATGGACAGGGATAATGAGATTGAAAACGCGTATTTACCCAGGGAAAAGCTGCTGCAATTCGGTGTGGGTGCTCTCACCGATACTGAGCTGCTTGCGCTCTTTTTACGTACGGGCCATCAGGGAATGCACGTTTTGGTTTTTGCCAATATGCTGCTGCGTGAGTTTGGTTCCCTGTACCGCTTGTTGTCGGCAGATTATTCCCATTTCAAGGGCGTGAAGGGGATTGGTGAAGCGAAATACACTCAACTAAACGCGATTGCCGAGCTGGCGAGGCGTTATTACTCGTCTCAGGGTATCAAAGAACTCTCATTGCTTACGCCTGGAAAGGTGCGGGAGTATGTGCAGAGTCAGTTGACGACCGAGCAGCGTGAAATCTTTATGGTGCTATTTTTGAATAATCAGCATCAGGTTATTAAATGTGAGCGGTTGTTTGCCGGAACGCTAAGTCACGTTGAAGTTCACCCGAGAGAAATTGTCCGTGAAGCGATGAAATGCAACGCCGGTGCCATTATACTGGCGCACAACCACCCGTCAGGTAAGGCCGAACCCAGTAAAGCAGACCGGGCTATTACGGAACGCATCGTGAAAGTTTGCCTGTTTATGGAAATTCGAGTGCTTGATCATCTGGTTATTGGTCACGGAGAATACGTTTCTTTCGCTGAACGAGGGTGGATTTAAGCCATCAGGCGCGATCCATTGGGATCTTTGTCTGTTCGGGACTTGAGCACATGCCTCACACAGCGTATACTACGCCACCTTTGAGAATCTCGGGTTTGGCATTATGCGCCTGGCACTGTGGTTCACATTGAACCGCCAGGGACCAGGCTTGCAGCCTGACGAGGCGCCTAACCCTATACGAAGCTCGAGCTAATTTGATTTTTGGAGAATAGACATGTCCCGAGTCTGCCAAGTTACTGGCAAGCGTCCGGCGACCGGTAATAACCGTTCCCACGCACTGAACGCGACTAAACGCCGTTTCCTGCCGAACCTGCACTCTCACCGTTTCTGGGTTGAGAGCGAGAAGCGTTTTGTCACCCTGCGTGTATCTGCTAAAGGTATGCGTGTAATCGATAAGAAAGGCATCGATACAGTTCTGTCCGAACTGCGTGCCCGTGGCGAAAAGTACTAAGTACTTAGAGGAAATAAATCATGGCTAAAGGTATTCGTGAGAAAATCAAGCTGGTTTCTTCTGCTGGTACTGGTCACTTCTATACCACCACGAAGAACAAACGTACTAAGCCGGAAAAACTGGAACTGAAAAAGTTCGATCCAGTTGTCCGTCAGCACGTTGTATACAAAGAAGCCAAAATTAAATAATTCTGGTAACTTTGTTGAAGAAACCCGGCTCAGGCCGGGTTTTTTTATGCCTGCTTCCCGGAGGAGAGATGCCTGAATTACCAGAGGTAGAAACCAGTCGTCGCGGTATTGAGCCGCACCTGGTGGGTGAAACCATCCTGTATGCCGTTGTGCGCAATGCTCGACTGCGCTGGCCGGTTTCTGATGAAATACATGCTCTGAGCGATAAGCCGGTGTTGAGCGTACAGCGGCGGGCGAAGTATTTGCTGCTGGAGCTACCGGATGGCTGGATCATCATTCATCTGGGAATGTCCGGCAGCCTGAGGATCCTCGCGGAAGAACTTCCTGCGGAAAAGCACGATCATGTCGATCTGATCATGAGTAACGGCAAAGTTCTGCGCTATACCGATCCCCGCCGCTTTGGCGCCTGGCTGTGGGTCAAAGAGCTGGAAGGGAGCAATGTATTGTCTCACCTTGGTCCGGAGCCTTTGAGCGACACATTCAGTGCAGAATACCTGCGCGAAAAATCGGCCAAAAAGAAAACGGCTATCAAGCCCTGGCTAATGGATAACAAACTGGTTGTTGGGGTGGGGAATATCTATGCCAGCGAATCCTTGTTCGCAGCGGGGATCCATCCCGACCGTAGCGCGCAGTCGCTATCAAAAAAAGAGTCTGAAACTCTGGTCGCAGCTATCAAAGCTGTATTGCAACGCTCAATAGAACAAGGTGGAACCACTTTAAAAGACTTCCTTCAGTCCGATGGCAAACCCGGCTATTTTGCTCAGGAGCTGCAGGTATATGGCCGGGAAGGAGAGCCTTGCAGGGTATGCGGTACGCCGATTTCCGCTGCTAAGCACGCCCAGCGTAGCACTTACTATTGTCGCCGCTGTCAGCGATAGCTATTTAAGCCTTTCGATAAGCGCTTTACAGACATGCTCTGGCAGGAAGTGGGCGACATCTCCGTGATGGCGCGCCACTTCTTTGACAAGGGAAGAAGAGACAAACGACCACTCTTTAGATGGCATCAGGAACACGCTTTCCAGTTCAGGCATGAGATGGCGGTTCATGTGGGCCAGCTGCATTTCATATTCAAAATCAGCCGCGGTACGCAACCCACGCACCAGCACGTTCGCCTGCTGGTTACGTGCAAAGCTTGCCATTAAATCGCTGAAACCGAGAACCTGAACGTTGGGTAAATGCGCAAGTGCCTGCTGCGCCAGCGCAACGCGTTCATCCAGGGTGAACAAGGCATTCTTGCTGGGGCTTGCTGCAATCGCAAGGATCACCTGGTCAAACATACTGGCTGCACGGGTAACGATATCAATATGGCCGTTGGTGATGGGATCGAAAGTCCCCGGATAGATTGCCCGCTTTTGCATATCTGACCTTAGTGTGTTTTAGGGGGGAGATAAGGTTCCAGTAGCTGTAACAGGCGCTGCAATGCACCCTGGTTCTGGTAAAGCACTTCCACAGCATGGCGCCCGTAGAAGTTACGATAATCCTCATCTGTGAGCAAAGACGCAATCTCTTTTACTAATGACTGCTCGTCCGTCACGGTGATTAGGCCATCTGCCTGCGACAGGCGCGCGCAGATATCTTTGAAGTTAAAGGTATGTGGACCCATTAACACTGGAATAGCGTGTGCGGCTGGTTCGAGGGGATTATGGCCACCACGCTCAACTAACGAGCCGCCAACAAAAGCCAGATCGGCAATCCCGTACAGTAACATTAACTCACCCATAGTATCGCCAATGACGACCTGCGTACTGGAAGACGGTACCTCTCCAGAAGAGCGAGTTATGTAGCTTAATCCAGCATTTCTGACCAGATTGATGGCATCCGGGAAGCGTTCCGGGTGGCGTGGTACAAGGATCAGCAGTAAGTTAGGAAACTGCTTTAAAAGCGACTGATGAGCTTGCACGACGATGCTTTCTTCGCCTTCGTGCGTGCTGGTAGCTATCCAGACCGGGCGGTGCGGCGCCCACTGCCGGCGCAGCGTCACGGCTCGAGCGGCCAGCTGTGGTGTCACCGAAATATCAAACTTAAGGCTACCGGTAACCGTCAATTGGCTCCGTTTTGCACCTAGTGAGATGAAGCGTTCACCATCTTCTTCGTTCTGTGCGGCGATAAGCGTAATGCGCTGCAGCAGCGTTCTGACAAAGTCACCAAGTTTTGCGTAGCCCTTTGCCGAGCGTGCGGAAAGCCTGGCATTGGCAATCACTAATGGGATATAGCGTTTGTGCAGCGCGGCTATCAGGTTTGGCCAAAGTTCGGTTTCCATAATAAGCACCAGCTTTGGATCGACTTTATCCAGGAAGCGGTTGAGCGCACACGGCAAATCGTAAGGCAGATAGACGTGCTGGACGTCTTCTCCGAAAGCGGACATGACCCTTTCTGAGCCGGTTGGTGTCATTGTCGTGACGGTAATCGGCAATTCTGGATAGCGGTGGCGAAGCGCGCGAACCAGAGGTATGGCGGCCAGAGTTTCCCCAACGGAAACCGAATGCAACATAATACCACCTGGCTTGAGCGGCTTTTTATAGAAACCGTAGCGCTCGCCAATGCGTTTGCGGTATGCAGGAGCTTTACGACCGCGCACCCATAATCGCAGCCAGATGAGTGGCTGTATGAGGTAAAGCAGTACGGTGTAAAGCAATTGGAGCATAGGACACGGCTGGCATTATGAATGTGCTGGGGATTCTATGTATTTAACCTGAGCTTTGCCATTACTTTTGCGGAAATTGGGCGAAAACCAGGTTGATGGCGTGCATCAAAGGTATGTATTGCCAGGCAATGGTTGGATTGAGCAGTTGTGCAAAAGTCAAAAGTGAATGGTCTTTGAGTTTAAGGAAAATAAATTATTTTAATTCATATATTTATCAATGAATTGTCTTGGCTTGCGTATCCTTCGGAATGGGAGCGATAAGTGGTACACTACACGTAAAAATGAACACGTTGTCAGTGAACAGGTAGCTGTGGAGCCTGGGGCGGTAGCGTGTTTTTTATTTTTCGGTATTGCTGATATTAAGAGCTGACGGTGAATACGACATTTAAAAGAATTTTAGTGATTAAAATGCGCTTTCACGGCGACATGTTGCTGACAACGCCTGTGATCAGTACCCTTAAGCGCAACTATCCTGAAGCAAAAATAGATGTCCTGCAGTATCAGGATACCCTTCCCATTCTTTCTGGAAATCCAGAAATAAATGCGCGCTACGGTATAAGCAACAAAGGCGTTAAAACAGGAAAGAAAATCAGTAATTTTCTTTCCTTGATTCGCCGCTTGCGGAGCAATCATTATGACCTGATTGTTAATCTGACCGATCAGCGGAGCGTGGCATGGATGGTTCGCTGCCTTGGGCCGGCAGTAAAAATTTCCCAGGATTACGCTCACCGGCAGTCTTCATTCTGGAAAAAAAGCTTCACTCACGTTGCCCCTGTCGTTGGTAAGCATGTCGTTGAAGCTAGCCTCTCAGTGCTCTCTCCTTTAGGAATTACGGATTTTTTTACAGAAACAACGCTGTACTACACTGAGGCCGATTGGCAAAAGATCCGTGAAGTGCTTGATGCTGAAAGCGTTGCTGACAAGTATGTTGTCATTCAGCCCACGGCCCGACAGCTCTTTAAGTGTTGGGACAACGATAAGTTTTCTCAGATCATTGATTACTTGCAGGATGAAGGATTCCCGGTTGTATTGACCTCTGGACCGGGTCGGGACGATCTCGCCTGCGTTAATGAGATAGCTCAAGGATGCAAAATAATGCCCGTTGTGGCGCTTGCCGGCAAAACAACCTTCCCGGAGTTGGGCGCTTTAATCGATCATGCAGCATTGTTTATTGGGGTGGACTCAGCGCCTGGGCATATTGCTGCGGCGGTAAAAACGCCTGTCATTAGCCTGTTTGGTGCAACGGACCATGTTTACTGGCGTCCATGGACAGAGCAAATTACGCAATTCTGGGCAGGTAACTATCAATCTATGCCGTCCCGTGCTCAACTCGACCGCAATAAAAAATATATGTCGGTGATCCCTGCTGAGGATGTGATTACCGCCATTTCTAAAATGCTTCCTGCCGCTGCGGCGCTATCACCAAGAGACGAAGCATGATGACAGTTGCTTTTTGTCTGTATAAATATTTTCCCTTTGGCGGCCTGCAGCGCGATTTTATGCGTATTGCCGGGGCTGTTGCATCGCGTGGGCATAACGTCCGGGTTTATGTGCAGTCCTGGCAGGGCGAGAAACCTGATGCCTTTGATATCGTCATCGTTCCTGTGCGGTCAAAAACGAACCACGGTCGTAATGCTGAATATTATCAATGGGTGAAGGCTCATCTGAGTCAGCATCCGGTAGACCGCGTAGTGGGTTTTAATAAAATGCCGGGTCTCGATGTTTATTATGCAGCAGACGTTTGTTACGCCGAAAAAGTAGCACAAGAGAAAGGTTTCTTTTATCGCCTGACCGCCCGATATCGGCATTATTCACAGTTTGAAAAAGCCACATTCGAGCAAGGAAAATCAACCAAGTTGCTGATGCTGACTGATAAGCAAATTGCTGATTTTGAAAAACACTATGGTACGGAATCTTCGCGTTTTCTGATCCTGCCTCCAGGTATTTACCCCGATCGTCGATTCGACAACCATCCGCAGGGTAGCCGGGAGCGTTACAGAGAAAAAAACGGCATTGGTGTGAATGACTACCTCGTTTTGCAGGTAGGCTCCGATTTCTCGCGTAAAGGCGTTGATCGCTCTATTGAAGCGTTGGCTGCTTTGCCTGAGGCCATCCGTAGTCGAACCACTTTGTTTGTTGTCGGGCAGGATAAACCCGGGCGGTTTAAGACATTAGCGCAGAAACGTGGCGTAGAGAGCCGGGTTAGTTTCTTCTCCGGAAGAGATGACGTCTCTGAACTGATGATGGCTGCGGATGTTTTGATTCATCCTGCCTACCAGGAAGCTGCCGGTATTGTCTTGCTTGAGGCGATAGCTGCCGGATTGCCAATCCTTGTGACGGAAGTTTGCGGCTATGCACATTATATTGCAGACGCTGAGTGTGGGGTTGTTATCAAAGAACCGTTTAGCCAGACATCGCTTAATGCGGCTTTATCTGACGTTCTGGGTAATGCAGAGCAGCGCCTGAGCTGGGCGAGTCACGCTCGTCATTATGCCTCAACCCAGGATATTTATAGCCTGGCCGAAAAGGCAGCAGATATCATTGTGGGAGAGCCGCATGGTTGAGTTAAAAGAACCTTTTACCTCTCTTTGGAAAGGAAAGGACGTTTTTGCTGAAGTCAGAAAACTTCAGGGGGAAATTTTCCGCGAACTGGAAACACGCCGCACGCTACGTTTCGAGGCCGCAGGAAAAAGCTATTTCTTAAAATGGCACCAGGGAACGTCTATCAACGAAGTGATAAAAAATCTTATTTCGCTGCGAATGCCGGTTTTAGGGGCCGATCGCGAGTGGAAGGCGATTCACCGGCTGAAAACTCTGGATGTCGACACGATGCAGGGCGTTGGTTTTGGTGAAAAGGGGTTAAACCCAATCAACAAAACGTCGTTCATCATTACTGAAGATTTAACGCCTACGATCAGTCTCGAAGATTACTGTGCTGATTGGGCGACGAATCCACCTGACGTAAAAATCAAGCGGATGCTGATTGAGCGTGTAGCCACAATGGTACGTAAAATGCACGGTGGTGGCGTAAATCATCGGGATTGTTATATTTGCCATTTCTTATTGCATCTCCCCTTTTCTGGTCGGGAAAGCGAACTGAAGGTTTCGGTGATTGACCTGCATCGTGCGCAGATTCGAACAAAAGTTCCTCGACGCTGGCGGGATAAAGATCTCATTGGACTCTATTTTTCATCGATGAACATTGGGCTGACACAGCGTGATATTTGGCGCTTTATGATGACGTATTCTAATCAGCCACTTAGAGGTGTGCTAGAAACGGAACATGCATTGCTGGCTAAAGCAGAAGATAAAGCGGAAAAAATCAAAGAACGAACGATTAGAAAATCGTTGTAGTAGCCTGTAAGGGGCATCATTGCCGGTTACAGTCGTCTATTCATCTTAGTCGGATAAGAATCAACATGTCTCAATTCAGTGATGAAGATATCATCCTCTCTGTTTTCGATTTTAACTACCAGGAAAAGAAAGCTGCCAATGTTCTCAATATAGCATTTGGTATTGATAAGAATTTCCTTTTCGGCTGTGGCGTTGCTATCTCCTCAGTCTTGTTGAGTAATGCATCTGCATCTTTTGAGTTTCATGTGTTCACTGATTCATTCAGTGAAGCCGATAAGGCTCGATTCGAAGCATTAGCTAAACAATATAAAACACATATTAATATCTATGTCATTAACTGTGAGAAGCTAAAATCATTACCGAGTACAAAAAACTGGAGTTACGCGACATACTTCCGTTTTATTATTGCAGATTATCTGTATCACAAAGTTGATAAACTTCTTTATCTGGATGCGGATATCGCCTGCAAAGGAAGTATTCAGCCGTTAGTTGATTATGTTTTTGCAGAGAACGAAATTGCCGCTGTGGTTGTGGAAAGGGACATTGAGTGGTGGTCGAACCGGGCTGCAACACTTTCAACACCGGAGTTAGTGTCTGGTTACTTCAATGCGGGTTTTTTGCTTATAAACATCAATGAATGGAATATCAACAATATTTCTTATAAAGCAATCGAGATGCTGCGGGATCCTCAGTGGGCAGAAAAAATCACTCACCTTGACCAGGATGTGCTGAATGTCTTGCTGGTAGGGAAAGTTAAATTCATTGAAGGGAAATATAACACTCGTTTCAGTATTAATTATGAGCTTAAAGACAACGTAGTGAATCCTGTCAATGATGAAACTGTTTTTATTCATTATGTCGGTCCGACAAAACCGTGGCATGACTGGGGCACTTATCCCGTCTCTCAGAGCTTCTTAACGGCGAAAGAGGCTTCACCCTGGCGTAATGTCGAACTTCTAAAGCCAATTAATAGTCACCAATATCGATACTCTGCAAAACATAAGTTCAATCAAAAGCTTTATCTGCAGGGGCTGTCGAACTACTTTAACTATTATGTGGCTAAATTTAAAGAATAGTTGTGCTCGCGACAGTATTGCTGGCATGGGATATTATGAAAATAATCATGCTACACGACTAATGGTGATGGAAGGTAATTGACATTGAACTTTAAACAAATCACACAATTTAACGAAATCATTGTTCTGGATCGGCGCCTTGTAAAGTGTGATGATCGGGAAACATTCAATATTTCATGGGGTATCGATAAAAATTATCAGATAGGTGCCGCGATATCGATTGCTTCCATTCTTGAGAATAATAAAAAGAGTGATATTGATTTTACCTTTCATATTATCGCTGATTACTTAGATAATGAGTATGTTGAGCTTTTAACACAGTTAGCCGAGCAATATAAGACGGTTATAAAAATCTATCACATTGATTCTGCCCCGCTAAGGTCTTTGCCGAAAACAAACATTTGGCCAGTATCAATATACTATCGCTTGCTTTCTTTTGATTATTTCTCTGAGCGTCTTGATAGTCTTTTATATCTGGATGCCGATGTTATATGTAAAGGCTCATTGCAATCTTTAGCTTCTTTAGAATTTAATGAAGAGTACGGCGCGGTGGTTATTGATGTTGACACTATGCAAAAGAAAAGTGCTGTGCGTCTACAAAATCCAGAATTCGAAGGGAATTACTTCAATTCTGGTGTAATGTACATAAACTTAAACCAATGGCTAAAATCAAGCTTAACGGAAAGGTTTTTCAACTTACTCTCAGATGAGAGTGTGGTTGGAAAATTAAAGTATCCGGACCAGGATATTCTTAATATTATATTCCTTCATCACGCAAGAGTATTGCCCCGGGAATACAATACCATCTACTCTCTAAAATCTGAGTTTGAGAATAAAAACAGTAAATATTACAGTGAGTTCATTAAGGAAAGCACGGTGTTTATACATTATACGGGCGTGACAAAACCCTGGCATGACTGGGCTAATTATCCGTCAGCACAGTTTTTCCGTAACGTTTATGATGTTTCCCCGTGGCAGAATATACCTTATCAAAGTGCAGTTAAAAAGCATGAGTATAGAGAGAAATATAAACATTTGCTTTATCAAGGCAAAGTTTTTGGTGGCCTCTGCGCTGCGATTAAATATAATTTAATGCAGGGTTGAAAATTATATGACTGATAAAATTATATTTACTGTCACACCTATATTTTCTATTCCTCCGCGCGGTGCCGCTGCAGTTGAAACGTGGATGTACCAGGTCGCACAGAGAACGTCTATTCCCAATCGCTTGGTATGCATTAAAAATGAAGGGTATACAGATTTTACCCCTGTAAACGATAACTGTAGTATACATCGCATTGGATTCAGCCGCATTTATAAGCGTATCTTCCAGAAGTGGACTCGCCTTGATCCACTGCCGTATTCGCAGCGAATACTGAATATTGCGAAAGATTTTCATATTACGGATGACAGCATTGTCGTTGTGCATAACAGCATGAAGCTTTATCGGCAAATCAGACAACGTGCTCCTCAGCAGAAAATCGTCATCCATATGCATAATGCGTTCGAACCCAAAGGGTTGGACCAGGATGTAAAAATGATTGTGCCGAGCAATTTCTTAAGAGATTTTTATCAGAATCTTTTGCCGAAAGCCGATATTAAAGTGGTTGCTAATGGCATCGATTTGGATGTTTATCAATCTGCTTATACCCCTGTTTCTAAAGCAGATCTGGGCATTTCTGAGAATGATAAAGTCCTCTTCTATGCGGGGCGTATTGTTCCGGATAAGGGGATTTTATTGCTCATGCAGGCGTTTGAAAAGTTGGCCAGAGAACATGACGATATGAAACTCGTAGTGGTTGGCGATCACCTGGAGGTGAACAAAGCGGATAATGGCGCTTATCAGCGTGAGGTCAGAGAGATTGCCGAGCGTTTGCAGGGGCGATGTATTATGTTAGGAAGCATAGCGCCGGAAAATATGCACCGTTACTATCCTCTGGCTGACCTGGTTGTCATTCCTTCTCAGTTTCAGGAACCATTTTGCATGGTGGCTATTGAGGCAATGGGGGCAGGCAAGCCGGTATTGGTCAGCACCCGTGGCGGCATGGTTGAATTCGTCAGGGAAAAAGAGACAGGTTTTCATCTGCGAGAGCCCATGACTGCAGACTCTATTGCTCAAGATATTATGAGCACACTGCAAAGTCCGGATATAAATGACATGGCAAAATGTGGGCAACACTTTGTTTATAATCATTTTAGTTGGGCCGGAGTCACTCAGAGATTTGAAGACGTGATTAATAATTGGTTTCACTAACTAAAATTTCTCTTACATACTTGCTTTAGTTTAAGCATAAAAAAGGCTACGTGATGTAGCCTTTTTTTTTGTTATTTTTTATTCAGTGCTATCAATAACCCAACCAATACGCCAAGCAGGTCTAGCTGTATTTGTTCAACATTTCCTCGAATGAGGAAATAGCCGATAAATGATAACAAGATTATCATGTGTGCATTTACCGGGAAGGACGAGCTTTTCTTGAAGGCGTTGGAAGTACATTCTTTAATTATCGCTGCATAGGTGAGTAGCAGGCCTGCGAATCCGAGTAAGCCGGCGCCAAACCAGACAAACAATGCCAGGTTGTGTGGCCCGGGAGACTCTCTAAAGGTCCAGTTGGGATAATCAACCACACGTTTGTTATAGACATCTTTATAGGCTGTATTTCCAAAGCCGTATCCCAGCAAAGGGTTTTCCATGATAAGATTCATTGCGCTACCTTGCACACCATTTGAATAACGATTGGAGCTGTCTGTCTGCTGAAGTTTAGTCATTAAAGTTGTTGGTATTTTTTCTTGCGTCAAAATTGCGCCGAGTGTCAAGGTAGAAATTAAAATCCCGGCAATCAATAATTTCCATTGCCGGTTTAACACAACCCACAGTAAGCCAACAGTTAATACAGAAAGCCAAGCGCCACGGGAAAGTGTGCCTAAAATAAGAAACAGATAGACCGCGCTTAGCAGAACAAAGGCAACCTTATACTTAACAGATTTTATTAACCACATGCTCAATAAGGCAGGGAAAAGGAATACCAACGAGTCGGATATACCACGATGTCTGAAATCGATAAATGGCATGACACCCTGTGTGTACTCTTGGTAGTAAAGCACGATCTCTGATATGCAACGTAGACTCAGCGCTGTAATAAATGAAAAGAAAATTATTTTTGAAATTAACTCTTTGCTTTCATTTCTCAGCAGTACGGGAATGGAAATTGTACATAAAAGAGTGTTTTCCAGGACAGACTTGCTGATTTCCTTCAGGGTTGCTTTGAAATCAGGTGTCTGAAACAGCGAAAGAAACACGGCGAAAGTCAAAACAGCTATGCTAAAAAATAGAAAATTTTTGAATTCTGGCAGAAATTGTCTAGGCTGCTTACACAGATATACAAGAGTTGTGAGCGTCATCAATATAACAATGAGGTGTTTATAACGCGTTATGCCACCTAAAAAATAAGTGGCAATAAATAAGAATACAAGCGTTCTATTCCAGTATAAGGTCCAGTTTTTTTTCTCATTAGAAAAAAATAATGTGAGGGCCATCTCTTCTCCGATATCGAAATTCGCGTACTTACAGGCTTGTCGTAAGTTGATTCAAGACTGTAAAGGCAGTCAAATTTTCAAGTCTGTTACCCGGTGCGCGGCACACGACCTGATTTTTTCCATACCCGCCAATGAGGCCCGGATCTGTAGGTCCGTAAAGCGTCACATTCGGTCGGTCCAATGCTGCCGTAAGATGGCTTAATCCTGTATCAACAGAAACCACAAATTTGGCATTCGCCAGAACTTTGGCGACTTCTTCAAGCGTTAATTTTGGCAGAACATCCACAAAGCTAAATCCTGCCGCCAGTCGTTTGGCTCGTTCTTCTTCGTGCGGTGCCCCCCAAGGGAGTTTTATCCGCAGTCCGGTTGCCTTCAATAGCTCAATCAGCTCCCGCCAATTTTCTTCTGGCCAGTGTTTATCATCTCGAGTTGTTGCGTGTAAAAATACCGCATACTTTTCCGCACTTTCTTTCGGATTAGTAAGAAAATGCCCTGAAATCGCATAATCACCCTGAGATTGCGGTTTTGCGTAACCCAAACTTTTGGCAAAAAGTTCACGAGTACGTTCCACGGCGTGCTGCTGCCTGGCCACATTATGGCGTTTGTTATAAAACAGGCTTGCCAGAGGTTCACGGGCACTGTTCCAGTCCATGCCATGCTTGATGCCATGTGCTTTTCGAGTCACCAACGCTGCGCTTTTTACCAGGCCCTGAGCATCAATGACGCAGTCGTACTTTCTTGCTTCAAGCTGATAATAAAAAGCTTTTCGTTCCGCGCGGGTTTCAGCGGAGAACCAGCTTTTACGCCAGCGACGGATCGCGACGGGAATCACTTTATCTACGGCGGGGTGCCAGCCTGGTATCTGTGCGAAACCTTCTTCTACCACCCAATCGAACGAAATTCCCGGCATTGCCAGCATCGCGTCTGTAAGCGCAGGAAGAGAGTGGAGAACATCGCCCATCGAAGACGTTTTAACGAGAAGGACGCGCATTAGTCTTCCTTGCTGCTGGTTAGCAGTTCAGTCAATGTAACCAGCACGCTTTCTGGTGTGATATCGATCAGGCTTTGATGATAGCCCTCAGCAGCATCGCCTTTACGCACTTTATGGTAGCCGCTGATCAAGCGAATAACTCTCGCTTTGTGGGAAAGTGGTGGGGTGAAATCCGGGCTGCTGGGACCATAAAGTGCGACCAGAGGACGGTTGAGCGCAGCTGCGACATGCATCAGGCCGGAATCATTGGTGACCACACCCTCGCAAGCGGCAAGCAATATCACGGCCTGTTCAAGCTGGGTATCCCCGGCAAGGTTACGGCACCATGCCTGCTGTTCAGTGGTGAGAGCAGCAAGAATCTCTTTACCTGCGTCCTTATCCTTGGCTGAGCCGAAGAGCACAACCTGATAGCCCGCATCGATGAGTTTTGCTGCGAGCGCGGCGTAATGATAGTGCGGCCAACGTTTTGCCGGGCCGAACTCTGCTCCAGGGCAGAAACCAATCATCGGACGCTGTGGATCAAGATTAAAAGCAGCGCAAGTCTGTGTTTTTTCACCTTCACTAACATGTAGTTGAGGCCACAGGAGCGGCTGCGGGAGGTCTTTAGCCGACTGCATTATGCCTTTTTCATAACCCAGGGCGACGTAGCGCTCTACCATCAATGGCCAGGCTTGTTTGTCCAGCTTACGGCTGTCATTCAGCAGGCCGTAACGCATCTCGCCCAACCAACCCGTACGGTGAGGTATGTTGGCAAAAAAAGGCACCAGCGCGGACTTAAACGAGTTTGGCAGAACGTACGCATGGTCATAGCGTTTGTCCCGCAGGCTGCGTCCAAGGCGACGACGCTCTGCGATTTGCAACGCACCGTGGCCCAAAGGCATGGCGATGGCTTCGTTCACTTCCTGCATACGCGATAATAGCGGACGGCACCACGCGGGTGCCATCACGTCAATAATCGCCTGGGGATAACGCGCCTTGAGCGTGCGATAAAGACTTTGCGACATCATCATGTCGCCCACCCATGACGGGCCAATCACCAGAATTTTCATGCTTTTCCTGTGCAGCTTATGCGTCGCGATTTAACCATTTCATGTATTCCGCAACCCCTTGGGCAACGGTTTTGAACGGCTTGTCGTAACCCGCAGCGCGCAGATTGGTTAAGTCAGCTTCAGTATAAGCCTGATAGCGACCTTTTAGCTTTTCCGGGAAAGGAATGTACTCGATGCTGCCTTTGTTGTGATACGCCAGCGCTGCGTCTGCCACGGCCTGGAAGGATTCCGCACGACCGGTACCGCAGTTGAAAATACCGGAAACGCCATTTTGCCAGAACCAGAGGTTAACGGCGGCAACATCACCCACATAGATGAAGTCACGCTTGAAGCCGTCGCTGCCTTCAAACAGTTTTGGGTTCTCACCGTTATTCAACTGAGTATTGAGATGGAATGCCACGCTCGCCATGCTGCCTTTGTGGCCTTCGCGCGGCCCGTAGACGTTAAAGTAGCGGAAGCCGGTCACCTGAGAGTTTGCTTCTGGCAGGATCTGGCGAACATATTCATCAAACAGGAATTTTGAGTAACCGTACACGTTCAGCGGCTGTTCATATTCGCGGGATTCGATGAAATCTGCATTGCGCCCGCCGTAGGTGGCGGCAGAAGAGGCATACAGGAACGGAATTTCGCGCTCCAGGCAGTAGTGCAGGATTTCTTTAGAGTACTGATAGTTGTTGTCCATCATGTACTTGCCGTCCCACTCGGTCGTGGACGAGCAGGCCCCTTCATGGAAGATGGCGTCGATATCACCGAACTCTTCCCCGGCCATAATTTGGATCAGGAAGTCTTCCTTATCCATGTAGTCGGTGATGTCCAGATCAACCAGGTTAACAAATTTAGTCCCATCCTTCAGGTTATCTACCACCAGGATATCGCGATAGCCTTGTTCGTTCAGTGACTTAACAATGTTGCTGCCGATCATGCCGGCGCCGCCAGTAACGATGATCATAACTGTAGCCTTAAAATTATGGAGTCAGAGACAATCTCAGACATGAATGTGCATAATCATACCATTACATTTGCATCGCTTCAGCCATTTACACAATGCGCCAGGTTTGTCATCCAGGTGGTTTAAGCCCGATTGACTTTTCCTGGGTTTACCTGCTATTTAATTTCATATTATTTTTATTTTAATGTTTGCCGGGGAATTATTGTATTCGTTAAGGCCGAACTGAACGCAAAGCGTACTGTGTACAGAAGGTAAATGATTGTGATATAATATTTATTTATATTAATGGTTTTTATTAGCGATGAAATCATCTACCACAATTGTAACGGCTTATTTTGACCTCGGTAGAGGGGTGTGGACTGCTAATAAAGGGTTCCGTGATAATCTTGCCCGCTCTGTAGATGTTTATTTTAATTACTTCGAGCGATTGGCCGCTTTAGAAAATGATATGGTGGTATTCACTTCACCCGATCTCAAGGAAAGAGTTGAAGCCATTCGACAGGGAAAGCCTACTACGGTTATTGCCATTGATATAAAAAACAAATTTAAACATATTCGGCGTCTTATTGAGAGGGTTCAGCAGGACGAGAGTTTTATCAATCAATTAGAGACCCATCAGTTAAAAAACCCTGAATATTGGTCGCCAGAGTACGTGCTAGTCTGTAATTTAAAATCCTACTTTGTTAACAAAGCCATTAATGATGGGTTAATAAAAACACCACTGGTTGCATGGGTTGATTTTGGCTATTGCCGGGAATCTAAAGTAATTCGTGGTTTAAAAGTGTGGGATTTTCCATTTAATAAAAATACCATGCATCTTTTTACCATCAAGAAAGGGCTAAATGTTACGTCGTTGAAACAGGCATTTGACTTTATGATTGGCAACCATGTTTATATTATCGGCGGTGCTATTGTCGGTTCTCAGAGTAAATGGCAAGAGTTTTATTCTCTGGTAACGGAAAGCCAGAAAATTACGCTGAAAAATAATATCGTGGATGATGATCAGGGTATATTTGTTCTCTGTTATTACAAACGCCCTGAATTATTCACCCTGAATTATCTTGGGAAAGGAAAATGGTTCGACCTGTTCCGTTGCTTCAGGCACTCCGCTTTAGGCGCCAGACTGCAGGCGCTTAGAATTTTTCTCTCGAGGAAGTAGCCCCTGCTGAGGGAATAAATCATCTGAAGATGATTTCAACAGGTCAGATATACGGGAATCTATCTGACCTGTCAGGATTTTAATGATTTCAATATTTTTATTATTATTCAATGTGTTAATGATAATTCCTGCACGGTCTTCATACCGCTTAAAGCCCCTGTCCGCCTCGCATTCTAGCGTGATTTATCCTGCAAAATTAAGAATCCCTGAAGCGTCATCTCGCCTGGTGATATAGGTTTGGGTAAGATGTGCCAAAACTTGCCATGCCTGGAGAATCGCGATGCGCGAAGATTTTTACCAACAGCTGACTTCCCAACTCGAAACCGCTCGAGCAGAAGGGCTTTTTAAAGAAGAACGTATTATCACCTCCGCCCAGCAGGCGGACATCACCGTCGCGGACGGTAGCCACGTTATTAACTTCTGCGCCAACAACTATCTGGGTCTTGCTAACCATCCGCAGCTGATTGAAGCGGCTAAACAGGGGATGGATAAACACGGTTTTGGGATGGCTTCGGTCCGCTTTATTTGCGGTACTCAGGACAGCCATAAACAGTTGGAAAGCAAGCTGGCCGATTTCCTGGGAACGGACGATGCGATTCTTTACTCTTCCTGCTTCGACGCCAATGGCGGCCTGTTTGAGACGCTGCTCGGGCCGGAAGATGCCATCATTTCTGACGCACTGAACCATGCCTCAATTATCGACGGTGTGCGCCTGTGTAAAGCACAGCGTTATCGCTATGCCAACAACGATATGCAGGAACTGGAAGCTCGCCTGAAAGAGGCTCGTGCGGCCGGTGCTCGCAATGTGATGATTGCCACCGATGGCGTGTTCTCAATGGACGGTGTGATTGCCAACCTGCAGGGCGTTTGCGATCTGGCGGATAAGTACAATGCGCTGGTTATGGTCGATGACTCCCACGCCGTGGGCTTTGTTGGTGCCAATGGGCGCGGTACGCACGAATACTGCGATGTCATGGACCGGGTTGATATTATTACCGGCACGCTGGGTAAAGCGCTGGGCGGTGCTTCTGGTGGCTATACCGCAGGTCGCAAAGAAGTTATCGAATGGCTTCGCCAGCGTTCCCGTCCTTACCTTTTCTCAAATTCACTCGCGCCAGCCATTGTTTCCGCCTCTATCAAGGTACTGGAAATGCTGGAGTCAGGCGAAGAGCTGCGTGAGCGTCTGTGGTCAAACGCTCGTCTGTTCCGTGAAAAAATGAGCGCTGCCGGATTTACGCTTGCAGGTGCAGATCACGCCATTATTCCAGTGATGCTTGGTGAAGCAGTTGTGGCGCAAAACTTTGCGCGCGAGCTGCAAAAAGAAGGTATTTATGTCACCGGTTTCTTCTACCCGGTGGTGCCAAAAGGTCAGGCGCGTATTCGCACCCAAATGTCGGCGGCGCATACTCCTGAGCAAATTGAACGTGCGGTAGATGCGTTTACGCGCATCGGTAAGCAATTAGGCGTTATCGCTTAAGGGAGCGGTCATGAAAGCATTAGCAAAACTGAAGGCGGAAGAAGGCATCTGGATGACGGATGCTCCCAAGCCGGAAATGGGTCATAACGATCTGCTGATCAAAATTCGTAAAACGGCGATTTGCGGGACCGACGTCCATATTTACAACTGGGACGAATGGTCGCAAAAAACCATTCCTGTTCCTATGGTTGTGGGCCACGAATACGTGGGTGAAGTGGTCGGCATAGGCCAGGAAGTGAAAGGCTTCAAGATTGGCGATCGCGTTTCCGGCGAAGGGCACATCACCTGTGGACACTGTCGTAACTGCCGTGGTGGGCGTACCCACCTGTGCCGTAACACTACCGGCGTGGGTGTGAACCGCCCTGGCTGTTTTGCTGAGTATTTGGTTATCCCGGCGTTTAATGCGTTCAAGATCCCGGACAATATCTCAGACGACCTGGCTTCCATCTTCGACCCGTTCGGCAACGCAGTGCACACGGCACTTTCGTTCGACCTGGTGGGCGAAGATGTGCTGGTCTCCGGCGCGGGCCCTATCGGGATCATGGCGGCGGCAGTAGCAAAGCATGTCGGTGCGCGTAACGTAGTGATTACCGACGTGAACGAATACCGCCTCGAGCTGGCGCGTGAAATGGGAATCACTCGTGCGGTCAACGTCAGCAAAGAAAGCCTGCAGGACGTGATGAGCGAGCTGGGGATGACCGAAGGGTTTGACGTGGGTCTGGAGATGTCCGGCGCACCACCGGCGTTCCGCACCATGCTTGACACCATGAATCACGGTGGCCGTATTGCGATGCTGGGGATCCCGCCGTCAGATATGTCTATCGACTGGACCAAAGTTATCTTTAAGGGGTTGTTTATTAAAGGTATCTATGGCCGCGAGATGTTTGAAACCTGGTACAAGATGGCCGCCCTGATTCAGTCTGGCCTGGATCTGTCCCCGATTATCACCCACCGCTTCTCTATTGATGAGTTCCAGAAAGGCTTTGACGCGATGCGCTCCGGGCAGTCAGGCAAAGTTATCCTGAGCTGGGATTAATCATTGAACCAGAGGGCATCGCGCCCTCTGGTTTTTCAATCAGGCCTGTTTAGGCCAACCCTGCCACTGATGCTGGAGATACTTCACCAGCGCGCTCTCGGCAATACTTTCACTGATGACTTTAAAGTAGGTGGTGGCATACACCGGCTCAAGAGGCTGTTTCGGTTTACACACCTTCACGCCACGGAACGGGTTACGCGGCGGTGGCAGTTTCCCCGGCTGAGTATTAATCGGCGTTGAGGTATCTACCTGTGGCTCATTAAGCAGGCTGCTCGGCCGCACCAGGGTGATGTCCGGCGGCAGGTTGTACACCATCTGCTGGAGGACACGAACCGTTGAAGGATGGGGGTGACCGATGGCGATTGCTGACCCGGTTTTGCGAGCAAGCTGGATAGCGCGATTGAACTGAAAGCGAATATCCGCTTCGTTCTGAGTATCGTCGAGGAACACTTTCCGCTTAATCACTTTGACGCGAGTGCCGGCCGCGGCGCGCGTGGCCTGGCTGTTACCGATGGTCATGCTGTCCAGGAAATAGAGATTGTACTGCTCCAGCGACAGCATCACTTTTTGCATACCGAACAGGCTGGAGGTCATCGCGCTGCCCATATGGTTATTCATCCCAACTGCATAAGGGACTTTGTTCACCGCGTCGCGGATAATTCTCTCGATTTCGCTGCTGCTCATGTCCGGGCGGAGCGTATCTTTCTCTAGCGGTTGTTTGCTAAGTGGCGCCATCGGCAGATGGATCAGAACTTCGTGCCCGGCATTATGGGCTTTAGTGGCCATTTCGCGAGCGTGTGGTGCGTTGGGTAGCACGGCGACAGAGACGTTAGTCGGCAGGGCCAGAACCTGGTTTTCCTGTTGAGGACGATAGCCGAAGTCGTCGATGACGATTGAGAGCTTACCGGCCCACGCGGAGGTTGCCAGCATTAGCCCGCTGGCGGCGGCGAAAAAAACGGTGCGGAACTGAGGCAAAACTTATCTTCCCAACCACGGTTGTGGATTCACTGCCTGGCCCTGGCGACGAATTTCGAAATAGAGTGACGGACGGCCCTGGCCGCCACTGCTACCGACCAGTGCAATAGGTTGTCCGGCACGTACCTGGGTGCCGACGCTGACCAACGCGCTCTGGTTGTAGCCGTAGAGACTCATATCGCCTTTACCGTGTTCAATGACGACAACAAGACCATAGCCCTGAAGCCAGTCGGCAAGGATCACGCGTCCGTCGGCAATGGCTTTAACTTCTGTGCCTTCTGACGCCGCAATAACGATACCTTTCCAACGTAGTTCACCTTGCAGCTGTTCGCCATAGCGATGCAGTAACGAACCGCGAACCGGCCAGTATGCCTGCCCACGTGGCGCACCCAGGCCACCTGTTCTCGACATTAATGAACGTTCGCTTTCGGTTGGCTTGTATGTTGTGCCTTTGTTGGAGGCTTCCTGCTGTTTATTACGAACCTGCTCTGCTTCGCGTGCCTCACGCTCGGCTCGAGCTTTTGCCGCTGCTTCTGCACGGGCTATCTGATTTTGTAAGCGCGTCTGGTTCTGGCGCATCTCACTCAGCTTCTGCTGATCCTGCTGAATGGAGGATTCCAGGCCTGCCAGCGTCTTTTTGCGTTCGTTGCGGGCGCTCTCCAGCTTGGCCTGTTGCGCCTGCTGGTCATACAGCAAGGTTTGCTGCTCGCTTTGCTTACTTTCCAGCTCGGTTTTCTGCTGTGCGGCTTCTGCTTTGGTCTGTTTTAACGCTTCGATAGTCTGCTGACGCGCAGCATTAAGGTAACCGAAATAGGCCTGCAGGCGCTGGCCACGCTGGCTTTCTTCGCCGCTAAGAATCAACTGAATACCAGTATGCTGACCCTGACGAAACGCCGCATCTAGCTGAGCAGCCAGGTTACGTTCCTGGGTTGCCTGCTGTTTTTGCAGTTTGGCGAGGGAGTTGTTCAGCGTCGCGATTTGATTGTTTAAATCGGCGAGGGTGTTCTGGGTTTCGCGCAGCTTACGGCTGGCCGCGGAAATCGCTTCTTCCTGAGCTTTGAGCTGAGCGAGTAAAACGGAGCGTTGCTGCTGCTGCTGACGCACCGCACGCTCTTTGGCAGCGATATCCTGTTGAATGGATTGCAGCTGCTGCTTGTCGTCAGCGTGGCTGGAAAAAGGCCATAACAAGACGCCAGCGCTAAACACGCTGGCGTAGATAACGGGCTTCACAGCCCATGTCTTTGAAAAAATCGCCTTTCCCCTCATGGGGAGGGATTATTCCACGATGAACAGCGGCTTGCCAGTCATCTCGTGCGGGATTTCCATTCCCATCAGGCTCAACATGGTTGGCGCGATGTCCGAAAGCTTGCCGCCAGCGACAGCTTTCAGGGTTTTTTCACCCACATAGATCAGCGGGACCGGCAGGCTGGTGTGCGCGGTATGGGCCTGGCCGGTAGCCGGGTCGCGCATTTGCTCAGCGTTACCGTGATCTGCAGTGATCAACAGCTGACCGCCAACGGCCTCAACGGCTTTAACCACCTGAGCGACACAGTTGTCGAGGGCTTCAACGGCGGAAATCGCAGCATCATAGACGCCGGTGTGGCCAACCATGTCACCGTTCGGGTAGTTGCAGATGATGGTGTCGTACTTACCGCTGTTGATGGCACTCAGCAGCTTATCGGTCAGTTCAGCAGAGCTCATTTCAGGCTGCAAATCGTAGGTTGCCACTTTCGGAGAATTCACCAGGACGCGATCTTCACCCGCGAACGGCTCTTCAACGCCGCCGTTGTAGAAGAAGGTCACGTGAGCGTATTTCTCTGTTTCGGAGATGCGTAACTGAGTTTTATTGTGTTTCGCCATCCACTCACCGAAAGTATTGGTCAGTGACGCTGGTGGGTAAGCGCAGGCCGTTTTAATGTCTGCGGCATATTCAGTCAGCATCACGAAGTCGCCAAACTGCACCACTTTTTTGCGGCTGAAGCCGTCGAAATCGCCGTTAACAAAGGCGCGAGTGATCTGGCGGGCACGGTCAGCACGGAAGTTCATGAAGATTAATGCATCGCCGTCGTTCATAGCAGATTCGGCTTCACCTGCGGCGCGAATCACGGTTGGCTTAACGAATTCATCGTTTTCGTCACGAGCGTAAGCGGCTTCCAGACCAGCAACCGCATTGTCTGCCTGGAATTCCCCTTTGGCCTGAGTCATCAGGTCGTAAGCCAGCTCAACGCGATCCCAGCGGTTGTCGCGGTCCATAGCGTAGTAACGGCCAATCAGGGTGGCAACGCGGCCTTTGCCCAGCTCAGCGAACTTGTCGGCAAATTTCTTCAGGGAAGACTCTGCGCTGCGTGGCGGCGTGTCACGGCCATCAAGGAAAGCATGCAGATAAATAGCTTCAGCGCCTCGCTCGGCCGCCAGCTCGATCATCGCCAGAATATGGTCTTCATGGCTGTGAACGCCACCGGGAGAAACCAGACCCATGATATGTACCGCTTTACCGGCGGCAACGGCTTTGTCTACCGCACAGGTCAGGACCGGGTTAGCAAAGAAAGCACGTTCTTTAATTTCAACGTCCAGGCGAGTCAGATCCTGGTAGACGATGCGGCCGGCACCGAGGTTGACGTGGCCCACTTCGGAGTTACCCATTTGCCCGTCTGGCAGGCCGACTTCCAGGCCTGATGCGTTGATCAGGGTATGCGGGCGCTGGGCCCACAGGCTATCCATCACCGGCGTTTTAGCATTAAGAATCGCGTTATCCTGCTGCTCTTCGCGGTGGCCATAGCCATCGAGAATGACCAGGACCATAGGTTTTTTAGTAACCGACATTGCAACAACCTCTGAGTCTAAGACAAAATTTGCGTAATTTTACTACAGCCGATCCGGGCGAATAGCCGCAGAAGATCAAAGAAAGAGGTTGGATGGCGATCGGATTTCATCAGTCTGGTTCTTTTTTTCCGTAACAGCCCGCAGAATCCACATAACATTATTCAGACTGGCTGTAATTGCCACAACGCGAAGGTATACTCCCCACCTGGTTTTCTCATCATTACTTAGTCGGGAGTTATTACCCCCCATGCAAGAAATTATGCAATTCGTTGGTCGCCACCCCATACTTAGTCTGGCGTGGGTTGGCCTGCTGGCCGCGGTACTTTTCATGACCTTTAAAGGCCTGGCCTCTAAAGTTAAAGTGATCACTCGTGGTGAAGCTACTCGCTTAATTAACAAAGAAGATGCGGTGGTGGTTGATGTGCGCCAGCGTGACGACTTCCGTAAAGGCCACATTGCAAATTCACTGAACGTGCTGCCAACTGAAATCAAAAACGGCAACTTGGGTGAACTTGAAAAGCATAAAGCGAAGCCCATTATTGTGGTATGCGCTAACGGTGTTTCTTCACAAGAATCAGCGGCTTTGTTGCACAAGGCTGGTTTTGAGCAGGTTGCGCTGCTAAAAGAAGGTATTGCCGGCTGGAGCGGGGAAAACCTGCCGCTGGTTCGCGGTAAATAATCTGGAAAACTGAGGTAAACCATGGCGAATATTGAGATCTATACCAAAGCGACTTGTCCTTTTTGCCACCGTGCAAAAGCCCTGCTGAACGAAAAAGGCGTGGCGTTTCAGGAATTACCTATTGATGGTGATGCCGCTAAGCGGGAAGAGATGATCAAACGCAGTGGTCGCACCACGGTACCGCAGATTTTTATTGACGCACAGCACATTGGCGGTTGCGATGACTTGTACGCACTGGATGCGCGTGGTGGACTCGATCCCCTGCTGAGCTAGTGCGGTTTGTCTGCCGTGTATCGCAGAGTAAGGACGTTTAAATTTAAGGGTTAACAATGTCAGAACAAAACAATACAGAAATGGGTTTCCAGATTCAGCGTGTTTACACCAAGGATGTCTCTTTCGAAGCACCTAACGCACCGCACGTTTTCCAGAAAGACTGGCAGCCGGAAGTAAAACTGGATCTGGATACTGCATCCAGCCAACTGGCTGAAAATGTTTATGAAGTTGTGCTGCGCGTAACCGTGACCGCTACGCTGGGTGAAGACACCGCTTTCCTGTGTGAAGTTCAGCAGGCGGGTATCTTCTCCGTTGACGGTATCGAAGGCACGCAGCTGGCGCATTGCCTGGGCGCATACTGCCCGAACATTCTGTTCCCATATGCGCGTGAATGTATCACTAGCCTGGTTTCTCGCGGCACTTTCCCGCAGCTGAACCTTGCACCGGTTAACTTCGATGCGTTGTTCATGAATTATCTGCAGCAGCAAGCTGGCGAAGGTGCTGAAAACCATCAGGATGCCTGATGAACAGCCTTAATGCTTCAATGACTGTTATCGGTGCCGGCTCTTACGGCACCGCTCTCGCAATCACCCTTGCGAGAAATGGCCACCACGTTGTGTTGTGGGGTCATGATGCCAAACATATTGCCACGCTGCAGGCCGATCGCTGCAATGCGGCTTTCCTGCCCGATGTCCCTTTTCCCGACACTTTACATCTTGAGAGTGATTTAGCCGTAGCGTTGGCCGCCAGCCGTAATATTCTGGTGGTTGTACCGAGCCATGTGTTTGGGCAAGTGTTGCGCCAAATCAAGCCGCTGATGCGCCCGGATGCACGTATTGTGTGGGCGACAAAAGGGCTGGAAGCTGAAACGGGTCGTCTACTGCAGGATGTTGCCCGTGAGGCGCTGGGGGATGATGTTCCCCTGGCCGTCATTTCTGGCCCAACATTCGCGAAAGAGCTGGCAGCAGGTTTACCGACGGCGATTGCGCTTGCGGCAACCGATGACCAGTTTGCGGATGACCTCCAACATCTTCTGCACTGCGGTAAAAGCTTCCGTGTCTACAGCAATCCTGATTTCATCGGCGTTCAGCTTGGCGGTGCGGTTAAAAACGTTATCGCTATTGGCGCAGGGATGTCGGACGGCATCGGGTTTGGCGCCAATGCGCGTACCGCGCTTATCACCCGTGGTCTCGCGGAGATGACTCGCCTTGGCTGCGCGCTCGGTGCTTCGCCGGAAACCTTTATGGGCATGGCCGGCTTGGGCGATCTGGTACTGACCTGTACCGACAACCAGTCCCGCAACCGTCGCTTTGGCATGATGCTCGGTCAGGGAATGGATGTAGATGGAGCACAGCAAAAGATTGGCCAGGTGGTTGAAGGCTATCGCAATACCAAAGAAGTTCGCGAGCTGGCGGCTCGGGTAGGCGTCGAAATGCCAATAACCGAGGAAATTTATCAGGTATTGTATTGCGGAAAAAATGCGCGCGAGGCAGCATTAACGTTGCTTGGCCGTACTCGTAAGGATGAACGAAGCGGCAAATGAAGGATCGCCTAATACACCGCAATAACTGAAACGTCCCGACCCTGGTGTCGGGCGTTGTTTTTCTGTCTGGAGAGAGCAATGTCGTCTGAAGAACTGGATTTGGTGTGGAGCAATATTAAAGCCGAAGCGCGAGCGCTTGCGGATTGTGAACCCATGTTGGCCAGTTTTTATCATGCGACGCTCCTCAAGCACGATAATCTTGGAAACGCGCTCAGCTACATGTTGGCCAATAAGCTGGCTTCACCGATTATGCCGGCCATTGCCATTCGCGAAGTGGTTGAAGAGGCCTATGCTGCCGATCCGCAGATGATTGCCTCTGCCGCTTGCGACATCCAGGCGGTGCGTACGCGTGACCCTGCGGTAGACAAGTATTCAACGCCGCTGCTTTATCTTAAAGGCTTCCATGCGCTGCAGGCGTATCGCATTGGCCATTGGCTTTGGCTGCAGGGGCGACAGGCGCTGGCTATCTTCTTGCAGAACCAGGTCTCCGTCTCTTTCCAGGTTGATATTCACCCTGCGGCAAAAATTGGGTGCGGGATTATGCTTGACCATGCCACCGGGATTGTCATTGGTGAGACTGCGGTCGTCGAAAACGATGTGTCTATTCTGCAATCGGTCACGTTGGGCGGTACCGGTAAAACAAGTGGCGATCGCCATCCGAAAATCCGCGAAGGCGTAATGATTGGTGCGGGTGCCAAGATCCTCGGCAATATTGAGGTTGGAACCGGCGCAAAAATTGGCGCAGGCTCCGTCGTGCTCCAGCCTGTTCCGCCGCATACAACGGCAGCTGGCGTGCCGGCGCGAATAGTGGGTACGCCGGGAAGTGACAAGCCAGCGATAGATATGGATCAGCACTTCAACGGCGCAGGCTTTGAATACGGCGACGGCATTTAGCTTCTGAGAACAGCGCCCTGATACCCTAGCTGGCGCCAGGCCTCATAGACCACCACGGACACCGAGTTAGAGAGGTTCATGCTGCGGCTGTCCGGCATCATGGGAATGCGAATCTTTTGTTCTGGCGGCATGGCGTTCAGTATCTCAGCGGGTAGCCCGCGAGTTTCCGGGCCAAACATCAAATAATCTCCAGCCTGATAGCTCACAGCACTGTGGGCGGGTGTTCCTTTGGTTGTTAAAGCAAACAGGCGCTGAGGGGTTTCGGCTTCCAGAAAGGCGTTATAGTCGCGATGGCGCAGCACTGTCGTAAATTCGTGATAATCCAGCCCGGCGCGACGCAGGCGTTTATCATCCCAGGGAAAGCCCATTGGCTCGATGATGTGCAGGCGGAAACCAGTGTTGGCGCACAGGCGGATAATGTTCCCGGTATTGGGTGGAATTTCTGGCTCAAACAAAACGATATTTAACATACAACCCCCATCAACTAGGGGCGCAGAATAGCAAAATAGCGCCTGAGCAGAAATGAAAACAGGCTCCGTAGAGCCTGGTATTGCGAATGTTTATCCTGTTTGTCAGCGGTGATAAAGCGGCAGCCAGAGCGTCAGGCGCAGGCCGCCCAGCGGGCTGTCGTCAGCTTTTACCCAGCCACGATGCTGCTGCACGGCGGTTTCCACGATAGCCAGACCGAGACCTGTCCCCCCCGACTCGCGATCGCGTGCTTCATCCGTACGATAAAAAGGACGGAAAATCTGCTCTCTGTCTTCCGGACTGACACCCGGACCGTCATCGTCAACGGTGACGGTAATGCCCTGATTATCGACGGAGAAATTCACAGCTATCTTGGTGTGCGAGTAACGCAGAGCATTGCGAACAATATTCTCCAGCGCACTTTCCAGGGCATTTGGGTTACCGTACATCAGCCACGGACCCGGCGGGTAGGTGACTTCCAACGACTTACCCATTTGCTCTGCTTCAAACGCAGCGTTATCCAGCATTTCTGCCCAGATTTGGTTCGCTTTCATTGTTTCGCTGACCAGCGCATTTTTTTGCTGATTGCGCGACATCACCAGCAGGTCATTAATCATGCCGTCCAGACGCTGGGCTTCTGTTTCTATGCGCCCTAACTCTTTGCTCTCACCGCTGCGGCGACGCAGTAGCGCGGTTCCAAGCTGCAGGCGGGTCAGCGGCGTGCGGAGTTCATGGGAGATATCCGACAGCAACCTCTGCTGCGCCGTCATCATTCGCTCCAACGCAGTCACCATTTGGTTGAAGCTCGCGCCCGCGGCCTGGAATTCCTGTGGCCCAGCCTCGAGTTCTGGATGCTGGCGTAGGTTGCCCTGGGCGACTTCATCTGCTGCATTTTTGAGCTTGCGGGCAGGTTTCGCAAGGCTCCAGGCCAGCCAAAGTAACAGCGGAGAACTTACCAGCATGGTGACAATTAGCAGCAGTAAAGGGCGGTCGAACAGCAGGTTGATAAAGTCAGATTGCGAGCTGCTGGCCGGGCGAATCAGGTAAAGTTGGTAGTTATCTTCACCATCTCGCACCGAAAATGGGCCAACCAGCTCAACTCGCCCATATTTCTTTTTCTGGGGATGATCGGCGTTATCGGACTGGCCGATAAAGTTACGGATGATCTGCATTTCGTTGCGTTGGGCGCCAATGACACGCCCTTCGCTGGTGACCAGCAGCAAACGCTGGCCTGGAGGTGCCCATTTGTCGATGGCACGGAACAGACGCCGCCACCACATCAAATCATTCGGTGGATCGGTTGCCAGTTCAGCTTCGACGTGTTGCTCAATCATGTAGCCCTGACGTTGCTCATTTTCCATCAGCTCGGTCATCTGGCGTGAATCCAGCTTCGGCAGCATCAAAACTAACATCAGTACCAGAGCCAGTGTCAGCCAGAAGATGGCAAAAATGCGCGCGGTAAGGCTACTTATCATGAAGCGGAAACCATCAGATAGCCGCGACCACGTAAGGTTTTAAACCACGGATGACCGTCTTTGCGATCCGGCAATTTACGACGCAAGTTGGAAATATGCATGTCTATGGCGCGGTCGAACGGTGTTAATCGTTTACCCAATACTTCCTGGCTCAGATGTTCACGAGAAACCACCTGGCCCAGATGCTGAGCGAGGAGATACAGCAGCGTAAACTCTGTGCCGGTTAAGTCCAGCGCTTGTCCGTCGAAACTCGCTTCCTGGCGGCCTGGATTGAGGCTCAGCCCATCGACTTCTACCGTCGGTGAACTGCTGTCGCTGTTTTGTTGCTGCTCGCTCCAGTGTGAACGACGCAGGATGGCGCGAATACGGGCGACCAGCTCACGATCGTTAAAGGGTTTTGGTAAGTAGTCATCGGCACCCAGCTCAAGGCCGAGTACACGGTCAAGTTCGCTACCGCGAGCGGTAAGCATAATGACGGGTGTCTGGTGTGTCTGGCGAAGTTCTTTCAACGTATCAATACCGTTTTTCTTGGGCATCATTACGTCAAGCAATAACAGGTCGATGCTGTCGTCCAGAAGCGTTAACGCTTGCTCACCATCGTGAGCAACAATCACGTCAAAACCTTCCATGTCGAGCAATTCCTTTAGCAGGGAAGTCAGCTCTCGGTCATCATCAACTAACAGGATTTTATTCATTGTGAAATTACCTCCGAGGCAGAAATTACGTCATCAAGGCGCGCTAATCCATGACTTTACGTTGTTTTACACCCCCTGACGCTAGTTTGCAGCGGGAATCGTAGACTGGCTCTCGTTGAATCGCAGCACACACAGATTTCGGGAGCAAGTGATGCGCAATGTTACCGCTGTCGTCATGGCCTCAACACTGGCATTTATCTCTTTAGCCAGCTCGGCCGATGATTTGCCGACCGGCGTTAACTGGCCACAAAGCGATAATCTGGCAAAACGAAACAACGCTCAGAACCACATGTTTGACGGCATAAGTTTGACTGAGCAACAGCGCCAACAGATGCGAGATCTTATGCACCGGGCAAGGCATGATAGCCCACCCGTTAATGTTAGCGAAATGGAGATCATGCATCGTCTGATCACCGCCGATAAATTTGATGAAGTGGCAGTGAAAGCTCAGGCTGAAAAAATGGCACAAGAACAGGTTGCCCGCCAGGTCGAGATGGCAAAAGTACGCAACCAAATGTACCACTTACTCAGTCCTGAACAGCAAGCCGCTTTAAATGAGAAACACCAGCAGCGCATGGACCATCTCCGTGAACTGTCGGAACTGCAGCAGGGTGTTTCGCTGCAGGCCATGAGTAGTAGCAGTACCCGTAGTAACCAGTAACAAACCCTGTTTTCCTTGCCATAGACACCATCCCTGTCTTCCCCGCCTCACCAGGCGGGTTTTTTTTGCCTGACGCTCAAGCCTGATCCGCTATACTACCGGCATTCACCTGCGGGAGCCCCCATGAATCAACAATATGGGCAGCTGGTTAGCCGGGCTGCAATCGCGGCGACCGTCATGGCGTCGTTGCTACTTTTAATAAAAATTTTCGCCTGGTGGTATACCGGCTCGGTGAGTATTCTGGCGGCGCTGGTGGACTCACTGGTCGATATCGCAGCTTCATTGACGAACTTGCTTGTGGTGCGTTATTCACTCCAGCCCGCAGACGAAGAACATACATTCGGTCACGGCAAAGCGGAATCGCTGGCCGCTCTCGCACAAAGCATGTTCATCTCAGGCTCGGCCCTGTTCCTGTTTTTAACCGGTATTCAGCATCTGGCTGACCCTTCACCTATGAAAGATCCTGGCATTGGCGTGGCGGTGACGATTGTGGCACTGATAAGTACCTTAGTTTTGGTGACGTTCCAGCGCTGGGTGGTACGAAAAACACAAAGCCAGGCCGTCCGGGCCGATATGCTTCATTATCAGTCTGATGTTATGATGAATGGCGCAATTCTTATTGCGCTGGCCCTTTCCTGGTACGGTTGGCATCGTGCTGATTCGCTGTTTGCTTTGGGTATTGGCGTGTACATTTTGTATAGCGCGCTGCGAATGGGTTATGAAGCCGTGCAATCGCTGCTTGATCGGGCGTTACCAGACGAGGAACGTCAGGCTATTATTGATATCGTGAACGCGTGGCCCGGTGTCAGAGGAGCCCACGATCTCCGAACGCGGCAGTCAGGGCCGACCCGCTTTATACAGCTTCATATTGAGATGGAAGATAATTTACCGCTGGTTCAGGCGCATGTTGTGGCTGAACAGGTGGAGCAGGCGATTCTGCAGCGTTTCCCAGGATCGGATGTGATTATCCACCAGGATCCTTGCTCTGTTGTTCCGACGGGACGGCAGGGGCATTTCGAGCTTTAGTTTTACGTTGGAAAGTTGGCGCTGACTGGCAGTTTTTGCATAATGTACCGCCATTTGGCCTGACCTGAATCAATTCAGCTGGGAGCCGTTGTTATACTATTTGGGCAGCGTCGAAGTTTCGGATTGCCCGCAGCGTTTTCCGGCAACAGGATTAATTTTGCTTTCAAAGTTCAGAGGTAGTCATGATCAAAAAAATTGGTGTGTTGACGAGTGGCGGTGATGCGCCGGGCATGAACGCGGCTATCCGCGGTGTGGTGCGTGCAGCGCTGTCAGAAGGTTTGGAAGTCATGGGTGTCTATGATGGCTACCTGGGTCTGTACGAAGATCGCATGGTGCAGCTGGACCGCTACAGCGTGTCCGACATGATCAACCGTGGCGGTACATTCCTCGGCTCTGCTCGCTTCCCTGAGTTCCGCGATGAAAACATTCGCGCCGTGGCTATCGAAAACCTGAAAAAACGCGGCATTGATGCGCTGGTGGTTATTGGCGGTGACGGTTCTTACATGGGGGCGATGCGCCTGACCGAAATGGGCTTCCCTTGCATCGGCCTGCCGGGCACCATCGATAACGATATTAAAGGTACCGATTACACCATCGGTTACTTCACTGCGCTGGAAACCGTGGTTGAAGCGATTGACCGCCTGCGCGATACCTCCTCTTCACACCAGCGTATCTCCATCGTTGAAGTGATGGGGCGTTACTGCGGCGACCTGACCCTGGCTGCGGCTATCGCCGGCGGCTGTGAGTTTGTGGTGCTGCCGGAAGTTGAATTCAGCCGTGAAGATCTGGTGGCAGAAATCAAAGCCGGGATTGCGAAAGGTAAGAAACACGCCATTGTGGCTATTACCGAGCACATTTGCGATGTTGATGAACTGGCTAAATACATCGAAACCGAAACCAAACGCGAAACCCGTGCTACCGTTCTGGGCCACATCCAGCGCGGTGGTTCCCCGGTAGCGTATGACCGTATTCTGGCATCCCGCATGGGGGCTTACTCCATCGAACTGCTGCTACAGGGCTTCGGCGGCCGCTGCGTCGGTATTCAGAACGAAAAACTGGTTCACCATGACATCATCGACGCGATTGAAAACATGAAGCGTCCGTTCAAAGGTGACTGGCTGGATTGCGCTAAAAAGCTGTATTAATCCAGATAGCTGTCAGTAAAAACCGGGCATGGCCCGGTTTTTTATTGCCTGTTATATCGCCAAAAGTTATAGCCAATCTTTTTTTATTCTTTAATCCTTGAAATAGTTTCTGGCAGGCTGGTCGCATCAAACTTCATAAAGAGAGCGTGCGATGAACAAGTGGGGCGTGGGTTTAACATTACTTTTGGCTTCTGGTGGCGTATTAGCGAAGGATATTCAGTTACTCAACGTGTCTTACGATCCGACTCGTGAACTATATGAAGAATACAACAAAGCGTTCAGTGCTCACTGGAAGCAGCAAACCGGTGATACGGTCACCGTGCGCCAGTCACACGGCGGATCCGGGAAGCAGGCAACGTCGGTCATTAATGGCATTGAAGCCGACGTCGTAACCCTGGCGCTGGCCTATGACGTTGATGCCATCGCCGAGCGCGGGCGCATTGATAAAAACTGGATCAAGCGCCTGCCAGACAACTCTGCGCCATATACATCCACCATCGTATTCCTGGTGCGCAAAGGCAACCCTAAACAAATTCATGACTGGAACGACCTGATCAAACCGGGTGTGTCTGTCATCACGCCAAACCCGAAAAGCTCCGGCGGCGCACGTTGGAACTATTTAGCGGCGTGGGGTTATGCGCTGCACCACAACAATAACGATCAGGCGAAAGCACAGGACTTCGTAAAAGCCTTATTCAAAAACGTAGAGGTGTTGGACTCCGGTGCCCGTGGTTCGACCAACACCTTTGTTGAGCGCGGCATTGGTGATGTGCTGATTGCGTGGGAAAACGAGGCGTTACTGGCTACCAATGAGTTGGGCAAAGACAAATTTGAGATTGTGACCCCGAGCGAATCTATTCTTGCGGAACCGACTGTGTCCGTTGTGGACAAGGTTGTTGAGAAGAAAGGGACTCAGGCCGTGGCAGAAGCATACCTGAAGTATCTCTACTCACCTGAAGGCCAGGAGATTGCGGCGAAGAATTACTATCGTCCGCGCGATCCTGAAGTCGCGAAGAAATACGAAAAAGAATTCCCGAAACTGAAGCTCTACACGATAGATGAAGAGTTTGGCGGCTGGGCAAAAGCACAGCAGGATCACTTCTCCAACGGCGGCAGTTTCGACCAAATCAGCAAGCGTTAACGTTAAATGGCCCTACGGGGCCATTTTTGTTTCCACGGTCTGACATTTACTCGCAGAATATCTTCCCGTAGAGTGCTGAAAAACTCTACAGGAGACAGGTATGTCGCTCTGGTTGTCGGACCCTCTAATCCTGCCCGGCATTATTATCCTTATCACCATTGTCCTTTGGGCCACTTCTGCCCTCCCGGAATACCTGACTGCACTGTTATTTTTTGCCGCGGCGATGGTGGCAAAGATAGCCCCGGCCGAGGTGATTTTTAGTGGTTTTGCCTCGTCGGCCTTCTGGCTGGTGTTCAGCGGTTTTGTGCTGGGGATTGCGATTCGCAAAACGGGTTTGGCCGATCGAGTTGCGCGGGCGCTGTCCGCCCGGCTGACCGACTCCTGGCTACATATGGTCGGCAGCGTCGTGCTTCTAAGCTATGCGCTGGCATTTGTTATGCCTTCAAATATGGGGCGCATTGCCCTGTTGATGCCGATTGTTGCGGCGATGGCGAAAAGAGCGTCCATCGGCGACGGCACCCGCGCCTGGTACGGTCTGGCGCTGGCCGTGGGGTTTGGCACTTTCCAGCTCTCGGCGACGATCTTACCGGCGAATGTGCCGAATCTGGTGATGAGCGGAGCGGCGGAAGGGTCTTATGGCCTGCATCTTAACTATCTGCCTTATTTGCTGCTGCACACTCCGGTGCTTGGCATTCTGAAAGGATTAGTGCTGATAGGCCTGATTGTCTGGCTATTTCCTGGCAAACCGCAGCCGCCAAAGCAAATTGAGAGTCCAGGACCGATGAGCCCTGAAGAAAAACGGCTGGCGTGGCTGCTGGTCGTTGTGCTCGGGCTGTGGGTGACGGAAAGCTGGCACGGCATTGGTCCTGCATGGATAGGGCTGATTGCCGCCTGTATGACGCTGTTACCGCGAGTGGGGTTTATCTCCGGCGAGGAGTTTGCCAGCGGTGTGAATGTGCGTACCTGCTTCTATGTGGCGGGCATTTTAGCGCTGGCCACGACTGTGACGCATATCGGTCTTGGGGCACTTGTGGGTGAGAAGCTAATGGCGATTATGCCCCTGGAGGCCAGCAGGCCGTTCACCAGCTTTGCCGCGCTAACCGGTATCACCAGCCTGCTCAACTTCATCGTCACTGCGAACGGCGTTCCGGCGCTCTATACCACTTTTGCCGAAAGCTTCTCACAGGCGACCGGTTTTCCACTTTTGTCGGTGATTATGATTCAGGTGCTGGGTTACTCAACGCCGCTTCTGCCGTATATGGCGTCGCCGATTGTGGTGGCGATGGGGTTGGGAAAAGTCCCGGCAAGGGAAGGGATGAAGCTTTGCCTGGCGCTGGCCGTGGTGACGTTTTCGATTTTGCTGCCGCTGGACTATGGCTGGTTCCAACTGCTGCACAAACTCTAAAAAAAAACGGCTCCGCAAGCGGAGCCGTTCATCAATATTATTGGCGTGATTACGCTTTTTTCGCTTCAGCTGCTGCTTTAACGATAACCGCGAAAGCGTCAGCTTTCAGGGATGCACCGCCAACCAGCGCGCCGTCAATGTCTGGCTGAGCAAACAGCTCTGCAGCGTTTTTATCGTTAACGGAGCCGCCGTACTGGATGATCACTTGCTCAGCCACTTTCGCGTCAGCTTTAGCAATGTGATCACGGATAAATTTGTGTACCGCCTGAGCCTGAGCTGGGGTTGCAGATTTACCGGTACCGATAGCCCAGATTGGTTCGTAAGCGATTACCGCACCTTCGAATGCTGCTGCGCCCTGAGTTTTCAGCACGGCGTCGATCTGGCGTGCACAAACTTCTTCGGTTTTGCCCGCTTCGTTTTCAGCTTCGCTTTCACCGATGCACAGAACTGGCACCAGGCCTGCTGCTTTCAGCACGGCGAATTTCTTAGCGATGAACTCATCAGACTCAGCGTGATAGGTACGACGCTCAGAGTGACCGATGATGATGTATTTAGCACCGATATCTTTCAGCATCTCTGCAGAAACTTCACCGGTAAACGCGCCGGACAGGTTAACGTCTACGTTCTGCGCGCCAAGAATGATGTGGCTACCGGAAGCAGCGTGTTTCGCCAGGTCCAGGTACATGGTTGGTGGGGCGATAGCCACGCCGCAGCCTTCCACGCCAGACAGCTCTTTACGCAGGTTAGCAACAAGCTCGTTAACCATGTGTTTGCTGCCGTTCAGTTTCCAGTTACCCATCACTAAAGGATGTCGCATTTTAATTCTCCACGCGGTAAGCAATAAAAAGAATCACTGCCCGTCGGGCAGCTTGGTCTGTGAAACAGTATAGAGAGTCGGCGGGCGAAAGGCTTTGCTTTTTGTCATTTATTCGCCGCTGTTTAGCGTCTCAGATAGCGTTAGCTTAATCGGTTCAACGGCGAAAGTTAGCCCCTTTTCGCCGTTATCTGCCACGACATAGCGAATAGCACCGTCGTTCTGCGCGAAATAGCGTTTATTTTTGCCGTCGTTGAGTAGTTTGGTCAGCTTCTGCTGGCTTTGCGCTTTGGAAAGCGTTGGCGTGAAGCTGCGGATGATCGCAGCCATGTATTCCAGCGCTTTGCCACGGGCGGCTTTTTGCTCCGGCCCCTGAATGGGGAGCCAGGTTATCTGCATCGACTTAATTTTTAGGGTGCCGAGTTCCAGTGCCACAGAAGCATAAAGGTTTTCGTTGATCTTGGTAGCGGCGCGGGTCAGATTGGCTTTGTCACGGCTCTTCTCCACGGCGCGAAATTCGTTCAGCGGTAGCGACGGATTATCAATATCAAATTTGCCACGAAACTGGGTAATGGTCAGATCGAAAGTGGGTGCGCCGGGCAGCAGATAAGGCGCCGCCGGAAGCTGAGAAACTGCGTCTGACGCAGGATCTGCCCGGCTCACCGCCAAAGGCAGCGCCAGCAGCACGAGGGCAGGCAGCAGGTATTTCATCGACACACTTCTCCTGATGGGTTCATCATCCCGATTAAATCGGCAATCCGTTGGCTTGTCAAAACGGGCGGTGACCAGGGTACACTACGCCGCGATAAAATAATAAGGACCTTACCCATGACCATACAGCAATGGTTGTTCTCTTTTAAAGGGCGTATTGGACGCCGCGATTTTTGGATTTGGATCGGCGCGTGGATAGTCGGGCTGATTATTCTGTTTACCCTGGCCGGGGCCGAAATCATGCCGTATTCCACGGCGGGCTTCTTCCTCACCGGCTCGCTGATTCCAACCGCGGCGGTGATTGTGAAGCGCCTGCATGACAGAGATAAAAAAGGCTGGTGGGCGTTGCTCTTTATTCCTGCCTGGCTGCTGGTGGCGGGAAACTGGGAAACCTTTGGCACCTTGTGGCAGTGGGGATTGGGGCGTTTTATCCCGACGCTGATTTTCGTCATGGTGCTGATGGACCTGGGCGCTTTTGTTGGCACCCAGGGTGAAAACCGTTTCGGGAAAGAGACCAGCGAAGTTAAATTCCGCTGATTTACCAGTAATGCTCGGCGGTCATGTGGCCAGGCCTGCGGCGCAGATGTTTGGCCATCTGCCGGGTATCTTTCAAGAGCTGTTGCGTGTCACGCACCATTTGCGGATTACCGCATAGCATCACATGGCTGGTTTCAATATCCATCGGTAAACCAACGGCGGCCTCCAGCTCACCGCTTTCTATCAGCGCCGGAACACGCCCGGTGAGCGAACCTGCGACCGTTTCGCGGCTGACCACGGTTTGAATACGCAGTTTGCCCTGGTAGCGTTCTTGTAGTTCAAGCATCAGCGGCAGATAGCTTAAATCGTTGGCATAGCGGACCGCATGGAGCAGCACGATATTCTCAAAACGTTCAAGGTCTTTGCCTTCCTGCAGGATTGAAAGATAAGGCCCCAGCGCGGTGCCGGTCGCCAGCATCCAGAGTGTTTTGCACTCAGGAATTTCTTCCAGAACAAAGAACCCGGCGGCTTCGCTTACCAGCTGCACTTCATCGCCAGGCTTGAGCGCATGCAGACGTGGGCTGAGTTTCCCTTCGGGAACGGTGACCAGATAGAACTCGAGATCGGGATTACTGGGGGCATTCACGTAGGAGTAGGCACGCTGTACGCGTTCGCCGTCAATTTCCAGCCCAAGCTTGGTAAATTGCCCGGCGGTAAACGCATGCACCGGCGCATGAACCGTCAGGCTGAAGAGAGAATCCGTCCAGTTTTGAACTCTGGTAACTTTACCTGTAACCCACTCCGCCATGTTGTACTCCCGTCGTTGCTTTTTACCTATCTTCACCAGAATGTGGCAGCATTTCCAGCCCAAACGAGCCGGAAAGCTCGAACCAACAAACGAGAAACGTTACAGAATATGCTTCTGTACCTCGGTATCTTTACGATCGAGATAATGAATAGACTGAATGCGGCGGATCGTACGGGATTTACCGCGAATCAGCAGCGTCTCCGTGGTGGCCATATTGCCTTTACGGGTGATCCCTTCCAGCAGATCGCCTTTGGTGATGCCGGTAGCGGAGAAAATAACGTTGTCGTTACGCGCCATTTCATCGAGCTTCAGCACGCGTTCAGCCTCAATGCCCATTGCTTTGCAGCGCGCCAGTTCCTGTTCGCCGATGCGGCGGTTTTCTTCACTGTCGCCTTTTACGTGGTGGCGAGCCAGCAGGCGGCCCTGCATGTCGCCGTCCAGCGCGCGGATTACTGCCGCTGAAACCACACCTTCCGGCGCACCGCCGATGCCGTAGAGGACATCCACTTCGCTGTCCGGCATGCAGGTCAAAATAGAAGCCGCTACGTCGCCATCCGGAATAGCGAACACGCGCACGCCAAGCTTTTGCATCTCTTTGATCGTTTCGTCGTGACGTGGCTTGGCCAGAATGGTTACGGTCAATTCGCTAAGCGGTTTTTCCAGCGCAGCGGCGATGCGGCGAAGATTGTCCTCGAGGCTGAGATTAAGGTCGATGACGCCTTTGGCTCCAGGCCCAACAATCAGTTTTTCCATATACATATCGGGCGCATTGAGGAACGTGCCTTTATCTCCCACCGCGAGCACAGCCAGAGCGTTGGCCTGGCCCATCGCCGTCATGCGCGTACCTTCGATGGGGTCAACGGCAATATCTACCGCGTCGCCTTTCCCGGTCCCGACTTTTTCACCAATGTAGAGCATCGGCGCTTCGTCAATTTCGCCTTCGCCAATGACGATCTCACCGTCGATATTGATTTGGTTAAGGACGATACGCATGGCGTTTACCGCTGCGCCGTCGGCGACATTTTTATCGCCGCGGCCAAGCCATTTGTAGCCAGCAAGGGCGGCGGCTTCGGTCACGCGGGAAAATTCGATGGCAAGTTCTCGTTTCATAGCAGACTCATTTAGCAAACAGAATTGCCGGGGAGTTTAGCACAGGCGAGAAAAGGGACGGGAAAGGCAGAGACTGAAAGGCCCCTTTTCAGGGGCCTTGTAGGGATTATTTCTCTTCGTGATCTTCCCAGGCAAGGGCGCGTTTAACCGCCTTCTGCCAGCCGGCGTAGCGGTAATTACGCTCGGTGGTTTCGATACCAGGGCGGAACTCTTTCTCGATGACGGATTTCTCCTGCAGCTCATCGAGGTTCTGCCAGAAGCCCACGGCCAGACCGGCCAGGTAAGCCGCACCCAACGCAGTGACTTCGCGAACTTCAGGACGCTCAACACGGGTACCCAGAATGTCGGACTGGAACTGCATCAGGAAGTTGTTGGCTACCGCACCGCCGTCCACGCGCAGCGCGTGCAGACGAATACCTGAGTCTGCCTGCATTGCTTCCAGCACGTCACGGGTCTGGTAGGCGATTGATTCCAGAGTGGCGCGAATGATGTGGTTAGAGTTCACGCCGCGGGTCAGGCCGAAAATAGCCCCACGTGCATACGGGTCCCAGTAAGGTGCGCCGAGGCCGGTGAACGCAGGCACAACGTAGACGCCGTTGGTATCCTTCACCTTGTTGGCGAAATACTCGGAGTCGAACGCATCGCCAATCAGCTTCATTTCGTCACGCAGCCACTGAATGGATGCCCCCGCCATGAATACGGCGCCTTCCAGCGAGTAGTTCACTTCACCTTTCGGGCCGCAGGCGATAGTCGTCAGCAGGCCATTGGTGGAGGCCACGGCTTTCTCACCGGTGTTCATCAGCATAAAGCAGCCGGTTCCGTAGGTGTTCTTCGCCATCCCTTCTTTCACGCACAGCTGGCCAAACAGCGCGGCCTGCTGGTCACCCGCGATCCCGGCAATAGGAATACGCGTGCCGCCCTTACCGCCGATGTTGGTCTGGCCATAGACTTCGGAAGACTTGCGCACTTCCGGCAGCATAGCGCGAGGAATGTCCAGCGCTTCCAGCATGCGGTCATCCCAGTCCAGCTCGTGGATGTTAAACAGCATGGTACGAGAAGCGTTGGTGTAGTCGGTGACGTGTACACGCCCCTGAGTCATCTTCCAGATGAGCCAGGTATCCACGGTACCGAACAGCAGTTCGCCACGGCGAGCACGCTCGCGGGAGCCTTCGACGTGGTCGAGGATCCATTTAACTTTAGTGCCGGAGAAGTACGGGTCCACCACGAGGCCGGTGTTGTGACGCACGTATTCTTCCATGCCGTTGCGCTTCAACTCTTCACAGATATCAGCGGTACGGCGGCACTGCCAGACGATAGCGTTGTAAATTGGCTTACCGGTTTCGCGCTCCCAAACTACTGTGGTTTCACGCTGGTTGGTGATGCCGATGGCCGCGATTTCGTCGGAGTTGATGTCGGCTTTCGCCAGCACTTCTACCAGCGTGGAGCTTTGGGTGGCCCAGATTTCCATGGGGTCATGCTCTACCCAGCCTGGCTTAGGATAGATTTGCTCAAATTCACGCTGTGCAACGCTAATGATGTTGGCGTCATGATCCAGGACGACGGCACGCGAGCTGGTTGTTCCCTGGTCGAGAGCGACGATGTACTTTTTTTCTGTAGTCATAATCAAGTCCTGAAGTCAGTATTACAGTGCTTTTTGCTGAGAGGTCACCTTGCTGTCCGGCTTGTCTTCTTCGACAACGCAGACGTCGCATGGCAGGTGGCGACCAATCAATTTACGGTAGCCGAATGCGCCGAGGGAAGCGCCGAGAATAGGCGCAAACAGCGGCACCAGGAAGTAAGGAATATCTTTCCCACCGGTGAAGGCGACGTCGCCCCAGCCAGCCAGCCACGCAAAGGTCTTCGGCCCAAGGTCACGCGCTGGGTTCATCGCAAACCCGGTCAGTGGTCCCATGGACGCGCCGATCACCGCAATCAGCAGGCCAATCAGCAGCGGAGCCAGTGGGCCACGCGGCACGCCGTTGCCATCGTCGGTCAGCGCCAGAATGACGCCCATCAGAATGGCAGTGATCACCATTTCTACGGCGAATGCCTGGACGAAGTTAATGTGTGGGTTCGGATAGGTGGAGAAGATGCCCGCCAAATCCAGGCTTTCTACGCTGCCGCGCACCATATGGTGCGTTTGTTCGTAGTCGAGGAACAGATTGTAATATAAGCCATAAACCAACGCGGCGGCGCAGAATGCGCCAAGGAACTGTGAAATAATAAACGGCACGACTTTGCGTCCGTCAAAACAAGCGAACAGCCAGAGTGCGATCGTTACTGCCGGGTTAAGATGTGCGCCGGAAACCCCTGCGGTCATATAGATGGCCATTGCCACCCCTAAGCCCCAGATGATGCTGATCTCCCACTGCCCGAACGTGGCACCGGCCACTTTCAATGCAGCAACACATCCCACACCGAAGAAGATCAACAACGCGGTACCCATGAATTCGGCGATGCACTGGCCTTTTAAGGTTGTTGTAGCGGTCTGACTCATAGTGGGGTCCTGAAGGCAAATTGATGATTATTGTTGTCGAGCATCCTTGTCACCTTTATGCCATGTAGGCATGGTGTTAATTTATCGTTAACGAGCACAAACGAGAAATATCGAACTTAAAATGTGCGTGGTGCGTCAAGAAAATGAGCGTTTTCGCGCTAAAAAATGAGCGGTGCCTCATGGGAAAGAAGGGGGAATTACGCGTTTTGTTAACGTGTTTTTTAACAATTCGAATCGACCGTGAACCCTGGCTTTCAGCATAGGCTGAAAAACGTCATGTTACGCAAAGAGCGCGGTAAGCCGCTGGACACGGGCATCCGGGCTACTTACAATCGAGTTACGCTACGTGTTGTGCATACGTTCATAAAGGCGTCGCCGTAGAATCGGGACGAGGATAGCCATCCATCAACGCCTTGCCATTCAGGAGAGTTCGAAATGTCATTTGAAGTGTTTGAGAAACTGGAAGCAAAAGTTCAGCAGGCGGTTGACACGATTACGTTGTTACAGATGGAAATCGAAGAGCTGAAAGAGAAAAATAACGGTCTGGCTCAGGAAGTTCAGCAGGCGCAAAGCAACCATGAAGAGCTGGTGCGTGAAAACAGCAGCCTGAAAGAACAACAGCATGTCTGGCAGGAGCGTTTACACGCGCTGCTGGGCAAAATGGAAGAAGTGTAATTCCTGCTTCCGACAAAAAAACGGGCGCCTGAGGCGCCCGTTTTGCTATTCATCGACCGGATTACTCAATATCCAGCGGATCTTCGGAGAGAATGATGCCGGTGTTATCGGCATACAGATGGTCGCCTGAGAAGAAGGTCACGCCACCAAAATTGACGCGCACATCGCTTTCGCCGATGCCTTCTCCCGCGGAGCCAGCCGGGATGGCGGCAATCGCCTGGATGCCAATGTCCAGCTCTTCCAGGTCATCCACCTGGCGCACCGCGCCGTAAACCACAATGCCTTCCCACTCGTTTTGCAGCGCAAGACGAGCCAGTTCCGCATCAATCAGCGCGCGGCGTACTGAACCACCGCCGTCTACCAGCAGGACTCGCCCACGGCCATTCTCTTCGAGCAGATCGTACAGCAACCCGTTGTCCTCGAAACATTTCACCGTGATGATTTGCCCACCAAATGACGAGCGGCCACCAAAGTTGGAGAACAACGGCTCAACGACGTTGACCTCTTCCTGGTAGATGTCACAAAGCTCAGAAGTATCGTATTTCATAGGATTAAGGTTCATTTGCTGCAGGAGTTGTCAGTATATCGCGTTCTGTTAACTGTTGGCAAAATCATCAATTGTTAATTGATATTTGTCAGTCATAACACAACGGTACTGAGGACGACGCCCAGTGCAAACAGCAGATTCGTCAGCAACGCGGCTTTGACGGTGCGTTCCAGCATCGGACGCATCGCCACGGGATCTTGCTCCCGCATGACGTAGGTAACCTGCTTGAGCAGCAGCGGCGCGGCCAGAACAAATAACCATCCCCACAGGCTCTTGAGCCAGATAAGGTTAAACAGGGCGAGACAGGCCAAAGCCCCGATGAGCAGAGCGGCATGATAGCGGCGTGCAACAATGGGCCCAAGACGTACAGCAAGGGTATTTTTACCGTTCTCACGATCGCTATCGATATCACGCAGGTTATTGATATTCAGCACTGCGGTGGCGAGTAACCCACAGGCCGTGGCCGGCAGAATCACCAGCGCCGCCAGCGAATTAGCCTGCAGATACCAGGTACCCGCCACGCTAATCCAGCCAAAGAACACCAGCACTGAGATATCTCCCAGCCCCATGTAGCCATAAGGACGGGTGCCGACGGTGTAGGTAATGGCGGCGACGATAGACAGCAGCCCAAGTAGCAAGAAGCCCATGAAATCCGAGAAGGTATGGCAGGCAAGGGCGACCAGCGACAGACCCGACAAACAAATGAGGATGACGGTGATGACCAGCGCACGTTTCATCTGCGCCTGAGTAATCATTCCTTTTTGCATCCCGCGTAGTGGCCCGAGACGGTCTTCTTTGTCGCTGCCTTTGACCGCGTCGCCATAGTCATTGGCGAGGTTAGACAGGATCTGCAAAAGTCCGGCGGTCAGCAGCGCCAGCAGCGCCACAGCCGGGTCAAAGACACCTTGCCAGTAAGTCAGGGCCGAACCGCAGACGATTGAAGCAAACGCCAGAGGTAGCGTGCGTGGGCGAAGGCTTTCCAGCCAGGCCTGGGTGACACTTGTAGGTTGCGAATCGCTCATTATTTGGTTGCCAGTTTAGATAAAAAAATGGAGGGCATAAGCCCTCCATTTCAAATGAAGAAAATGCGTTAGCCGGATTATAGGATAAAACGGCTCAGGTCTTCATCTGCAACCAGCTCATCCAGATGTTTACCGACGTATTCGGCATCGATCAGGATGGACTGACCATCTAACTCGCTGGCGTCATAGGAGATATCTTCCATCAGACGTTCAAGCACGGTGTGAAGGCGACGCGCCCCGATGTTTTCGGTAGATTCGTTTACCTGCCAGGCTGCCTGAGCAATACGACGAATACCGTCCTCGGTAAAGTCGATGTTCACGCCTTCGGTTGCCATCAGCGCTTTGTACTGTACGGTCACGGAGGCGTTAGGTTCGGTCAGGATGCGCTCGAAATCATCTACGGTCAGCGCCTGCAGCTCAACGCGGATAGGCAAACGCCCCTGCAGCTCAGGAATCAGGTCTGACGGGCTAGCAACCTGGAACGCGCCGGAAGCGATAAACAGGATGTGGTCAGTTTTTACCATGCCGTGCTTGGTGGATACGGTGCAGCCTTCTACCAGCGGCAGCAGGTCACGCTGTACACCTTCGCGGGACACATCCGGGCCGGAGCTGTTGCCGCCGCGCTTACAAATTTTGTCAATTTCGTCGATAAATACGATCCCGTGCTGCTCAACTGCGTCGATGGCGTCCTGCTTCAGCTCTTCCGGGTTCACCAGCTTCGCCGCTTCTTCTTCCACCAGCAGCTTCATCGCATCTTTGATTTTCAGCTTGCGTGGCTTTTGCTTCTGGCCGCCCAGGTTCTGGAACATGGATTGCAGCTGGCTGGTCATCTCTTCCATGCCAGGAGGTGCCATGATTTCTACGCCCATCGGTGCAGCAGCGAGATCGATTTCGATCTCTTTATCATCCAGTTGGCCTTCGCGCAGTTTCTTGCGGAACGACTGGCGAGCAGCCGATGGCTCCTGCTGGGCTTCCGCCTGACCCCAGTTGTTCTTCGCCGGTGGGATCAGCACGTCGAGAATACGCTCTTCGGCCATTTCTTCAGCGCGGTAGCGGTTCTTCTCGATAGACTGCATGCGCACCATTTTGACTGCGGCATCGGTCAGATCGCGGATAATGGAGTCCACTTCTTTGCCCACATAGCCGACTTCGGTGAATTTGGTCGCTTCAACTTTGATGAACGGCGCGTTGGCCAGTTTTGCCAGGCGGCGGGCAATTTCGGTTTTACCCACGCCGGTTGGGCCGATCATCAGAATGTTTTTAGGGGTAACTTCATGGCGCAGCTCTTCATCAAGCTGCATACGGCGCCAGCGGTTACGTAAGGCGATAGCGACGGAGCGCTTAGCGTTGTCCTGGCCGATAATGTGTTTATTCAGCTCGCTAACAATTTCGCGTGGGGTCATTTCAGACATGGGAGATCCTTACGCTTTAGACGGTAATTCTTCGATGGTATGGAAGTGGTTGGTATAAACGCAGATATCACCTGCAATATCCAACGCTTTCACAGCGATATCGCGCGCGCCCATTTCGGTATTTTCCAGAAGGGCACGGGCTGCGGCCTGGGCGTATGGGCCGCCGGAGCCAATGGCAATCAGATCGTTTTCAGGCTGGATGACGTCCCCGTTACCGGTGATGATCAGCGACGCGCTTTCGTCGGCCACGGCCAGCAGCGCTTCAAGCTTGCGCAGCATGCGGTCGGTACGCCAGTCTTTCGCCAGCTCAACGGCGGCTTTCACCAGGTGACCCTGATGCATTTCCAGCTTGCGCTCAAACAGTTCGAACAGCGTGAAGGCATCCGCAGTACCGCCGGCAAAACCCGCGATCACTTTATCGTTGTACAGGCGACGTACTTTTTTGACGTTACCTTTCATGACGGTATTACCCAGCGTGGCCTGGCCATCGCCGGCAATAACCACATGGCCGTTACGACGTACACTTACTATTGTTGTCACGATCGGACCCCTTTTGCATCAGCTAAACAGGAGCCCTGCGCGGTGCGCAGGGCCTAATGCCATTATAAATGGGGGGCAATTTTGGGGTTTCAACCCCCGGCGGCAAGACGAATACAGCTGGTATGCCCAGCCATCTTCAGCCGATTGATGGTGCCATCGGCATTGTCTTTACCTTTGATTGGCCCAATAACGACGCGGTTCCAGCCGTTGTTGGTGGTAATGCGGGAGTCAAAGCCTTCAAACGCCAACTGAGCACGAACGGTTTCCGCCTGCTCGCTGCCTTTAAATGAACCACACTGCACCATCCAGCGTTTTTCATCTTTTTTCTCCTGAGCAGCAGGAGCCTGCTTAGCCACTTCTGGCTCACGCGTAATTGGTGCAGGCTGAGCTTCACGCTGAACCGGTTTGGTTTGCTGTGGCGCTTTTTGCTGGCTGTGCGGTGGCGTTTGCAGCAGATCCTGATACGGCTGCTGATTATTTGCCGTAGAGGTTTTCGGCTGTTGCTGCGGCACAGTTTTTGGCTGTTGATAAGGCTGCGTGGTTTGTTGCGTGTTACGCGGCTGCTGGTATGGCTGTTCCGCTACACGCTGCTGAACGCGAGGCTGCTGCGTCTGCGTGTTCCACTGCTGCTGTTGCACAGGCTGAGTTTGCTGCACAATCTGTTTCTGGCGCTGCAGCGTTTGCTGGCGCTGGGCAGGGGTTTGCTCATTCCACGGGACTTCATTCAGCTGCGTAGGCTGCTGGCGCATATCCGCCTGCATTTGCTCCAGCAACTGGCGCTGTTCGTTGGTTAGCTGGCTTTGATTCATGACTTCGCCGCCGGCTGTCGGTTCGGTAGGCGCACGTACGCCAGGCTGGCGGTTTTCCAGCTCTTTAATGTAACGCCAGCGCTCTTCCGGTTTTGGCGGCAGGCCATTGCCGGTCACTTTGTGGCCAGGGAGCGCGTCAATCTCTTCTTTCTTATGGTGAGTAATAAAGTAAAGAGCGCCGACAAAGGCCACCACGACTGCGGCCGCAATGGCAACCATCGTTGGAGAGACGGAGGGCAGACTACGTTGCTTTTTGCGGGGTGTACTTTTTTTGCGCCGCGTCCCTGCCGATTGCCCGCGGCTTACATAATCTCGTTGTGCCACTATCGTTTCGCTGTCTTTATTCGTTTATCAGTCCGCCATGTTACTTAAGGGGCGGGGCTTTGACCAGTTTATGCAGTCTTAAAAACGGCTCAATTTCTGCTGCCGGGCGCGGCAGTGCTGCCTCGCTCAATAAGATCGCAGTCCAGCAGGCGTGAGCCGCTGTTAACGTTTTGGCCGTTCATGTTGTCCAGCAATAGCAGCATAGCTTCCTTACCAATATCGAAACGGGGTTGTGCGACGGTGGTGAGGGGCGGGTCACAGAACTGCGACAGGGCAATATCGTCGAAGCCCATAATCGATAAATCTTCCGGGACTTTAAGCCCGCTGCGCTTTGCCTGAGAAAGCGCCCCTAGCGCCATCACGTCGCTATGGCAGAAAATGGCGGTTGGGGGTTCGGGCAGGGCAATAAGCTGTGCCAGCGCTGCGGCGCCTGCTTCATAGGTAAAATCACCGCGCGCAATATAGTGAGGATCGACGACGATGCCGTTGCGGCGAAGCGCCTGAACGTATCCCTGTAAGCGATAATGGCAAAGCGGCATTTCTTCAGGCCCGGCAATACAGGCAATGCGCTGATGCCCGAGCTCTTGCAGATAGTAAACGGCGTTAAAGGCGGCGGTCAGATTGTCGATATGCACCGTGGGCAGTTCCAGCTCAGGGGCAAACTCATTGGCCATGACCATCGGCGGCAGATTGCGTTGCTCTTCTTTGCTGGCGTCAAACGGCAGGCGTGAGCCCAGCAGCAGCATGCCATCAATTTGTTTTGTGATTATCAGGTCGATGAAGGTTTTTTCCTGCTGATTTTGGTGGGCGCAATCGCCAATCAGCACGAGATAGCCGTGTGAAGCTGCGGTAACTTCAATACCGCGAATGATTTCGCTGAAAAACGGATCGCAGATATCCGGCACGATGACCAGAATAGTGCGTGATTCGCTGCGTTTGATGTTACGCCCCAGAGAATGAGGCAAATACCCCACTTCAATCGCCGCCTGTTCCACGCGATTACGGGTACTTTGTGAAACTTTGTCCGGGTTCATTAAGGCGCGGGATACCGTTGCAGTAGACACTTTTGCCTGCACGGCGACATCTTTCATGGTGGCATTCACCACCGGTTTCTTCGGCTTCACTTCTTCTCCTCACATGCACGCCGCTATCGTCAACACTCCTGTGTGTCTGACAGTCATCACATTCTTAGCAGAAGTTGGCTGTAAGCGGTTACAAATTTTTCACAAGAAATGTGATGAGTATTAGATTTTTCGATCGGCTTCGCATAACCAGCCCGATTGTGCTACCCGTCGATAGGGTCAACATCCAGCATCCATTTCACTTTCCGGGCTTCGGGGAGTGTGTTGATCAGCGTGAGTGAATGGCTGACCAGTTTTTGCAGGCGCCCGCGCGATGGATGCTGCAACAAGATTTGCCAGCGAAAACGCCCGCCGCGTTTGGGCTGCAGCGAGGGAACTGGCCCCATGATCCAGAGCTGCTCATCGCGCAGCGGGCTGGCCTCCAGCAGATTACGCAATTGCTGCAAAAATAGCGGGGCCTGGTGGTTGTTCTGATCTTCGGCCCGAATCAATACATGGCTGGTGTACGGCGGCAAAAATACCGTTTGGCGCTCGCTCAATGCCTGGCTGGAAAACGCATCGTAGCCTTTGGTCAGCAGAGTTTGCAGCAAAGGGTGTTCAGGATGGTGCGTTTGCAGCAGGACTTCACCTTGCTTACCGGCTCGCCCCGCTCGACCAGAAACCTGGACGTAGAGCTGGGCAAAGCGTTCGGCGGCACGGAAATCTGCGGAGAAAAGCGCGCCGTCTACGTCGAGTAAGGCGACCAGCGTGACATCAGGGAAGTGGTGCCCTTTAGCCAGCATTTGTGTGCCGATAAGAATTCTCGCGCCACCCCGGTGCACTTCGGCCAGCTGCTGTTCCAGTGCGCCTTTGCGGCTGGTGGTATCGCGGTCGATGCGGGAAATCGGTACGTTCGGGAACAGCGGTTCAAGGCTGTGTTCAAGCTGTTCGGTCCCCATTCCCACCGGAACCAGATGCGTGGAGCCGCACTGCGGGCACTGCTGCGGGATCGCGCGCTGGCTGTCGCAATGGTGGCAACGCAGATGGCGCTGGCCCTGGTGCAGCGTGTAGTAATGATCGCACCGTGCGCATTCCGCAATCCAGCCGCATTCGTGGCAGAGCAGGGCAGGTGCGAAGCCGCGGCGGTTAAGGAAAAGGATCACCTGGTTATCTGCGGCAAGATGCTCGCCTATCTTTTTGAGCAGTGCAGGGGCTAAGCCGGCTTTGAGCTGCTGCCCTTTCAGGTCGATAACCTGCTGGTGAGCCGGGCGTGCGTTTCCGGCACGTTTAGTCAGGCGTAGCTGGCGATATTTTCCCACCTGAACATTGTGCAGAGTTTCTAATGCTGGCGTTGCCGAGCCGAGAATGATCGGAATGTTTTCGGCATGCGCCCGGTAAACGGCTAAATCGCGAGCGTGATAGCGCCAGCCTTCTTGCTGTTTATAGGAGCTGTCATGTTCCTCATCGATGACGATGACGCCGAGACGGCAGAACGGCGTGAACAGAGAAGAACGAGTACCAATGACGATGGCCGCCTCACCGCTGCGTGCTTTTAGCCACACGCTGAGCCTTTCACTGTCATTCAGCCCGGAGTGCAGGACTTCAACCGGCGCGTTAAAACGCTCCCGGAAGCGGGCGATAGTTTGCGGAGTCAGGCCAATTTCGGGCACCAGCACTAAAGCCTGCTTGCCCTGCGCCAGCACATTTTCAAGCACACTGAGGTAAACCTCAGTTTTGCCGGAGCCGGTGATGCCGGCGAGCAGCCAGGCGGAGAAATGGTCAGATTCGCTGTGGATAGCCCCCACGGCGGTGGCCTGTTCCGTATTCAGTCTCAGCCGCTCACCGGCAACGGCATAGCTTGCCCGCCAGTCTTCTTCCGCAGGCGCCGCGCTTTTTAAATCACACAGGCCTTTTGTTCTCAGCGCCTGTAACCCCGGCTCACTGATTTCCAGCTCGCCGATTTGATGCCGCCAGACGATATTGTGCCGCAGCGCCGCCAGTGCCTGCTGCTGTTTAGGCGCGCGTTTGAGACTGTTCAGATCAACGGCTTTTCCTTCTTCCGTAGCAAACCAGTACCAGAGCGGAGCATGGTGCGCAGGTTTCCCCTGGCGAAGAAGAATTGGCAGAGCGTGAAAGAGCACTTCGCCAATTGGGTGATGATAATACTCCGCAGCCCACAGCAGCACACGCCAGAGTGACGGCGTGAACAGTGAGCGCCCATCGAGAACTTCGCCAACGGGCTTGAGTTTTTCCAGCGGCAGATCGCTCGACTGGCTGACCGACATGACGATACCGACAGCTTCGCGTTGCTTGCCAAACGGCACCTGTACGCGGCAGCCTGCGCTAACCTGCACGCCTTCTGGCAGCAGATAGTCGAAGGTACGGGCCAGCGGAACCGGCAGTGCAACGTGGGCTACGGGCATGAAAGCATCCAGGCTGAAAAAATGACGTATTAGTGTACACTGTGCGCTTGCAAAATTGCGGATCAGTTTGCACCGGGTGAGCAATTTCTGTATGATTCGCCGCCTTTGATGCGCAGTTTTGGTATCAAAAAACCTAATTTATTAACATCGCGTGGTGTCTGGCGTTAGGGCTGGAAGAGCGACGCGGCCTTTACCGAGGTTTACCATGAAAAAAGATATCCATCCTAAATACGAAGAAATTACTGCAAACTGCTCTTGCGGTAATGTTATCAAGATCCGCTCCACCGTAGGTCACGATCTGAACCTGGACGTATGTGGTCAGTGCCACCCGTTCTACACTGGTAAACAGCGTGATGTTGCTACCGGCGGCCGTGTTGATCGCTTCAACAAGCGCTTCAGCGTACCAGGCGCGAAGAAATAAGTTTCGCACCCTGGAAAGAGAAAGGCGCCTGAAGGCGCCTTTTTTGTGTCTGTTATCCGGTAACGCAATAAGAAAAGGCGCCCGCAGACGCCTTAACATCAGATCTTAATATTCCCACGTATCCGGATCGATCCCCAGTTCACGCATAATGACCTTCGCATCTTCCGGGATTTCATCGCTGCGCTCTTTACGCAGGTCAGCATCGTTCGGCAGCGGCTGGCCGGTGAAGGCGTGCAAAAAAGCTTCACACAGCAATTCACTGTTGGTCGCATGACGCAGGTTATTCACCTGGCGACGCGTGCGCTCGTCGGTGAGGATCTTCAACACTTTCAGAGGAATGGAAACCGTAATTTTCTTTACTTGTTCACTCTTCTTACCGTGCTCAGCGTAGGGGCTGATATATTCGCCGCTCCATTCAGCCATGAGATACCTTAATCCTCTTAATCTATGAAAACGTGCCAAAGCCGGGTAAATCCGCGGCGTTGACGATTATCTCTTTTAGTGTACAGCACAGGATAACCCTTTCCTGAGCGCGAAACTCAGACATATACACTCTAAAACGCATAATTTTAACGGCTATTTGCCTTTTGCTCAATCTATACGCAAAGAGGTTTAGATGTCCAGATGTATTGACGTCTATACTGCGGTTGTTTACTCTGAGGCCTGACTTTTATTCGACCAGCAAGGATCGGGCACACCATGACGCGTAAACAGGCAACCATCGCAGTTCGTAGCGGTTTGAATGATGACGAGCAATACGGCTGCGTCGTTCCACCTATTCACCTGTCCAGCACCTATAACTTTACCGGCTTTAATGAACCGCGTGCCCATGATTATTCACGCCGGGGTAACCCAACGCGCGACGTAGTACAGCGGGCATTAGCGGAGCTGGAAGGCGGGGCTGGGGCAGTAATGACCAATACCGGCATGTCGGCCATTCATCTGGTCACCACCGTATTCCTGAAACCCGGCGACCTGCTGGTGGCGCCTCACGACTGCTATGGTGGCAGCTACCGCCTGTTCGATAGTCTGGCAAAACGTGGGGCTTACCGCGTTTTATTCGTCGATCAGAATGATGAAGAGGCTTTAAACTCTGCGCTGGCGGAAAAACCAAAGCTGGTACTGGTAGAAAGTCCAAGTAATCCATTGTTGCGCGTCGTGGATATTGCGAAAATCTGTGCCGCAGCGCGTGAAGCGGGTGCGATTAGCGTGGTGGATAACACCTTCCTGAGCCCGGCACTGCAAAACCCGCTGGCGCTGGGGGCCGATCTGGTTCTGCACTCTTGCACCAAGTACCTCAACGGCCATTCGGATGTGGTTGCGGGCGTTGTTATTGCAAAAGATCCTGCCACGGTCACCGAACTGGCATGGTGGGCGAATAACATTGGCGTCACCGGCAGCGCATTTGACAGCTACCTGCTGTTGCGTGGCCTGCGCACTCTGTCGCCACGTATGGAAGTGGCTCAACGTAATGCTCAGGCCATTGTTGAGTTTCTCAAGCAGCAACCGTTGGTGAAAAAGCTGTATCATCCTTCACTGCCGGAAAACCAGGGCCACGAGATTGCGGCCCGTCAGCAAAAAGGGTTTGGCGCGATGCTAAGCTTTGAGCTCGACGGTGACGAGCAAACGCTGCGTCGTTTCCTGGGGGCGCTGTCGCTGTTTACCCTGGCGGAATCGCTGGGGGGCGTTGAAAGCTTGATTTCTCACGCCGCAACCATGACACATGCGGGCATGGCGCCGGAGGCACGAGCTGCCGCCGGCATTTCTGAAACGCTGCTGCGCGTTTCAACAGGTATAGAAGATAGTGAAGATTTAATTGCCGATCTGGAAAATGCCTTCCGGGTCGCTGCCGAGGGGTAAGCATGAGTGTTTCAGCACCAGCAGGGACGCCGGTTCGTCAACTGCACAAGTTTGGGGGCAGCAGTCTTGCCGATGTGAAATGTTACCTGCGCGTGGCGGGTATCATGACCGAATATTCCAGACCGGGTGACATGATGGTGGTTTCGGCCGCCGGCAGTACCACTAACCAGTTGATTAACTGGCTTAAGCTGAGCCAGAGCGACAGGCTTTCCGCGCATCAGGTTCAGCAAACGCTGCGCCGCTATCAGAGCGACCTTATTAGCGGTTTATTGCCGCCGGAAGTGGCGGATGGCCTGATTGCCGGGTTTATCCACGACCTTGAGCGCCTTGCTGTTCTGCTGGACGGTAAAATGACCGATGCCGTTTATGCAGAGGTTGTTGGTCACGGGGAAGTCTGGTCGGCGCGTTTGATGGCTGCGGTGCTGAATCAGCAGGGCGTTGAAGCCGCCTGGCTGGACGCCCGCGATTTTATGCGTGCTGAACGTGCGGCCCAGCCACAGGTTGACGAAGGCCGTTCCTGGCCGCTGCTGCAAAACTTGCTTGCCCAGCACCCGAATAAACGCCTGGTTGTGACCGGTTTTATCTGCAGCAATGAAGCGGGTGAAACTGTGCTGCTGGGGCGTAACGGTTCTGACTATTCAGCGACGCAGATTGGCGCGCTGGCTGGCGTTTCTCGCGTAACTATCTGGAGCGACGTGGCCGGGGTTTACAGTGCGGATCCGCGTAAAGTGAAAGATGCCTGCCTGTTGCCTCTGCTGCGTCTGGATGAAGCCAGCGAGCTGGCTCGTCTTGCCGCGCCGGTGCTACACGCTCGTACATTACAGCCCGTATCCGGCAGCGATATTGACCTGCAACTGCGCTGCAGCTATTCGCCAGAGCAAGGTTCGACCCGTATTGAGCGCGTTCTGGCGTCCGGCACGGGTGCCCGGATTGTCACCAGTCATGACGATGTTTGCCTGATCGAATACCAGGTGCCGTCGCATCAGGATTTCAAGCTGGCGCAAAAAGAGCTGGATATGATCCTCAAGCGCGGTCAGGTGCGTCCGCTGTCGATTGGCGTGCATCCCGACCGTAATTTGCTGCAGCTCTGCTACACCTCGGAAGTCGCCAACAGCGTGCTGCAACTTCTCCAGAATGCCAGCCTGCAGGGCGAGCTTCGTCTGCGTGAAGGCCTGGCGCTGGTGGCAATGGTCGGGGCCGGCGTTTGCCGTAACCCGCTGCATAGCCACCGTTTCTGGCAGCAGTTGAAAGATCATCCCGTGGAGTTTATCTGGCAGTCGGAAGACGGCATTAGCCTGGTGGCCGTGCTGCGCGTAGGCCCAACGGAAAGCCTGATTCAGGGGCTACACAATTCGCTGTTTCGTGCTGAGAAGCGTATCGGTCTGATGCTGTTCGGCAAAGGCAACATCGGTTCCCGCTGGCTTGAGCTGTTTGCCCGCGAACAGGAAATTCTCTCCGCCCGTACCGGGTTTGAATTTGTGCTGGCTGGCGTGGTGGACAGCAGCCGTAGCTTGCTGAATTACGACGGTCTGGATGCCAGTCGCGCGTTGGCCTTCTTCAATGATGAGGCAGTTCAGCAGGACGAAGAGTCGCTGTTCCTGTGGATGCGGGCTCATCCGTATGATGATTTAGTGGTACTGGACGTGACCGCCAGCGAGCAGCTCGCCGATCAATACCTGGACTTCGCCAGTCATGGCTTCCATGTGATCAGCGCCAATAAGCTTGCCGGCGCAGGGAACGGCCAGAAGTATCGCCAGATTCGTGATGCGTTTGAGAAAACGGGCCGGCACTGGCTGTATAACGCCACGGTGGGCGCAGGGCTGCCGGTTAACCATACGGTTCGCGACCTGCGTGACAGCGGCGATGCTATTCTGGCTATCAGCGGTATTTTCTCGGGGACGCTTTCATGGCTGTTCCTGCAGTTTGACGGCACAGTGCCGTTTACAGAACTGGTTGATCAGGCCTGGCAGCAGGGGCTAACCGAGCCAGATCCGCGCGTGGACCTGTCCGGTAAAGACGTCATGCGTAAGCTGGTGATCCTGGCCCGTGAGGCGGGTTATGACATCGAGCCGGATCAGGTTCGTGTGGAATCTCTGGTGCCCGCAGGTTGTGAAGGCGGCTCCATTGACCATTTCTTTGAAAACGGTGATGAGCTGAACGAGCAAATGCTGCAGCGGCTCGAGGCTGCCCAGGAGATGGGGCTGGTGCTGCGTTATGTGGCCCGATTTGATGCGAACGGCAAGGCTCGCGTGGGGGTTGAAGCCGTGCGGGCAGAGCATCCGCTTGCCGCTTTGCTGCCGTGTGACAACGTCTTCGCGATTGAAAGCCGCTGGTACCGTGACAACCCGCTGGTGATCCGCGGGCCTGGCGCCGGGCGCGATGTTACCGCCGGGGCCATTCAGTCCGATCTGAACCGCCTGGCACAACTGCTGTAGTTTCTTTCCCGCACTCTCTTTCTTTGGAAGAGAGTGCGTTTTCCTGCATGTCCCTTTCTCCGTTTCTCCTGAAAAAAATTCATCTTATGTGAGAATTCCTCCACATTTTGTGGTGACATTTTCATTGACGCCTTTCGCCTTTTCGGTCATCTTTCTATCTGGACGTCTAAACGTCTGGATAGCAATAAAACGCCACCACACGATAACGATGCGATTGACGAGGTAAGGGTATGAGCTTTTTTCACGCGAATCAGCGGGAAGCGCTGAACCAGAGTCTGGCCGAAGTGGCCGGGCATATTCATGTTTCCTTTGAGTTTTTCCCGCCGCGCAGCAGTGAAATGGAACAAACCCTGTGGAAGTCTATCGACAGGCTAAGCATCCTGAAGCCAACGTTTGTTTCTGTGACCTACGGGGCGAACTCCGGCGAGCGTGACCGTACCCACAGCATCATCAAAGGCATCAAAGAGCGTACCGGCCTTGAAGCAGCCCCGCATCTGACCTGTGTCGATGCAACGCGAGATGAACTGCAGGCGATTGCGCAGGACTACTGGAACAACGGCATCCGCCATATCGTTGCATTGCGTGGTGATCTACCGCCTGGCAGCGGTAAGCCGGATATGTATGCTTCTGACCTGGTGGGGCTGCTCAAGGAAGTCGGCGACTTTGATATTTCCGTTGCGGCCTATCCGGAAGTCCATCCCGAAGCCAAAAGCGCCCAGGCGGATTTACTCAGCCTGCGCCGTAAAATTGAAGCCGGTGCTAACCGCGCGATTACTCAATTCTTCTTTGATGTTGAAAGCTATCTTCGCTTCCGCGATCGCTGCGCGGCCACAGGCATTGATGTCGAGATAATCCCGGGTATTCTGCCTGTCTCAAACTTCCGGCAGGCGAAGAAATTTGCCGATATGACTAACGTGCGTATTCCGTCGTGGATGGCACAAATGTTTGAAGGCCTGGATAACGATGCCGAAACCCGCCAGTTGGTGGGCGCGAACATTGCCATGGATATGGTGAAAATCCTGAGCCGGGAAGGCGTGAAGGATTTCCACTTCTACACGCTTAACCGGGCGGAAATGAGCTATGCGATCTGCCACACTTTAGGCGTTCGACCCAAGCTGTAGACATTGATTTCACATAAAAAAAGCCCCGTTCAACTGTGAGCGGGGCTTTTTACTTTACGGGCTAAAAGCGTTACTGATTACTGCCGCTATCGCCGTAAGGCAGCGCATCGTAATCCCGCAGCGCATTTTTATCATACGGGTTACCAATCCAGCGGGTCGCTTCGACAAACTGCGGGCTGGTGATGGCCCGTGTTGCGTCGTAGCCGTCATAGCTTAAACCGGCTAAATCAGACCAGGTATGAATCAGTTCTGAGCTGCTGTATTTGCGGTTTATATCTCCCGAGAAGTCACGCGGGTGGGCCTGCTGCCAGGTCGGTGACGTCCAGACGATGAACGGGATGGTGTACATATGACGCGTAGGTTTGTTTTCGTTACGCCCCTGGGTCTGATGCGGCGGTGTGTCGTAAACCTCTTCCCCGTGGTCAGAGAAATAGAGCAGGAAGCCGTTAGGATCGCTGGCCTTGTAGTCTTTGATCAGCGTGGAAACCACGTGGTCGTTAAACAGGTTGGCGTTATCGTAACTGTTGTAGGATTCTTGCTGATCTTTGGTTAATCCAGCCGGTAAATCGTCCGTTTTACCATCAAACTTGTTCCAGTTTTCCGGGTAGCGGAAGTCATACCGAATATGCGTGCCGAGCAGGTGCACAATAATGAATTTTTTCGGTGCAGGGTCGGCCAGAACCTCTTTAAACGGCGCGAGGACGTTCGTGTCGTATTCGCGCGCGCTCTGGGTACGCTGCTGGTTCATATAATATTGTTTGTCGGTCTGCTTCGAGAATACGGCCAGCATGGTGTTGCGTTCGGTCATGGTCTGCTGGTTAGTGATCCAGAAGGTTTTGTACCCGGCCTGCTTCATCAGGTTCATCAGCGAAGGCTTAGTCAGGTAGAGGTCCGGATCTTTCTCGTCTGCAAACGTCAGCGCCTGCTGCAGAATTTCAATGGTGTAAGGACGTGAAGTGACGACGTCATTAAACACCGTCATTTGCGGGTCAGTTTTATGCAGCTCATCCAGCTCTGGCGTTGTCTGGCGGTGGTAGCCGTACAGGCTCATGCGGCCACGCTGCGTTGACTCACCAATAACCAGTACCAAAGTGCGCGGCGCATTACCAGAGGCGTCTTTCAGGTTAGCCAACGGCGGCAGCGCATTGTTGGACGTTAGCAGGTTATTCAGGCTGTCCAACTGCTGGCGATATTCGGTATAGGCGACGATAAACTGCCAGGGGGCCGCAGGCTCAAGGCGATAAGAAATACTGGAGAAGGATTCGCCAAGGCTGCGTTTGTTGATAAGCCACTCTTTACCCACCGGATTGAGCACCAGGCCGAACAGGATGGCGAAGGAAACCAACCAGCGCCACGGGTTTGGAATATAAACCGGGCGCAGACGGGTCCAAAGAAAGATGGCACCCAGCGTATAGGCAACCGCAATGAGCAGCAGCTTCAGGCTGAAATACTGACTCAGGTATTCGCTGGCCTCGCTGGCGTTTGTTTCGAACATCACAAACAGAACGCTTTGCGAGAACTCCTGCCCGTAGACGACGTAGTAACCCAGGGCGGCGATTGAGGCTGCCCAAAGGATAACGCCAATAAAGGCGGCAATAATGCGCGTACGCTGTGGAAACAGAAATACAGGAATAAACCACAGAGAGCTAAACAGTAAGGAGTCACGCAGCCCCGTTGTACCGCTGTAGCCTGTTGTTAAGATGGCAATCTGCAAAACCGAGGAAAAATACCAAAAGTAGAGTAAAACCCATCCAAGGGCTTTAATGCTGAACTTCCGTTCAGACTGTTTCAATGTGAAGTGCATACTCTTGCCTGTGCTATTAAATTATCATTAACCGTAATGAGAAAACCTTAAGTAAGCCTTAGTTATGAACGCTACGATGGCTTGTACTCACGAAAAAAGTCACCCATTGCTGGGTGACTTTTGCGCACAATATAGAAAATGTGTCGGAATAATGACAGCGTAATTTCAGGCTTGTTCCGGGGATATTTATAAGGCCAATGCTTTTGGTTTTTTGTTGTTTATTTGTTGAAGATGGCGGGTGCAATAAACGTGTTAAGCGCGTTGAGTGGCGATGAGCGTTTTCACTAGTTAGAAATAAAAACCCCCGCGTTTGCGGGGGAAATGACGAAGCTAAAAAATCTTAGCCGGTATTACGCATCCCGGCGGCAACCCCGGCGATGGTGACCATCAGGGCTTGCTCTACGCGGGCATCAGGCGCTTCGCCTTTCTCTTCCGACTGGCGCGAGCGGTGCAGCAGTTCGGCCTGCAGGACGTTCAGCGGATCGGTATAGATATTACGCAGGGTAATCGACTCGGCAATCCACGGTAAATCTTCCATCAGGTGTGAGTCGTTGGCGATATCCAGCACGACTTTGATGTCGGCTTCCAGCTGGTCACGTAGTTGTTTGCCCAGTTTCCACAGCTCTGGCTTCACCAGGCGCTGATCGTAGTATTCCGCCAGCCAAAGGTCGGCTTTGGCAAACACCATCTCCAGCATGCCAAGGCGAGTGGAGAAGAACGGCCAGTCGCGGCACATTGTTTCCAGCTCGCTTTGCTTGCCTTCTTCCACGACCTTTTGCAGCGCCGCGCCTGCGCCCAGCCAGGCCGGCAGCATCAGGCGGTTTTGGGTCCAGGCGAAGATCCACGGGATCGCACGTAAAGATTCTACCCCGCCGTTTGGGCGACGTTTAGCTGGGCGAGAGCCCAACGGCAGTTTGCCCAATTCCAGCTCCGGCGTGGCGGAACGGAAATACGGCACGAAGTCTGTGTTCTCGCGAATATAGCCGCGATACATCTCGCAGGACGTCGCAGAAAGTGAGTTCATGATCTGAATCCACTCTTTCTTCGGCTCTGGCGGCGGCAGCAGGTTAGCTTCAAGGATCGCGCTGGTGTAGAGCGACAGGCTGCTGATGGTGATTTCTGGCAGGCCGTATTTAAAGCGAATCATCTCACCTTGCTCGGTGACGCGCAGGCCACCTTTCAGGCTGCCTGGTGGCTGAGAAAGCAGAGCTGCGTGCGCTGGCGCACCGCCACGGCCAATGGAGCCGCCGCGCCCGTGGAATAACGTCAGGGCGATACCGGCTTTCTCACAGGTTTTGATCAGCGCATCTTGCGCTTCATATTGCGCCCAGGATGCAGCCATCACGCCAGCATCTTTCGCCGAGTCGGAATAGCCAATCATCACCATCTGTTTGCCCTGGATAAAGCCACGGTACCAGTCGATATTCAGCAACTGGGTCATGACGTCGTCGGCGTTATTCAGGTCGTCGAGGGTTTCAAACAGCGGAGCAACCGGCAGGGCGAAGGTACAGCCCGCTTCTTTCAGCAGCAGGTGAACGGCCAGCACGTCTGACGGCGTCTTGGCCATCGAAATAACGTAGGCAGCAATGGAACCGCGTGGCGCTTCGGCTACCACTTTGCAGGTTTCCAGCACTTCCTGAGTGTCAGCGCTTGGCTCCCACTGGCGAGGCAGCAGAGGGCGCTTGGAGTTCAGTTCGCGGATCAGGAAGGCTTGTTTATCAGCCTCTGACCAGCTTTCGTAGTCGCCGATGCCAAGATAGCGAGTCATTTCGCCCAGCGCTTCGCTGTGGCGGGTGCTTTCCTGGCGAATATCAATGCGTACCAGCGGCACGCCGAAGCATTTCACGCGGCGCAGGGTGTCCAGCAACTGCCCGTTAGCGATGATGCCCATGCCGCAGGCCTGCAGGGATTGATAACAGGCGTAGAGCGGATCCCAAAGCTGCTCGTTTTGAATGAGCAGACCTTCCGGCTTTGGCAGACGCTGGCCTTTCAGGCGGGCTTCAAGCCAGGCCTGGGTGGAGAGCAGCTGCTGGCGCAGGCCTTTCATGATGTGGCGGTAAGGTTCCTGGCCCGCATCCGGCCCTGCCAGTTCGCTAAGCTCCGCCGTGCATTCCACCATCGACAGCTCGGAAACCAGGACCGCGATATCGCGCAGGAACAGGTCGGTGGCTTTCCAGCGGCTGAGAAGCAGGACGTGACGGGTGATTTCGGACGTTACGTTCGGGTTGCCGTCGCGGTCGCCGCCCATCCAGGAGGTAAAGCGTACCGGGACGAAGTCCACGGGCAGTTTGTAATTCAGATTCTCTTCGAGCTGTTCGTTAAGCTCACGCAGGTAGTTTGGCACCCCTTCCCACAGACTGTTTTCTACCACCGCGAAGCCCCATTTGGCTTCGTCGACCGGGGAAGGGCGATGCTTACGAATTTCGTCGGTATGCCATGCCTGAGCAACCAGCTGACGCAGGCGGCGCATGATTTGGTTGCGCTCGTAGTCGGCGAGATCGCTGTGGTCGAGCTGCTTCAGACAGCTGTTCACTTCAACCAGTTTATGAATCAGGGTACGGCGAGTGATCTCGGTAGGGTGAGCGGTGAGCACCAGCTCCAGAGAGAGAGACTCAACGGCTGCCCGAATGTCTGCTTCGCTGATGCCCGGCTGACTTTTCAGTTTTTGCAGCGTTTTAGCGATGACTTCTGGGTTGCTGGCCGCTTCGCCCGTCGCGGAGATGCTGTGGTACTGCTCTGCGGTGTTGGCAAGATTAAGAAACTGGCTAAAGGCGCGGGCGACGGGGAGCAGTTCATCATTTGAGAGGTTCTGCAGCGTGCTCAGCAGCTCCTGACGATTGGCTTCATTACCGGCGCGGGAGGACTTGGATAACTTACGGATCGTTTCTACGCGGTCGAGGATATTTTCTCCCAGCGCATCTTTGATGGTATCTCCGAGCAGTTTTCCGAGCATGCTGACATTACTTCGCAAAGCAGAATAGCGTTCGTTCATATGACTCCAGCCCAATCTATTATGTAACTTAATTTCACCCGTGAAGGTTCAACACCGCCTTTTATAAAGCCACGTCATAAACCATTCGTCAATTGCTACGAAATCGTTTCAGCAAACGAGGAAATGACGCGAATTTATGAAATTTAATTACCAACTTCGCATATAAGCATTTCTTATAGGAATACTGATTATTCCAGATTAAAAAGGGGGTAAAACCCCCTTTTACCGCGATTAATTAATGCCAACAAAAATGATGCACTACCTGAGTGATTAACTCCCGGGTTGGCTTGATGAAGCGGGTATCGATGTATTCATCCGGCTGGTGAGCCTGGTTGATGGAGCCAGGACCAAGCACCAGCGTTGGGCATACGGTCTGGATAAACGGTGCTTCGGTGCAGTAGTTCACCACTTCCGTTTGCGCGCCGAGCAGTTTCTCAACGACCTGCACGAGCTGGTGGTCCGGCGGGCATTCGTAGCCTGGGATCGGCGGATGAAGTTCAGAGACCGTCAGGCGACCAGGCCAGCGCTGGCTTACCGGTTCTAATGCTTCGGTCAGTAAACCGTTCAGATCGTTTAATGTCATACCCGGCAGCGGGCGAATGTCCATGTGAAGTTCGCAACATGCACAAATGCGGTTTGCCGCGTCGCCGCCGTTAATGTGCCCTAAGTTGAGGGTTGGATACGGCACGGTGAAGGCGTCATGGTGATAGCGATCTTTCAGCGTATTGCGCAGCGTGAGAATGTGGCCGATGGCATCATGCATCAGTTCAATGGCGTTAACGCCGCGCGCCGGATCGCTCGAGTGGCCGGACTGCCCCAGAATACGAATGGCGTTAGACAAGTGTCCTTTGTGCGCACGTACCGGCTGTAGCGATGTCGGTTCACCGATGATCGCACAGTCCGGACGAAGCGAGGTTGTTTCAGCGAAATAGCGTGCACCTGCCATGGTGGTCTCTTCATCGGCGGTGGCCAATATGTAGAGCGGCTTTTTCAGGGTTGTCACATCCACGTCGCGCAGGGCATCCAGAATGAACGCGAAGAACCCTTTCATGTCGGCGGTACCCAGGCCGTAAAGCTTGTTGTCGTGCTCGGTCAGGGTAAACGGGTCCCGCGTCCAGCGGCCATCGTCGAACGGCACAGTATCGGTGTGCCCTGCCAGTAACAGGCCGCCAGCGCCCTGGCCGCTGCTCGCCAGCATATTGAATTTATTGCGAGTGCCTGGCACAGGCTGAATTTCGACGTTAAAACCGAGGTCGCGGAACCAGCCCGCCAGTAAATTGATTAAAGACTCATTGCTTTGATCCAGCGCGCTGTCGGTGGCGCTGATGGAAGGTGTCGCGATCAGGGCGCGGTAGATCTCGATAAAAGGCGGTAATTTCATCTTCACTGTTGACAGGCCTTAGGTTAGGATAGTATCAATATTCATGCATTAATTGTGAATAAAAATACAATAACGTTGAGCGTAAAGGAACAGTTAAGCGTTCCGGTGAATAAAAAACCACGCTAACGGACGTGGGTGAAAGCGTCAGGCTGGCACTCTGAGCAGACCGAAAAGACAAGGTGAACGACCCAGATGTTGAATACGCTGATTGTGGGTGCAAGCGGTTATGCAGGCGCAGAGCTTGTAAGCTATTTGAATCGCCATCCTGATATGAACATAACCGCTTTGACGGTTTCAGCGCAAAGTTCAGATGCAGGAAAATTGATATCTGATTTGCATCCGCAGTTAAAGGGCATTGTTGATCTGCCGCTGCAGGCGATGTCCGACATCAGCGAGTTCAGCGAGGGTGTGGATGTGGTGTTCCTCGCCACCGCCCACGAAGTCAGCCACGATCTGGCTCCGCAGTTCCTGGCGGCAGGCTGCGTGGTGATCGATCTCTCAGGCGCGTTCCGCGTTAACGACCCGGCGTTCTATGAACGTTATTACGGTTTTACCCATCAGCATCCTGAGCTGCTGGAAAAAGCGGTTTATGGCCTGGCCGAATGGCAGGGTGCTGCGCTCAAAGAGAGCAATTTAATTGCCGTGCCGGGCTGCTATCCGACGGCGTCTCAGCTGGCGCTGAAGCCGCTGATTGATGCCGATCTGCTGGATTTGAACCAGTGGCCGGTGATCAACGCCACCAGCGGCGTCAGCGGTGCCGGGCGCAAGGCCGCGATTTCCAACAGCTTCTGCGAAGTTAGCCTGCAGCCTTACGGCGTGTTTAATCATCGCCATCAACCAGAAATCGCTACCCATCTTGGCGCGTCGGTGATTTTCACCCCGCACCTCGGCAATTTCCCGCGTGGCATTTTGGCGACGATTACCTGTCGCCTGAAAGCTGGCGTTACGCAGCAGCAGATTGCGGAGACGTTTAGCCAGGCTTACGGCGACAAGCCGCTGGTTCGCCTGTACGAAAAAGGCGTTCCGGCGCTGAAAAATGTGGTTGGCCTGCCGTTCTGCGACATCGGCTTTGCCGTGCAGGATGAGCACCTGATTGTTGTTGCCACCGAGGATAACCTGCTGAAAGGTGCCGCGGCTCAGGCAGTACAGTGTCTTAATATTCGTTTTGGCTTCGCCGAAACGCAGTCCCTTATTTAACCGTCGGTCGGGTGAAATGATGAATCCTTTAATTATCAAATTGGGCGGCGTGCTGCTGGATAGCGAAGAGGCGTTGGAGCGCCTGTTTACCGCGCTGGTGAACTATCGCCAGTCCCATCAGCGTCCGCTGGTGATTGTTCACGGCGGCGGTTGCCTGGTGGATGAGCTGATGAAGAAGCTGGCGCTGCCGGTACAAAAGAAAAACGGCCTGCGTGTGACGCCTGCCGACCAGATTGACATTATTACCGGTGCGCTGGCGGGCACGGCCAACAAGACGCTGCTGGCCTGGGCGAAGAAGCATGGCATTAACGGCGTTGGCTTGAGCCTCGGGGACGGGGATAGCGTTACGGTGACTCAGCTTGACGAAGCGCTTGGCCACGTCGGCCTGGCTAAACCGGGTTCGCCAAAACTGATTAATACGCTGCTGGAAAACGGCTTCCTGCCGATTGTTAGCTCCATCGGTGTGACCACTGAAGGCGAGCTGATGAACGTCAATGCGGATCAGGCGGCAACGGCGCTGGCCGCAACGCTCGGCGCGGATTTGATTCTGTTGTCCGACGTGAGCGGTATCCTGGACGGTAAAGGTCAGCGCATCGCTGAGATGACGGCGGCCAAAGCCGAACAGCTGATTGAGCAAGGCATTATCACCGACGGCATGATTGTGAAAGTGAACGCGGCGCTGGATGCGGCCCGTACCCTGGGACGCCCGGTGGATATTGCCTCATGGCGCCACGCGGATCAGCTACCCTCTTTATTCAACGGTGTGGCTATCGGCACCCGGATTCTGGCATAGACAAAGAATAGTTTTAACAAGGACAAGACAATGCAAAATCACGGCATCAAAAAAATCGTTCTCGCATACTCTGGCGGCCTCGACACTTCAGCCATCATTCCATGGCTGAAAGAAAACTACGGCGGCTGCGAAGTGGTCGCCTGCGTGGTGGATATCGGCCAGGATCGTGAAGATCTGAAAGGCGTTGAGCAAAAAGCGCTGCGCTCCGGGGCGTCTGAGTGCTACGTGGTCGATGCGCGTGAAGAGTTTATCAGCGACTATGTTTACCCTGTGCTGCAGACCGGGGCGCTGTATGAAGGCAGCTATCTGCTCGGCACTTCTATGGCGCGTCCGCTGATCGCTAAAGCGCTGGTGGATGTGGCGAATAAAGTGGGCGCAGATGCGCTGTGCCACGGTGCAACCGGTAAAGGTAACGACCAGGTGCGTTTTGAATCTACCTGGGTCGCGCTGGCTCCGCATCTGAAGGTTGTTGCTCCGTGGCGTGAGTGGAACCTGCGTTCCCGTGAAGCGCTGCTCGATTACCTGAAAGAGCGTGATATCCCGACGACTGCCTCACTGGAAAAAATCTACAGCCGTGACGAAAACGCCTGGCACATTTCTACCGAAGGCGGCGTGCTGGAAAGCCCGTGGAATGCCCCGAACAAAGACTGTTGGGTGTGGACCGTTGACCCGCAGGAAGCGCCGGATCAGGCTGAACAGGTCACTGTGACCGTTAAGCACGGCAAGGTTGTGGCCGTGAACGGCGAAGCGATGAGTCCATTCAAGTGTCTGGAAACCCTGAACGCTATCGGGGCCAGGCACGGTATTGGCCGTATCGATATCGTTGAAAACCGTCTGGTGGGTATTAAGTCTCGTGGTTGCTATGAAACCCCAGGGGGCACCATTATGATGGCTGCTCTGCGTGGCGTTGAGCAACTGGTGCTGGATCGTGACTCTTTCAAATGGCGTGAGCAGTTGGGTCTCGAAATGTCCTACGTTGTGTACGATGGCCGCTGGTTTGCACCTCTGCGTAAATCTCTGCAGGCATCTGCCGAGTCGCTGGCGGAAGAAGTGAACGGCGAAGTTGTGCTGCAGCTGTATAAAGGCCAGGTGACGGCGATTCAGAAAAAATCCCCGAACAGCCTCTACAGCGAAGAGTTTGCGACCTTTGGCGAAGATGAAGTTTACGATCACAGCCACGCGGGCGGCTTTATCCGTCTGTTCTCGCTCTCTTCCCGTATCCGTGCGCTGAACGAACTTAAGAAGTAATTTTTTACCCTCACGTGTTCCCAGGCCGGGAATGCGTGAGGGGCAAACGAATATCAATATGATGAATGGAGCATGACTATGGCACTTTGGGGTGGGCGTTTTACTCAGGCAGCCGATCAACGGTTTAAGCAATTCAATGACTCTTTACGCTTTGACTATCGCCTGGCTGAGCAAGACATCGTAGGTTCTGTCGCCTGGTCCAAAGCGTTGGTCACCGTGGGCGTGCTGACTGAAGCTGAGCAACAGCAGCTTGAGCAGGCCCTGAAAGTCTTGCTGGAAGAAGTGCAGGTTAACCCGCAGGCTATTCTGGAAAGCGACGCGGAAGATATTCACAGCTGGGTGGAAGGCAAGCTGATCGATAAAGTCGGTGCGCTGGGTAAAAAACTCCACACTGGCCGTAGCCGCAACGATCAGGTCGCCACCGACCTGAAGCTGTGGTGCAAAATGCAAATCAGCGAGCTGCTGGCTGCCACCCGCCAGGTACAGCAAGCATTAATTGAAACAGCCGAAGCCAATCAGGATGCGGTGATGCCGGGTTATACACACCTGCAGCGCGCGCAGCCGGTCACTTTTGCTCACTGGTGCCTGGCGTACGTCGAGATGCTGGCGCGCGATGAAAGCCGTTTACAAAGCACTCTGCAGCGCCTGGACGTCAGCCCGCTGGGCAGCGGCGCGCTGGCAGGCACCGCCTATGAAATTGACCGCGAACAGCTTGCCGGCTGGTTAGGTTTTGCTTCCGCGACCCGCAATAGCCTCGACAGCGTTTCTGACCGCGATCATGTGCTGGAACTGCTGTCCAACGCTTCTATCGGCATGGTTCACCTGTCCCGTTTTGCAGAAGATCTGATCTTCTTCAACACCGGGGAGGCCGGTTTTGTTGAGCTGTCCGATCGCGTGACTTCTGGTTCCTCCCTGATGCCGCAGAAGAAAAACCCGGATGCGCTGGAGCTGATCCGCGGCAAGTGCGGCCGCGTGCAGGGTGCCCTGACCGGCATGATGATGACCCTCAAAGGCCTGCCGCTGGCATATAACAAAGATATGCAGGAAGACAAAGAAGGCCTGTTCGACGCCCTCGATACCTGGCTTGACTGTCTGCATATGTCCGTGCTGGTGCTGGACGGCATTCAGGTTAAACGTCCTCGCTGCCAGGAAGCCGCTGAGCAAGGCTATGCCAACGCCACCGAGCTGGCGGATTACCTTGTTGCTAAAGGCGTGCCGTTCCGTGAAGCTCACCACATTGTCGGCGAGGCTGTCGTGGAAGCAATTAAACAAGGTAAAGCGCTGGAAGCCTTAACCCTGGCCGACCTGCAGAAATTCAGCGCGGTTATTGGCGACGACGTTTATCCGATTCTGTCGTTGCAATCCTGCCTCGACAAGCGCGCCGCGAAAGGCGGTGTTTCACCTAAGCAGGTTGCTCAGGCTATCGCCGACGCGAAACAGCGCCTGGTCTAATCCCCTCGAAATTTGAACAAAAAAAAGCGGACATACTGTCCGCTAAAAGTTCACGTTGGCTTTAATAATTCGTCAGGTTCAGAGAACAGAGAGTCTCTGCAGCCGCGCGTCGTTCTGGGGTAAGTCAGAGCGATGCGCCTTGCTGTTGCTGGCTATTATTCACCAACATTGCTTGATAGGGATAATCGTTCGTTGCTATGCTATCTATCGCCATGAACTATCGTGGCGCAGGAGGATAGAGAATGAATATTCGAGATCTTGAATACCTGGTGGCGCTGGCCGAGCACCGCCATTTTCGTCGGGCAGCGGATGCCTGTCACGTTAGCCAGCCGACCCTGAGCGGCCAGATTCGCAAGCTGGAAGATGAACTGGGCGTTATGCTGCTGGAGCGTACCAGCCGTAAAGTGCTGTTCACCCAGGCGGGGTTGCTGCTGGTGGATCAGGCGCGGACGGTGCTGCGTGAAGTCAAAGTACTGAAAGAGATGGCAAGCCAGCAGGGCGAAGCCATGTCCGGCCCGCTGCATATTGGCCTGATCCCAACCGTGGGGCCTTACCTGCTGCCGCAAATTATTCCTATGCTGCATCAGACTTTCCCTAAGCTGGAAATGTATCTGCATGAAGCCCAGACCCATCAGCTGCTGGCGCAGCTCGACAGCGGCAAGCTGGACTGTGCCATTCTGGCGCTGGTAAAAGAGAGCGAAGCGTTTATCGAGGTGCCGCTGTTTGATGAGCCGATGGTGCTGGCGGTTTATCAGGATCACCCGTGGGCAAATCGCGACCGTGTGCCGATGTCCGATCTGGCCGGTGAAAAGCTGCTGATGCTGGAAGACGGGCACTGTCTGCGCGATCAGGCCATGGGTTTTTGCTTTGAAGCGGGTGCGGATGAAGATACCCATTTCCGGGCAACAAGCTTAGAGACGCTGCGTAACATGGTGGCTGCAGGAAGTGGCATCACGCTTTTGCCAGCCCTGGCTGTGCCGCATGAACGCCAGCGAGACGGCGTAGTTTATCTGCCGTGTTATAAACCAGAACCGCGTCGTACCGTCGGCCTGGTTTATCGTCCGGGATCGCCGCTGCGCAGCCGCTATGAGCAGTTGGCAGAGGCCATCCGCACGCAGATGGATGGCCATTTCGACTCAGCGCTAAAACAGGCGATTTAAGCCGTTAAGCGCCGCTACCCGATAGGCTTCTGCCATTGTTGGGTAGTTAAAGGTGGTGTTAACGAAGTACTCAATGGTGTTACCGCCACCTTTCTGCTCCATAATCGCCTGGCCGATGTGAATGATTTCGGCCGCGCGCTCGCCAAAGCAGTGGATCCCCAGAATCTCTTTCGTCTCACGGTGGAACAGAATTTTCAGCGTCCCAACGTTCATACCCACGATTTGCGCCCGCGCGAGATGTTTAAACTGCGCCCGGCCCACTTCGTAAGGTACTTTCATCGAGGTTAGCTGTTGTTCCGTTTTGCCCACGGAGCTGATTTCTGGAATGGTGTAGATGCCGGTCGGAATGTCTTCGATCAGATGCCCCGTGGCTTCCCCTTTCACCAGCGCCTGAGCGGCGATACGGCCTTGATCGTAGGCTGCTGAAGCCAGGCTTGGATAACCGATCACGTCACCCACCGCGTAAATATGCGGCAGCGCGGTCTGGTACATGCTGTTGACCTTGATGAGTCCACGGCTGTCGGCTTCGAGCCCGATATTTTCCAGCGCCAGTGAATCTGTATTCCCGGTACGTCCGTTGGCGTAAAGCAGGCAATCCGCCTTCACTTTTTTGCCGGACTTCAGAGAGACAATCACGCCGTCGTCCACGCCTTCAATCTTCTCAAACTCTTCGTTGTGGCGAATAACCACGCCGCTGTTCCAGAAGTGATAGGAAAGTGAATCCGACATTTCCTGATCGAGGAAAGCCAGCAGGCGATCGCGAGTGTTGATCAGATCAACTTTGACGTTCATCCCGCGGAAGATCGATGCGTACTCACAGCCGATCACCCCGGCACCATAGATGATCACATGGCGCGGTTCGTGATGCAGGCTGAGAATTGAGTCGCTGTCGTAGATACGTGGGTGGGTAAAATCAACTTCTGGCGGGCGGTAAGGGCGAGAACCGCAGGCAATGACAAACTTCTCGGCGGTGTAGGTTTCGACCGACCCATCGTGGCACAGAAGCTCGACAGTGTGCTCATCCACAAAGTGCGCATCGCCCTGCAGCATCTCGCAGCGGTTACGCTCGTAAAAGCCCTGGCGCATGCGGGTTTGCTGGTTAATCACGCTGTCGGCGTGGTTCAGGATGTCGGCAAAAGAGGAGCGAAGAAGGTGAGTGTGGTCGCTGTATAACGGGTTTTGATTGAATTCAATAATGCGGCTGACGGCGTGGCGGAGGGCTTTCGAAGGGATGGTGCCCCAATGGGTGCAACCGCCGCCGACATTGTGGTAGCGCTCAATCACCGCTACCCTGGCTCCTTGTTTCACCAGCCCCATGGCGGCACCTTCGCCTCCGGGACCGGAACCAATCACTATTGCGTCATAATCGTAGGTTTGTGGCATGGTAAGGCTTACCTGTTTTTATACATAAAGGCAACACGATGGTAACATCAACCAGGAATTTCCCCAATTCTCGTTGTGCTTTTTCCCGCCTGGGCAGGTCAATGTTCCGTAAACAATCATTCACAATACACTATAAAAGCGGTAGCTTGATTCTCTGATATAGTTCCAGCTCTGTTTGAAGGATTCAGGCAATATGATGGGTGTAAGAGCGCAACAAAAAGAGAGAACCAGGCGTTCTTTAGTCGAGGCTGCATTTAGCCAGCTAAGCGCCGAAAGAAGCTTTGCCAGCCTGAGCCTGCGTGAAGTTGCCCGCGAAGCCGGTATTGCGCCAACGTCATTTTATCGCCATTTCCGCGATGTTGATGAACTCGGTCTTACAATGGTAGACGAAAGTGGCCTGATGCTGCGGCAGTTAATGCGGCAGGCGCGGCAGCGCATCGCCAAAGGCGGCAGCGTGATCCGTACCTCAGTGTCAACGTTCATGGAGTTTATCGGCAATAACCCTAACGCTTTCCGCCTGTTGTTGCGTGAACGTTCAGGCACGTCTGCGGCGTTTCGTGCCGCGGTGGCCCGTGAAATTCAGCACTTCATTGCGGAACTTGCCGACTATTTAGAACTCGAAAATCGCATGCCTCGCAGCTTCACCGAAGCGCAGGCGGAAGCGATGGTCACGATTGTTTTTAGTGCAGGTGCCGAAGCGCTGGACGTTGATATTGAACAGCGTCGCCAGCTCGAAGAGCGACTGGTGTTGCAGCTACGTATGATCTCGAAAGGGGCTTACTACTGGTATCGCCGGGAACAAGAAAAAATGGCACTGGCTCATTTATCCGAAGAGTGAAGGAACGAGCAATGAAACAGTTACAAGATAGAGGTACGCTGGCGCTGGCGTTAATCGCTGGTCTGTCGATTAACGGATCTTTTGCCGCGCTGTTCAGCTCGGTTGTTCCGTTCTCGATATTTCCTATTATTGCTCTGGTGCTGGCGGTTTGTTGCCTGCATCAGCGCTATCAGAACCGTACGATGCCGGTTGGGTTACCGAGCCTTGCTGCAGCCTGTTTTGTGTTAGGTGTGTTGCTTTATAGTTCAGTGGTTCGCGTTGAATACCCGGCGATTGGCTCTAACTTTATCCCTTCGATTCTGTCGGTGGTTGTGCTGTTCTGGATTTTGTTTAAAGTTCGCTCCCGCAAATCAGAAGCGGCTGAGTAAGCCCGATAAATAGCAAAAAGGACGCCGAGGCGTCCTTTTTCTATTTGCGCGTGAGCAGTACGCCGCATTCCATGTGATGCGTGTACGGGAACTGGTCAAACAGCGCCAGACGGGTGATGCTGTGAGTCTGGGATAATGTTTCCAGGTTCTCGCACAGCGTCTGTGGATTGCAGGAGATATAAAGGATGTGCGGGTAGGCCTGAACCATTTTTACCGTGTCAGCATCCAGGCCGCTGCGCGGCGGATCGACAAAAATGGTTTCGCACTGATAGCTTTTGAGATCGATTCCCTGTAGGCGGTTAAACTCCCTTACGCCGTTCATCGCCTGGGTAAACTCTTCCGCCGCCATGCGGATAATCTGCACGTTATCAATATTGTTGGCTGCGATGTTGTACTGCGCCGCAGCCACGGACGGTTTAGCGATTTCGGTCGCCAGCACACGGTCGAAGTTGCGGGCCAGAGCCAGCGAGAAGTTGCCGTTCCCGCAGTAGAGCTCCAGCAGGTCGCCGCTTGAATTTTCTGTCGCGCTCAGCGCCCATTCCAGCATCTGAATGTTCATGGCCGCGTTTGGCTGAGTGAAGCTGTTCTCAACCTGGCGGTAAATCATCTCTTTACCGGCAACCGGCAGGCGTTCGTCGATAAAATCCTGGTCCAGCTCAATCTTGGTTTTTGTTGCACGGCCAATCAAATGCACGTTAAAGCCGCGGGCGCGCAGGCTGTCGCGCAGCGCCTCGGCATGCTGCTGCCATTCATCATCCAGCTTGCGGTGGTAGAGCAAAGACACTACGGCCTGATTGCTCAGGGTAGTCAGGTAGTCAATCTGGAACAGCTTGTGGCGCAGGGCTGGAATATCGCGGACGCCATCCAGCATAGCTGGCATCAGGGCGTTAATCAGCTCGCTGGCCGCCGGGAAGCTGTTGACCCGGATGCGGCTTTTAGTCTGCTGATCGAACATGATGTGATACAGGTCGTCACCTTCATGCCAGATGCGGAACTCAGCTCGCATGCGATAGTGACTTACCGGTGAGCGGAATACCTCCGGGGCCGGTGCGGCAAAAGGCGCCATCATGCCTTCGAGGCGAGTGACTTTTTCCGCCAGTTGCGCGTCGTACTGATCTGTCGGGAGGTGTTCAGGGGTCATGGCTAGCCATCCAGTCGGTCAATGAATACAAACTACGCGGCGATTGTAGGGATTCGCCCCGGGATGTCCAGCCCGATCGCGTTAAGAAGTTCGGCCGGAAGTCTGGACATCCGTATAAGCCTAACGGTAGCATGGCTTTTCCGGCCTCCTGAGAGTTAAAAGGGAACCCAGTGTGATTCTGGGGCTGACGCGCAGCGGTAAGGAACGGCAAGATGAACGCACTCAGCAGACACTGCTTTCTTATATAAGCGGGAAGTCCTCATCTTAATTAAGCCCCCAAGCCCGAAGACCTGCCGGAACGACGTCGCAAGTGATATGGCTATCGCGTGCTATTTGCCATGTCTGCGGCATCCTGGTCGAAAGCGGGTGCTTATATAAATGATGATAAAGAAGGTTTCGCTGTTGACGGCTCTGTCCGCAACGGCTTTTTCAGTTTGGGCGCAGGACAGCAACACTGACAATACCCTGGTAGTGACTGCGAATCGTTTTCAGCAGCCGGTGAATAGCGTTCTGGCGCCGACTTCGGTGGTCACGCGTGAAGATATCGATCGCTGGCAGTCAAAATCTCTGACTGACGTGATGCGCCGCCTGCCGGGGGTAGATATTGCGCAAAATGGTGGCCTTGGTCAGCTCTCCTCAGTGTTTATTCGCGGGACTAATTCCAGCCATGTGCTGGTGCTGATTGACGGCATCCGCCTTAATCAGGCCGGCGTGACCGGCTCTTCCGACCTCAGCCAGATTCCAGTCTCTCTTGTTCAGCGCGTAGAGTACATCCGTGGGCCTCGTTCAGCTGTCTATGGCTCTGATGCTATCGGCGGTGTCATCAACATTATCACCACCCGAGATAAAGACGGCACAACGCTGACGGCGGGAGTGGGCTCAAACGGCTACCAGAACTATGACGCCAGCACGCAGCAAAAGCTGGGGGATAGCACTCGCGTGACTCTGGCTGGCAACTATGAGTACACCAAAGGTTTTGACGTTGTGGCTGAGGGTAATACCGGCGGCCTGCGTCAGCCCGATCGCGACGGCTTTATGAGTAAATCTCTTTACGGAGCACTTGAGCACAGCTTTTCTGAGCAATGGAGCGGCTTTGTGCGTGGCTACGGCTACGATAACCGTACGGCCTATGACGGCCTTTATAGCAGCTTTACGCCAAACCAACTGGTGGACACCCGTCAGCTCTACAGTCAGACATGGGACGCGGGACTGCGCTTTAATAACGATATCTTCCACTCACAGCTGATTTCCAGCTACGGCCACAGCAAAGATTACAATTTCGATCCACGCCTCGGGCGCTACGACTCAAGCGCTACCCTGGATGAAATTAAGCAGTACAACCTGCAGTGGACTAACTCTGTTGATCTCGGTGCAGGAAATGTTGGGGCGGGCGTTGACTGGCAGAAGCAAAGCACTGAACCGGGTACTAACTATGTAACTGACGGCTACGACCAGCGTAATACCGGCGTCTATCTGACAGCGCTGCAAAAGCTGGGTGATTTCACCTTTGAAGGCGCCGCGCGTAACGATAACAACTCAGAGTTCGGTAATCACGGCACCTGGCAGAGTAGTGCGGCATGGGAATTTGTTGAGGGGTATCGCTTTATTGCCTCCTACGGTACGGCGTTTAAGGCGCCAAACCAGGGGCAGCTGTTTGGCTTCTACGGGAACAGAGATCTGAATCCAGAAGAAAGCCGTCAGTGGGAAGGCGCATTTGAAGGGTTAACTTCCGGTGTGAACTGGCGCGTTTCGGGTTACCGCAACCTTGTTGATAACCTGATCGACTTCAACAGCGGGACGAACAGCTATTACAACGTAGGCAAGGCCAATATCAAAGGCATTGAAGGGACGGCTTCCTTTGATACCGGGCCAGTACAGCACAGCGTTAGCTATGACTATGTTGACGCTCGCAATGGCCTGACCGATGCACCGCTGGCGCGTCGCGCTAAGCAACAGGTGAAGTACCAGCTTGACTGGGCGCTCTACGATCTGGACTGGAGCGTAACTTATCATTACCTGGGCTCACGCTACGACACCGATTTCAATACCTATCAAACCGTGAAAATGGGCGGTGTCAGCCTGTGGGATGTTGCCTTGTCGTATCCAGTCACGTCACAGCTGACCGTTCGTGGTAGAATAGCTAACCTGTTCGATAAAGATTACGAGACGGTTTATGGCTACCATACTGCAGGACGGGAATACTACTTGTCTGGCAGCTACACCTTCTGATGCACATCCCACCGTGCTGGTTTTTGACTCCGGCGTTGGTGGGCTGTCCGTCTACAATGAGATTCGGCAGCTTCTGCCGGATCTTCATTACATCTACGCCTTCGATAACGTGGCGTTTCCATACGGCGAAAAGAGCGAAGAGTTTATCGTCGACCGGGTGGTCTCAATAGTGACTGCTGTCCAGCAGCATTATCCTTTAGCCCTCGCTGTTATTGCCTGTAATACCGCAAGCACTGTTTCCCTCCCTGCTTTACGCGAAAAGTTCGACTTCCCTGTTGTTGGCGTTGTGCCTGCGATTAAACCGGCTGCGCGTTTGACGACAAATGGGGTTGTGGGTCTGTTGGCAACACGCGGCACGGTCAAGCGTCCTTATACCCACGAGCTTATCTCCCGATTTGCTACCGAATGCAAAATTGAGATGCTGGGGTCTGCCGAACTGGTGGAGCTGGCGGAGGCGAAGCTTCATGGTGAGCCTGTACCGCTGGACGAGCTGCGTAAAATCCTGCGGCCGTGGTTACGGATGTCGGAGCCGCCGGATACTGTTGTATTAGGCTGCACGCATTTCCCTTTATTACAGGAAGAACTGTTGGAAGTGTTACCTGAGGGGACGAGGCTGATCGATTCCGGTGCCGCGATTGCAAGGCGTACCGTTTGGTTACTGGAACATGAAGCGCCTGAAGCGGCGTCTGCAGATCCGAATATTGCCTATTGTATGGCATTCACGCCTGAAACTGCGCAATTAATGCCCGTTTTACAACGTTACGGCTTTGAAAGGCTCGAAAAACTGGCACTTTAGTGCCGTTTTGAGTAAAAAAACGACGCTTGAAAGTTTTTTTCAAATTAGGGGTTGTCAGGCTCTGAGAACTCCCTATAATGCGCCTCCACTGACACGGCGAAGCGGCTTCGAAAGCGGCTTCGAAAGCGGCTTCACAACCCGGTAGTCAGTCAGACGAAAGCGAAAATAAACGCTTGACTCTGAAAGAGGAAAGCGTATTATACGCCACCTCGAGTTAGCAAGCGAAAGCGACTGACTC
>NZ_VWWS01000009.1:0-190912 GCF_011752855.1 Enterobacter sp. Ap-867 | reverse complement strand
AAAACTGTTTATAAAATCAGTAGTCACTCTTCAAGACTTGATATTTGTTTGCATCCGAAGATGCTGAGATATCAATCCTGCGAGTGCCCACACAGATTGTCTGATAAATTGTTAAAGAGCAGTGAGTTAGGCGCTTTCGCTTGCTAACTCGAGGTGGCGTATATTACGCTTTCCTCTTTCAGAGTCAAGCGTTTATTTTTGCTTTCGTCTGACTGACTACCGGGTTGTGAAGCCGCTTTCGAAGCCGCTTCGCCGTGTCAGTGGAGGCGCATTATAGGGAGTTCTCAGAGCCTGACAACCCCTAATTTGAAAAAACTTTCTGACCGCTCACTTTCCAGGCAAAAAGGATAAAACCCAGCCAGCAATGGCTGTTTTACAAACAAAAACGAGCCCAAATGGGCTCGTTTTTTACGTTGAGTGACTTACTGCACAGCCACAATGCGGTCGTCTTTGACTTCCAGCTTGATTGTTTTTCCAGGAATCAGCTCACCGGAAAGGATTTGCTGAGCCAATGGGTTTTCAATTTGCTGCTGAATAGCCCGTTTCAACGGACGAGCACCGTAGACCGGGTCGTAACCGTTCTCGCTGATGAGCTTCAATGCGTCGTCAGAGATACTTACGCCATAGCCACGCTCTTCCAGCCGGTTGTACAGACGCTGCAGCTGAATCTGAGCAATAGAAGCAATGTGGCGCTCCCCAAGAGGATGGAAGACAACAACCTCATCAATACGGTTAATGAACTCCGGACGGAAGCTTTGACTAACAACGCCCAGCACCAGATCCTTCATATGGCCGTAATCCAGTTCACCGAAACGCTCCTGAATTAAGTCTGAACCAAGGTTAGAGGTCATAATGACAACCGTATTACGGAAATCAACAGTACGGCCCTGCCCATCGGTAAGACGGCCGTCGTCCAGAACCTGCAACAGAATGTTAAACACATCCGGATGCGCTTTCTCTACCTCATCCAGCAGAATAACGGAATAAGGACGGCGACGAACGGCTTCCGTCAAATAGCCACCTTCTTCATAACCGACATAACCCGGAGGCGCCCCCACTAGCCGCGATACGGAGTGTTTCTCCATAAACTCGGACATGTCGATACGCACCATCGCATCGTCACTGTCGAACATAAAGTTCGCTAACGCTTTGCACAACTCAGTCTTACCTACCCCGGTTGGCCCTAGGAACAGGAACGAACCTATTGGGCGATTAGGATCGGACAATCCAGCACGGCTACGACGAATCGCGTTAGAGACAGCTTCGACGGCTTCATCCTGGCCAATCACACGCTGATGAAGCTCTTTTTCCATACGTAATAGCTTGTCGCGCTCACCTTCCAGCATTCTGGCTACCGGGATCCCGGTCCAGCGAGCCAGGACTTCGGCGATTTCTGCATCCGTCACTTTATTACGCAGCAGACGCATGGTTTTCCCTTCGCTTTGGGTTGCCGCGGCCAGCTGTTTTTCCAGCTCTGGAATTTTGCCGTACTGCAATTCAGACATCCGCCCAAGGTCACCCACGCGGCGAGCCTGCTCGATTGCTATTTTCGCCTGTTCAAGCTCAGCCTTAATGGTCTGCGTACCTGACAGCGAGGCTTTCTCCGCCTTCCACTCTTCTTCGAGCTCCGAATACTGACGCTCTTTATCTTCCAGCTCTTCATTCAACATGCTGAGGCGTTTCTGACTGGCTTCATCAGATTCTTTCTTCAACGCCTGTTGTTCCAGCTTGAGCTGAATAATACGGCGGTCAAGACGATCAAGCTCTTCCGGCTTGGAGTCTATCTGCATACGAATGCTGGATGCGGCCTCGTCGATGAGGTCGATGGCTTTATCCGGCAGCTGACGATCGGCAATATAGCGGTGGGACAGCGTAGCTGCCGCGACAATCGCCGGGTCGGTAATTTGTACATGGTGATGCAGCTCATAGCGTTCTTTCAGCCCACGCAGAATCGCAATGGTGTCTTCTACAGAAGGCTCTGCTACAAACACTTTTTGGAAACGACGCTCAAGCGCGGCATCTTTCTCTATATATTGACGGTATTCGTCGAGCGTGGTTGCGCCAACGCAGTGCAATTCACCTCGAGCCAGGGCTGGCTTAAGCATGTTCCCGGCATCCATTGCGCCGTCGGCTTTACCTGCGCCAACCATGGTATGTAGCTCATCAATAAACAGAATGACGTTGCCTTCCTGCTTAGCAAGATCGTTCAGCACACCTTTGAGACGCTCTTCAAACTCACCCCTGTATTTGGCACCGGCCACCAGCGCGCCCATATCCAGCGCAAGCACGCGTCGGCCTTTCAAACCTTCAGGTACTTCGCCATTAATGATCCGTTGTGCAAGCCCTTCGACGATGGCTGTTTTACCCACGCCCGGCTCACCAATCAGTACCGGGTTATTTTTGGTACGGCGCTGCAATACCTGGATAGTACGCCGAATTTCTTCATCACGGCCGATTACCGGGTCCAGCTTGCCTTGTTCAGCTCGCTCAGTTAAATCAACGGTGTATTTCTTCAATGCCTGACGTTGATCCTCGGCACCTTGATCGTTCACGTTCTCCCCTCCACGCATTTGCTCAATCGCGGCGGTTACGTTGGCTGGCGTTGCGCCTGCCGCTTTCAGCAGGTCGGTCAGAGTGCCGCGTGAGTCAAGTACCGCCAGAACAAACAGTTCTGACGAAATAAAGTTGTCGTTTCTTTTTTGTGCAAGTTTGTCGCACAGGTTCAGTACACGCACCAAATCCTGAGAAGGCTGAACGTCGCCGCCGGTGCCTTCTACCTGTGGCAGGCGGCTTAATGCCTGCTCGATGTCGGTACGTAATTTGCCCGCGTTGACTCCCGCAGAGGTCAGTAACGGACGCACAGAGCCCCCTTCCTGATTGAGCAGAGCGCTCATCAGATGCAGAGGTTCGATGAATTGATTGTCGTGCCCAAGAGCAAGAGATTGGGCATCGGCGAGAGCAAGCTGGAATTTATTGGTAAGACGATCCAGACGCATAACTCCTCCCATAAACAGGTCAAATTTGCTACTGGAGATTAAATGAGGTCATCCCTCAATTATTCAAGGTTAATGACCTGAAATATATGAAGCGCGAGCGACACGCACTGGATCGTCTTGATTCGATAGGTTATATCAGCCAGATGAAACTTGCCATACGACCCGTTGTTCTGTCGCGACGGTATGAGAAGAAATCGCCACTTTCGGTCCAGGTACAGCGGTCACCGCCGTACACCTGCGTAACACCCACGTTCGCCAGCCGCTGCCTTGCAAGCTGGTAGATATCAGCATAGTACTTTTCGCCCGCTGCGCTAAAAGCGTTTGCCGCTTTTTCGTCCTTCGCCATAAAGGCTTCGCGAACTTCCGGCCCCACTTCGAACGCCTGCGGACCAATAGCCGGCCCTAGCCAGGCGCGAATATTCTGTGGGCGATCCTGGAAACAGGCTACCGTCTCTTCGAGCACGCCTTCACATAAACCGCGCCAGCCAGCATGCGCTGCCGCAACTTCAGTTCCGGCCTCATTACAAAACAGCACCGGCAGACAATCCGCCGTCATCACCGCGCAAACCGTCCCCGGCGTATTGCTATAAGAAGCATCCGCTCGCTTTGAGGCATATGGCTCGCCCGTTAGCTTCAACACAGTTTTCCCGTGAACCTGCTCAAGCCAGACCGGCTTCGAAGGCAAGCCTGCGGCTGCATAAAATAGCCGACGATTCTCTTCAACATCAGCCAGATCGTCGCCGCAATGGGCACCCAGATTCATCGAGTCATACGGTGCGACGCTAACGCCACCCACGCGGGTTGAGCTACAGGCAGCAACGCCTTCAGGAAGAGGCCAGTGCGGGACGATCGTTTTGGTCATAGCCAGTCCAGTTGGTCTTTATGGGTTTCGGTATCAGCGCGTAAAGCTTCGATCAGTTCAACCATATCCTGTGGGATTGGCGCGCTCCACTCCATCAGAATACCACTGATAGGATGGTACAGGCGCAGCATGGTTGCGTGTAAGGCCTGGCGATCAAACTTGCGCAGTACGCTGACGAACTCTTCCGATGCGCCTTTCGGCGGACGAGGACGCCCACCGTAAAGCTGATCGCCCACCAGCGGATGGCTGATATGCGCCATGTGCACGCGGATCTGGTGAGTACGGCCGGTTTCCAGACGCAAACGCAGGCGCGTATGCACGCGGAAGTGCTCCATAATGCGATAGTGAGTGACCGCCGGTTTGCCCATTGGATGCACTGACATGTGGGTACGTTTAGTTGGATGGCGGCTGATTGGTTCTTCAACCGTACCACCGCCTGTCATATGACCAATTGCAACGGCTTCGTACTCACGGGTAATTTCTCGCAGTTGAAGGGCTTCAACCAGACGAGTTTGCGCCGGGACAGTTTTTGCCACAACCATCAGGCCGGTGGTGTCTTTATCCAGACGATGAACAATGCCCGCGCGAGGCACATCCGCAATTGGCGGGTAATAGTGCAGCAACGCATTGAGCACAGTACCGTCCGGATTGCCTGCACCGGGGTGCACAACGAGGTCGCGTGGCTTGTTGATCACCAGAATATCTTCATCTTCGTAGACGATATTCAGCGGGATATCCTGAGCCTCCCAGCGGACCTCTTCTTCAATTTCAGCATTGATGGTTACGCTTTCGCCACCCAACACTTTCTCTTTCGGCTTGTCCCAGACAACGCCGTTGACCGTAACTCGCTGGTCAAGAATCCATTCTTTTATGCGCGAACGCGAATAATCCGGGAACAATTCGGCCAATGCCTGATCTAAGCGTTGACCCAGTTGTGAATCGGACACCGTTTCGGTGAGTTGTACTAGTTGTGCCATAGACAGCTTCTTTCGTTAACGTTGGGTTTTACGGCAATGCCGTTTAATATAATGTGCTATTGTAGCTGGTCTTTATCGGGAGCCGGAACACGAACTCTCCCGGAAATAACATTACTTAGGAAAGTCAAACGTCATGACGCGCATGAAATATCTGGTGGCAGCGGCCACGTTGAGCCTGGCTTTGGCTGGTTGCTCCAGTTCCAAGGATGAGGTTCCTGATAATCCGCCTTCTGAGATCTACGCGACTGCCCAGCAAAAGCTGCAGGACGGTAACTTTAAAGCGGCGATAACGCAACTGGAAGCGCTGGATAACCGCTATCCATTCGGCCCGTACTCTCAGCAAGTGCAGCTCGACCTGATCTACGCCTACTACAAAAATGCGGACTTACCGCTGGCTCAGGCGGCGATCGATCGCTTTATGCGCCTCAATCCTACGCATCCAAACATCGACTACGTACTTTACATGCGTGGCCTGACGGACATGGCGTTGGATGACAGTGCGCTGCAGGGTTTCTTCGGCGTTGACCGTTCCGACCGGGATCCACAGCACGCACGCGATGCCTTTAACGACTTCTCGAAGCTGGTGCGCGGCTACCCGAACAGCCAGTACGTTACCGATGCGACTAAACGTCTCGTGTTCCTGAAAGATCGCCTGGCGAAGTATGAGCTTTCCGTGGCGCAATATTACACGAAACGCGGCGCGTGGGTGGCAGTAGTTAATCGCGTAGAAGGTATGCTGCGTGATTATCCTGACACTCAGGCCACCCGCGATGGCCTGAAGCTGATGGAAAATGCCTACCGCGAGCTGCAGATGCCGGGTCAGGCAGAGAAAGTCGCGAAGATCATTGCCGCCAACAGCAGCAACACCTGATCGACAATATAACAAGAAAAACGGCAGCCTCGGCTGCCGTTTTTTTATCTGCCGACGCGAAAACTGAAACGGTTTAGCGTCAGGTCATCCCATCCAATATGGACGTGATTTCTGATAACCACAAGCCTTAAAAGCACATATCCTGTCCTGCCTCACAAAAAGGTCTCCTTGACAAAAAGTGACAAAATAACGTGATTTACATCACACATTTTGACATTAAGAACGGTATGCTGGAGTTACCAAGACGGCAAAGACAAGAGGTAAATTTATGACAATGAACATTACCAGCAAGCAAATGGAAATCACCCCAGCTATTCGCCAGCATGTCGCCGACCGTCTCAGCAAACTGGACAAGTGGCAAACTCATCTCATTAATCCACATATTATCTTGTCCAAAGAGCCTCAAGGTTTTGTGGCTGATGCCACGATTAACACACCGAATGGGCACCTCGTAGCCAGTGCCAGACATGAAGATATGTATACGGCTATCAACGATTTGATCAACAAACTGGAGCGGCAGTTAAATAAAGTGCAACACAAAGGTGAAGCACGTCGCGCAGCAGGTTCAGTGAAAGACGTGTCCTTCGCAGAAGCAGAAGCTGACGAAGAGTAATACATCACTCTCCTTCCACTCACCGCAACGCGCCTCCGGGCGCGTTTTTTATTGACAGAACGAAAACAGAGCAGGTACTTTACCTCTCAGATTCCTCAGGAAACCTGACATGAAACTTTTCCCGTTCTTCTTCGCATTCTTTTTTACCTTCCCCTGACTGGGAGGCAATTCGTCGTGTGATAAAGAATGCGAAGACGAACAAACAAGCCTCCCAACCGGGAGGCTTTTTTTATGGACACCGAAAAGGTAGCGTTATGACCGAAATTAATCCGTTGCTGGCCCTGCGCGATAAAATCAGCGCGCTGGATGAAAAGCTGTTAGCCCTGCTGGCAGAGCGCCGCCTGCTAGCGGTTGAAGTTGGCAAAGCCAAACTCGCTTCTCACCGCCCGGTACGCGATATCGATCGTGAAAGAGATTTACTGGAACGCCTGATTACTCTCGGTAAAGATCACCATCTCGATGCCCACTACATCACGCGCCTGTTCCAGCTCATTATTGAAGATTCTGTTCTGACCCAGCAAACTCTGCTGCAGCAGCACCTGAACAAAACGAACCCTCACTCTGCCCGCGTCGCTTTCCTCGGCCCCAAAGGTTCTTATTCTCATCTTGCTGCGCGCCAGTATGCCGCGCGCCACTTTGAGCAGTTCATCGAAAGCGGCTGTGCCAAATTCCACGACATCTTCAATCAGGTGGAAACCGGCCAGGCCGATTACGCTGTCGTGCCAATCGAGAACACAAGTTCGGGGGCCATTAATGACGTCTACGATCTACTGCAGCACACCAGCCTGTCGATTGTTGCCGAAATGACCGTGCCGATTGACCACTGCGTACTGGTTTCCGGTTCCACCGATCTCGAGGAAATCCAAACGGTTTATAGTCATCCTCAACCTTTCCAGCAGTGCAGCCAGTTCATTAATCGTTATCCACACTGGAAAATTGAATACACCGAAAGTACCTCTGCCGCGATGGAAAAAGTCGCTCAGGCCAACTCTCCTCGCGTTGCCGCTTTGGGCAGCGAAGCCGGCGGCGCACTTTATGGCCTGCAGGTGCTGGAGCGTAACCTCGCGAACCAGACCCAGAACATCACTCGCTTCATCGTTCTGGCCCGTAAGGCCGTCGAAGTGTCCGATCAGGTACCAGCGAAAACTACATTGCTTATGGCGACTGGCCAGCAGGCCGGTGCCCTTGTAGAAGCACTTCTGGTATTACGCAACCACAGTCTGATCATGACTAAGCTGGAATCGCGCCCAATCAACGGCAACCCGTGGGAAGAGATGTTCTATCTGGATATTCAGGCAAACCTGAAAGATGAGAGTATGCGTAAGGCGCTGCGCGAGTTGGGGGAAATTACTCGCTCTCTGAAAGTGCTCGGCAGCTACCCAAGCGAAAACGTGGTACCGGTCGACCCGGCCTGATCACAATGCCAGCCCGGCTAAAACCGGGCTGCACAAATCACACTTCCCGAAACTTCAGTTTTTCCATTCCGGCCACCGCAACGCGGAGGGTGAAAAGCGCCCCGGAAAGCGGTAATCGGGCCACTTCATCTTCATCCATGTTTTCTCTGGTGGTGGTAATAAACAGCGTTTTCATATCCTCGCCGCCAAAACAGACCATTGTCGGGCAACGCACGGGCAAGCGATGCTCTTCCACAATCTCACCCTGAGGAGAAATGCGCACAATGCGGTAGCCATCAAACAACGCCGTCCAGTAATAGCCTTCGCAATCCATCGCCGCGCCATCAGGAATGCCCTCACCTTCGGCAAACCGCCTGAAGGCTTCACGTCGGCCTGGCTCGCCTTGCTCATCCAGCGGCGTGCGGTAAATCACGGCATTGGGCGTGTCAGAGGTATACATCCATTTGCCGTCCGGGCTAAATGCAAGCCCGTTTGCGCCATGAATATCATGCTGAACTACATGCGGCGTCAGATCGTTATCCACCCGGCAAAGTAGCGCGCCGTTGTAATCCCCTGGCCCCCAGAACGTGCCGGCATAAAAACGCCCCTGCCTGTCGGTGCCGCCATCGTTGAAACGCGCCAAATCCGGGTTGCTCGGGTTATCACAGACTTTGCCCACGATCAGCCCAGTATTATTGGTTAGCCAGATACCGCTTCTCATCGCCACGATAAATCCGCCGGACTCACGCAAGGCAAAACAGCCTACTTCTTCAGAAAACTGAATAACGTCATGTTTGCCGCTGGCCAGATGGTAGCGGTGGATTTCATTCTCCAGAATATCCGTCCAGTAGAGGCTGCCTTCTTCTGCACTCCACGTAGGGCATTCGGGTAAGTGACCGGTATAGTCGAACAGCAACTGCGGCTCAGCCATTTCAGGGATCCTTTTGACAAACAAAAAAGCCAGCGGGCAAACTCCCACTGGCTTTTGATTATAAGACCTTTTGGCACTTACTGACGGTTATCATTTGCCTGCCGTAACAGAACGCGGCTCTCATTCTGGAAACGCTGCGCGTAATCCCCGAACCAGTGCTCCACTTTCCGGAAGCTGTCGATAAACGCCTGCTTGTCGCCATGTTCCAGCAGGCCGATCGCCTCGCCGAACCGTTTATAATAACGTTTGATCAGCGCCAGGTTACTTTCCGACGACATGATGATGTCGGCATAAAGCTGTGGATCCTGGGCAAACAGTCGGCCCACCATCGCCAGCTCCAGGCGGTAAATCGGCGAAGACAGCGCCAGCAGCTGTTCAAGCTGCACATTTTCTTCCGCCAGATGCAGGCCATAGGCGAAGGTCGCGAAGTGGCGCAACGCCTGAATAAACGCCATGTTCTGGTCATGCTCAACCGCGCTGGAGCGGTGCAAGCGCGCACCCCAGACCTGAATCTGTTCCAACAGCCACTGATAGGCTTCAGGCTGACGACCATCACAGTAGACCACAACCTGTTTTGCCAGACTGCCGCTATCCGGGCCAAACATCGGGTGCAGGCCAAGAACCGGGCCCGAATGTACGGCAAGCATCGCCTGCAGCGGGCCATTCTTCACCGACGCTAAATCCACCAGGATGCAGTCCGCCGGCAGCGGAGGCAGCTTAGCGATAACCTGCTCGGTGATATGAATCGGTACGCTGACAATCACCATGCCCGCATCGGCCAGCAGCGCCGGTGCTTTGTCCCAGTCTTCTTTTTCAAGAATACGAACCTGGTAGCCGGAAAGCGTCAGCATTTTTTCAAACAGACGGCCCATCTGGCCACCGCCGCCAACAATCACCACCGGACGCAAAGCAGGATGCAGGGTTTTAAAGCCCTTGTCGTTCTCGCTGGAGTACGACTCGCGCATCACGCGGCGCAGCACGTCCTCAATTAAATCCGGCGGAACGCCCAGAGCTTCAGCCTCTTTGCGGCGAGACGCCAGCATGGAGGTTTCTCGCTCCGGCACATAAATCGGCAAGCCGAAGCGGCTTTTTACTTCCCCCACTTCCGCTACCAGTTCCAGCCGCTTAGCCAGCAAATCCAGTAGTGCTTTATCTACTTCGTCGATTTGATCGCGCAGTGCGGTCAATTCAGCCACCATAGTAAACCTCTTATGCCTGACGAGCCGCCAGCACGCCGCTCAGATCTTTGTGGATCTCACGCAGCAGGCTGTCCGTAGTTTCCCAGTCGATGCATGCATCGGTAACGGACACGCCGTATTTCATTTCGCTACGCGGCTGCTCTGATGATTGATTCCCTTCATGGATATTACTTTCAATCATCAGGCCAATAATAGAGCGGTTACCATCTTTAATCTGGGCAATGGCGGATTCGGCCACGCCCGGCTGGCGACGGAAGTCTTTATTTGAGTTGCCGTGGCTGCAATCGATCATCAAGGACGGACGCAGGCCTGCTATCTGCATTTCGACTTCACACTGGGCAACATCCGCCGGGCTGTAGTTAGGTGCTTTACCGCCGCGCAGAATCACGTGCCCATCCGGGTTACCCTGAGTCTGCAGCAGGCAAACCTGCCCTGCCTGGTTAATGCCCACGAAGCGGTGCGGCATTGCCGCGGCGCGCATCGCGTTAATCGCCGTGCCCAGACTGCCATCAGTCCCATTTTTAAAACCAACCGGCATAGAAAGACCGGAAGCCATTTCGCGGTGAGTCTGGGATTCAGTGGTACGGGCACCAATTGCAGACCAGCTAAACAGGTCACCCAGGTATTGCGGGCTATTGGGATCCAGCGCCTCGGTTGCCAGCGGCAGCCCCAGGCTTACCAACTCAACCAGCAGGCGACGCGCAATTTTCAGCCCTGCTTCCACATCAAACGAGCCATCCATGTGCGGGTCGTTGATAAGCCCTTTCCAACCCACGGTCGTACGAGGCTTTTCAAAATAGACGCGCATCACGAGGTACAGACTATCGCTAACTTGTTCAGACAGAGCTTTAAAACGACGAGCGTATTCAATCGCAGCTTTCGGATCGTGGATCGAGCAAGGTCCACAAACAACCAGCAGGCGCGGATCGCGGCCAGCAATAATATTGGAGATCGTCTGGCGGGACTGCTCAATTTGCGCTTCCTGAGCCGCAGTGAGTGGAAATTCCGCTTTAAGCTGATCCGGCGTGATGAGTATCTGTTCGTCAGAGATATGAACGTTGTTAAGCGCGTCTTTTTGCATGATGTCTGCCCTGTATTTAGCTCGTTTGCGATAGTCGTTTCCTCGTAGAGGAGGCCTTACTGTAACCGCCGACAGTAAAGATTGCAATCCATTATACGTAAATTAATCGTTACACAACCAATTAAACGCCGCATTAAATCGCCAAGTTCGTAAATAAAAGATTACACAAAACATAAAAATGCACATTTTACGGTCAAACCTGCATGACTAAACAAAAGCGCGCGTAAAAATTCATTCCACCTTCTATGCTGATATTATCCCCCACGTGTGCGTTTTTCGTGGGGAAACCGATAACGATTTACAGCATCATTCCAGGGTTATTCTCGTTATTATTTTGGATAATCAGGAATATCATCACACCTGGGAATGAATGACGGAAATACGTGGGAGTGATATGCTCAAAGGCAACATCATAAATAATAAAGACTGGCTTCACCGGCCAGGATGCTTTTGGGCTGGTGGCACGTGAAAACCACGTCTCAACTCCGCGGGCTGACGTTATTTTTAACATTTATCGTCCTCGCGCTAACGATATTCAGGATGCAGGCTGCACAGGCAACAAGCCCCGTGCTGCCCGACAAAGTCCGCACTACAGTGGCCGGGATTGTCAGCTACACCCGCTGGCCTCAGCTACAGGGGCTTCCAAAGCTCTGCATATTTTCAACGGCAGCCTATGCCACGACGCTAAGCACAAAAAATAGCGATATTTCATATCAACCCCTCCTCGTTCAGTCATCAGACGAGGCATTGCGAGCGAACTGCGACGGGATATATTTTGGTAACGAGTCACCACAACAGCAGTTGCAATTAATAGAACGTTATCAATCCCGGCCCTTATTGTTAATTGCCGAGCAGAACCCACAATGCATAATTGGCAGTGCTTTCTGCCTGAATATTCATAATGACGCAGTTTCTTTTTCGGTAAACCTTGATGCCCTCAGCCGCAGCGGCGTCAGGGTTAGTCCGGATGTATTACTGCTGGCTCGGCCAGGGAATAATAGTCATGAATAAGGATTTGACTACGCCGTCACGTCCAACGTTTAAAGGAACGTTACGTAGAATCAGCATAATCAGCGTGGTTATTGCCATGCTGGCTGTCTGGCTGCTGCTTTCCGTCGCTTCGATGCTGACGCTAAAACAGTATGCGCAAAAAAACCTCGAATTGCTGGCGGTGACTGTAAGTCATAGCCTGGAAGCCGCCGTTGTTTTCCGTGATGGCACCGCGGCCAATGAAACCCTGGCCGTGCTGGGCAAGCAAGGGCAATTCACCGCCGCAAAGGTGGTAGATGTTAATGGTCAGGAGCTCACGCACTGGCAGGCAGATAAGCCGTCTCAGCATGACATGGTGAGTGGCCTGGTGACCCGATGGCTATATCCTCATCCGATCAGGCAGCCTATCTGGCATAACGGGAAAATCATCGGGGAAATGCGGCTGATAGGCACGGATGCTACCGTGACTTTGTTTGTCTGGCTCTCATTAGGCGTGCTGACGGCCTGTATTTTACTCGCGTCAGTTATCGCCTTAGGCATTTCACGCCATTTACATCGCGATATTGATGCCGCGCTGCAGAATATTACTGACGTTGTCCACGACGTTCGCAGCAACCGTAACTTTTCTCGCCGCGTATCACCGGAAAAAATTGAGGAGTTTCACCTCTTTGCCCAGGACTTCAACAGCCTGCTGGATGAGATGGAAGAATGGCAAAAACAGCTTCAGCTGAAAAATGCTTCGCTGCAGAAAACGGCCCTGCAGGACTCATTGACGGGCCTGGCAAACCGAGCAGCCTTCCGAACCGCGCTGGATAAACTGATTGCAGATCCCGAAATACTCCAGAACAGCGCCTTGCTGTTTATGGACGGCGACAACTTCAAATTTGTTAACGATACCTGGGGACATGCGGCCGGGGATGCTGTGCTTATTGAAGTCGCAAAACGGTTACAGGTGTATGCCAATACGCGCCACCTCGCCTTCCGTCTCGGCGGGGACGAATTTGCCATGCTGCTTCATTCTGTGAACAGCGAAGAACAAGCCGCTTCCGTGCTGGAACAGTTAAAAGAAATGGTCGAGCAGCCGATCCTTTTACCAGGCGAGCACTGGGTCACCATGACCCTAAGCATCGGCGTTGCGCTCGCGAAAGATATCACCTCAGCGGAAAGCCTGATGGAAACTGCTGATCGCAATATGTACATAGAAAAACACAAGCAACGTGAGTTGCTAATAAAACCGCCCCAAAGGGATACATTATGAAAGCTTCACGCTTATTTGCACCGGCAATCCTCTTCTCGTTTCTGTTAACTGGCTGTCAGGCACCGCCATCGGCGTTCTCTCCTGAACAGGTTGCCGCGATGCGCTCGTACGGATTCTCTGAGTCAAACGACGGCTGGTCACTTGGACTGTCAGACAAGATCCTGTTTGGTAAAAACCAGTACAAGCTGCAGCCTGAAAGCTACCAGACCATCCAGAGTATGGCCGCTAAACTCTCTGCGACCGGCCTGAAACACGCCCGCATGGATGGTCACACGGATAACTACGGTGAAGACGGCTACAACGAACAGCTCTCCCTCAAGCGCGCTAATATCGTGGCAGATGCCTGGGCCGAAGGTGCTCACATCCCACGCAGCAACCTCACAACCCAAGGTTTGGGTAAGAAATACCCGGTGGCCAGCAACAACACCGGCGAAGGCCGAGCGGAAAACCGCCGCGTCGCGGTCGTCATCACCGCCCCATAATCAAGGCCGATTTAGAGCATAAAAAAGGGCTGCCAGATGGCAGCCCTTTCCGTCCGGTGACAAACAGCCGAAAAACGTGGTTTCCGACTGTTTGGGGCAAACAACAAAACACAATTCACATGTTTTTCAGCCAGAGTGATGACCTTTACAAGCGCACGATGCTTTCTTTTTCCCATAAAAAAGGGCTGCCAGATGGCAGCCCTTTTATTTGGATGTCGCCTAAGCGAATCTTAGTTAAGACGCTCTTTGATACGAGCAGACTTACCAGTACGCTCACGCAGGTAGTACAGTTTAGCTTTACGAACGGCACCACGACGCTTAACAGTAATGCTGTCGATTACTGGGGAGTGAGTCTGGAATACACGCTCAACACCTTCGCCGTTGGAAATTTTACGAACAGTGAATGCAGAGTGCAGACCGCGGTTACGGATAGCGATAACCACGCCCTCAAATGCCTGCAGACGTTTTTTAGAACCTTCAACGACCCATACTTTCACTTCCACGGAGTCGCCCGGACGGAAGGAAGGTACATCCTGTTTCATCTGTTCTTGTTCAAGTTGCTTAATAATATTGCTCATAATTTATCTCTTATCCTGGGTAAACTGATATTTCCCCGTCATATTTGAAGCTGCATCTGCGCTGGCTGCTCTCCTTCACCCAAATCACTTACTGAAGTAAGCTCATCGGGATTCACTCGCTTGCCGTCTTGCTGCAACTCCAACTATTTTGGGGTTAAGGGGGCTTACGCCTGCCCATCATGTTTATGTTGCTGTTGCGTATGCTCTTTTTTGAACTCCGCCAGCAACCTTGCTTGCTCTTCAGTCAGAGCCAGGTTTTCCAAAAGTTCAGGTCTTCTAAGCCAGGTGCGGCCCAGCGACTGTTTCAGGCGCCAACGGCGAATTTCCGCATGGTTCCCCGACAATAACACTGCCGGTACTTCCATGCCATCCAACACTTCAGGACGGGTGTAGTGAGGGCAATCCAGCAACCCTTCAGCAAACGAATCTTCGGTTGCCGATGCTTCATGCCCCAGAACGCCCGGAATAAACCGGGAGACTGAGTCAATCAGCGTCATCGCTGGTAGCTCACCGCCGCTGAGAACGTAATCGCCGATTGACCATTCTTCGTCAATTTCGGTTTGGATCACGCGCTCATCGATCCCTTCGTAACGGCCACAAACCAGAATTAACTTCTCATTTGCTGCCAGTTCACTGACGCCCGCTTGATCAAGCTTGCGCCCCTGAGGTGAAAGATAGATAACCTTAGCACCTTCCCCTGCCGCTGCTTTCGCTGCGTGGATAGCTTCCCGCAAAGGGTTAACCATCATCAACATTCCCGGTCCGCCACCGTAAGGACGATCGTCCACGGTACGGTGCCGGTCATAGGTGAAGTCGCGTGGACTCCAGCTTTGAATGCTCAGCAGGCCATTTTTTACTGCCCGGCCAGTTACCCCGTAATCGGTAATTGCGCGGAACATCTCAGGAAACAGGCTAACGACACCAATAAACACAAGCCAATCCCCACTATGCTAGCGACTACCGTATGATTTCGGAGTTTTAAAAACCAGGATCCCAGTCTACTTCAATGGTTTGAGTAGCGAGATCGACTTTCTTGATAACCTGCCCATCGAGGAACGGAACCAGCCGCTCCTTGATGCCAAATGCATCCTTCAGGTTTGCCTTGATGACGAGAACGTCATTCGAGCCGGTTTCCATCATGTCGATGACTTTACCGAGCTGGTAGCCCTGAGTGGTCACTACCTGGCAGCCCATAAGGTCTTTCCAGTAGTAGTCACCCGCTTCAAGAGCCGGCAGCTGTGTTGAATCCACGACAATTTCGCAATTGGTCAGAAGATTCGCGGCATCCCGATCGTCAACGCCTTGCAGCTTGATGATCAGATCCTGATTGTGGTGCTTCCAGCTTTCCAGCTGTACTTGCTGCCACTGACCGCCGCGCTGGATAAACCAAGGCTGGTAGTCAAAAATGCTTTCGGCGTCTTCGGTGGAGGAAAACACTCTGAGCCAACCACGAATACCGTAGGAGGAGCCCATCTTGCCCAACACAATTGGGTTAACAGGAACCTGTGCGGCGAGTTGCTTGCTCATCATGACCACCGTGACAGATTAAGCTGCTTTCTTAGCTTCTTTGATCAGCGCAGCAACGCGATCAGAAACGGTTGCGCCCTGGCCAACCCAATGTGCTACGCGATCCAGATCCAGGCGAACGCCTTCTTCTTTCTCGTTAGCGATAGGGTTGAAGAAACCAACGCGCTCAATGAAGCGACCGTTACGTGCATTACGGCTATCAGTAACGACAACCTGGTAGAACGGACGCTTTTTAGCGCCGTGACGTGCTAAACGAATAGTTACCATAACATCCTCTTTAGTGAATAAAACGCCGGGCCCCATCGAGGGATGGAGCCCGGTGTCATATTAAAAGCCCGAAAATTTTACTCATTTCGGCGTAAAAAGCAATCGAAAAGAGCTTAGCGGCCAGGGAAACCTGGTGGCATCATCCCTTTCATACCGCGCATCATTTTGGCCATGCCGCCTTTCTTCATTTTCTTCATCATGCGCTGCATGTCGTCAAACTGCTTCAGTAAGCGGTTAACGTCCTGCACCTGCATGCCGGAACCCTGCGCGATACGGCGCTTGCGGGAGCCTTTGATGATGTCCGGCTGTGCGCGTTCTTTCAGCGTCATCGAGCTGATAATCGCCTCCATACGCACCAGCACTTTGTCGTCCATCTGGGATTTGACGTTATCAGGCAACTGGCCCATGCCCGGCAGCTTGCTCATCATGCTCGCCATGCCGCCCATGTTCTTCATCTGCTTGAGTTGTTCAAGGAAGTCGGTCAGGTCAAAGCCATCGCCTTTTTTCAGCTTGCTGGCGAGCTTCTCAGCCTGCGCGCGGTCAACCTTGCTTTCGATATCTTCAATCAGCGACAGCACGTCGCCCATGCCGAGGATACGGGAGGCAATACGGTCCGGGTGGAACGGCTCCAGCGCTTCGGTTTTCTCCCCCACGCCGAGGAACTTGATTGGTTTGCCGGTGATATGGCGAATAGACAGTGCCGCACCGCCGCGGGCGTCACCGTCCACTTTAGTCAGCACCACGCCGGTCAGCGGCAGCGCTTCGTTGAAGGCCTTCGCGGTATTCGCCGCATCCTGACCGGTCATGGCATCGACCACAAACAGCGTTTCTACCGGCTTAATCGCGGCATGAACCTGTTTGATTTCGTCCATCATTGCTTCGTCGACGTGCAGACGACCGGCGGTATCCACCAGCAGCACGTCGTAGAACTTCAGCTTCGCTTCTTTCAGCGCGGCGTTAACGATATCGACAGGCTTTTGCTGCACATCAGACGGGAAGAAGTCCACCTCAACCTGTTGGGCCAGAGTTTCCAGCTGTTTAATCGCCGCAGGGCGATAAACGTCCGCTGAAACCACCAACACTTTTTTCTTCTGCTTCTCGCGCAGGAATTTACCTAACTTACCGACGCTGGTGGTTTTACCGGCGCCCTGCAGGCCAGCCATCAGCACAACTGCCGGTGGCTGAGCCGCGAGGTTCAGGCTGCTGTTCTCTTCGCCCATCGCGGAAACCAGTTCAGCGCGAACGATTTTGACGAACTCCTGGCCCGGGGTCAGGCTTTTATTGACTTCATGCCCCACCGCTTTTTCTTTAACGCGGCTGATAAAATCACGCACTACCGGCAGCGCAACGTCCGCCTCCAGCAGCGCCATGCGCACTTCGCGCAGTGTCTCTTTAACGTTTTCTTCGGTTAGCCGCCCACGGCCGCTAATATTGCGCAGGGTACGCGACAGACGGTCTGTTAAATTATCAAACATGGTATTTTGCCTAACGTGGTAACTGGGGCCGCTGCTCGCGACACAAAACTGAATTTGGCGGATTATATCATGAAGCCGCCTCGGGTGTGATCCAACGGTTGGAGCAGGCGACAGGTAACGTTATACTGGCTTTTTTGTTCTCTGGCCAATTTGACCGACACATTAATATGCCCGTTTTCGCCATTCTTGCGCTTGTAGCCTACTCCGTCAGCCTGGCGCTGATCATTCCCGGTCTTCTGCGGAAGAACAGCGGATGGCGACGCTTTGCCATTTTGTCCGCCGCTATTGCCCTGGTCAGCCATGCGCTGGCGCTGGAAGCGCGCTTCTTTACCGTCGATGGCGGGCAAAACCTGAGCCTGCTGAACGTAGGGTCCCTCGTCAGCCTGATGATTTGTACGGTAATGACCATTGTCGCCTCTCGTAATCGGGGCTGGCTGCTGTTACCGATTGTTTACGCCTTTGCGCTGATAAATCTGGCGCTGGCGACCTTTATGCCCAACGAGTTTATCACCCATCTCGAAGCCACTCCGGGAATGATGGTGCATATCGGCCTGTCGCTCTTTGCCTATGCGACGCTGATCATTGCCGCGCTGTACGCTTTGCAGCTGGCGTGGATTGACTACCAGTTAAAGAACAAAAAGCTGGCCTTCAGCGCGGAAATGCCGCCGCTGATGGTGATCGAACGTAAAATGTTTCATATCACCCAGGTGGGCGTTGTCCTGCTGACGTTGACGCTGTGCACCGGCCTGTTTTACATGAAGAACCTGTTCAGCATGGAAAACGTCGATAAAGCCGTGCTGTCGATTCTCGCCTGGTTTGTCTACGTCGTTCTGCTGTGGGGGCACTATCATGAAGGATGGCGCGGCCGCCGCGTAGTCTGGTTCAACGTTGCCGGCGCGGGCATTTTAACCCTCGCTTATTTTGGCAGCCGTGTCCTGCAGCAGTTCGTTAGCTAATCTCTTAAAGGAAATCACTTTTGGAACACATCTCAACCACCACGCTGATCGTCACCCTGATCATCATGGTGGTGGTGTCCGCGTACTTCTCCGGGTCAGAAACCGGCATGATGACGCTAAACCGCTACCGCCTGCGCCACCGCGCCAAACAGGGCAACCGGGCAGCGAAGCGCGTTGAAAAACTCCTGCGCAAGCCAGACCGCCTGATCAGCCTGGTGTTAATCGGGAACAACCTGGTCAATATTCTGGCTTCTGCATTAGCGACTATCGTCGGCATCCGCCTTTACGGTAACGCAGGCGTGGCAATAGCAACCGGTGTTTTAACCTTTGTTGTGCTGGTGTTTGCCGAAGTACTGCCTAAAACCATCGCCGCGCTGTATCCCGAAAAAGTCGCCTATCCAAGCAGCTGGCTGCTCGGCCCGCTGCAGTTCCTGATGATGCCGCTGGTCTGGCTGTTGAATACTATTACCCGTCTGCTGATGCGCATGGTTGGCATCAAGGTTGACAACATTATTAGCACCGCCCTCAGCAAAGACGAGCTGCGAACCATCGTGCATGAATCCCGCTCGCAAATTTCGCGGCGCAACCAGGATATGCTGCTGTCGGTCCTGGATCTGGAAAAGGTCAGCGTCGACGACATCATGGTGCCGCGGAACGAAATCGTCGGTATCAATATTAATGACGACTGGAAGTCCATCGTCCGCCAGTTAACACACTCCCCGCACGGCCGCATAGTGCTGTACCGCGACAGTCTGGATGATGCCATCGGCATGCTGCGCGTCCGCGAAGCCTACCGCCTGATGACCGAGAAAAAAGAGTTTACCAAAGAGGTGATGCTGCGCTCGGCCGATGAGATTTACTTTGTGCCTGAAGGCACCCCGCTCAGCGTGCAGCTGGTGAAATTTCAGCGCAATAAAAAGAAAGTCGGCCTGGTGGTAGATGAATACGGCGATATCCAGGGCCTGGTGACCGTAGAGGATATTCTGGAAGAGATCGTCGGTGACTTCACCACGTCCATGTCCCCTACGCTTGCGGAAGAAGTGACGCCGCAAAACGACGGCTCGGTCATTATCGAAGGCAGCGCCAACGTGCGAGAACTCAATAAAGCCTTTAACTGGACGCTGCCGGAAGACGACGCCCGCACGGTAAACGGGATGATTCTGGAAGAGATTCAGGAAATCCCGGCAGCTGGAACCCGCATCCGGCTCAGTCAGTACGACATCGATATTCTAGACGTACAGGACAACATGATTAAGCAGGTGCGCGTCACGCCGGTGAAGCCTTTGCGGCAAAGCGTTGAGCAATAGACGTAAAAAAGCCAGCCTCCGGGCTGGCTTTTTACTTTCGGCAATAAATCAGGCTTTGGCTACGGAAACCATCGCGGCACGAATAGTACGGCCGTTCAGGGTGTAACCTTTCTGCATCACCATCAGCACGTTATTTGGTGCAACGTCGGCAGATTCAACCATCGCAATCGCCTGGTGCACGTCCGGGTTAAACGGCACGTTAGTTTCGCCCACCACTTCCACGCCGAACTTGCGAACCACATCCAGCATCGACTTCTGGGTCAGCTCAATGCCTTCGATCATTGGGGCTAAATCCGGGTTGGACTTGTCGGCCACTTCCAGCGCGCGATCCAGGCTGTCGATAACCGGCAGCAGTTCGTTCACGAACTTTTCCAGGGCGAACTTGTGCGCTTTCTCGATATCCTGTTCGGTACGGCGACGCAGGTTAGCTAAATCAGCCTGGTGGCGCGGCTCAATTTCACGCTCGCGCTGCTTCATTTCTGCCAGTTGAGCCTGCAGATTTGCAATCTCTTCGTCGCGCGGATCCACGACATCGGCACCTTCTACGGCCTCGACTTCTTCGTGCTGATCCATGACGATATCTTCCGGGGCTTGCTCGTTAGGTGTTTTCTGTTCTTTACTACTCATGAAATTCTCCGCGTTTTTAGCATTCATCTCGCTGCTTCGCTTATTATGGGGATCAGTTTCAGGGTTTCAAGGGAACCTGTCATATTGTCGCAGGAACGTCTGCGAATAAGGACCACCAGGATAATGAACAAACATTTCAACTGCATCGGTATTGTCGGGCATCCGCGTCACCCCACCGCTCTGACCACGCATGAAATGCTCTATCGCTGGCTGTGCGCCAAAGGCTATGAAGTGATGGTGGAACAGCAAATCGCCCAGGAGCTAAACCTCAAGCAGGTGAAAACCGGCACGCTGGCGGAGATAGGCCAGCAGGCTGATTTGGCCGTGGTCGTCGGCGGGGATGGCAATATGCTGGGCGCCGCTCGGGTGCTTGCTCGCTATGACATAAAAGTCATTGGCATCAACCGTGGCAACCTGGGTTTCCTGACCGACCTTGACCCGGACAATGCCCAGCAGCAGTTGGCGGACGTTCTTGAAGGGCATTACATCACCGAAAGCCGCTTCCTGCTCGAAGCCCAGGTCTGTCAGCATGATACGCCTACGCGCCTCAGTACCGCGATAAACGAAGTGGTGCTTCACCCCGGTAAAGTCGCGCATATGATTGAGTTCGAAGTCTATATCGACGAAATCTTTGCGTTTTCACAGCGCTCTGACGGGCTGATTATCTCCACGCCGACCGGCTCGACCGCCTACTCGCTTTCCGCTGGTGGCCCGATTCTTACGCCTTCGCTGGATGCTATTACGCTGGTGCCGATGTTCCCGCATACGCTGTCTGCGCGCCCGCTGGTGATCAACAGCAGCAGCACCATTCGCCTGCGTTTTTCCCATATGCGAAGTGACCTTGAAATCAGCTGCGACAGCCAGATTGCTTTGCCTATTCAGGAAGGTGAAGATGTACTCATTCGCCGCTGCGACTACCACCTCAATCTGATTCACCCGAAAGACTACAGCTATTTCAACACATTAAGTTCGAAACTCGGCTGGTCAAAAAAATTGTTCTAAAAAACCACCTGGCCACTTTACTGTATATAAAACCAGTTTATACTGTATGAAAACACAGTTATGATTTTTCATACAGGAGAGTGGTCATGCTCGCTCAACTCACCATCAGCAATTTCGCTATCGTTCGTGAACTTGAAATAGACTTTCATCACGGGATGACGGCCATTACCGGGGAAACCGGTGCCGGTAAATCTATTGCCATAGATGCGCTGGGCCTGTGCCTGGGCGGTCGCGCGGAAGCGGACATGGTGCGTTCAGGTGCAAATCGCGCGGATCTCTGCGCCCGCTTTTCCCTGAAAGACACCCCGGCTGCGCTACGCTGGCTGGAAGAAAACCAGCTGGAAGACGGCAGCGAATGCCTGCTTCGCCGCGTGATCAGCAGCGATGGCCGCTCCCGGGGCTTTATCAACGGTACCGCCGTGCCCCTTTCCCAACTGCGCGATCTCGGTCAGTTGCTTATCCAGATTCATGGCCAGCACGCCCACCAGCTGTTGCTCAAGCCCGAGCATCAAAAAACGCTTCTGGACGGCTATGCCGGCGAGCAGGCGCTGATTCAACAAATGGCAGAACGCTACCGCGAATGGCACCAAAGCTGCCGTACTCTGGCGCAGCATCAGCAACTGGCTCAGGAGCGTTCAGCCAAAGCCGAACTGCTTCACTACCAGCTCAAAGAGCTGAATGAGTTTTCTCCCGTTGCCGGTGAATTCGAACTGATTGATGAAGAGTACAAGCGCCTCGCCAACAGCGGCCAGCTGCTCTCCACCAGCCAGCAGGCGCTGGACGTGCTGGCCGACGGGGAAGAAAGCAATCTACAAAGTCAGCTGTATACCGTGCGCCACCTCATGGGTGAACTGGTGGGCATGGATAACAAGCTCTCTGGCGTACTGGATATGCTGGAAGAAGCCGCCATTCAGATTTCCGAAGCCAGCGACGAACTACGCCATTACTGCGATCGTCTGGATTTGGATCCAAACCGTCTTTATGAACTGGAACAGCGTATTTCTCGTCAGATCTCTCTGGCACGTAAGCACCACATCACGCCTGAAGAGCTACCCGATTTCCACCAGAAGTTGCTGGATGAACAGCAGTTACTGGATGAGCAAACCGGGTCGCTGGAAGCGTTGCTGCAGGCCGTTGCCCAACATCATCAGCAGGCGCTTGCCGTGGCGCAGGCGCTGCACCAAAGCCGGGCCAAACATGCCAATGAACTGTGCCAGTTGATTACGGAAAGCATGCATTCGCTCTCCATGCCGCACGGAAAGCTCGCCATTGACGTCGAATTTAACGAAAACCACCTCACCGCCGAAGGCGCTGACCGCATTGATTTCCGCGTCAGCACCAACCCAGGGCAGCCGCTGCAGCCGCTGGCAAAAGTGGCCTCGGGCGGCGAACTTTCTCGCATCGCGCTGGCGATTCAGGTGATCACCGCCCGAAAAATGGAAACACCGGCGCTGATCTTCGATGAAGTCGACGTGGGGATCAGCGGCCCGACCGCCGCGGTGGTGGGTAAACTGTTGCGTCAGCTAGGCGAGTCTACTCAGGTGATGTGCGTCACTCACCTGCCGCAGGTTGCCGGCTGCGGTCACCACCATTTCTTCGTCAGCAAAGAAACCGACGGAGAAATGACCGAAACGCATATGCAGCCGCTGGACAAACGTTCTCGCCTACAGGAGCTTGCTCGTCTTCTCGGCGGCAGTGAAGTGACACGCAACACGCTGGCCAATGCCAAAGAGCTGCTGGCCGCCTGAGGCTTTACAATGCACGGTGTATCCAGCGCCGTGCATTGTGCAAAAAACACCCGCCCCACTCGCTAATCCGACTTTCTGCCACCTTTTCAACCAACTTTTTTATGCTCCCACTGTCAGAGTTGAGCGCCTTGAGGTTTTAAACTGCTTAAAGGTCTATTATCATCGGCATAATACGAATGAGCCACGCACTACTCCGGCCCGAAAAGGAATCAAATCACTATGCGTTGTAAAATGCTGACTGCTGCCGCAGCGGTTCTTCTGATGTTGACCGCAGGCTGTTCCACTCTGGAGCGAGTGGTTTACCGCCCAGACATCAACCAGGGTAACTATCTGGCACCTAATGATGTGTCCAAACTCCGCGTGGGCATGACCCAACAACAGGTGGCCTATACCCTAGGGACGCCAATGATGTCCGACCCGTTCGGCACCAATACCTGGTTCTATGTCTTCCGCCAGCAGCCGGGCCACGAGAACGTGACTCAGCAGACGCTGACCCTGACCTTTAACAGCAGCGGCGTACTGACTAACATCGACAACAAACCAGCCCTGACCAAAGCGGAATAAGGCTGGATCGATGCATAAAAAAAGGTGCCTGAGGCACCTTTTTTTTGTCACTGTCATACAGAGTTATTTCTGGGCAGAACGTTCAGCACGCTGGCGACGTAATTCTTTCGGGTCGGCAATCAGCGGCCGGTAAATCTCAACCCGATCGCCGTCATTCACTTTATCCCCCAGCTTTACCGGGCGGCTGTACACACCGACTTTGTTTTTCGTCAGATCGATATCGTCACGAAGTTCAAGGAGGCCAGAGGCGACAATCGCCTGCTCAACCGTGCTGCCTTCCTCAAGCTTCACCTGGCGCAGGTACTGTTTTTGCGGCAGAGCGTACACCACCTCAACCTGAATCTCACGCGGCACGGTAAACCTCTTTGGCGCGGGTAGTGAATGCCTGAACCATGCTGCCGGCAAGCTCTTTAAAGATACGGCCAAAGGCCAGCTCAATCAGCTTATTGGTAAATTCGAAATCAAGCTGGAACTCAATCCGGCAGGCATCTTCACTGAGCGGCGTGAACTTCCAGCCACCCATCAGCTTTTTGAAGGGGCCATCCACCAGATGCATCAGGATACTCTGATTGTCGGTCAGGGTATTTCGGGTAGTAAAGGTTTTGCTGATCCCGGCTTTTGAAACGTCGACCGCCGCCGTCATCTGATTAGCCGATGCGTCAATCACCCGGCTACCGGTGCAGCCAGGTAAAAATTCCGGGTACGAATTCACGTCGTTCACTAACTGGTACATCTGCTCGGCGCTGTAGGGCACCAAAGCAGTACGGCTAATCTGCGGCATAACAATTCCTGGGAGTCATAAATCGGACAAATAATAACATTTATCACCGCGCAAACAAAAACTCTCTGCCGCTCATGCTAAGATAAGCGCTTCCTCCTCGCGCAGGCCGCGGGGTGTCTTTGAACTCCTGGATTACATATACTGAGCAGCACTATGACTAAGAAAAAAGCACACAAACCAGGCTCAGCCACCATTGCGCTAAACAAGCGTGCCCGCCACGAATACTTTATCGAAGATGAGATTGAAGCGGGTCTCGCGCTGCAAGGCTGGGAAGTAAAATCATTACGTGCCGGGAAGGCAAACATCGGCGACAGCTACGTTATCTTTAAAGATGGCGAGGCTTATCTGTTTGGCGCCAACTTCACGCCGCTGACCGTCGCCTCCAGCCACGTCGTCTGCGATCCTACCCGTACCCGCAAACTGCTGCTTAACCAGCGCGAGCTGGACAACCTGTTCGGTAGCGTCAGCCGCGACGGTTATACCATCGTCGCCCTGTCCCTCTACTGGAAGAACGCCTGGTGCAAAGTGAAAATAGGCGTAGCGAAAGGTAAGAAGCAGCATGATAAGCGTTCCGATGCGAAAGATCGCGAATGGGCTGTAGATAAAGCCCGCATCATGAAAAACGCCGGCCGTTAAGGCAATTCTTTCAGCTCCGCACTCCACTGGCTCTTCTTCTGAAGAGCCAGTATAAAAAAACACACGCACTTTTAGTTATCAGCTATTATTGCGCAGTCAAATATTGGAGCATCTGAATGAGTTAAGCGACACTAAATAATATATACTATTTTCCTTCAAAATTATCTTCCCCACTGAAAACTACAAATTCATAGATATATAATATTTCCTGCCTCGGCGACCATCTTTATACGCTTCACAAAATAGATAACTTCTTCCATATTTTTCTTCTTTACAAAACAAAATACCCCACCAAAAAAGGCACTATATCCCTTTCAGACTCAGGGATTTTTATGCCTGAAGTCTCAATTCATCCGGGATAATACAAAAGCGCGGCTAAAACTTATCTTAAATCTTTCAATGCAATAAGCACAACGGCACCTGAGATACACCATGGGAACTAGCTTCAGCCATTTGAGTGTTCCCGCTACGTTCATTGGTACTTTAGAGTGACTTACATAGTGTTAAATATGGCTTAATTTGCGCTTTCATTTTTTCCTGTCTATATCATCAATAGTCTCTATTTAATAAACGACGAGCCTATGACCCTGAGAATTAACTAATTTCGATTCCGCACCGGAAACGCCCTGTTTATTAACAATCACTGTCATCAATTTTTTGATACAGGCCTTTTTTCGCCAATACATCGCGAAGGGCCTTTTACACCTAAAAATTTTGCTTTCGGTAATCAACACATTACGCCGGGCAACTGACTACCACCACGTTCATCGCGAATGGAGTGATAACAATGCGTTCAATTTTAATTATCTCTAAATTAACCGGCGTTAAAAACAACGTCGAAGCCTCTGAAATCACCTTAAAAGGCCCTTCAATTGTCGAGCTAAAAATTGAGCGTGAAGAGGTCGCCAGCTACACGCGTTCAGGCCAGGATCTGGTGATCAAACTCCATTCCGGCGAAACCATTACCATCAAAAACTATTACGCCTTTGCCGATCAGGGTGGCAACCAGCTAGTATTGGAAGGCCATGACGGCGTGCTTTGGTGGGTTCAGGATCCAGAAACCGCAGCTCACTATGAGCAAATTGCCAATATTGACGCGATCATGACCGCCACCGGCGCACATGCCGAAGGCGGCGCCCTCTGGCCGTGGGTGCTGGGCGGGCTGGCCGTTGCCGCGGGTGGTGCCATTGCTGCAGCCTCAAGCGGCGGCGGCGGGCACTCTGACAGCGGAACCAACCCAGGCAATCCTGGCAGACCAGACGTTACTCCACCGCCGGCACCTACCGGCCTTGCCGTCTCCGCAGACGGCAGAACCGTTACAGGTAATGCCGAAGCGGGCTCCACGGTCACGGTAAAAGATGCCAGTGGCAACGTTATTGGCACCGGTACTGCTGGTACCGACGGCAGTTTCACCATCACCCTCACCTCGCCACAGATAACAGGCGAAACGCTGACCGTCACGGCAACAGATCCTTCTGGCAACACTGGTCCCGGCGCCACTATTACCTCACCGACTATTCCGCTGCCTGACGAACCTGGCATTACAGGTATCACGAACGATCATCCGAATGCGCCTAACGGCGGCAACGTAGGCAATAACTCACCAACCAATGACAACACGCCAACGCTGAACGGCACCGGTCAGGCCGGTACCACGGTGCATATTTACGACAACGGCGTGCAGATTGGCACCGTTGTGGTCGGCGCCAATGGGACCTGGAGCTTCACGCCAGGCACTGCTTTGGCTGACGGCACCCACTCTTTCACCGTCACGGCGACAAATGAAAGGGGCGAAAGCGCAACCTCTCCGGCCTATACCATCACCATTGACACCGTGCCACCTGCGGCTGCAACCGATCTGGCCGTTAGCCCAGACGGTGATACCCTGACCGGCCATGCTGAAGCAGGATCCACAGTTACGGTAAAAGATGCCAATGGCAACGTGATAGGCACTGGCACGGCTGGCACCGATGGCAGCTTCACTATTACTTTGACCACCCCGCAGATAACCGGCGAAATACTGACCGTCACGGCGACCGATCCCTCAGGTAATAGCAGTCCTGGTGCCACCATTACCGCACCGAATATCCCGCTGCCGGATGAGCCAGCTATCACCGGCGTAATTAACGATAACCCGGGGGCGCCTAACGGCGGCAACGTAGGCAATAACTCCCCAACCAACGACAATACTCCCACGCTGAACGGCACCGGCCAGGCTGGCACGACCATTCACATCTACGATAACGGGGTACAGATTGGGACGGTCGTGGTAGGCGCCGGCGGAACCTGGAGCTTTACCCCGGGTAGCGCGCTGGCCGACGGCTCCCATGTGTTTACTGCCACGGCGAGTAACGAAAGGGGCGAAACCGCCCCATCCCCGGCGTATACCGTCACCATTGACACCGCTCCTCCGGGGCCGGCAACCGGTCTCGCCGTTAGCCCGGATGGGGAAATCGTTACTGGTCATGCAGAAGCGGGCAGCACCATAACCATCAAAGACCCGAACGGCGTAGTCGTCGGGTCAGGTACTGCCGATAACAATGGCAACATCAGCATCACCCTGACCACGCCGCAGGTAGACGGTGAGACACTGACCGTGGTTGTCACCGATCTGGCGGGCAACAACAGTCCTCCGGCCAACGTGACCGCGCCGGACGTACTCCCGCCGGTATTGCCGGTGATTACCGGCGTTCTTGACGACGTCGCGCCAGTCACCGGTAACGTAGGGAATGGGCAGTCAACCAACGACAACACGCCAACCCTGCAGGGGAGTGGACAAGCCGGGGACACCATTCATATCTATGCCAACGGGAGTGAGATCGGTACCACTAAGGTCGGCCTGGACGGCACCTGGAGCTTTACGCCAACCACACCGCTGGTGGATAACGCCTACATTTTCACCGCTATGGCATCTAACGTTCGGGGAGACAGCGGCACGTCAGTCAGCTATACCGTGACTGTAGATACCGCCGCGCCTGCCGAACCGACCGGCCTGCTTGTCAGCGCTAATGGCGACATAGTGACGGGGATTGCCGAGGCAGGCAGCACCGTCACCATCAAAGATGCGAACGGGAACGTGATTGGTGCCGGCACCGCTGCGCCTATTACTGGCGTATTCAGCATCACCCTGACCACGCCGCAGCTTGACGGCAGTCACCTCCAGGTCACGGCTACCGATGCAGCAGGCAACGTCAGCCCGCCGGGAGAAGCCACCGCGCCGTTCTTCCCGCTGCCGACCATCCCTGTGATTACCACCATCATTGATGACGTCCCGCCGATCGTTGGCACCGTACCCAACAATCAGCCAACCAACGATCAGACCCCAACCCTGCAGGGAACAGGCGTCGTCGGCGAGACGATTCATATCTTTGATAATGGCGTAGAGATCGGCACCACCATCGTGCTCGTGGGGGGGATCTGGACCTTTACCCCCGTCGCCAGTCTGCCCGACGGCCCGCATAGCTTCACCGCCACGGCCTCGAATATTCGCGGCGATAGCGGAAGCTCCACGTCCTACACCGTCATTGTCGATACCGTCGTGAATCCGCCGGTACTCGATCAGATCCTCGACACGGTCGGCTCTATCACTGGGCCTATCGGTAACAACGGCATCACTGATGACAGTAAACCTATTTTCAGCGGCACCGGTGAAGCGGGCAGTACGTTAACCATCTTTGATAATGGTATTCCAATTGGTCAGGTCACCGTGGGCAATGACGGTAACTGGAGCTTTACGCCTTCTATCGCCCTGCTTGATGGCCCGCACGCGATTACGCTGCAGCAGACCGACCTCGCGGGCAACATCAGTAGCGTGACCGTCGGCCCAACCTTCACCGTGGACACCCTTCCACCGGTGGCGGTCACCATTGACACCGTGAGCCAGGACGGCACAACCGTGACCGGGACAGGTGAGGCCGGTGATACCGTGAAAGTTGTCGGTCCAAACGGCGTGGTACTGGGTACGGCACAAATTGACCAAACCGGGCACTTCACCCTGACCCTCACCCCGGCCCAAACGCATGGCGGCACGCTGACTGCCCAGGTGCAGGATGCGGCGGGTAACATGGGGCCGGATACCACCTTCCCGGCGTCAAACTCCGGCTTCCCGACCATTCCGGTTCTGGTTTCGGTCACTGACGATGTCGGCCCGATCCAGGGGCCGCTGACGAACGGTCAACCAACGGATGACAACCGCCCAACGCTGAGCGGTACCGCAGAGGTGGGCTCCACCGTTACTGTCTTTGATAACGGCCTGCCTATCGGCATCGCAACAACTGACGCCAGCGGCACGTGGACGTTTACACCGCTGCTCCCGCTGATTGATGGCCCGCACAACTTCACCTTTACTGCCACCAACGGCAGCGGCACCAGCGGAACATCCTCAGGCTTTAGCGTCGTCGTGGATACCACGCCTCCGATACTGCCCACCGGGCTGGCCGTCTCTAACGACGGGACAACGCTCACCGGGACAGCAGAAGCCAACAGCAAGGTCACCATCACAAACGCCAGCGGCACCGTGCTCGGTACGGCCACGGCGGACGGTACCGGCCACTTCAGCGTGACGCTGAACCCACCTCAGCTTAACGGAGAGATCTTAACCGCCAAAGCGACCGACGCGGCGGGTAATACCGGACCAGGAGCCGCTATTCCTGCCCCGGATCACACGCCACCGAATGCCCCAACCGGGCTGGCCGTGAGCGCTGATGGCCTGCATGTGACCGGTACCGCCGAACCGAACAGTACCGTCACCGTCTGGGACGGTAACGGCAATGTGATTGGCGTTGGTATCGCCAGCGGCACGGGCACATTTGATATTTCCCCGCTCACGCCACCGCAGCTAAACGGCCAGACGCTGATGGTCACTGCGACGGACGCCGCGAACAACGTCAGTACGCCTGCCGCCGTCATTGCCCAGGATCATACGCCGCCTGCGCTGCCGACCAACCTCACCTTCAATGAAGACGGCTCGATACTGACCGGTAAAGCCGAGGCTGGCAGCACGGTGAAAGTGACCGACGCGCTGGGCAATCCGTTGGGCCAGGCCGTTGCCGGACCGGATGGCAGCTTTAGCATCACCCTGACAACCCCGCAGGCGAACGGCCAGCTGGTGGAAGTGAACGCCACGGATGCCGCAGGGAATATCGGCCCGAACGCCCCGGTCACCGCCCCGGATATCACCCCACCGAATATGCCGATCATCGGTTCCGTGGTCGACAATGTGCCTGAGCATACCGGTAACCTGAATAACGGCGACCTGACTAACGATGATAAACCGACGATCTCCGGTACGGCTGAAGCTAACTCAACCGTGAAGATCTACGACAACGGGACGCTGATCGGCACGGTCAACGCCAACGGCAGCGGAGCCTGGACCTTTACGCCGACCACCTCTATTGGCCAGGGCCTGCATAGCCTGACGGTGACCGCCACCGATGCCGCAGGCAACGTCAGCCAGCCGAGCGCCGCCTTTAACATCAACGTAGACTCCATCGCCCCTACTGCCCCAACGATTACCCAGGTGTATGACGATGTGGGCACCGTGACCGGGCCGGTCAGCAATAACGGCGCCACCAACGATCCGACGCCAACCCTGAGCGGCAGCGGCGAACCGGGATCTACCATCACGGTTTACGACGGACTGGACGTCCTGGGCACCACCACCGTTAACGGCAACGGCACCTGGACATTTACGCCAACCACGCCGCTGCTGGACGGGCCACATTCCTTTACGGTCACGGCTTCGGATGCCGCAGGTAACGTCACCGCACATTCCCCGGCGTGGGACATCAATCTGATTACTACGCTGCCGGCCACGCCGGTGATTGGCGAAATTCTGGATACCGTCGGGAGCGTCACCGGGCCAGTCCTGCCGGGCACCTCTACCGACGATACCAAACCGGTTATCAGCGGCACCGCCGGGGCTAACGCAGTCGTGAATATTTACGATGGCAACACGCTGATCGGCACCGTGACGGCAAACGGCAGCGGCGCATGGACGTTTACGCCAACCCAGCCGCTAAGCGAAGGTTCGCACACCATCAATGTGTACGTGACCGATGCCGCCGGGAATACCAGTAATGCCGCAACCCAGATTGTTATTATCGACACGACTCCGCCGGGAGCGCCTTCCATCGACGGGGCGCTGGGTAACGTCGCAAACACGCAGACTCCGCTGATTAACGGCGGCAGTACCCAAAGTACGGAACCCGTGTTCTCAGGCAAAGGCGAAATTGGGGCCACTATTACCCTGTACGTCGACGGGGGGACAACGCCAATTGGCACGGCCACCGTAGACGCGACCGGGAGCTGGACAATCACCCCAACCTCACCGCTGGGCATCGGGACGCACGTGTTCACTACCGTGGCAACGGATCCGGCGGGCAACACGGGGATGCCTTCTTCTGGCTTCACGCTCTCGGTTTACGCGACGCCTCCGGCTCAGCCAGCGGCACCAGTCGTGACCGATAATGTGCCTCCGGTGGTCGGTCCCGTCGCTCCTGGCGGCAGTACCAATGACACCACGCCAACCTTTAGCGGGACCGGCATCGCGGGCTCAACCATCAACGTCTACAACAACGGGAACGACCTGATTGGCACCGCCACCGTGCGCTCCGACGGGACCTGGAGCGTGACCCCGTCAACGCCGTTTACCGAAACGACCTATAACATTACCGTCCAGGTGACCGATCCGGCGGGCAACATCAGCCTGCCGTCAGCCCCGATCGCGATCACCGTAGACACAACGCCGCCGGCGGCACCGACTATCGGTACCGTAGATGACGGCGTGGGTCCGGTGACCGGGCCAATTACCAACGGCATTACCGATGACACGAAGCCGGTGTTCCACGGCACGGGTGAAATCGGCGCGACCGTCACGCTTTACAACGGCAGCACGGCGATAGGCTCTGCGGTAGTGGATGGCTCGGGTAACTGGACCATTACGCCGAATACCGCGCTCAACAACGGCGTGAATACCATCACCGCCGAACAAACCGATAAAGCCGGGAACGTCAGCGGGCCATCCACCGATTATGTACTGACCGTCGATACCGTGCCGCTTACCGCGCCGGTCGTCGTGGAAATCATTGATAACGTTGGCCCGATCCAGACCCCGCTGGTCAACGGCAGCTTCACCGATGACACCACGCCAACCTTTACCGGTACCGGCAAAGTCGGCAGTACAATTACGCTGTACGACACCAATGGCACCACGATTCTGGGTACCGGTGTCGTGGCCGCCAATGGCACATGGAGTATCACCACTTCCGTGCTGCCGGAAGGTGCACACAGCATTACCATCAAAGCGGTGGATGACGTAGGCAACAGCGTGGGGCCTTCTGCGCCGATTGTGATTAACGTCGATACCACTCCGCCACCAAACCCTGTGGTGCTGCCGATCACCGACCCTACCGGTACGCTTGTAGCCGGTACCGCTGAACCGGGGGCAACGGTTATCATCAAAGACTCCAGCGGCAACGTGCTGGGCACCGGCGTGGCTGACCCGATTTTGGGTACCTGGACCGTTACGATGTCCCCGGCTCAAACCACCGGCGCAACCCTGACGGCTATTGCTCAGGATCCAGCGGGTAACCAAAGCGCGGGCATTAACTTCACCGCAACCAACTCCATCCTGCCGCATCCGCCAACCATCGATCTGGTAGACGATAACGTGGGCGCCATAACCGGTAACGTCGGCAACGGGAAATCGACCGATGATACTTTACCTACCCTGAGTGGTTCTGGTGCCTCCACGGGCGGGGTCGTGCATGTTTACATTGATGGCGTGCTGTTCACTTCTGTGCCCGTCGGCGCCGGCGGCACATGGACGTATCAGCTCACCACCCCGCTGACTCAAGGCCCGCATACCTTTGCCGTCAGCCAGACCGTCGGTCTTGAGACGAGCGGCCTGTCTCCGCTCTACACCATCATTGTCGACACCACGCCACCAGCCCAGCCGGTGATTGTCTCCGTGGTAGACGATGTAGTAGGCGGCGTAGTCGGGCCGTTGACCAATGGCCAGGCCACGAACGACCCAACGCCAACCCTGAGCGGCACGGCGGAAGCTGGCAGCACGGTGAACATTCTCGATAACGGCACCATCATCGGTACCGTCACCGCGAATGCCCTCGGCATCTGGACCTTTACGCCAGGCACTAACCTTGGCGAGGGTTCTCACACCCTGACCGTCACGGCGACAGACGCCGCCGGGAACGTCAGCCTGCCGTCTACCGGCTTTGTGGTGAACGTCGATACGCTGGCCCCGGCCGCCCCGCTGGTCGTCTCCGTCACCAACGACATCACTTCCCAGCCGATAACGTCCGGCCAGCCGACTAACGACAATACGCCAACCTTCAGCGGTACAGCCGAGGCCGGGACCACGCTGACCTTCAAGGACGGAAACGTGGTGATCGGCACCGTAACGGTACCGGTGGGTGGGAACTGGAGCTTTACCCCAACGGTTCCGCTACTGGATGGCAGCCATAACATCACCGTGACCGCCACGGATGCGGCAGGCAACGTCAGCGGCCCAAGCACAGGGTTCAACGTGGTGGTCGATACCGTGCCGCCTGTAGTGCCTGTCATCCTTTCGGTCATCGACGACCAGACTCAGCCGGGCACTAACCTGCCGCTGATCAACGGCCAGTTGACGAAGGACACTCAGCCAACCCTGAGCGGCACGGCGGAAGCCAACGCCACCATCACGGTGAAAGATGGCAATAACGTGCTGGGAACCACCCAGGCGGATGCGCTGGGCGCCTGGACATTCACCCCGTCTGCACCGCTGGGCCAGGGGACACACACCCTGAACGTCACGGCGACGGATGCCGCTGGTAACGTGAGTAACGCGGCTTCGTTTGGCGTGAATATTGACTCTGTCGCCCCGAACCCACCGGTGATCGTCACCGTGCTGGACAATACCGCGCCGGTGCTGGGGCCAATCACCAACGGCCAGGCCACCAACGAAACCCGCCCTTCTCTGAGCGGGACGGCGGAAGCCGGTGCCATTATTAAAGTTTACAGCGATGGCAACCTGATCGGCACCACCCTTGCCAACGGCTCTGGCGCGTGGACGCTGACCCCTGTGGCCGCGCTCGGCAACGGGGCGCATACCTTAACCGTGACCGCGACCGATGCGGCTGGCAACGTCAGTAATCCGTCGAACGGCTTCTCGTTGACCGTCGACACCATTGCGCCGAACGCGCCGGTCATCAGCACCGTGGCGGATGCCGTCGGCCCAATCGTCGGCAACTTGTCTAACGGCCAGGTCACCGACGACACCCGTCCGGTGCTGACCGGTACCGCTGAGGGCAATGCTACCGTCAGCGTGTACGACAACGGCGTTCTGCTTGGCACCGTCCAGGCTGATGCGGGCGGAGCCTGGACCTTCAGGCCATCCACGCCGTTGATTAACGGTGGCCATGCGCTGACCGTGACCGCGACAGACGCTGCGGGCAACGTCAGCCTGCCGTCAACACCGTTTAACGTGGTGGTGGATACCATTGCGCCGACTCAGCCGATTGTGGTTCAGGCCTTCGATGACGTTGGTCCGGTTCAGGGGCCATTGGTGAGCGGACAGACAACGGACGACACTCAGCCAGCCCTCAGCGGGACAGCGGAAGCTAACTCCACCATTAATATTTACGATAATGGCAACCTGATTGGCACCGTAACGACCAGTGCCCTGGGAGCATGGACCTTCACGCCTGGGACCGCGCTGCCTCTCGGCCAGCACGTATTCACCGTCACCGCGACCGATGCGGCAGGCAACACCAGCGTACCTTCGGCTGGCTTTACCCTGACCATCGCCAGCGGCGTGTCGAATACGCCGGTGCTGACCTCTGTGGTGGACGACGTCGCCGGTGGCACGGTCGGGCCATTAACCAGCGGCCAGGCCACTAACGATGCACGCCCAACCCTGAACGGAACGGCAGATGCCAACAGCACCATCAAGATTTACGATGGCGGCAACCTGATTGGCACCGTGTCGGCTAACGCCCTGGGCGTTTGGGTCTTTACCCCGCCGACCGCACTGGCAAACGGCTCGCATACCTTTACTATCACCGCGACCAACGGTGCGGGCGTAGTCAGTAGCCCAACGGCAGGCTTCACCATCGTGGTGGATACCGTGGCGCCTAACCAGCCTGCGATAACCTCTGTGGTAGATGATGTCGGCCCGATCACTGGCCCGGTAGGCAACAACCAGCCAACGGACGATACGCGCCCAACCCTGAACGGGACCGCCGAAGCCAACGCCACGGTCAATATCTTTGATAACGGCGTGCTGCTGGGTACCACAACGGCAAACGGCAGCGGCGTCTGGACGTTCACGCCAACGCTGCCTCTGCTTCAGGGCAACCACTCGTTCACCGTCACCGCAACGGATGCGGCGGGTAACGTCAGCGTTCCGTCCGTACCAGCCGGTATTATTGTCGATACCGTCCCGCCGCTGGCGCCAACAGGTCTGACGGTCAACGCCACTGGTACAGTTGTTACCGGCGTTGCGGAAGCCAACAGCAAAGTAACCGTTACCTCGGCGACGGGCACCGTTCTGGGTACGGCTCAGGCTGACGGCAACGGGAACTTCAGCATTACGCTCTCCCCTGCGCAAACCAGCGCCCAGCCGCTGCTGGCCTTCGCTCAGGATGCCGCCGGGAACATCGGCGTTTCCGCCAGCTTCACCGCACCGTTTACCGGTGTGCCAGGGCTGCCGGTGATCACCAGCATCGTGGACGATGTTCTGCCGAAAACCGGCGTGGTGGGCAACGGGCAGAGCACCAATGACACCCAGCCGACGATCAACGGCACCGCCGAAGCCAACGCCACCGTCAAGATATACGACAACGGGGCGCTGCTGGGGACGGTTACTGCCAACGCAAGCGGCATCTGGACGTTCACCCCAACCGGTGCGTTGGGGGATGGCGTACATGCCTTTACCGCCACGGCAACCAACGCCAACGGGACAGGCGGGGCCTCTCTGCCAACCTCGGTGATTGTCGATACCATCCCGCCATTGATCCCTACCGGGGTTATCAGCGCCGACGGGTCAACGATCACCGGCGTGGCGGAAGCGAACAGCACCGTGACAGTGACGCTGCCGGGCGGGATCACCGTCACCGGCACGGCGAATGCTTCCGGCGCGTTCAGCATCACCCTGCCAACTCGCCAGATTGAAGGGCAGTCGCTGTCGATATCAGCCGCCGATGCGGCCGGGAACGTCTCACCGTCGCTCTCGATCACCGCGCCGATTCTGCCACTTTCGGCCAGCAGCAACGTGGTCGATTTGGCACTCACCACCGATGCCACTATCACCACCGAGCACTACAGCGGCTACGGTAACCTGCTGATTGGCGCCTTGGGCAACGTGGCTTCGGTGTTGGGCAGCAATACCGCCCAGGTCGGCTTCACCATTGGCAGCGGGGCGACAGGGAATATCACCATTAACGCCGCCGCCACCGGGGTAGTACTGTCCCTGCTGAACACGCTGGAAATCGCGATCCAGAAATATAACCCAGGCACCAACTCGTGGACGACGGTTGTCGACTCATCCTTGCCGCAGTTCCTGAACCTGCTGACGTTGGGAGCCACGGGCGTGACGCTGAACCTCGAAGGTCTGGGTGAAGGGCAATACCGCGTCCTGGGCTATAACACCAGCCTGCTGGCAACGGGGGCGGCTACTAACCTCGCGGTCACCGTCGAGCAAACCAGCGCAGGCGTGGTCAGCGGTACCACCAGCTCTAGCGGGAACGTTATTACCGATCCAGGTCCTGGCGGGGCAGTCGATAACGCCCCTACCGGCACGGTGGTCACGGCGATCACCGACGGCCAGGGCGTGACGCACACCGTGGGCGCAGGCGGACTGGATGTTCAGGGCAAATACGGCACCCTGCATATCAACCAGGACGGCAGCTATACCTACACCTTAACCAACACCGCGGCTTCAGTACTGGGCAGCACGGAAAACTTCACCTACACCATTACTCAAAACGGCATCAGCGACTCTGCACAGCTGATTGTCACCCTGGGCAACGGCGCACCGGCCAGCACGGTCACCGCCACGGATAACACCGGTTCGCTGACCTTCGGCACCGATGTTGTCGCCGTTGACCACGGGGCTTCACAGCAAACGGGTCTGTCGGTGCTGAGCGTCGGTCTGGGGAATGTGGTCAACCTCAACCTGCTGGCTAACATGAGTAACCCGATCCTGTTTGATGTCGCGGACGGATCGACCCGCACCATGACGCTGCAGGCGAGCGTCGGCGGGGTAGCGCTGCTCTCCACCTTTGACCTGTACATCTACAAGTTCAACGCGGCGACTCAGCAGTACGAGCAGTTCCAGGTGCAGAAAACCTGGCTGACGGCTCCGCTGTTGGGCGGCACCTCGGGCCAGTTGACCGTGACGTTGGGCGGCGGGGACTACCTGTTCCTGCTGATGAACGCGAGTGGCGTATCGCTGCTGACCAGCTACACGCTGAATATCCTGCAGGATCACACCTACGCGGTCGACAGTCTGGCGGCATCAACCACCGGGAACGTGATGCAGGATGATATCGCCCCGGCAGGCAGTCTGCTGACGGCGGTGAACGGCGTGTCTGTCTCGGCGACCGGCACCACCACTATCGTCGGCAAGTTCGGGACGTTGACTATTGATGCCCACGGCAACTACACCTATACGCTGAACAGCGGCCAGGGTGCCGACAGCATCAATACGCCAGACAGCTTCGTGTACACCGTCACCGCGCCAAACGGTGATACCGGTACCGCGTCGCTGAACATCACCTCCACGCCGCATATCGTGGATGCCGTGAACGACGTCAGCTCGATTATGGCCATCACGTCGACGCAGAACACCGCGGCTTACGCGAGCGCTACGGTCGGTCAAACCTCCTGGAACACGGCGCTGCTGGCCTCTACCCACGGCAACGGCAGCGGTACCTTCACCATTGCGGATAACACCGTGCTTAGCGGGGCCAATATTGTGTTCAAAGTGGCTTCCGGTCTGGTATTGGGTGGACTGTCAGTCAGCTGGACGCTGAGCGACGGGCTGGGTCACACCTATACCGGCACCTTTAGCGGCAGCGCCCTGCTGGGCGGCACGGCAACCATTCCAGTCACCGATCTGCATTCAGGCACCTGGACGCTGAGCTACGTCGGGAACATGGGGCCACTGGGACTGGGTACCATCACCATCACGCCGAACATCACCGGGACCTCGAACCTGCTGGATAGCTTCACGGCGCAAAGTACCGTCGTACACGGCAACCTGTATGACGGCACCGACTCCGCCGGCGCGGCTGACCAGCTCGGCAGCGTGCATACGCTGATGACAATTACCGGCGCCAACGGCAGCTCGGCCACGCTGAACCCGATGACCAACAGCGACGCGGTGGCAACGATTCAGGGCCAGTACGGCACCCTGACTATCGATGTCGGTGGGAACTACACCTACACCCTGAACGCGGGTGTGGCACCGGGCTCCATCACCAATAAAGAGGTCTTTACCTACATCCTGAACGATCAGAACGGGCATTCAGACTCCGCCACGTTGACCATCAACATGAACCCGCAGTTCGTCAGTACTGCCTACGGGGACATCATCAACGGTTCTTCGGCCTACGCCGATACGCTGGTGTACCACGTCCTTGCCGGTGGGGCGAACGACGGTACCGGCGGCAATGGATCGGACGTCTGGAACAACTTCTCGCTCGCGCAGGGGGACCAGATCAACATTCACGACCTGCTGGTCGGCTGGAACGGGCAGACCTCAACGTTGGGTAACTACCTGAGCGTGGCTACCGTCGGCAACAACACGGTCATCTCCATCGACCGTGACGGCACCGCCGGCGCATTCCACTCAACCACTCTTGTCACTTTGGAGAACGTGCACACCACACTCGATGAGCTGATCCAGAATAACCACATTGTTGCCTGATAGTTGTAGCGAAAAATCCCCGGGCGCACAGACGCCCGGGGAATAAGACAAAAACGCAGTGCCATTTATTAGGGAAAAAATATGGGAAAATTACAGCCTGTTGCGTTATGGCTGGCTTGCGGTCTGTTTTCACTCCAGGCCTCGGCCGACGACACGCCTGTTTCTATTACGACTCAGGGTCTGGCTCAACAACAAGAGCTGCCCTCACTCGACGGCCCAACCGCCCTCCCGCTCAATGCCCCTGCGCCCGGAATCTTAACGCTTAACGACGCGGTCAACCGCTCTGTGACCTGGCACCCCAGTATTCGTGAAGCTATCGGCAAACTTTACGGCCAGTCCGAACAGATCAACGTCGCCAAATCTAAGTACTACCCGCAGATCAGCGCCGGGATGAACAACGGCTACACCAATACTTACACCAACAGCGGCTACAGCCCGTCGCTGGTGCTTTCTCTGTCCCAGATGCTCTATGACTTCGGCAAAGTCGCAAGCCAGGTCCGTGCGGAAACCGCAGGGGAAGCCCAGGCCCAGGCCAACGTGCTGGTGAGCATTGACACCGTCGGGCACGACACCGCCTCGGCGATGGTGCAGGTGCAGCTCTGGCAGCAAATGGTCGACATCGCCAAAGAACAGCTGGACGCGCTGACCGCCATTGGCCGCCTGACTCAGGAGCGGAACGACCAGGGCGCAACCTCGATGTCCGACGTGGTGCAAACCGACGCGCGTATCGAATCCGCCCGCTCGCAGCTGATCCAGTACGAATCCAACCTCGACAGCACCCAGGCGACGCTGATGAGTCAGCTTGGCTGGACCAGCCTCAACAAAGTCAGCCCTGATTTTCCGCAGAAGCTGAATAACAGCTGTAACGTGGCGAAGCCGGACGACCGCCTGGTGCCCGCTGTCCTTGCCGCCTGGGCGCAGGCCAACGTGGCGCAGGCTAACCTCGACTACGCCAACTCGCAGATGACGCCGACCATCTCGCTGGAGCCGTCCGTGCAGCACTACCTGAACAACAACTATTCCGGCAGCGAAGTACTGAACCGCACGCAATACTCGGCGTATATCCGCGTCGAAATGCCGATTTACCAGGGCGGTGGCCTGACGGCACGCCGCAACGCCGCCAGCCATGCGCTGGAAGCGGCGCAGTCCGGTATCGACCGGGTTCGCCTGGACGTGCGCCAGAAGCTGCTGGAATCCCGCAGCCAGGCCATTAGCCTCGCCAGCGCGCTCCAGGTGCTGCAGCGTCAGGAACAGCTGAGCGCCCGCACCCGCGAGTTGTACCAACAGCAGTATCTCGACCTGGGCTCCCGCCCGCTGCTGGACGTGCTCAACGCCGAGCAGGAAGTCTTCCAGGCGCGCTTCGCCCAACAACAAACGCTGAGCCAGCTCCATCAACTGCAGCTTAACTGCCTGTATAACACCGGCAAATTACGCACCGCATTTGGTCTGGAACACCGCAACATCCAGTCCCTGGAGATTCAGCCATGAGCCAGACAGCCTCTCCCAATGAGGAGTTTTTAAGCGAACAGGCCCTGACCCAATGGGCCCACGCCATCAGTCACGTCGCCGGGCACTACCGCGTGGTTTGCTCCCCCGGCACCATTCAGGCCAACGCCCCGTGGTTCAAGGACAAAACTAAAGTCGCCGCGCTGACCCAGCTTTCGCGCCAGGCCGGGCTGTCCTTCCATATGCTCGGCAACACCGAAAAAGCGATATCCCAGTGGCGGCTGCCGGTGGTGGTGGACTTAGCCAACGGCCAGATCGCGGTGATCGAGCAGTTTGACGGCGAAGACACCGTGGATATCTGCTACTTCGACGACGAACGCCACACCAACCGCCAGTCGCTCAGCAAGCTGCTGCCGGAGATCCGCTTTGTGGCCGCCCTCCGCCCGCTCTCGGCGCTGAAAGACAGCCGCGTCGACGCCTATATCTCTCGCTTCAGCCCTGACTGGATGAAAGAGCTGATCATGCTGGATATTCGCCCTTACGGCCCGGTGATGCTGGCAGCTTTTTGGGTGAACGTGCTGTCGCTGGCCGGGATCCTGTTCTCGATGCAGGTGTACGACCGGGTGATCCCCGCCCAGTCATACCCGACGCTGTACGTGCTGGCGACCGGGGTGCTGATCGCCGTGGTGTTCGGCTTCATCCTGAAGGTCACGCGCAGCAACATCATGGACGTGCTGGGCAAGCGGGCCGATATGCGTATTTCGGATCGCGTCTTTAGCCACGCCCTGAGGCTGCGCAACAGCGCCGTGCCCCGCTCCACCGGCAGCTTTATTTCTCAGCTGCGCGAGCTGGAGCAAATCCGCGAGATGATCACTTCCTCGACCATCTCGACGATCGTCGATCTGCCGTTCTTTATCTTGTTTGTTGGGGTGCTGGCGATCATCGCCCCGCAGCTGGCGTGGATCGCTCCGGTCGCCGCCATCGTGATGGTGCTGCCTGGCCTGCTGCTGCAGAAAAAGCTCGCCACGCTGGCCAACCAGGCCGCCCACGAATCCACCCTGCGCAACGCCGTGCTGGTGGAAAGCGTGCAGGGGCTGGAGGACATCAAGCTGATGCAGGCGGAAAACCGCTTCCTCCAGCAGTGGAACAGCTACATCCGCATTACCGCCGAGTCTGGCCTGAAAACCCGCGAACTGACCCAGGGCTTAATCAGCTGGGGGATCACCATCCAGAGCCTGGTGTTTGTGGTGGTGGTGCTGTTCGGTGCCCCGCTGGTGATTGAAGGTGAAATGACCACCGGGGCCATGGTCGCCGCCTCCATGCTGGCCTCAAGGATGATTGCCCCGATGGCCAACCTGTGCGGCGTGCTCGCCCGCTGGCAGCAGGTCAAAGCCGCCAAACAGGGGCTGGACAGCATCATGCAGCTGCCGGTGGAAACCCAGCGCGATGAAAACCTCATCCACAAGGACATCCTCCACGGCCACTACCTGTTTGAAAGCGCCCAGTTCAAATACCACAGCGAAGATCCGCGCATTCCGCTGCGCATTGCCCGCCTTGAGATCCAGCGCGGCGAGCGCATTGCCGTGCTCGGGCGCAACGGCGCGGGGAAATCCACGCTGCTGCAGGCGCTTGCCGGTGGGGTCGATCTCGCCAGCGGCGAAGCCCGGCTCGACGATCTCGCGATGTCGCAAATCGACATGGCGGATCTGCGCCGCAACATCGGCTTCCTGAGCCAGAACGCACGGCTGTTCTACGGCACGCTGCGGGAAAACCTTACCCTCGGTGCGCCGCACGCCAGCGACGAGGCTATCTTCGAGGCGCTGGACGTGAGCGGCGCGAGCAACTTTGTGAAGCACCTGCCCAAAGGCCTGGATCACCCGATCATGGAAGGCGGCAGCGGGCTTTCCGGCGGGCAGCGTCAGTCGATCCTGCTGGCGCGGATGCTGTTGCGCTCGCCCAACATCGTGCTGCTCGATGAGCCCACCGCCTCACTGGACGACCATACCGAACGGGAATTTATTCAGCGGCTGAATCAGTGGCTCGGCCACCGCACGCTGGTCGTCGCCACCCACCGCGTGCCGGTGCTCGAACTGGTCGAACGCGTGCTGGTGCTGAAAGACGGCCAGCTGGTAATGGATGCACCGAAGGCGCAGGCGCTCGGCGCCGCAAGACCGGCACAGGCTCAGGCCCCGGCCGCCGCCCAGACACCACCGCGGGAGTGGAACAATGAAAACCAGTCAGCATGACGTCACCATGGATGACCCGGACATCCAGCGCGAAAGCGAGTTTTCCGGGGCGAGCCGCATTATCCTGCTCATCACGCTGCTGTTTGCTCTGTTCGGCGTCTGGGCGTGGTTCGGCACGCTGGACGAAGTCTCCACCGGCACCGGGAAAGTAGTGCCGAGTTCCCGCGAGCAGATTTTGCAGTCGCTGGACGGCGGGATAGTCACCGAGCTGCTGGTGCACGAGGGCGATAAAGTGCAGGCCGGGCAAATCGTCGCCCGCCTCGACCCGACCCGCTCCGAGTCTAACGTCGGCGAAAGCACGGCTCGTTACCGCGCCTCTCTGGCCTCCAGCGCAAGGCTTTACGCCGAAGTGAACGATCAGCCGCTGAAATTCCCGGACTCGCTCAAAGCCTTCCCGGACCTGATCGCCTCCGAAACCCGGCTGTATAAAACCCGCCGGGCACAGCTGAACGACTCCGAAGCCGAGCTGCGGGACGCGCTGACGTCGGTCAACAAAGAGCTGGATATCACCCAGCGACTGGTGAAAAGTGGCGCGGCGAGCCATGTGGAAGTGCTGCGCCTGCAGCGGCAGAAAAGCGACCTGGGCTTAAGGATCACCGACCTGCGCTCGCAGTATTACGTGCAGGCGCGCGAGGCGCTGTCGAAGGCCAATGCCGAAGTGGACATGCTGGACGCCATTATCAAAGGCCGTGAGGATTCGGTGAACCGCATGACCGTGCGCTCGCCGGTGCGCGGCATCGTGAAGAACATTCAGGTCACCACCATCGGCGGCGTTATTCCGCCGAACGGCGAGATGATGGAGATTGTACCGGTGGACGATCACCTGCTGATTGAGGCCCGGCTCTCCCCGCGCGACATCGCCTTTATCCATCCCGGCCAGCGCGCACTGGTGAAAATCACCGCCTACGATTACGCCATTTACGGCGGGCTGGAAGGCACCGTGGAAACCATCTCCCCGGACACCATTCAGGACAAGGTGAAGCCGGAAATCGTCTACTACCGGGTGTTTATCCGCACCAACCAGGACTACCTGGTGAACAAAGTCGGCCACCATTTCTCTATCTCACCGGGGATGGTGGCGACCGTGGATATTAAAACCGGGCAGAAAACCATCGTTGAGTACCTGATTAAGCCGTTCAACCGCGCCCGCGAGGCGCTACGCGAACGTTAATTGACCGCCTATCCCGCTGGTGCTGAAGGAATTTTGTACGAATGGCACTCAGCGGGATTTCTCTTTAGACGGCTGGTCACGCGCGTAATAAATCTGTTATACTCGCCGGTACACATTGGGGCTGATTCTGGATTCGACGGGATTTGCGAAACCCAAGGTGCATGCCGAGGGGCGGTTGGCCTCGTAAAAAGCCGCAAAAAAATAGTCGCAAACGACGAAAACTACGCTTTAGCAGCTTAATAACCTGCTCTGAGCCCTCTCTCCCTAGCTTCCGCTCTTAAGACGGGGATCAAAGAGAGGTCAAACCCAAAAGAGATCGTGTGGATGCCTTGCCTGGGGTTGAAGCATTAAAACTAATCAGGATAGTCTGGTAATGGCGTGTCTGTCCGCAGTTGCCCGGCGAATGTAAAGACTGACTAAGCATGTAGTACCGAGGATGTAGAAATTTCGGACGCGGGTTCAACTCCCGCCAGCTCCACCAAATCATGATCCGGATACGTCCGGTGAAGTACAGAAAGCCCGCATGGCACAAGCACTGCGGGCTTTTTTGTGCCTTGAATTTGTCCCGCGAAGTCCGAAGAGAACTAATTAAATCCGAACCTTTTAGGCACCTTGTTAGGCACCTCATAAAGCTTTACTGTTTTGAGGTGCCTAAAACTATGGAAACCCGGCAATGGCAAGACATATGAGATATCTATATGCGCAAGGCCTACTTGGTCTCGATATTTAAAATAACGATAAAAATTAATTACCTAAATGTAAACTGCCATAATTATTCTCTTTAAAACTGCCTCTTGCTAGTTTTAAAATCTATTACTGAATAAAATACATGATAGATGATACATTTCACTTCTAATGTTTTCTGCTAAATTCTATATATTCATAATTTTTACTTTTAATTATTTCTTAAACATGATAAAAAACATTACGGCTCTGCCTTAAATAACCGTGGTCGATTCGCCACGCTTTAGAGAATGTTAGCACATCACGCCACCAGTCAGGGTGGCCGATGTAATCGCTAAGTGGCTACACGCGCTTAACGTTGCGTAAAGTGATATGGCAGAGCCGTAATTATTACTACACGGAAAGGTGCATTTTTTGTCTCTTCATGAAAAAATTCTTTTGCTTGAACTTTTAAATGCTGCAGATAATGCAGACTCCCAACCTATTCCAGATATTGTTGATGTCGAACCTAAGCCATTTTCAATAGGAAAAACCATAGCGTGGAAAAATAATAAATTAAAAAATAAATATTCATTAAAGTTAGAGGAAATTCATTCTCTTTGCAAACATATCAATGAAGGGAAATTGACGATAACGTCTCCTACAGATGTAGCAAACCTTCTTCAAATTCCAACTGGGCAACTCTTGCACATACTTTATAAAAGAAAAAATTACTCTCACTTTGAAATAAAGAAAAAAATGGTGGCATCAGAAAAATAAAAGCCCCTAACAATAGCATTTCAATACTGCAGGAAAGGTTAAAAATCATACTTGACTATTTTTACAGGCCTAAAAGATGTGCGTTTGGCTTTATTAGCGGAAAAGGGATTGTCGGAAATGCAGATAGACACAAGAAAAAAAAATATGTGGTCAATATTGATTTAGAGGATTATTTTGGCACAATAACCTTCCCAAGAGTTTATGGTATATTCAAGAACAAACCATTTAACTTTTCTCATTCCGCGTCTAGCGTTTTAGCTCAACTCTGCACAAGTGACGGTAAACTTCCACAAGGTGCATGTACGTCACCAGTATTAGCCAATATCGCTTCAGCTTCACTTGACAAGCAATTAACTCAGCTAGCTAAAAAGAAAGGGATAACTTATACAAGATATGCCGATGATCTAACATTTTCTTTTAACCATAACACTATGGAAGATATTATACACAAAGTGGATGAATTTGGAAATATTGAAATCGGAACCCATCTAAAAAGCATTATAGAAAGCAATGGGTTTATAATTAATAAAAATAAATTCAGAGTACAGTTAAAGAACGAAAGACAATCAGTTACAGGTCTTGTTGTGAATGAAAAAGTTAATCTAGAGAGAGAATACATTAGAAATACAAGAGCGATGATTTTTGGTTGGCGAAAAAACAAGTCCATTGCGTCTTTAAATTTCTTAAAACTCAACAACATAGATTGCATTGATATTAGAAGAGCGACGTTAATTTTCAGAAATCATATTTACGGACGATTAAGCTTCATCAAATCAGTCCGCGGAAAAGATTTCCCAACTTATCTAAAACTTATGGCTTTAATGAGTCATAATGATCCAATGAAAACAAAAGAAGGTATACGAGCCATGAAAGAAACAGAAACTTATGATGTCTTTATATGTCATGCTAGCGAGGATAAAGATGATATTGCCATACCAATTTTTAACTCTCTAGAAGAAAAAGGAATAAATACCTTCATTGATCATGTTGCTATTTTTTGGGGGGATTCACTTTTAACAAAGATCAACTCTGCACTCGCAAAATCAAAATACGTAATCGCTATATTATCTGCAAACTCAGTGGCGAAAGCATGGCCTATTAAAGAATTGAACAGCGTTCTTTCAAGAGAAATTAAAGATTCAAAAATAAAATTATTAACCTTAATGAAAGATGGTGATGAAGAAAAGGTTTTCAGTGAATTACCTCTCTTAGAAGATAAACTTTACATGGTCTACAAGAATAACCCTGATGAAGTGGCTGACAAACTTTCTGAGTTGTTAAAAAAATCATAAAATTAAAACAAGCAAAAAAAAAACACAAGGCCCACATAAACTTTTCGCTCTAATATAATGTGGGTCTCACACCAGAAAATACAAACCGATATTCTTTAACTTACATTCATTTTCGCAAATATAATTAGATAATTTATTCATGACTATATTTAATGTTCGTAATCCCTTGTCAACTGGCATGTTTATTTTACAAAAACACTTAAGATAATCAACCAAATTTATCTAACATTGAGGTTATAAACACTAAAAGCTAAATTAGTTTTATCATCATCGTGAATACAAAAAATCATATAATTAGTTATACGTAGCATTAAATCAACTCATTAAATAAAAACCCATTAGGCTCTCGAAAAAAAAATCACTCACCCAAAAACATGAAGAGACTCAATCTTTTCTGTCTTATCGGAAATACAAAATGAGAGGAACTTCTCTTTAAAACCTGCTGGGGGTGATTTTAGATGCGTTACGGTCTCAGGATTAGCCTCTAACTCATGCAACTGCGACAGCAAATTGTTTCCCATTAAGGCAGCGACATGCTCACCTAAGCTTTCTTTATTCTTTCTCAGGTAAGCGTCCAATATTTTATTTGAGGCGGCTACTGCCTCCGTTTCAGAACGCCCCAGCTCAAAGCGCGTATGGAGTAATTGATACTGAGCCTGACAAGCTGCTTCCGCCATTTCTCTCGCCTGCTCTTTTGGCCCAGGTTCTGCGGCCCAGGACATAGATGTAACGAACAACATCGCCAGTAAAACACCTGCTTTCATCAAAATATTGGCCTGTTTTTATCCATAACTGACAACAGCTACAGATGAGCGATAGTAAACAAATGAAAGAACTTTACCCTGTAAATCCATCCATATTTTTTCTGCGAGCCGCATTCCATTTCCCTCCCCTATTTCCCAGTCAAACAGGGTGCCAAGGTATAATCCCCGCATAAAGTAAGCAGTTTTCAGCAGTAAGAATTGCAGTAAAGAGAGAAACCAAAAGAAGCGCGATTAAGGCAGGCGGCAACCTGCCCTAACCGCTAATCACAACCAACTACCAACGGAGTTGACCATGACTGACCAGCATAATAAGCCAGAGAAGCACATCCCCACAACAACAAGGACTTATACTGTGGGCTACATTCGAGATTCGAAAAAATTCCAGCCTTCACCCGCCATAACGTTGAATGGGTTCTGGCTTGCGGAAGCGGGTTTTGATACGGGCACGAGCGTGGAGGTGCGGGTTCTGCCGGGCTGCCTGATATTAACGGCCAAAGAGCCGCTGCCGCCGGTGGAAGAGCCGGAGATCATGCAGACGCTGCGCAAGGTGTGTAAGTTTTCCGCCCGCAGGCAGAAGCAGGTCAAAGTGTTTATCGAGGACGTGATCGCCCCTAAACCGCCGGTGCGTTAACGGCTAACCTTGGCCCCGGTGAATTTCCGGGGTTAATGAGCTAAGTTTTACCGCCAGGTTAATTTCACTTTAAATAACCCTGAAAATAAAAACCCTATTCCGGGTTCGGGCTTATCTGTTTCAAATATATTATTCCCTCTCGCCATAAGAATAAAAAATCTCACCACATTGCTGGCGCGCTCAAACGCTTAAACTACTCTAATGAGTATAAAAAACGATGATGGCCTGCTCTCCCCCAATGAACAGAAATATATTCCGCAAGGAAGCCATAGAGCACACCCGCAGCAAATGGCTGGGTAAAGCGTTACTGATCTCCGGGTATCCCGCCTGGGTGGTGGTATTACTCTCCGCCACGTTTTTAATTATTTTGATAAGCCTGATGGCCTTCTCCAGCTATACCCGCCGGATTAACGTCAGCGGGGAAGTCATCACCCAGCCGCACGCCATCAATATCTTCTCTCCGCAGCAGGGATTTATCACCCACACCTGGGTTAAAACCGGCGACAGCGTGGCAAAAGGCGACCATCTTTATCAGATAGATACCAGCCGCTCGACGCAGTCGGGCAACGTCAGCCAGAACTCTATCGCCGCCATCCAGAAACAGATCCAGCTTATAGAGGAAATAATCCTCAAGCTGCAGCAGAACAAGCAGAAAACCGAGCAAAACCTCAGGCAACAGCTGAATCAGTACCAGACCGCGCACGAGAAGTCCCTTGCCCTGGTGGCGAACGCCGCCAAAGGCATGGAAGAGATGCGCCAGAGCATGGACAACTACGACGGCTACCAGCGCAAGGGCATGATCACCAAAGACCAGCTCAACAACCAGCGCTACCTCTATTACCAGCAGCAAACCGCCTACCAAAGTCTGAACACCCAGAGCATCCAGGAAAGCCTGCAGATCACTAACCTGCAAAGCGAGCTCTCCACGCGGGCGACGGATTTTGACAACCAAATCTCCCAGTATCAGTTCCAGCTGAGCGGGCTCAACCGCCAGCTGGCGGAAGTGGACGGCGGCGGGACCGTGTTTATCGACGCCCCCAGCGACGGCAAAATCGACTCCCTGAGCGTCACCCAGGGGCAGATGGTCAACGCCGGCGACAGCCTCGCCCAGCTGGTGCCCAACGGGGGCGACGGCTACGCGTTGGTGCTGTGGCTCCCCAACAGCAGCCTGCCCTACGTCACGCTGGGGGACAGCATTAACATCCGCTACGAGGCTTTTCCCTTTGAGAAGTTTGGCCAGTTCCCCGGCAAAATACTGTCGATTTCCAGCGTGCCCGCCTCGGCGCAGGAAATGGCGATGTACAATAATGTGCCTCGCCAGCCGTCCGGCACCACCAGTCAGCCCTTTTACAAAGTGCTGGTCACGCTCGACCTGAACCGTCTCACCGCCAGAGACAACCCCCTTCGGCTCTCCAGCGGCATGAAGGCGGAGTCCACGCTATTCCTGGAAAAACGCCCCGTCTACCAGTGGATGCTCGCCCCTTACTACGACCTTAAAAAAAGCCTAACCGGACCCGTGCATGAATGAATCCGCTTTTAAAGACATGATGCATCAGCTGAACTTTAGCCTGCGCCGCAGAGTGCCCCAGGTCCTGCAAACGGAAGCGGCAGAGTGCGGCCTGGCTTGCCTGGTGATGGTCTGTCGCTACCACGGCATGAACATCGACCTCTTCAACCTGCGCCAGCGGTTTGGCATCTCTTCCCACGGCGCAACGCTGGCGGTGCTGATCGACATCGCCACCCAGCTGCGCCTGAAAAGCCGCCCGCTTTCGCTGGATCTGAACGAGCTGCGCGAGCTGAAAACGCCCTGTATTCTCCACTGGGACATGAGCCACTTTGTGGTGCTGGTCGCCGTCAAACGCTCGGGCTTTGTGATCCACGATCCGGGCTTTGGCCGCCGCGTCGTGGGCATGGCGGAAATGTCCCAGCATTTTACCGGCGTCGCGCTGGAGCTGTGGCCGGACAGCGAGTTTGCCCGCGTCACCCAGCGCAGCCGCCTCAGCTTCCGCACCCTGCTCGGCAACATCGGCGGCCTGAAAGGCTTTTTGACGAAAATCTTCTGCCTGTCTCTGGTGGTGGAGGCGATCAACCTGCTGATCCCCATCGGCACCCAGCTGGTGATGGACCACGTCATCATCGCGGAGGATCATGATTTACTGGCGCTAATCTGTATCGGGCTGCTGTTCTTTACCCTGTTTCGCACCTTCGTCAGCATGCTCCGGGCCTGGACGTCGCTGGTGATGAATTCCCTGATTGAAGTGCAGTGGAAAGCGGGCATGTTCGATCACCTGCTCAAACTCCCGCTGGCCTATTTCGAGAAGCGCAAACTCGGCGATATCCAGTCCCGCTTTGGCTCCCTGGACACCATTCGCACCACGCTGACCACCAACCTGGTCAACGGCATTATCGACACCCTGATGTCGGTCGGCGTGCTGATTATGATGGTGCTTTACGGCGGCTGGCTGGTGTGGGTGGTGCTGGGCTTTACCGCCTTTTATATGGTGCTGCGCCTGGCCACCTACAACCAGTACCGCCAGGCCTCGGAAGAGAAGATCGTTAAAGGCGCGCGGGCCAATTCCCACTTTATGGAAACCCTCTACGGCATCGGCACGCTGAAAGCGCTGGGGCTGTCCACCACGCGCTCGCAGTACTGGCTCAACCTCAATATAGATACCGCCAACGCCAACATCCGCATCACCAAGCTGGATATGCTGTTTGGGGGCATCAACACCTTTATCGGTGCCGTCGACCAGATAGTGATTTTGTGGCTGGGCGCGCTGATGGTGATCAATGGCCAGATGACGCTCGGGATGTTCGTCGCCTTCAACGCCTATCGCGGGCAGTTCTCTGAGCGGGCGGCCAGCCTGATCGATATGATCCTGCAGCTGCGTATGCTCGGCCTGCACAGCGACCGTATCGCCGACGTGGTGTTTACCGACACCGAAACCAGCCAGCCGCCGCGCAAGCTGCTGCCTAAAAACCAGCCCGCCAGCTTTGAAGCCCGCGACCTGGTCTTCCAGTACGACGCGCTCTCGCGGCCAATTTTTGCCGATCTGAACATCACCGTCGCCGCCGGGGAAAGCGTGGCCATCGTCGGCCCTTCCGGGATCGGGAAAACAACCTTAATGAAGGTGATGGCCGGGCTGCTCGACCCCACGCGCGGGCAAATCCTGATCGACGGCCTGGACATCAGCAAAGTCGGGCTGAATAACTACCGCGATAGCATCGCCTGTGTGCTGCAGGACGACAAACTTTTTGCCGGGTCGATAGCCGACAACATCGGCAGCTTCGACATCAGCAAGGATGCCGAGCGCATTATAAGCTGCGCCCGGAACTGCAACATCCATGACGAAATCATGAGCCTGCCGATGGGCTATGAAACGCTGATTGGCGAACTGGGGGGCAACCTTTCCGGGGGGCAGAAACAGCGGCTGCTGATCGCCAGGGCGCTTTACCGGCAGCCCAATCTGCTGTTTCTTGACGAGGCCACCAGCCACCTGGATCTGGCCAATGAGGCGCATATCAATGCCGCTATCGCTTCGCTGAAAATAACCCGCATCTTTATTGCCCATCGCCCGTCGACAATCGCCAGCGCTAACCGGGTGATAGATTTAGGATAGTGGCCAGAGGCTTAAATAAGAGGGGAATATTCCTCTTATTTTTGCCAGAGCAATAGTGACTAAACAGAAAAGGAAAATAAATAAACGCAAATAAAATATACAGCAGCACCCTTCCGGCGGCTGCCATATATTATGGGGAGTGTTTTAATCCTTTAAAATGCCGTTCCGTTATTCCATTGGGAAAAGCATCGCGTCCGTGATATTAACGCTTGGTGCTGCCGAACAGACCGGTGCCGCCAAGCAGGCCGCCCAGAATAGAACTCACGCCGCTAACCACGCTATTTACCACGCCACCCACGAGCTGGGTCACGCCATTGAGAACGCCGCCCACAACCGGCAGGCCGCTAACAATGCCGCCCACGGTGCCCAGCGGATCGCCCGCGCCGCCGATCACGCCATCCAGTAAACCCGCACCGCTAACTGACTTAACTTCCTGAGTGGATAATTCTTTCATGATTTTCACCATAATAAAATAAACGGAAAGAAAGGTTAAAAGCTCTCGCGGATAGTGAGGCGGTAAAACAATGCATTCCCTACCCTGATATAATTTCTAATACAGGCCAGGAAAAAGATCAAACCGCCATAAAACATTATTTTTTTATTTTTAATAGGCCTGATTTTAACAGGCTTATAAATGTCACATTACTATCACGGTGATTATTTGAATAAGCATTTGTACAAAATGGAATATAGCGAAAAGGCGGGTTAACTATGTTATATATTGTATATAGGCAGGTTTATTTCATCGACTATATATTCATTCTGATTCAACAGGCTGAACGCCATTTTAATATGACGTAAAGAGAAACAGGCATCCCCCAACCCGCTCTGATCAAAGAGCAGGCTGGAAGTTGATGTCTCTCAGGCCCCATAGCGGTTCCCGGAGTGAGCCAACTGCCGACGCCATACGCCCGGCGCGATACCGTACTGGCGCTTAAAGCTGCGGTTGAAAGACTGCTGGGAGTCAAAGCCCAGGGAGATCGCCACGTTCAGGATCGGCTCTGCGGTGCGGCTCAGGCGCTCGGCGGATTTCTTCAGCTTTTGCGCGCGGATGTACTCGCCCAGATTGTAGCCTGTGTGCTGCTTGAAGATCCGCTGCAGGTGCCACTTCGAGTACCCTGCCCGCTCGGAAACGGTGTTGATGTCGAGGCGGCTGTCGAGGTGGGTATCAATCCAGCCGAGTAAATCATGCATGAAGGCATCGGTGCTCATTGTCTCTCTCCCCTGCGGGTTTGTTAAAAGCATCTTTATCAGTTGCATTTAAATCTGACCTGCTTTGACAATAATTGCAAGTTTTATTGTTACATTAAATCCTCGTTACAAATGGGCCTTTTCGAATGGCACAAATAGCACAGAAAGTGCAACAATTATTCTTGCACTTAGTTCTACGCGTTCCTACAATCGCCGCGATACTGTATTCGTAATTGATACACATTTTGTGCCGATGAGCGACACAAATGGCCTCAGGTCAGCCCGGACAAAGGAAGTGGCGCGGCACCCTCCGCTGCGTCTTGCCCGGCCGACTTCAACTATCGGAATAAGAATAATGAGCCTGCAAAAACATTGGGTTAGCCTTCATCTGCGCGTGTTGGGGCCGGTACTGCTTGCCGCGCTGCTCGCCGGATGCGACCGGGGAGTCGCACAAAACGCCGTGCCGCAGGCACCAGCCGTCAGCGTCGCCGACGTGGTGGTGAAACCCGTCAGCCAGTGGGATAGTTTTAACGGCCGCATCGAAGCGGTGGAGAGCGTTCAACTCCGCCCCCGCGTCTCCGGCTATATCGACAAAGTGAACTACACCGACGGCCAGGAAGTGAAGAAAGGTGAAGTCCTGTTCACCATCGACGACAGAACCTACCGCGCCGCACTGGAACAGGCGCAGGCGGCGTTGATGAGAGCCAAAACCCAGGCCAGCCTCGCCCGCAGCGAAGCCAGCCGCACCGACAAGCTGATCGGCACCAACGTGATCTCCCGCGAAGAGTGGGAACAGCGCCGCTCCGCCGCCACCCAGGCCGACGCCGATATTCGCGCGGCACAGGCGGCGGTTGACGCGGCGCAGCTAAACCTCGACTTCACCAAAGTCACCGCCCCAATCGACGGCCGTGCCAGCCGCGCGCTGATCACCAGCGGCAACCTGGTCACGGCGGGCGACAGCGCCAGCGTGCTCACCACCGTGGTGTCTCAGAAGACGGTTTACGCCTACTTCGACGTGGATGAATCCACCTATCTCCACTACCAGAACCTCGCCCGCAGCGGCCAGGGCGCGTCCAGCGACCATAAAGCCCTGCCGGTTGAAATTGGCCTGTCCGGCGAAGAGGGTTACCCACATCAGGGCACCGTGGATTTCCTCGACAACCAGCTCACCGCCAGCACCGGCACCATCCGCATGCGCGCCCTGCTGGATAACGCTCAGCGTCAGTTCACGCCGGGGCTGTTCGCCCGCGTTCGTCTGCCGGGCAGCGCGGAGTTCCAGGCGCTGCTGATCAACGACAGAGCGGTGCTGACCGACCAGGACAGAAAATACGTCTACATCGTGGATAAAGACGGCAAGGCCCAGCGCCGCGACATTACGCCGGGGCGCCTCGCTGCCGGACTGCGCATCGTGCAGCAGGGGCTGAACCCTGGCGATAAAGTCATCGTCGACGGGCTACAGAAAGTGTTTATGCCGGGCATGCCGGTGAACGCGAAACCTGTCGCCATGGCCGCCACCAGCGCTGCCGTTAACTGATCCCTTACCAGAGAATCCGACGCATGGACTTTTCCCGCTTTTTTATCGACAGGCCGATTTTTGCCGCGGTGCTGTCGATTCTGATTTTTATTACGGGGCTTATCGCGATCCCGCTGCTGCCGATAAGTGAATACCCGGACGTCGTGCCGCCAAGCGTGCAGGTCCGGGCGGAATACCCTGGCGCCAACCCGAAAGTGATCGCTGAAACCGTGGCGACGCCGCTGGAAGAAGCGATTAACGGCGTCGAAAACATGATGTACATGAAATCCGTTGCTGGCTCTGACGGCGTGCTGGTGACAACCGTGACCTTCCGTCCGGGTACCGATCCGGATCAGGCGCAGGTTCAGGTGCAGAACCGCGTTTCCCAGGCCGAAGCTCGCCTGCCGGAAGACGTTCGCCGCCTCGGCATCACCACCCAGAAACAGTCGCCGACGCTGACCCTGGTGGTGCATCTGTTCTCGCCGAACGGCAAGTACGACTCGCTGTACATGCGTAACTACGCCACGCTGAAAGTGAAGGACGAACTCGCGCGCCTGCCGGGCGTAGGGCAGATCCAGATTTTCGGCTCCGGCGAATACGCTATGCGCGTATGGTTGGATCCGAACAAAGTGGCGGCGCGTGGCCTGACGGCCTCTGACGTGGTCACGGCGATGCAGGAGCAGAACGTGCAGGTCTCTGCCGGTCAGCTCGGCGCAGAGCCGCTGCCAAAAGCGAGCGACTTCCTGATCTCGATTAACGCCCAGGGCCGCCTGCACAGCGAAGAAGAGTTCGGCAACATCATCCTGAAAACCGCCCCGGACGGGTCGCTGGTTCGCCTGCGTGACGTGGCGCGTATCGAGCTGGGTTCAGGCAGTTATGCCCTGCGCTCCCAGTTGAACAACAAAGATGCGGTCGGGATCGGTATCTTCCAGGCCCCCGGCGCCAACGCCATCGATCTGTCTAACGCCGTGCGCGCCAAGATGGCCGAGCTGTCCACTCGCTTCCCGGAAGACATGAAGTGGGCGGCACCTTATGACCCGACCGTGTTCGTGCGCGACTCCATTCGGGCGGTGGTGCAAACCCTGCTGGAAGCCGTGGTGCTGGTTGTGCTGGTGGTGATCCTGTTCCTGCAAACCTGGCGCGCGTCGATCATTCCGTTGATTGCCGTCCCGGTTTCAGTCGTGGGGACGTTCAGTATTCTTTATCTGCTTGGCTTCTCGTTGAACACGTTGAGTCTGTTCGGGCTGGTGCTCGCCATCGGCATCGTGGTGGATGACGCCATCGTGGTGGTGGAGAACGTCGAGCGTAACATCGAAGAAGGGCTTGCCCCGCTGCAGGCGGCGCATCAGGCCATGCGCGAGGTTTCCGGGCCGATTATCGCTATCGCCCTGGTGCTGTGCGCGGTGTTCGTGCCGATGGCGTTCCTCTCCGGCGTAACCGGGCAGTTCTACAAGCAGTTCGCGGTGACCATCGCCATTTCGACGGTGATCTCGGCGATTAACTCCCTGACGCTCTCCCCGGCGCTGGCGGCCCTGCTGCTGAAGCCGCACGGCGCGCCGAAGGACATGCCTACCCGGCTGATCGACCGCCTGTTCGGCTGGCTGTTCCGCCCGTTCAACCGCTTCTTCCACCGCAGTTCGGACGGCTACCAGGGCCTGGTGAGTAAAACCCTTGGCCGCCGTGGCGCGGTGTTTGCGGTGTACGTGCTGCTGCTGTGTGCTGCCGGAGTGATGTTCAAAACCGTGCCGGGCGGGTTTATTCCGACCCAGGATAAGCTCTACCTGATCGGCGGCGTGAAGATGCCAGAAGGCTCTTCGCTGGAGCGCACCGACGCGGTGATCCGCAAGATGAGCGAAATCGGGATGAACACCGAAGGCGTGGATTACGCGGTGGCATTCCCTGGCCTCAACGCGCTGCAGTTCACCAACACGCCGAATACCGGCACGGTGTTCTTCGGCCTGAAGCCGTTCGGTGAGCGCAAACATACCGCGGCGGAAATTAACGCCGAGATCAACGCCAAAATCTCGCAAATTCAGGAAGGCTTCGGCTTCTCAATTCTGCCGCCGCCAATTCTGGGCCTGGGCCAGGGTTCCGGCTACTCGCTGTATATCCAGGATCGGGCGGGCTTAGGCTACGGGGCGCTGCAAACCGCGGTGAACACCATGTCCGGCGCGATCATGCAAACGCCGGGGATGCACTTCCCGATCTCCACCTACCAGGCGAACGTGCCGCAATTGGATGTGCAGGTAGACCGTGACAAAGCCAAAGCCCAGGGCGTGTCGCTGACCGACCTGTTCGGCACGCTGCAGACTTATTTGGGCTCGTCCTACGTGAACGACTTCAATGAGTTTGGTCGTACCTGGCGCGTGATGGCCCAGGCCGACGGGCAGTTCCGCGACAGCGTGGAAGACATCGGCAACCTGCGCACCCGCAACAGCCAGGGTGAAATGGTGCCGATCGGCAGCATGGTGAAAATCACCACCACCTACGGACCGGATCCGGTGATCCGCTATAACGGCTACCCGGCGGCGGATCTCATCGGGGATGCCGATCCACGCGTGCTCTCTTCCGCTCAGGCAATGAGCAAACTGGCCGCCATGTCCGGCCAGGTATTGCCGAACGGGATGAACATCGAATGGACGGATCTGAGCTACCAGCAGGCAACCCAGGGCAACACGGCGATGATCGTCTTCCCGGTGGCGGTGCTGCTGGCGTTCCTGGTGCTCGCCGCGCTGTACGAAAGCTGGACGCTGCCGCTGGCGGTGATCCTGATCGTGCCGATGACCATGCTGTCCGCGCTGTTTGGCGTCTGGCTGACCGGGGGCGATAACAACGTGTTCGTCCAGGTCGGGCTGGTGGTGCTGATGGGCCTGGCCTGTAAGAACGCCATCCTGATCGTCGAGTTCGCTCGCGAGCTGGAGATGCAGGGCAAAGGCATTATGGAGTCCGCGCTGGAAGCCTGCCGCCTGCGTCTGCGCCCTATCGTGATGACCTCGATTGCCTTTATCGCCGGGACTATCCCGCTGATTCTGGGCCACGGTGCGGGGGCGGAAGTGCGCGGCGTGACCGGGGTGACGGTGTTCTCGGGCATGTTAGGGGTGACGCTGTTTGGTCTGTTCCTGACGCCGGTGTTCTACGTCACGCTGCGTAAGCTCGTTACGCGCGGCAAAACCCAGGCAAAAACTGTCGAGGCGTGAATGCCCTAAATCAGGCGGTGTAAAAACTGCCTGATTAGCCCAATAAAAAACCGCCTTTCAAAGAGGCGGTTTTTTTTATTTCTGCGGGAAGTGGCTGCGGCGGTTAATGGCCTTTTTTGTACAGCGCCTCTAGCTCAGGCACCGGCTGGCAGCCGCTGGTATCGCTCTTTTTCACTTTCTCCAGCGCGCTGGCCACGGTATGGCGAGCCAGCACCGCCAGCGACGCCTCTTCGGCTTCTTCCGCAATCGTTTTAAAGTACCAGCAGGCGTTGGCGCTCACCACGCAGCGGGCAGGCACGTCCGGGCGGGAAGCCCAAATCTTTTTGTCTTCAATCACCGACAGGTAAATATCTCGCAGGGTTATCTCTTCGGCCGGGCGGCCAAGATGAATGGAACCGTTGCGCCCCAGCGTCGAGACAATAATGCCGTCGCGCGTGAGGGGAACCATCAGTTTACGGATAAAGCTCGGGTTGGCTTCCAGGCCGTAGGCGAGGATTGCGCTGGTCGAACGTTCACCCATTTGCTCCGCCATCGCTACGCTGAGAACCATCTGCAAAGCTGTCGGGAAGCGGTAATCTAACATTTCATTTTCCTGGGTCGCGGTGGATCTTGTTCTTTTTGGCACCGCTTAGGTGAATAAGCAATCAGCACAATATAACAAATGTCAGGTTTTTTTTGAAGCAATCTGAGCTTTCCCTGGGACCCAGCTCAAAATAATCGAAAGCTCATTTTCAATAAGTTACGGGAGTAAACTATTCAATAAATGAATTCTGGCAGGCCGGTAAATTAATACAAGTCTTTGCCATGCTGAATAATAAGTCATGCCGCTGAGGTTTAATAAAATGCCCCGGCCTGATTTGACCGGGGACCCGGGTCAGCGGCACTCCGCTTTCCAGTTTAACGCCTGCAATGCCGCCATATCTTTGTCGTTATCCGCCTTAATACGCTTCACCATGTCGTTTTCGGTTACTTTCGCGTCGGCGGGATACTGGCGGGCAAACTGCAGGTTGACGATGCCGCCGCAGGCCTCACGGGCGAGCCACACGTCAGACTCGTAGCCGCTTTGCTTTGCGTCCCCCGGCTTCGGCAGATAGATAATCCGAACCTCGGCCACGTCGCCATTTTTCGCTATATCGAAATGTGGCTTCGGCACCGTGCGGTTTAACTCCACCGCCGTCGCCTGCATCCAGCGGTCAAGCGGGGCATTGAGTTTGATCTGGTTAACCGTAATCAGCCGGGTCCACTGCCAGTTTTCGGCTTTTTCACCGTCGGTGGTGTATTCCCACACCGCCTGCTGCGGCGTTGAGCGAGTGAAGGATTGCCCGTAAGTTTTGCCGGCAAAAGCGATGGTTTGCGGAGCCGCCAGGTCTTTAATTTGCGATGTTTTTGCCGACTGCGGGCCAGCACAGGCGGCCAGCAGAAAAACAGATGCCAGGGTAGCGATATGATAAGTGTTCAAAACGAGATTCCTTTTAGTCTTTATTAAAATATTCCAGAGGCAGGTGCCCGGAAAATACTCGATCATTCTCCGATCTCAGACCATAGAAGGAAGTGCACTAGATTTCAATTCAGTAAGTCTGAAACTGGCGGGCGATCAAATAGATCGTTTATTCATCTTCAAATAATTTTTCAATCGACCTGGTTGGATAAAAAAGCGAATTAGCGTTTTTCCCCACCAGCGCAATAAAGCCTAATTTTTGATAAAAGTGCTTCGCATTGTCGTTAATGGCATCGACAAAAATCCCATGAACGCCCACCGCCTGTGACGCTAAATAAACCACTCTCATCGCGTGAGCCACAAGCGTTGAACCCCATTCCTGGCCCTGCAGATCTTTATGAATAGCCAGTCGCCCCAGCGTCACGCTGGGCACATTGGCATAAGGAATTTTTCGTTTCTGGCTATTCGACGGAAGCGCCTCTTTTTCAAAACAACTGCCGGATAAGGTGTAGTAGCCCAGGACTTTGGGGTTGGCGTCTTTGGTCACGAGAAGATAGCCACGTAAAAAGCGGCCATTGTGCTGGCGAATAAAGTGTTCGGCGAGAAAAGCATTCAGAGACGTTTCTCCGCAGTCAAAGCCGTGAAAATCATAGGCGGTGTCTGCTGAAAACAATTCAATAGTCAGGTCGGCCACGGCTTACTCCATGTCTTTCAGACGCCTTGCTGCACGTTTTAGCCTGTCATCCGGTTCAGGCGGGTTACTAATGGCATCCATCACTCGGTTCCACGATGCTTCATTTAGCACCAGGCGGCGATGCTGTTCGATCACTTCCGCAGCGCGAGCCGACGCACAGGCAATCATAAACTGGGTGATCGTCTGATTGGACATGGCTGCCGCCTCTTCGATCATGCTTTTGTCGTCGTCACTCAATCTGAGGTCGATGCGCTGTTTTTTTAAAGCTGACATCCTGTATTTACTCCCCGACCTGCCGCAGGTGTCAGCAGGAGGATGAAATCAATGAACACCTTAAGATGTACGGAAAAAAACCGTACATAAACAATACGCCTGTCGGGATAAATTTTCAACAGCGTCCGAGGCTTAAGGTGTCATAAATTCTGGCCAGACCCCTGGCCTGAAAAAACCCGCCATCACCGCCCCCACCTTCCCGCAACGGGCCTATACTTATCGGCGACACTTTTCCGCACGTTCTGTTCTGCATGCACCGATTTATGCGAGATAACGCTATGGAATTAAAGGATTATTACGCCATCATGGGCGTGAAACCGACGGACGAACTCAAAACCATCAAAACCGCCTACCGCCGCCTGGCGCGCAAATATCACCCCGACGTCAGCAAAGAGCCAGACGCAGAAGCACGCTTTAAAGAAGTGGCGGAAGCCTGGGAAGTACTGAGCGACGAGCAGCGCCGCGCCGAGTATGACCAGATGTGGCAGCACCGCAACGACCCGCAGTTTAATCAGCAGTTCCACCAGGGCGGCGAGCAAAGCTACAACGCCCAGGACTTCGAAGATATCTTCTCGTCTATGTTTGGCCAGCAGGCCAGGCATTCTCGCCAGCCGCACGCCGCGCGCGGCCACGATTTAGAAATCGAAGTTGCCGTATTCCTCGAAGAGACGCTGGCCGAACACAGCCGCACCATCAGCTACAAGCTGCCGGTCTATAACGTGTTTGGTATCGTCGAGCAGGAAATCCCGAAAACGCTGAATGTAAAAATCCCGGCAGGCGTCGGAGACGGGCAGCGCATCCGGCTCAAAGGCCAGGGCACACCGGGTGAAAACGGTGGGCCAAACGGTGACCTGTGGCTGGTGATTCATATCGCGCCGCATCCGCTGTTCGACATCGTCGGCCACAACCTTGAAGTCGTGGTACCGCTTGCCCCGTGGGAAGCCGCGCTAGGGGCAAAAGTCGAGGTTCCTACGCTCAAAGACAGCATTCTGATGACCATTCCTGCCGGCAGCCAGGCCGGGCAGAAGCTGCGTATCAAGGGCAAAGGGCTGGTCAGCAAACAGCACACCGGCGACCTGTTCGCGGTGATCAAAATCGTGATGCCGCCTAAGCCGGATGAAAACGCTGCGGCGCTTTGGCAACAGTTGGCAGACGCCCAGTCGGCGTTCAATCCGCGCAAAGATTGGGGGAAAAAATAATGGCTAACGTCACCGTCACTTTTACCATCACCGAGTTCTGTCTGCACACCGGCATTCAGGAGGAGGAACTCAATGAGATCGTCGGTCTTGGCGTCGTCGAGCCTTACGATTTTGAAGTCAGGCCGTGGCAGTTTGACGACCACGCGATCAACATAGCGCAGCGGGCATTGCGGCTACGACGAGAATTAGAACTCGACTGGCCGGGCATCGCCGTGGCGCTCACCCTGCTGGAGGAGAACGAACGCCTACGCCAGGAGAATCGCCTGCTCCGGCAGCGTATAGGGCGTTTTATTCGCCACCCATAAGCCTATCTTCTGGTGGATTATTCAGCAGAATATATCCACCAGCCGTAAACATCCTGACTCATTTAGGAATATTACCTAAGGCAACATCCGCTTCGCTGTGCCAGGCTTATTCACGGTCATAAGGACTGATAACGTTTGTTGAGGATATTATGAAAAAAACGATCATCGCTTTATCTGCAATTCTGCTGGCTGCCCCTGTTTTTGCCGCGACCACCACACATGCAACCGATGAGACCGTCGCTGCAGCACACGAAGGCGCGAACACCGCCAAAGAGAAACTGCACGAGGCAGAGAACAAAGGCGAAGAGCTGAAGCTTAAGTCGAAACACGCCGCCGAAGGGAAGAGCGACAGCACGGGCAGCAAGATAAGTGAAGGCTCCCAGAAGGCGTGGCATAAAACCAAAGAAGGCACCGAGAAAGGTTGGGACGCAACCAAAGAAGGTGCTGAAAAAGGCTGGAATAAGACCAAAGAAGGCGCTGCTGACCTGAAGAAAAAGGTCACTGAATAATTAGCTTTCTTTAAACAATAAGCCGCGAAAGCGGCTTTTTTATTGCCTCAATCTGTCCGTTTTTCAGCAAAATATCGTCCCGGCGTTTTCCCCAGCGCTTTTTTAAACACGCCAGAAAAAGCCCCAGGGCTGCTGTAGCCTAAATCCAGCGCAATGCGCGTGATCGCCTCCCCTTCACCTAACCGACCTATCGCCGTCAGCAGGCAGGCCTGTTGCCGCCATGCTACAAAGCTGATGCCAGTCTGCTGCCTGAACTGGCGGGTAAAGGTTCGGCGGCTCATGCCCACGCGCGCAGCCATATCATCAACTGACGTTTCCAGCGAAGGTGCCAGTAAGAACGCCCGACAGGCCGCCTGCAAACGAGGTTCGTCGGGCAGCGGGGCATTGAGAGAAAGCGCGGGCATCGAGGCAATTTCATAGAGCAGAAAATCAAGCAGGCTCCGGCCTCGCCCTTCAGGTTGGGAGACCTCAGCCAGGGCCACGGCCTGCGCCAGCAGCTCACGTAGCAGTATTGACACGCCAAAAACCTGGCTCGTCTGCGGCAGCCTAAGTCTGTGCGCTGCGGCGTCACTGATATAGCCGTTAAGCATGATGACCGGCCCGCGCATTTGCATGGCGTGAACCAGGCCGCCCGGCACCCAAATGGCGCATTGCGGCGGCACTGCCCAGTTTCCATCTGGCGTCTCCACGGAGATGACGCCGCTTGCGGCGTAGGCAAACTGCCCGCGATCGTGGCTGTGCACCGGGAAGCAATCCCCATCGGCGAAGTGCTTTTCCGTGACGATGATTGCCTGAGGCGAATCCTGATAAACTGCTGTGATGTTATTTTGCATGGCCCAATTTTAACAAAAATTGACCCGTTAATAAAAGCAGGCCAATTCGGGAAGCGCTACAGTCACGGCGACACTTTTCACCGGACACAGACATGCAGCGCAAACACCTTTTTCTCGCCCTGGCCGTCACCGCCGCCTGGGGGATTAACTTTCCTCTTACCCGGCTCGGGCTGGCCCAGATAGATCCCCTTCTATTAACCGCCCTGCGGTTTACGTTTGCCGCCCTGCCGTGGGTTTTCTTTATCCAACGCCCGGCAGTAGCCTTGCATTGGGTAGCAACCTATGGCCTGATTTTTGGCGTGGCGATGTGGGCGCTGATCAATCTGGGCATCGCGTTTGGCGTGCCGCCCGGCAGCGCCGCCTTGCTTATCCAGCTCAGCGCCTTTTTTACCCTGGGCTGGGGTGTTCTGCTGTTTGGCGAACGCCTTACTCGCCCGCAGCGCTGCGGTATTGTTCTGGCGGCGGCGGGGCTGCTTGGCGTGGTGCTGGATAGCGCCGGCAGCGCAACGCTAACCGGGTTGATACTGATTGTGATCAGCGCGCTGGCCTGGAGCGCCGGGAACATCATCATCAAACTTTCCGGCGTGAAAGAGATCTTTGCTTTTGTGGTGTGGGCCAGCCTGTTTCCCCCTGTGCCGCTGGTGCTGCTGACCTGGGCCTGGCACGGTTCCGCGCCCTTCACTTCGCTGGCGCAGAATATCGATAAACAGGCCGTGTTTTCGCTGCTGTTCCAGGTTTATGCCGCGACGCACTTCTGCTACTGGGGCTGGAATACCCTGCTTCACACATACCCGGCTTCCCGCGTGGCACCGCTTTCTCTGCTGATCCCGGTCTTCGCCATGCTCAGCTCGGCGCTGATTCTTGGCCAGGTTCCCGATCTCACCAGCGCGCTTTCTCTGGCGGCGATCCTGCTGGCCCTGGCCATCGGCATGAAAAAAGAGCGCCCGCTCAGCCGCTAGTTATGCAGCGTCACGCTGTCGTCCACGCTCTGGCGCCACATGCGAACCTGAGCAGAAGGCGCGTCCGGATCGGCATAGCCGAAGGAGATCCCGAACAGCAGGCGATACTCGTCCGGCACGCCAAGAATTTTACGCGTCGCATCGGCATGGAAGCCGAGCAGCGTTTGCGGAATACCGGCAAAACCGCGCGCTGCCAATGACAGAAGGAAGCTCTGCCCGTACATACCGATGTCGGACGCCACGCGCACGTTGTCGCCAAACGACGGCATAAACAGGAACGCTACATGTGGGGCACCGAAGAAGTTGAAGTTACGCAGATACGCTTCGCGGCGCTTCTCTTTATCGTCACGGGCGATGCCAAGCGCATCGTAATAAACCTTCGCCTGGCGCTGGCTGCGCTCGTAATAATCTCCGTGAAAATCGTCATAGCTGAAGCTGAAATCTGGCGTGACGTTACCCGCCATATCGTTCTCAATCATCATCTTTTGCAGCGCATCTTTGGTTGCGCCGGAGGCAATATGGACGTTCCACGGCTGCGTGTTGCAGTTGGACGGCGAATGCTGGGCATCCTGCAAAACATCCCGAATTTGTGCCTCAGTCAGCGGCGTAGGCAGAAACGCTCTGGATGAAAAACGCTGACGTATGGCTTCGTCAAAAGCCAAAACTGTATTGCTCATACCATCCTCTCTGTGCTTGCCCGGCGAAACCGGACATCGTTACTTGCCGGGGAGGATAACGCTGCCGGACGTAGCGAAAAACCGTATAATCCATTAAGGACTTTTGCGGAAATTGCACAAATGAAAGATCTGAGCCAGATAAATGCGCGCTCAATGCGCCTCTTCCTTGCCGTTATCAGCGAAGGCAGCTTTTCAGAAGTGGCCCGCCAGGAGAACCTTTCCCCCTCTTCCGTTTCCCGCACCGTAATTCAGCTTGAGCAATCGCTGGAGACACAGCTGCTTTACCGCAACACGCGAGCCGTGGTCGCCACCGAGGCGGGGAATATTTACGCCGCAGCGTTCAGGGAAATGCTGAGCCAGCTTGAGCAGGTGCAAAACCAAATTAGCGAGCGCCGCCAGCAGCCCGGCGGCGTGCTTCGCTTCAACGCGCCGGTGTCTTTCGGCCTGCGTCACATCGCCCCGTGGATTGCTGAATTCAGCGAACGTTATCCGGCGCTGCGGCTGGAGCTAAACCTGACCGATAACTACATCAACCCGCTGGCGGACGGCACCGATCTGCTGCTGCGTATCTCGCCGATGCAGGACAGCTCGCTGCACGGGCGTTTTATTACCCGCCAGCGCGCTTATCTGGTCGCCAGCCCGGCCTATCTCGCACGCTACGGCACGCCGCAAAAGCCCGAAGAGTTGCACAGCCATAAACTGCTGGCCTACCGCGGCCTGATGGGGCTACAGCGCTGGTATTTCACGCAGGGCGAAGAAAAAGTACAGCTCACGCCGGAGCCTAAAATCATCTCCGGCAACGCTGAAATGCTGGTGAAAGCGGCAGAAGATGGCGCGGGGATCGTGCTGTTCCCGGACTGGCAAATCAGCGATGCGCTGCGGGCCAGGCGGCTTATCCCGATGATGACGGATTACACCGCGTCCTACAGCGCCACCGACCATTCACTCTATATGCTCTACCCCGGCGGGCGTTTTCCGTCGCTCAACACCCGCACCGCAATAGACTTTTTTATGGCGAAGTTTGGCTCTCCGCCCTACTGGCAGGACGCTTAACTCGTTTATCGCCAATCCATTGCATAAACTCGCCGACGTGATTCGCCCACAGATCCGGGCGCGTCATGGTGAAATGCCCCGGCGATGTTGGCGTGCCTGCCTGCACCACGTAGCGGCCCTGTTTTAGCTTCGGCACTTCGGTTTCCAGCACGCGCAGGCTGTCAGGATTGAACTCGTCATCCGAAAAGTTCAGCGCATACAGTTTGGTGGTGATTTTGTTCAGGTCAAGCTGCGGGTTATAGCTGAAGGAGGATTTGAGCGAATAAATCACATCGTTGGTGTCGATATGGTTGGCGGTGAAACGGTTGTTCGCCAGGAACTTGTCCGCCGCGGCCTCGTCCGGGATCGTTCTTTGCAGATCCGGCGCGCTGTCGATCATCATTCGCAGGATGTTGTAGCCCTGAAGCCAGCTCTCGAGTGCCTGAGTATAATTGCCGTTGTGCCAGGCCGGATCGGCTCGTACCGAGTCCACGATCATTCTGCGCCACAGCAGATTACGCCCGGAAACTTTGATCGGCAGCGACACCACCGGCATGACGCCGTCCATCATGTTCGGATATGCCACCGCCCACTGCCAGGCATTCATGCCCCCCATCGACATCCCTATCACGGCATGCAGATGTTTAATGCCCAACGTTCGGTCACCAGCTTGTGCTGCAAATCAACCATATCGCCGTAATCGTAGTTGGGGAATTTTGCCTTTAAGCCGTCACTCGGCTTGCTCGACTGGCCGTGACCAATGCTGTCGGCAAAAATCAGGTAGTAGCGGCTCGAGTCCAACGGGCGGCCTGGCCAGTAGAGGGATTTAGTCCAGACAGGGCTCAGCAGCGCCCGGCTGTCCGCCCCCGTCCAGTGCAGCACGAGGATCGCATTATCAATCTCTCCCTGCGCATTTCGGTGAGCTTTCCCGAGCGTGGCGTAGTGCAGTTTCACCTGAGCCAGCGTTTCGCCATCCCGAAACTTGTAGTCATTGAATACGGCATTGGCCTGATGTGCCGCCGGGTTGAGCTGAGTATCCCAGGGCGCCGCGGGGGCGGCAAATACGGGGCTGGAGAGCCCGGTACCGGCCAGCAAAAGGCTTAACAACAGACTGATTTTCGTAAGGGTACGCGTAGATTTCATCAAGATTCACCTGGGTAAATGAGCGACGGTTCTCTGGCATCGGGCTGTTTAAAACTTGCCCTTTCACCATTAACTCTTATAATAAGAGTAACAATAAAAAGATCAACTGCAGCGTAACCATTGGCCGGAGGCAGAGATCCGGCTATAGACTGTTACCGGGTCCACGTTGATGAAAAATAAGGAACGCTATGCGCTCGAAAGGTTTTGAAGGTATGACCTGCTCCATCGCCTGCGTGATGGGAGCCTTAGGCGACCGCTGGGGAATGCTTATTATGCGGGACCTGTTTTTAGGCCTCCGCCGCTACGACGATTTTCGCCGCTCCAGCGGCATCACCAATGCTACGCTGTCCGACAGGCTAAAAGTGCTTGAAGAGCAAGGGTTGATTACCCGGCAGCGCTACCAGACGAGACCGGATCGCTACGAATATTTGCTCACCGAAAAAGGGCGGGATATCGGGCTGGTGCTGCTGAGCATGATGCAGATAGGCAGCAAATGGAATATCCCGGGCCTTGTGGGGCCGTCGCTTTTCATGGTGGACGGCAGCAGCGGCCATAAAGTAAAAGTTGCCCTCGTGGATACCGAAACCGGGCAGCAAGTTTCGCCGCAGGACGTCATGGTGGAGTTGGGGCCAGGCGCCGACGACCTCACCCGCTGGCGTTCGGCGGGTCGAATCAGAAACCCCGAACCCAGCGAAAGCTAAGTCGGGTAAGATCAACGTAAACTCAGCGAGAAAAGTAATGAAAATACTGGTGGTTGGGGCAGGTGCAATCGGGGGTTATTACGGCGCAAGGCTGATTCAGGCCGGCGCTGACGTGACTTTTCTCGTTCGGCCAAAACGGGCTGAGCTGCTGGCAAAGCAAGGGCTGCGGCTGGAAAGCAGTTTGGGCGATTTTAACGCCCCGGTTAACGCAGTCACCCGGGAGAGCCTCCGGTCGGAATACGATCTGATTTTGCTCAGTTGCAAAACGTACGATCTGCAGGCGGCTATCGAGGACATTACGCCCGCAGTTGGCCCTTCTACCGCCATTTTGCCTTTCCTCAATGGCCTCTCGGTTTACGACGAGCTTGACGCTCGTTTTGGCCGCGACCGGGTGCTCGGCGGCGTGGCTTATATTGCCACCACGCTTAACGCCAACGGCGACATCAAACAGATGGGTGCGGCGGATCAAGTTGTTGTCGGCGCGAGATCGCCCGCAACGCTTGATGCAGCAAAAGCGGTTTACGCGCTTTTAGCCTCTTCCGCAGGCGCACGCGCCCTGTCAGATAACATTATGCAGGCGCTCTGGAACAAATGGGTGATGCTGGCTTCCGGCGCGTTAATGAACTGCCTGATGCGTGGCACGGTGGGAGATATCATGGCGACACGGGACGGAGAGGCGCTGATGAAACAGGCGATTTCGGAGAGCCTGAGCGTCGCCACAGCGGAAGGCTATGCGCTACCGCAGACGGAAATCACCAGCATCGAAGAACGCCTGCTGGATCCACAATCCGCCTGGGCCGCCTCGATGAGGCGCGACATTGCCAGCAACGCGCCACGCCTGGAAGGTGATGCGATTGTCGGCGATATGATTACCCGCGCCACTCGACACGGCCTGAACGTCCCCCTTTATCGGGCTGCGTACTGCCATCTCCAGGTTTACGCCCACCAGCACACGCCAGGCGCGGCGGCCCAGCAGCCGTTCAAATAACGAGGTCATATGGAGCTTCTCGCCAACGAGTGGACACAGTTCGTCGCGGCGCCGTCGCAGGGGCTCCAGGGCCTGCACGCCCATTTTAATAAGCACCGCTACGAGCGCCACTCCCACGATTACTTTGTGATCGGCACTATGGACGTCGGGGCCTCTAAAGTGGGGCTGGGCCGCGGCTCGATTATCGCGCCTGCCGGCAGTGCGATGATCGTGAATCCGGGGGATGCCCACGACGGCAGCGTTTATTCCGAGCAGGGCTACACCTACAGCATGCTCTACGTCCAGCCCTGGGTTGTGGACGGCATTGCCCACGAGCTGGAACTGGATCCCGGCCACGGACTGTGCTTCACCAGCCCGGTCCTGAGCGATCCTGATATCGTCGCCAGGCTGCAAACGCTACACCGCACGCTGTTTCAATCGCAGGATAACTTAGCGCTGGAAGTGCTGCTGATTGACGCGTTGAAGCCGCTGCTAAGCCGCTATTCCACCCGCCGGTTTACGCCGCAGGAAGAACGCCGCGAGCCGCGAATTGCCAAAGTCCGCGACCTGATTCATGCCAGCTTTGCCTCCCCGCTGACCACGGAAGATATGGCGCAGGCATCCGGCCTGAGCCGGGTTCGGCTGAACCAACTGTTTCGCGCCGCTTATGGCCTGTCGCTGCACGCCTACCTCAACAGAGTCCGCATGGACTCCGCCAGGCAAATGCTCCGCGCGGGCCAGCCTGCTTCGGACGTCGCCACCGCCGTTGGCCTGTTCGATCAAAGCCATTTGATTCGCCGCTTCAAAGGCTGCTTCGGCATCACGCCCGCACAATTTGTTAGCGCTCATTTTTCAGATATCCAATACGGCCGCCGCTGACGTTTTCATACTCCTGCGTTTTAAGGTTCTTACTTTCTTCGGAGCAGAGTATGTCTCATTCCACGGATTCACCATCCGTCAGCCAGGCCAGCGCGCGAGTGTCCGCCTGGGTCATGATTGTGATTGGCGCGGGAAGCGTGCTGTCGTCGCTCGATCTGTTTGTCGTCAACCTCGCTTTCCCGGCTATTCGCGATAGCTTTGCCGGAGCCACTAACCAGGCGCTGTCCTGGGTGATCAGCGCGTATTCCATTGCCTTCGCTGCGTTTCTGGTGCCCGCAGGCCGAATAGCGGATATTTACGGCCGCAAGCGTATCTTCAAGGCAGGTCTGGCGGTGTTTTCAGTGGCGAGCATAGCCTGTGCTTTTGCCCCGGATGTTATCTCGCTGATTTGCGCGCGGGGCCTGAAAGGCATTGGCGCCGCGCTGATGATCCCCACCAGCCTGGGGCTGTTGCTGGCGGCGTATCCAAAAGAGCGCCATAAGCAAATGGTAGGGATTTGGGCCGCTACCGGCTCAGTTGCCGCCGCACTTGGCCCAATGCTCGGCGGAGCGCTGGTGAATATCGACTGGCGATTGATCTTCCTGATCAACCTGCCGGTGGCAATCCCGGCGCTGTGGCTGAGCAAGCACCTGACGGAAACGGAGGTCGTAAAGAGCCGTTTCCCGGATATTCTCGGCTCGCTAATGCTGGTTGCGGGGCTTGCGCTGCTGGTGGCCGGGATCTCCTGGGCCAGCGACTGGGGCCTCGCCAGCGCCAGGCTCTGGACGGTGTTGGGCGGAGCGTTCGTCTTCCTGACACTGTTCGTTCGTCGCTGCCTGACGCAGCCTTCCCCGGCGCTCGACCTGCGGGTATTCCGCGTGCCTGCGTTTACCCTGGCCACGCTGGGCATGGCCTTTTTCTACATGGGATTTGCCATCATGCTGCTGGGCGGTAGCCTGTATCTGACCCAGGTCTGGCACTGGCCGACCGTCGAGGCAGGCGCCGCTTTTGGCCTCGGCCCTGGCACCGCCGTGGTTGCCTCGCTGATCGCGGGCAGAACGGGGTTCTCCCCTAAAAAACTCACCATCGCCGCCGGTATTTTATATGTAATAGCCGGCCTCTGGTGGTACAGCGCCCTTAGCGCCGAACCGGACTATCTGCTGGCCTATCTGCCTGCGCTGATGCTGACCGGAGCCGGAGCGGGTATCGGCCAGACGGGGTTTATCGCAGGCGGTACGGCGGCGCTCCCGGCGCAGCAATATGCCACCGGCACCGGGATCATTAACACCTCGCGGCAAATTGGGGCCGCCATAGGCGTGGCGGTGTTTGTGGCCGTGTCCGGCAGCGCCGTTGCCAGCGAGCAGTACCACACCGCGTGGCTGCTGATGTCGCTTTTCGGGCTTATCGCCTTGCTGTCAGCGCTGCTGCTAAGCGCGAAGCGGTAGCCTTTATTTTTCCAGTAAGCCCAGGCGAATAAAACTTTCGGCGGTGGCCACAATAGCTTCTTCCGGGGAACGCGGTGCCCAGCCGAGCAGGTTCACCGCTTTCGCATTGGTCACGTCCATGTTGACGCCCAGCAGAGTCAGCGATCCTTTCATGCCCGGATTTTTGTGCGCCGCCAGGCGCACCATCCAGTCGGGCAGCGCGAGGGTGGAGACTTTGCCGGCGGCTTCGCCGAGGTGTTTACGCAGGATTTTCGCCACCTCAACCATCAGCAGGCTGTGGCCAGAGCTGGCAAGGAAACGCTCGCCGTTGGCGGCAGGATGCGTCATCGCCAGCCAGTGCAAATCGGCCACGTCGCGCACATCCACAAAGCAAGAGTTGATGTTCGGGTTGCCTTTTTGCCCATCCAGCATGTTTTTCACCAGCCGCGTGGAATGGGAAAAATCAGGCCCCAATACCGGCCCCATTACCGCCACCGGGTTCACCGCCGATAACTCCAGGCCACGCCCTTCTTTCTCCACAAAGTCCCAGGCGGCTTTTTCCGCCAGCGTTTTCGATTTCTGATAGGGCCACACTTTGCCGGACACGTCGCTCCAGTCCGTTTCATCAAACGGGCGGCGATGGCTTGCCGGATGCCCGACGCCAACGGCCCCAAAGGCTGAGGTGAGGACGACGCGCTTAACCCCGGCAAAGCTTGCGGCGCGGAGCACTCGCAGGTTGCCGTCTACCGCAGGTTTGATCCAGTCTTCGTCGGTGGCGTGGTTGCCTGAAGGCGTCGGCGATGCGCCATGCATCACGTAGCGGCACCCGGCCATCGCTTCAGCCCAGCCTTCATCCGCCATTAAATCAGCGATGAAAAAGGAGAGGCGCTCTCCGGGCTCGCAGCCGCCCTCTTTCAGGTTTTGGAGCACTTCTGCTTTGCGGTCCGCGGAACGTACGGTGGTGCGAACTTCATAGCCTTTTGCCAGCAGGGTAATGATGCAGTGCTGGGCAATAAATCCGGTTCCACCGGTAACTAATACAATATCTTGTGTCATGCTTTGGTCATCTGTGGCCTGGCAAGCAGGCAGCATACGTTCACTTGCTGCGCAGAATAACGCCGGTCAGGTGGATTTTGAATGCTTGATAGTCCGTTCTACTTGCGCGATAGTACGGAAATGCACACCGATCCTTTTTCTGAAATCCTCAAATTTGCCGACGCCGAGTCGCTGGTCACCGGCGGCTTTACCGCGGGCGGCGACTGGGCGCTTCACTTCCCACCTCCGGACAAAATTAAGTTCTTCGCCATCGTCAAAGGCAGTTGCTGGGTGATGCTCGAAGGCCATGCGGAACCGATTTATTTTTGCACCGGCGATGTCGGCCTGCTGAATGCCAGGCGGGCGTTTATTGTCGCCAGCTCACCAGAGATCAAACCGGTCGATGCGATGAGCGTTTTTAAGGCCGGAGAGCGGAACTACGCCGCTCTGGGAGAAGGGAAAGAGTTTGAGTATATGGGCGGCCACGTCCTGCTGGATCCCCATCGCGGGCAGATGCTTGCTCAGGTGTTGCCGCAGTGGATTCACATCCCGGCCGCATCCCCGCAGGCGGCGTCTTTCCGCTGGCTGCTCGATCAGCTGATTGCCGAAAGAGAAACGGCCCAGCCCGGCACCCAGCTCGCCTCCGCGCAGCTTTCGCAGTTGCTGTTTATTCAGATCCTTCGTGCCCATTTGCAAACCAGCAGTTCGCTTCCGGCAGGTTTGCTACGCGCATTGGGAGATGCCCGCCTAGCCCCGGCGCTGCAGCTTATCCACACCAACCCGGCTCGGAACTGGCGCCTGGAAGATCTCGCCCAAGCCTGTGCGATGTCGCGCACCACATTTGCGGAGTATTTCCGTAACGTATCGGGCATTACGCCTGTGGCTTATCTTACCCAGTGGCGTATGCGGCTGGCGGAGAAAGCACTGCGCGAGCAGGCAGACCAAATTGCCATGGTGGCCCAGTCCCTCGGCTACACCTCCGAAAGCGCTTTTAGCAACGCCTTTAAGCGCGAAACCGGGCTGTCACCCAGAGCCTGGCGTAACGCCGCTCGCAACACGGTAAGTTGAGAATAAAAAAACGCCGCACAGTGGCGAGAAGGGGAAAAAGGTCTTTTTATGAAAAAACGGCCGGGTTATTCCGGCCGCTTTGTTGGTTTATCAGAACCCGTATTTCACGCCGATCATCGCGGAGGTGTCGTGGTAGCCTTTGTCGCCGATTTGCTGGGCAACACCGCCCCACATATTGAGATCATGGGAAATCTGCCCCTGCACGCCAAGTTTGAGCTGGCCGATGTTGCGGACGCCCTCTTCATTGAGCAGCTTATCCCCCATTCTCACGCCAAAGTTTTTGGTGTTATGCAGCCAGTCTGCTTCTACATAAGGCTTGAATTCACGCCCTTTGCCGTCGTCCTCTGTACGGTGGCCGCGCAGATATAACCGTACGCCAAGGCGAGACTGTAGGTTACCCTGGCCGCTGTCCTGCACGCGAGTGCCGTTAGCTTCCGTATGTTCAGCGCTGTGAACGCCCATCCAGGTCAGCTGCGCCTGAGGTTCAAGGTAGACGGCCTGACGCTCGCTTTCGCTAAGCAGCATGTTATAGCCGCTTTCAAGCGACGCGGTGAAGCCGCGGCTCTTGTAATCCTCGTTCGGCAAATCATCACCGCTGACGCGGTTGTTAAACCAGTTGTACATCACCCAGCCGTCAACATAGACGCCTTCGCGGGAAACGGCGTTCTGGTACCAGGTGCCGTAAGCCCCGACGCTGTAACCGTCCAGCTCGGACTCAGAGCGATAGCCGGTCAAATTTGAACGTGAGTTGCCCTGCACGTTGCCATAGCCTGCCATCAGCCCAGCGCCCCAGCGGTCGGTCTGATTGCTGGTGCCGTGCAGGAATTCATTCCCCAGTTGCGCAACGTAGCGGTTGGCGCTGGAGCTTACCTGGCCTTCCCCGGTGCGGAAGCGGTTCTGCCCGCCCTCCTGACGCAGCCAGAAAGTGCTGCGGGCCATGCCGCGTTCATCCAGCGGGGCATGGTATTCTGTGGCACCTTCGCGATCGTCCAGCGTCAGGTTGAAAAGCGTATTCGCCGCCGTCAGGTTCACCAGATAGCTGCCCGCCTCAGGCCGATAAACCGGCACCGGATCGGGCTGGATCGGTGGTACCGTAGGCCTGACAGGATCGACTGGTGGTGTCACAGGATCAACAGGCGGTTCCGGAGGTAGATTGCTCATAGAGGTCAGATACCAATTCTGCCCCTTCTGCACCAGGCTGTAGTCCCATGCCCCGGCAACAATACGCCCGGATTGAGTGAATACGCCTGACGCAGAGTTGCCGCCCACGGCCACCACTTCTATCCCCTGCTGTGTTTCAGCCCCCTGGCCGCCAACGTTGTTGACCGCCAGCACGGTTGAACCAGACGTCGCCCCCTGAATCACTAGCTTGTCAGTGACAGATGCATCATCCCCCAACACGGTATTCACGTTCAGTTGGCTGTCGGTACCGCCTGTATAATCGCCGCCGACATTCAGTGTGTTACCGACGATATCAGCACTGCGAGAAAGATTCACAAGTCCGCTGTTATTCAGATCGCCGCTCACAGTGAAACTGGCTGCGTCGTCGTTTGTCTGCTGCGGGCTGCCGATGGTTAAGGTACTGCCGGTTTCCAGCGTGGCTGCGCCGATACTGCCCGTACCAGAAAGCAGAGTCGCGCTCTTAGCCCTAACATCGCTGACCAAAGATCCCGTCACGTCCAGGCTCCCTTCCGCCAGCGTGGTCGCGCCGGTGTAGGTGCTGTCCCCGGTCATGGTCAACGCCCCGCTGCCAAGCTTGGTCAATGCCCCGCTGCCGGTCACGCCCTGATTGATGGTTGTATTGAACCCCTGAGTGTCCAGCGTCCCACCCGCGTTTTCCAGCGTGATGGGGCGCTCTAAATCAAAGCTATTAGTTACCTGCAGCGTACCACCGTCGAAGGTCAACAAACTGGTGTCGGCCCCCAACGCACCGTTCTGCGCAATCTGTAAAATGCCGGCGTACAAAGTCCAGGGCGTGGCCGCTGCCGTGGTATTGTTCAATACCCAAGTGCTCGCCCCCGTTTTATGGAAGTGCTCGAAGCCCTGGTACTGGGCATTGTCGCCAATACTGACGGCATCGAACTGGCTATTGGCATCACCGCCCAAAATAAGCGTGTCATCACCGCCGATAGCCTGCACGGTGCCCTGCACGTTATAGCCGTCACGCAGCTCCAGGGAGTTGGTTCCGCCGTTAAACAGAATGGCCTGCGAGTGGTTTTGCCCGTTGAAATCCAGCCCACCGCTGATGGTTCCGCTGTTGACGATAGTCATATCGCTGCCGCTGATCCCGACTCCACCGATGCCAATATCCCCGACGCCGTTTATTCCGCCTGCTGTACCGGGTTCACCGCCGTTACCGCCCGAAATCCTGCCGGTATTAACGACGCTCCCGCCGCCGGAGGTCATGCTGATCCCAGCGCCACCAGCGCCACCGGCATTACCGCCCCCGCCTCCCCCGCGGTTACCCGTGCCGCCAAGGATATCGCCGTTATTTATGACCTGACCGCCAGCGCCAATCAGGACGCCACTCCCGCCTTGACCGCCGGTACCGCCGCGGCTGGTATCACCGCCGCTGCCGCCCCCGGTTCCCCCCAGGCCACCGGTGATACTCGCGCCATTGTCGTTAGTCAGCGTACCGTTGCCGTCAATGGACAAGCCGTTCCCGCCTTTTGCGCCGATCCCGCCGCCGGAGGTCGGGCTGTTGCCGTTCGCCCCCGCGCCACCGTCTCCGCCCACAAACGCGCTGTGGTTGGTCACGCTCCCGGCTCCGACAATGGAGACTGCATCACCGCCTGCGCCACCTACGCCGCCGCCGCCCGCAGAATCATCCCCACCTTTACCGCCGGTGACGACGCCGCTGGATTCATTGATAACATCGCCGCCACCGTTGATTTTAATTCCAATGCCCCCGGCACCGGAGTCACCGCCCTGTGAGGTACTTAAGTTCCCGCTACCGCCGCCGCGGTTGCCGAGCCCGCCGGTCACTTCGCCGAAGTTACTGACGCTGCCGCCGCCTTCAAGCTCGATCCCGCTGCCGCCTTTCCCGCCGTCACCGCCGTCACCGCCGCTGAGATTATCCCCGGTACTGTTAGAGTTACCGCCGCCACCGGTCCCGGCGTTGCCACCGATAATATGGCCGCCATTGTTATTAATGACGTTGCCGCTGCCTTTAACCGTAATCCCGCTGCCGCCGTTGCCGCCTGCAGAACCATACCCTACAACGCCTGTTCCCTGGCCAGACTCAACCGCCCCGCCGTTACCACCGTCGCCGCCGCCGCCGCCCAGGATTCTGCCGCTGTTGGTTATCGTACTGGTGTCGCTCAGCCAGACCCCGCTCCCGCCTTCGGCCGCCTCACCGCCGCTTCCGCCAACGCCGATCACATTGGCGTTGCTTTTGGTGTCGGCATTAGCCGCAAGGCCGCCCGTGGCCCCCCGCCCACCGGTAATTTCCCCGGTGTTAGTGACATTCCCGCCCTGGGTCAACATGACGCCATCCCCGCCCGCGCCGCCTGCTCCACCGCTGCCGCCGTGGAGCGTTTCTCCCGCCGTCGTTTGGTCGTTTGCCGCTGCGCTTCCGGTGTTACCCCCGGTACCACCGTCGCCGCCGGTGATGGAACCGCCGTTGGTATAGCTGCCCGTGCCGGTGATCAGCACGCCAGCGCCACCGTCACCACCGTCACCGCCGTTACCCCCGTTGCCTGCATCGGCCACGTCCGTGGTATTGCTGCCGCCGTTGCCTCCCCGACCACCATTTCCGCCTGTGATATCGCCGCTATTGCTACCGCTGCTGCTGTTCAGCACCGACCCGGCTGAGCCGCCACCGCCGCCGCCGCCGGCAGAACCGCTGCCGTTGGTGGCTGTCCCGTCTGGCTGCTGGCCTGTGCCTCCGGTAGCGGTGCCTGGAGGGAGTGAATTATCCACGCCATTCACGCTTCCTGCGCCGCCATTTTCCCCCTGGCTGCTCCCCTGCCCACGCTCACCGGAACCACCGTCACCGCCGTTGCCGCCGATGCCCGTTGTGGTATCCATTGTGCCGCCACCGCCGCCCTGAGCGCTGTCAGAAGAGGTCGCCGGGCCACCGGTCTGGCCATCTGCGGCAAACGTTAGCTGTGGAATGGCGCTTAATAAGGCGGCACTGATAGCGGTGGCAATCAAGCGTCGCTTGCCGGGGTTCGGTAATATACGGGGCATTTGCATCCTCTTTAACTCTGCGGAGTCTGTTGATTCGAAATATCAGAAACAGGCGTGCAACAATTTATTTAAAATTGCCTTCGGGTTTTAAAAGACGAACGAAAACAACTTTCAGATGAAAGATAAAATCACTAAAAAATGTTTCTGGTGTTAATTTAATGTAATTACAAAAACACCAGAGCGATGACGAAATTAACATTTCACGGCCATATATTTCATGAAAAAAATTTATTTCGACGACTAATTTTAACACCGCAAAAATAGACTTAAGCAAAACTAAATTGTATTACAATTTGATTTGACGCATGGAATGAATAATAAGGAGAATTTGAGCGAGGATAAAAACTGATGTTCTAAGACAAAAAACACAGAGTAACTAATTGTTTTTATTTACCTTAAAACCATTAAACACCCATAGGCGTGAAATACTCAAAAACGACAACTTACAGATTAATCCTATTAGCAAGTGAGCATTAATTTTGTTTTTGAAAGCAAAAAATCAATTTAGCTATCAAAAAAACATGAATAAAAACCCTGACTTCAGTGCAACAAATAAACCATTAACAAGTTTAAAAAGCCCCAGCAAAGTCTATTTAATATCACGTAAATGCGTCGCAATCCCCCACTTAACCAATTTGATACATTCACCTTCAATATTCATGATGCTATAACTGCAGTTTTGATGTCCATATTGTCTGAGATCGTCGGTAATTAAAGCGCCTTTCAATTGCCAGAGGACAATTTCCAAAGCATGGCCGTGAGTCACAATAATCACCGTGTCGTTCCGGTGGCGTTCATTCAAATCGTTCAGGCAGGAAAACAGGCGGCGACTAACGTTATCCAGGCACTCCCCTTCAGGAGTCACCCGGTGCGGCTCGCCCGATAGCAGGGTATTAAACAGCCCGGGATGTGTTTTTTGCGCCTCGATAACATTTAGCCCCTGGAGTGGGCCAAAATCACGTTCCTGTAGACGTTCATCCACGGTTGTCTGGCTGCGCAATTCACTGGCCAGCACATTAGCCGTGCCCTGTGCACGCAGCGCCGGTGACGTATAAATATGGGGGGCGGATAAATCGGCCAACTCGGCAGCCAGCGCAAAGCTCTGCCGGAGCCCCCGCGCCGTGAGCTGGCTTTCCAGCCTCCCCTGAATAATCCCCTGTTGATTCCCCTCACTTTCTCCATGCCTTACCAGAATTGCCCGCACGCTCTTTCCTTTGTTGAAAATTTAATTTAGCATTTACTAAATTTAGCGTTATCTAAAGTAAAAATCATGACACCTGAACTTTCCCAGCTTCAGTCCAGTGCGGACGAAGCCGCCAAATTGCTAAAAGCCATGAGTAATCCCCGGCGTTTGCTGATCCTCTGCCTGCTGCTCGACTCCCCAGGCACCGGGGCCGGAGAACTTGCCGCCGCCGCAGGATTGAGCCCCTCAGCGACCTCCCAGCATCTGACGAAAATGAAGGATGAAGGGCTCATAGCGCACCAGCGTAATGCTCAGCGTGTGCTCTATTTCATCAAAAATAGCGCGGTACGCGAAGTGATCGCGACGCTGAAAACCATTTACTGCCCCTGAGGAACATCATGACTATTTCATCCATCTTGCCAGAAGAAGCGAAAAAGCTCATTGCCGGCGGTGCCGCGCTGATCGACATCCGCGAACCGGATGAACATGCCCGTGAGAACATTCCAGAGGCGCATCTGATGCCGCTTTCCGCCATTGAAAACGGCGCCAGGCTGGGGCCGCTAGATCCTCACGACGTGGTGATTTTCCACTGTCAGTCCGGAATGCGTTCTTCTCAGCATGCCCAAAAGCTGGCGGCGCTTGCCGAACCGGCCCAGGTCATGCTGCTGGCCGGGGGCCTCGAAGCATGGAAAAAAGGCGGGCAGGAGATTCTGGCGGATAAAAGCCAGCCTCTGCCAATCATGCGGCAGGTACAAATTGTGGCGGGGACGTTAATCCTGCTTGGGGTCGTGCTCGGGTACAGCGTTAATAGCGGATTTTTCCTGCTTTCCGGCTTTGTTGGAGCAGGTTTGTTGTTCGCAGGTATCAGCGGATTTTGCGGTATGGCACGTCTACTGGCCTGGCTGCCGTGGAACCGGCGCTAGCGTATCTTGCTTTATCCGCCTCGATTTCTGATCTATGGTTATCAGGCGGCAAAACCGCATTAAATTCCCTTAGCATTCAGAGGTTTTTCTATGTTCAAACCAGGTGATGTGGTGCAGCCCAAACAGGGCGGCCCTAAGCTACAGGTGGTTGAGGTTCAGGGAGAAGATTTGATTTGCGTCCCGGCCGCGACCTTAGGTGCGGATCAACTGACGCTGAAAGCAGATTCGGTTTCGCTGTACCAGGAAGAAGGCGATTTCGGCGTTTGCTAAGCAACAAAAAACGGCGTGAGGTTAATCACGCCGTTCTTCTCAATAAAAGTGCCCCTGTCCTTGTCGTCGCCATTCATAAACAACCGGGCACGGCGGCAATCCAGGCCAGCAATCAATAGCCCTTCTCATAACCCGCAAAGAAACATCGAACCACAACGTCCGCGTTGACCTCTTTCAGAAAGTCAGCCACAGACTCTTTATCCAGCTGATAGCGGCGAGTTAACACCCCGGCTTCCCAGGCTGCACGCTGGCGATCGCCGGTCTGCTCGGCCATATGGTGAGTAAAGCCCAGCACAAAGCCGCGTTTGTAATCCGCGCAGAAACGCTCCACGTTAACTGCGCTGTCGGCCTGTCGGGCTTTCATTCCGGCCATCAGGCCCTTACCAAAATGGTTATCCATCAGCGACTCCTCATCACTCGCTATATAAATAATTATATAACGATTTTAAGCGCGATGGATATCCCTAAAACCCGGAGTTTTTGGGGGATGTTGTGCATTAAGAGGTAATTAAATCATCTCGTTGATAATCAATAAGAAATTAAAAACGGAACCACAAAATCAGGAAATGCCAGCGGCAAAGTGTGTTTCAACGCACTTTATCGACAAAAAACCTATAAATAAAAATTTATAGCTAATTGATGAAAACATTGCAGTGACATACTCTACGCCCAGTGATTTACATGTTTTATAACACCAATAATTAGCCATAAAAGTAGCGCAAGCGACTACTTTTAAACCGGAGTCAACATTATGTTTTCCCCTGAGTCACGCTTACGCCATGCCGCCGCAGATATTTTTGCAATGGTAGTGTATTGCTCGGTAGTGAACATGATGATTGAGATCTTCCTCTCAGGCATGACCTTCGAGCAGTCGCTCTCTTCCCGCCTGGTCGCCGTGCCGGTCAACATTATTATCGCCTGGCCCTATGGCTTCTACCGCGATGCCTTTATGCGTACCGCGCGCCGCATGACCCCGGCGAGCTGGGCGAAAAACCTGGCTGACGTGCTGGCTTATGTGACTTTCCAGTCCCCGGTTTACGTGCTGATTTTATGGAGCGTGGGCGCTGACTGGCACCAGATTGTGGCTGCCGTGACCTCGAACCTGTTGGTGTCGATGATGATGGGTGCCGCTTACGGCTACTTCCTGGATTTCTGCCGCCGACTGTTTCGCGTCAGCGGCCAGATGGGCGTGAAAGCGGGCGCCTGAGTCCCGGCATGCAAAGGCGACTGGCCTGAAGCCAGTCGTTCACTTATTCAGATTCGCCAAATAACCCTGTCAGATATCTTTCCAGCGCAATACGGGAACTGAAACCATGCGGAATACCGTAGTGCTCGTGCGTTTCGCCGGCAAGATAGAGCGGGAACTGCTGGTAGTGATCGCAGGTTTTCATCTCTGAAGCCGGTTCGGCCAGCGACTGGCTGCGCTCTCTCAGGGTAGGGTGAATAATCAGAGCGGTGCGCCCCATGCGCGCTTCGCGGTTAACATAAACGTAATTCTCACCACGACGGTAGCCGTAGGTTTTTGCCGTTACCACATCCATGGTAAAACCCGATTTCTCAAGCACTCGGGCCACCTCATCCGGTCGTAAATACATAGATTTTCCTCGTCATCATTTACTGCATCGCAACCATACAATAAGCAGCATTGGCAACGCTTTCGGAATTGTCCAGAAAGGCCGGCAAAGGCTTTGCGCCGCCCCATAACTAAAATCCATGGTCTACACTTAGCGTTACATCTTAAAAAGGGAGACAATAATGGCTAGCCGAGCAAACAAAAATAACGTTGACGATCAGGTAGACGAAATCAATAACGATGTCAGTCAGCTGGCAGATACGCTGGAAGATGTACTGAAATCCTTCGGCAGTGATGCGAAAGATGAAGTTGATGCCGCACGTAAAAAAGCCGAAGCGCTTCTGAAAGAGACCCGTGCAAGGATTAACGGTAATCAGGGCCGAGTGACGCAAGCCGCGCGAGATGCTGTTGGCTGCGCAGATTCCTATGTTCGCGACAAACCCTGGCAGAGCGTGGGGATTGGCGCGGCGGTAGGTATTGTCCTTGGGGCATTACTGGTGTCACGCCGCTAACCCCAGGCGTTTAACAGTCGATAAATGAGACTAAATGCGCGTTGTAACCCCGGCCCCATTCGCCGGGGTTTTTACTTTATGGCCAACCGCAGTTGAAGCGCATAGCGCTGGGCCATTTCATACGAACTGATATTGGTAAAACTCAGCAGCAAACCACCGGCCCCATGATGTTCAATTCGCCAGTGGCTGAGTGCCTGGACGGCAAGTCCTGCGGCTCTGGCTTTGCCCTCGATAATCAACTCGTCACCTTCGACTTGCATCACCATCTGAATGCCGCCTTCCTGAGGCACAACCGTAAACCCTTGCTCACGTAGCGCCTCCTCGAGCCATAACCGGCGTTCGGCGTAGCAATGACGCATTTTTTTTAAGTGCCGCCAGAAATGCCCTTCCCGCAAGAAGTCGGCGATAGCCTGCTGAATAAGTATTGGAGCGGTACAGGGTTGCCTGCGAGCCTGACGCTGAAAATCTTCTACCGCGTGGGAAGGCACCACCAGCCATGCAACACGCAGGGCCGGAAACATCGACTTACTGAAAGTCCCCGCGTAAATAACCCTCTGCGGGCTGTCCAGACTTTTTAACGGCGGCAAGGGCTTGCCGTGGTAGCGAAACTCGCTGTCGTAATCATCTTCAATGATCCAGCTTTGTTCCCGACTGGCCCATTCCAGCAGCGCGTGTCGCCGTGAAAGAGAGAGCGCCACGCCTGACGGACTTTGGTGCGCAGGCGTCAAAAGTGCAAAACGGGCATTGGGAAAATGGTTCACGCCGTAATCAACCTGCATGCCCTCATCGTCCACGGGGATCGCCCGGATCGCCATCCCCGCTTTTACAAAATCAGGCCGAACAAAGCGGTAGCCCGGATCTTCCAGCCAGATGCCATCCCCGGGCCGCGCAAGCGTGGCGAGGATCAGGGCAATACCAGCCTGGAAGCCGGGGGTAATAAAGATTTGCTCCGGCTGGCAGTCAATGCTGCGGGAGAAGCGCAGGTAATCCACAATCGCCTGCTTCAATGAGGCTTCCCCGCTGGGTTCCGGCAGCATCAGGTCAAAACGAGTTTGCTGCCGCAAACGCCGCCCCATAAGCCTCGCCCAAATAGCCCGGGGGAAGAGATCCAGCGCGGGCAGCCCCATCTGAAAAGGCCTGGGCGCGCCCTGCGGATGAGCGGCCGAAATGTTTTGACCACCGGGATCGTGCTTCACCGATGGACTCACAAAAGTGCCCGCCTGCCCACGTCGCTCCAGCCAGCCCTGAGCCACCAGGTCGCCATAAGCGTTCTCAACCGTGGCTCTGGCAACCCCCAGCTCTAGCGCCAGCGTCCGGCTGGACGGCAGGCGACTCCCTGCCGCCAGTTCACCGCTGTTTATCGCCTGCTTTAGCTGACGGGCAATTTGCTGGTAGCGCGGCTGAGCGGGATGAGAGGTCACGGTAAGCGGCGCAAATTTTTGTTTCATGGTCTGGTTTTTTAGTTAATTTATGGCTCTCTTTGATAGTCCATCATAGTGGTAAATTGTCCTCACACCAACCTGAGGAGCCACACCATGATCGAATTACGTCAGCCTTACTATGAACTCTCCCCCAACGTGATCAAACCGATGCGGCAGGCGCTGCAGGGGCTGGAAAATGGCCCCTTGAGCAACGAGCTGATCGAGCTGGTTTTCCTGCGTGTGTCGCAGATTAACGGCTGCGCCTATTGCCTGGAGATGCATGCCAAAGCGCTGCGTAAATCCGGCGTTGACCAGGTGAAGCTGGATTCACTGGCGGGCTGGAAAGTCAGCCACCAGTTTACGGAGAAAGAACGTGCGGCGCTGGCATGGGCAGAAGCGCTCACCCTGATTGCCGACAGCAATGCCGGAGATGATGTGTACCAGCCGCTGCTGCAGTTTTTCAGCGCCGAGGAGATTGTAGATTTGACCCTGGCGGCCAGCATGATGAATGCGTTTAACCGCGTTGCGATTGGGATGCGGCAGTAAGAGATTTTTTTGTCTTTGAGACACAAACACGTTCTATGTAGCCTGGAGAATATTACGTTCACTTCCAGGCCTGTTTGATATGCAGCCACTGTAACGGTGAGCGTCTTAGGGGAGTCACCGTCACTCCCCTAAGAACCCGGACTCCCGGCGAAATAAATCGCCTCTGTTTTATCTCCCAGTCCTGGGTCGGAGATAAAACAGAGGCGATTTAAGCCGGAGCCGAGCCTCGCTTTTAACCTGCAGCCACACGGGACGTTAACGTTGCTGCAAGTCTTACAGCCACGCCCTTGTTCCCGGCTCTCAGCGCCCCCGGTTATGACCCAACTCAGACGGGGTTGAGCTGTCGGGAACGAATCGCGAACGACCCCGAATGTTTGGGTGATAACCGGTGGGTTTACCGCTTCAGCGGCGATGAGCTCGCCGGGCGCCGGGGGTTGTCAGGAGGCATGGCGTAATGCCCCCTGACACGTTCACGTGCTTTCAACGTGCAGAGGAAACAGGATTACAAGTGACCGGAATCTCAACCGTTCTTTCATAGATAAAGCTCTTTCTACTGAAAAAGATCCCCCTTCCCCTACACTTTTCAACCCCCTACAAAAAATCACAGAAACACTATATCTTGCGTGGTTGCAAATTTTAAAATCAACATCTAGTATTTCTTTCAGTATGAACACACCACCCGCTGTCCACTTTATGCGGCGTTCCATTATTCTAAAGGGAAATACGAATCATGCGCATTACTATTTACACTAAAGATGACTGTGTTCAGTGTCATGCTACAAAACGGGCGATGGAGAGCCGGGGTTTTGCCTTCGACATGATCAACCTTGATCAGTATCCGGAAGCGGCTGACGACCTGCGGGCCAAAGGCTTTCGTCAGCTGCCGGTGGTGGTGACCGAAGCCGAAAGCTGGAGTGGTTTTCGCCCGGATATGATCAATCGCCTGTGCGTTGCTGCCAGCGCATGAGCACCCTCGTCTACTTCTCCAGCGAGTCGGAAAACACCCTGCGTTTTATCGAACGCCTGGGACTGCCCGCCTTACGCATTCCCCTGGAGGTAAAAGCGCGCCTGGAAGTGACGGAACCCTACATTTTAATCGTGCCCAGCTATGGCGGCGGCGGCATTGCCGGGGCGGTACCGCCGCAGGTGATCCGCTTCCTGAACAACCCGAACAATCGCGCGCTGATCCGCGGCGTGATCGCCAGCGGTAACCGCAGTTTTGGCGAAGGGTTTTGCCGGGCCGGGGACGTCATTTCACAAAAATGCCAGGTGCCTTACCTCTACCGTTTTGAGCTACTGGGCACCCCGCAAGACATCGACAACGTGCGTAAGGGAGTAAGCGAATTTTGGCAACGACAGAAGCAGTCCGTTTAGCAACGGAAAGCGTGGACTACCACGCCCTGAACGCCATGCTCAACCTCTATGACAAAGAGGGAAACATCCAGTTTGATAAAGACAAACGGGCCGTGGAAAGCTTCTTTGCACAGCACGTCTTACCGAACACCGTCAGCTTCCCTAGCCGGCAGGCGAAGCTGGACTATCTGGTGGCCGAGCACTATTACGACGATGCCGTGCTAACCCGCTATTCGCGCCCGTTTATCCTTGAACTGTTCGACAGAGCGCACGGCAGCGGCTTTCAGTTCCAGACCTTTTTAGGCGCGTGGAAGTACTACACCAGCTACACCCTGAAAACCTGGGACGGGAAGCACTATCTGGAACATTTCCCGGATCGCGTTTGCATGGTGGCATTGACCCTGGCGCAGGGAGATGAGCCGCTTGCCACACGCCTGATGGAAGAGATGCTCAGCGGCCGTTTCCAGCCTGCCACGCCAACGTTCCTCAACTGCGGTAAGAAGCAGCGGGGCGAGCTGGTTTCCTGCTTCCTGCTGCGGATTGAAGACAATATGGAGTCGATTGGCCGCGCGGTTAACTCGGCGCTCCAGCTGTCCAAACGTGGCGGCGGCGTTGCCTTCCTGCTTTCCAACCTGCGTGAAGCCGGGGCGCCCATCAAACGCATTGAAAACCAGTCATCGGGCGTGATCCCGGTAATGAAGATGCTGGAAGACGCGTTTTCCTACGCCAACCAGCTTGGCGCACGCCAGGGCGCGGGCGCGGTTTACCTCAACGCGCACCACCCGGATATCCTGCGCTTCCTCGATACCAAGCGGGAAAATGCCGATGAGAAGATCCGCATTAAAACGCTGTCGCTCGGGGTGACTATTCCGGATATCACCTTCCAGCTAGCCAAAACCAATCAGCAGATGGCGCTGTTTTCGCCTTACGACGTGGAAAGAATCTACGGCAAGCCGTTTGGCGACATCAGCGTCAACGATCTTTATCAGCAAATGGTGGAGGACGATCGGATTCGTAAGAGCTGGATCAACGCTCGCGACTTCTTCCAGACGCTGGCGGAGATCCAGTTTGAGTCCGGCTACCCGTACATCATGTTTGAGGACACGGTTAACCGGGCCAACCCGATTGCCGGGCGTATTAACATGAGTAACCTCTGCTCGGAAATTTTGCAGGTAAACAGCGCCTCGACCTACGATGAAAACCTGGATTACGCGCAAACGGGCAAAGACATATCCTGCAACCTTGGTTCGCTGAACATCGCCCATGCCATGGACTCTGAGGATTTTGGCCGCACCGTGGAGACCGCCATTCGCGGCCTGACGGCGGTGTCTGATATGAGCCATATTCGCTCGGTGCCGTCGGTTGAAGCCGGGAATGCCGCCTCCCACGCTATTGGCCTCGGGCAAATGAACCTGCACGGCTACCTGGCGCGCGAGGGCATTGCCTACGGCTCAGCCGAAGGACTGGATTTCACCAATATCTACTTCTACACCATCACCTGGCACGCGCTTCGCGCTTCCAACGCTTTAGCCCGGGAGCGACAGCAGCGTTTTGCCGGTTTCGAACAGTCGCGCTATGCCAGCGGCGAATATTTCCGACAGTACCTCGAACAAACGTGGGAGCCAAAAACGGAGAAAGTCCGGGCGCTGTTTGCCAAAGCAGGGATTGCGATTCCAGGGCGCGAACAGTGGCAGCAGCTATGCGACGACGTACGCGAGCACGGCCTGTATAACCAGAATTTGCAGGCTATCCCGCCGACGGGATCAATCTCTTACATCAATCACGCGACTTCGAGCATCCACCCGATTGTCTCCCGGATTGAGATCCGTAAAGAAGGTAAAACCGGGCGTGTGTACTACCCCGCCCCGTTTATGACCAACGACAATCTTGAGTTTTACCAGGACGCCTACGATATCGGCCCGGAAAAGATCATCGACACCTACGCCGAGGCCACCCGACACGTTGACCAGGGGCTTTCGCTGACGCTGTTCTTCCGCGATACCGCCACCACCCGCGACATCAATAAAGCGCAGATTTATGCCTGGAAGAAAGGCATTAAAACGCTCTACTACATTCGTCTGCGGCAGCTGGCGCTGGAAGGCACAGAGGTGCAGGGCTGTGTGTCCTGCGCGCTATAACGCAAAGTACCAGGCTAAAGGACAAGGAAAGAAAATGACGCAACTGACGCGCGTAAGCGCCATCAACTGGAACAAAATCGAGGACGATAAAGACCTCGAGGTCTGGAACCGCCTGACCAGTAACTTCTGGCTGCCGGAGAAGGTGCCGCTCTCTAATGATATTCCGGCCTGGCAATCGCTCAGCGAGCAGGAGCAGCAGCTCGTTATCCGCGTGTTTACCGGCCTGACGCTGCTGGACACTATTCAGAATACCGTGGGTGCCCCCGCGCTGATGGCCGATTCGCTGACGCCACACGAAGAGGCGGTGATGTCGAATATCAGCTTTATGGAAGCGGTGCATGCCCGTTCCTACAGCTCGATATTTTCTACGCTCTGCCAGACCAAAGATGTGGACGCCGCCTACGACTGGAGCGAGCAGAATGAAGCCCTGCAGCGTAAAGCCTCGATTATTCTGGGCCATTACCGGGACAACGACCCGCTGAAGAAGAAAATTGCCAGCGTATTTCTCGAGTCCTTCCTGTTTTACTCCGGCTTCTGGCTGCCGATGTATTACTCCAGCCGCGGCAAGCTGACCAACACCGCCGATCTCATTCGGCTGATCATCCGCGACGAGGCGGTGCACGGCTACTACATCGGCTACAAGTACCAGAAAGCGCTGGCGCAGCAGAGCCCCGAGCGCCAGACCGAGCTGCAAAACTTTGCCCTCGATCTGCTGATGGATCTCTACGATAACGAGCTGGCGTACAGCGAAACGCTTTACCGTGAACTGGGCTGGGAAGACGAAGTGAAGGCGTTTCTGAGCTACAACGCCAATAAAGCGCTAATGAACCTGGGCTACCAGGCGCTGTTCCCGGCGGAGATGGCGGAAGTTAACCCGGCCATTCTCGCGGCGTTGTCCCCCAATGCCGATGAGAACCACGATTTTTTCTCCGGCTCAGGCTCCTCCTACGTAATGGGCAAGGCGGTGGAAACCGAGGACGAGGACTGGGATTTCTAGTAATCTGGCCGTTGAGCATTTTGCGAGGTGGCCTATGTCGTTATTTCGTTGTTCTGTTTTGGCGCTGCTTTGCGGCAGCGCACCGTTAGCCTTTGGCGCCCCGCTGCTGCTGGACACGGCACAGCTGGCGCACAGTAAGCAAGAGATTAGCCAGCAAAACCCGGCCCTGATGCCCGCCTGGCAAGCCCTTAAGCATAAAGCCGACCAGGCGCTAATTCATCCGCTCTACAGCATCACCCAAAAAAGCCCCGGCGCACCGGCAGGCGATCCTCACGACTATTACAGCTTTTCTGACTACTGGTGGCCCGATCCTAAAAGCCCCGACGGCCTGCCGTGGGTGCGAAAAGATGGCCAGATCAATCCCGTCGCCGTCGGCAAGCAAAGCGATAAAGCCCGCCTGAACAGCATGACCGATGACGTATGGAATCTGGCGCTGGCCTGGCAGCTATCCGGTAAAGATACCTACGCGGAAAAAGCCCGCCAGCAGCTGGTGAATTGGTTTATCACGCCGGAAACCCGGATGACGCCGAATCTCGCTCACGCCCAAACCATTCCCGGGAGAAAAGGCGTGCGCGGCACTGGTATTCTCGACGGACGCGGCTTTGTGCGGCTTATTGATGCCATTGAGCTGCTGCACGACGGCGGAAAGCTGGATGATAAAACCTGGCGCTCGCTCAGGCAGTGGTACCGGGATTATTACCAGTGGCTGACCACCAGCGAAAACGGCCAAAAAGAGGCTGCGGCTGAAAATAATCATGGCACCTGGTACGACGTTCAGGCCGCCGCGATTGCCCTGTGGCTGGGGGATAAGGACGCGGCCAAACAGCGTTTGATTTCTGCCACCCAGCGCATTCCGGTGCAATTTGACGCCAAAGGCGTGCCGGTGACGGAAATTGAGCGCACGCGTTCCTGGCACTACAGCAACTTTATTCTCGATGCCTGGAACCCGTTAGGGCTGTTGGGTGAAAAAGTTGGGGTCAACGTCTGGCAGGCCAAAAGCGGTGAACACAGCCTGCAAAATGGCTACCTTTACATCGCCCAGTTTGTCGATAGCCAAACCCCGTGGCCGTACCCCAATATCGAGCCGTTCAAGCCCGATGAGGCGCTGGAAAATATGGTGACCGCGGCACATGCCTGGCGGGAAAATAATACATTTAAAGACAAAGCCCAATGGCTGCTTAACCGGAATAAAACTGCCGTCATTAATTTAATTGCTCAGCCGTAATACGCCTGTCATTTCAGCCTGAATCACCCAAATTCAGGCTGAATATTCACCTCATTGACAAAAAATATTCCACCGCACTTATTCCCTCTCAGGCCAGTGCTCATGGGAAATTTCTCCCACATTCATCGCGCGGATATTTTGACATCACAGAATCGAGGGTTGCCTCAGATTCTTAGTATGTTAGGGTATATACCGGTCATTATTTCCATCAGGAATCATCTATAAATAAATTAAATACAGGAAGCCGTTTATTGCATGGCAATTAAATTAGAAGTGAAGAATTTATATAAAGTATTTGGCGAACATCCACAGCGCGCGTTCAAATACATTGAGAAGGGCATTTCCAAGAGTGAATTACTGGAAAAAACGGGTCTGTCGCTTGGCGTAAAAGACGCCAGTCTGGCCATTGAAGAAGGCGAGATTTTTGTCATCATGGGGTTGTCCGGCTCAGGAAAATCCACCATGGTTCGCCTTCTCAATCGCCTGATTGAACCCACCCGTGGACAGGTACTGATTGACGGCATTGATATTGCCAAAATATCAGACTCAGAACTCCGCGAGGTGCGCAAAAAAAAGATCGCAATGGTCTTCCAGTCCTTTGCTTTAATGCCGCATATGACGGTGTTAAATAATGCCGCTTTCGGTATGGAGCTTGCGGGAATTCCGGTCAATGAACGGCATGAAAAAGCGCTGGATGCGCTACGTCAGGTCGGACTTGAGAATTATGCCCATGCTTACCCCGATGAATTGTCCGGCGGGATGCGTCAGCGCGTAGGTCTAGCCCGTGCGCTGGCCATAAATCCAGACATATTACTTATGGATGAAGCCTTCTCCGCGCTTGACCCCTTAATTCGGACCGAAATGCAGGACGAATTAATTAAGCTACAGGCAAAACATCAGCGCACCATCGTGTTTATTTCCCACGATCTCGACGAAGCCATGCGTATTGGCGATCGCATTGCCATTATGCAGGGCGGCGAAGTGGTGCAGGTCGGTACGCCGGATGAAATCTTAAATAATCCGGCCAACGATTACGTGCGCACCTTCTTCCGCGGCGTGGACATCAGCCAGGTCTTTAGCGCCAAAGATATTGCCCGCCGCAGCCCGGCTGGGCTACTGCGTAAAACCAGCGGCTTTGGCCCTCGTTCGGCGCTGAAACTGCTGCAGGATGACGACCGCGAATATGGCTATGTCATTGAGCGCGGACAAAAATTCCTTGGCATCGTCTCTACCGATTCACTAAAAGCGGCACTGGCGGCGGGCGAAGGTCTGGACCATGCGTTTCTGGCTTCCCCGGAGGCGGTTTCCGCCGAAACCTCGCTGAGCGATCTGCTCTCTCATGTCGGCCAGGCTCCGTGCGCGGTGCCGGTGGTCAGCGAAGAGGGGCAGTACGTGGGCATCATCTCAAAAGGGGTGCTACTGCAGGCATTAGATCGTGAGGGGGCAAGTCAATGAGTGACGCAACTAATCCATGGGATACCGGCAGCGCGGCAACAGACGCCGCAACCAGTCAGGCAACAGGTTCTGCAGACGCATGGGGCGCTCCGGCGTCGGATGCGGCCACCAGCGGAGGCGCTGACTGGCTGAATTCGGCCCCGGCAGCCGCGCCTGAACATTTCAATATTCTGGATCCGTTCCACAAAACGCTGATCCCTCTCGACAGCTGGGTGACGGAGGGGATCGACTGGGTGGTGACCCATTTCCGCCCGGTGTTCCAGGGCATTCGCGTACCGGTGGATTATATTCTCAGCGGCTTCCAGCAGCTGCTTTTGGGGATGCCCGCGCCGGTCGCGATTATCGTCTTTGCGCTGATTGCCTGGCAAATGTCCAGTCTCGGCATGGGCGTCGCCACGCTGATCTCGCTGGTCGCCATTGGCGCGATTGGGGCCTGGTCGCAGGCGATGGTCACTCTCGCGCTGGTGCTGACGGCCCTGCTGTTTTGTATGGTGCTAGGCCTGCCTCTCGGGATTTGGCTGGCGCGCAGCGAACGTGCGGCGAAAATCGTTCGCCCCTTGCTGGATGCCATGCAGACCACCCCGGCGTTTGTTTACCTGGTGCCTATCGTGATGCTGTTCGGCATCGGCAACGTGCCTGGCGTGGTGGTGACGATTATCTTTGCCCTGCCGCCTATCGTGCGCCTGACTATCCTGGGCATTAAGCATGTGCCGGAAGATTTGGTCGAAGCGGCGCGCTCATTCGGTGCCAGCCCGCGCCAGATGTTGTTCAAAGTGCAGCTTCCGCTGGCGATGCCAACCATTATGGCCGGCGTTAACCAGACGCTGATGCTGGCGCTGTCGATGGTGGTTATCGCGTCGATGATTGCCGTGGGAGGGCTCGGCCAGATGGTTCTGCGCGGCATTGGCCGTCTTGATATGGGTCTGGCTACGGTCGGTGGCGTGGGGATCGTGATCCTGGCCATTATTCTCGACCGCCTGACTCAGTCCATTGGGCGCGATTCCCGCTCCCGTGGCAACCGCCGCTGGTATACCACCGGCCCGCTGGGTCTTGTGACCCGTCCCTTCATGAAATAAGCCTGGCGGCGGCTTCGGCCGCCCCTCGCCCCATCACCATTAAAAAGGAATAACGATGCGACACAACGCTATTTTAGCCACAGCTCTTGCGACACTCGTTACCACCAGCGCTTTTGCCGCAGACCTGCCGGGCAAAGGCATTACCGTTCAGCCGGTACAGAGCACCATCGCCGAAGAAAGCTTCCAGACCCTGCTGGTCAGCCGCGCGCTGGAGAAAATGGGCTACACCGTGAACAAGCCAAGCGAGGTGGACTATAACGTAGGCTACACCTCTATCGCTTCCGGCGACGCCACCTTCACCGCCGTTAACTGGCAGCCGCTGCATGATGATATGTACGCCGCTGCGGGCGGGAGCAAGAAATTCTACCGGGAAGGCACCTTCGTGACCGGCGCGGCTCAGGGCTACCTTATTGATAAGAAAACCGCTGACCAGTACCACATCACCAATATCGAGCAGCTTAAAGATCCGAAAATCGCCAAACTGTTCGACAGCAACGGCGACGGCAAAGCTGACATGATGGGCTGTACGCCAGGCTGGGGCTGCGAGGCGGTGATTAATCACCAGAATGAAGCCTATAAGCTGGCGAATACCGTGACCGTGAACCACGGCAACTACTCGGCGATGATGGCCGACACTATCGCGCGCTTCAAAGAAGGTAAGCCGGTGCTGTATTACACCTGGACACCGTACTGGGTGAGCGATGTGCTGAAGCCGGGCAAAGACGTGGTGTGGCTGCAGGTGCCGTTCTCTTCCCTGCCGGGCGAGCAGAAAGATATTGATACTAAACTGCCTAACGGGGCGAACTACGGCTTCCCGGTGAACACCATGCACATTGTTGCCAACAAGGCCTGGGCCGAGAAAAACCCACAGGCGGCGAAGCTGTTTGCCGTCATGAAATTGCCGCTGGCGGATATCAATGCCCAGAATGCGATGATGCATAACGGTAAGTCTTCTGAGGCCGACATTAACGGCCACGTCGACGGCTGGATTAAGGCGCACCAGGCGCAGTTTGACGGCTGGGTGAAAGAGGCACTGGCGGCGAAATAAACCGCCCCTCACCCTGACCCTCTCCCCAAAAGGGAGAGGGGATAAACAGACAAACACCTTTTCTCTTCTCCTTCTTTTCTCCCTCTCCCTTCCAGGGAGAGGGCCGGGGTGAGGGTCAATAACCGCACGATCCGACACCCACCTTCGCTTCTGCTGTCATCATTTTTCGCTATTATTCAGACCTCTCTTTGGCAAGTTGAAGATAATAATGAAAAACAATACTCACGGACTCAGCCCGGCGCTGATCGTCCTGATGTCCGTCGCGACCGGCCTCGCGGTTGCCAGCAACTACTACGCGCAGCCGCTGCTCGACACCATCGCAAACGCCTTTTCGCTCTCGGTGAATCAGGCCGGATTTATCGTTACCACTGCACAGCTCGGCTATGCCGCAGGACTGTTGCTGCTGGTGCCGCTTGGGGATATGTTCGAGCGCCGGGGGCTGATCGTCTTTATGACGCTGCTGGCAGCCGGTGGGATGCTGATTACCGCCACCAGCCAGTCCCTGTGGATGATGATTCTGGGCACCGCGCTGACCGGGCTCTTCTCCGTGGTCGCGCAGATTCTTGTGCCGTTTGCCGCGACGCTCGCGGCACCGGAAAAGCGCGGGAAGGTTGTCGGGACTATCATGAGCGGGCTGCTGCTCGGGATTCTGCTGGCGCGAACCGTCGCGGGTTTATTGGCAAGCCTTGGCGGCTGGCGCACCGTTTATTGGGTTGCCAGCGTGCTGATGGCGCTGATGGCGCTGGCCCTGTGGCGCGGGCTGCCGCAGGTGAAGCAGGACAGCCACCTCAACTACCCGCAACTGCTGACCTCAATCTTCAGCCTGTTTATTAAAAACAGCCTGCTGCGCACCCGCGCCTTGCTGGGCTGCCTGACCTTCGCCAACTTCAGCATTCTCTGGACGTCGATGGCGTTCCTGCTGGCCTCGCCGCCGTTTAACTATTCCGAAGGGGTTATCGGCCTGTTCGGCCTTGCGGGAGCCGCTGGCGCGCTCGGCGCTCGTCCCGCAGGCGGGCTGGTTGATAAGGGCAAAGGGCATCACACCACCACCATTGGTCTGCTGCTGCTGTTACTTTCCTGGGCCGCAATCGCTTTTGGTCAGTTCTCTGCCCTCGCCCTGATTGTGGGTATCCTGGTGCTGGATCTCACCGTCCAGGGCGTCCACATCACCAACCAGAGCCTGATATACCGCATGATGCCGGAAGCCCGTAACCGACTGACCGCCGGGTACATGACCAGCTACTTCATCGGCGGCGCGGCGGGTTCTTTGATTTCAGCGAGCGCTTACCAACATGCCGGCTGGAACGGGGTGTGCATTGCCGGCGCCAGCGTCGCCCTACTAAATTTGGTAGTGTGGTGGCGCGGATACCAGCGGCAGGCCGATTAGCGCAATATTGTCGCTTCCCGTAAGGGAAATTGAAGATGTAATGGCGGGGACAGTCTGTTAAGGTTGTCCCCGTTTACTAATTCGAGTGACATTAACGTAGGTTATTTATTAACACCCTATATGGATAGACCCGCAACTGTTTCAGCTGACAACCGCCACGGGGCGGAATTGTTCTTCAGTCTGAAAGCAGCGTTTCCATTGCCATTTCTCCTGTCCTCAAGGCACAAAGCCTCCGGCTTCGCTGCCGTTAAACGCCGTTATACCACTCGAAACCCATTTTCTCTCCCCACGCTGCTTAGCACTCTGGGCTACGGCTTAGCGTGGTTTACGCCGATGGTGGCAACAACCAAACGTATATAAACGTATACAAACGTATAAATAATACATTTACTTTATTTGTCACCATCGTTACTATATCGGCTGCAACTAATGAGGTTATGCCAAAATGGATAGTTCGTTCACGCCCATAGAACAAATGCTGAAGTTCCGCGCCAAACGTTATCAGGAGTTCCCGTACCAGGAAGTTCTGTTGACGCGTCTTTGTATGCACATGCAGGGTAAACTGCTGGAAAACCGCAATAAGATGCTGAAGGCGCAGGGGATCAACGAGACCTTATTCATGGCACTCATTACCCTTGAGTCCCAGGAAAATCACAGCATCCAGCCTTCTGAGCTGAGCTGCGCGCTGGGTTCATCCCGCACCAACGCCACGCGTATTGCCGATGAGCTGGAAAAACGCGGCTGGATTGAGCGCCGTGAAAGCGACAATGACCGCCGCTGCCTGCATCTGCATTTGACCGAAAAAGGTCACGAATTCCTGAGACAGGTCCTGCCACCGCAGCATAACTGCCTGCATCAACTGTGGTCCGCTCTGGATGCTGACGAAAAAACACAGCTGGAAACAATCACCCGTAAGCTGCTCAACCGCCTCGACCAGATGGAAGAGGACAAAGTGATCCTTGAAGCTCTGAGCTAAGCTTTTACCGTCTGTACGTCTGACCACAATCCGATTTCAAAACAACTCTCAGGCCAGCAATCTCCTTGCTGGCCTGTCAGGTCTAACAGGTCGGCTCAGCTGACCGGAAATAATAATAACCAGGTGGAGATTAGCATGAGCGCAAATGCGGAGACTCAAGCCCCGCAGCAACCGGCTAACAAGAAGGGGAAACGTAAAAGCGCCCTGATCTTGTTGACCTTGCTCTTTGTCATTATTGCTGTGGCATATGGAATCTATTGGTTTTTGGTGCTGCGTCACTTTGAAGAGACCGATGATGCTTATGTGGCAGGCAACCAGGTGCAGATCATGGCCCAGGTCTCCGGTAGCGTCACCAAAGTCTGGGCAGACAATACCGATTTTGTGAAACAGGGTGATGTGCTGGTCAGCCTCGACCGCGCCGACGCCGAACAGGCGTTTGAAAAGGCCAAAACCCAACTGGCCTCCAGCGTGCGGCAGACTCGCCAGCTGATGATCAACAGCAAGCAATATCAGGCCAATATCGAACTGCAGAAAACGGCTCTGGCGCAGGCGCAAAGCGACCTGAACCGCCGTATTCCGCTGGGCAGCGCCAACCTGATTGGCCGCGAAGAACTGCAGCACGCCCGTGATGCCGTCACCAGCGCTCAGGCTCAGTTGGATGTGGCCGTGCAGCAATACAATGCTAACCAGGCCATGATTCTCGGCACCAAACTGGAAGAGCAGCCTGCGGTTCAACAGGCGGCGACCGAAGTGCGTAACAGCTGGATGGCGCTGCAGCGTACCACCATCGTCAGCCCGATGACCGGCTATGTTTCCCGCCGTGCCGTGCAGGTTGGCGCCCAAATTAGCCCGTCCACCGCGCTGATGGCCATCGTGCCGGCCAGCGGTATGTGGGTTGACGCTAACTTTAAAGAAACCCAGCTGGCGCATATGCGCATTGGCCAGTCGGCCACCATCGTCAGCGATATCTACGGCGATGACGTGAAGTACACCGGGAAAGTTGTCGGCCTGGATATGGGCACCGGCAGCGCCTTCTCGCTGCTGCCAGCGCAGAACGCCACCGGGAACTGGATCAAAGTGGTTCAGCGTCTGCCGGTACGTATTGAACTGGACGCCAAACAGGTTGAACAGCATCCGCTGCGTATCGGCCTGTCCACGCTGGTGAATGTGGATACCAGCAACCGCGACGGGAGCGTACTGTCCTCTCAGACCCGCACCACGCCGGTTTACGAAAGTAACGCGCGTGAGCTGAATCTGACGCCGGCTAACCAGCTTATTGACCAGATTATTCAGGCCAATGCGGGTTAATAAAGCGGAGGGTGTATGGCACAACAAAAACCGCTAGAAGGCGCCCAGCTGGTCATTATGACCATCGCCCTGTCGCTGGCGACCTTTATGCAGGTGCTGGACTCCACCATCGCTAACGTGGCTATCCCGACGATTGCCGGTAACCTGGGCTCATCCCTGAGCCAGGGGACGTGGGTTATCACCTCGTTTGGGGTGGCAAACGCCATCTCAATCCCGATCACCGGCTGGCTGGCAAAACGCTTCGGGGAAGTGAGGCTTTTCCTGTGGTCGACCGTGCTGTTTGCTATCGCCTCCTGGGCGTGCGGCATGTCCAACAGCCTGACGATGCTGATCTTCTTCCGCGTTATCCAGGGGATCGTTGCCGGGCCGCTGATTCCGCTGTCCCAGAGCCTGTTGCTGAGCAACTACCCGCCCGCCAAGCGCAGCATTGCGCTAGCGCTGTGGTCGATGACGGTGATCGTGGCGCCGATTTGCGGCCCGATACTGGGCGGCTACATCAGCGACAACTATCACTGGGGCTGGATCTTCTTCATCAACGTGCCGATTGGTATCGTCGTGGTGCTGATGGGCCTGCAGGCCCTGCGAGGCCGCGAAACCCGCACAGAGCAGCGCCGCATTGATGGCGTAGGGCTGGCCTTGCTGGTGCTGGGGATCGGTAGCCTGCAGATCATGCTCGACCGGGGTAAAGAACTGGACTGGTTTAACTCGACCGAAATCATCGTGTTGACGGTGATTGCGGTGGTCACCATCAGCTTCCTGATTGTCTGGGAGCTGACCGACGATAATCCGATAGTCGACCTGTCGCTGTTTAAGTCGCGAAACTTTACCATCGGCTGCCTGTGTATCAGTCTCGCCTACATGCTCTACTTCGGCGCGATTGTCCTGCTGCCGCAGCTGTTGCAGGAAGTGTATGGCTATACCGCAACCTGGGCCGGGCTTGCGTCCGCGCCGGTGGGGGTCATCCCGGTGCTGCTGTCGCCGATTATCGGCCGCTTCGCGCACAAGCTCGATATGCGCCGTCTGGTGACCTTCAGCTTCATTATGTATGCGGTGTGCTTCTACTGGCGCGCCTATACCTTTGAGCCGGGGATGGACTTCGCCGCGTCGGCCTGGCCGCAGTTTATTCAGGGCTTTGCGGTGGCGTGTTTCTTCATGCCGCTGACCACGATTACCCTGTCTGGCCTGCCGCCGGAGCGCCTTGCCGCGGCGTCGAGCCTGTCGAACTTTACCCGTACGCTGGCGGGTTCGATTGGGACGTCGATAACCACCACGCTGTGGACGAACCGCGAGTCGCTGCACCATGCACAGCTCACGGAGTCTGTGACGCCGTATAACCCGAACTCGGTTGAAACCTACAACCAGCTTCAGGGCTTGGGCATGTCGCACCAACAGGCTTCCGGCTACATCGCCCAGCAGATCACCAACCAGGGGCTGATCATCTCCGCCAACGAGATTTTCTGGTTCTCGGCAGGGGTGTTTATTCTGCTGCTTGGGCTGGTGTGGTTTGCCAAACCGCCTTTCGGGGCGGGCGGTGGCGGCGGTGGCGCACACTGACATTCCTCCCTAAAGGAGCCTTCGGGCTCCTTTTTCTTTGCCTCAACCTGGCGGTTTCGCCACACAGGTTGTCAGCTTTGCGCCAGCCCCTGCCCAGATTATTCGTCAGGATAAACAGACCACATGACCTGGAGAATCCTGATGCTGACCAACCCATCGCAAAAATACCTCGCCCATGCGCCGATTCAGTTACCCGACCGACAGTGGCCGGATAGAACCCTGACGCACGCTCCTCGCTGGCTTTCCACTGACCTGCGCGACGGCAATCAGGCGCTGGCCGAGCCGATGGACGCGGCCCGCAAGCTGCGCTTCTGGGATTTACTGCTGAAGTGCGGCTTCAAAGAGATCGAGGTCGCCTTCCCTGCCGCCTCAGAAACCGACTTCCAGTTTGTGCGTCAGCTGATTGAAGAAAATCGTATTCCTGAAGATGTCACCATTCAGGTGCTGACCCAGGCGCGCAGCGACCTGATTGAACGCACCTTTGCATCCCTGGCAGGCGTACACAGCGCCACGGTACATCTGTACAACGCCACCGCCCCACTGTTCCGCAGGCTGGTCTTCCGCCAGAGCAAAGAAGAGATCGTTCAGTTGGCGGTCACCGCCACGCGCCAGGTGCGAGCGCTGTGTGAGGCTAACCCGCAGACGCGCTGGCGCTATGAATATTCCCCGGAAACCTTTTGCTTCACCGAACCGGATTTTGCCCTGCAAATTTGTGAAGCGGTGGCGGATGTCTGGGAACCATCTCCCGATCGACCAATGATTATCAATTTGCCCGCCACCGTGGAGGTGAACACGCCCAACGTCTATGCCGACCAGATTGAGTATTTCTGCCGCCATTTCTCCCGCCGGGATGCGGTGTGCATCAGCGTACATCCACATAACGATCGCGGCAGCGGCGTGGCCAGCGCCGAACTCGCGATCCTCGCCGGTGCGGATCGGGTGGAAGGCTGCCTGTTTGGCAACGGCGAGCGTACCGGGAACGTCTGCCTGGTCACGCTGGCGATGAATCTTTATAGCCAGGGGATTTCGCCGCAGCTGGATTTCAGCGATATGAAGCAGGTGGTGGAACTGGTTGAACAATGCAATCAGTTACCGGTGCACCCTCGCCATCCTTACGCCGGGAAGCTCGCTTTTACCGCTTTTTCCGGGTCGCATCAGGATGCCATTAAGAAAGGGTTTACCGCGCGGGGCGAGTCCAGCTCAGCGCGGTGGGAAATGCCCTATCTGCCCGTTGATCCGAACGATATTGGCTGCAGCTACGAAGCCGTGATCCGCGTCAACAGCCAGTCCGGGAAAAGCGGTGCCGCGTGGATGCTGGAGCAAAACCACGGCCTGGTGCTGCCGCGCGGTTTACAGCAGGACTTTAGTCGCCACGTCCAGGCGCAAACCGACAGGGAGGGGAACGAGATGACGCTGAGCGCCCTGTGGCAGCTGTTCCGCACACTGTATGGCCCGCATCAAACCGCCCCGCGTCAGTTGCTGGATTACCGGACGGAGAGCCAGGCCGATGGTTCACTCCGGCTGTGGGCCCACGTTCAGACGCACGGCGGCGTTATCGCTCTGCAGGGCAAAGGCAACGGTTTACTTTCCGCCGCAGCCGATGCCCTCAAATCTCGTTTTAACCTGGTATTTTCTATTGAGGATTATCATGAGCATACGCTCGGCAGGCACAGCGAAAGCCGCTCGGCGGCTTATCTCCGCTGCACCTTCAGGGAAGGCGTGAGCCGCTGGGGAACCGGCATTGATAACGATGTATCGCGTGCGTCGCTCCAGGCGCTGTTAAACGCGCTGCCCGAGGGTTAATCAGAGAAGAAATATTCGCTCGGTGAAACGCCGAGCGTTCGCCGAAACATAGCGCTGAAGGCGCTGTGGCTTTCATATCCCAGATCCAGCGCAACGCGCAGCACGGACTGCCCCTGGGCAAGGCGCTCAAGCGCCGCCATCAGCCTTGCCCTGCGCAGCCATTCGCTAAACGCCAGACCCGTTTGCTGACGAAAATGGCGCAGCAAGGTTCTCTCACTGACGTTAAGCCGTTCAGCGGCCAGCGCGTTTGTCCAGGGCTGACCGGGTTCCGCCTGAATCTGGCGACACAGCGCCAGTAGCCCCGGTGACTGCGGCTCGGGAAGATTAAACGGCAGCGCGGCGGTGCCCCGAATCTCATCCAGGATAAGCTCGTAAATTCGCTCTGCCCGACTTCCCGCCGGGTAAGCTTCCGGTAACTGGAGCGAGCAGATAATCAGCTCGCGCAGTAAAGCGGATATCTGCACGACCTGGCAAACCGACGGTAAGTCAGCCCGGGCAAACGGATCAATAAACAATGTGCGCGCCGCTACGTGGCCGATGATTTGCAGGCGGTGCTGAGTGCCAGCGGGTAACCAGACGCCGCGCCCCGGCGGAACCACCCAAATCCCCTGCCCGGTTTCGACGCGCACAACGCCGCTCAGCGTATGCAGCAGCTGAGCGCAGTCGTGACTGTGCCAGGGCTCCGAGGCACCATGGCTGTAATCATGGGCAAAAGGAACCAGCGGCCGCGTGGCAAAACTGAATTTCAGGCTGGTGGACATAGTTCGTTTCGTGAGCAAAAAGATGACGATAGCATACCGCAGGCGTAAAAAAAGGAGCCATATGGCTCCTTTTTACTGTGTGCACAAAACTAGATGTGCAGTTCCTGCAGCTTCTCTTTCGGCAGAGCCAGCTCATCATTGCTGTTGACGCTGACGCCATGCTCAATGATGTGGCGCGCGATATCCTGCGCTTCCTGCAGAGAGTGCATCTGATAAGTCCCGCACTGGTAAACGTTCAGTTCTGGGATCTGGTTTTGCTCTTTCACTTTCAGCACGTCCTGCATCGCCGCTTTCCAGGCATCCGCCACGCGCTGCTCTGCCGGGACACCGATCAGGCTCATGTAGAACCCTGTGCGGCAGCCCATTGGGGAGATGTCGATGATCTCTACCCCGTTCCCGTTCAGGTGGTCACGCATAAAACCGGCGAACAGGTGCTCCAGAGTATGGATCCCTTTTTCCGGCATCACTTCCTTGTTTGGGACACAAAAGCGCAGGTCAAACACCGTAATGGTGTCACCGTGTGGCGTGTGCATAGTTTTGGCTACACGGACTGCAGGCGCACCCATACGAGTATGGTCGACTGTGAAGCTATCCAACAACGGCATCTGGTCACCTCCGATAAAATGATTTTTTTTAAAAATAATTGAAACTATTTTTACGCACGCGAGTCTGAGTATATGAAAGACGCGCATTTGTTATCATCATCCCTGTTATTCAGAGATGAATATTTGGCCACAAGTATGTGGCCATTTTCTTTTCTGTCAGGCATTCTTTTCCAGCCAGCTATCGAACGACTCCGTATCCGCCGCCTCAATATCCCGCTGACGCTGCCATGAAGCATCATGCTCTTTCTGCAGGGCATCCGCGGTTAAAATCTCCAACGGCTCCTGAATCAGCATCTGACGGTATTGTTCAGCCAGCGCAAGGCCGGTGCCACCAATCCCGTTATCAATCATAGAACGTAAAATACGTGCTGAATACGTTAATTCTGGATCGTCAAAGCTGGCAACCAGTTGGTCACAAACTTGCTGGTATTCCTGGCTGTCGGTCATGCCGTCCAGCGTTTCCGCCACGCGGCGTAAATCGGTGAACAGATCTTTGCCTACTTTTGACAGCGGGTGCTGAGCCGTTTCACAGCCAATACCAAGGGTAAGCCCAGGTTTGCGCCCTTCCAGAATCACTCGGTTCCAGTTGGTGCGGGTGCACAGCAGCTCGTCGCTGCTCATCTCCGGCGCATCCGCCAGTACGCACCAAATCATAAACAGGTCGAGGAAGCGAACCTGCTGCTCATCCACGCCGATTGGCGAGAACGGGTTGATATCCAGCGAACGCACTTCGATATACTCGATGCCGCCGCGCAGCAGCGCATCCGACGGCGATTCTCCGTCACGCGTCACGCGCTTTGGACGAATCGGCGCATAGAGTTCGTTTTCAATTTGCAGCACGTTGGTGTTGAGCTGCAGGTGCTTGCCGTCCTTCATCAAACCAATCTGAGCGTACTCTTCCGACGGGGTTTTAATCGCCCGCTTCAGCGCATCGACATAGGTGTTCAGATCGTTGAAGGTAATGCCCAGATTGCTCTGCGACTTGTTGGTGTAACCCAGATCGCTCAGGCGTAATGACGTGGCATACGGCAGGTAATACATGCCGCATTCGGTTTTCTCAAACGGCAACGCGCTCTCTTTGCCCTGCAGGAATGAAGAGCAAATAGCCGGAGAGGCACCGAACAAATAAGGGATAACCCAACCAAAGCGGTAATAGTTGCGGATCAGGCGGAAATAACCGGCAGAAATGGCCTCTTTGCCACTTTCAGCGTCCTGTACGCCGCATTTTGCCTGCCAGAAAGCCATCGGCAGGGAGAAATTGTAATGCACGCCGGAGATGGTCTGCATCAGCGCGCCATAGCGATTTTTCAGCCCTTCGCGGTACAGCGTTTTAAAGCGCCCCGCATTAGAAGAACCGTACTGGGCCAGCTCGATGTTCTGACCGTCGTCGATGTAACACGGCATGCTTAGCGGCCACATACGTTCCTCGCCCAGTTCACGCGCCGTGTGGCGATGAATGTCACGCAGGAAGGTCAGCATATGGTCAATGTCACCATCAACCGGGGTAATAAATTCCAGGAGGGCTTCGGCGAAGTCCGTGGTAATCCATTTATGTGTAAACGCTGAGCCAAGGCTTTCAGGATGCCCGGTGGTGGCTAAATCGCCTTCTGGCGTCACGCGCAGCGTTTCACGCTCAAGACCACGGCAAATGCCTTTTACTGCTTCAGGGTGTTTTTCCAGCCAGGCCAAAGCCTGTGATACGTCCGGGATCAAATTGACCTCCCGCCTGTCGAATTTATTTTAATAAGCATAATTGTTTTCGCCGGTGATGAAGACTCATCCCACGCAATTAGTGCCACCACGCCATGCCTTGTACCGTTGCAGCCGCGACAACGATGTAGCGTAGCGCTTTGCCAAGGCATAAAAAGAATATCACCGGCCCCCAGCTCAGGCGTAACCACCCGGCCAGCAGGCATAACAGATCGCCTATCAGCGGCATCCAGCTCAGTAACAACGTCGCTGGGCCAAAACGAGTCAACCAGTCGGTCGCTTTTCCCTGCCAGCGCGATTGTATACGCTGCGGGAAAAAGCGCCCCAGAATAACGTTAGTCATACCGCCAAGGCTATTACCGATTGTTGCTATTATCACAAGAACCGATACCGGGCCGCTACCGGCAACCAGAAGCGCCACAAGTACCGCTTCTGAGCTCCCCGGCAGCAGCGTCGCGCTCAGGAAACTGCTGGTGAACAATGAAAGGAGCGATAGCGTGTCGCTCACAGTAGGCGCACGTCCACAACATCCATTCCCGCGCTACGCGCCGCCTGAAGACCAAAATCAGCATCTTCAAATACCACACATTTTTCCGGCGCCACGCCCATCAGTTCGGCGCAGCGTAAGAAGGTATCAGGTGCTGGCTTATGGTGTTTAACATGATCTGCTGCAACGACCGCCGCAAAATACTGACGTAAACCAAGATGCTTAAGCAGCGCTTCTGCAATATCGCTTTCGCTACCTGTGCCGACCGACATCGGACGGCGGCCATGCCAGGCTTTCACCACTTCAATCAGCGGCAGCGGACGCACGGTATCAAGCAGCATGGCTCGAACGGCAACAGTTTTTTCAGCCGCCAGACTGTGGGGATCGAGATCGGCATTGTGGCTTTCGATAATTGCAGCAGCAATTTTCCAGCTTGGCGCGCCATTCAGGGCAACCATCGCCTGCTCGTCGAAGCTCATGCCATAGCGGCCAAGGGTTTCGTGCCAGGCTTTACGGTGAGTCGGCTCCGTATCAAGGATCGTGCCGTCCATATCAAAGATTAAACCGTCATAGCGATCGTACATCTCACCCTCACTTCACTGAATGTCGAGGCGGTACTTTAGCGTAAATGGCTGAAATTGTCGCTGTCTGCGGGTAGAGGCGATATTGCGAATAAGGAGTATGAAAAGCTGAACGGTATGTTTGTAACAGGGGAATTTAAATGAAGTTTGAAGGGATGAATCGTGCTGGTGAGAAAGTAACGTTCTCTGTCACACCATCATCGCTAATGATGAGGAAGAAAATGGTGCATCCGGGAGGATGACTCACCGAAGGCTCGCCCTAAAGGGCCGTTGCTGAAGCAACGTTATCCTCCCTGGTGTTGGCGGAGAAATTGACTTTCTCTGTCACACCGTCATCGCTAATGATGAGGAAGAAAATGGTGCATCCGGGAGGATTCGAACCTCCGACCGCTCGGTTCGTAGCCGAGTACTCTATCCAGCTGAGCTACGGATGCATCGGGATTGCTGCTTTTACTGCTGACTCAATGTCGCTCATCATGCCGCAACACTGATGAAGATGGTGCATCCGGGAGGATGACTCACCGAAGGCTCGCCCTAAAGGGCCGTTGCTGAAGCAACGTTATCTTCCCTGGTGCTGGCGGAGAAATTGACTTTCTCTGTCACACCGTCATCGCTAATGATGAGGAAGAAAATGGTGCATCCGGGAGGATTCGAACCTCCGACCGCTCGGTTCGTAGCCGAGTACTCTATCCAGCTGAGCTACGGATGCATCGGGATTACTGCTTTTACTGCTGACTCAGTACTACCTACACTCTAAGGCAATACCGGAGAAAATGGTGCATCCGGGAGGATGACTCACCGAAGGCTCGCCCTAAAGGGCCGTTGCTGAAGCAACGTTATCCTCCCTGGTGTTGGCGGAGAAAGTAACTTTCTCTTTCACACCGTCATCGCTAATGATGAGGAAGAATATGGTGCATCCGGGAGGATTCGAACCTCCGACCGCTCGGTTCGTAGCCGAGTACTCTATCCAGCTGAGCTACGGATGCATCGGGATTACTGCTTTTACTGCTGACTCAGTACTACCTACACTCTCAGGCAATACCGGAGAAGAATGGTGCATCCGGGAGGATGACTCACCGAAGGCTCGCCCTAAAGGGCCGTTGCTGAAGCAACGTTATCCTCCCTGGTGTTGGCGGAGAAATTGACTTTCTCTTTCACACCGTCATCGCTAATGATGAGGAAGAATATGGTGCATCCGGGAGGATTCGAACCTCCGACCGCTCGGTTCGTAGCCGAGTACTCTATCCAGCTGAGCTACGGATGCAAAATGGCGGTGAGGCGGGGATTCGAACCCCGGATGCAGCTTTTGACCGCATACTCCCTTAGCAGGGGAGCGCCTTCAGCCTCTCGGCCACCTCACCACACGCCTCTTTCGAGTGCTTCGAGTTACTCGTAAGAGCTTCTCGTCGCTGCGTGGCGCACATATTACTTTCTGGGACTTATAAGTCAAACAATTTTTCCCTACTCGCTATCGATTGCACAAATCACGCTCGATTAGCGTAATTTGGAGGCAAAAAGAGTGTTTTATCAACAGGCAAACGGCAATACGCGCGCAGAAACGGCACGCTGATAAGCGAAGCAAAAATGACGTTAACGGGAGAGAAAGGAAACAGCAGGCAGAAGAGGTGCGCCTCGCTGTAGATTTCAGCGAGGCGCGATATTTTTAGAAATTCGTTTGCTGGGATTTTTCAGCCTGGATACGTTGGTAGATTTCTTCGCGGTGTACAGAGACTTCCTTCGGGGCGTTAACACCGATACGGACCTGGTTGCCTTTTACCCCAAGCACAGTCACGGTCACCTCATCCCCAATCATAAGGGTCTCACCAACTCGACGAGTCAGAATTAACATTCTTTGCTCCTTGAAAGATTAAAAGAGTCGGGTCTCTGTATCCCGGCATTATCCATCATATAACGCGAAATCGTAACGAATGACAAATAGATAACACGCACTCTGTCATAGCATTACACTCTGTTATATCTAAGTTTAGCCGATATACACAACTTCAACCTGACTTTATCATTATTGATAGTGTGTAAATGGTAGTACGCCATAACTGAGAACAGTTATGGCGCAATTACACTTTTAGTTATTTTCAGAGTTTTGCCGTAACCCAGGCCTCAACGCCGGCCAGTGCGCCCGGCAATGCCGCTGCGTCTGTACCACCCGCCTGAGCCATATCAGGACGACCGCCCCCTTTGCCGCCTACCTGCTGTGCAACCATCCCCACCAGTTCCCCCGCTTTCACGCGGTCGGTCACCTCTTTGGAGACACCAGCAATCAGAGACACTTTCCCTTCTGCCACGGTGGCCAGAACAATTACGGCGGAGCCGAGCTGATTTTTCAGGTCATCGACCATGGTACGCAACATCTTAGGCTCGACGTTGCTCAGCTCGCTTACCAGTAATTTAACGCCTTTTACTTCAACCGCTTTGCTGGAGAGGTTTGCGCTCTCCTGCGAAGCCTGCTGTTCTTTCAACTGCTGCAGCTCTTTTTCCAGCTGGCGGGTACGTTCCAGCACCGAACGGACTTTCTCGTTCAGGTTCTGGCTGTCGCCTTTCAGCAGTTGAGCGATGTCGTGCAGCTGGTCGCTTTGCGCATGGAGATTGGCCAGTGCGCCTTCGCCAGTCACGGCTTCAATACGACGCACCCCAGCCGCCGTACCGGACTCCGCAACAATGCGGAACAGACCGATGTCGCCCGTACGGGATGCGTGAGTACCGCCACACAGCTCGGTGGAGAAGTCCCCCATGCTCAGAACGCGCACATGGTCGTCATACTTCTCGCCAAACAGCGCCATTGCGCCCTTCGCTTTCGCTGCTTCGAGATCCATGACGTTGGTCTCAACAGGCAGGTTACGGCGAATCTGCGCGTTAACGATATCTTCTACGGCGCGGATTTCAGCCGGCTTCATCGCTTCAAAATGCGAGAAGTCGAAGCGCAGGCCTTTGTCGTTTACCAAGGAGCCTTTCTGAGCAACATGGGTACCAAGTACCTGACGCAGCGCGGCATGCAGAAGGTGCGTTGCGGAGTGGTTCAGACGAATACGAGCGCGACGAGCTTCATCAACTTTCGCTTCCACGCTGTCACCGACTTTCAGCACGCCGGAAACCAGCTTGCCCAAGTGGCCGATGGCCTGGCCGTATTTCTGAGTATCGCCAACCGCGAAATCAACGCTGTTACCTTTGACGGTACCTTTGTCGCCAACCTGGCCGCCGGACTCACCATAGAATGGCGTCTCGTTCAGCACCACGACAGCATCCTGACCAGCAGTAATCTGGTCAACGGATTTGCCGTCAACGAACAGCGCGGTCACTTTCGCGTTCAGGTCGAGGCTGTCATAGCCTTTAAATTCAGACGCAGAATCCACGCGGATCATGCTGTTGTAGTCTGCGCCAAAACCGCTGGACTCGCGCGCGCGACGACGCTGCTCTTCCATTGCGGCTTCAAAGCCGGCTTCGTCAACTTTGATGTTGCGCTCGCGGCACACGTCAGCCGTCAGGTCCACAGGGAAGCCGTAGGTGTCATACAGGCGGAAAGCGGTTTCGCCATCCAGCGTGTCGCCCTTCAGCTTCGCCAGTTCGTCATCCAGCAGTGCGAGACCACGCTCCAGCGTGCGGGCAAACTGCTCTTCTTCGGTTTTCAGAACCTGCTCAACCAGCGCCTGCTGTTTGGCCAGCTCTTCGCCTGCGGAACCCATGACTTCGACTAGCGGGCCAACCAGCTTATAGAAGAAGGTGTCTTTCGCACCCAGCATGTTGCCGTGGCGAATAGCGCGACGAATGATGCGACGCAGAACGTAACCGCGGTTTTCGTTAGAAGGCGTTACGCCATCCGCGATCAGGAATGCACATGAACGAATGTGGTCCGCAATAACGCGCAGGGATTTGTTCGACAGATCGGTCGCGCCGGTCACTTCGGCAACGGACTGAATCAGCTTTTTGAACAGGTCGATATCGTAGTTGGAATTAACGTGCTGCAGAACAGCTGCAATACGCTCCAGACCCATACCGGTATCTACAGAAGGTTTTGGCAGAGGCAGCATCGTGCCGTCGATCTGACGGTTGAACTGCATGAACACGATGTTCCAGATCTCAATGTAGCGATCGCCATCTTCTTCAGGACTTCCCGGAGGGCCGCCCCAGATGTGATCGCCATGATCGTAGAAAATCTCGGTGCAAGGACCGCAAGGGCCAGTGTCACCCATCTGCCAGAAGTTATCGGATGCGAAGGCTGCGCCTTTATTATCGCCAATGCGAATAATGCGCTCCCGCGGCACACCCACTTCCTTTTCCCAGATCTCATAGGCTTCGTCATCGGTTTCGTAGACGGTCACCCACAGGCGTTCTTTCGGCAGCGCAAACCAGTTTTCGCCAGTCAGCAGTTCCCAGGCAAAGTTAATCGCATCGTGTTTGAAATAGTCGCCAAAGCTGAAGTTACCCAGCATCTCGAAGAAGGTATGGTGACGCGCGGTGTAACCGACGTTTTCCAGATCGTTGTGCTTGCCGCCTGCGCGGACGCAACGCTGAGACGTTGTAGCGCGGGAATAGTTACGTTTGTCGAGGCCCAGGAAGACATCCTTGAACTGGTTCATCCCGGCATTGGTAAACAGCAAAGTCGGATCGTTGTTCGGGACCAGGGAGCTGCTCGCTACAACCTGGTGGCCTTTACTATGGAAAAAATCGAGAAACGCCTGACGGATCTCAGCGGTGCTCTTGCTCATAATTATCCTGGAATCAAGCTAACGAAGAGTTGTAAAGCTGCCATGACGGCCGTAACGCAGACGGCTCAGGCCAGCTTACCTGGAAAAAAGTGGGAATAAGATAAGTTTTCTGGCGAGGGAAGTAAAATCCAGTGTGGCCCTAATCAGCAAAATTTCGCCAGATCTCCTGAATGTCTTCCATAAAGAAACCACGATAGAGAAGAAAACGCTGCACTTTCGCCTTCATCTGCCACTCTGTTGGCAGCGGCGAGCCAAACTTGCGTTCGGCCAGTTCGCGTGCCAGCGGCTGCCAGTCAATTTCACAGGCCATCATCGCGGACTCCCCAATGGCCCGTTCGATGCCCTTTTGCTTCAGTTCTTGCCGAATACGCTGCGGTCCATACCCTTTCCGACTGCGGCTGGCAATAAAACGTGACGCAAACTGCACGTCGTCCAGCCAGCGGTGTTCGTAACACCAGGCAATAACCTTATCAATGTCTTCCTGAGTGACCTCAGGTTCGTCCTCTTTAGCAAATTTTGCCGCAAAGACAGAAGGCGTTGCCAGCTTACGGCGCAGCTCATATTCGCTGTGGTCACGCATGGCAAGAATACGGGTCGCCTTATCCAGAAGGCGGGCAAAAGGGCTGCGGCGGGGAAAAGTGGTGTTGTCGGACATAGGGTCGGGTGGCAAAGATCGATATCAGGAGAGAGAAAGCACAAAGGGCCGCGTTAGCAGCCCTTTGTCTTGTTTTAGAAGTCTTCGTTAGTTTCGACCGCGTCTTCGTCGTGGTCATCAACCGTGAAGTCCGGCGTGCTGTCCTGGTTATTCAGCAGCATTTCGCGCAGTTTCTTCTCAATTTCTTCCGCCATCGGCTTGTTCTCTTTCAGGAAGTTGCTGGCGTTTGCCTTGCCCTGACCGATTTTTTCACCGTTGTAGCTGTACCATGCACCCGCTTTTTCAATCAGCTTGTGCTTCACGCCCAGGTCAACCAGCTCACCGTAGAAGTTGATGCCTTCGCCGTAGAGAATTTGGAATTCAGCCTGTTTAAATGGCGCGGCAATTTTGTTTTTCACGACCTTCACGCGGGTTTCGCTACCGACGACGTTTTCGCCATCCTTCACTGCACCGATACGACGAATGTCGAGACGGACAGACGCGTAGAATTTCAGCGCGTTACCGCCGGTCGTGGTTTCCGGGTTACCGAACATCACGCCAATTTTCATACGGATTTGGTTGATGAAGATCAGCAGCGTGTTGGACTGCTTCAGGTTACCCGCCAGCTTACGCATTGCCTGGCTCATCATACGTGCCGCAAGGCCCATGTGAGAGTCGCCGATTTCACCTTCGATTTCCGCTTTCGGCGTCAGCGCCGCAACGGAGTCAACGATGATGACGTCAACCGCACCTGAACGTGCCAGTGCATCACAGATTTCCAGCGCCTGCTCACCGGTATCCGGCTGGGAACACAGCAGGTTGTCGATATCAACACCCAGCTTTTTGGCATAAACCGGGTCCAGCGCGTGCTCGGCATCGATGAACGCACAGGTTTTACCGCTTCGCTGTGCGGCCGCAATAACCTGCAGGGTCAGCGTTGTTTTACCGGAAGATTCAGGCCCGTAAATTTCTACGATACGGCCCATTGGCAGGCCGCCGGCGCCCAGCGCGATATCCAGAGAAAGTGAACCGGTAGAGATCGTTTCCACGTCCATGGAGCGGTCTTCACCCAAGCGCATGATGGAGCCTTTACCAAATTGTTTTTCAATCTGGCCCAGTGCTGCCGCTAACGCCTTCTGTTTGTTTTCGTCGATAGCCATTTCTACTCCTGTCATGCTGAGTGATGCGATAATTCGCAACCCCGCGTTCTCAATACTGTTTCGTTGAGGCAATTATACTGTACAGTCATACAGTATCAAGTTTATTTTTTAGAAAATCGTCCCACAGGCTCTGCAGGGCGAATTCCGTGGCCTGGCGGCGAACGGCATCGCGGTCGCCGTCAAAGCGCTGCACTTTTGCCAGCGTTCTGCCGTGCTTATCCGCAAACCCAAACCACACCGTACCGACCGGTTTTTCTGGCATGCCGCCATCTGGCCCGGCGATACCGCTGACAGAAACCGCATAATCCGCTTTCGCGGCGGCAAGCGCTCCCTGAGCCATCTCAAGCACCACGCCTTTACTGACGGCGCCATAGGCTTCCAGCGTGGTTTCGTTCACGCCGATCAGCTGATGTTTGGCTTCATTGCTGTAGGTCACAAAGCCCCGCTCAAACCAGGCTGAGCTGCCGGCAACGTCAGTAATCACTTTCGCGATCCAGCCGCCGGTACAAGATTCAGCAGTAGTCACGGTGGCCCCAAGCTGCCCAAGGCCATTCCCTACCCGCTGGCTTAGCTCAAACAATGCGCTGTCTGTCATGCTGGCTCCGATTGTAGACATATCATTAGCCAACACGATAGCACTTTACGGGCATTGCAGGGGATTACATCGGGATACTCGGGAAGGATTCCAGAAATGGAACGGCCAGCGAAAGCTGGCCGGGAGAAAAACTACTTCATGCTGTTGGCGATGGTGTCCACGTTGTGCTTGAACGCCTTTTCGTAGGTACTTGCCGGGCCGCCAGGGCCTGAAAGCGCCTCAGGATAAAGCTCACCGCCGGGCTTAGCGCCGGTCGCGCTGGCAATTTGCTTCACCAAACGTGGGTCGGTCTGATTTTCGATGAAGTAGGTGGCGATATGTTCATCTTTCAACTGTTTAATCAGAGATGCAACGTCGCTGGCGCTGGCCTGAGCTTCAGTGGAAAAGCCCACTGGTGCCAGGAACGTGACGCCGTAAGCCTCACCAAAGTAGCCAAATGCATCATGGCTGGTCAGTACCTTGCGTTTAGCCTGCGGCACATCCGCAAAGCGTTTTTTCGCCCAGCCGTCTAGCTGCTTCAGGCGAGCTGCATAGCTATCGCCGCTTTTACGGATAGCCGCTGCATCCTGTGGGTCGGCAGCAACCAGCGCTGCAGCAATATTTTCCGCGTAGATTGCCCCGTTTGCCGCGCTGTTCCACGCATGTGGGTCAGTGATTGATTTACCGTCTTCTTCCATGCTGCGGGTGTTAATTCCCTGGGAAGCCACGATAACTTTGCCCTTGTAGCCGGACGCCGTCACCAGGCGATCCATCCACCCTTCCATGCCGAGCCCGCTCACAATCACCACATCCGCATTACGCAACGCGACGCTGTCTTTCGGCGAAGGTTCAAAGCTATGCGGGTCGCCATCCGGCCCCACCAGGCTGGTGACTTTGACGTGATCGCCGCCAACCTGCTTAGCCATGTCGGCCAGCACGGTAAAACTTGCCACTACATTCAGCGTTTTCGCTGCAGCCATCTGGCTGGAGAGCGCCAGAGCCAGCGCAATACCAATCCCTAAACGTTTCATTTAACCCCCTTTATGATTGCCAATTTCCTACGCAGCAGGCTCCCTGCAAGCACGCTGCGCGGTCCGAAAAGTATTGAGATAAAGAATGCGACGCTCGCGGTAAGCACAATGGCCGGCCCGGCGGGTAACGAGGCGTAGAAAGACCACACCAGCCCTAACCAGGCACAAATCAGGCCACACACCACGGCAAGAGCGATCGAGCCCGGCAATGTCTTAGCCCAGCAGCGCGCGGCAATGGCGGGGAGCATCATCAGGCCAACGGACATTAATGTGCCGAGGATTTGGAAACCGGCCACCAGGTTAAGCACCAGCAGCGCCAAAAACGTGCCGTGTATCAGCGACGGCAGCAGCCGGTTGTTCACCTGTAAAAAGCTGCGGTCAAACGACTCCAGCACCAGGCCGCGATAAAGCAGCGCCAGTGCAATCAGCGTCACGCTTGCAATGAGCCCCACAAACTTAATAGCCTCACCATCCACGGCGAGAATTGAGCCAAATAGCAGGTGCAGCAGGTCAACGCTTGAACCGCGCAATGATATCAACGTCACGCCGAGTGCCAGCGACCCAAGGTAGAATCCGGCAAAGCTGGCATCTTCTTTTAACGGCGTCCGGGCGCTAACCCAGCCGGAAAGTAAAGCCACCAGCACGCCAGCGACAAACCCACCAATGCCCATTGCCACCAGAGACATACCGGCAACCAGATAACCCACGGCAACGCCGGGTAAAATGGCATGAGAAAGCGCGTCACCCACCAGACTCATACGACGAAGCAGAAGAAAAATGCCGAGCGGAACGGTACTCAGAGAAAGCGACAGGCAGGCCACCAGCGCGCGGCGCATAAAGCCGTAAGCCACAAACGGCTCAATAAAAAGGTGATAAATCATGCAGTTTGTACCAGGCGTGGGCGAAAGGAAGCATATTGCGCTAAGGCTTCGTCGGCGTTACCCCACTGGTAACCCTCCGGGGTGAGCAGCAAGACTTCAGGAAAATGCCGGCGTACCAGCTCGTTGTTATGCAGCACGCTGATAAGCGTCTTGCCATCCCGGTGCATCTGGCACATCAGTTCCATTAAAAATTCACTGGTTTGCGCATCCACGCCGGTGAACGGCTCATCGAGCAGGACCAGCGGTGCGTCCTGAACCAGCAGGCGAGCAAACAGCATGCGTTGAAACTGTCCCCCTGAGAGCACATCAATCGGCCGCAGGTAATGCTCACTTAATCCCACGCGCTCAATCGCTTCCGTCACGCGTTCACGGTGCTGGCGACGAAGGCCGGAAAACAGCCCGCGTCCCGGCCAGCTCCCCATACAAACCACGTCATAAACCGTGGCGGGAAATTGCCGATCCATCTCCCCTAACTGCGGCAGCCAGGCAATGCGCGGGCGCATATTGTCCTGAAACTTTACGCTGCCAGAAATGGGAGGCAGTAGCCCAGCCAGGGTTTTTAACAACGTCGATTTACCGCAGCCGTTCGCCCCAATCACCGCCGTCATGCTGCCGCGCTGAAACTGGCCGCTGAGGGCCGACACAACCACGTTGCCGTAATAACCCAGCTCGAGATTCTGCAGTTCGATCATGGCAGGATAACCGCCCAATGAATGGCGCCCCACAGGCCGAGGATCAGCAGCGCGACAAGGGCCGCGCGAAATAGCCCGGAAAGGCTAAACAGTGAAGAGGGAGCTGCAACAGACATACCGGCACCAATATTGTTTCGTTATAACATAACATAATCTACCCAGTAGTCCTTGTAAATTCCTGTTTTACACCTCGGCATAAACGAACCCTCAATCAAGCCCCCTTTTCCCTTCCGTTAATCAGAACGTCATTTTTTCACCTCTTCCACCATCCAATAATCTTTCAAATTGACAGATTTATATTTCACAATGAGATCTAAATAACATATTTACGCATTTCAAAATGATTAATATGAGCCACCACCGGGAACAACGGTGAGCAGATAACCCTACAGGAGACAGAAATGATCGACATGATTACCCACGGGGCGGAGTGGTTTATTGGCCTGTTTCAGAAAGGCGGAGAGGTCTTTACCGGTATGGTGACCGGCATTCTCCCTCTGCTGATCAGCCTGCTGGTGATAATGAACGCGCTGATTAACTTTATCGGCCAGCACCGCATTGAACGCATGGCGCAGCGCTGTGCCGGCAACCCCGTTTCGCGTTACCTCTTGCTGCCCTGCATCGGCACCTTCGTGTTCTGCAATCCGATGACGCTAAGTCTGGGGCGCTTTATGCCTGAGAAGTACAAACCGAGCTATTACGCCGCCGCATCGTATAGCTGCCATTCGATGAACGGTTTGTTTCCCCACATCAATCCTGGCGAACTGTTTGTTTATCTGGGTATTGCCAGCGGGTTAACGACGCTGGGCCTGCCGCTGGCCCCGCTTGCAGTGAGCTATTTGCTGGTTGGGCTGGTTACCAACTTCTTCCGCGGCTGGATAACCGATCTCACCACCTCGATTTTCGAGAAAAAAATGGGCATTGAGCTGGAACGCCAGGTCCGCCTCTAAGGAAAAATCATGACTCAAAGCATTCGTATTGAAAAAGGCCAGGGTGGATGGGGTGGGCCGCTGATCGTCCCGGTCGATCCGAGCAAAAAGATCGTTTACATCACGGCGGGTACGCGCCCGGCAATCGTCGATAAGCTGAATGAAATGACCGGCTGCCAGGCGGTAGACGGTTTTAAAGACGGCGAGCCGCCGGAGGCAGAAATTGCGCTGGCAATCATAGACTGCGGCGGCACGCTGCGCTGCGGGCTCTACCCCAAACGCCGCATCCCGACGATCAATATCCACGCCACCGGCAAATCAGGTCCCCTGGCGCAGTACATTGTTGAAGATATTTACGTCTCAGGCGTCCGGGAAGAAAACATTAGCTGGGCCGATGGCGAACCGCAGGCCGAACGCAAACCTGCGCCAGCGCGGGACTACGACGCCAGCAAAAAAATCACCGAACAAAGCGACGGCCTGCTGGCCAAAGTCGGTATGGGAATGGGTTCAGCCGTCGCCGTGCTGTTTCAGGCGGGGCGCGACACTATCGACACGGTTCTGAAAACGATTCTGCCTTTTATGGCCTTCGTGTCGGCGCTGATTGGCATCATTATGGCCTCCGGGCTGGGCGACTGGATTGCCCACGGCCTGGCCCCGCTGGCCAATAACCCTCTCGGTCTGATTACGCTCGCGCTGATTTGTTCCTTCCCCCTGCTCTCACCTTTCCTTGGCCCTGGGGCGGTGATTGCGCAGGTCATCGGGGTGCTGATTGGGGTGCAGATTGGCCTCGGACATATCCCTCCTCACCTGGCGCTGCCCGCGCTGTTCGCCATTAACGCCCAGGCCGCCTGCGATTTTATTCCTGTTGGCTTGTCTCTGGCGGAAGCGCGCCAGGAAACGGTGCGCGTCGGCGTGCCTTCTGTGCTGGTCGGGCGCTTTTTAACGGGCGCCCCTACCGTGCTAATTGCCTGGCTGGTGTCCGGCTTCATCTACCAATAAAGGAAAGCCCCATGCAAACCATTTACCAGACCACCATCGTCCAGATTGGAGAGTGCGCTCGCGAGGCGCTGGCAGACAACATGCTTATTACCTTTCGGGAAGGCGCCCCGGCGGATATTCAGGATTACTGCTTTATCCACTGCCACGGCGAGCTGACCGGCCAGCTAAAGCCAGGTATCCACTTTGAACTCAATGGCCAGCATTACGCCGTTACCGCCGTCGGCGACGTGGCCCAGCAAAACTTGCAGGAGCTCGGGCACATCACCCTGCGCTTCGATGGTGAAGCACGGGCGGAATACCCTGGCACCGTACACGTCGCTGGCCCGCTGCCTCAGGGCATTGAACCCGGCTGTCAGCTGAAGTTCGTTGCATAAACATTGTCATTTAATCAAAGGAGTAAAACATGAATCAGGTTGCCGTTGTCATCGGTGGAGGCCAAACGCTCGGGGCGTTTCTCTGCCATGGGCTGGCCCAGGAAGGCTACAAAGTTGCCGTGGTGGATATTCAAAGTGAGAAAGCGGCCCGCGTCGCGCAGGAAATTACCGACCAGTACGGGCCGGGTTCTGCCTGGGGATTTGGCTCGGACGCCACCAGCGAGCAAAGCGTTACCGCGCTGGCTCACGGCGTGGACGAGATTTTCGGCCAGGTCGATCTGCTGGTTTACAGTGCGGGCATCGCCAAAGCGGCGTTTATTGGTGATTTCGCTCTGGGGGATTTTGACCGTTCGCTGCAGGTAAACCTTGTGGGGTACTTCCTGTGCGCCAGGGAGTTCTCCCGCCTGATGATTCGCGACGGGATTAAAGGCCGCATCATCCAGATTAACTCAAAGTCCGGCAAGGTCGGCAGCAAGCACAACTCCGGCTACAGCGCGGCGAAATTCGGTGGCGTGGGGCTGACGCAGTCTCTCGCCCTCGATCTGGCGGAATACGGCATCACGGTGCATGCGCTCATGTTGGGTAACCTGCTCAAGTCGCCAATGTTCCAGTCTCTGCTGCCGCAGTACGCGGAAAAACTCGGCATTCCTGCTGACGAAGTAGAGCAATACTACATCGACAAAGTCCCCTTAAAACGCGGCTGTGACTACCAGGATGTGCTTAACACGCTCCTGTTTTACGCCAGCGATAAAGCCTCTTACTGTACCGGACAGTCGATCAACGTCACCGGCGGGCAGGTTATGTTTTAACTCTCGGGTCACCGGTTGCCTCTGGCCCTCAGCCAGAGGCTGCCCAAAGGAGGATGCATGATGAATGCACTGATCGCCCTGGCGGCGATCGCCTGGCTAAGCCAGCTACTGCTCGGCGGCTGGCAAATTCGCCGTTTTAATCGGGCCTTTGACCGGCTCTGCCAGCAGGGTGCCGTTGGCGTAGGCCGTTCATCCGGGCGTTTTCGGCCCAGAGTGGTCATTGCCCTCGCCTTTGATGAGCGGCAAAACGTCCGCGACAGCCTGATAATGAAAGGCCTGACGGTTTTTGCCCTCCCACAGCCAGTAATGCAGTTACACGGCATGAATCGGCAGGAATTGCAGCCCGATGTGATCTTTCCCCATGATCGTGATTGTCAGAATGCTCTATCATTAGCGCTTAAACTGAAACAGGGTTAATTTCGTTTCGAATGCCTATTGCTTGCGAAATTACCGAATCGAAATTTATTGCAAGGTAATAAGAGCCTATGAAACCACGTCAGCGGCAGGCGGCGATCCTGGAACATCTGCAAAAGCAGGGAAAATGCTCGGTGGAAGATCTCGCCCAGCACTTTCAAACCACCGGCACCACGATCCGTAAAGATTTGGTGCTGCTTGAAACGGCTGGCACCGTGATTCGCACCTATGGCGGCGTAGTGCTCAGTAAAGACGAACCCGATCCGCCCATTGACCACAAAACGCTGATCAATACCCAGCAAAAACAGCAAATTGCCGAGGCGGCGGTCAAGTACATCCACGATGGCGATTCCATTATTCTGGATGCGGGCAGCACCGTTTTGCAGCTGGTCCCGCTGCTCCAGCACTTCAATAACATTACGGTGATGACCAACAGCCTGCATATCGTCAACGCGCTGTCTGAGCTGGACAACGAACAAACTATCCTGATGCCAGGCGGCACCTTCCGTAAGAAATCAGCCTCGTTTCATGGCCAACTGGCGGAAAACGCCTTCGAACACTTCAGCTTTGACAGGCTCTTTATGGGCACCGATGGCATCGATCTCACCGCCGGAGTCACAACCTACAACGAGGTTTATACCGTCAGCAAAGCGATGTGCAACGCGGCGCGCGAAGTGATCCTGATGGCCGACTCCTCAAAGTTTGGCCGTAAAAGCCCGAACATTGTCTGCGGGCTGGAGAGAGTCGATACGATCATCACCGACAGCGGCATTAGCCACGAATTCCTCACCGCGCTGCGTGAAAAAGGCGTGAAAGTGATTGTTACCGGAGAAGAAGATGTATCAGCGAATGATTGACGCCGCACGAGAAACCCTGCTGCTGGAATTACAGGAAGCGAGCCGCCTGCCGGACAGACTTGGCGAAGATTTTGTCGCCGCCGCCAACGCCGTACTCACCTGTCAGGGGAAAGTGATTGTTTCCGGCATGGGCAAGTCCGGGCATATCGGGAAGAAAATTGCCGCCACCTTTGCCAGCACCGGCACGCCCGCCTTCTTCGTTCACCCCGCCGAAGCGTTACACGGCGACCTGGGGATGATCGAAAGCCGCGACATCCTGCTGTTTATCTCCTATTCCGGCCACGCGAAAGAGCTGGATTTAATTATTCCTCGCCTGCAGGAAAAGGCCGTTAAGCTGATTGCGATTACCGGCAAAGCTGAGTCACCGCTGGCGAAAGCAGCCTTTGCCACCGTAGATATTTCGGTAGAGCGTGAAGCCTGCCCGATGCGCCTGGCGCCGACCTCCAGCGCGGTTAATACATTAATGATGGGCGATGCACTGGCCATGGCCGTCATGCAGGAGCGCGGCTTTAACGAAGAGGACTTTGCGCGTTCACACCCTGCCGGTGCGCTAGGTGCTCGTTTGTTAAATCGGGTTCATCATCTGATGCGCACCCACGAGCAGCTCCCACAGGTAGCGGACAGCGCCTCCGTCATGGATGCCATGCTGGAGCTAAGCCGCACAGGCCTGGGGCTGGTTGCCGTCTGCGACAAAGCGCAGCAAGTTGCCGGCGTCTTTACCGATGGCGACCTGCGCCGCTGGCTGGTGGGCGGTGGTAAGCTGGAAGCCGGGATCAAAGATGCCATGACGAAGAATGGCACAGTGCTGAATGCCGAAACCCGGGCGATAGATGCCAAAGAGATGCTGATGAAAAAACGCATTAGCGCGGCGCCGGTCGTGGATGAAAACGGCAGGCTGCTGGGGGCAATTAACCTGCATGATTTTCACCAGGCAGGTATTTGAGAACCGCCTTTATCGCCCCCAAACGGGGGCGATAAAACGTATTACTGAACGCGAGCCAGCGCGACGGCCTGCCCTAATTGCCATACCGCCATCGCATAATGGGTGCTGTGGTTGTAGCGGGTAATGGCGTAGAAGTTTGGCAGCCCGTACCAGTACTGGTAACGATCGCCCATATCCAGGCGCAGCAGGCTCACTTCCTGATGGTTGCCCAAAGCGCCCTGCGGGCTCAGGCCGGACTGGCCCAGCGCCGCCACTGAGTATTTGGTGTTGAAGCCGTTAGCCAGCCCCGGTACCTGCCCATTGGCCGGCACGGCAACCATGTCGCCCTTCTCCCAGCCGTGTGCTTTGAAATAGTTCGCCACGCTGCCGATGGCATCTTCCGGATCCCACAGGTTCACGTGCCCGTCGCCATTGAAGTCCACCGCGTACTCTTTGAATGAGGAAGGCATGAACTGCCCGTAACCCATTGCTCCGGCGAAGGAGCCTTTGAGCGCCAGCGGATCGTCCCCTTCATTACGCGCCATCAGCAGGAAGGTTTCCAGTTCGCCCGCAAAGTATTGCGCGCGGCGCGGATAGGCAAAGGCAAGCGTCGCGAGAGCATCCACAATGCGCGTTTTACCCATCACGCGGCCCCAGCGGGTTTCAACCCCGATGATCCCGACGATGATTTCCGGCGGCACGCCATAAACCTGATAGGCGCGGTTCAGGGCCGATTCATACTGGTTCCAGAACTTAACGCCGTTCTGTACGTTATCCGGCGTGATGAATTTAGCGCGATAGCGTAGCCATGCCCCGTTCGGCCCGGCAGGCGGCGCGGTCGTCGGTGCCTGCTGATCCATCAGGCGCAGCACGTAATCCAGACGTTTGGCCTGGGACAACACTTCATGCAGCTGGCGACGGTCAAAGCCATGCTCATTCACCATTTTGTCGATGAATTTTTCTGCTTCCGGGTTGTAGGCAAAATCACCGGTTTGCATAAAGACATCGTGCTGTGGCTGGAGCAGGAAACCGCCAGACGGCGTGCCGCTGGTCGTCTGCTGTTCGGCGGTTTTCGGCTTACTGCTACAGGCAGAGAGTAAAACCAGCATAGGAAGAAGTGCTGCGGCTGAATAACGCATCTGATGGGCTGTCCCTGTGAATGTTCGCGAAAGTTTCGCAACAATGGTAATCCATAATTACTCATCTGAATATGTCTCTCTGGCCCCTCACGTCATACTCGACGGGTCTCTGGCCGCGACTTATTGGCAGCCCGGAGATGAATCTTCCCTCTGCCAAACCGCCGCAATGCGTTACCGGAAGCGTCGGAAGGGCATATCATTTAAAAAAGTGATCTAAATTGATATAACCGTTCAAAATAGCGAACAATAAGCCCTGAGATGAACAATAAATTTCAAGCGATGGAAGTCTTTGTGCAGGTGGTTGACGCCGGCGGATTCAGTCGTGCGGCGGAAGCCATGAAGCTGCCCAAAGTGACGGTGTCGACGCTGATTAAGACGCTGGAGACAACGCTGGGGGTCAGGCTGCTGAACCGTACCACACGTCACTGCAGCGTCACCGCGGACGGTGCCGCCTACTACGAACATAGTTTACGCATTTTGACGGAGATTCGCGTAGCGGAAGAATCGCTCTCAAGCACCAGGCTCAGTCCAAAAGGACGGCTGCGGGTCGATGCCCCCACCGGTCTTGCCAGCGAAGTTCTGGTGCCCGCCCTGCCTGATTTCTTTGCCCGTTTCCCTGACATCAGGCTAGAACTGGGCTGCAGCGATCGCTCAGTCGATCTGATCGAGGAGGGCGTAGATTGTGCCGTGCGGGTCGGCGAGCTACGCAACTCTAGCTTGATTGCACGTCGCGTGGGCGTTATGCACTACATGACCTGCGCGGCCCCGTCCTACCTGAAGTGTCATGGCCGCCCCCTGCACCCGGACGATCTGGTGCATCATCAATGCCTGAATTATTTTTCGCCCCGCACTGGCCAGATTTTTGATTGGCATTTTTCCCGTGAGGGGGAACGTATCAAGCGTACTCTCACCGGCCCCATCGCACTGAATGACAGTTATGCATATACCGCGGCTGGCTTATCCGGCCTGGGCATCGTGCAAATGGCGGCATTCCTGATGGAACCCATGCTGAAAGATGGCCGTTTCGAGTTGATACTCGACGACTGGAGCAATGATCCGATGCCTATTCATGTGGTGTATCCGCAGAATCGCCATCTATCGACCAAGGTCCGCGTTTTTGTGGAGTGGATTGTCGAGCTTTTTGCGAAGCATCCAGGTATGGCCCCGGCGACAGCCCGTCGTGCCCGTCGCACTTAACTTCTCATGTCATGGCGTTGAGTTGCCGCTGGCCCCCACTTCTTCGAAAACGATCCCACCTGCCTTGACCCCGCCCCGCACATCCCAGCTAGCTTGAAGCCGGAGCCATAGCCCTACCCGGGAGGGTAACCCGACCGGGAAACTCTCCTGCCGGCTGGACATATCTTGAAGCTCGAGCCCCGAATTGGCTGCCTGTCATTGTTCGCTATTTCGAACAGTCATATCCATTTACATGGCTTTTTCCGACTACAGGCCATGTTTAAGATGGCCGCAAGAAAGCCGCCAAAACGGCAAGGCAATCTGACTTTGACAACCAGCCGCAGAGCGGCTTCTGGAGGATCATATGATGGGCAAAACCGTAAACGGTATCAACGTCGCCGACCTACAACAATTCGCCCAGGACGTGCGCGACAACCCGGCCAGGGGCGCAATCCGCTTCAACGTTAAAACGAAATGGCAGGGCCAGACGCGGACGGTAGCGAGCGTCGATCATTACGAACTGGGGGGCGAGAAACACGCACGCCATTTCGAGATTGCCGCCGACGAACCGGCCCAGCTGCTGGGACAGAATACCGCGCCTAACCCACAGGAACTGCTGATGGCAGCGCTAAACGCCTGCATGTCAGTCGGCTATGCGGCGAATGCGGCCGCCATGGGCATCACCCTCCACAGCCTTGAAATCGAAACTGACGGTGAACTGGACCTGCGAGGTTTCCTGGGCCTGGATGACAGCGTGAATCCCGGCTATGACGAAATCCGGTATGTGGTGCGACTGCGCACTGATGCCACCCGCGAGCGGGTTGAGGAATTACACGCCAAGGCGACAAGAACGTCGGTCAACCTGGCGAACTTCTCCCGGGCGATCCGCATGGTCGAAACGCTGGAAATCCTCGAACCATAACCGCCAACAAGCTCAACATTAAATCTGAGGACTCATGAAACTCTATTACTCCCCTGGCTCTTGCGGGCTTTCCCCGGCCATCGCGCTGCGAGAGGCGTGCCTTGCCTTCGAGCTGGTCAAAGTAGACTTCGCCACGAAGACGACTGTCGAGGGCAATTATCTCGATGTGAACCCGAAAGGCTTCATTCCGATTCTGGTGCTCGATAACGGTGACTTGATTACCGAAGGTGCAGTCATTCTGCAGTGGATCGCCGACCAGAACCCCGGCCTTAACCTGCTGCCACCCTTCGGCACGCAGGAGCGCTATCGCGCGCTGGAATGGCTCAATGTCATCGCGACCGACCTTGCCAAAGGGATGTCGACGATGTTCCAGCCCTTTTTCGACGATGCGGCGAAAAACCGCTACGCCGAAGGATTCCTCAAAGGTCGGTTCGCCTTTGTTGAAGAGCATCTGTCGAACAACGACTATGTGCTCGGCAACGAATTTTCGGCACCTGATGCCTATCTCTATAACGTACTGAACTGGCCGCCCCGCGTTGGGATCGACATGTCCGTTTACCCGGCCATTGAACGATTCATGCGGCGCATGGAACAGCGCCCCAGCGTTCAGGCCGCACGCGCGGCAGAAGGTCTGCCCCCGCGCTGAGCAGTAAGTAGATCGCAAGCCGCCGGCCAATACCCGGCGCCGGCGGCAGCGGTTATTCATTCGGGGTTCAATGCCTCAGCGGCGCTCTAATTTCCCATCAAACAGCGCCGCGCTTTATTGTTTCCAGGAGTCCAGGATGATCGTTGAAAAGTGCAATGGGTTATCGGTGCAGATCCTGCCCGTTCTCGAAGATAATTATATTTTCCTTATAGAGGATTTACGGACAGGTGCCCTGGCCGTCGTTGATCCAACCGAGGCCAGTCCGGTACTGGATGTGCTTGAAGGGAGGCGCGTAGATCTGATCCTTAATACGCACCATCATTGGGACCACGTTTCAGGCAACACGGAGATCAAGCGAAAAACAGGGGCACGCGTCATTGGCCCGGCGGCCGAAGTGGATGATATCCCGGGTATCGATCGGGGCGTGATCGGAGGCGATACGGTAGCATTGGGGGAGCATATTGCCCTGGTTATCGACGTGCCGGGGAATACGAGCGGGCACATCGCCTTTTGGTTCAAGGAGGCCGGGCTTCTCTTTTCCGGCGACACCATCTTTCATCTTGGCTGCGGGCGTGTCCAGGAAGCTGTGCCGGCCCAGATGTGGACTTCGATCGATAAAATAAGATCGATGCCGCCGGAAACGCTCATCTATTCCTCGCACGAATACGCCGCCGACAATGCCCGCTTCGCGCTCACAATCGAACCAGACAACGCCGATCTGCTGAAGCAGATCGCGCTGATAGAGAACAAGAGGCAAGCGGGCATGCCGACCGTTCCATCGACACTGGCAACGGAGCTCGCGGCCAATCCGTTTCTACGCGTCGATCGGGCTTCCATACGCTCCCGATTGGGTTGCATGGAGAGCGCCAACTGGGAAGTCTTTGCCAAACTACGCCGTATGAAAGACGCTTTCCGGGAGCTAAAAAATCTGTGAATGGTTTCGGAAATTTTTAGCTCACGTCGATATAACAGGCTAAACGAGATAGCTAAAGCTCTGTTACGTCCAAAAGTGGCGTAACAGATGCATAAGCCGGTTATTAAAAACCGCCACTCGTTGCCCAATGCCAGCCGGTTGAAGTTTCCTGGGAGGGAAGATTCAAAGACACACAGGCGGAAAGTAAAAGCGTGTGTTTATGCTGTCTGCCCTCTTAAGTACCCAAAAAGCAACTGAACCAATTCCCGCTTCAGCGCCGATGAACCGGTCAATCCACGTAAGGCCGCCTGATGCACAATCCCTTCAATAGCAGCGGATAATGTCCACGCCGCTGTCTGAATATCATCGGCATTCCGTCGCGCCCCATACCGGGAAACAAGGGCGAGGTAGTACTCGTTATACTTTTTTTCAAATTCGGCGTGAGCCGAAATAGCCTCGTCGCTCCGGGGGGCTTCTTCCACCAGGGCCCGATGTAGAGCGGGATGTGCCCCATGTACCGACAGCATACCTTCGATCAGCAGGTTGAAGCTCTGGTTCACATCCTCGGTATTTTCACTGGCAGCCTGCAGGACGTTGATAACATCGCTGAAATGCTTCTTTCTAATGGCCTCTACGAGTACGAGCTTGTTGGGAAAGTATTGGTAAAGCGACCCGATGCTGACACCCGCAAACTCGGCCACTTCATTGGTGGTGAAGTATCGCCAGCCTTTTTCACCTAAAACCTGAGTCGCAGCCTCGACGATCGCGCTCACTGTCGCCTGAGAACGCTTCTGCTTTGGGAGCTTCCGCATCCCGTTATCGCACGGCTGAATGCGAGTAGACATCACTGTGCCTCCAACTCAAAATGTGAACTCCAGGCTCACATTATACAAGGATTGGTCAGGTGCATCCTCTGCCAGCCACAAGCCGTGAACTCCGACTCAAGGTCAGACCCACCAGCCGCCCAAAGGTTTCTGACTTTGAGATAGTCGAAGTGGCTTTACCCGTTGCACAAAACGATGAGGTTCTGGTCAGGAACCGTTATTCGCGAGTCTCCGCCTCGCTGCGCATGATGATCAGCGAGGGCGCCGAAACCATCCCTGGCGTACCGTTTCCGGCGCTGAAGCCGGGCGACACTCTGGCGGAGGAAACGCTCGGCGAGGTCCTTTCTTCTCCACCTGGGAGTGAACTCAGGCCGGGCGATCGGGTTCGGCATTTCATGGGCTGGCGCGAGTATGCCGCCGTCCCGCTCGCGGAGTGCGTCCGTGTTGATAGCCGAGTTTATCCGGACGTCGCGAGCCTTTCGCATGGCTCGACGGCTTATGCGGCATTGACGCGAGGCGTTGAAATCAGGCCCAGTGATACCGTCCTTATCACCAGCGCGGCCGGCGCAATAGGCTCTATGGCCGGGCAGATCGCCCGACAGCTTGGCGCTGGACGAGTGATTGGCAGCACAAGCTCCAGGCAAAAAGCCGAACGGCTTGTTAAGGAATTAGGTTACGACGCGGCGGTGATTCGGGGCTGCGGCAGCGATGTGGCACAGCTGCGTGAAGTCGCTCCGGAAGGTGTTGATGTCGTGCTCGATTGCGTAGGCGGGGAACAACTGCAGTCAGCCATCGTGGCAGCACGCCCAGGTGCCCGAATTGCGATCGTCGGGGCTCTGTCGGGCCAGCTCGCTGATGCAGGAACGGGACGGGAAGCCCCCGTCGAGCTAGATTCAGTCCAGATCCTCCTGAAAAAGATCACGATACGCGGATACAGCGCTGACGACGACCCGGATGCTCACGCGGAATGGGATACGAGATTTGCAGAATGGCTTCAAACAGGGGATATCGTGTTTCCACATGTCATCGTCAATGGGATAGAGCGGGCCCCAGAGGCCATTCAGGCTATTGCGGAGGGCAGATACTTCGGCACCGTGTTTGTCGAGTTTTAGGGCTTGTCATCATGTTGCCGTAAGCATACCTGCCTGGGTGCCACGTGCTATTTAAGCTTTGTGGTTTTTCAGCCCCGACAGGTACGCTTCACTGCCAGATTCTTCAAAAATTATGAGAGCGCGGGCGGTTGTATTCCACCAGCCCTTGCTCTGTCAGGCTTCACCGGCTGGCTGACTAAAGCGTCGATGTTCGCCGTCTCGCGCCCTTCTGCCGTTAAAATAGCACCGGCAGCCCCAGCGCACGTTTCACTTCGTCCGCCGTTTGCTGCGTCAGCGCTCGCGCTTTCTCACTCCCGGCTTTCAACACCTCTTGCAAATAAGGCTTATCTTCGATAAAGCGATTTCGCCGCTCTCTGATCGGCGCCAGCAGGTTTTGCAGACAGGTTTCCAGCTCGTTTTTACACTGCCGATCCCCCAGCCCACCGCGCTGGTAGTGCTCTTTCATCGCCTCAACGTTCTCTTTGTCTTCATGGAAAGCATCCAGATAGGTAAACACCACATTGCCTTCAATTTTTCCCGGATCGTTGACGCGCAGATGATCCGGGTCGGTAAACATGGCGCTCACGGCCTGATGAATCTGCTGTTCGCTGGCGGAAAGGGTGAGCGTATTGCCCAGGGATTTTGACATCTTAGCGTTACCGTCAATGCCCGGCAGACGGCTGACCGGGCTGAGCAACGCTTTGCAGGGGGTTAATATCGGCGTCGGCGTCAGGCTATTCATCTTGTGCACAATTTCATTGGCCTGTTCGATCATCGGCAGTTGATCGTCCCCCACCGGCACCAGGCTGGCTTTAAATGCGGTAATATCCGCGGCCTGGCTTATCGGATAGACAAGAAAACCAGAAGGCAAAGAGCGAACAAACCCCTTCTGGGCTATCTCGCTTTTTACCGTCGGGTTTCTTTCCAACCGGGCGACGGTCACGATGTTCATATACAACATGGTGAGTTCGGTCAGCGCTGGCAGAGAGGATTGCAGGCAGATTGTGGTTTTCTGCGGATCAATGCCAACCGCCAGGTAGTCCGCCATCACCTGCAGAATGTTTTCGGCGACTTTCTCCGGGCGGCTGCCGTTGTCGGTTAGCCCCTGAAGGTCGGCGACCAAAATGTGCTGCTGGTGCTCATCCTGAAGCTGAACGCGTTTACGCAGTGAGCCGACGTAGTGCCCAAGGTGAAGCTGGCCGGTTGGACGGTCGCCGGTAAGAATGGTTTGCTGTAAAGCGTGTGAACTGCTCATAACTGCCTCCTGAAGATGATAAATCTTGCCGGAGGGCGAACAGTTAAACGAAATAGCCGCCTTCCGGCGGCTATTAGAAAAGGGTGAACGAATTCCTGCCGCCTCTAAAGAGACAGCCACCAGCGGATAACGATAAGTGCGGTGTGATTTATGTTCATTCGGCTACCCTATCACATTTCGCGATGGTTTCCGTAGCGGGATTTAAAAGTTTATAATTTCCCCATCGTTCGCAAGATGCCCTCGCGACGAACAGATAAAAAGGAAAGTTGGGAATCTATGGTTGTTATGAATGATCCTTCGCCAGGCGTCCTGTCGGTTTTTGATTTTGACGGCACGCTGACCCATAGCGATAGCTTTGTCCCGTTCCTGCGGTTTGCCTTTGGGCGCAAAACCTTCGCGCGCAAGATGATGCGTATGGTCATTCCGACGCTCAAATGCCTGCGCCGGAAACTGACCCGCGATGAATTAAAAGAAATCCTGATTTCAACCTTCTTAACCGGCGTGAATGAGCAGTGGGTTAAGGATAAAGCCGAAGTGTATTGCGCGAAAAACTTCGAAAAAATGATGCGCCCGCGTGGGCTGATGGCGGTTGCCGCTGAGCTACGTTCTGGCGCTGAAGTTACGCTGTGCTCTGCGTCTCCGGCCATCGTGCTGCTGCCGTTCGCCGAACGTCTGGGCGTGAAGCTCATCGGCACTCAGCTTGAAGTGGTGGACGGCGTGTTAACCGGCCGCATTAACGGCCATAACTGCCGCTGCGATCAAAAGATTCAGCGTCTGGAACAGATTTATGGCCCGCTTAACCAGCTGCATTTGCGCGCCTGGGGGGATTCAAGAGGGGATTATGAGCTGCTGACCGCAGCCAGGGATTACCACTGGCGCCACTTCCACCGCGCCAAATCTCGTCGTCGCTCACCTATCGAAAGATTACGCCTCGACAAACATCTCTGAATCTCGTCATCAGGACGCCCTCGCCCGAAGGCGTCCTTCATCCTGTTCAGTTCTTACTGTCGCTTGATTCCGCTTTTGCCGGGAACATGACGCTGAGGATGATGCCCACGGCCAGCACGCCCAACACAACGTACAGGCTGGCGGTGGCCGAGATGCTGTACCCGTGATGCCAGATATGTTCGCTGGCGTTAAGCCCGAGCTTAACGGCGATAAAGAACAGCAGCACCACCACCGCTTTTTCCAGGTGAACGAGATACTGTTTTAACGCTTCCAGCACAAAATACAGGGTACGCAAGCCAAGTATCGCAAACATCATTGCGCTGTAGACGATCAGCGGTTCACGGCTGACGGCAATAATGGCCGGGACAGAATCAAAAGCGAACATCACGTCAGACAGTTCAACCACCGCCACGCAAAGTATCAGCGGCGTAGCATACAGCGTGGCTTTTTTTACTCGCCCAACGGTGATGGCCTGGTTTTCTGGCTTCGCCAGCTCGTGGTCAACCTCAGCCTGGTTAAGCAGGAATTTGCGCCCGGCAAGCTTTGGCCAAAGAGGGAAAAAGCGTTTTACCAGCCGATAAGCCAGATGCTGAGAGTAGTCCTCAACTTCGTCCTCTCCATCGTTGCCTTTGAGCATCATCACCGCCGTCCACGCCACAATCAGCGCAAACACGATTTCAACATAAGGCCCCAGCGACAACAGCCCGGTGCCGATGGCCACAAAAATGCCTCTGAAAACAATCGCGCCGATAACGCCCCAGTACAACACGCGGTGCCGGTAGCGATCCGGAATGCCGAACCAGGCAAAAATCGCCATCATCACAAACAGGTTATCGACGGAAAGCACCTTCTCAAGCGCGTAGCCGGTGACAAACAGGCTGGCGACTTCTGCGCCGTGATGAAGATATAAAAAACCGGCAAAAAGCATTGCCACTGCAACCCAGAACACCGACCACAATGCGGCACTTTTCAGCGAGATGGGCTCGTCTTTGCGGTGCATAAAGAGGTCGATAAAAATGGCACCCACCGAAAGCGCAAGAAATACCGCTACCGTTTCGGTCGGGAAGCCAATATGTGTAGATATCATGTTTTATCCTTCAGGAATGACGGAGGCAGCTTCGGGGGATCCGAGTGCCGCCTCACTCCATTCAGGATAAGACCTTCAGGCAAAAATGGTATATTTTTTCTGACATTGGCGAATAAACCGACGCCTGCATTAAATTGCTTGCGCATCCCCCGCGTACTGCGCTACCGCCTGTTGTAACCTCGCCGTCTGGCTGTCATTGGCCGGGCTTATCATCGCGTAGTTATAGCGGCGATCGCTCCAGTACTGCGCGGTCAGGTTATCGTCCTGTCGCTCCCCTTTCCCCAGCGTAAACATGCCGGAGGGCCGGATATAATACGCCACGCGCGTGCCCTGAGCGTCCCGGTAGACCACCAGCGCCGCCGGCCCCTGCTCGGTTACCATTAAACGCCCGCCCACCAGCGTAAAACCGTAATTATCGAGGTCTGGTGCCAGCGCCCCGTTAATAAAGTAGCGACTCATCCAGTTATTCACCTCCGCGCGATCGCTGGCCACAACGTCCAGCGCTTTCACGCTGCCACTGTTCACCAGACGATAGGCCTGCACGGCATCTTCCATCGGCAGAATTTGCCGCAGAACTTCGCTGGCATGCAGCTGCCACCCGGCCACGCCGCCCATGCCGACGGAGAACAGCAGGCTAAAAGCAACGGCTAACCGCCACCGGCGAGTGCGCTGGATTTGCTGCCGCGCCCGCTGTACTTCCGAAGCAGGGGCAGAAACCTGTGGCACAAATTCATCCAGCGAAAGACGTAAACGCCGGGCATCGGCCTGCCATTTTTTGACCTGTGCGGCCTGCTCGGGGTGCTGCTGCAAATAGTGCTCAACCCACTTTTTGCGCTCGTCATCCAGCTGCCCGTCAACCCAGGCATGGAGATCCTGCTCGTCAGGTATGCGCGATTTCATTTTAATCTCCTTAACGCCGGGGTGGATGGCGTGCCTTCATCCCATTTTTGCAGCTGTTTTCTGGCTCGGGACAAACGCGACATCACGGTTCCCAACGGAATATCCAGCGACTCAGCCGCCTCTTTATAGCTCAAACCTTCTACGCTGATGAGCAGCAGTAATGCGCGCTGCTCCACGGGAAGCTGGCTGAACATCGCCAGCATATCGTCGTTGATCAGCATCTCCTCCGTTGACGCGGCCACCGGGTGTTCATCGCCGGTAAACAGCGACAAAATACGCTGATAGCGTCTTTTTCGCCGCTCGCCGTCAATGAATTGCCGGTAGAGAATAGAGAACAGCCAGGTGCGAAGGCTTTCCCTTGCCGCCAGATTCCTCTCGCGGGTAAATGCTTTCTCAAGGCAGGACTGCACCAAATCCTCCGCGGCATGAGGATTGCGCGTGAGCCATAGGGCGAAACGCTGCAGATGCGGCAGCATTTCCCGTACTTCCTGTTCGCTCAGTTTTGACATGATTTACTCCACTGGCGATGTTAGCCCCGGCCTTTGTAGCCCGTCATACTGCTGAACACGCCATCACGCAATAGCAGCGCATGAAATAATGCGGCGGTCAGATGCAGAATTACGATGACGAACAGCAGCAGAGCAAGCCAGGTATGCAGCGGCCGAAGCACGGCATAAAGCTCAATATTTTTCGCCACCAGCGCCGGTAGCGTGATGCCAGGCCCCAGCGTCACAGGATAGCCCGCGGCAGAGAGCATGGCCCAGCCTACCAGCGGCTGGGCTACCATCAGAAGATAGAGCAGCCAGTGGGATAAATGTGCCAGCGCTACCTGAAAACCCGGCAGATTCGCCGGGAGCGACGGCGTTTTATAACGAAGGCGGAGATAAACCCTCAAGATAACCAACAGCAGAATGGCAACGCCAAGCGGTTTATGCAATGAGTATAAAAAAGCGTGTAATGCCGACACCGTGGACACCATCCCCACGCCGATAAACAGCATTGCCACGATCATCAGCGCCATCGCCCAGTGAACGACGCGCAGCAGAGGGTGAAAATACGTCACTTTGCTCATAACCGGCCCCCTTTATTTACCTGAGCTTCTTCATGCGTGCGGCGATTGAAGGATGATGAATAAGCCGCAGAGCGCGCGCTAAGCAGCGGATCGTCTGAGCCAGAAATACCTTCCGGCAAGATCAGAGGATCGTAGTTGATGTCCCGGCAGTTGCCGTCAGCTTGATCTTGTTCGGTAGTGAGCACCAGCGTGCCTGCGTTAAGTTTTTGGTGGCTATCGGGCCAGGCTTTTGTCGCATCGTTAATCACATCGCCCTTTTCAGCCACGCTGATAATCAAATCCCATTTCAGCGGCCCCTGCTGCAGGCGCTGCTTGATGTCCTGCTGCAGGAACAAAGGATTCGCTTTGTCCTCCGCCGTCACCGGCACGCCGGGGGTTTGCGACTGCATACTCCAGCGCACGCCATGAACGTCCCCAGTTTTATTGGTAAATAAGAAGGCGTTCAGGCTGTTGTAGCTGTCGCTAGCCCAGCTCGACGTCGGCACATAGCCCTTCACCCAGGCAAAAAACGGCTTTGCCTCCGGGTGAGTGCTGATAAATGCTTTCATTTTGGCTGGATCGGGTTTGCCCGTTTTAGGATCGGGAATACCCGCCATTTGCTGATCGTAGAAGCCCTGCGGCGTTGCGACGCTAAAGAACGGCAGCGCGTTCATCCCGGTACGCCACTCCTGGCCATCACGGGTGATAAACTGCAGCGCCATACTGCGCACTGGCACCGCACCATCGGGCGCGTTGGGGTTACCGCCAGCAATTGCCAGGCGGCCAATGACCGGCGTATTGCCCGGCAGGAACACCGTTGCTTTCGACAGCGCGCTGGCGCTACCGTTGGAGTCAAAATATCCCACTACACAGACCCCTTTGGCATGATTGCGGCGGTAGCCGGGGTGCTCTCCTCCCGTTTTTTCCAGCGCATTAACCAGCTTGTCGGGGGATAAACGCCCCGGCGTCAGGGCCCCCCACGCCCAGGCAAACAGCAGGCAGAGGGCTAACGGAATGGCGATTATCACGGTGCCACGCAGTAAAAATTGCTGCGGGTAGCGTAAATTTTTAAACATCGCGCAGAAAGGCGGACGAGGTTCTCGCATAGGATCGGCTCACAATAATGAAACGGTATTGGGTTTTGGAGCACATAGGACGAACGAAATGAGCATTTATTCCCAGGTAATTAAAAATTTTTATCGTCCGTATTCCACTATCAAAAGCAGGGGAATGATTGTTATTACTTTTTATATATTTCGGGAGTGTGGACATTAAAAAAACCGGTTCGGCCTTTTTCATCAATAGGTAAAAAAGTTAAATATTAAAAAAACAATAAACTTTTGTTAGCAGACGTAACGAACGTACCGAGTGAATGATTACAAGTCATCGACGCCAAGTTTAAAACATAGAAATAAAGTGAAACCACAAACTAAAAACAACATCATTTAACTTAGGGAGAGAAAAAATAAAAGCCATTGTTAGTTATGGAATAAAGTATTTCATCGCTACCAACACTGCGCGCATCGTTAAAAATCCGCCCTATTGACAACTTTTTGCCTGCAGATTAATTTCCTTTCCACCCTGTAAGCCAGCAAGACAACTTACCCTCCTGTATCCACTGCAGGAAAATACTCCGACAACACCATTAACATCACGCTCAATATTAATTAAAAGAGAGTTATTATGTTTAAAAACCTTTCCGTAGGTTCGCGAATAAGCGGCAGCTTTATCATTATTTTATTAACGCTGATTATGCTGACGCTGGTGGCGATTATGCAGGTAAATAAAATAAACAACGCGTTGATCGCCATCAACGATGTCAATAACGTTAAACAGCGCTACGCCGTTAATTTCAGGGGCAGCGTACATGACCGTTCAATTGCCATCCGCGACGTGACGTTGGTGCCGGCAGGCGAACTGCAGGGCGTTGTGGAACACATCCGCAAGCTGGAGCAGGATTACCAGGCCTCCGTTCAGCCGATGGAAGGCATCTTTGCCCAGGGCAGTGACGTAACGCCCGAAGAGCGTACTCAGTACGAAAAGATAAAAGAGGCCGAGCAGCAAACGCTCCCGCTGGTGAATGAAATTATCGCTCTTCAGCAAAAAGGCGATGTGGAGGGCGCGCGCCAGGTCATCCTCAATCAGGCTCGTCCTGCTTTTGTTAACTGGTTGGCCACCATTAACGGTTTTATCGACATGGAGACTCAGCTTAACGACGCTTTGGCTAATACGGCGCGCGGTATTGCGCGAACATTTCACCTTCTGATGCTTACCCTGGCGCTGGTTGCCGTGGCGATTGGACTGCTGATCACCTGGTCAACCACACGCAAAATCACGCTTTCCCTCGGCGGTGAACCGGTTGATTTACTGCGTATGACCAACGCTATCGCCGCCGGAGATCTGACGCAAACGCCCGAGCTGCGTAAAAAAGACTCCAGCAGTATTCTGGCCTCGCTCAGCCATATGCAGAATTCGCTGCGCCAGCTGGTGCTGGAAGTTCGCCAGAACGCAGAGGGTGTGGCGAGCGCCAGCGCGGAAATTGCCAAAGGAAGTAGCTCGCTTTCTGCAAGGACGGAGAACCAGGCTGCGGCGCTACAGCAAACATCAGCGGCGATGGATCAGGTGGCGAGCACGGTGCGGAACAATGCGGAAAGCGCGCAGTACGCCAGCAAACTTGCCAGCTCTGCCGCAAGCGAAGTCACCCAGGGAAGTGAAATGGTGCAGGGGATCGTCAGTACTATGGAGGAGATCACTCAGGAATCCGTACGTATTGCGGACATTACCTCCGTGATCGAGGGGATCGCTTTCCAGACCAACATTCTGGCACTGAACGCCGCCGTTGAAGCCGCCAGAGCGGGTGAACAAGGCCGGGGTTTTGCCGTTGTCGCCACTGAAGTTCGAGCCCTTGCTCAACGCTCTTCCAGCGCCGCGAAAGAAATAAAAGGCCTGATTACCGGCTCAGTGCAGCGGGTAAACAGCGGGGCCCAGGAGATCGATCAGGCGGCGGAAACCATGAGCAAGATTTTAACCACCGTCAGCCAGGTGAACAGCATTGTGAACGAAATTGCGCATAACTCAGCAGAACAGGCGACCGGCGTGAATGAGGTTGCCCAGGCCGTTGCGCAGATGGATAAAAACCTGCAGCAGAACGTCGCGCTGGTTGAGGTGACGTCCTCCACGGCAACCTCTCTCGATAGGCAATCTCGCGTTCTGCGTGAAACCGTCAGCGTTTTCCAGGTTGCTTCCTGAGCCTACAAAGTACGGGGAATCGCCATTCCCCGTTTTTTTATTTCGGGAAATTAATCACCAGGTGACTATTGTCGTCTTTCTCGTTCAGCGAACAGCCTGGGGCTTTACCACTCGAGTCGAAAGAAACCACAGGGCCGGGACGCATATCTTTAGGGCCTTGTTCACGGCTATGGTGAAAATGACCGCCGCCGCCCCAAACCAGCGTTTTACGTGCGCCAATGGCATGCTCTTCTTTTTCTGCCGCAGCGTTCCAGGCAATATTGAGCGCCAGCCGTTTGTTCATGTATTTGATGGCTTCCATCGGCGTTTTCGGCGCAGCGCCGGGAATATGGCGGTCAATGCCGGCGACGGAAATACCCGCTTTGTGCGCTTCATAAAGTGCCCCGGCAACCTTATCTACCCAGGCCTCGCCGTGTTTTGACCAGGCGTTCATGATGAAGTTTTTTGTCGCCTCTTTGCCATGAGCCAGCGCTTCGTGAAACAAGGCGTTATCGCTGTATTTCACAAACTCTACCGCCAGCAGATCCACACCAGCCTTTTTCAACTCGGGAATGGCATGGCCGACAAATTCAGGGATCGCAAGCTGACCATGCACGTCGCCCAGGTAAGCAAGCTTGTTATCCCGGAACAGGTTAGCCAGGGCCTGAACGGGATCGTTTACCGGCGGCTTAATTTTAATATCAGGGTGGATCCTTCCGCTGGTGTTAAGAGCGGCGGGCTGAACGCGATTTGACTGACCGACTGCAGAAAACATGGTTATCTCCGATGTTGGGATGTTTTCTGATAAGTGGGTCACTGAAAATTGAGTTCCTGAAAACAGGGTCAAAAAGATGTGTCTAAACGCAACATCCGGCAACTCAAATACGTTGCCGGATCGGGCGGGATCTATCTTTTATAGTAATTATTAAGGCTTTTAATGTAGTTCATGCAGCCCATCACGCTGGGATCGGTGCTGTTGTATTTATAGTCTTTGATAATGCCTTTGCTGTCGGTAGAGATCTGAATTTTGCAGCTGTAGTTAACCGGCACAAACGTGGTTTGTGTTGTCGTGGCCTCAAACGGTTTACCGTTGACCGTACCGGTGGTCGTTTGCGGCGAAATATAAGGCTCGGCTCCCGTACTGTTCGTTATCCACGTATAAACTTTCGTGTCGTCAAACGTTTGCTGATTATCGGGGTAGCCTAATATTTTAAATGCGACGGTTTTATCCTGGCCCACGAGGCCACGCAAACCCTCATCAAGCTGTTGAAAAGAAACGCACCCCGTCACTGCCAGCACGCCCGCCAGTACCCACTTTCTCATAGACACCCTGGAATTTAACCGTTTAAACAGAATGAAGGCGAAAACGTTCGCCAAGCTGCGGTATTACAACCAGCCGCCGCTAGAACATATCAGAACAGCAACGCGTTGCGAGGCTTTCAGCAATGTCGTTTAACCGCTGTTTTCCTGCCTTTGATACTCCGTTATCATGGGCCATCTGCGGGGCGATTCCCGCGTGCAGTTTACGCCGTATTAGTGAGCAATAATGAGAACCAGAAACATCACTAACCACTTAAAATTCAACGAAATGGATATCATCACTCCATGAGTACTAGCGAAACCTTCGACGCCCATACCCCGATGATGCAGCAGTATCTGCGTCTTAAATCCGAGCACCGTGACATCCTGCTGTTTTACCGTATGGGTGACTTCTACGAGCTGTTCTATGACGATGCCAAACGCGCTTCTCAACTGCTGGATATCTCCCTGACCAAGCGCGGGGCTTCTGCGGGCGAACCTATTCCAATGGCGGGCGTGCCTCATCACGCGGTGGAAAATTACCTGGCTAAACTGGTGAACCTTGGTGAGTCCGTGGCCATCTGCGAACAAGTTGGCGATCCGGCAACCACCAAAGGGCCGGTTGAGCGTAAAGTCGTTCGCATCGTCACGCCGGGCACCATCAGCGACGAAGCGCTGCTGCAGGAGCGCCAGGATAACCTGCTGGCGGCAATCTGGCAGGACAGCAAAGGTTTTGGCTATGCGACGCTCGACATCAGTTCCGGGCGCTTCCGCCTGACCGAACCGGAAGACCGTGAAACCATGGCCGCCGAACTTCAGCGCACCAATCCGGCGGAGCTGCTGTATGCGGAAGACTTCGCTGAGATGAGCCTGATTGATGGCCGCCGTGGCCTGCGCCGCCGCCCGCTTTGGGAGTTCGAGATTGAAACCGCGCGCCAGCAGCTAAATCTGCAGTTTGGCACTCGGGACCTGACCGGCTTTGGCGTCGAGAACGCCCACCATGGGCTTTGCGCCGCCGGCTGTCTGCTGCAATACGTCAAAGATACCCAGCGCACTTCCCTGCCGCATATCCGTTCCGTGACCATGGACCGGCAGCAGGACAGCATCATTATGGATGCAGCCACCCGCCGTAACCTTGAGATCACCCAGAATCTGTCCGGCGGCGTGGAGAACACGCTGGCCTCGGTGCTGGACTGCACCGTGACGCCGATGGGCAGCCGTATGCTCAAACGCTGGCTGCATATGCCGGTGCGTAACGTCGATGTGCTCACCCGGCGGCAGCAAACTATTGCGGCCCTGCAGGAGCGCACCGCAGATATTCAGCCTACGCTGCGTCAGGTCGGCGACCTGGAACGTATCCTTGCCCGTCTGGCGCTGCGCACCGCTCGCCCACGCGATCTGGCTCGTATGCGTTATGCCTTCCAGCAACTGCCCGCCTTGCGCGGGACCCTGTCTGACGTAAGCACCGACTACGTGCAAACCCTGCGCGAGCAGATGGGTGAATTTGTAGCGCTGCGCGAATTACTTGAGCAGGCGGTTATCGAATCGCCACCGGTGCTGGTGCGCGACGGCGGCGTTATCGCTCCCGGCTATAACGAAGAGCTGGACGAATGGCGAGCCCTGGCCGATGGCGCAACTGACTACCTGGATCGCCTGGAAATTCGCGAACGCGAACGCCTGGGCCTTGATACGCTGAAAGTGGGATTTAACGCCGTGCACGGCTACTACATCCAGGTCAGCCGCGGCCAAAGCCATCTGGTGCCGATCAACTATGTTCGCCGCCAGACGCTGAAAAACGCCGAGCGCTACATTATTCCTGAGCTGAAAGAGTACGAAGACAAGGTCCTGACTTCCAAAGGCAAAGCGCTGGCGCTGGAGAAACAACTTTACGATCAGCTGTTTGATTTGCTGCTGCCGCACCTGGAAGCGCTGCAAAAAAGCGCTACCGCGCTGGCGGAGCTGGACGTGCTGGTGAACCTGGCCGAGCGCGCTTATACCCTGAACTACACCTGCCCGACGCTGACGGACAAGCCCGGCATTAAGCTGGTCGGGGGCCGCCATCCGGTAGTGGAACAAGTGCTCAGCGAACCGTTTATCGCTAACCCGCTAAACCTTTCCCCTCAGCGTAGAATGCTGATCATTACCGGCCCGAACATGGGCGGTAAAAGTACCTATATGCGCCAGACCGCGTTAATTGCTTTGCTGGCCTATATCGGCAGTTTTGTGCCAGCTCAGCAGGCAGAAATTGGCCCGGTTGATCGCATCTTTACCCGCGTAGGCGCTGCCGATGACCTGGCTTCCGGTCGCTCAACCTTCATGGTGGAGATGACAGAGACCGCCAACATTCTGCACAATGCGACCGAACACAGCCTGGTCCTGATGGATGAGATTGGCCGCGGCACATCGACCTATGATGGCCTGTCGCTGGCCTGGGCCTGCGCCGAAAGCCTGGCCAACCGTATTAAGTCGCTGACGCTGTTCGCTACCCACTATTTCGAGCTGACCACGCTGCCGGAGAAAATGGAAGGCGTGGCTAACGTCCATCTGGATGCCGTGGAGCATGGGGATACTATCGCCTTTATGCACAGCGTGCAGGACGGCGCGGCGAGCAAGAGTTACGGCCTGGCCGTAGCCGCGCTGGCGGGTGTGCCAAAAGACGTGATCAAACGTGCGCGCCAGAAGCTGCGCGAGCTGGAAAGCATTTCCGGCAATGCGGCCGCAAGCCAGGTGGATGGGACGCAAATGTCGCTGCTGGCCACGGCGGAAGAGACATCCCCTGCCGTCGAGGCGCTGGAGAACCTGGATCCAGATTCTCTTTCTCCGCGTCAGGCGCTGGAGTGGATCTATCGGCTGAAGAGTTTGGTGTAGCCGTTACCAAACGGCAGGCATAAAAAAAGCGGTGATTTGCATCACCGCTTTTTTATTTGAAGAGTCGATTATTCGCGGAACAGCGCTTCGAGGTTCAGCCCCTGAGCCTGCAGGATTTCACGCAGACGGCGAAGGCCTTCAACCTGAATCTGACGAACGCGTTCACGAGTCAGGCCGATTTCACGACCCACATCTTCCAGCGTTGCAGCTTCATAACCCAGCAGACCAAAACGACGGGCCAGTACTTCACGCTGCTTAGCGTTCAGTTCGAACAGCCACTTCACGATGCTTTGTTTCATGTCATCGTCTTGCGTGGTGTCTTCCGGGCCGTTGTCTTTCTCGTCCGCGAGGATATCCAGCAGCGCTTTCTCAGAGTCACCACCTAATGGGGTGTCTACCGAGGTAATGCGCTCGTTCAGACGCAGCATACGGCTAACGTCATCAACCGGTTTATCCAGCTGCTCGGCAATCTCTTCGGCACTCGGCTCATGGTCGAGCTTGTGGGAGAGTTCACGAGCGGTACGCAGGTAAACGTTCAGCTCTTTCACAATGTGAATGGGCAGGCGAATCGTACGGGTTTGGTTCATGATTGCCCGTTCGATGGTCTGACGAATCCACCATGTGGCGTACGTTGAGAAACGGAACCCACGTTCCGGATCGAATTTCTCAACCGCACGAATCAGCCCCAGATTACCCTCTTCAATCAGATCCAGCAGCGCCAGACCACGATTACTGTAGCGACGGGCAATTTTTACCACCAGACGCAGGTTACTTTCGATCATGCGTCGGCGGGAGGCTACATCACCGCGCAACGCGCGGCGAGCAAAGTAAACTTCTTCTTCGGCTGTTAATAATGGAGAGTAACCGATCTCTCCAAGATAAAGCTGAGTCGCATCTAGTACACGCTGTGTTGCCCCCTGTGACAGCAGCTCTTCTTCTGCAAGGTCGTTATCACTGGGTTCCTCTTCTACAAGGGCTTTTTCGTCAAAAGCCTCAACTCCGTTCTCATCATATTCCGCGTCTTCGTTTAACTCGTTAACTTTCAGCGTATTCTGACTCATAAGGTGGCTCCTACCCGTGATCCCTGGGCAATACACTCAATGAATGTTTTGCCGGTTTATCGCTGCGGCAAATAACGCAGCGGGTTTACGGATTTCCCCTTGTAACGAATTTCAAAATGCAATCGTGTAGAACTGGTTCCGGTGCTACCCATGGTAGCTATTTTTTGCCCCGCCTTAACTTCTTCTTGTTCCCGGACCAGCATTGTATCGTTATGGGCGTAGGCACTCAGATAATCATCGTTGTGTTTGATGATGATTAGATTACCGTAACCGCGCAGCGCGTTACCGGCATATACCACGCGCCCTGCGGCGGTCGCGATAATGGCCTGTCCTTTACTGCCAGCGATATCGATCCCTTTGTTGCCCCCTTCGGTTGCCGCAAAGTTTTCGATGATCTTACCGTCGGTCGGCCAGCGCCAGGTTGAAATTGGCGAGCTGTTAGACGTACTGCTGACGGTAGGTTCGGTAGAGCTAACCACAGGTGCCGTCACCGGTGCTGTGACAACAGTCTCAGCTGGCTTATTGCCCGGTAACATTTTAGTAGCACTCTGTTCACCTGAATCCTCAGAATACGTAATTGTCGGTTTAGAAGCAACTACCCTGGTTGAGTTTTGTTCAACCGGCGTCGCGACGCCCTGCGCACGGGCATCGGCGGCGGTCACCGCGTTCCCACCGGTGATTGGCGTGCCGGAGGCGTTGCCGACCTGGAGGGTTTGCCCTACTTCCAGACCGTATGGCGCCGGTACGTTGTTGCGCTGCGCCAGGTCACGGAAGTCGTTCCCGGTAATCCACGCAATGTAGAACAGAGTATCGCCGCGTTTAACGGTGTAGGTGCTGCCGCCCGCGTAGCTTCCTTTAGGGATGTTGCCGTACTGACGGTTGTAGACAATGCGGCCATTTTCAGTCTGTACAGGCTCTGACGCTACGGGCTGGGCCTGAGGCTGGCGAACCGGTTGAATTTGTGGCTGCTGCACGGGTTGAATCTGAGGTTGCTGGATCGGAGCGGACATTGTCGGTGGCTTCGTCACCAGCAGGCTGCCGGTTGAAGAGCCTGAAGAACTGCCATTGCCGCCAACGGAACTGATCGGCGCCTGGGTATTATTGTTGCTTGTACAGCCTGCCAGCCAAAGGCTGGTTAGCGTCAACATCGCCGCCCGGCGTAAAGTAAAAGTTGGGCTTCCCGCGCTCATTTATCCCCCAAAATGATAACAACCAGATATGCATAAAACACTGTAGAAAAGCGGCGTAATCCACGCCAGCTTTTGCTGAATTCGGCTACGTTACGCCGAATTGGCAGCAAAAAAACCGGATATTTCCGGGTTATGCTAATTCGCCGCGTACTAAGGGCACAAAGCGAACAGCTTCTACCGTGTCGATTAAAAATTCATCCCCGTGGCGCCGCACGCGCTTCAAAAACTGCCGGTCGTCCCCCACGGGTAAAACAAGAATGCCGCCGTCATCCAGCTGCGACAGCAGCGCAGTGGGAATTTCCGGCGGTGCCGCTGTCACAATGATAGCGTCGAACGGCGCTTTTGCCTGCCAGCCCTGCCAGCCATCGCCGTGACGGGTCGAAATATTGTGTAAATCCAGCTGCTTCAGGCGACGCCTGGCGTGCCATTGCAGCCCTTTGATACGCTCCACGGAGCAAACATGCCCTACCAGATGCGCCAGAATCGCGGTCTGGTAGCCAGACCCGGTGCCAATTTCCAGCACTTTTGACTGCGGCGTCAGCTCCAGCAGCTCCGTCATCCTCGCTACCATATACGGCTGAGAGATAGTCTGACCAGACCCAATAGGTAACGCGGTATTTTCCCAGGCTTTGTGTTCAAACGCTTCGTCGACAAACTTCTCACGCGGCACCTGTGCAATAGCCTCAAGAACCTGTTCATTCTTGATGCCCTGGGCACGTAATTGATCGAGAAGAGCCTGTACGCGTTTGCTTACCATTGCGCCTCAACTCCGGCTTTTTCAAGCCAGTGGCCAACGACTTCATGGGCGCTATGTGCGGTTAAATCGACATGCAGCGGCGTCACAGACACATAGCCTTCGTCGACGGCGGCAAAGTCGGTGTCCGGTGCAACATCCAGTTTTTCCCCCGGTGGACCAATCCAGTACACCGTGTTGCCACGCGGATCTTCCTGGCGAATCACCTGGTCTGCCGGATGACGGCTGCCGCAGCGCGTGACGCGAATGCCTTTGATTTGGTCCAGCGGTAAATCTGGAACGTTGATATTCAGAATGCGCCCGGTGCGCAGTGGCTCCCGAGCCAGCGCCCGGAGAATAGAGCAGGTGACCGCCGCAGCGGTCTCATAATGCTGATGGCCATCCAGCGAGACGGCCAGCGCCGGGAGCCCCAAATGACGCCCTTCCGTCGCCGCCGCAACGGTGCCGGAATAGATAACGTCGTCGCCGAGATTTGGCCCGGCGTTGATGCCCGACACCACAATATCCGGGCGCGGATGCATCAAAGCATTGACGCCGAGATAGACACAGTCCGTCGGCGTTCCCATTTGAACGGAGATATCCCCGTTGGCGAGGGTAAAGGTTCTAAGCGATGACTCCAGCGTCAGCGAGTTTGATGCGCCGCTGCGGTTTCTGTCCGGCGCCACCACCTGCACCTCGGCAAATTCACGCAACGCCTTCGCCAGCACCTGAATACCAGGCGCATGGACTCCGTCATCGTTACTCAGCAATATTCGCATAATCACCCGCTGTGTTCATGAGTTCCCTGACAACGCTGGTGGCAAAACTTCCCGCCGGTAACCAGAAGTTCAGCTCGACGGTGACATCATCCCACCAGTTCCAGCTCAGCTCTTTCGGCTGAACCAGCATCGCACGGCGCGCCGCTTCCACTCGCTCACGCTTCAGCAGCCCCAGCAGAATCTCTTCATCCGCCACGGATTGCTGCTCAAAAGCCAGCGCTGCATTTTGCGTTCCCCACTCGCCATCGCCCGGCAGCGAAGCGGTGATCAGCAGTTCGCCGTCATTCACTCGCTGTTGCAGGCCAGGAAGTTCTTCCGGGGTCGCCACAAACCAGCTGCCGCGCCCTGCCAATTGTAGCGCATCGCCATCAACAACTTGATTAAAGTCTGTTTTTTTCAGGCGCTGGCTAACAATCTGATTAAACAACGCGCTGCGGGCTGCCGACAACCAAAAACTGCGTTTATTTCTGTCGCGCAACGGCGCATTGCTTTCTGCCCAGCGTTTCGCCTGATGCAGGTTATTGCCGCCGATGCCAAAACGCTGGCTTCCGAAATAGTTAGGCACGCCCTGCTCCGCTACGGCCTGCAGGCGCTGCTCCATCTCGTGGCGATCGCTTACCTCGCGCAGCACGAGGGTAAAGCGGTTTCCCTTCAGAGCGCCTAAGCGCAGCTTGCGGCGGTGGCGAGCAAACTCCAGCACCTGACAGCCTTCGAGCGTAAAAGCGCTCATGTCCGGCATCTCTTTGCCCGGCAGGCGTACGCAGAACCACTGTTCGGTCACCGCATGTTTGTCTTTTTGCCCGGCAAAGCTGACTTCGCGCGCATGAACTTTAAGGAATTTCGCCAGAGCATCGGCCACGAAACGTGTATTGCAGCCGCTTTTCAGAATGCGCAGCAGCAGATGTTCACCGTCACCGTCCGGGCCAAAGCCCAAATCTTCGATCACCACGAAATCTTCTGGGCTGGCCTTGATGACGCCGCTGCCCTGCGGCTTGCCGTGCAGCCACGTCAGGTTCTGCATGTCCATTACTTGCCGGCCTTGTGCAGCAGCGCCACGGCTTCGCAGGCAATACCTTCGCCGCGGCCGGTAAAGCCGAGTTTCTCGGTGGTGGTTGCTTTGACGTTGACGTCATCCATATGGCAGCCGAGGTCTTCGGCAATAAACACGCGCATCTGCGGGATGTGCGGGGCCATTTTCGGCGCCTGGGCGATAATCGTCACATCTACGTTCCCGAGGGTAAAACCTTTGGCCTGAATCCGGCGCCAGGCTTCACGCAGCAGCTCACGGCTGTCCGCTCCTTTAAAAGCAGGATCGGTGTCCGGGAACAGCTTGCCAATATCCCCCAGTGCGGCGGCACCCAGCAGCGCATCGGTCAGGGCATGCAGAGCAACGTCGCCGTCGGAATGAGCCAGCAGCCCTTTCTCGAACGGGACACGAACGCCGCCAATAATAATCGGGCCTTCGCCGCCAAAAGCATGAACATCAAAACCATGTCCAATACGCATTATACATTCTCCGTTTGGGTTAACCGCGTAAGATAGAAAGCCGCCAGGGCGAGATCTTCAGGGCGAGTCACCTTGATATTATCCGCCCGGGCGCTAATCAGTTCTGGATGAAAGCCGCAATATTCGAGGGCCGACGCTTCATCGGTAATAGTGGCACCTTCATCCAGCGCGCGCAGCAGGCAGCTGCGCAAAAGTTCGAGAGGGAAAAGCTGCGGCGTCAGGGCATGCCAAAGATCTTCACGATCAACCGTATGGGCAATCAGCCCTTTGCCTGGCTCGCCCCGCTTCATGGTGTCGCGAACCGGGGCCGCCAGAATACCGCCGACTTTGCCGCCGGTGGTAATCGCCAGCAGGTTATTCAGGTCGTCCCGGTGCAGGCAGGGGCGTGCGGCATCGTGCACCAGCACCCATTCAGCATTACCTGCGGCCTGCAGGCCAGCCAGCACGGAATCTGCACGTTGCTTGCCGCCAGTCACCACGGTGACGCGAGGATGGGTTGCCAGCGGTAAAGAGGAAAAATAGGTGTCGTTGGGGCTGAGAGCCACGATCACCTGGCCCACGCGCGGATGCGCCATCAGGCTAGCCACCGCGTGTTCGAGAATCGTTTTGTCGCCGATGTGTAGGTACTGCTTAGGACATTCCGTTTGCATACGGCTGCCGATACCGGCGGCCGGTACCACGGCAATTACGTCCGGGGAGGAGTCTGCCATGCCTTTCACTTATGCTGAGTTATCGATTATTTTGCCCGGCGTTGGAGGTATTACCGTTGGCTGCGCGTTTGGAGGCATCCGGTACCAGGCGGTAGAAAGTCTCTCCCGGCTTGGTCATGCTGAGTTCGTTGCGAGCGCGCTCTTCGATCGCTTCCTGGCCGCCGTTGAGGTCGTCAATTTCGGCAAAAAGCTGATCGTTGCGAGATTTTAGTTTGGCATTGGTTGCCTGCTGCGCAGCGACATCTTCGCTGACGCGCGTGTAATCGTGTACGCCGTTTTTTCCGAACCACAGCGAATACTGAAGCCAGACCAGCAAGGCCAGCAACAGCAGCGTTAGTTTACCCATCCTGCCCCCTGAAAAACGGCACAATCATCCCACAACTTTTTCGTCGACTCCACTGCGGCAAGCCACCCTGCGCGCCAAATCGCGCCAGAATTTACCACATAACGCGAATTCATGCGCGATTGGAGCAAGTTTAGCTTAACGTTGCCCATAAATAGTCTGTTACGGTTTGACGCAGTTCGGCACGGCTAACCCATAAGCCACATGAAGAGCACGCCGAACATCAGCGCCACGGAGAGCAGCGTAGCCACACAGCTGAACAGCAGCTTGCCACGCAAGATGGAGTGCAGGGCAATCCCCACCACCACCGCGACCGGCATCAGCGCCAGGAAGAATGGCCAGGTGTAGAGGAAGAAAAAGAGCGTGTTGGGGCCATAGACCAAAAAGGGAATACCTAGCGCCAGCAGCCACGACAAAAAGCCGATAAACGCCCCGGGCAGTGACCAGGTTGTTTCCTCGACCGTCGGGCTGGGTTCAGCCTGAGAGATAACGATATTCGTGCTGTTGCGCATAACTGATTTCATAACCCTGATGGCCGGAAGCGTTGTGCTTCCGGGCGTCTTCAGCAATTGATGATATCGTCGCGACGCAGCAGGTCTAATATTTGGGCCACTAAATTTGTTACTAATTGTTCGCCGTCTAAGTGAATTTCGGCCCGCAACGGCGCCTCATACGCCGAATCAATCCCGGTAAAATTCTTCAGTTCCCCAGCCCTGGCCTTCTTGTAAAGCCCTTTAGGATCGCGCGTTTCGCAAATGGCTAACGGCGTGTCCACAAACACTTCGTAGAAACGCCCTTCCCCGGCCCGCTCGCGCACCATTTGCCTTTCAGCCCGGTGAGGCGAGATAAACGCGCTAAGCACGACCAGGCCCGCATCCACCATCAGGCCAGCCACTTCGCCAACCCGCCGGATGTTCTCCTTGCGGTCCTCATCGCTAAAGCCCAGGTCGCTGCACAAGCCGTGGCGAACGTTGTCGCCATCAAGCAAGTACGTGCTTACACCAAGTTTATGCAGCTCTTGCTCAAGGGCACCGGCTACGGTCGATTTCCCGGAGCCGGACAAGCCGGTAAACCACAGCACCGCGCCGCGGTGCTTGTGCAAGGCTTCACGCTGCTCACGCGTCACCGGATGAGCATGCCAGACCACGTTTTCATCATGGTCGGCCATTATTTGCCTCCCAGCAGATCGCGCGCGCCCCAGTGTGGGAAGTGGCGACGCACCAGGGCATTAAGCTCAAGCTCAAACGCGCTGTAGGCCGAAGGTTCCTGATAAACCTCTGTCTGCGGCTCGCGCACCATGCCAGCGCCGACGGTCACGTTGCTCAGTCGGTCAATGAAAATCAGCCCGCCGGTCACCGGGTTGGACTGATATTTATCGAGCACCAGCGGCTCATCGAAGGTGAGATCCACCAGCCCAATTCCGTTCAGCGGCAAACTTTCTACCACGCGCTGAGTCAGCGAGTTAATTTCAACCTGGTACTGAATATTGTCGACGCGCGCACGGGTTTTCTTCCCGGCGATTTTGATATCAAAGCTCTGGCCCGGTACCAGCGGCTGTTCCGCCATCCAGACGACATCCACTTTCGCGCTCTGCACCGCGGCCAGCGATTCCGTCGCTTCCACCAGCAGATCGCCCCGGCTGATGTCGATTTCGTCTTTCAGCACCAGGGTAATCGCTTCCCCCGCGCCGGCTTGTTGCAAATCTCCATCAAAAGTCACGATTCGGGCGATGCTGGATTCGACGCCAGACGGCAGCACTTTGACGCGCTGGCCTACGCTAACGGTGCCGGAAGCGAGCGTCCCCGCATAGCCGCGGAAGTCGAGATTAGGACGGTTCACGTACTGTACCGGAAAGCGCATTGGCTGCTGCTCCACGCCGCGAATAATCTCTACCGTTTCCAGCACTTCGAGCAGCGTCGGGCCGCTGTACCACGGCATTTGAGCGCTGGCGCTGGCGACGTTATCCCCTTCCAGCGCGGAAAGCGGCACAAAACGGATATCCAGGTCCGCCGGCAGCTGTTGAGCAAAGGTCAGGTAATCCTGCTTGATCTGCTCGAAGCTCTGCTCGCTGAACGCCACCAGATCCATCTTGTTGATCGCCACCACCAGATGCTTGATCCCCAGCAGCGTGGAGATAAAGCTGTGCCGACGGGTTTGATCCAGCACACCTTTGCGGGCGTCGATCAGCAGGATCGCCAGGTCGCAGGTTGATGCCCCGGTAGCCATATTGCGGGTGTACTGTTCGTGCCCCGGCGTGTCGGCAATAATGAATTTGCGTTTCTCGGTGGAGAAATAGCGGTAGGCCACGTCGATGGTAATGCCCTGCTCGCGCTCGGCCTGCAGGCCATCCACCAGCAACGCTAAGTCGAGCTTCTCGCCCTGCGTGCCGTGACGTTTGCTGTCGGTATGCAACGACGAGAGCTGATCTTCATAAATCTGGCGTGTGTCGTGCAGCAGGCGGCCAATCAGGGTGCTTTTTCCGTCATCGACGCTGCCGCAGGTCAAAAAGCGCAGCAGGCTTTTGTGCTGCTGGGCGTGCAGGTAGGCTTCGACGCCGCCTTCATCAGCGATTTGTTGTGCAATAGTGGTGTTCATCTGGCGGCTCCTTAGAAATAACCCTGGCGTTTTTTCAGCTCCATCGAGCCGGCCTGGTCGCGGTCAATCATGCGTCCCTGGCGTTCACTGGTAGTGGAAACCAGCATCTCTTCGATGATCTCCGGCAGCGTCTGCGCGGTTGACTCCACCGCGCCGGTCAGCGGCCAGCAGCCCAGGGTACGGAAGCGCACCATACGTTGTTCAATCACTTCACCCGGCTGCAAATCGATGCGATCGTCGTCAATCATCATCAGCATACCGTCGCGCTCCAGCACGGGACGCGGTGCCGCCAGATACAGCGGAACGATGTCGATATTTTCCAGGTAGATGTACTGCCAGATATCCAGTTCGGTCCAGTTAGAGAGTGGGAACACGCGAATACTTTCGCCTTTATTTATCTGGCCGTTGTAGTTATGCCACAGCTCAGGCCGCTGGTTTTTTGGGTCCCAGCGGTGGAAGCGATCGCGGAAAGAGTAAATACGCTCTTTCGCACGGGATTTCTCTTCATCGCGGCGCGCGCCGCCAAAGGCAGCATCAAAACCGTATTTATTCAGCGCCTGCTTAAGCCCTTCGGTTTTCATGATATCGGTATGCTTGGCGCTGCCGTGAACGAACGGGTTAATACCCATCGCTACACCTTCAGGATTGCGGTGTACGATAAGATCGCAGCCGTAGGCTTTCGCCGTGCGGTCACGGAATTCGTACATTTCGCGGAATTTCCAGCCGGTATCAACGTGCAGCAGCGGGAACGGCAGCGTACCTGGGTAGAAAGCTTTACGGGCCAAATGGAGCATGACCGAAGAGTCTTTCCCAATGGAATACATCATCACCGGATTAGAAAATTCGGCAGCGACCTCACGGATAATATGGATGCTTTCAGCTTCCAGTTGCCGCAAGTGAGTGAGTCGTTTTTGGTCCATAACCTTCCCTTAAGCAGATGCGCCACGGCCGTTCATCGCAGCCGCTTGAGATTTAATCTAAGGGGACTATAAGTCTTGGGCTTATTTGTTATGAAATTACGAATTGGAATGACTAGTTCCCGAAAAGAATAACGCCACGGCAAAGCTAACGACAAAATGTGCTTAACCAGTCGTTTTTTCGCGGGTTTAAGAGCAAATGAAATTGTTTAACCTGGCTCACAGTTTCATACTAACGGCGCTTAAAATTTCCGACTAATAAAGATGAATAAGGACGTACTATGTTTTCCGCATTGCGCCGCTCGGTGATTTGCCTGGCGCTGGGCGCGTGCTTTAGCTTTCCCGCAGTGGCGAAGGTCACGCAGCAAGGCGACCTTGCCGACCAGCAAACCCGCCATATCGCGACTTATTTTCCGGGCCGAATGACCGGCAGCCCTGCCGAAATGCTGGCCGCAGACTATATTCAGCAGCAGTTTAAAAGCTGGGGATACCAGAGCGATATTCGCCAGTTTAATACCCGCTATATCTACACCACGAAAGCGGGACATCAGACCTGGCATAACGTCGCTAGCAGCAGCGTGATTGCCGCCCGTGAAGGTAAACTGCCGCAGCAAATTATTATCATGGCGCATCTGGACACCTATACGCCGCTCAATGATAAAGACGTGGACAATAATCTCGGCGGCCTCACGCTGCAGGGCGTGGACGATAATGCTTCCGGCCTTGGCGTCATGCTGGAGCTGGCCGAGCGCCTGAAAGATATTCCTACCCGCTACGGCATCCGCTTTATTGCCACCAGTGGAGAAGAAATTGGCTCCCTGGGTGCGAAAAATATTCTGGAGCGCATGAGCAAAGCGGAGCAGGCCAACACGCTGCTGGTGATCAACCTGGACAGCCTGATCGTTGGCGATAAGCTCTACTTCAATAGCGGGGCATCAACGCCTGCGGCCGTGCGTAAACTGACCCGCGATCGCGCGCTGACGCTGGCTCATCGCGCCGGGATTCAGGCCACCAGCAATCCGGGACTGAATACGAAATACCCGAAAGGCACCGGCTGCTGTGGCGATGCTGAACCATTCGACAAGGCCGGGATCCCGGTGCTGTCCGTGGAAGCCACCAACTGGACGCTTGGGGCGAAAGACGGTTATCAGCAGCGCAGTAAAAACAAGGCATTTCCAGACGGTACCAGCTGGCATAACGCCACGCTCGACAACCTCGAGTATCTGGATAAAGCGCTGCCGGGCAGAATTAAGCGCCGCAGCCATGACACGGTGCGTATTCTGCTCCCGCTGGTGAAAGAGTTGGCGAAGGCCGGGAAGTGATTTTCCCCTCGCCGCAATGGCGAGGGGGTATTTATTCGTGCAAACCGCACTCGCGTTTCAGGCCAAAGAAGCGCGTCTCTTCTTCTGCCATGCCAGGTTCCCATTTACGGGTGGTGTGGGTATCGCCGACGGACAAATAGCCCTGATCCCAGAGCGGATGGTACTTCAGCCCGTGCTCGGTCAGGTACTGGTAAACCGTGCGGTTATCCCAGTCGATGATCGGCAGAATTTTAAAGACTTCACGCTGTACGGCCAGCACCGGCAAATTGGCGCGGCTGCCGGACTGTTCACGACGCAGGCCAGCAAACCAGGTTTGCGCCTCCAGCGTTTTCAGCGCGCGGTTCATCGGCTCAACTTTGTTGATGTCGTTGTAGCGCTCAATGCCCTCCACGCCCTGCTCCCACAGTTTGCCGTAACGCGCTTCCTGCCAGGCCGGGCTTTCGGTCGCGCGGAACACCTGCAAATTCAGCTTCAGCTTGTCGGTAAGCTCGTCGATAAACTGGTAGGTTTCCGGGAACAGATAGCCGGTATCGGTCAGGATCACCGGGATATCGGGGCGCTGCTGCGTGACCAGATGCAGACACACGGCGGCCTGAATGCCGAAGCTGGACGAGAGCACAAATTCCCCAGGCAAATTTTCCAGCGCCCAGGTCACGCGCTGCTGCGCGCTAAGTTTTTCCAACTGAGCGTTGACTTCGGCGAGCGCCATGACGCGTTCGACTTTAGGAAGGGCGTTCAGTTCGTTTAAATCAAGTACGGACATACGTGCCTCACTTAGTAATCAATGACCCTTACCCCGGCCCTCTCCCTGGAAGGGAGAGGGGGAAGCGAAGCCAGGCAATCGTTATGCTAATCCCCTCTCCCCTTTGGGGAGAGGGTTAGGGTGAGGGGAAAAAACTAGTCCCACAAATCCCTGGCCGGATCGAGCACCGGGCGAATAATCCCAGCGCGTACGGTAAAATCACCAAAGCCTTCGTCGGTCTCACGTTCTTTCGCCCAGCGGCCCACCAGCTCATCAATCGAGCTGAGGATCTCCGGCTCGGTGATGTTTTCGCGGTACATGCGCGGAATACGCGTCCCGATACGGTTGCCGCCAATGTGCAGGTTGTAGCGCCCTGGCGCTTTCCCCACGAGGCCAATTTCGGCCAGCATCGCGCGGCCACAGCCGTTCGGGCAGCCGGTAACACGCATCACAATGTGCTCATCCGGCACTTTGTGTTTATCCATCACCTGCTCAACTTTGGTGACAAACTCCGGCAGGAAGCGTTCGGCTTCCGCCATCGCCAGCGGGCAGGTCGGGAACGCCACGCAGGCCATTGAGTTCTCACGCTGCGGCGTAACCGCATTCATCAAGCCAGACTCGGTTGCCAGCTTCTCAATTTTAGCCTTTTCGCTTTCCGGCACACCGGCGACGATCAGGTTCTGGTTTGCCGTCAGGCGGAAATCACCTTTGTGGATCCTGGCTATCTCCAGCAGACCGGTTTTCAGCGGTCGCCCAGGGTAATCCAGGATGCGGCCATTTTCGATAAACAGCGTCAGGTGCCATTTGTCGTCAATGCCCTTCACCCAGCCAATACGATCGCCGCGGCCGGTAAATTCGTATGCGCGGGTTGGCTCAAACTTGATGCCAGCGCGGCGCTCAACCTCCGCCTTAAACACGTCAACGCCAACGCGCTCAAGGGTATATTTGGTTTTAGCATTTTTACGGTCGGTACGGTTTCCCCAGTCGCGCTGGGTTGTCACCACCGCTTCCGCTACCGCCAGAGTATGCTCCAGCGGAATGTAGCCGAATTCGCTTGCCGTGCGGGCATAGGTATTTTTATTCCCGTGCTCGATGGACAAGCCACCGCCGACCAGCAGGTTGAAGCCAACCAGCTTGCCGTTTTCCGCAATCGCAATGAAGTTCATGTCGTTGGCGTGCAGATCCACGTCGTTCTGCGGCGGGATTACTACCGTAGTTTTAAACTTACGCGGCAGATAGGTCGGCCCCAGAATCGGCTCTTCGTCGGTGGTGGCGACTTTTTCTTTGTCCCACCAAATTTCGGCGTAGGCGCGGGTGCGCGGCAGCAGGTGCTCAGAGAGCTTTTTCGCCCATTCGTAGGCTTCCTGATGCAGCTCAGACTCCACCGGGTTAGAGGTACACAGCACGTTACGGTTCACGTCGTTGGCCGTCGCCAGCGCGTCCAGGCCCACCTCGTGCAGCATTTCATGCGCGGGCTTGACATTCTTCTTCAGAATGCCGTGGAACTGGAACGTCTGGCGGTTGGTCAGACGAATGCTGCCGTAGATAGTCTTATCTTCGGCAAACTTATCAATAGCCTGCCACTGCTGGGTGGTGATAACCCCCCCCGGCAGGCGACAGCGGAGCATCATCGCGTGACGCGGCTCCAGCTTCTGCTCAGCGCGTTCGGCTCGAATATCACGGTCATCCTGCTGATACATGCCGTGGAAGCGGATCAGCAAGAAGTTGTCGCCGTTGAAACCGCCGGTCAGGCCATCCTGCAGATCTTCTTTAATGGTGCCGCGCAGAAAATCGCTGTCGCGCTTCAGGCGTTCGGCGTCGACCAGTTTGCCTTCGACCACCAGAGGGCCAGGGTGTTTTTCACTCATTAGTAGACATCTCGCTGATAACGGCGCTCAACGCGCAGCTCACTTAAAAATTCATCTGCCGCTTCGGTGTCCATGCCACCGTGGACGGCAACCACTTCCAGTAACGCCTGCTCAACGTCCTTCGCCATACGGTTGGCGTCGCCGCAGACGTAAATGTGGGCACCTTCCTGAATCCAGCGCCACAGTTCCGCGCCTTTCTCGCGCAGTTTGTCTTGTACGTATATTTTATGCTGCTGGTCACGGGACCAGGCTAAATCGATGTTCGTCAGCAGGCCGTCTTTGACGTAGCGCTGCCATTCCACCTGATAAAGGAAATCTTCGGTAAAGTGCGGGTTGCCAAAGAACAGCCAGTTCTTGCCGCCAGCGCCGTCGCTGTCGCGCTGCTGAATAAAGGCACGGAACGGGGCGATGCCGGTGCCAGGGCCAATCATAATGACCGGAGTTTCAGGGTTGGCCGGTAAGCGGAAGTTATCGTTATGTTCAATGAACACGCGCACTTCGCCATCTTCCTCAAGGCGGTCGGCCAGGAAACCTGAAGCGCCACCGCTGCGGGCACGGCCTTCGATGTCATAGCGCACCGCGCCCACGGTAATGTGGACTTCGGTTTCAGCTTCCGCCTGCGAAGAGGCAATAGAATAAAGGCGCGGCGTGAGCGGACGCAGCAGGCCAGTCAGCTGTTCAGCCGTCAGTTCTGCCGGGGCGTAGCGCGCCATGTCCACAATCGGCGTGGTCTGTGCGTAATGCTGTAATTTGGCTTTATCGCCCACCAGCTCCAGCAGCGCCGTATTGCGGGTCAGCTGGGCGTAGTTTTCAACGATATTGCCGGTGTTGACCGTCAGCTCGAAGTGCCACTGCAGCGCTTCGCTTAACGGCAGCGTTTTGCCATCGACGGTGACGCTTTCATCGCCTTTCAGCCATAGCAGATCCGTCAGCTCTTTCACCAGCGCCGGATCGTTCTGATACCAGACACCAAGCGCATCGCCCGGCTGATAGCGCAGGCCGGAGTTGCCAAGATCGATTTCGATATGGCGCACGTCTTTATCGGAGTCACGGCCGGTAATTTTCTGGTTCACCGCAAGCGTGGCGGTCAACGGTGATTCTTTGCTGTAAGGGCTGGTGAAGATTTCGTTGCTCACGCCCGTGGCCGTCGCGGCAGCCTGAGCCGGTGTTTCGGCCGGGACGCGGGATTTCAGCAGTTCAACGATTTGGCTGCGCCATGCCTGGGCCGCAGGCTGGTACTCTACGTCGGTATCAACGCGATCCAACAGGCGCTCGCCGCCTAATTCAGACAGTTTACTGTCGAAGTCTTTGCCTGACTGGCAGAAGAATTCATACGAGCTGTCACCGAGGCCAAAGACGGCAAACGCGGTGCCGTTCAACTTCGGTGCTTTTTTCGAGAACAGGAATTTGTGCAGGGCCACGGCCTCTTCAGGCGGCTCCCCTTCCCCTTGCGTGGAACTGACGACAATCAGCAGTTTTTCCTGGGCAATTTGTTTGAATTTGTAGTCGCCCGCGTTCACCAGATTGACGTTCAGCTTCGCCGCCAGCAGGTCGTCCCGCAGCTGCTCACTCACGCGGCGTGCGTTGCCGGTCTGCGACGCGGAAATTAGCGTAATCACTGGGACTTCTGCCGCAGGGGCCAGAGCCGCCGCGACAGCACCAGGCTGCTGGTTAATCATTCCCCAGAAATAACCGGATAACCAGGCCAGCTGAGTGGTTGAAAAATCAGTGGTCGCCGCCTGAAGGCGTGCCAGCTGGTCCGGCGTTAACGGCAGCAAAGCGCTCGGTGGAACCTGAGAAGTCATACGTATTTAGCTTCCAGTAGCAAAGGGCAAAAAAGGGCTTACAGACTGTAATGAGTCAAGGTTAACCAGCAGGTTATCAACAATTAAAGAAGGGATGGAAATAATAAATAACTAAAACGACTAATCGTTTTTTCAGGTAAATCATAGTGTTAAAAGTGATTACCTAACTATCTGATGAATATAAGATTTCAGCGCATTCACCGCTATTTACACCATGCTGCAGGGCAATGCGCCGTTTAGTTAATGCGAAAAATAGTCCATTCCGCTATCATGCGGCGGTTTTTTGAATTCCAGAGAGTCGAATGATGTCCACCACCCTGTTTAAAGATTTTACCTTCGAAGCCGCCCACCGCCTGCCGCACGTCCCGGAAGGTCACAAATGCGGTCGCCTGCATGGCCACTCCTTTATGGTGCGCCTGGAAATCACCGGCGAGGTAGATCCTTATACCGGTTGGATCATGGACTTCTCCGAGCTGAAAGCCGCGTTTAAGCCAACCTACGATCGCCTCGATCACTATTATCTGAACGATATCCCAGGGCTTGAAAACCCCACCAGCGAAGTGCTGGCGAAATGGATTTGGGATCAGATGAAACCTGTTGTGCCACTGCTAAGCGCGGTGATGATCAAAGAAACCTGCACCGCAGGCTGCGTCTACCGCGGCGAATAAGCTAAAAAAAGTCCGGAAATCACTCCGGACTTTTCCTCTCTGCGTCCCCCATCAAGCTAATTTTCATCCCACTTTGGTAAGCTGCGACGTCGCAACTAAAAGGTGCACGGGATGGCCACTACAGATTTCGATATTATCGTCGTTGGCGCGGGGATCGCAGGCTCCTGCTGCGCGGTAGAGTGCGCGCGCGCCGGGCTAAATGTTCTGCTTGTTGAGCAGGCAGCTCAGCCGGGAGGCAAAAACCTGTCGGGCGGCAGGCTTTACACCGCCGCGTTTGATGCCCTCTTTCCTGATTTTTCTCGCGCCGCCCCACTCGAACGCTGTATCACCCATGAAAAACTCTCCGCGCTGACGGCAGAAACGTCCACGACGTTGAGTTTCCAGCACCCTTCGGCAGCGTCATACAGCGTGCTGCGTGCCCGGCTGGATCCGTGGCTGTTCCAGCAGGCTGAACAATCGGGCGCGCAGTGCCTGACGGCGACTCAGGTCGATAGCCTGCATGTTGAAAGCGGCGCGGTGAGCGGCGTGGTGATCGAAGGCGAAGTGCTGAGCGCCAAAGCCGTGGTTATCGCCGAAGGGGCCAATACTCTGCTGGCGGAACAGCACAAGCTGTTGCACAAGTTACCCGAGCACAGCGTTGCCGTGGGCGTGAAAGAAGTGCTGGCGCTGCCGAAAGAAGATCTCGAGAACCGCTTCTCGCTTGAAGGTAACGCCGGTGCCGCCTGGCTCTTCACCGGCGGCATCTGCGGTGAACAGCCTGCGGGCGGGTTCCTCTATACCAATCTCGATACGCTGTCTGTCGGCATTGTCTGCCCGCTCTCTTCAATTCGGGCTGCCTCTGCTTCGCTTCCCGATCTGCTGGAAAACTTCAAGCAGCACCCGACGCTGCGCCCGCTTCTGCGACGTGCCCAGCTGGTGGAATACGGCGCACATCTGATTCCTGAATGTGGCCTGAACGGGCTTCCCGAGCGCCTGGCCGGCCCCGGCTATTTGCTGGTGGGCGACAGCGCCCGTTTCTGTATCAATACCGGTTTCACCGTGCGCGGCATGGATTTGGCGGCGCTTTCGGCAAAAGCGGCGGCGCAAACGCTGATTCAAGCGCTACAAGAAAATATCAGTGTCGATCTTCATCAGGCGTACCGCCACCAGTTGGCGTGCACTTCGCTGTGGGCGGTGCTGGAGCGCTATCGCAAAATGCCTGATTTTTTACAAACGCCGGGGCTGTTTCAGGACTATCCGCACCTGCTGGCTGAGCTGCAGCGTGATATCTTTGATCCCCAGTATTCACCGCCACCACGACTCAGCAGCCTGCTGTGGAAACATGCCCGCAAAACGGGTATTTCCAGACTGGTTAAAGACATTTTTCGCGGAGGGCGCAGCCTGTGAACCTGCATGAGAAACTGGCCAGAAACGCCTGGCAACCTGCGGAGAAACCACACATTGTCCCCGCAGATAATCCCGATATCGAACAGCTTACTCTGCTGGTACGAGCCTGCCCCGCCGGGCTATACCGACAGAAAGAAGACGGCAGCCTGCACATTGATACCCCCGGCTGCCTGGAGTGCGGCACCTGCCGCCTGCTGTGCGACGAACAAACCCTCAGCCGCTGGCGCTACCCGCCCGCAGGCTGCGGCATCCAATTACGCTTTGGTTAATGGAGTCCAAGCTGTGTCCCTGATGTCCCTACTCAAGCAACACCCGCTGATTGCAGCGGTAAAAGATAACCAGAGCCTGCAGCTGGCGCTGGAATCCGACTGCCAGGTGATTTCCGTGCTGTACGGCAATATCTGCACCATTACCGGCATCGTGCAGCAAATTAAGAAGGCGAATAAATACGCGCTGGTGCACGTCGATTTACTGGAAGGGACATCGAATAAAGAGATTGTGATTAACTTTCTGAAACTGGTGACCCAGGCCGATGGCGTGATCAGCACCAAAGCGCCAATGGTGAAAGCGGCCAGGGCGCAGGGGTTCTTTGCCATTCACCGGCTGTTTATCGTCGATTCCATCTCTTACCACAACATCGATAAACAGGTGGCCCAGTCGAACCCGGACTGCATCGAGATCCTGCCGGGATGTATGCCGAAAGTGATGAAATGGGTCACAGAAAAAATCGACCTGCCGGTGATTGCCGGTGGCCTGGTGTGCGACGCGGAGGATGCCAACAACGCACTCAGCGCCGGGGCGTTGGCTATCTCCACCACCAATACCGGCGTCTGGCAGTTGGCTAAATATCTTCCCTGACACAGGTTTGCAGCTCGGTTAGTACCGGCAGCAGGTCATCGACGATCCCCACATCGGCGTGGCGGAAAATCGCCGCCTGCGGATCGTTGTTGATGGCAACAATGAACCGGCTGTGGGCAATACCGCTGATAAAGGCCGGAGCGCCGGAGACACCTGCCGCAATACAAACGTCTGCGGCAACCTGGGTACCGGACATCCCCAGCAGTTTGTCAATGCTGCACCAGGCGTGCATCACCGCTTCGCGGCTGGCGCCGGTTTCCATGCCCAGCCCGCAGGCAATCTTCTCTACCTGCGCCATGGCTAGAGGGCTGCCAACTCCCCGCCCCACCGCCAGCACAAGCCTGGCATCGGCCAGGCCGGATTCGGCTTCATCGGCAATTGCCCCGGATTCAAGCAGCCAGGCGGGCTTCTGTGCTGCCACGGGAATCGGTACATACTCGATCTCCGGCTGCCAGGTTTTGGCTCCCGGCGCGGCGACTACGCTCAGGCACCAGGGCTTATTGTGCAGTTGAAGCTCAGCCACCAGCGCGCCGCCATAGGCGTTTTTGCGCACCACCTGCCGGGCAAAATCCGCGTCGTTAATCGCGCTCCACGCCTCCCCTTGCAGCCGGTGAGCCAGCCGGGTGGCAAGCTCCGCGCCCTGCCAGCCAGAAGGGAATAACAGCATGTCTACTGGGGCAGGCACGAAATGGGTATACAACCCCTCCAGCAGCGGCTCGCTGAGTTCACTCTCCGGCAGCAGCCAGGCTTCGACATGTTCTGGTGCCATTTCACTGCACGCAATGAAATGCCCTATCTCACTGAGCGCCGACGCTTGCCTCGCTTCAGGCAGAACCAGGGCAATTTTCATGATTTCATCCTTTTACGTAGCCAGTCGCGGTAGAGGCTGCGGACCTTTTCGCGCACATCGCTGCCCTGAATGATTAAGCCGCCGCGCTGCCGCTGAGGGTGATCCAGCCCGACCAGAGGAGAGAATGCCTCCTCATGACCAGGGATTTTCACAGGCAAGACCTCAACGTCCGAAGCTTTCACCGCCAGCTTTTGTCGCAGGCCAGGCGTTCTAAGGCAGTAATCTCCACGGCTTTCAATCATCAGCACCGCAGGCAGCCGCACGGTCAGGCTGCGTTTTCCTGCGCCGTGCCGCTGTTTCAGGCAAAGCTGCTGCCGTTCAGCATCGAGCGTGAAATCATAGACCTGAGTGAAACACGGCCAGCCCAGCTGTTCGGCGAGGTAAAACCCCATCTGGCCGCTGTTACCTTCGGCGCTGCGTGAGCCCATGACCACCAGAGATTGAGAATGTTGCTGCTGCCATGCGGCCAGCAAGGCAGCCACTGAGGCGGGAGAAAAAGTCAGCTCGTCATCCGGCTGCAGCCGAACGGCTCGCAGGAACCCCAGCGCTTTGAACTGGCGAAGAAAGCTGTCCGCACGCTCGTGACCAATGCTTAAGGCGGTAAGGTTTAAGCCTTCAGCCTGACGCAGCAGTATCTCCGCGGCAGCAGCCTCATCTTCTCCCAGACAAGGGCGCGTTATCGAGGTGTCCAGGCTGCCCTGTCCGGCGGTCAGCCAGTCTTTTTCCGCCAGCATGGCGAGGTCTGGCTCGGCCTTAAAGGCTAACAGAATGTTCATGATTCACCCCCGGCGGCTGCTCTTTATTCCCGGACGCGGCCACAAGGCTCATGTTTCGCGTTTCCGGCGCCCAGAAGACGGAAACCAACAGGCCCAGCATCAGAACCGCGCTCAGCAACAGCATAGTGTTTTGCACCCCGAAGGAGACCAGCGCCACCGGCAGCAGTCCGGTGCTAATTGCCGAACCCAGGCGGCTCATCGACGTCGCAAACCCTACGCCCAGCGAGCGAATATCCGTCGGGAAGCTTTCCGCCGGCAGCACACCGACCAGGTTGCTGACCGCCGAAATGGTCAGCGTAAAAACAAAGAACAGCAGCAGGATGAGGGTGCCGTGTTGTTCCGGCACCAGCGCCAGTGCGGTAAGGCTGAAGAACAGCACCAGAAAACCGCCGATCAGGAAGCCGCGTCTTGAGCAGCGGTGGGTCAGCACCAGGCCCGCGATCGCGCCCACCACCAGCACCACATTCAGCAACAGGCTGGCGGTCAGGCCATCCTGCATACCCAGCAGCCCGGTAATGGACGGCAGCCAGGTATAAATCGCAAACCACGGGATCACCAGGCAGACAAAGAACAGGCTATTAAACGCGGTACGCCGCCAGTATTGCCCGGAAAACAACGTGCGGAGATGGCGGGAAGTTGGCACCGCAATCTCATCGCTAATAACAACATGTTCGCCGAAGCAGCGGCGCACAATCTGATGCGCTTCGGACACCCGCCCCTGGCGAAGCAACCAACGAGGAGATTCCGGGGTGCCCCAGCGCAAGACAGTGATTAACAACGCAGGTAACGCGGCCGACGCCAGCAGCCAGCGCCAGGCTTCCGGCCCGCTCTCCACTAGCTGATGCCCAATGAGGCTCGCCAGCACATAACCCAGCGTCCAGACCACGCTAAAAGCGCCGAGCAACACGCCACGATGTTTGCGCGGGGCAAATTCGGCCAACATGGTGTGGCCCACGGAGTAGTCGCCGCCCAGCCCGATGCCAATCAGCACCCGCAGCAGAATCAGCTGCTCTACGTTACTAACGAAAAATTGTAAAAAGGAGGCCAGCGTGATGAGCACGAAGCTGAAGTTAAAGATTTTCTGACGACCAATATGATCGGAGATCCAGCCCAGCACCAGGCTGCCCAGAAACAGCCCAAACAGCGCCGAGCCGCCCACTAATCCTTCCTGAAGCGGCGTCAGGCTCATTTGCGGCGCAATCATCACCAGCGCAAAGCCAATTACGCCGAGCACGTAGCCGTCCGTCAAGTGAGCGCCGAAGGTCAGCCCGGCAATGCGTAAATGAAAGCGATTAAGCGGCAGGTCATCCATACGAACCGGTTCGGCGTGCATACTGATTCCTTTGTCGATCCGTAAATGAAGAGGTCGGCTCCTGAGAGCCGACCCGTGCGGTTATGTACGATTATTTTTCAATCGGCCAAATCGTGCCGGTGTTCATGATGCCGTTCGGATCGTACTGATCTTTCAGGCCCTGCATGATTGGCCAGGCGGTACCGTGCTCCAGCCTGGACCAGTGCACGCGGTGCTTGCCGATCCCGTGGTGGTGCACCATCGAGCCGCCGAGGCGAATCGTCTCTTCCACGATGATTTTGTTCAGCGGATTGTGGTACTTGTCGATCTCCTCTTCCGGCTTGCAACCCACCACGTTGTAGTCGTACACGAAGTACATGTTGGTGCCGTTGATGTAGCTGTGGGAAGAGTGGCCGCCCAGCATAGTGATATCACCCGCATGTGGGAACTCGTTGCGAATGCGCTCGATCACATTGTGGTAAATCTCATTAATGCAGCTCCAGCTGCCAGAAACTTCCGTGGTAAAGCCCATGTTGCCGGTTTTCAGGATCTGCACACGTTCGGCGGCCACTTTGTCTGGCCCCCAGTTCAGGTTGTTGAACCAGGTTTCGATGAGCTTGCTGTCCACTTTCTTGCATTCCGGGTGGCGGGCAACAATTTCTTCGATGCCCGCGCCGGTCGCTTCAGCCAGGCGCTTAGAGCCTTCTGCCATAAAGATCAGCACGCATTTGCCGTCGGCAAAATGGGTGAAGTGCTGGGTGCCATCTTCGGCGTCATACAGGCGGGCAATCGACGGACGGTAGCCTTCCACCATCACTTCACGCAGGATGTTGAACCCGGTCTTCATGTTGTCGAGGATGTAGCCGTAGAACAGGTTGTTTTCCGGCATGTACTTGAAGATTTTTACCGTTACTTCGGTGATGTAGCAGAGCGCCCCTTCGTTGCCGATGATCACGTGGCGAATGTCCGGGCCAGCGGCACGGCGCGGCACGTTTTTAATGCGAGTGATGCTGCCGTCCGGGAACACGGCTTCCAGACCAACCACCATGTCCTCAATCGCCCCGTACAGGGTTGAGAACTGGCCGATGCTGCGGGTTGCCACAAGGCCGCCCATTTGTGCCAGCGGTTTGGACTGCGGCGAGTGGCCGGTGGTGTAGCCTTTTTCACGCAGGGCATCTTCCAGCACTTCCAGCGGCACGCCGCACTGGGCGGTGGCCTGCATGTTTTCAATGTCGATATCGACAATCTTGTTCAGCCCGGAGCCATCCAGCACCACGGAGTTTTTCACCACCGCTTCCAGGCCGCCTTCCGTTGCGGAAGCGCCGGTTCGCGGGATACAGGTGATGTGGTTGCTGTTCAGAAACGCCAGTACGCTGGAGACTTGCTCAGTGTTCTGCAGTTTCACTACCGCGGCCGGCAGCGGCTGAGTGTACACGCCATGAATATCCGCATATTTTCTGAACCGGTCGATACTGTTTTTCTGTAATACTTTTTCATCGGTAATAACCTGCTGCGGACCAACGATTTCTTTTAATTGATCCACAATTGCTTCGCGAGATAAAGACATGACAACTCCTTCTTGACAAATAAGGGAATACGGATATAAATAATAGAAAGCAGGAACCACCCTGCGAAAACTACCTGACTAAATAACCACCATCAACGACTAACAAATGGCCATTAACATAATCTGAAGCACGGCTGGATAAATAAACCATTGCCCCCATAAGATCCTGCGTTTCACCCCAGCGGTTGGCTGGAATATGATCCAGTACGCGCTTGTTGGTTTCCGGATTTTTACGCGTTTCGGTAGTAATATCGGTGGCATAATAACCAGGCGCAATACCGTTCACCTGAATATTATATTGGCCTAATTCATCGCAATACGCTTTCGTTAAACCGGCCAGCGCGTGTTTTGTGGCGGAATAAGCCGGAGACCATTGGCCGCCAAGATAAGAAAATAGCGAACAGATATTAATAATTTTTCCGTGCTTTTGCGGAATCATCACTTTGGCCGCCTCGTGACTTAATTCGAACGCCGCGGTCAGGTTGATGTTGATCATCGGGTCCCAGTCGGCGCGGCCGAAATCCAGCACCTTGTTGAGCTTACAGATCCCGGCGTTGTTGACCAGAATATCCACCGAACCAAAGGTTTCCAGGCACTGGGCGATGACCTGAGCCGGGGCACCTTTCTCCGTGATATCCACGGTCATAAACGCCACTTTTACGCCTTGTTGTTCAATTAGTTGACGCGTTTCGCCTTTCTCTTCCACCACCGTTGGAATAAACACATTCGCGCCAGCCTTAGCCAGCGCCATGGCGAAGGCCTGCCCCAGCCCGCTGTTACCGCCGGTGACAATCGCCGTCTTCCCCTTGAGCGAGAAGAAGTCCAGTGAGAATTCGTTGAGTGCGCTGAGCGACATGATGAACTCCTTAAATTTTTTAAACGCAAAAAAAATGAGAAAAGCAAGCTCCCCCCGAAAGGGAAGTTACTTTTCTCATCGTCTCTAGTAACTGGCTAAAATAAGTATCACAGCGGTGGGGGCATGTTGTGTGATCAACATCACAACTCATTAACAAGAGGGTTCTATCGCTAAATTATTCGCCGTGAAAACCAATATCGTGATATTTCTCACACTAAAAAAACACGCTGCATGTTAATAATCTCCGCAATTACTAGAGCCCATGAGAAAAGTAATCAGCCCTTAAAAGGGGATTGGTTACTTTTCTCTTTTTTTTGTCTTTAACAATCCTGATTACTGAGAGCACACCATGCGTGATTCAAATTTTCGTCGCTGGCTAACGCTGGCAATAATAAGTATCAGTGGTGGTGTAAGTTTTGACCTTGCTTATTTAAGGTATATTTACCAAATCCCCATGGCAAAATTCATGGGATTTAGCAATACCGAAATAGGCTTAATTATGAGTACTTTCGGAATAACCGCAATTATCCTTTATGCGCCGAGTGGAATTATTGCTGATAAATTCTCTCACCGCGTAATGATGACGCTGGCGATGATTGCCACCGGCCTGTTGGGGATTGTGATGGCTTTCTATCCGCCGCTGTGGGTAATGATCGTCATTCAGGTCGCCTTCGCCGTGACCACCATTCTGATGCTGTGGTCGGTCTCCATTAAGGCGGCTTCCCTACTGGGGGATCATAGCGAGCAGGGAAAAATCATGGGCTGGATGGAAGGCCTGCGCGGCGTCGGCGTGATGGCGCTGGCGGTATTCACCATGTGGGTGTTTTCGCGCTTTGCGCCGGAAGATGCCAACAGCCTTAAAGCCGTTATTCTTATCTACAGCGGCGTTTATATTGCGCTTGGCGTGCTGTGTTGGTTCTTTGTCAGCGACGGCTTTACCGGCCGCACAGAAGGTGCTCAGGCAGCCAAAAAACCGGCCTTCCAGCTCAAAGATATTCTGTCCGTTTTACGGATAAGTACCACCTGGTACTGCAGTATGGTGATCTTCGGGGTTTACACCATTTATGCCATCCTGAGCTATTCCACCAACTATCTGACCGAGATGTACGGCATGTCGCTGGTGGCCGCCAGCTACATGGGCATCGTGATCAATAAAATCTTCCGCGCCTTTTGCGGCCCGCTGGGCGGCATTATTACGACCTACAGCAGAATTAAATCGCCCACTCGCGTGGTGCAGTTGCTCTCTATTGTTGGCGCAGTCGCACTGGTAGCGCTGCTGGCGACCAACGCCAATCCTCAGTCCGTTGCGATGGGCATTGGGCTTATTTTGCTGCTGGGGTTCACCTGTTACGCCTCACGCGGGTTGTACTGGGCCTGCCCCGGCGAAGCGAGAACGCCGCCCTATATTATGGGAACCACCGTGGGTATCTGTTCGGTCATCGGCTTCTTGCCGGACGTATTCGTATACCCGCTTGTCGGCCACTGGCAGGACACCCTGCCCGCAGAAGAAGCCTACCGCAACATGTGGCTGATGGGATTAGCCGCACTGTGCATGGTCATCGTGTTTGCCTTTTTGCTGATTCGCAAAATTCGCGCCGCCGACATCGCACAGGAAAAATTGGCATCGCTGGCCGCAACGGGCGAGTGATGAGGGAAAATTGAAGGAGAAAGGCAATGTCGAAGCAATACATCATTGGGATTGATGGTGGGAGCCAGAGTACAAAAGTCGTGATGTACGATCTGGCAGGTAATATCGTCTGCGAAGGCAAGGGGCTGCTGCAGCCGATGTACACGCCGGACGCGGATACCGCCGAACACCCTGACGACGATCTGTGGGACTCGCTGTGCCGCGCCGGGCAGGATTTAATGAGCCACTTCACAGGAGACATAAGTGCGATAGTTGGGATTGGCCTCGGCTCCATACGCTGCTGTCGCGCCTTATTAAAGGCCGACGGCACCCCAGCTGCGCCGCTGATCAGCTGGCAGGATGCCCGCGTCACCCGCCCCTACGAGCACACAAATCCTGATGTGGCCTGGGTGACTTCATTCTCGGGTTACCTGTCCCATCGCTTAACCGGCGAGTTCAAAGACAATATCGCCAACTATTTTGGCCAGTGGCCGGTGGACTACAAAACGTGGTCATGGAGCGACGACGGCGAAGTGCTGAAGAAATTTAATATTCCGCGCACCATGCTGTTTGATGTTCAGATGCCGGGCACGGTCATTGGCCATCTCACAGAAAATGCAGCGAAGGCTACGGGCTTCCCGGCCAGATTACCGGTCGTTTGTACCACCAGCGATAAGCCGGTTGAAGCGCTTGGGGCCGGGCTGCTGGATGATGAAACGGCGGTGATTTCTCTCGGCACCTATATCGCGCTGATGATGAACGGCAAAGCGCTGCCAAAAGCCCCTGTGGCCTACTGGCCCATTATGTCGTCTGTGCCTGAAACGCTGTTGTATGAGGGCTACGGCATCCGCAAAGGGATGTGGACGGTAAGCTGGCTGCGGGACATGCTGGGCGAGTCATTGATTCAGGATGCCAAAGCGCAGAATCTTTCCCCGGAAGGGTTATTGAACAAGAAAGCAGCGCTGGTGCCGCCGGGCTGTAACGGCTTAATGACCGTGCTGGACTGGCTGACCAATCCCTGGGAACCGTTTAAGCGTGGGATCATGATAGGTTTTGATTCCAGCATGGACTACGCGTGGATTTACCGCTCGATCCTCGAAAGCATCGCCCTGACGCTGAAAAACAACTACGACAATATGTGCCATGAGATGGACCACTTTGCCAAACATGTGATTATCACTGGCGGCGGCTCCAACAGCGACCTGTTTATGCAGATCTTTGCCGACGTGTTTAACCTGCCGGTCAGGCGTAACGCGATCAACGGCTGCGCAAGTCTGGGTGCGGCAATCAACACCGCCGTCGGGCTGGGGCTGTATACCAGCTATGAAACCGCCGTCGAAAAAATGGTGCGGGTCAAAGACGTGTTTATGCCCGTTGAAAGCAACGCTAAACGCTATGAGGCGCTAAACAAAGGCATTTTCAGGGAGTTAACGCAGCACACTGACGTTATTCTGAAAAAATCGTATCAGGTGATGCACGGCGAGTTAGATAACACGGACTCGATTCAAAGCTGGTCCAACGCTTAACTAGCGGTTTACGCCGGGTGTGATGGCTACACCCGGCTTTGCTCATCAGGCAATATTCAAATACTTGTGCGTCTGCATCGACAGGCGCCAGTTGCGCGCGATGCAGGTTTCGATGCACAGACGCGTCGCGTCCTCTTTTTGGCTGATTGGCTGCAACGCGATGATGCGGCTTTTCTCATCCGTCAACGTAGCCAGCAGTTCGTCCAGCGCTTCGACGTCACGCATACGCCCAACCGGGTGCTTAATTTCATCCGCGCGTTCCAGCGCCTGGGAGAGAATGTCGTACCCGCCGCGCATGTTCACCTTCGGGGAAACCGTCACCCAGGTATTTGCCGTGCAGCGCACTTCATGCGTGCCGCTGGTTTCTATCTGGCAGCTAAACCCGTTTTTCTCGAGCAAATCTGTCAGCGGCGTGAGGTCGTGAATGCACGGCTCACCGCCGGTGATCACCACATGCCTCGCGGTATAGCCCTGGCGGCCAATCACGGTAAGTAGATCTTCGGCGCTTGCCGCGCCCCATTTATCGCTTTCTTTAGTTTTGGCCAGGATACTGAACAGCGACACTTCACGATCCGCGAGCTTATCCCAGGTATGTTTGGTATCGCACCAGGCGCAGCCTACCGGGCAACCCTGCAGGCGAATAAAAATGGCGGGCACGCCGGTAAAATAGCCTTCCCCTTGCAGGGTCTGGAACATCTCGTTAATCGGGTACTGCATAATCATCTCAGTCATAGTCACAAAAAGTAATTATCGCAGAACTGGCGATGGAGATCATGCGAAAGCGGCTGCACCACGGCGATACCTGATGCCCATGTCGCGCAAACATTCTCTATTCTCACGGTTACTGTGTGCCAGTTCTCAACTTTCTTATGGTGATTAAACGTTCGTTCCTCATGTTGATCGTCGTCATAACAGCACGTATTGCTAACTTCTAGCATCCCTCTGGCTTTCCCCCTGAAATTACATAAGGAAATGATAAATGGATGATTCTTCTGTTCCCGGACAACAAAGAGTTGGGCCCGCCGCCTGGTTTAGCCTGCTGTTTGCGATGGTCTTTTTTTCTGGCCTGTTAGGCGGAAAAAACTGGTACGGGGTGTTTGACTTCACCACGCTAAACGGCGCCTTTGGCAAAGTGGTCAGCGGCGTTAACCCGGCCGGAGAATCGCTGGATGTTGCCAAAAGCGCCTTCCGCGGCAACGGCGGGTATGGCGCAATGGACGGTTTTCTCTTCGCTTTCGGCCTGATTCCCGCCGTGATGTTTGCGCTGGGCATGATTAACGTGCTGGAACACTACGGCGCGCTGCGGGCCGCAAGAAAACTGCTGACCCCTCTCCTTCGTCCCCTGATGGGCGTGCCCGGTGCCACGGGCCTTGCGCTAATCGGCAGCCTGCAGAGTACCGACGTTGGCGCGTCACTCACCCGCGTGCTTGCCGATGAAGGCCAGATTACCGAAAAAGAAAAAACCGTGTTCACTATGTTCCAGTTTTCCGCTGGCGCCATGATCACCAACTTTTTCTCTTCCGGGGCCGTGCTCTTCACGCTGATCGCCGTTGACGGCAGCCAGGCCGTGCCAAGCTCTATCGGCATGTGCGTCGCCGTGATGTTCATGATGAAAATCGTAGGGGCAAACATGATGCGCCTGATCCTGAACGTCACAGAACGGAAAACAAAAACGGAGGCGCAACATGGCTGATGCAGCAAAACCGATGATCACCGATGTCTTTGTTGCCGGCGCGCGCAAAGGCTGGACCATCGCCACAACCAGTACGCTACCTAACGTGTTGATGGCATTCATTATTATCTATGCGCTTGAGCTGACGGGCGCGCTGCAGGGCATGGCGTGGCTGTTTGGCCCGGTAATGAAACTCTTTGGACTGCCCGGTGAAGCCGCTGCAGTGCTCATCGGCGGCTGGATGTCGATGGGCGGCGGCGTAGGCGTCGCTATCAGCCTGTTTGAAGGAGGCATTCTCAGCGGCGAACACCTGGCGATTCTCGCACCGGCCATCTATTTGATGGGCTCTCAGGTGCAATACGCCGGGCGTATCCTCGGCGTGGTCGGTATTCCGGCGAAACGCATTCCTCTGATGATAGCCCTTTCCGTACTCAACGCATTTTGCGCCATGCTGATCATGCGCGTGCTTATTCTGGAGTAACCCATGGATCTGAAACAGTATCTTCAAGAGTTAAAAAGCGTCGTGAATATCGACTGCGGCACCGCCACCGTTGCGGGTGTGGAAGAAGTCAGCCGTATCTTTCAGCAATGGTATCTGTCAGAAAACTGGCACTGCGACAGCGCCGACCTGGGGAACAAAGTGGGGCCGGGCTTGTTCGCCACGAATAAGCCTGACGCCACACAGTACGACGTTTTGCTGGTGGGGCATATGGATACCGTCTTCCCGCCGGGAACCGTCTCAGAGCGCCCTTTCAGCATTGAAGGCGACCGCGCCTATGGGCCAGGCGTGTCAGACATGAAAAGCGGGTTGTTATCTATTCTTTGGGCTCTACGCGGCCTGGACAAAGCCGATCTTGATCGGCTAGCTATCGCCGTGGCCATGAACCCGGACGAAGAAACGGGTTCAGCCCATTCACACGAATGGATAGGCGGCATAGCAAAACGCAGCCGCTGCGTGCTGGTGTGCGAGGCGGCAAGAGCCGACGGCTCTCTGGTGAAAGCCAGAAAAGGCATGGCCCGTTACCGCCTGACTTTTAAAGGCGTAGCCGCCCATGCGGGCAACGATCCGGAAAAAGGCCGTTCTGCGGTGAAAGCGCTCGCCCACGCGGTACTGGCAATCAGCGATCTGGCCGATATGACGAAGGGTACCACGTTGAACACCGGCGTGATTTCCGGCGGCGTTGGGGCGAATATCGTGGCGGATCGCGCGGAGATGATTGTCGATCTCCGCTTCAATGATAACGACGAATATCTGCGGGTTAACGAGGCCGTTCAGTCGTTCCGCCACCGCCAGTTCGAGCCTGATGTGTTAACCATCGTCGAACAGCAGGCACAAACGCCCGCGATGTCACCTTCCGCTGAAACGGAAAAGCTGATGAAGCTGGTGGAAAAAGCCGGTCAGGCTGTCGACGTGGAAGTTCGCTGGCAGGCGGTGGGAGGCGGCTCAGACGCCAACCACACGGCGGCCCTGGGCGTACCTTCCCTGGACGGGTTTGGCCCTGTCGGCGCAGGATTCCATTCCCCTTCCGAATATCTGGAGCTCAACAGTATCGAACCACGGGTTCGACTGCTGCGCGAAGTGATCCGCTCGCTATAAAAAAAGGCCGGGGAATTCCCGGCCTTCTCTCTTATTGGTAAGCCTCTGTCGCCGGACGCCCATACGGCAAAAAAAAGCATTCTGCAGTGAGAGCCTAGATCAGCAGCGGCAGGGTGGCGCTGGCGGTCTGCTGACTGGCCAACGCGTAATGGCTACCGTGGGTGACCAGTTCATTAACCAGGGCTTCGACCAGCAGCATCGCCCCCACTTTTGCGTTCAGCGAACCGGCGCTCAGAGGCCCTTCAGGCTTGGCAGCAACGAGCAAAAGGTCGGCCAAATCTGCCAGCGGGCTACGCAGCGTGTTGCTCAGAAGAATGACCCTGGCGTGGCGCTTTTTGGCAATTTTCACCGCATTAAGCAGGTCTTTCGTGGAACCTGAGCTGGAAATAACAATCGCTAAATCCTTCTCCCCCAACGTTGCCGCGTTCATCGCAGCCCGGTGCATATCGCTAAAGAGCTGGGCAGACTTACCCAAACGTAGAAGCTTGTAATGCAGGTAATCACCCATAATAGCGCTGGCGGCAACGCCGTAAATCTGTACGGATGATGCTTCATGTAATGCCAACCCCGCCTGCCTGAGCGCCTCGCGATTTATCAATTTCCCGGTATCAATGAGGGCCTGAACGGACTCTTGCACCAGCTCATCAATGCTGTCCCCCTGCGAGACGGCCTGAGGTTGCTCCTGCTGGACATCAAGCGCAACCGCCATTTTAAATTCGGTATAGCCCTTACAGCCCAGATGACGGCAAAGGCGCGTCACGCTCGCCTCACTGGTATCGCTCTCTTTTGCCAGCTCCGTGATGGTCAGGTACAGCACTTTTTGCGGCTGGGTCAGAATGAAATCCCCCAGTTTTTGCAGCGTCGGGCTATAGCCCGGTAGCCCCTGTCGCAGGTGCAGCAAAATATTCTCATTGTCCGTCATCAACACTCGTCCCGCCTTACTGAATCAACTCTGCATAGTGTGGCGGAAAGCGGTCTAACAGCGCCAGCATATTCGATTAATTGTGATGACGATCGGTATTATGGTAAAAATTTTCAGATCACAAAAAACATTATGATAAAAATTTTCATCACAATAATCTTTCGTGAGGAAAATTTATGTCAGTGTTAAGCGGGACCTCCTCGGGGGGCTGGTTTGAAAAAGCGCAGCGGTTCGGTAAATCGTTCATGCTGCCCATTGCGGTGTTGCCCGCGGCGGGTTTGCTATTGGGGATAGGCGGCGCACTGTCTAACCCTAATACGGTCAAGGCCTACCCGTTTCTTGATGTTGCCTGGCTACAGGGCATTTTTACCATCATGGCCAGCGCAGGATCGATCGTGTTTGCTAACCTTGCGGTGCTTTTCGCCGTGGGGATAGCCGTGGGACTGGCAAAAGGAGACAAAGGCACTGCCGGGCTGGCCGCGCTGCTGGCCTATCTGGTGATGAATGCCACTATTAATGCACTGCTAACCCTGACAGGCGCCCTTGCCTCATCGAATCCTGGCGCTGTCGGGCAGGGAATGGCTCTCGGCATTCAGACGCTTGAGACCGGCGTGTTCGGTGGCGTGGTTATCGGGCTAATTACCTCATGGCTGCACAATCGCTATAACAAAATTGCACTGCCTCAGTTCCTCGGCTTCTTCGGTGGCTCGCGATTTATCCCCATTATCAGTTCGCTGGCGGCAATTCTGGCGGGGGCGGGGATGACAATTGTCTGGCCGCATTTCCAAAAGCTTATCTTTGGTATGGGTGGCCTGGTAGACGCTACGGGCTATTTGGGTACTTTCATCTACGGGTTTGTGCTGCGGATGCTTGGCCCATTCGGCCTACACCATATTTTTTACCTGCCGTTCTGGACCACAGCGCTGGGCGGGAGTGAAATGATTAATGGTCATCTGGTGGAAGGCACGCAGCGTATCTTCTTTGCTCAGTTGGCCGACCCGAATACCCAGCAGTTTTACATCGGTACCGCGCGTTTTATGTCTGGCCGATTTATTACCATGATGTTTGGCCTGCTGGGCGCCTGCCTGGCGATGTATCACACCGCTAAACCAGAAAACCGCAAGCGGGTCGCGGGGTTACTGCTCTCCGCGGCGCTAACATCCTTCCTCACCGGCATCACCGAGCCGATTGAGTTTTCATTCCTGTTTATTGCGCCTGTGTTGTATGTCATCCATGCGGTGTTTGACGGCCTGGCCTTCATGATGGCGCATATTCTACACATCACGATCGGCCAAACGTTCTCAGGCGGCTTTATCGATTTCATCCTGTTCGGCGTGCTTCAGGGCGAGGCGAAAACGCACTGGCTGTATGTGCCCCTGGTCGGTATTCCCTGGTTCTTCCTGTACTACTTCACCTTCCGCTTTGTTATCACCCGCTTCAATTTCAAAACGCCGGGCCGGGAAGATGTTTCGACGGAAACCCAGGAGATCAACGCCAGCGAGCGGTCACAGCAGATTATTACCGCCTTGGGGGGCAAAGAGAACATTGCCGAACTGGATTGCTGCGCGACCCGACTTCGAGTGACCCTGAACAACGGAGATAGGGTCGATGAAACCCTGCTGAAACAGACGGGAGCACGCGCCGTTATTGTTCGCGGCAACGGCGTCCAGGTGATTTACGGGCCCCACGTCACCATCATCAAAAATGAAGTAGAGGAGCTACTCGCATTATGAAACCCTCCATGTTGTCGCAGATTCAGGGGAAGCTTATCGTCTCCTGTCAGGCGTTGGAAAATGAACCGCTTCACAGCCCGTTTATTATGTCTCGTATGGCGCTAGCCGCCCTTCAGGGTGGCGCGGCGGCTATTCGTGCTAACAGTCTCGTCGACGTACAAACGATTATGGAAACCGTAGATTTACCGGTAATTGCCATCATCAAACGAGATTACCCAGGCAGTGATGTTTACATCACGCCAACGTTGAAAGAAGTTGATGAGCTTATGGCCGCGAAGCCGGCGATGATTGCTCTCGACGCCACTGCCCATCAGCGGCCGGGCGAGTTGACATTGCCAGCGCTGGTGGCAGCAATTCGCCAGCGTTACCCGGACTTACTCCTGATGGCGGACATTGCCACAGTAGAAGAAGCCCGACAGGCGGCGAAGCTCGGTTTTGACTGCGTGGGGACAACGCTGCACGGATATACGCCGGAAAGCGAAGGTCAAATTCTCGCAGCCGATAACTGCCGTTTCTTACGTGAGGTCGTGAGCGCCGTTGACGTGCCAGTTATCGCTGAAGGAAATGTAGACACGCCGGAAATGGCGGCGTATTGCCTGACGCTGGGGGCGTATGCGGTCGTGGTGGGGGGCGCAATTACTCGCCCGCAGCAAATCACCCGTCGTTTTGTCAACGCCATTTCAGGCGCGGAATAGTCAATCAGAGTCGGTTCAGCTCTGGGGTTGAACCGGCTGATTAACGCGTTAGCCAGGTCCATTAAGAATATTCACAAGACGAAAAAAAACCCGCCGAAGCGGGTTTTTCAAAGTCTAAAGCAGCAGTAAGAACTTACTGGCCTTTAACTTCTTTCAGACCATTGAACGGTGCTGGGGTGCCCTGTGCAGCCAGAGCTTCTTCGATACGAATCAGCTGGTTGTACTTAGCAACACGGTCAGAACGGCTCATAGAACCGGTTTTGATCTGGCCAGCAGCGGTGCCCACAGCCAGGTCAGCGATGGTCGCATCTTCGGTTTCGCCAGAACGGTGAGAGATAACCGCAGTGTAGCCAGCGTCTTTCGCCATTTTGATCGCAGCCAGAGTTTCGGTCAGGGAACCGATCTGGTTGAATTTGATCAGGATGGAGTTAACGATGCCTTTTTCGATACCTTCTTTCAGGATCTTGGTGTTGGTTACGAACAGATCGTCACCAACCAGCTGGATTTTGTCGCCCAGCACTTTGGTCTGGTATGCGAAACCAGCCCAGTCAGATTCGTCCAGACCGTCTTCGATAGAAACGATTGGGTAATCTTTGGTCAGGTTTTCCAGGAAGTGAGTGAACTCTTCAGAGGTGAACGCTTTGTTGCCTTCGCCAGCCAGAACGTATTTGCCGTCTTTGTAGAACTCAGACGCTGCACAGTCCATTGCCAGGGTAACATCTTTGCCCAGCTCGTAGCCTGCTGCTTTAACCGCTTCAGCGATAACAGCCAGCGCTTCTGCGTTGGAACCCAGGTTAGGCGCGTAGCCACCTTCGTCACCCACAGCAGTGTTCATGCCTTTGGACTTCAGCACTTTTGCCAGGTTGTGGAACACTTCAGAACCGATACGTACCGCTTCTTTCAGGGTTTTCGCGCCAACAGGCTGAATCATGAATTCCTGGATATCAACGTTGTTGTCAGCGTGCTCGCCGCCGTTGATGATGTTCATCATTGGCAGAGGCATAGAGAATTTGCCTGGGGTGCCATTCAGTTCAGCGATGTGAGCGTAAAGCGGCAGGCCTTTAGAGGCAGCAGCAGCTTTAGCAGCAGCCAGGGAAACAGCCAGAATGGCATTTGCGCCAAACTTGGATTTGTTCTCGGTGCCATCCAGATCGATCATGATCTTATCGATGTTAGCCTGGTCTTTAGCATCTTTGCCAAGCACAGCTTCAGCGATCGGGCCGTTAACCGCAGCAACAGCTTTCAGTACGCCTTTACCCATGAAACGAGATTTGTCGCCATCGCGCAGTTCCAGAGCTTCACGGGAACCGGTAGAAGCACCTGATGGTGCAGCTGCCAGACCAACGAAACCGCCTTCCAGGTGAACTTCGGCTTCAACAGTCGGGTTACCGCGGGAGTCGATGATTTCACGACCGATCACTTTCACAATTTTGGACATAGTAGGTTTTCCTCAAGTCACAACGTTAAACTAAAACTCCAGACAAACAACGCGCGAAAATGTCGCGCGTTGCCGTTCTAACTCTGCTTACTTCGCCTGGCGTTTCTGGTACTCACCGGCGGCTTTCACGAAGCCTGCAAACAGTGGGTGCCCGTCACGCGGAGTCGAAGTGAATTCCGGGTGGAACTGGCAGGCAACAAACCATGGATGATTTGGCACCTCGATGATTTCCACCAGTTGGTCATCACCGGAACGACCTGCAACACGTAAACCAGCTGCTTCAATCGGTTTCAGCAGCATGTTGTTGACTTCGTAGCGATGGCGATGGCGTTCAACAATAGTTGGCTCACCGTACATCTGGCGAACCAGGCTACCGTCGGTCAGCTGGCACTGCTGGCCGCCGAGGCGCATGGTGCCGCCCAGATCGCTCTTCTCGCTGCGCACTTCAACATTGCCTTCTTCATCGCGCCACTCGGTGATCAACGCCACCACAGGGTACTTACAGTCTGGCACAAATTCAGTGGAGTTGGCGTTATCCATGCCCGCCACGTTACGGGCGAACTCGATAAGCGCAACCTGCATACCCAGGCAAATGCCGAGATACGGGATGTTGTTTTCACGGGCATAGCGCGCGGTGGCAATCTTGCCTTCAACGCCGCGGTAGCCGAAGCCGCCAGGGATCAGAATCGCATCCAGACCTTTCAGCAGCTCAACGCCACGGGTTTCAACATCCTGTGAATCAATCAGCTTGATGTTCACGGTCAGACGGTTTTTCAGCCCGCCGTGTTTCAGCGCTTCAATCACCGACTTATAGGCATCCGGCAGTTCAATGTACTTGCCGACCATACCGATAGTGATTTCGCCCGTTGGGTTGGCTTCTTCATAGATAACCTGTTCCCATTCTGCCAGATTGGCTTCCGGCGCGTTCAAGCTGAATCGTTTACAAATATAATCGTCCAGCCCCTGGGATTTCAACAGGCCTGGAATTTTATAGATAGAATCGACGTCTTTCAGAGAGATTACCGCTTTCTCTGGAACGTTACAGAACAATGCAATCTTCGCACGTTCGTTGGCCGGTACAACGCGGTCAGAACGGCAGATCAGCACGTCTGGCTGGATACCAATGGAAAGCAGTTCTTTTACGGAGTGCTGAGTCGGCTTGGTTTTCACTTCACCGGCTGCGGCCATGTAAGGCACCAGCGTCAGATGCATGTAGAGCGTGTGCTCACGGCCCACTTCTACCGCCATCTGGCGAATCGCTTCAAGGAACGGCAGGGATTCGATGTCACCGACGGTGCCGCCGATTTCAACCAGCACCACGTCGTGGCCTTCGCCGCCTTCCAGAATACGTTCTTTAATGGCGTTGGTGATGTGCGGGATAACCTGCACGGTAGCGCCAAGATAGTCACCACGGCGTTCTTTACGCAGAACGTCAGAGTAGATACGGCCAGTGGTGAAGTTGTTGCGGCGGCTCATCTTGTTACGGATGAAACGCTCGTAGTGACCCAGATCCAGGTCGGTTTCAGCGCCGTCTTCGGTAACGAACACTTCCCCATGTTGAATAGGGCTCATGGTACCCGGATCGACGTTGATGTACGGATCGAGTTTCATGATGGATACGTTGAGGCCACGGGCTTCAAGAATAGCTGCGAGGGAGGCTGCGGCAATGCCTTTACCCAGAGAGGAAACGACCCCGCCGGTCACAAAAATATAGTTCGTTGTCATGCTGAACCTGAGAAGTTAGGTTTAAAGACGATGGAATAACCAGGACGGGAAAGTAGTATACCCGAACAGCATGGGCGCCACAAACATTCATTCTGTTCCCCGGAAATCAATCCGGCCCCACAGTCAGGCTAAGAAAATAGCCCTTCCGTGAGAAATGTTTTTGACGCAAATCAATCGCTTGTTAAATAAAAAGCGCTAAAAAGTGCAGCTGATAGCAAAAACGCTTTAGATTTCAGTTTCCTGGCGTTTCACTTCTTGCCAGGCTTTTTCCATAATTTCCAGCCCGGCCTGCTCCATGGTTAACCCCTGAGCGGCGACAATCGCCTCCACTTTTCGGAAACGGGCCTCGAATTTTCGGTTAGCTTTTTGTAACGCCACCTCAGCCTTGGTGCCCAAATGGCGAGCCAGATTGACGGTGGCGAACAATAAATCACCCACTTCTTCTTCCAGCTTTGCCTCGTCCACCACGGCCTGCTGGGCTTCAAACATGACTTCGTCGATCTCTTCGTGCACTTTATCCAGCACCGGGCCAAGCGTCTTCCAGTCAAAGCCGACGTTTGAGCAGCGTTTCTGGATTTTTTGCGCTCGCATCAACGCGGGCAGCGCCTCTGGGATGTCGTCCAGCGCCGAGTGTTGTGCCTTCTGCGCGCGCTCTTCAATTTTGATTTGCTCCCACTTCGCCAGCACTTCACCGCTGGTCGCGGCGTCGCCGTCAGCAAAGATATGCGGGTGGCGGCGTTCAAGCTTGTCGCCAATCTCCTGGCAGATATCTTCAAAATTAAAGCGCCCTTCTTCCTGCCCCATCTGGGCGTAAAACACCACCTGGAACAGCAGGTCACCCAGCTCGCCGCGCAGGTCGTCAAAATCTTCACGATTAATGGCGTCAAGCACTTCATAGGTTTCTTCGAGCGTGTAAGGGGCGATGGTGGCAAAGGTTTGCTCGCGATCCCACGGGCAGCCGTTTTCAGGGTCACGCAGACGCTGCATGATCCCGAGCAGGCGGTCGATTTGAGTCATTGTAATTCCTTGTTTTTTTTACCCTCACTAGCCTCCTCTCCCTAAAAGGGAAAGGGGGCTGGATCGAGTAGAATTGTTCTTAGGGGCGAGGGGCAATCAATTAGCCGTGCAGCCTGCGGGCATCGATAATGTCCGGCACCTGGTTGAGTTTGCCCAGCACGCGGCCAAGCACCTGCAGGTTATAGATCTCGATAGTCATATCGATGGTGGCAAGCTGCTGTTTCGTGTCACTGCGGCTGGCCACGCCAAGCACGTTGACTTTTTCGTTCGCCAGAATCGTGGTGATGTCGCGAAGCAGGCCGCTGCGGTCGTTCGCCGTGACGCGCACCACCAGCGAATAACCGCTGGAGTAGCTTTCCCCCCAAACGGCATCGACGATACGTTCCGGCGCGTGGGATTGCAGCTCGGCCAACTGGTCACAGTCGGCACGGTGAATCGAGATCCCGCGCCCCTGGGTAATAAAGCCGACGATTTCATCCCCCGGAATCGGCTGGCAGCAGCGGGCGATATGGTGCATCAGATTTCCGACGCCCTCAACGACCACACGACCATTGTCTTTACTGCGCGACTGCGGCGGCGAATAGCTTTTTTGCGTCAGTTGACGTAGCGCGGCGGCATCCTGCTCCTCGGCGCTTGGCTTATTAAACTGCGCCTGCAGGTAGTTGCTCATCTGGTTGAGGCGGATGTCGCCCCCGCCGATAGCCGCCAGCAGCTCTTCAATTTCGTTGAAGTTGTAGCGCGGCAGCAGCGTTTTCTCTGCTTCCTTCAGGCTGATGCCCAGATGCTCAATCTCATCGTCCAGGATCTGGCGTCCGGCAAGAATGTTCTTGTCCCGGTCCTGCTTGCGGAACCAGTTGTGGATCTTCGCGCGCCCGCGGCTGGTAGTGATGTACCCGAGGTTAGGGTTCAGCCAGTCGCGGCTCGGGTTCGGCTGCTTCTGGGTGATGACCTCGATCTGGTCACCCATTTGCAGCTGATAGGTAAACGGCACGATGCGCCCGCCAATTTTTGCCCCGATGCAGCGGTGCCCGACATCACTGTGAATATGGTAGGCAAAGTCCAGCGGCGTCGAGCCAGCAGGCAGGTCAACCACGTCCCCTTTAGGCGTAAACACATACACGCGGTCGTCAAAGACCTGGCTGCGGACTTCGTCAAGCATTTCGCCCGAGTCGGACATCTCTTCCTGCCAGGCGATAAGCTTACGCAGCCACGCAATGCGGTCTTCATGGCCGGAACTGCCGCTGCGCGCATTGCCTTCTTTGTACTTCCAGTGCGCGGCCACGCCCAGCTCAGACTCTTCATGCATCTGCTTGGTGCGGATCTGAATCTCTATGGTTTTGCCGTTCGGACCAAGCACCACGGTATGAATAGACTGGTAGCCGTTCGGTTTAGGGTTTGCGACATAGTCGTCAAACTCATCCGGCAAATGGCGGAAGTGAGTATGCACTATCCCCAGCGCCGCGTAGCAATCCTGCAGGCGCTCGGCGACGATACGCACCGCACGCACGTCAAACAGCTCGTCAAACGCGAGGTGCTTTTTCTGCATTTTGCGCCAGATGCTGTAGATGTGTTTTGGTCGGCCATAAACTTCAGCCTTTACGCCCTCTTCTTTCATCGAAGAACGTAATGTGCCGACAAAGTCGTCGATGTACTGCTCGCGATCGATCCGGCGCTCGTGCAGCAGCTTCGCGATACGCTTATATTCTTCCGGGTGCAGGTAGCGGAAACAGTAATCTTCCAGCTCCCATTTGAGCTGGCCAATACCGAGGCGGTTCGCCAGCGGGGCGTAAATGTTGGTACATTCTTTGGCCGCCAGTACGCGCTCATCTTCCGGCGCATCTTTCACTTCACGCAGATGGGCGATACGTTCCGCAAGCTTGATGACCACGCAGCGGAAATCATCCACCATCGCCAGCAGCATGCGGCGAACGTTATCCACCTGGTCGGAAGAAACAGAGTCGTTATGGGTCGCTTTCAGGTGGCGGATCGCGTCCATGTCGCGCACGCCGTGAATCAACGTCACCACCTGCTTGCCGACGCTTTCCAGCATCACTTCTTCGCTGACTACGCCAGCATCCGCCAGCGGGAACAGCAGCGCGGCACGCAGCGTATCGTTGTCCATGCTCAGCATCGAGAGGATTTCGACCATTTCCACGCCGCGCCACAGCAATAATTCAGCGTCAGGATGACCTTTGGTCTGGCGTTCACAATACGCCCAGGTTTCGGCTAAGCGTTCACACGATTGCTGGTTGGAAATCCCGAGGCTTGCAATCCATTTTTCGGGCGCAAATTCGCCAGCTTTGTTGAGATGTGCACTTCTTACCGCAACCATTATCCTCTCCTGTCGGGCTAACGCTCAGGCCAATAAGCCTGATTAACCCTTTCAATTACGCTCAAAGAGCGCCATAGACTCCAGATGCCCGGTGTGGGGGAACATATCGAGCATGGCCAGTCGTTTAATGTGGTACCCGGCGGCCAGCAACGTTTCGCTGTCGCGCGCAAGCGTGGTGGGGTTGCAGGAAACGTACACCACGCGGCTCGGCGCCAGTTTGATGACGTGCTGCATAACACCCGCCGCACCGGCACGCGCCGGGTCGAGCAATATTTTAGTAAATCCTTGTTGCGCCCAGGGCTGACGCGTCACGTCATCTTCCAGGTTTTCATGGAAGAATGTCACGTTTTTCAGCGCATTACGCTGAGCATTATATTCACCTTTCGCCACCAGCGCAGCAACGCCCTCGACCCCCACGACCGCGGCGGCTCGTTTTGCCAACGGCAGGGTGAAATTCCCCATTCCGCAGAACAAATCTAGCACCCGATCCTCAGGCTGCACCTCCAACCACTCGATCGCCCGCGCCACCATTTGCTGATTCACCGCGTCGTTAACCTGGATGAAATCTCGTGGACTAAAGGTTAAGCGTAGCCCGTCTGAATGATACCAGGGCTCTTCCTCGGCCAGGGATTCCAGACTGTCGCTGTCCGGGGCGAGGAATAACGCCACCTCATGGAAATGCGAAAACTGTTCCAGTTTTTCCCGATCGTCTTTGCTGAGCGGGGCCAAATGGCGCAGCACCATCAGCGGCCCACCGTCGGCCAGAACCAGTTCCACGTGCCCTAACCGGTTCACGATACTTAATTCAGACAAGCACTGGCGTAAAGGATTCAGTAATGCTTCAAGCCGGGGCGCCAGGACGGGGCAATGATGAATATCCACCAGCGCTTTATCGCTCGCCTTACGAAAACCCATCTGTAAGGTTTGCGTGCGGGGCAGATAATTCAACCCCAGCCGCGCGCGACGCCGGTATCCCCATGCCCCGGCAGAAATAATTTCATCCACCTGACGAGGCTGTTCGCGCTCGCCCATCATCCGCCCAAGCGCCTTAGATTTTGCCTCCTGCTGCAGCGCCACGCTCGCGTGCTGCTGCTGGCAGCCGCCGCAAACCCCAAAATGCGGACAGCGCGGCTTCACCCTTTCCGGGCTGTCGTTTAAACGGCGCTTTACCTCAGCCTGAGCGTAGCTACGCTTATCTTCGGTAATGCGAACCTCAACCTGTTCGCCGGGCAGTGCCCCACGAATAAAGAGCGCTTTGCCTTTGTGGCGCGCGACGCCCTGACCAAATGGATCGAGGTCGGTGACGGTCACGGTAAGTAATTCACGATTCGTATCGCGTCGCTTTGCAGAGTAGAATTGCGCCATGATGTAAGTAGATGTGTTCTCAAATGTCACTGTTGCTTTTATTGTCCCATATCGGAACCCCATGACCAACTACAGCCTGCGCGCACGCATGATGATCCTGATTCTGGCCCCGACGCTGTTGGTCGGTTTGCTGCTCAGCATCTTTTTCGTTGTCCATCGTTACAATGACTTACAGCGTCAGTTGGAAGATGCCGGCGCCAGTATTATTGAGCCCCTGGCGGTCTCCAGCGAATACGGCATGAACTTCCACAGCCGGGAGTCGATTCGCCAGTTAGTCAGCGTGCTGCACCGCCGCCATTCGGATATCGTGCGGGGCATTTCAATTTACGATGACAGTAACAAGCTGTTCGTCACCTCTAATTTTCAGCATAACGCCGCTCGCCTGAAGCTGCCCGACGGGGAAAAGCCCCCGAAAGATCTCACCGTCACCCGCGCGGGCGACATTATGATCCTGCGAATGCCGATTATTTCCGAAAGATACTCACCGGATGAGTCCGCTGAAACCAACGTCAAACAAAGCAACAGCACCCTCGGCTACGTCGCCATGGAGCTGGATCTCAAATCCGTTCGCCTGCAGCAATACCGCGAAATCTTTATCTCCACTTTGATGATGCTGTTCTGTATCGGCATTGCGATGCTGTTTGCCTATCGCCTGATGCGCGACGTGACCGGGCCGATCCGCAATATGGTAAATACCGTGGACCGCATTCGCCGCGGGCAGCTCGACAGCCGCGTGGAAGGGTTTATGCTGGGCGAGCTGGATATGCTGAAAAACGGCATTAACTCGATGGCAATGTCGCTGACGGCGTATCACGAAGAGATGCAGCACAACGTCGACCAGGCCACATCCGATCTGCGTGAAACCCTTGAGCAGATGGAAATTCAGAACGTGGAGCTCGATCTCGCCAAAAAGCGGGCTCAGGAAGCCGCCCGTATAAAATCTGAGTTTCTGGCAAATATGTCCCACGAGCTGCGAACGCCGCTCAACGGCGTTATTGGCTTCACTCGTCTGGCCTTAAAAACTGACCTCACGCCAACCCAGCGCGATCACCTCTACACGATTGAACGCTCGGCCAATAACTTGCTCACCATCATTAATGACGTGCTGGACTTCTCCAAGCTCGAAGCGGGCAAGCTTCTGCTGGAATCCATTCCCTTCCCGCTGCGCAACACGCTGGATGAGGTGGTAACTCTGCTGGCACATTCCGCCCACGACAAAGGCCTTGAGCTGACGCTAAACATCAAAAATGACGTGCCGGATAATGTGATTGGCGACCCTCTGCGCCTGCAGCAGGTGGTCACCAATCTGGTGGGTAACGCGATTAAATTCACCGAAACCGGCAACATCGACCTGCTGGTGGAAAAAAGGGCGGAAGGTAACAACAAAGTTCAGATTGAAATGCAGATCCACGACACCGGCATCGGCATTCCTGAACAGGAACAATCGCGTCTCTTCCAGGCCTTCCGCCAGGCGGATGCCAGTATTTCCCGCCGCCACGGCGGCACCGGGCTGGGGCTGGTGATCACCCAGAAGCTGGTGAATGAAATGGGCGGTGATATCTCCTTCCACAGTAAACCGAATCGGGGCTCAACGTTCTGGTTCCACATCAGCCTGGATCTGAACCCGAACGCCGTAAACGACAGGCAAGTGCTGGACAAACTGGCAGGTAAACGCCTCGGCTACGTCGAGCCAAACGCAACCGCCGCGCAGAGCACCCTGAATTTGCTGCAAAATACGCCGCTGGACGTCGTGCACAGCCCGTCGCTCACCGGACTGCCCGATGAGCACTACGATATTCTGCTGTGTGGCATTCCCGTCACCTTTACAGAAACGCTCACGCTTGCAAACCCTAAGCTCGCCAAAGCGGTCACCATGGCAGATTGCCTGATTCTGGCCTTGCCCTGCCATACCCAGGTCGGTGCAGAAGAGCTTAAGCGCCAGGGCGTGGCGGGCTGCCTGTTAAAACCGATCACCTCTACGCGCCTGTTCCCGATGCTGCTTGAAAGCTGCCCGAAAGCTAATCTGGCTCTGCCGTTCGTTGAACATAGCGATAAGCTGCCGATGGCTGTCATGGCGGTGGACGATAACCCGGCCAACCTGAAGCTGATTGGCGCGTTACTGGAAGACAGGGTTCAGCAAGTTGTGCTGTGTGAAAGCGGCACGCAGGCGCTGGAGCGCGCCCGACAAATGAACATCGACATTATTCTGATGGACATTCAGATGCCGGAAATGGACGGCATCCGCGCCTGCGAGCTGATTCGCCAGTTGCCGCATCACCAGCAAACCCCGGTGATTGCTGTTACCGCCCACGCGCTGGCGGGGCAAAAAGAGAAACTCATGAGCGCCGGCATGAACGACTATCTCGCCAAGCCGATTGAAGAAGAAAAGCTGCATCGCCTGCTGATGCGCTACCATCCGGGCAATATCGGCCAGCTTCCCGTTCAGCAGGAAGACCCCGTCCCGCCGGCGATTAATATCAATAAGACGCTGGACTGGAACCTGGCGCTGCGGCAGGCCGCCAACAAAGCCGATCTCGCCCGGGAGATGCTTGACATGCTGCTGGCGTTTTTACCGGAAGTGAGAAATGTTCTCGAAGAACAGCTGGTGGGCGACAAGCCCGAAGGATTAATTGATATCGTGCATAAACTGCACGGAAGCTGCAGCTACAGCGGTGTCCCTCGGATGAAAAAACTCTGTCAGACGCTCGAGCACGAGCTGCGTCACGGCGTAGCACCAGAGGAGATGGAGCCTGAAATTCTGGAGCTACTGGACGAAATGGATAATGTCGCGCGGGAAGCGAAGAAGTATCAGATTTGAGCTTAAATCGGATGCGAAGAGGGATCCCGCACGCCCTCTTCGCTTTTACAAAAAAGTTAGCCTTTAGTCATGCCGCGCCACATCACGTCGAAGCCGGCAGATTTGTATTCATCCCTGCGTGAAGGATCGCGTCCGGCAAATTCCATCGTGGTTTCGGCCAGGCCAAAGAAAATAGCGTCGGCAAATGCCGACTCAATGCCGGTCAGCGCCTCGTTGGTGATACATTCCTTCGACAGCTCACGCAGATCCGGGTAAGCAAGGTAAACCATTTCCAACGTTTCGGACGTGATCTTGCCGGAAACCGCCAGCTGGCGCATCGCTTTACGCGCATTCATATTTACCAGCCCCCAGTCGATGTAATTCCCCCACACCGTCCTGGTGCGCTCTTTGCTTGAGGCATGTCGATCGTAGGTCTTCATCAGCTCGTTGCCAAGATCTTGCTTATGATGAAGATAAACGGCGTTCAGCAACTCGTCTTTAGTCGGGAAATAACGGAACAATGTCCCTTCGGCAACGCCCGCCTTTCTGGCAATTAAAGAGGTCGCCGCCCCTAATCCCAGTTCCGCTATCGCATCGGTTGCCGCATCGAGTAATGCTAATCGTTTATCTTCACTTTTTGGACGAGCCACGGTTCCTCACAAGCCAGTTATCTGAGTGGATAGGATTTCAACCATCGGGATCGCCGCGATCGCTGAATGTCATGTTCTTTATCATACCGTAAATTTTGTTGACGGTTGACCTTGCCTGCCTATAATGAGTGTTTACTCACTCAATAGCAATATAACCCACACAGTTTCTACGAGAATTCTTTATGGCTGCCGCGCAATCTGGCAAGCGTTCGTTAACCCTAAAATTCATGGTCGTGATTATGTTATTAGGCCTTACTGCCACTAGTGCTGCGCTGTTCCCGATGACTGAATTTGGCAAACTGCCGCAGGGCAGCCGCCTTGAACGCATCCAGCAATCCCCCCAGTACCGCGACGGCAAGTTCCACAATCAGCAGGACACGCCAATGATGACCGACAAACGCGGTCGCATTGCGGCGCTGTGGGATTTCTTTTTCGCCCGGCCAGATACGGTAAAACCCGATCGTCCCCTGCCGCTGATCAAAACCGATCTGGCGAAGCTTGATAAACAGCAGAATCTGGTGGTGTGGCTGGGCCATTCCTCCTGGTTTATTCAGCTCGGCGGCAAACGCATTCTTATCGATCCGGTGTTCAGCCACTATGCCGCCCCGTTCGCCTTTCTGAACAAAGCGTTTGCGGGCGATTATCCGTGGCGAGCGGAAGATATGCCGGACATAGACACTTTGATCATCTCTCACGATCACTGGGATCACCTGGACTACCCCACGCTGCGGGCGCTTAAGCCAAAGATTAAGCAGGTAGTCACCCCGCTTGGCGTTGGCGCACATTTTGAAGCCTGGGGCTTCGATCCCGCGCTTATCCACGAACTGGACTGGCAGGAAAAAGTCGCCATTGACGATGAATTAACGATTCACGCCCTGCCGGCACGTCACTTCTCTGGCCGCGGGTTAACCGGCAACAAAACGCTGTGGGCAAGTTTTATGTTCGTCACGCCGCAGCGAAGAGTTTATTACAGCGGCGATTCCGGCTACGGCCCGCATTTCAAACAGATCGGTGAGCAATTTAGCGATATCGATCTCGCGATCATGGAAAACGGCCAGTATGACGAAGGCTGGAAATACATCCACATGATGCCGGAAGAAGCCGCTCAGGCGACGGAAGACCTGGGGGCGAAAACCATGGTGCCAGGGCACGCAGGCCGGTTTGCATTGGCGAACCACAGCTGGGACGAGCCTTTCCGCCGCATAGCCACCGCCAGCAAAGGCCGCAGCTATCAGCTGCTCACGCCGGAAATGGGACAAATACTGGAAGTCAGTCAACCGCGCCAGGCCTTCGATGCCTGGTGGGAATAGCGTTATCAATTATCGAACGAGCAAGATGTAGAAGGAGGTGATATGTCCATGCCTAAAGATTTTATGGAATCTCTGCTTGAGTGGGTCGATGGCAACATGCAGCGCCCGCTGCGTATTGAAGAAGTCGCCAGGCAGTCCGGCTACTCGAAGTGGTACCTGCAGCGGATGTTCTCAGACTGGGCGGGGAAAAGCCTCGGCGCCTACATTCGTGAACGTAAATTGCAGTTAGCGGCAGAAGATCTGAAAAATACCGAGGACAAAATCCTCGATATCTCAGTGCGCTACGGTTTTGATTCGCAGCAATCTTTTACCCGCACGTTCGGGAAACGGTTCAATACCTCTCCCGGCGCCTACCGTCGCGAGCACGAACCCCCGCTTAATTAAGACCTTTTCTGGGTGGGTATGCGCCGCTTACCCACCCTGTTTTCACTTACTTCAGTAAAGTCGCCCACTGCTCAACCCACGGGCCGGAAACCACTTCAGGCTCCGGATGGTCGTTGGCGTCAATCGTTAAAACCTCAGCAATGCGGGTTGCGCCCTGCTCCTGCAATAAAGCGTCAAACTGCTTGCCGCCGCCGCAGAAGTGGTCGTAGTTGCTGTCACCCAGCGCAATCAAGCCGTAATGCAGTTCAGGCTGGTAACCCAGCTGATCTTTGATGGCCTGAAAAAGCGGAACAATGCTGTCCGGCAGATCGCCCTGCCCCGTCGTGGACGTGACCACCAGCGCATAATGGTTGCGGTAATATTGCCACTCGGTCAGGTCGGGATCTTCAAACACCTTTGCCTGATGGCCGTGTTTTTTCAGAATGGTTTCGGCTTCTTCCGCCACTAACAGCGCATTGCCGTACATCGTGCCTACAAAAATACCCACTTCGGCCATCGGTAACTCCTTAAGAATTAGGGACAAGGCTTATCCTGGCAGCTCGCCGGATCACACTCACTATTTTCAACATCCGGCAACAGACCGCGCCAGCCAAATTGTGTCAGCATTTGCATCCAGGTCTCATCCAGCCCCGCTTTTAGCGTCAGCGGTTCCCCGGTAACAGGATGCTTTAAAGAGAGCTGGCTGGCATGCAGCATCAGGCGCTGGCAACCGAAATGCTCCGCCGCCCCGCGATTCTGACGCAAATCGCCGTGTTTGGAATCGCCAATAATGGGATGCCGAAGATGCGCCAGATGCCGCCGAAGCTGGTGTTTACGGCCAGTCTTTGGCTCAAGCTCCACCAGGCTGTAGCGCGCGCTTGGATAGCGCCCCACCGCCACCGGCATTTCGACCGTTGCCAGCCCGCGATAATGCGTCACTGCGGGCTGTGGCCCTTTGTCCTGGTCGCTAAATTTATCGGCGATTTTATCCAGCTCTTCAACCAGCGGATAATCCAGCACGGCTTCGTCCTGCAGCCAGCCGCGCACCACGGCATGGTAGCGTTTCTGCATTTGATGCTGCTCAAATTGCTGTGACAGCAGACGACCTACTTCGCTGGACAGCCCCATCAGCAGCACGCCAGAGGTTGGTCTGTCGAGGCGATGAACGGTAAAAACGTGCTGGCCAATCTGGTCGCGGACGGTTTGCATCACCACGACTTTTTCGTGTCTGTCCAGCCAGCTGCGGTGAACCAGCCAGCCGGACGGTTTGTTCACGGCAACCAGCCATTCATCCTGGTAAATAATCTCCAGCATCAACCCTGTTCCGCGTCAAACAGTGCATCCAGCTCAAGCAGCACGGCAAGGAGAGGTTCACGCACGGCATGCGTCGCATCCAGCGCCATCTCATAATAAGGGGCGATAGCAAAGGCGTCAGGCAGAGGATGCTGGCTGTCCAGCAGCGCGTGCATACGAGGGATCAGGACCCATTGTAACCATTCGTGGGGCTGCAGCGTATCCATGCAGAAAGGCTGCGTGCTCTCGAATGCTGTGGGATCGGGAGGCAGGCCCTGCCAGAGGGAATGATCGCGCAGGATCTGCTCAATGGTGAGTAAATGATGGCGAACCAGCGTCTGGCGCTCCATGAAAACCTCATTCGTCAGTGGAAAAGAGCGGTACAGAATAACACTTCTTCGCTGCCCGTGAAAAAGGCATAAAAAAAGGGAGCACTGTTTACACAGTGCTCCCGGTTCGTTTCGCAGCTAATCCAGCTACTTTTTATGCTCCCTGCTCATCCATGACAACTTTGTCCTCTGGTCTCCTGACCAGCAATCCATCGCCAGGGCTTCCTGCTGCCATCATCCTGATGGGTGTCCAACATCATCCTGACGCGAAATCCTTAAGTCTTCCTGACCCACCGCACTCCTGTTACGGCTCTCATTCTCCGTCCTGGAGGTGTCCTTTAACTCTGCCTGAGTTATCCATGCTTCATCTGTGAAGCCTTCCTTGTTCGCCATCCCGGCGGGTTCCTTTTGTAAGAAGCGACATCATCCTAATGTCTCCTTCATTACGTCGACATCCTGTCGATGGGTATAGAATCCCCTATTTGCCCGCATGTGACAAGGGATGCAGCGGTGCTGCGGGCAAAAACTTTCATTCGGAACTTTCCTAAAAAAAAATAACTCATTGTTTTATAAGGGTATCGACAAATGAGAGTCGCTTTCATCTGCCGTCAAATGTAGCGATCTCTCACATGGCTTGTAAGAGATCTCTCACAAGGCCTTGGGCAAAAAAGCTAGATCACCTGTGGCGTTAAGGCATTCAGAAAGTCAGGAAGAGAGGCGGAAAGCACGGTCCGCTGCGGGGTGCCGATTCTTTCAAGCACCACTTCACCTGTCAAGTTGCAGAGTGAGACAACTTCCATTTCATCGTCAGTCGTCGCTAAAAATAGCGTCGGAGATAACTTCAAACGCTTCTGCGTCACCAGATGACCAATCAAGTTTTCCTGCACGCGAACAAAGTCGTCCTCGCTCCACGCCTGCAGCAGCGTCAGCGCAGTATTCCCATGTACGGCGGGCATATCGCCGGCAAATTGCGTGGTGTAAAACGCTTCAACGGCAGGTTGGAGGGAAATATCCAATGCTCGCTCTACGGCGCTTAAATCCGCTTCGGGTATAAACGGCTGGGGCTGCCAGCGCACGTCTCCCCCGGTGGTCGTTACAATGCACGGCGAAGGAATGCCGTACAGTGCTTCACTGGCAGGCCAGCCTCCCGTTTCCTCCTGCCACTGGTCGCAAAAACGGCGGGTAAACTCTTTAAGGGCAAAGGCGACTTCGTTCATTAATTTCTCACTCGCGTAGGCTGGGGTACAATAAAAGCCAATTGTACCTTTATCTCGGTGAAACATGTCCTACGAAAATCACCAGGCTCTAAGTGGCCTGACGCTGGGTAAGCCCACGGCTTATCAGGATCAATACCAGCCTTCGCTACTGCAGGCCGTACCGCGCAGCCTGAATCGCGACCCGCTTGGCCTCCACGTCGACAGCCTGCCATTCAGCGGCGGCGACATCTGGACGCTCTACGAACTCTCATGGCTGAACAGTAATGGCCTGCCTCAGGTCGCCGTGGGCCATGTGCAGTTAGACGCCAATAGCGTCAACCTTGTGGAGTCCAAAAGCTTTAAGCTCTACCTGAACAGCTTTAACCAGACCCGCTTCGCCGACTGGGAAACCGTCCAGGCAACGCTGAAGCGTGATTTAAGCGCCTGCGCCGAAGGCGACGTCAGCGTGGTGCTGTTCCGCCTGCATGAGCTGGAAGGCCAGGAAATCGCAGCGTTCAGCGGAGAATGCATCGATGAGCAGGACATCACCATCGACAGCTACGACTTCAATGCAGATTATCTGCAACAGGCCGCGGGGGATGAGATCGTGGAAGAGACGCTGGTTAGCCACCTGCTGAAGTCCAACTGCCTGATCACCCACCAGCCAGACTGGGGCTCCGTACAGATTCGCTATCGTGGTCCAAAAATCGATCGCGAAAAGCTGCTGCGCTATCTGGTCTCCTTCCGCCATCACAACGAGTTTCATGAGCAGTGCGTAGAGCGCATCTTTAATGACCTGCAGCGCTTCTGCCAGCCGCACTCGCTCAGCGTCTACGCACGCTACACGCGTCGGGGCGGGTTGGACATTAACCCGTGGCGGACGAATACCGATTTCCATCCTGCTTTTGGCCGCCTGACCCGCCAATAAGTGCGAAATAGCTCCCAGCGCCAAAAGTGAATGTGGTTTACGGGTTGTTAAAGTGAACAAGCCAGGGCTATTGTAATCTGTGAGAACGGCACTTTTCGTTCCGTAAGGAGTTCACTTGATTACACATATTAGCCCGCTTGGCTCAATGGATATGTTGTCGCAGCTGGAAGTCGATATGCTTAAACGCACCGCCAGCAGCGACCTTTATCAACTGTTTCGTAACTGCTCACTGGCGGTCCTTAATTCCGGCAGTCAAACCGACAGCAGCAAAGAGCTGCTTTCTCGCTACCAGAACTTTGACATCAATGTGTTACGCCGTGAACGTGGCGTAAAACTCGAACTGATTAACCCCCCGGAAGACGCCTTTGTTGACGGCCGAATCATCCGCGCGCTGCAGGCTAACCTGTTTGCCGTCCTGCGCGATATTCTGTTTGTTAACGGCCAGATTACCAACGCAGGCCGTTTTCAGCATTTGAACAAAGAAAACTCTATTCATATCACCAACGTGGTGTTTTCTATTTTACGAAATGCCCGCGCGCTGCACGTGGGTGAAGCCCCGAACCTGGTGGTTTGCTGGGGCGGGCACTCCATTAACGAAAACGAATACCTGTATGCCCGCCGTGTGGGCACTCAGCTCGGCCTACGCGAGCTGAATATCTGCACCGGCTGCGGGCCGGGGGCGATGGAAGCACCGATGAAAGGTGCTGCCGTCGGCCACGCCCAGCAGCGCTATAAAGAAGGGCGTTTTATCGGCCTGACGGAACCTTCGATTATCGCCGCCGAGCCGCCTAACCCGCTGGTCAACGAACTGATCATCATGCCGGATATTGAAAAACGCCTTGAGGCGTTCGTGCGTATTGCCCACGGCATTATTATCTTCCCTGGCGGGGTCGGTACCGCAGAAGAGCTGCTCTACCTGCTTGGCATTCTGATGAATCCGCACAACCACGATCAGGTACTGCCGCTGATCCTCACCGGGCCGAAAGAGAGCGCGGATTACTTCCGTGTGCTGGATGAATTCATCGTTAGCACCCTGGGCGAGAAAGCACGACAGCATTATAAAATCATCATCGACGACGCAACTGAAGTCGCCCGCCTGATGAAAAAAGCGATGCCACAGGTGAAAGAGAACCGCCGTGAAACCGGTGATGCCTACGGCTTCAACTGGTCCATTCGCATCTCGCCGGATCTGCAGATGCCGTTTGAACCGACCCACGAAAACATGGCTAACCTGCAGCTCTACCCTGATCAGCCTGCGGAAAAGCTGGCCGCCTCGCTGCGGCGCGCCTTCTCAGGCATCGTTGCCGGCAACGTGAAGGAGCCAGGTATTCATGCCATCGAAAAATACGGCCCGTACAAACTGCACGGGGACCCGGACATGATGAAACGCATGGATGTTCTGCTGCAGGGCTTTGTCGCCCAGCACCGCATGAAGCTGCCCGGCAGCGCCTACATTCCCTGCTACGAAATAGTGCGTTAACCTTCCAGGGCGGCCAGCGGTCGCCCTTCTTTTTCCTCTTCCACGTTCATTATTTACAATGAAGATAACCATTTAAAACCGCGTCTAAAATGCTTCTGCAATATATTTTTTAAGCTCTCCCCCTGATTTATATCGTGCTTTTAAATAAATAACGCTCTAGTTTTACATATTACTCTATATAATCTCATTCACATTAATGGCAATGGCCTAATAGAACCCCCATTTCAATAATATAAAATCATCATCTGCCGCCCCCAAGAAACATCAAGTCTCATAGAGTTGTTGTCTTTCGTACTAAACCAATCATTTACAATGCTTACAACTATTTATCAAATATGCATTATCATAATAAAAACAAGCTCGCAGCACCTCGCCGCACATCTCTTTATTCAGAAGCATTAAAACAAACGATCGCACTATATTTAAAACATCATTGCAGCATGCGCAGTTTAATTAAGAGAGAAAAAACATTAATTAAGAGAAAAAAACACTGAGCAGCCTGTAAGCCATGCTTAAATACGCTCCCAATCAAAACTTTGCAGTGGTGGCTTTTATGCCTGCTCGTGGCCTAACTCATAACTTGCTCTTAGCTGTTTTCATCGCTCTGCCCATGCACGCTTTTGCTGGCCCGGTGATCAATGTGGGTCCGTTAAATGAGTATATCTATTCCGGTAAAAATACCCTCGCCAAACGCATTTATAACTCCGGGGATGCCACGGCATTTGTACGCGTTGAGGTTAGTGAAATAGTTTATAACGAGCATAGCCCGGCAAAGGAAATTCCGCTTGATAATGAGGCCATTGTTAACGGGCAGGGCGCAGGGGTTATTTCGTCCCCGCCGCGGCTAATTATCCCTGCAGGCGGAATGCAAACCAACAGACTGGTCTATACCGGCGCCCGGAATAAAGAGTCTTATTATCGCGTGCGTTATATTCCCGTCGTGCCGAAAAACAGGGATGAATTTACGCTCAGCAAGGACGAAGTTG
>NZ_VWWS01000008.1:0-282660 GCF_011752855.1 Enterobacter sp. Ap-867 | reverse complement strand
GTCACAATTCTTGATTGCTCCTGTATATTTTGTGTTTGCGGAAGCGCGGAACAGTCCAGATAGGTACTTACTACTCCCTCATCACTACTAACAGCCGCTACTATACCGGTGGTGTTGTCCTGCACCGTCGGGTTAAGCCTTTTTTGCTGATAGTAAGCTGTTACTGCATTGAAAAGTTCTTGCGGTTTACGGTTACCAATTTTAACGATCGATGCCGCATCATCCATACCCGGAGCTTTTGGTTGAGTAGAGTCTCCCTGAGCGCCTGGCTTTACTGGCCCATAGACATTTATGCAGCCACTGAGTAGCAGCACAACAGCAGGTATTAGCTTTCTCATAATGGCTATCGGTAATAAAGTGTCGTGCAGCCTGCCAGACTGATGCACAGGATAGCCAAAAGGAAAAATTTATATCTCATATGTAGGGCCATCAGGGGGCGCCATGAATAAGAAAACGTTCAACACCTGGTGGAATAAGGCAAAGAAAGCAGCAGCTTTAAAACTTGGCCACGCTGTGCCTGGAATATTCCACGACATTAAGGCCAAGGCTATTTCAGATTACGAAGGGAGCAGCAGAGACAAGCAGCTTTTCTCTGGCCATAAAACGGAAAGTCAGGTGACGACGTATGACCGAAAAGTGAAAATTTCACCAACACTCGCAGCACCGGTACTGAGCAAAACAGAGAGAAAATGAGAGGGCTAAGAACAAGAATATACCAAGTGAATATACCAACACTATACCAACACCCCAAAAACAAAAGGGGTCGCCTTTCGGCAACCCCTTCGAATGTTGGCGGAAGCGCAGAGATTCGAACTCTGGAACCCTTTCGGGTCGCCGGTTTTCAAGACCGGTGCCTTCAACCGCTCGGCCACACTTCCAACGAGGCGAACTATAAACATACCCATACTTCATGTAAAGCACGATTTTGTTCAATCGCCTGAAATTTCATCATATTTGTGTTATTTGCCTGAAACAGCAGCAACATGCTCAGTTTCAAGCCGCTTTTTCTGCCCTCCGGGGAGGGCAGCGTCAGCATTAGTGCTTTTTGATGTAGAGATCCTGGGTTAAATATTTGCCCAGCGTGCTCGGTGCATAACCTCCTACGTAAGGTTTCACCAGTTGAACCTTCACATAGTGGTAGACAGGGATGGTCGGGACGTCTTTCGCAAGAATATCTTCGGCCTGCTGATAGTACTTCGCACGCTCTTCCTGGGTAGTGGCCTGTGAAGCTTTAGCGATGATCTCATCGTAGGCAGGATTGCTGTATTTGGAACTGTTCTGGCTATCGCCGGTACGGAAGTTATTCAGGTAGGTCGCCGCATCATCGTAGTCGGCAATCCAGCCGTAGCGCACCAGGTCATAATTGCCGGTACGTTTGGTATCCAGCATGGTTTTCCATTCCTGGTTTTGGAGCTTCGCCTCGACGCCGATGTTCTTCTTCCACATTGAACTGGCCGCAATGGCAATGCGCTGGTGAGATTCCGAGGTGTTATAAAGCAGGTTGAACTGCAGCGGATGAGATTCGTTAAAGCCCGCCTCTGCCAGCAATTTCTTCGCCTCAGCGACACGCTTATCGTGGCTCCAGCTACCGTACTCCGCAGGCTTAAGCGTTATCCCGCCAATTTTAGGTTGGCTTACCAGCCACGCAGGCTTTTGCCCCTGCCCTAACACCTTACCGGCGATGATATCTTTATCCAGCGCCAGGTTTAATGCCAGACGAACGCGTGGGTCGTTAAACGGCGCTTTGGTGGTATTGAATTCATAATAGTAAGTGGACAGATAAGGCGTGATATGGACCTGGTCCGGAATCGCTTTTTTCAGTGAGGCAAACAGCGTTTCCGGCACGGTATAGGTGATGTCGATCTCACCCGCTTTATAGCGGTTTATATCTGCTGTACCGGAAGTCACAGGCAGATAAGTCACCTTATTAATCACCGTATGAGCATCGTCCCAGTACTGCTTATTACGCTCGCCGACGACTTTCTCGTTCACCACCCACTGCGACAGCTTATACGGACCGCTGCTCACGAAGTTGGCCGGCTGGGTCCATTTATCCCCAAATTTTTCTACCGCAGCTTCGCTCACCGGTACCATAGACGTATGGCCAAGCATCAGCAGGAAGGCCGACGTTGGCTGGTCCAGCGTCACCTGAACGGTGTTTGCATCCAGCGCCTTCACACCCAGGCTATCGACCGGCTTTTTGCCTTCGGCAATGTCATTGGCATTTTCGATATGCATCGTGCCGGGATAAGTTGCGTAAGGGGAGCCCGTTTTAGGATCGACTAAACGCTTCCAGCTCCATACCACGTCCTGAGCAGTGATAGGTTCACCGTTGGACCACTTAATCCCCGGACGCAGATGGAATGTCCAGACTTTGTTGTCCTGGTTATCCCATTTTTCGGCCAGATGAGGTTCGATAGAACCATCGTTTTTGACGCGAATCAGGCCGTCAAAAAAGTCGCCGATAATATTACTTTCAACGTCGCTCTCCACTTTGTGGGGATCCAGCGACGCCGGTTCACTGCCGTTGTTACGTACCAGCTCCTGTTTGGCTGCAAGCTCGGTTCCCGGCGGAACGTCTGCTGCCCATGCGCTGGAAATAGCGCTGAGCAGACCCAGAGCAACCAATGATTTTGAGAATGTGTTGTTGTTTGCTTTCATGACCTACGCCTTATTAATGTTATTTAACGACGGTACGGCTAACACTCTTAGTCGGCTTTAGGTAATAAAGCAATATTTTTCAGCCACCTATAAGTGGGTGTTATGGCATTAATTTTTTACAATGTGATAAACTGCACGAGGTAAAGATGGGTAAAAAGGCTTTTGTCTAATAAAGGCGGGCATTATGCTCATGACCATAAAACACCTGTAAAAGAGAGAGTTTAGAATGGATCGCATTATTACCTCCTCGCGTGACCGTTCGTCACTGCTCAGCACCCACAAGGTGCTACGTAATACCTATTTCCTGCTGAGTTTAACGCTGGCATTTTCCGCGTTGACGGCAACCGCCAGCACCGTACTGATGCTGCCTTCTCCAGGGCTGATTCTGACGCTGGTCGGCATGTACGGCCTGATGTTCCTGACCTACAAAACTGCGGATAAACCAGTGGGCATTTTGTCTGCATTCGCCTTTACCGGCTTCCTGGGCTATATCCTGGGGCCAATGCTGAATGCGTATCTGTCCGCAGGCATGGGTGATGTTATTGGCCTGGCGCTGGGTGGTACCGCACTGGTCTTCTTTAGCTGCTCTGCTTATGTGCTGACAACCCGTAAAGACATGTCCTTCCTCGGTGGCATGCTGATGGCGGGCGTGGTGGTTGTGCTGATTGGTATGGTGGCAAACATCTTCCTGCAGCTCCCGGCTCTGCACCTGGCGATTAGCGCGGTGTTTATCCTGATCTCTTCTGGCGCCATCCTGTTTGAGACCAGCAACATTATCCGCGGCGGCGAAACAAACTACATCCGCGCGACCGTAAGCCTGTATGTTTCTCTTTACAACATCTTCGTTAGCCTGCTGAGCATCCTTGGTTTTGCCAGCCGCGACTAACTGATGCCGTAATCCCTAAAAGAGAATGCCTTGTGCATTCTCTTTTTTTTGCCCTCAATCCTGCCGCATTCCGCCCTTAAGCCCACAGAGAAAATTTGCTACACTTCGCCCGATTTGACGTAAATAGCGGATAACTATGTTGACCTTTGAAGGCAGAGAAATAGAGACAGATGCCGATGGCTACCTGAAAAATAGCCAGGAGTGGAGCGAGCCGCTGGCGGAAGAGATTGCCGCCAAAGAAGGCATTACCCTGGCGGTAGAGCACTGGGAAGTGGTTCGCTTCGTACGCGAGTTTTATCTGGAGTTTAATACCTCCCCGGCCATTCGCATGCTGGTTAAGGCTATGGCGAACAAGTTCGGCGAAGAGAAAGGCAACAGCCGTTATCTTTATCGCCTGTTCCCGAAAGGCCCCGCCAAACAGGCCACAAAAATCGCTGGCCTGCCAAAACCGGTGAAGTGTATCTAGTAGCGGATACCAAAGTTGATCCATTCGCGTTCGGGTTGATACGGTTCAGTCAGAACTTTATCAACCCTGGCGCTACGTGGCCCGCCGGCTTTTAACCACGCCAGCAGCTTTTCAACCTGCCCCGCCTCTCCGCAGGCCACCACCTCCACGCTGCCATCATCCAGGTTACGGGCATAGCCGGTTAAGCCAAGTTTTTCCCCCTCACGCTGAGTGCTGTAACGAAAGCCCACGCCCTGAACCATGCCGTGTACCCAACACTTCACGCACTGTTTGTCTGAACTCATCATTGCCTCCGCCTGAACGCTCAAAACAGTTCTAAGTCTAACAAACCCCGTGTTTTTTTCTTTGGCAGTAACCCACTCTGTGAGGCTTTCACGTGAATAAATTGCAATTAGCGGCCCTAAACCGGAAAATGGCGCCCATTTCTTAGCGAAGCAGCAAATAAATTATGAGCGTACGTTTAGTGTTAGCCAAAGGGCGTGAGAAGTCGTTATTGCGCCGTCATCCATGGGTTTTCTCTGGGGCTGTTGCACGCCTGGAAGGCAAGGCCAGTCTCGGTGAAACGGTTGATGTGGTGGACAGCCAGGGCAAATGGCTCGCCCGAGCGGCATATTCCCCTGAATCGCAAATCCGCGCCCGCGTCTGGACCTTTGATCAGGCTGAAAGTATTGATATCGCCTTCTTTACTCGCCGCCTGCAGCAGGCCCAGCAGTGGAGAGACTGGCTGGCTAAGCGTGATGGGCTGGACAGCTACCGACTGATCGCCGGTGAATCTGACGGTTTACCGGGCGTGACTATCGATCGTTTTGGCAACTTCCTGGTGCTGCAGCTGTTGTCTGCCGGCGCAGAATATCAGCGCCCGGCCCTCGTTGCCGCCCTGCAGTCTCTCTACCCTGAATGCTCTGTTTACGATCGCTCCGATGTGACCGTACGTAAGAAAGAAGGCATGGCTTTGACTCAGGGGCCGGTCAGCGGTGAACTGCCTCCTGCCCTGCTGCCTATCGAAGAACACGGTATGAAGCTGCTGGTAGACATTCAGGGCGGGCATAAAACGGGCTATTACCTCGATCAGCGCGACAGCCGTTTCGCCACTCGCCGCTACGTTGATAATAAACGCGTCCTGAACTGCTTCTCCTACACCGGTGGTTTTGCCGTTTCCGCGTTGATGGGTAACTGCAGCCAGGTGGTAAGCGTGGATACCTCTCAGGATGCGCTGGATATCGCCAGAAAAAACGTAGAGCTGAACAAGCTTGATCTCAGCAAAGCCGAGTTTCTTCGTGACGATGTGTTCAAACTGCTGCGCAAATATCGCGACCAGGGCGAGAAATTCGACGTCATCGTCATGGACCCGCCTAAATTTGTTGAAAACAAAAACCAGCTGGCGGGCGCCTGCCGGGGCTATAAAGACATCAACATGTTAGCGATTCAGTTACTGAACCCTGGCGGCATTCTGATGACTTTCTCCTGCTCCGGGCTGATGACCACAGATTTATTCCAGAAAATCATCGCCGATGCCGCCGTAGATGCCGGGCGTGATGTACAATTTATAGAACAGTTCCGCCAGGCGGCCGATCACCCGGTGATCGCAACCTACCCGGAAGGGCTGTATCTGAAAGGGTTTGCCTGTCGAGTCATGTAGCTTGAAAAGGCGGAAATTGCCCGCATATTCGTATGCAGAGTAATGTTCCCGGGAGGTGACTATGATTGCCAGCAAATTCGGTATTGGCCAGCAGGTTCGCCATTCTTTACTGGGCTATCTGGGCGTAGTGGTCGACATTGACCCCGAGTATTCGCTCGATGAGCCGCAAGAAGACGATCTGGCCGACAATAGCGCACTCCGCGCGGCGCCGTGGTACCACGTTGTCATGGAAGATGAGGATGGCCAGGCGATTCATACCTATCTCGCCGAAGCTCAGCTCAGTTCTGAAGATGACGACGAGCACCCTGAACAGCCGTCAATGGACGAACTGGCTGCCTCGATACGCCAACAGCTTCAGGCCCCACGCCTGCGTAACTGATTAAAAACCCCGCCGATGCGGGGTTTTTCTTATTTCGCCAGCCCAAGGCGAGGGATTTCAATCGCCGGGCATTTATCCATCACAACGCTTAATCCCGCATTCTGTGCCAGCACCGCAGCCTGCTCATTAATCACGCCAAGCTGCATCCATAGCGTTTTCGCTCCCACGGCGATGGCATCCTGCGCTACGCCCCAGGCGGCCTCAGAGTTACGGAACACATCGACCATATCAATTTTCTTCGGTACGTCCGCAAGCGTGGCATAGCCCTGCTGCCCTAACAGCGTTTTACCCGCGACCTTCGGCGACACAGGAATAACCTCATAACCTTGTTTGAGCAGGTAATCCATCACCCGATAACTCGGACGATCGGGCTTGTCGCTGGCCCCCACCAGCGCAATGGTACGGGTGGTTTTCAGGATATTTTCGATATCACTTTGTTTCATAGCGCCCCCTAAGATGTTGTCTGAAGTGTATGCCAAACCCCGTCACCCAGCCATCTTTCTACTGGATACTCAGGCGCGCAATTTCTGAAAATATGTCTATATGTTAATAAACAGGTCTCAGGAAAAACTTTGAAATATCCACTCAGCATGTTCACCAGGGAGAGTGAAATGAGAGCAGGTCTGCCACTTGCAGGGCTAATATTGATGCTGCCAACCCTGGTATGGGGAACCACGCTGCGCCTTTCCGCCGATGTGGATTTACTGGTTCTGGATGGTAAAAGAGTTTCCAGCTCGCTCCTTAAAGGGGCGGACAGCATCGAAATAGATAATGGGCCTCATCAGTTGGTTCTGCGCGTTGAAAAAAAAATAAACAACGCACGCAGCCGATCTTCTGGGTTTTCCCCCCCGACGGTGATCAGTTTTGACACCAAAGAGATAGATCAGGTCAATATTGTTCTACCGCTAAAAGATCCCAATCATTCTGGAGCCGCCTTTCAAATTAAGCTGCAGGACGGACAGGGGCATTCCATTCCCATCCGAACCGATATTTTGGAGATAAAACCCGATCCAACCGGAACGGATTATGAAGAAGAGACACAGCGCTATAACAAATCAGGAAAAAAAGCGTCAATGCCCGGATTCGCAAACCGCATGGCCAACGAAGGTATTCTGCAATTTGCCCAGGCTAATCCAGATCTTCCACCGGCGCAGTCTGAAGTGCTAACAGAGCAACGGCTGAGATACTGGTTCAGCCAGGCCGATAATCCGACACGGGCGCGTTTTCTACGCTGGGCAAATGAGACCCACAACCCATAGCAATGCCTCGAGATGCCTCGCTTTTTTGACGTTCTGCTCTTGCAGCCCCGGGCACTTTTAGTAATCTGTTAGCAGCCTAAAACTACCCAGGAAAAGAGAATGGAACTAACAACCCGCACCCTTGCGGTAAAAAAACATATCGCACTGGTTGCCCACGATCACTGTAAGGACGCGCTTTTGAAGTGGGTACAGCGCCACAAAGCAACGCTTGCCAACCACACTCTCTATGCCACCGGGACAACGGGTAATTTAATTCAGCGAGCAACAGGGCTTGAAGTCAACGCCATGCTCAGTGGCCCAATGGGGGGCGACCAACAGGTAGGCGCGTTAATTTCCGAAGGTAAAATTGATGTCCTGATTTTCTTCTGGGACCCGCTCAATGCCGTTCCTCACGATCCCGACGTTAAGGCCCTGCTGCGCCTGGCGACCGTCTGGAATATCCCGGTCGCCACCAACCTTTCTACCGCAGACTTTATTATTCACTCTCCGGGCTTCAATGAGAGCGTGGATATTCTTATTCCGGATTACCAACGCTATCTGAATGAACGCCTGAAATAATCACGGGCGATTAGCCGCAGGCACACCCAGCCGCTTAAGTGCCTCAACAAAGACAGAAGGTTCCTGCTTGTTGAACATAAGCCAGACCCGATGACGTGCTCGCGTCAGCGCGACATAAAGTAAACGCCGCTCCTCTGCGTCCGGAAAATCCTCCGGCTGTGGCAGGAGCGCCTGCTCCATGATTGACTCCCGCGCGGGTGCCGGAAAACCTTCTTTTCCTTCCTGCAAACCAAGAATGATCACATAGTCCGCCTGCTGCCCTTTGCTGGCGTGGATAGTCATAAAATCGATGTTGAGCTTAGGCCATCGCGTGGAGGCTTTTTCCAGACTTTCCGGACGCAAATAGTGATACCGCGCCAGCACCAAAATTCGCTGTTCGGGCAAGGCGTACCCACTAAGCTTGTCCAGCAAATCATCGAGCCTGTCATCGGCAAGCAGAGTTACCGCTTTTTTGTCCCCTTTAGAGAGACTATTGAGCGGCTTACGCAGTTGATACGGATTTTGCTGTACAAAACCGTTAGCAATCTCGCCGATTCGGTCGTTAAAACGATACGTAGTATCCAGAGCGCAGCTGTCACCCTCCCCAAAATGGTGGCTAAATGCCGTGGTGAGCGTCATTTCTGCTCCGCTAAATCGATAGATTGCCTGCCAGTCATCTCCCACGGCATAAAGCGAAGTATGGGAATTCTGCCGTCTTAAAGCAGCCAGTAAGGCGGCCCGCTGGGGGGAAATGTCCTGAAACTCGTCGACAAGGATATGCTTCCACGGGCTGATAAAACGCCCCTTTTCGAGTACATTAATTGCCTGATGAATCAGCCCGGAGAAATCTACCGCCTCTTCGGCTTTCAGGGCAGCTTTCCAGCTTTTTAACAATGGCGCCATCAGCTTAATACGTTTAGTGAAGAGTTCTCTGACCTCTTCTGGCGCGCTGTCTATCATTTCAGCCTGTGAACCTCCGTGCATCCGCATCAGGCCGAGCCAGCGGTCGAGCCGGCTGGCAAGCCGCTTCGCCAGGCGTTTGTCCTGCCAGTATTCACCTTCTGGAACATCCCCCTCAAGCTCTTCGCTAAGCCATTGCCGCCAGCCTTTGGCCATTGCCTTCTTTTCCCGGCATTGCTGCTGCCAGCTGTCGATCAGCAACTGATGGCGAGCCGCTGTGTCGCTCTCAAGTTCACTGACTCGAGGGGCTTTTTTGCTCCCCTGTTGAATAATGTGTAGCGCCAGTGAATGGAAAGTTCTGGCAGAAATCGCTTCGGTATTAAGGCGGCTGGCTATACGCTCATCCATTTCCTGCGCGGCCTGACGGCCAAAGGCTAACAGCAGGATTTGCTCCTCTGTTGCTTCACCGCGCTGTAACAACCATCCGGCACGCGCCACAAGAACGGAGGTTTTGCCGCTACCGGCCCCAGCCAGCACCAGGAGCGAATCTTCTCCATTCACCACCGCCCTGGCCTGAGACGGATTCAGCGGCGAACTTTCAACCTGCTCAAAGAAAGCGGCATATTTTTCCAGCATCCGTTCGGTATAAGCGCTATTACGCTGGTGTCGGCGCTCTTCACCCTGTTCAAGCCAGGCTTTACATATGGCCCACGCTTCCCGGCAATTTTCGAACTCACCAAGTCGGGCATGCGGTAGCGGGAGGGCTGAAATAGCTGCGCGGAGGTTATCCTGTAACGCCTGCATATCACTTCTCCGGAACCACAGCTCCTTGCGAGTGCGCTGCGCAATCTCCTCTCGCTGAGCGGTTAATACTTCGGCGGCAACTTCACTCATCTCCGTGCTCCAGTTGAGCCAGAGCGAACTCAGATGATGGAAAAAGCGCTGGGTCTCCGCCCATTCGGTACCGTGCAGGCGAACCACTTTGTCATCTGGAAGAACGAATTCAAGCTCTCCCCAAACCAGGCCACGCTTACAGTTAATTGCGATTAACTGATTGAATGGAATAAGATATTCGTGGCGATCGCCTTTAACCTCAACGCCGGCAGGCAGCAGTTTGACCCGGTTATAAGGGTGCTGAGCTAAATGCTTGCCAAGAGAAGTTGCTTTGAGTTCCATTACGTTGCCCGATCCAATGTAAGAGTTATGGCTCAAGTTTAACTGCCGATGGAATGACGCTCCAGAGTAAAAACGCGTTATAATTTCTGCGGTTAATCACTCTTTATTTTTCTGTCAGGGAAGCGTCACTATGCGTACCGTACTTAATGTTCTGAACTTCGTGCTGGGTGGCTTCTTGACCACCCTCTCCTGGCTATTTGCCACGCTGGTGAGTATTGTGCTGATTTTCACCCTGCCACTGACTCGCTCCTGCTGGGAAATCACCAAGCTTTCCTTTGTGCCCTACGGCAATGAAGCCATTCATGTGGATGAGCTTAATCCACAGGGTAAAAATACGCTGCTAAATACGGGGGGGACACTGTTGAATGTTCTCTGGCTGATCTTCTTCGGCTGGTGGCTGTGCATTATGCATATCATGGCGGGCATCGCGCAGTGTATTACCGTAATTGGGATCCCTGTAGGAATTGCGAACTTCAAGATTGCTGCCATTGCGTTATGGCCCGTTGGTCGCCGGGTTGTTCCAGTCGAAGTGGCAAGAGCAGCACGCGAATCCAATGCACGTCGCCGTTTCCAGTAAGGAGCCGTTGTGCTGACCCTAAGCCCACTGGTACGTCGTTACACCTGGAACAGCGCCTGGCTTTACAACTTGCGCATATTTATTGCCCTTGCAGGCACTGCGGCACTGCCGTGGTGGCTCGGTGAAGTCAAGCTGACGATCCCCCTCACGCTTGGCGTTGTGGCTGCCGCCCTGGCCGATCTCGACGACCGGGTAAGTGGTAGGCTACGAAATTTACTGATCACTTTAGTCAGCTTTTTCATTGCTTCAGCGTCTGTTGAGCTGCTGTTTCCCTGGCCGTGGCTGTTTGCAGTGGGCTTAACGGTCTCCACCAGCGGATTTATCCTCCTTGGAGGGCTGGGCCAACGCTATGCCACCATTGCCTTTGGTGCATTGCTGATTGCTATCTACACGATGCTCGGTATTTCCCTCTACGAGCACTGGTATCAGCAACCACTGTTCCTTTTAGCCGGTGCCGTCTGGTATAACCTGCTGACCTTAGCAGGCCATTTAATTTTCCCGATTCGGCCCCTGCAGGACAACCTGGCACGCTGTTATGAAAGCCTCGCTAACTTTCTGGAAATTAAAGCCGCACTGTTTGATCCTGATATCGAAGAAGAAAGCCAGGCTCCAATGCTCCAGTTGGCCATGGCTAACAGCCAGTTAGTCACCACGCTAAACCAGACGAAAAGCTCATTACTGACTCGCCTCCGCGGCGATCGGGGGCAGAGAGGGACTCGTCGAACACTTCACTATTATTTCGTAGCCCAGGATATTCACGAGCGGGCGAGCTCGTCTCATATTCAGTACCAGGCCTTACGCGATAAGTTTCGCTATAGCGACGTGATGTTCCGCTTTCAGCGTCTGCTAACGATGCAATCTCATGCCTGCCAGCAGCTCTCTCGATCAATCCTGCTGCGAGTCCCTTATCAGCACGACACACGGTTTGAACGCGCATTTACTCATCTGGACTCCGCTCTGGACCGAATTCGTGCCAGCCATGCAACCACGTCTGAGATAAAAGCGTTGGGCTTTCTGATTACAAACTTGAGGGCAATTGATGCGCAACTGGCAAACATTGAATCAGAACAGGCGATTGCTGAGCCGCAGAACGATCCCGAGAATCGTCTGGCCGACGACAAGCTGACCGGCTTCGATGATATCTGGCAGCGGCTGAAGCTTAACCTCACGCCTGAATCCGCACTCTTTCGTCACGCGGTGCGGATGTCCCTGGTGCTTTGTGTGGGCTATGCGTTTATTCAGTTTACGGGTTTGCAGCATGGTTACTGGATACTTCTGACCAGCTTGTTTGTCTGCCAGCCCAACTACAGTGCAACCCGGCGACGCTTAGCGCTGCGTATCATCGGCACGCTGGTTGGGGTGGCCGTTGGCCTGCCTTTACTTTGGCTTGTCCCGTCTCTCGAAGGCCAGTTGATACTGATCGTCATTACTGGCGTGCTGTTCTTCGCTTTCCGCAATGTGCAATACGCCCATGCCACCATGTTTATTACTCTACTGGTATTACTGTGTTTTAATCTGCTAGGAGAAGGTTTTGAAGTCGCTCTCCCGCGCGTGATTGATACTCTCTTAGGCTGCGCAATAGCCTGGGCGGCGGTGAGTTTCATCTGGCCTGACTGGCGATTCCGCCGGCTTTCACGAGTCGTTGAACGTGCGTTCAACGCCAATTGTCGCTATCTGGATGCCATTCTTGAGCAGTACCATCAGGGACGTGATAACCGCCTGGAATATCGCATTGCCCGGCGGGATGCCCATAACAGAGACGCCGAGCTGGCCTCCGTGGTTTCAAATATGTCTTCCGAGCCTCGAGTCTCCGCTGAGATGCGGGAAGCGGCGTTCCGTCTGCTTTGCCTGAACCACTCGTTTAACAGCTATATCTCTGCATTAGGTGCGCACAGGGAAAAACTCAACCACGGCGATACGTTAATGTTGCTTGATGACGCCGTCTGCTACGTTGATGACGCACTGCATCACTTGCCTGTCGATGAAGGACGCGTTCAGGCTGCTCTGACAGGGCTCTCCGCCCGCATCTCGCAGCTTGAGACTCGGGCAGACACAAAAGAACCCCTGGTGCTGCAACAAATTGGGTTATTAATTGCGCTTCTGCCAGAGATCTCTCGTCTTCAGCAACAAATCTCTCAGTGCTCAGAATAAGGCTGGCGCCGCTGCTCATAGCGGCGCCACCAGTCCGTCAATTCTTTGCGAACATCAGCAGGCAGTACAGCCTCATGAACACCGCGAATAGCGCCTGCAAGCGCGAGCAGTACTTTAATACCTACCGTTTTCCGGGTACTGCGTAATTTTAGCCATGACCGTTTTGCCCCAAAGAGTTGAAGCGTTTGTGGATCATTAATGCCCACCTCACGAAGCATAACTTCAATATTCAGGGAAAGATTGGGGAGATCCTTAAGGCGGCGAGAACGTATCTTAATTTGTGTCTTCTCCCGTTGGGCGCTTCGTAAAGCCAGGGAAGAGAGCTGGACGAGTTTATCGGGATTTTCCCAAAGCTCTTCATCGACACGATAGTAATTCAGTGCGACTGGGAGCCCCCGTTTACTGTACATCAGCGATGGGGCCGATTTTTGGATGAAATATTCCGCGCACTGTTCACAAGCTCGCAGGTAAAGCTCACCTTCCGCCACCATAGCAAAAACCACACCGTCGACGGTCAGACTATAACCGCCAAATAACGGTCTGTAGCCGATTTTACCCAGTGACGAAAGATATTTCCGTGATTTATGAATTCTAAGAAATGTCACCTTTTTCATAATATGTCCTTATATATCAACTGGTAAATAGCTTCTTTAGTTACTCACCCTCTTAATCCCTGAAAATAAGTAAGGTTAAAGCTAATGGCAACGACAATTTCATCGGTGTCGCTTTTGCGTACGGAAAATGCGAGACACTTTCCGAAATTCCGGTTGATCTTTGTTCGCACAGACATTACTGTATATGTATACAGTAACCCATTAGGCGGGACTCACTATGCACTCACATAACGCTCAAACTCACTTTCGTCATGTTGCAGTTACTGCGCACACCCCGGCGCAGTCTCTCTCTGATAACAGCGTACAGGGGTTAATCAGTGAAGTGGTCTACAGCGAAGAGAGCCCATGGGTTACGCAGTTTATTCTGCTACCTTTATTACAGCAGTTGGGACAACAATCCCGCTGGCAGCTATGGCTAACGCCGCAGCAAAAACTCAGCCGTACATGGCTGCAGGCGGCTGGGCTGCCGCTGGCAAAAGTGATGCAGGCAAATCAGTTAGATCCTCTCTGCACCGTTGATGCCATGGTGAAAGCTTTGCAGACGGGAAATTACAGCGTAGTCATCGGCTGGCTTACGGAAGAATTAACAGATGAAGAACATTTACGGCTGACAATAGCAGCCGAAGCTGGCAATGCGATGGGCTTTATTATGCGTCCAACCAGCACAGGAACATCCGGTTCAAGACCACGAAATGGCCTAAAAATTCATTCTAGTTTGTATCATTAAGTAAATTTAGGAGAAATCCTGGAATTTTTTACGTATGCCATATAATCCGCTGTCATGATTCAAAAAGTCCCGTCATATGGCGGTTTGACGGGGTTTATTGGATAGGTGAGCCGCTCAAAAAACAGTCCATTCTGTAAAAAAATATGTATGCAAGTCGTTTTTTTTCATATGCCTGACGGACTTCACACTTGTAACTTTCCAACTACGTTGTAGACTTTACCTCGCCAGGGTTGCTCTTCATAACACCGATATATCGGTAGAGTAACAATTGAGCGTAAACCCGGGCGAAGGATTTAACCCTGGGCTTTAAATTGGTTTAGAGCTCATGGCCTTTTGGATGATAATGAGGCGCAGAAAATGAAAAAGACAGCTATCGCGATTGCAGTGGCACTGGCTGGCTTCGCTACCGTAGCGCAGGCCGCACCGAAAGATAACACCTGGTATGCAGGTGGTAAACTGGGCTGGTCTCAGTTCCACGATACCGGCTGGTATAACAAGGACCTGCAAAACAACGGTAACACCCACGAAAGCCAGCTGGGCGCTGGTGCCTTCGGTGGTTATCAGGTTAACCCGTACGTTGGTTTTGAAATGGGTTACGACTGGCTTGGCCGTATGCCTTACAAAGGCAGCGTAACTAGCGGTGCCTTCAAAGCTCAGGGCGTACAGCTGACCACCAAACTGGGTTACCCAATCACTGACGACCTGGACATCTACACCCGTCTGGGCGGCATGGTATGGCGTGCAGACTCTACAAACACCATCGCTGGTAAAAACCACGACACCGGTGTTTCCCCAGTATTCGCTGGTGGTGTTGAGTGGGCAGTTACCCGTGACATCGCTACCCGTCTGGAATACCAGTGGGTTAACAACATCGGTGATGCACAGACCGTTGGCGTTCGTCCTGACAACGGCATGCTGAGCGTAGGTGTTTCCTACCGCTTTGGCCAGCAGGAAGAAGCTGCACCAGTTGTAGCTCCGGCTCCAGCTCCAGCTCCAGAAGTACAGACCAAACACTTCACTCTGAAGTCTGACGTTCTGTTCAACTTCAACAAAGCAACCCTGAAACCAGAAGGTCAGCAGGCACTGGATCAGCTGTACACCCAGCTGAGCAACCTGGATCCTAAAGATGGTTCCGTTGTTGTTCTGGGCTATACCGACCGTATCGGTTCCGAGCAGTACAACCTGAAACTGTCTGAAAAACGTGCACAGAGCGTTGTTGATTACCTGATCTCTAAAGGTATCCCAGCGAACAAAATCTCTCCACGTGGCATGGGCAAAGCTAACCCAGTTACCGGCAACACCTGTGACAAAGTAGCGCCTAAAGCTAAACTGATCGACTGCCTGGCTCCAGATCGTCGCGTTGAGATCGAAGTTAAAGGTATCAAAGAAGTTGTAACTCAGCCTGCGGCATAAGTTACCCTTCCTTGAACAAAAACCCCGCCATGGCGGGGTTTTTTTATTGTCTGAGACTTCGCGATGGCGAGGTCGTGTAACGCTTTCAGTGCTTTATTTTTTACCGAGCATAGCCTGCAGATCCTGCTTAAGCGTCGACATCTTGCTTTCCACCTTCTCTTTGTGCTCCGCATCTTCAATCAGCTGAACAACCGTTTCCGAAAGCGTATTGCCGCGACGTTGAGCAAGCCCGGCCAGACGTTGCCAGACAAGATATTCCAGATCGATGGATTTCTTGCGGGTATGCTGGTGCTCAGCGTTAAAATGCCTTTTACGCCGTGCACGAATCGTTTGCTTCATGCGGTTATGCAGCGCGGGGTTCATATGCTGATCAATCCAGCTCTGAACCAGAACCGGCACATTCTCCAGCGTCAGGAGCTGCTCTACCGCCTCTTGGGCTGCACTGGCCTCAATGTATCGCGTGATTAATTCCCCTTCGCGATGCTTCTTAACCAGATACTTCCACTTCCAGCCGCTCTCGAGATTTTCCAACTGTTGATATTTCATTGTGATCTCAGTGTGACCGTGTAACTTAGTTCAGAATAACAGTTTTTCCGCCATTCGCTGAACTGAAAATCAAAGCTGTGAGAGGGATAAAACTGTGTTACTGCTTTATCCGTGTGCTACCCGAGCGATTCTTGTATAATCGCGCCTTTGACATCTCATTAAAAAATATAGCGACTTTGACGACTAATCGACTTGACTGGCGTGCCCTGGTGCCTGATACCGAAAGCTATCAGGAAATTTTTGCACAGCCTTATGATACCGACTCCGCCCCTCTTTCTGCGGTTCAACCTCGTTTAGTTTACGGGATTGAGCAACTCAACCTTTCCGTTTCTTCCGTCGATCTAATGCTGATAAAAGCCCCGGAAGAACAAGAGTATCTGGATCTTATCGCCGCGGCCGTTGAAGCATCCCATGATGAAGCCGAAGAAATCATCGGCGGACATTATCTCATTGAAGGTAATCGGGTCACCCTGCGCCCGGCCGGGAACGCTGACGATAACTTTGCGTCCAGCGGAGAAGTTATTGCCGCTGACTGGGTTGAACCGGAGCAACTGTTAGGCTGCGTGCGGCAGTTTGCGGGCGAGGTGTCGTTGGAGCCCGGCCTGATCCATCGCGTGAACGGCGGCGTCCTGGTGCTGTCGATGCGTAGCGTCCTTGCCCAGCCGCTGCTGTGGCTACGCCTGAAACAAATCATGACCCAGGGGCGTTTCGACTGGATTTCACCTGACGAAACTCGTCCGCTGCCGGTAAAAATTCCGTCATTAGCGTTGGATTTCAAACTGGTCCTGGTTGGCGAGCGCGACTCGCTGGCCGATTTCCAGGAAATGGAGATGGATCTGGCTGCAGCCGCTATCTACAGTGAATTTGAAGACAATCTGCAAATTGCTTCTGCCGATGAAATGGCGCTTTGGTGTCAGTGGATCTATGCCATCGCCGCTGAGAAGTCATTGCCAGCACCTGCAGCCGATGCCTGGCAACCGCTGATTCGTGAGGCCGTCCGCTACACGGGCGATCAGGAAATGCTGCCACTCTGCCCTTCCTGGATTTCACGCCAGCTGCGTGAAGTCGCGCCGTTTACCGAAGCAGACAGCTTTAACGCCGAACAGCTCCAACAAATGCTCGAACAGCGTGAATGGCGCGAAGGTTTCCTGGCCGAGCGCATGCAGGATGAAATCCTGATGGAGCAAATCCTGATTGAAACCGAGGGCGAAATGATCGGCCAGGTTAACGCGCTGTCGGTCATTGAATTCCCGGGTCATCCACGGGCGTTTGGTGAACCTTCCCGTATCAGTTGCGTGGTTCACGTCGGTGATGGGGAGTTTACGGACGTAGAGCGCAAGGCAGAACTCGGCGGTAACATTCACGCCAAAGGGATGATGATCATGCAGGCATTTCTGATGTCAGAGCTGCAGCTTGACCAGCAAATCCCGTTTTCGGCGTCCCTTACCTTCGAGCAGTCCTACAGCGAAGTTGACGGCGACAGCGCCTCCATGGCTGAGCTTTGCGCCCTGATAAGTGCCCTGGCTAACGTCCCTATTTATCAGCACATTGCGATCACCGGCTCTGTGGATCAGTTCGGCCGTGTACAGCCCGTTGGCGGGCTGAATGAAAAAGTGGAAGGTTTCTTCAGCATTTGTCAGCAGCGTGAGTTTAGCGGTACCCAGGGTGTTATTATTCCTCTGGCGAACGTACGTCACCTGTCGCTGCATAAAGATGTACTGGAGGCCGTCGAGCAAAATAAATTCTCGATTTGGGCAATTGACGACGTGGCTGATGCCCTGCCGTTATTGACCAATCTCCCGTGGGATGGCGAAGGGCAAAACACCCTGATGCGTGCGGTGCAGGAGCGTATTGCTCAGGCCTCGGCGCCGGATGTTCGCCAGCGCTTTCCGTGGCCGCTACGCTGGCTCAACTGGTTCAACCACAACTGATCGGACTTGTTGAGCGTACACGTGTTAGCTAACCTGCGTGCTTCATTATAAAAAGGCTTACTGTAGACATGGTAGATAAACGCGAATCCTATACGAAAGAAGATCTTCTTGCCTCAGGGCGTGGCGAACTGTTTGGGGCTGAAGGCCCGCAGCTGCCTGCACCTTCCATGCTGATGATGGACCGCGTAGTCAAGATGACCGAGGACGGCGGTAACTTTGATAAAGGTTACGTGGAAGCCGAGCTGGATATTAACCCTGACCTGTGGTTCTTTGGTTGCCACTTTATTGGTGACCCGGTGATGCCTGGCTGTCTGGGGCTTGATGCCATGTGGCAGCTGGTTGGTTTCTACCTCGGCTGGCTCGGTGGCGAAGGCAAAGGCCGCGCGCTGGGCGTGGGCGAAGTGAAATTTACCGGTCAGGTTCTCCCTACCGCGAAGAAAGTTACCTACCGCATTCACTTCAAACGCGTTGTGAATCGCCGCCTGATCATGGGCCTGGCTGACGGTGAAGTACTGGTTGATGGCCGTGTGATCTACACCGCAACCGACCTGAAAGTGGGTCTTTTCAAAGACACGTCTGCTTTCTAATACCGTTTCATCTGGCTTTACCTCGAAAGCATCCATTGCTCGCAGTGGGTGCTTTTTTGTTTCTATCGCCCGCCTGAATGACGCTTTCTTGCCGTGGTTTTTATGGCGTTAATTGCTTAAACAACGTTCGAAATCACAAATCGTGAAGATAAAAAACGCCCCCTCTTGCCTGGAAAACGTTATGCGTTATGTTGATTTTTAGTTTCTCAAATGTAACTAGAGGTTAACAATAATGTCGAATAAGTTACGTATATCTTGCCTTGCTTCTGCCGTGCTGCTCTCTACCTCTGCATTTTCTGCTGTGCCTCAGGGCTATCCGGCGGATTATCAAAAAATCATCGATGCCGCGACCAAAGAAGGCAAAGTGGTGCTCTATTCCACCACCGACACCAAAACCGCGGCCCCGCTTATTCAGGGCTTTGAGGCCGCATATCCGGGCATCAAAGTAGAATATAACGACATGAACAGCACCGAGCTGTACAACCGTTATATCAGCGAGCAGGCCGCCGGCGGTACCAGCGGTGACGTGGTCTGGAGTTCTTCTATGGACACGGCATTAAAGCTCGCCACCGACTATGCCCAGGAATACAAATCCCCGGAGCAAGGCCAGTTGCCGAAGTGGGCAGTCTGGAAAGACAAGGCCTACGGTACCACCTATGAGCCGGTCATTTTTATCTACAACAAACGCCTGATCCCGGCCAATGAAGTGCCTGACAGCCATGCAGCGTTGGCCAAACTTATCGCCAGCCAGCCCGAAAAATTCAGCAAAAAAGTCACCACTTACGATATTGAAAAATCCGGTCTCGGTTTTATGCTTTCGGTACAGGATCACAAGGCCGATCCAAGTTACTTCCAAACGCTCGCCGATGTAGCCAAAGGCGGCCTTTCGGTTCAGTCCTCAACCGGCACCATGATGGAGCGAGTCTCCTCGGGTGAAAACCTGATTGGCTTCAACATTCTGGGCTCTTACGCCGAAGCCCGTGCCAAAACGGACACCTCCCTCGGTATCGCTTATCCGAAGGACTACACCCTGGTGCTGTCACGCGTCTCCTTTATCAGCAATGAAGCGAAAAACAGCAACGCGGCGAAGCTGTGGATTGACTACGTGCTGTCTGAAAAGGGGCAAAACATCCTCGCTAATCAGGCGGATATTCCTTCCATCCGCAATGATATCGACGGTGACAACGACATCGACGGCATGACCAAAAAACTCGGCAACGCCCTGAAGCCGATCCCGGTGGATGAAACCCTGCTGGAATACCTGCAGCAGAAAAAACGCCTGGACTACATCAAGCAGTGGCGCGAAGCCGCCGCGAAATAATCCTTTGATGAGGCGTGCCGTCCGGCTACGCCTCGCTTAACCCGAACACATTAGGCTATTCAGGCTAACTGACCTGAGGGATCGTTACATGGATGCATTACGCAGAAAGTGGCAAAGCCTGCCGCGCGGCATTGTGGTGCTGATAACTGCGCTGGTTATCTATATTCCGCTGTCGTTTATCGTTATACAGAGTTTTCTCTCGGCCCCCTTCTTCTCCCCGTCGAAGGAGTGGAGCCTCGACTCTTTTGAATTTATCTTCACCGACTCCGATTTTTACCTGGCGCTGAAGAGCGGCTTTATTCTGGCCTTTGGCCTGGTGGTGATTGCCATCCCGCTGGGCGGCATTCTGGCTTTCCTGATGGTGCGTACTGACCTGCCGGGCAGACGCATCATCGAGCCGCTGATTCTGGTGCCTATTTTTGTGTCGCCGATGGTATTGGGGTTTGGCTATGTGGTGGCCGCAGGCCCGGTTGGCTTCTTCTCCCTGTGGGCGCAGTCGCTGCTTGGTTTCGTGCCGTGGAATATCTACGACATGTCGAGCATCGTGGTGATCGCAGGCCTGACGCATGTGCCCCACGCCTATCTCTACATCTCCTCGGCCCTGCGCAGCGTAGGTTCCGACGTAGAGGAAGCGGCTCGCACCGCAGGTGCAACGCCGCTTCAGGTGATGACAGCCGTCAGCCTGCCGATGGTGCGTCCGGCAATGCTATATGCCACCGTGCTGCTGTTCTTCCTCGGGCTGGAAGTTTTCGGTCTGATGCTCGTGCTGGGCGACCCGGAAGGCAACATGGTGCTGGCAACGTATCTCTACAAGCTCACCAATAAGCTAGGGACGCCGTCCTATCATCTGATGGCTGCCGTCGCTGTCGTGCTGATTTGTATCACTATCCCGCTGGTCATGCTGCAGCGCCGACTGATGCGCACGGCAAACCGCTTTGTCACCGTCAAAGGCAAAGCCTCTCAGGCTCGCGCCTTGCCTCTGGGTAAATGGCGCTGGGTCGCAGGCGCCGTCGTGGCGTTCTGGCTGACCGTTACCATCGGGGTGCCGCTGATTGGCGTTATCCTGCGGTCCTTTATCTCCAACTGGGGCGTGGGCGTTTCACTGTGGGATGAACTGTCGCTCAATACCTTCCGCACTATCTGGGAACAGCCCAACCTGCTGCGGGCCATCGTCAACTCAATGGCGATAGGGGTCATCGGCGGCGCGCTGGCGGTGGTTTGCTACCTGTTTATCGGCATCGCCATGCACAGAAAACCAGACAACGTGACCCGCTTCCTGGACTACAGCGTGCTGGTACCTCGTGCCGTGCCTGGCCTGCTGGCCGGTCTGGCCTTCCTGTGGGTGTTTTTATTCCTGCCGATGTGGCTGGATAACGCGCTGAAGTCCGGCTGGCTTTCCGGTATGCCGTGGTCCCAGTGGCTGCGGGATAACCTTATCGTCTGGCTACGCTCGCTGCGCAGCACAATATTCAGCGTCTGGCTGGCCTATACCGTCGTGTGGATGGCCTATGGCCTGCGCCTTATCTCGTCTACCCTGCTGCAGGTTGGGCCGGAACTGGAAGAGGCCGCCCGCAGCACCGGGGCAAGCCGTGGGCAAATTACCCGCCACGTTACCATCCCGCTGTCGCGCTACGGCCTGATTGGCTCCTGGCTGCTGATGTTCCTGATCTTTGAGCGTGAATATTCTACCGGCGTCTACCTGCTTTCCCCCGGTACGGAAACCATCGGTTCCATGCTGGTTTCGCTGTGGGCCGCGGGCGCCATCGATATTGTCGCCGCACTTTCCTTTATTAATATTCTGTTCGTGGTGTTAGGGCTCGGCATTGCCCTTCGTTTTGGAGTGAAATTACATGATTGAGTTATCGGTCGAGAACCTGCACTTAACCTACGGCGACAATCCCGTGCTGAAAGGCGTTTCCATGGAGCTGAAGCGCGGCGAAGTCGTGTCTTTGCTTGGCCCTTCCGGCAGCGGCAAAACAACGCTGCTGCGCGCCGTCGCCGGGCTGGAAAAACCCACCCAGGGCACAATTGTTATCGGCAAAAGCAACGTTTACGACGGCGCATCCCGCAAAGAGATCCCGGCCGAAGAACGTAATCTTGGCCTGGTCTTCCAGTCTTATGCCCTGTGGCCGCATAAAACCGTCTTTGAAAACGTCGCTTACCCGCTCAAGCTGCGTAAAGTGGCGACGGCGGAAATCAACCAGCGTGTACAGGCCGTTTTGGATCAGTTGGGGCTTGGGCACCTCGGCCAGCGCCACCCTTATCAGCTATCCGGTGGGCAGCAGCAGCGCGTCGCGATTGGCCGGGCGCTGGTTTATAACCCGCCGGTGATTTTGCTTGATGAACCGCTTTCCAACCTGGATGCGAAACTGCGCGAAGAAGCCCGCGTCTTCCTGAGAGAACTGATTATCAAGCTAGGGCTGTCGGCGTTAATGGTCACCCACGATCAGAACGAAGCGATGGCCATTTCTGACCGTATTCTGCTGCTGAATAACGGAAAAATTGAGCAACAGGGCACCCCGCAAGAGATGTATGGCTCACCGCAAACGCTGTTCACCGCCGAGTTTATGGGCAGCAATAACCGCCTGAACGGTAAAGTGACTGAGGTTCGCGACGGTAAAGCACGCATTGAGGGCAGCGGCTGGGCGCTCTGGGGCAAAGCTGGGGCTGGCGCCGTGGCCGGGCAGGAAGGGACGGCGGTAATTCGCGTGGAGCGCGTACGGATTGCCGATCTGCCCGGGGAAAACGGCATGACGCTGCCGCTGTTAACCAGCATGTACCTCGGCGATCGCTGGGAATATCTCTTCCGAACCTCTGGAGATGATTTCGTGATTCGCGCCTACGGCAATGATATGCGTGATGCTCAGCCGCATCATCTCCAGTTGCCAGAGCAGCACGTCTGGATTTTCCCTAAACCCTGATCGATGTTACACACGTCCAAAAAGGCGAAACCTCCGCGATGCGGAGGTTTCTTTTTCTAAAGAGACAGTGATTACGCAGTAACCGCCCTGTCTTCCATGGCTTCTCGCCAGCCTCCCATCCAGTAGGATCTCTGATTCAGAGTCTGATATGGACAAATCTCTTTTGAGCGTCCGGCGATACCTGCCTGATAACCACGTTGATGTGCCCGTTCCAGGCGATCTCGTTTTTGTCTCTTCATGCCTCGTTTCCCTCATTACATTGTCTGGTGGAAAAGAAAACAGTGATTACAAAATGTGCAACCACGGATAAGCAATAACGCGAAATTCAGCGAGCGTCAATGCGCAAAATTCACGCCAATGTCACATTTCCGCGATATTATGGTTATCTTTTCGACAAAAACTGAGGCGCGCCTGTCGCTAACCGGTTCAGCAAAAAAGAAAAGCTGCGACCACCCGAAGGTGAAAATCGCAGCTTTTTTGTACCAATCATTTTACCTATCAATTAAGGCGTGTGAGCGCCGAAGCAATACTCTTCGCTTCCTGCTGCCAGCCCTGAGCCAGGGTTTTCACCATGGCGTCGTAGCCGTCATCCTGTTGCTTCAGTTCGATATGGAACGGGCGCTTAATAATTTCGCCCTGACGCTTCAGGAGCCACTCTCCGCTGACAATGACCTTGCCATCATATCGACCGTGAAAACCGGTCACATTCACGCTGAGCGCATCCTGATCGTGGCCTAGCGGCTGGGAGGCAACCACCCAGCCTGGCAATGCGCTGCTGAGATTGCTGACCAGCGCATTGCGCAGCTGCTGGTCAAGCGGGCTGGCCCAAAGGTTGCTGGTGGCGATGACATACTGCACATCGGTCGTCTGGTAAACCACCCCTGTGCCGGCGAGGAAATCAGGCACGGTGACCTGATCGACCCACAGCAAGTGGCTTCCAGGCTGGCTCACGGCCTGCATAGCAGGCTGTGAAGTTTGCGGCAGCTGATAGTACGTTTTGCCATTGTCGCTCCCGCTACAGGCGGAAAGCGCTAAGACGGCGGCTAGCGTGAGCCACTTTTTCATGGTTGTGCCCTCTTCGGCTGCGGATCCTTTTTATCCTTCGCTTCAAATATCAGCGAGTTGCTCTTGTCGTTCAGCGTACGCAATACCGGCTGCAGCTCGCGCAGCACCTGATCAAGACGCTGCATATCCGCCACCATCTTGTTATAGGCCGCCGAGCCCGGCTGGAAGCCCTGCATACTGCGGTTCAGCTCGCGAAGCGTTTTCTGCATATCTTCCGGTAGCTGCTGCATCGACTGACTGGAAGTAATCTTGTTCAGATTGTCCAGCGTCTGCTGCAGGTGGCGCATCGTTTTCTGGCTTTCAGCCAGCGTATTCGTGGCCTGTTCCAGCATCGGGTTAATCGGCAGGTTGTTGATTTTATCCAGCGTCTCCAGCAGTTTTTGCTGAATTTGCGCCAGGCCGCCGCTCACCGTTGGAATAAGCGGGTAGCCCGCGATTTGCGGCAGATCGCCCAGCGCTTTCTCTTTCGGATAGAAATCGAGATCGATAAACAGCGCCCCGGTCACCAGGCTCCCGGTTTTCATCGAGGCACGCAGTCCGCGCTTGATCAATACCTGCAGATTGGTCGAGATATCCGCGCCATCTTCAAGCATATTTTTCAAGCGTTCTGGCTCGATGCGGATCAGCACCGGAATGCGGAAATCGTCATTCAGGCTTTGGCGCATTTTTTCGTTGAAGAACGGAACCTGTGCCACCGTCCCCAGGCGAATGCCGCGGAATTCCACCGGCGCACCTGGCTGCAGACCACGAACAGAATCTTTGAAGAACATCAGGTAATCGATATGGTTGGTATACAGCGAATCCTGAATGCTTTTCTGATCGTCAAACAGCTGGAAGTCAGCGCCCGTTTCAACCGGCTTGCCCCACTCCCAGCCTTCAGGCACGTCGAAGCTGACGCCCCCACTAAACAGCGTGGTTAACGACCCCATCTCCACACGCATCCCCTGGGCGGACATATCCACGGCGATGCCGCTGTCTTTCCAGAAACGGACGTTGCTGGTAATCAGCCTGTCGTTTGGTGCCGCAATAAACAGCTGGTAGCTAATCGCTCGCTTATTGGTATCAAAGGTGCTGGTTTCCACCGAGCCTACGCGGTAGCCGCGGAACAGCACCGGATCCCCTGGGGTAAGCTGGCCCGCTTTTTTACTGTCGAGCGTAATGCGAATGCCTTTGGCATCAGGTGGCGCCAGCGGCGGCGCATCCAGCAGAGCATAGTTCTCGGGCTGCTCGCCTTTGGTCCCCGGCTGCAGCTCAATATAGGCGCCGGACAGCAGCGTGCCGAGCCCGGAGATCCCTTCGCGCCCCACCTGCGGTTTTACCACCCAGAACACGGAATCTTTGTGCAGCAGCTTCTCCATCCCGGAATTTAGCCGCGCCTTAATTTCTACATGGTGTAGATCGTCCGTTAGCTGTGCACTCTCCACTACCCCGACGTCTACGCTGCGGCTTTTGATGGTGGTTTTACCGCCTTCAATCCCTTCTGCGTTGGCGGTGATCAGGGTCACTTCCGGCCCCTGATGACTGTAGTGATAAAACAGGATCCAGGCGCCAATCAGCGCCGTTACGATGGGAAAGATCCAAACCGGCGACCAGTTTTTTACCTTCTGCACTTTCGCCTCGCCGTGCTTATTTTCCATGTTCGGAAGACTCCTCATCAGTTACATCGTCAGCGCGATCCCAGGACAAGCGAGGGTCAAAGGTCATCGCAGCAAACATCGTCAAAATCACTACACAGGCAAACATTAACGCCCCCATAGCCGGGTAGATATTCATCAGCCCGCCCATGCGCACCAGCGCGGAGAGAACGGCAATCACAAACACATCGATCATCGACCAGCGGCCGACAAACTCAACAACTTCATAAATCAGGTGCATTCGCTCGCTGTCACGCTTGCCGTGCCCTTTTGCATCCCAGCACAGCCAGGCGATGGCGATCATTTTTAGCGTAGGCACCATGATACTGGCGATAAAAATCACCATTGCCACCGGATAAGATCCCTCACTCCAGAGCAGGATCACCCCGGCCAAAATGGTGGAAGGATATTTGCTGCCCAGCATTTCGGTGACCATGATCGGCAAAATGTTTGCCGGCAGATAAAGCATAATGGAGGTGATCAGCAGCGCCAGCGTCCACTGCAGGCTGTGCCTGCGGCGAACGTGGCCGTGTGTCCCGCAGCGTGGGCAGACCAGCGTATCCGCCTCAACGATAGCCGTGCAGCAGGAACAGGAGCGCAGCCCCTGCTTAATCCCCGACACGCCAACTTTTAACGGATGGTGCACTGGCGGCATGGGCGCAATATCATCCCAAAGCCAGCGCCGGTCCACGCACTGGAAGGCTCGAAGCTGCAAAATGCAGAACAGGCACCAGGGAATAAAGCTGCTGCCCACGCCAATGTCCCCATAGGCCATCAGCTTCACGAAGCTAACCAATACCCCGGCGAGGAAGATTTCCGCCATGCCCCAGCTTTTCAACTGGAACAGCACTCGCGCCAGCCAGCGTTTAAGCCCAAAAGGCAATTTTGCCTGGTTGACCAACAGCAGGATGGTTATCAGGCAAAAAGCCGGCACCGCCTGAACAAAAAGCAGAAAGAAGGTGCCGAGGCTGGCGTAATCCTCGGAAAACATCACGCCGGGAATTTGCATCAGCGTGACTTCGCTACTGATCCCGGCCACCTTCATATTGATGAAAGGAAACAGGTTAGCCAGCAGCAGCATAAACAGCCCCGCCAAAGCGTAAGCCGTTGGCCGCTGACGCGGCAAAAACCACTGCGTGACTAACGGAGTGCCACAGCGCGGGCAGGAGGCTTTGTGGCCATCCTGCAGGGCGGGCAGCGCCACCAGCAAATCACATTGTCGACACAAAATATGCGAGCGATGGTGGTGCGTGGCACACATCGTAACTCTCCTTAGATTACGAACCGTTTTTCAGCGCTTCCAGGTACTCCCAGCGTTCAAATGCTTCTTCCAGAGCCTGTTCCGCCGCGGCCATTTCCGCCAGGACTTTTTGGGTCACATCGTGCGGCTGGTTGAAGAAATCAGCATCAGCGACCTTCGCCTGCAGCGTGCCTAAATCGGCTTCAAGCTGCTCAAGCCGTTGAGGCAACTGCTCTAATTCGCGCTGCAGGTTATAGCTTAGTTTGCTATTGGCACGTTTAACAGGTTCTGCTTTTTGCGATTCGACCTTCTCGGATTTAGCCGCAGCAGCCTGACGCAGCGGCTGAGCGGAACCCTGCTGGCCTTTGGCATCATGGTAGCCACCGACATAGCGACCAATTTTGCCCTGGCCTTCGAAGATCCAGCACTCGGTCACGGTATTGTCGACAAACTGACGATCGTGGCTGACCAGCATCACGGTGCCCTGGTAACCATCAATCAGCTCTTCCAGCAGCTCCAGGGTTTCCACGTCCAGATCGTTGGTTGGTTCATCGAGGATCAGCAGGTTGCTAGGTTTTAAGAACAAACGCGCCAGCAGCAGACGGTTGCGTTCCCCACCGGAAAGCGCACGCACCGGCGTCATCGCGCGTTTGGGATGGAACAGGAAGTCCTGCAGGTAACCCAGCACATGGCGCGGCTTGCCGTTCACCATCACTTCCTGCTTACCTTCCGCCAGGTTATCCATCACGGTACGGTCAGGATCCAGCTCGGCACGGTGCTGATCGAAGTAGGCCACTTCCAGCTTGGTACCGCAGTGTACGCGGCCGCTGTCAGCCTGAAGCTGGCTCAGCATCAGCTTCAGCAGCGTGGTTTTGCCACAGCCGTTCGGCCCTACCAGCGCAATTTTATCGCCACGCAGCACCTGCGCGGAAAAATCACGCACCAGCGTTTTACCGGCAACCTGATAGTTAACGTCTTCCATCTCGAAGACAATTTTGCCTGAGCGACTCGCTTCTTCCACCTGCATCTTCGCGCTGCCCATCACTTCACGACGTTCACCGCGTTCACGGCGCATCGCTTTCAGGGCACGAACGCGCCCTTCGTTACGGGTGCGACGCGCTTTGATGCCCTGGCGGATCCACACTTCTTCCTGCGCCAGCTTGCGGTCAAACTCGGCGTTCTGTAACTCTTCCACGCGCAGGGCTTCTTCTTTCGCCAGCAGATACTGATCGTAATCGCCAGGGTAAGACACCAGCTTGCCGCGATCGAGATCGACAATGCGGGTGGCCATATTGCGGATAAACGAACGGTCGTGGGAGATAAAGATAATGCTGCCCTGGAACTCTTTCAGGAAGCCTTCCAGCCAGTCGATGGTTTCGATATCGAGGTGGTTAGTCGGTTCGTCCAGCAGCAATACGCGCGGAGAGCTGACCAGCGCACGCCCCAGCGCGGCTTTACGCAGCCAGCCGCCGGACAGCGCAGACAGCTCGGTATCCGCTTCAAGACCAAGCTGCTCCAGCACTTCGTTAATACGGCTATCAAGCTGCCACAGGCCCTGATGATCGAGGATCTCCTGAATGCGAGCCATCTCGTTGAGGTTCTTCTCGCTCGGATCGCTCATTACTTTGTGGGAGATATCATGGTAGGCCTTCAGGTATTCCGCCTGCTCTTCCACCCCTTCCGCTACAAAGTCATACACCGTGCCAGCAACGTTACGCGGCGGGTCCTGCTGCAGGCGAGCGACGATCAGATCCTGCTCATAAACCATGCGGCCATCGTCCAGCGGGACTTCGCGGTTGAGGATCTTCATCAGCGTTGATTTGCCCGCGCCGTTACGGCCGACCAGACAGACGCGTTCGTTTTCTTCGATGTGTAATTCGGTGTTATCTAACAGCGGTGCGTCGCTAAACGACAGCCAGGCACCGTGCATACTAATTAATGACATGACTATTAATCCCGGGATTCGTGAGTGACTAACCAGCAGTTATGGATCTGGCGGTTGCGCGCAAAGTCCTGCGACTGCGTTTTTTGTGTAATTTCCTGTGCAACCAGGCCCAGCTCCGCCAGGCCGGCGAAGTCCATTTTGAAGCCACGTTTATTGTTGGAGAACATAATGGTACCGCCGCGACGCAGCAGGCGCTTCAGATCTTTCATCAGCGCAAGGTGGTCACGCTGCACGTCGAAAGAGTCTTCCATACGCTTGGAGTTAGAGAACGTCGGCGGGTCAATAAAGATCAGGTCGAACTGTTCGTCGCTGTCGCGCAGCCAGCCCAGGCAATCAGCCTGCACCAGCCGATGGGCGCGGCCGGTCAAGCCGTTCAGGCGCAGGTTGCGCTCTGCCCATTCAAGATAGGTACGGGACATATCTACCGTAGTAGTGCTTTTCGCCCCACCCAGCCCCGCGTGTACCGTTGCAGTACCGGTATAAGCAAAAAGGTTCAGGAAGTCTTTGCCTTTGCTCATCTGCCCCAGCATGCGGCGGGCAATGCGGTGGTCGAGGAACAGGCCGGTATCCAGATAGTCGGTCAAGTTGACCCACAGGCGAGCGTCATATTCGCTCACTTCCATGAAATCACCCTTTTCGCCCATCTTCTGGTACTGGCTTTTCCCTTTCTGACGTTCGCGAGTTTTTAACACCAGCTTGTTCGTCGGCAGCTCAAGCACAGCAAGCGTTGCCGCGATGACGTCAAACAGACGCTGGCGGGCTTTGTTTGGATCGATGGTTTTCGGGGGCGCGTACTCCTGCACCACAACCCAGTCGCCGTAACGGTCAACCGCCACGTTGTAATCAGGCAGATCGCCATCGTACAGGCGATAGCATTCGATGCCTTCCTGACGCGCCCACTTGTCGAGCTTCTTGACGTTTTTACGCAGGCGGTTGGCGTAATCTTCGGCAATCTGGCCGCTGGCCGCGGCAACGCCGGCAGGATTTGCCGCCAGCTGATAGTTTTTCTGTACGCAATCCAGTGGGCCGTTTTTGGCTTTAAACTGGCGGTCAGCGCGCAGCTGCAGGCAGCTCAGCAGTTCAGGGGAGGCGCTGAACAGCGACAGATGCCAGCCGCCAAACTGGTTTTTCAGGTGGCGACCCAGCAGGCTGTGCAGGGCAATCAGCGCCGGCTCGCTTTCCAGACGTTCGCCGTATGGCGGGTTGCTGATAACCGTCCCCGCCGGGCCTTCCGGCAGCGGATTGACCAGGTTCGCCACATCCTTAACGTCGAAGCTGATCACGTCAGCCAGACCCGCACGGCGGGCGTTGGCACGGGCGCGTTCAATCACGCGACTGTCGTTATCAGAACCATAGAAGCGAGACTGATATTCAGTCAGGCCGCGACGGGCGCGAACCTGGGCTTCGGTTACCACCTCTTTCCAGACATCGGCATCATGCTTCGCCCAGTTCAGGAAGCCCCAATGCTTACGGTGCAGGCCCGGCGCACGATCGGTGGCGATCATCGCCCCTTCAATCAGCAAGGTGCCGGAGCCGCACATCGGATCCAACAGCGGCGTGCCGTGCTGCCAGCCGGAGCGCATCACGATAGCCGCTGCCAGCGTCTCTTTAATAGGGGCCGCACCGGTTGCATCGCGGTAGCCGCGCTGGTGCAGGCCTTCGCCGCTGAGATCCAGGGCGATGCTGGCGGTATCTTTATTCAGCCAGACGTTAATGCGCAGATCCGGCTGCTCGCGATCGACATCCGGACGCGGCAGGTTTTTACGTGTAAAGGAGTCAACGATCGCATCCTTTACCTTCAGCGCCCCGTACTGGCTGTTGCGAATGGTTTCGTTCAGGCCGCTAAAATGCACGGCAAAGGTTGCGCCCGGCCCGAACAGTGCCGGCCAGTCGATCGCCATCACGCCGAGATAAAGATCAAGGTCGCTGTAGACTTTACATTCGCTGAGCGGCAGCAAAATGCGCGAAGCCAGGCGGCTCCACATCAGGCTTTGATAGAGTAGACGAGTATCCCCCTGGAAATGTACGCCGCCCTGAACCACCTGGCAGCCCTGGGCCCCCAGGTTTTCTAGTTCAGTTTTTAACAGCTCTTCAAGCCCACGCGCCGTACTGGCAAACAGAGAATTCATATCGTCACTTATCAGGTAAAAAGAAAATTGTGGCGCATTATAGCTAATCCGCAACGCATGTCATAAAGTTGCCCTCTTATATTTACTTCCCACGGAGGGCGCCGTGATTACTTTGTCTCAACTCTTTATTCACCCGGTAAAATCTATGCGCGGCCTGGCGCTCTCCCACGCGCAGGCAACCACCAGCGGCCTGGCCTTTGATCGCATCTTTATGATTACCGAGCTGGATGGCACCTTTATTACCGCCCGCCAGCATCCGCAGATGGTGCTGTTCACTCCCGCATTCGTGCATGACGGCCTTTATTTATCCGCCCCGGACGGCAGCTCGGCCAGCATTCGCTTTGCTGATTTCGCCGCAACGCCGGAGCCGACAGAAGTCTGGGGCACGCACTTTACCGCGCTCATTGCGCCCGATGAAATTAATCAGTGGCTGAGCGGGTTCTTCTCTCGCCCGGTGCAGCTGCGCTGGGTTGGTGAGCGGCCCACCCGCCGGGTGAAACGCCACGAAGAAGTACCGCTCTCTTTTGCCGACGGTTTCCCTTATTTGCTGACCAACGAAGCTTCGCTGCGCGACCTGCAAAACCGCTGCCCCGCCAGCGTTAAAATGACCCAGTTTCGCCCGAATATCGTGGTGACCGGTGCCTCTGCGTGGGCGGAGGATACCTGGAAAGTCGTGCGTATTGGCGGGGTCACTTTCGACGTGGCTAAACCCTGCAGCCGCTGTATTTTTACGACGGTTAGCCCGGAACGCGGCCTGAAACATCCGAGTGGAGAACCGCTCAAAACGCTGCAGGGATTCCGCACCGCGCAGGATAATAGCGGCGCAGTCGATTTTGGTCAGAATTTGATTGCCCGTAACAGCGGAGTTATTCGCGTGGGCGACGAGCTGGAGGTGCTGGCCCACAGGCCGGCGAATGTTTATGGCCCCGGCGAAGTGGTGGAAAGCCTCGAACCTCAGAGCCAGCCTGAAAGCAGCGTCAGCATCGACTGGGAAGGCACGACGTTCCAGGGCAATAACCAACAGATTCTTTTGGAACAGCTGGAAAACAAAGGGATTCGCGTCCCCTATTCCTGCCGGGCCGGGATATGCGGAAGCTGTCGGGTTAGGTTGCTGGATGGCGAAGTGAAAGCACTGAAGAAAGGCGCCATTGGCGCGGACGGCACCATTTTATGCTGCAGCTGCGTGCCTACAGGGAATGTGAGCGTGGCGTCGCGCTAAACGGCCTGATCGAGTCTGAGGCCGCTACTTAAAGGCTGCGGTTTCAGCCGGTCATTCATCACTTTAATGGCATCCCCAAGCTGCATCGTGCGGCCAGCTAACGTGAGCCCCTGCTGAGCAAGCAGGCAAAGTGCGGCATTGTCGCCGGTTTCCACCACCAGCAGGTTCACCTGCTGCATATTCTCGCTTAGCCACACGCAGGCCCCTTCCCCTACTTCTGGCTGCCAGCCGTCGCCGTGGGAGACAAAATGCCAGCTTTTTGGCATCTGCGGTTTGAGGAAGCGAATCGCTACCAGGGCGTTGAGCACCAGCTCGGCGCGCTGCTCTTTCCCTAACGGTAAATCACGGCATTTTTCTTCAAAAGAGAAATAAAGCGCCGCATCATCAACACAAAAACCTGAATTTTCAAAGGCATCCGGGGTTAGCATTTTACGGGGAAAGCGCGAACGGAAAAGCATACCATTGGCCAAATCGAGCATCATTCGATCGTGCTCTTCATCGAAATACCAACGCCAGTTATCGTCCGGTTTTATTCGCATAATGCTTACCCTTCATTTATCCCGCTGCTGAATTGCCACTCAAATTCTTACCATATTAATAAAAGACCAATATGTTTAAATAAGCAACAGTAGCGGAATATAAAACAACCAGGACCGAAAATAAAGCCCTGGTTGTCTGTAAAAGGTAAATGATCAGAGATGGGTAACGATTTCTTTAATCAGCGGTGGGCCTTTAAAAATGAAGCCTGAGTATATTTGAACCAACGAAGCGCCAGCCGCCATCTTCTCGCGAGCGGCAACCACGGAATCAATCCCTCCTACGCCAATAATCGGCAGGCGGCCATTTAATTCCTGAGACAGGCGGCGAATAATTTCCGTGCTTTTTAATTGTACAGGACGCCCGCTTAAGCCCCCGGTTTCATCGCAGTGTTTCATGCCCTGAACAAGGCTGCGGTCTAAAGTAGTATTGGTTGCAATGACCCCGTCAATATTATGGCGAACTAAACTGTCCGCCACCTGGATCAATTCTTCTTCAGAAAGATCCGGCGCGATCTTCACCGCCACGGGAACATATTTATGGTGGATCTCTTGCAGCGCTTGTTGCTTATTTTTAATGGCGCTTAAAAGATCGTCCAACGCTTCACCATATTGCAAAGTACGCAGCCCTGGCGTATTCGGTGATGAGATATTGATCGCAATATAGCCAGCATATGGATAAATTTTATCCATGCAGACCAGATAATCGTCTTTCCCCTGTTCAACGGGGGTATCTTTGTTCTTGCCGATATTAATCCCGAGCACGCCGTCGAAATGCGCTTTTTTTACGTTTTCGACCAGGTTATCCACCCCGAGATTATTAAACCCCATTCGGTTAATCAGCCCTTCGGCTTCCACCAAACGGAAGATACGTGGCTTGTCGTTCCCCGGCTGCGGACGCGGCGTCACGGTGCCAATCTCAATGGAGCCAAAGCCCATCGCTCCGAAGGCATCGATACATTCCCCGTTTTTATCCAGGCCCGCGGCTAAGCCGAGCGGATTCTTGAACGTTAACCCCATGCAGGTCACAGGTTTTGACGGCACGTTCTGACGCACCAGCCACTCAAGCGGCGTTCCGGTGACAAAGCGTAATTGCTGAAAAGTTAACTCATGAGCGCGCTCTGGATCGAGCTGAAAAAGGGCTTTACGAACGAAGGGGTAGTACATGAACTCTCCTGGATTCCCGGTGTGCAGACCGGGGCGTTATTATTCACGATCCGGGGGATGATTGGAATTGACCTGTCGCAAAAAAGCCTGAATAGAGGCAAACGTTTTCTTTCCCGGCGCGCAATATGCGCTTTTTCGCAAATCTATCCCGGAAAAATCACTTAGCCACGGAAATCATCTCTGCGAGTATCACGCTAATTGTTATCAATGTTAGATAAAAGCAAACAATTAGTTATAAGGAGTCGTGATGCGTGTGATTACCCTGGCCGGAAGCCCTCGCTACCCGTCCCGTTCCAGCTCGCTGCTGGAGTATGCGCGGGAGAAGCTGAGCGCCCTTGATGTTGAAGTTTATCACTGGCACTTACAGAACTTCGCGCCTGAAGACCTGCTCTATGCAAGGTTCGACAGCCCGGCGCTGCTGGCGCTCACCGAACAACTCAGCACTGCCGACGGCCTGATTATCGCCACGCCGGTTTACAAAGCCTCGTTTTCAGGCGCGCTAAAAACGCTGCTCGATTTGCTCCCCGAACGCGCCTTAGAGAAGAAGGTTGTTCTGCCTCTCGCCACCGGCGGTACCGTGGCGCATATGCTCGCCGTGGACTATGCCCTTAAACCGGTGCTGAATGCGCTCAAAGCACAGGAGATCCTGCACGGCGTTTTCGCCGACGACGGCCAGATAGCCGATTACCAGCACAAACCTCAGTTCACGCCTAACCTACAAAAACGTCTGGACGAAGCGCTGGAAACCTTCTGGCAGGCGCTCCACCGCCGTGACTTTGCGGTACCTTCGCCGTTTAACGCCCGAGGGGTGAGCCATGTTTAATTTGCTTAAACGCCGCTCTCCGTGGCTCGCTTTTGCCGGCCTGCTTGCTTTTTCAACCTATAGCAACGCCTCGGACAGCGGCCCGGAACAGCTGCGCATTGGTTACCAAAAAGGCTCCGTCAGTATGGTGTTAGCCAAAAGCCACCAGCTCCTGGAGAAGCAATACCCGAATACCAAAGTCTCGTGGATTGAGTTTCCCGCCGGGCCACAAATGCTGGAGGCACTGAACGTCGGCAGCATCGATTTGGGCAGCACGGGCGATATCCCGCCTATTTTCGCGCAGGCCGCCGGAGCGGATCTGCTGTATGTAGGTGCCGAGCCGCCCAAACCGAAAGCAGAGGTGATTCTGGTCCCCGAAAATAGCCCCCTGAAAACCGTGGCGGATTTAAAAGGCCATAAGATTGCCTTCCAGAAAGGCTCCAGCTCACACAACCTGGTGCTGCGCGCGTTGCAGCAAGCCGGACTGAAGTTTTCCGATATTCAACCCGCTTACCTGACCCCCGCCGATGCCCGCGCGGCCTTTCAGCAAGGGAACGTCGATGCCTGGGCTATCTGGGATCCGTACTATTCGGCAGCGCTGTTAAACGGCGGTGTTCGCGTCTTAACGGACGGCAGCGAGCTGAATCAAACCGGGTCGTTCTATTTAGCTTCCCGTCCTTATGCAGAAGCGAACGGCCCGTTTCTTCAACAGGTACTGAAAACCTTTAGCGATGCCGACGCGCTCACCCGCACGCAGCGGGCAGCAAGCGTAGCGCTTCTCGCTAAAACGATGGGCCTGCCTGAAGCCGTCATTGCCACTTACTTTGACCATCGCCCTCCTTCAGAAATTACGCCGGTCAACGAAGCGACTGCTGCCAAACAGCAAAATACCGCCGACCTGTTTTATGAAAATCGCCTTGTTCCAAAGAAAGTCGATATCCGAACCCGCATCTGGCAACCCGCCGGCAAGACACAAGGAGCTAAGTCATGAGTCTGAATCTGTTCTGGTTCTTACCTACCCACGGGGATGGGCACTATCTTGGCAGCGACACGGGCGCACGCCCGGTCGACTATGGCTACCTGCAGCAAATAGCTCAGGCTGCAGACCGCATCGGCTACACCGGCGTGCTGATCCCGACCGGGCGTTCCTGCGAGGATGCCTGGCTGGTGGCGGCCTCAATGATCCCGGTCACTCAACGGCTTAAGTTCCTGGTCGCACTGCGCCCGAGCGTTGTCTCCCCTACTCTTGCCGCTCGCCAGGCCGCCACGCTGGATCGCCTTTCCAACGGGCGAGCATTGTTTAACCTGGTGACCGGGGGCGACGCTGAAGAACTGGCTGCGGAAGGCGTTTTTCTAAACCATGAAGAGCGCTATGAGGCCTCTGCAGAGTTTACGCACATCTGGCGACGCGTCCTGGAAGGTGAAACCGTCGACTATGACGGCAAACACATCCAGGTCAAAGGCGCGAAGCTGCTTTATCCCCCGGTACAGCAACCTCGCCCACCGCTTTATTTTGGCGGATCGTCCGATGCCGCTCAGGATCTTGCGGCCGAGCAGGTTGACCTTTACCTGACCTGGGGCGAACCTCCACATTTGGTAAAAGAAAAGATCGAGCAAGTTCGGGCGAAAGCTGAAGCGCGGGGGCGGCAAGTTCGCTTTGGTATTCGCCTGCACGTTATTGTGCGCGAAACCAACGAAGAAGCGTGGCAGGCGGCAAACCGGCTTATTTCTCACCTCGATGACATCACCATCGCCAAGGCACAGGCCGCTTTTGCCCGCAGCGACTCCGTCGGGCAACAGCGCATGGCCGCCCTGCACGGCGGTAAGCGAGACAAGCTGGAGATCAGCCCTAATCTTTGGGCCGGTGTCGGTCTGGTTCGCGGTGGGGCTGGCACCGCGCTGGTGGGCGATGGGCCAACGGTCGCGGCCCGCATAAACGAGTACGCCGACCTGGGCATCGACAGCTTTATTCTTTCCGGCTATCCGCATCTGGAAGAAGCCTACCGCGCGGGCGAACTGCTGTTCCCTCACCTTGACGTGGCGATCCCAGAAATTCCTCAGCCGCGACAGGTTCAGGAAAAAGGAGAAGTTATCGCCAACGATTTTATCCCGCGTAAAGTGGCGCAGAGCTAGGGAGGCACCATGCAAGCGTCCGTGCACAGAGTCTTGCTGCGCCTGGCCCCCTGGGCGCTGCCGGTGGCGATTGTGCTTCTCTGGCAATTAGCTTCGTCTGCAGGCTGGCTTTCCACCCGTATTTTGCCCTCTCCAGAGGGCGTCGTGCTGGCTTTCTGGAGCCTCTCAGCCAGCGGTGAACTCTGGCAGCATCTGGCTATCAGCTCCTGGCGTGCCGTGATTGGTTTCAGCATCGGCGGATCGCTGGGCCTGATCTTAGGCCTGATTAGCGGCCTGTCGCGATGGGGCGAACGCCTGCTGGACAGCTCTATTCAGATGCTGCGCAACGTTCCACATCTGGCGCTGATCCCGCTGGTGATCCTGTGGTTTGGTATCGATGAGACGGCCAAGATCTTTCTGGTGGCGCTCGGGACGCTGTTTCCTATTTACATCAATACCTGGCACGGCATCCGCAATATCGATCGTGGCCTGCTGGAAATGGCGCGCAGCTACGGCCTTTCCGGGTTTAGCCTGTTCGTGCACGTCATTCTGCCGGGTGCGTTGCCGTCCATTATGGTCGGCGTACGTTTTGCCTTAGGCCTGATGTGGCTGACGCTTATTGTCGCCGAAACGATCTCGGCAAATTCAGGGATTGGCTATCTGGCGATGAATGCCAGGGAGTTCCTGCAAACCGACGTGGTGGTGGTGGCCATCGTGCTGTATGCGCTGCTGGGCAAACTCGCCGATGTCAGCGCCCGCCTGCTGGAACGCGTCTGGTTACGCTGGCATCCGGCTTATCAATTAAAGGAGGAGACGGTATGACAACTGCTCGTCTGAACCAGGGCACGCCGCTGTGGCTCAACGGCGTCAGCAAACGCTACGGCGATAAAAGCATTCTCAATCAGCTTGAGCTGCGTATCCCCGCCGGGCAGTTCGTGGCGGTGGTCGGCCGCAGCGGCGGCGGCAAAAGTACCCTACTGCGCCTGCTTGCCGGGCTGGAAACACCCAATCACGGCGCGCTATTCGCAGGCAGTGCACCGCTGCGGGACAGCCAGGATGATACGCGGCTGATGTTTCAGGACGACAGGCTGCTGCCGTGGAAAACGGTGATAGATAACGTCGGGCTCGGGCTGAAAAATAACTGGCGAGACGCAGCTCTTCAGGCGCTCACCGCCGTTGGGCTTGAAAATCGGGCCAATGAGTGGCCAGCGGCACTTTCCGGCGGGCAAAAGCAACGCGTGGCGTTGGCAAGGGCGCTCATCCATCGCCCGCGCCTGCTGTTGCTCGACGAACCGCTGGGCGCGCTGGATGCCCTGACGCGTATTGAGATGCAGGAGCTGATTGTTTCTTTGTGGCAGGAACATGGCTTTACCGTGCTTTTGGTCACCCATGATGTCAGCGAAGCCGTCGCCATGGCCGACCGCGTGTTGCTTATAGAAGAGGGGAAAATTGGCCTGGACCTGACGGTTGATTTACCGCGTCCGCGCCGCCTGGGATCGGTGAAGCTAGCGGAGCTGGAGGCTGAAGTGCTTGCCAGAGTGATGAAACGAGGTTCTGAGGAGCCGGCGCGCCAGGTGCGCACCGGCTGATTTAATACCCTATCCCTGAAAGGGATAGGGGCAAAGATTACGCCAGCGCTTTGGCAATCTTCTCGAACAGATCCCCGGACAGGTCTTCCAACCCTTTCAACTGCTCCAGCGCGGCACGCATCTTAGCCTGACGTTCGGCGTCATAACGCTTCAGGCGAATCAGCGGCTCTACCAGACGAGAGGCAATTTGCGGGTTGCGGCTGTTGAGCTCGGTCAGCATCTCGACCATAAACTGGTAGCCACTGCCGTCTTTGGCGTGGAACGCGGCCGGGTTGGCTGAAGCAAACGCGCCAATCAGAGAACGTACGCGGTTCGGGTTGCCCAGGCTGAAAGAACGGTGGTTCAGCAGCTCGCGAACCTTCGCCAGCGTGTTGCTGCCCGGGCTGGTCGCCTGCAGCACAAACCACTTATCCATGACCAGGCCATCTTTGTGCCATTTCTCATCGTAATCAGCCAGCAGCGCTTCACGGCATGGCAGCTGCGCGGCCACCGCGGCGGACAGTGCGGCAATAGAATCGGTCATATTGTCCGCCTGCTGATACTGCTCGCGTACCAGTTGCTCAGCAAGTTCAACGTCGCCAAACGCCAGATAACGCAGGCAAGTGTTGCGCAGCGCGCGCTTGCCGATATCACCGTGATCCACGCGATAGCTGTCGAGCTTATTGGCGTTATAGATAGCCAGGAACTCGTCGGCCAGCTCTGCTGCGAGGGTGCGGGTCAGCGCCCCGTGAACTTCAGCAATGGCAATAGGATCGATGGTCTGGAACAGCTCGGCAATTTCATTCTGCGAAGGCAGCGTCAGGATCTCCGCGGCGAGCGCCGGATCGATCTTCTCATCCAGCAGAATGGCGCGGAATGCGTCAGCCACGTGCAGCGGCAGAGAAAGCGGCTGCCCTTGCTGGCTGCGGTTCACGTTGATCTTGATGTAGTTTGCCAGCAGGCTTTGCGCCGCATCCCAACGGGAGAAGTCGTTCCGCGCGTGGCGCATCAGGAACGTCAGCTGCTGGTCGCTCCATTTGTACTCGAGCTTCACCGGCGCAGAGAATTCGCGCAGCAAAGACGGCACCGGCTGGAAGTAGACATTGTCGAAAACAAAGGTCTGTTCGGCCTGGGTCACGTTCAGCACGTGGTGCACCGGGTGACCGTCCTTCTGCAGCGGAATGACCTTCCCTTCGTTATCGTAAAGCTCGATATCAAACGGGATATGCAGCGGGTGTTTTTCCTGCTGTTCAGCGGTCGGCGGCGTCATCTGGCTGATAGTCAGCGTGTAGTGCTCAGTTTCCGGGTTGTAGTCGTCACGCACGGTGACAACCGGCGTCCCGGCCTGGCTGTACCAGCGGCGGAAATGAGACAGGTCAACGTTGGACGCATCTTCCATCGCCTGCACGAAGTCATCGCAGGTCGCCGCGCTGCCGTCATGGCGTTCAAAGTAAAGCTGCATGCCCTTCTGGAAGTTTTCTTCGCCCAGCAGCGTGTGCAGCATACGAATCACTTCTGAGCCCTTCTCATACACCGTCAGGGTATAGAAGTTATTCATTTCGATAACTTTGTCCGGGCGGATCGGGTGCGCCATCGGGCTGGCGTCTTCGGCGAACTGCATCGCGCGCATGGTACGCACGTTTTGAATACGGTTAACTGCGCGAGACCCCAGGTCGGAGCTGAACTCCTGGTCACGGAAGACGGTTAACCCCTCTTTCAGGCTCAGCTGGAACCAGTCGCGGCAGGTGACGCGGTTACCGGTCCAGTTGTGGAAATACTCGTGGCCGATGACGCGTTCAATGTCGAGGTAGTCTTTGTCAGTCGCAGTTTCGGCGCGGGCCAGGACATACTTCGAGTTGAAGATATTCAGCCCTTTGTTTTCCATCGCCCCCATATTGAAGAAGTCGACGGCGACGATCATATAGATGTCGAGGTCATACTCCAGGCCAAAACGGGTTTCATCCCACTTCATAGACGCCTTCAGCGAGGTCATCGCCCAGTCAGCGCGATCCAGATTCCCGCGGTCAACAAACAGCTCCAGCGCAACGTTACGGCCGGAACGGGTTTTGAAGCTGTCGCGCAGGACGTCAAAATCCCCCGCCACCAGCGCAAACAGGTAGCAAGGTTTTGGGAACGGATCCTGCCACTGCACCCAGTGACGGCCATTTTCCAGCTCGCCTTCGGCAATGCGGTTGCCGTTAGCCAGCAGATACGGATATTTGTTTTTGTCGGCGATGACTTTGGTCGTGAAGCGCGCCAGGACGTCCGGGCGGTCCAGGTACCAGGTGATGTGGTGGAAGCCTTCAGCTTCACATTGGGTACATAACGCTTCCCCGGATTGATACAGCCCTTCAAGCGCGGTGTTGGTTGCCGGGCTAATTTCGTTCACAATCGTCAGCGTGAAGGCGTCAGGAACCTGCTCCAGAATGAGCGCGCCATCTTCCTGGCGATAGTGCGGCCAGGCGCTACCGTTTACGGCAATGGAAACCAGCGTGAGGTCTTCACCATCAAGATGCAGCGGAGCGCCCGCTTCGCCCTGACGGACAATTTTGCTGACTGCGGTGACCTGAGTTTTTGCGGCATCAAGGTCAAAGGTCAAATCGATATCGGTTATCGTATAATCCGCCGCGCGATAGTCGTGGCGATATTTGGCTTGTGGCTGTTGTGTCATAAAAAACCTTATACATCGTCCGTAAGATAACGAACTTCAGTCTATTCCTGTTGCCGGAATGTTGCTACGCAGAATCTTCATCTTTGGCGGCCGATAGCCCAAATTTTTTACCGCTTTATGCGGTATTACGCTTTCTCTCCTGCACCTTCCGGCACGGAACTCTTCCTTTTCCTACGCCACTCAATGCAGCCCCTTCCTCCTGAGAGAACTTAATATGCGTATTCCTCCTTCCGGCCCCATGGCTTTTCATCAGGCCGTTGCCCAAAACGATATTGCTACCATCCAGAAGCTAAGGCAGCAGGGTTATAAACCCGTCGCTCTGGACCAGCACGGAAACTCACCGCTGGATGCGCTGGCTAACCGCCGTGATATTGACGGCACTACGCGGGCGCGGCTTTACCACAGCCTTTTGGCTTCGCTGAATCCCAGTGCGCCGTCGGGCTATATCAAGCCGGAAGCTTTTCATGGCTCTCCCTGGGGCTTTGAAATATTGCGCAGCGGCGCGCTGAAAGGCGGCGTGAACGATCCTAAAGGCGGTTCACAGTCGCTGGAGGGAAAAGTGTTTTTCTCCGACCGGACGCGGGAGTCGAGCAACAAATTTGAAACGCGTGAGAACCTTCGCCAGAAACCGCGCGTGTACGCAAAGGGACTGGGTATTAAGCCCACCACGGTGGAGACGCGCTCGAACCTGTACGTGCTGAGCAAAGCCATCAATCATGCTTCTTCTGCCAGCCATTTCCCAGCCTCAACGCTGACGCTAAAAAGCAGCAATAATCTGGAAGAGGCGGTGTATAACAGCCTGGTGCGTCTTTTGTCGAATAACGGTTATCGCCTAAAAAAGGAAACGCCGGAGCAAATCCTGCAGCAAACCGGCGTCCCGGCGCATATCAAATTCGTGGATAACAGCCACCCGCCTTCCGGGGAACAAACGCGGAAACTGATCGGTAGCGCCTTTAAGCGCATTGAAAATGAAATGATCGGCGGAAAATTACCGTTCCTGAATCTGCTCAACGATGGGCAAACCCTGCCGCTGGTGTTTGGCTTCAGTAAAGTGAACAACCTGAAAACCCATACCATCCATAATTCGTTGAGCAACACCGCCTCGATGTTTAACTACCAGGCTGAAAACCATTCCCTGAGCGGGACAGCTAACGGCGGCAAGCTCAAAGAAATTGAAGTGAAATCCCTGGCCGATCTTGCCACGCTCACGCTTGCCTGTAAGGTACAAAACGTCGCGTTACCGAAAGACGCGCTAATTCGTATCAACCCAACACCGAATGAAAAAAAACAGCACGGGCTGAAGGCGCTGTATCTGGATGCATCCGCACTCGCCAGATTCAGTCACGCGCTGCTCGGGTCAGGCACAACGAATATGGGCAGGATGACGCTCGAGCAACTTCAATCCCTGAATCACATCCTGCGTGAAAAAGCGGAGAACGGCAGTCTTCGCATTCGTTAGCTGCCAGTCAACATCGGCGGCCATTCGCCGCCGGTGATTTCACCGAGAAAAGGATGTCGCACGTTTTGTTTAGTACTCTAAACACCATTTAATTCAATGCATTGAACTCTATTATAGCGCTAAACATTTCATAAACTGCCCCAGAGCCTGCCCGTCTAATGTTGTGATCCTGCTTCAATAAACAGATAATCAGGGTATACTCCCGCGTCTTAATTTGCCCGGACTGATGGAAACGCTCCTGTGAGAGGATGCTGAAACGCGCCATGACACGACACGCTTCCCCGATTTTGCAAACGCTTCTGGATACTGACGCCTATAAGCTTCATATGCAGCAAGCGGTTTATCACCGCTATTACGACGTAAATGTCGCAGCGGAATTCCGCTGCCGCGGCGACGACCTGCTGGGCATTCATGCCGAGGCTATTCGTGAGCAGGTCGCGGCTATGCAGCACCTGCGCCTCAGCGACGAAGAATTTCACTGGCTGAAAAGCCTGCCCTTTTTCAAAGCCGATTACCTCGACTGGCTGCGTGACTTCCGCTATGACCCTGCTCAGGTTCAGGTGACCAATAATCATGGTCACCTGGATATCCGCCTAAGCGGCCCCTGGCGGGAAGTCATCATGTGGGAAGTTCCCCTGCTGGCGGTAATCAGTGAAGTCGTTCACCAGCATCGCGCCCCCGGCGTGACGCCAAAAATGGCGCTGGATCACCTGGAAACTAAGCTGCAGGAATTTAACACGCTGACCGCCGGGCTGGATCTTTCCCATTTCCGCCTGATGGACTTCGGCACCCGCCGCCGTTTCTCTCGGGAAGTGCAGCAGGCGATTGTCGAGCGCCTCAAGCAGGAGCCGTGGTTTATCGGCACCAGCAACTACGATCTGGCCCGCCGGCTTGATCTTACGCCGATGGGCACCCAGGCCCACGAATGGTTCCAGGCGCATCAGCAGATAAGCCCGGACCTGGCGAACAGCCAACGTGCAGCGCTGCAGGCGTGGCTGGACGAATATCCCGACCAGCTAGGAATAGCCCTGACTGACTGCATCACCATGGATGCCTTCCTGCGTGATTTCGGCAAGGAGTTTGCCACGCGCTACCAGGGACTACGCCATGACTCCGGTGACCCGGTTGAGTGGGGAGAAAAAGCCATTGCCCACTACCAGAAGCTGGGTATCGATCCGTTAAGCAAAGTGTTGGTATTTTCCGATAACCTGGATTTAAACAAAGCCGTGGAGCTTTACCGCCGCTTCTCATCCCGGGTTAACCTCAGCTTTGGTATCGGCACACGCCTGACCTGCGACATTCCGCAGGTTAAGCCGCTGAACATCGTGATTAAGCTCGTGGAGTGCAACGGTAAGCCGGTGGCTAAGCTTTCGGATAGCCCGGGAAAAACCATCTGCCACGACAAAGCCTTTGTTCGGGCACTGCGCAAAGCCTTTGACCTTCCTCTGGTTAAAAAAGCCAGCTGATTCAGCGATAATCGGTGAATAGCCGCTTCGCTATTCACCGCCCTTCTCTCATTCCTTTATTTCTTCATCAGTAACGCGAATTCTGCTTGTCTGATGGCGCGCGACAGGTAACATAGATAACCCCCATCTGTGGGTTACTATTTTTTTTGTCATTGACCATTTAATAGAGAGAAAACTATGAGCGTTGTGCCTGTAGCCGACGTACTCCAGGGCCGTGCCGCCGTTGACAGCGAAGTCACCGTGCGCGGGTGGGTACGTACTCGAAGAGATTCAAAAGCTGGTATCTCCTTCCTCGCCGTCTACGACGGTTCCTGCTTTGATCCTGTACAGGCCGTCATTAATAATTCTCTGCCCAATTACAATGAAGACGTGCTGCGCCTGACCACCGGCTGCTCCGTGATTGTGACCGGCAAGGTGGTCGAGTCTCAGGGCCAGGGCCAGGCATTCGAACTTCAGGCTACCAAAGTTGAAGTGACCGGCTGGGTTGACGATCCGGATACTTACCCGATGGCGGCAAAACGCCACAGCATCGAATACCTCCGCGAAGTGGCTCACCTGCGTCCGCGTACCAACATGATTGGTGCCGTGGCTCGCGTTCGTCACACGCTGGCTCAGGCGCTGCATCGCTTCTTCCATGAAAACGGTTATTTCTGGGTCTCTACTCCGCTGATCACCGCTTCGGACACCGAAGGTGCTGGTGAGATGTTCCGCGTTTCAACGCTGGATCTGGAAAACCTGCCTCGCACCGCAGAAGGCAAAGTCGATTTTGATAAAGACTTCTTCGGGAAAGAAGCCTTCCTGACCGTTTCCGGCCAGCTGAACGGCGAAACCTACGCGAGCGCGCTGTCCAAAGTTTATACCTTCGGGCCAACCTTCCGCGCGGAAAACTCCAACACCAGCCGCCACCTGGCGGAATTCTGGATGCTGGAACCGGAAGTCGCCTTTGCCGATCTGGACGACGTTGCCGGTCTGGCCGAAGCGATGCTCAAGTACGTCTTTAAGGCTGTTCTGGAAGAACGCATGGATGACATGAAGTTCTTTGCCGAGCGCGTGGACAAAGAGGCCATTGAGCGTCTCGAACGTTTCATCTCCGCAGACTTCGCCCAGGTGAACTACACCGATGCGGTCGACATCTTGCTGAACTGTGGGCATAAGTTCGAAAACCCGGTTTACTGGGGCGTCGATCTCTCCTCCGAGCACGAGCGTTACCTGGCCGAGCAGCACTTCAAGGCACCGGTGGTGGTGAAAAACTACCCGAAAGACATCAAAGCTTTCTATATGCGCCTTAACGAAGACGGTAAGACCGTTGCCGCGATGGACGTCCTGGCGCCAGGCATCGGTGAAATCATCGGTGGTTCCCAGCGTGAAGAACGTCTGGATGTGCTGGATGCGCGCATGGCTGAAATGGGTCTGAATAAAGAAGATTACTGGTGGTACCGCGACCTACGCCGCTACGGCACCGTGCCGCATTCCGGTTTCGGCCTGGGCTTTGAGCGTCTGATCGCCTATGTTACCGGCGTTCAGAACGTGCGCGACGTGATTCCGTTCCCACGTACTCCACGTAACGCCAGCTTCTAAGCCAACAAAACCAAAGGCCAGCTTTTCGCTGGCCTTTTTTACATTTGAGAATAAAAGGTCTATTTTCTTCAACGCTCATTAAGCAAACGTCAATTTCAACCTCCATTCCCGACTGCCCGGTTACCAACTGTTTCTATCTCACACTCTTTAACAAAAATTGCGCTTAAGTTTGCTCGCATTTCAAATCGGTGCTGGGCATAGCACAATCGTTCACTTTTCACACAGACATCTGGACATCCAAAAACAAGTCAAAAAATGAACAATTGTGAGCATGAAATACCCATTCACTGAGCTTATGCGGATTAAACATAAGTAATTCATATATATATGTTAACAAGCGAAGCATTTTTGTTGCGCTAAGAATGAAATTTGAAATGGTTCACAAAGTTCCCTAAAATTAATATTTAGTTACACATATTTTCTTTTTGAAACTCAATGTGCGTATTTGTAGCACTTTCAGGCTAGCGAAACGGTTTCATGGATGGAAAGATGCCTGACAGATACAGAAAGACACCAAACTATCATCAATAGTTCCGTAAAGAATTATTGACGGCAGTGGCAGGTGTCCATAAAAACCACAATGAGGGTAATAAATAATGATGAAGCGCAATATTCTGGCAGTGGTTATCCCTGCTCTGCTGGTAGCCGGTGCAGCTAACGCTGCAGAAATCTACAACAAAGACGGCAACAAAGTAGACCTGTACGGCAAAGCGGTAGGTCTGCACTATTTTGCTAAAGACAACGGTGTTAACGCTCAGGGTAACGGCGACAAAACTTACGCCCGTCTTGGCTTCAAAGGCGAAACTCAGATTAACAGCCAACTGACCGGTTACGGCCAGTGGGAATACAACTTCCAGGGTAACAACTCTGAAGGTGCTGATGCTCAGAAAGGGAACAAAACCCGTCTGGCCTTCGCAGGTCTGAAATTCGGTGACGCAGGCTCCTTCGACTACGGCCGTAACTACGGTCTGGTTTATGATGCAATCGGCGTGACCGACATGCTGCCAGAGTTCGGTGGCGATACCGGCAACAGCGACAACTTCTTCTCCGGCCGTAACGGCGGCCTGGCCACTTACCGTAACCACAGCTTCTTCGGCCTGGTTGACGGTCTGGACTTCGGCGTTCAGTACCTGGGTAAAAACGACCGTGATGGTAACCCAACCCGCTCTAACGGCGACGGCTGGGCGAGCTCCGCAAGCTACACCGTTGATGGCTTCGGCATCGTAGGTGCATACGGCGCGGCAGACCGCACCAACACTCAGCAGACTCTGACTTACGGTCACGGCGCTAAAGCTGAGCAGTGGGCTACCGGTCTGAAATATGACGCGAACAACATCTATCTGGCCGCGCTTTACGGTGAAAGCCGTAACGCTACCCGTCTGACCATCAACGGTACCGACGGCTTCCTGAACAAAACTCAGGACTTCTCCGTTGTGGCACAGTACCAGTTCGATTTCGGCCTGCGTCCATCCATCGCTTACTACAAATCTAAAGCGAAAGATGTTGAAGGTATCGGCAGCGAAGACTACATCAACTACATTGATATCGGCGCGACCTACTACTTCAACAAAAACATGTCTACCTACGTTGACTACCAGATCAACCAGCTGGACAAAAACAACAAGCTGGGCGTTGGCTCAGACGACACCGTTGCGGTTGGTATCGTTTACCAGTTCTAATTTCAGCCATTTGTTTGTCTGAAATGTTTAAAAACAGGGCTTCGGCCCTGTTTTTTTATGGCAAAAAAGTAGAATAAACCCGATGTTATCGCTAACCGTCTCTTTTTGTCGCAAACGGTTGGCAATTCGTAAAACAGCAGTTAACCTGAAAGCGATTTCCCCCGATATCACTAATGGAACCCGTCATGTTTGAGAACATTACCGCTGCCCCTGCCGATCCTATACTTGGTCTGGCTGACCTGTTTCGCGCCGACGACCGTCCAACCAAAATTAACCTCGGCATCGGGGTCTATAAGGACGAGACCGGTAAAACCCCTGTCCTGACCAGCGTGAAGAAAGCTGAGCTTTATCTGCTGGAAAATGAGACCACCAAAAACTATCTGGGCATTGATGGTATTCCAGAGTTTGGCCGCTGCACGCAAGAGCTGCTGTTCGGCAAAAACAACGTGCTTATTGCCGACAAACGCGCCCGTACGGCACAAACCCCAGGCGGGACAGGCGCGCTGCGCGTTGCCGCTGATTTCCTGGCGAAAAACACCTCAGCAAAACGCGTCTGGGTGAGTAACCCAAGCTGGCCTAACCACAAAAGCGTGTTTAACGCCGCTGGCCTGGAAGTGAAAGAGTACGCCTATTACGATGCGGAAAATCACAGCCTGGACTTTGATGGCCTGGTGGCCAGCCTGCAGGCGGCGGAAGCCGGTGACGTGGTGCTGTTCCACGGCTGCTGCCATAACCCAACCGGGATCGATCCTACCGCCGACCAGTGGAAAACGCTGGCAGAGATGTCGCTGGCCAAAGGCTGGCTGCCGCTGTTTGACTTTGCTTACCAGGGCTTTGCCCGTGGTCTGGAAGAAGATGCCGAAGGCCTGCGTCTTTTCGCAGCCGGCCACAAAGAACTGCTGGTGGCCAGCTCCTACTCCAAGAACTTCGGTTTGTACAACGAACGCGTGGGCGCTTTCACGCTGGTTGCCGCCGATGCCGACACCGCTGACCGTTCATTCAGCCAGGTAAAATCGGTTATTCGCGCTAACTACTCCAACCCACCGGCACACGGCGCCTCCGTTGTGGCGACTATTCTGAGCAACGACGCGCTGCGTACCATGTGGGAACAAGAGTTGACCGATATGCGTCAGCGCATTCACCGCATGCGTCAGCTGTTTGTGAATACCCTGCAGGAGAAAGGCGCCAACCGCGACTTCAGCTTCATCATTAACCAGAACGGGATGTTCTCGTTCAGCGGCCTGACCAAAGAACAGGTTCTCCGCCTGCGTGAAGAGTTTGGCGTTTACGCCGTCGCATCTGGCCGCGTTAACGTGGCGGGCATGACGCCGGATAACATGGCACCGCTGTGCGAAGCCATCGTTGCCGTGCTGTAATAGCCACGCATAGCAAAAGAGCCGCATAAGCGGCTCTTTTTTTATTTGAAACCCGTTTTACCAGACCGGCTGCTCATCCTGCAAAAACGGATTATGCAGGCGCTCGTAACCCAGCGTAGACATTGGGCCGTGGCCGGGAATAAAGGTCACATCATCCCCCAGCGGCAGCAGCTTACGTTTGATCGAATCAATCAACGCCGCATGGTCACCACGCGGGAAATCGCTGCGCCCCACTCCGCCTTTAAAGATAACATCGCCCGAAACCAGTAAACGAGAGGCCGCATCGAAGAAAACGATATGACCAGGCGTATGCCCCGGACAATGCAACACCTGTAAAGTTACATTCCCTACGGAAACACATTCCCCTTCGTTTAACCAGCGGTCCGGCGTCAAAGGCTGACACTCGTCGAGGCCAAACATCCGGCCTTGCTGAGGCAGTCCCTGCAGCCAGAACTCATCTTCTTTTTCCGGCCCCACAACGGGCACGCCGTAATGTGCCGCCAGCTCAGCCGCCGCGCCAACGTGATCGAGATGACCATGCGTCAACAGAATTTGGCTAATCTGCACGCCTTTTTGCGCCACTTCTTGCTTAATGCGCGCCGCATCGCCGCCGGGATCCACCAGCGCTGCCTGCTGCGTTTCCTCGCACCAAATAAGAGAACAGTTCTGGGCAAAAGCCGTGACCGGAATAATGTGATAGTTCATGCTGCTCCATTACCGACAACAAAGCCGGATTCCGTTGTTTTACCAGTGCCTTACCGGCCCGGTATCAATATGCACAAAGTCGCTGCTGGGGTAGTATCCTACACCACCTGCCCGCATAGATAATGCTGCTTTGCGAATATTGCTTAACGAAACGCCTTCAATATGGAAATCCATCGCCTGGCCTTTGGTGTGGTAGCTTTTTTTCGCCACGCCTCGGCTGTGAGCACGGAGTTCATTATTGGTGTCGATGGAACGGTAGCCGGAAACCAGCTGGACCGGTTTGTTAGTCCCTAAAAGCCCCTGCAGGCGATAGAGTTGGTCGAACAGGGAAGGATCGATGGATTTAATCTTGTTCGCCCGGTAGTCCCGGAAGAAATGATTAAGTCTTGCTAATTCATCCTGAATATAGCCTCTGCCATCAAAAAACTCAGCTTTCAGTGACTCTCCAGTATGCAGGTTATTGAGAGTCAAAATACGCGGGCGTGGTGTCGAGAGGGTGGCAAACGACGGCAAAGGCATGAGAGCGGCACCGAAAGCCACGCCCCCCAAAGCCAGTAGCTTGCGGCGATTAGCGTCAAATTTGTCCATGATATCCAGGTCTACAGGTAATAAAATGATGGTTTAATATGCACTTTTGCGCACAGCCATCGCACCATAGCTGCCCGAATCCGGGGAGTCAAGGCACGATAAAACCCAGCAACGGCGGGCCCTGCAGAGGGCCCGGCTGCGTTTTACATTTTCTACGACCACTAATTCATTAGAAATGTTGCGTTTAGCGGATTAATAACCCGGCTTTTGCGAGGTTTTGTGCGCCAGATCGCGCGGTGAGATCATAATTGTAAATATCTGTACGAAATTCGGTGCGGCCATCTTTTCCGACAAAAGCGGTCAGATAGTACAGATTAACCGGAATGTTATGACGGATATTGACGTATTTAGTGTTCCCTTCCTGCAAGGTACTGGATATACGGGAATCATTCCATCCGGCATCCTGCAACAGCATATTTGCCAGCTCAGACGCCTTGTTGACGCGTACACAGCCTGAACTCAGCGCCCTTGCATCCTTCTGGAAGAGGTTATGATTGGGCGTGTCGTGCAGGTAGATGGCGTCAGAACTCGGCATATTGAACTTGTAGCGCCCAAGCGAGTTCTGCGTGCCGGGCTTCTGCTGGAAGCGGAACGGCAGATTATTCTCGGTGATCGTCGACCAGTCTACGCGCCACGGATCGATCATCTCCGCATTGTTGCTCCAGCCGCGAATCACGCTATAGCCGTGCTGTTCCAGGTAACCCGGATTCTGGCGAACCTTTGGCAAAATATCTTTTCGCGCCAGCGTTGGCGGCACGTTCCACGGTGGGTTAACCACAACGTTGTTCAGCGCGCTGCTCATCATCGGGGTTTTACGATCCGGGCGCCCAACGATAACGCGAGAAGCAAGCGCCTCGTTCCCGTTAAGGTAATACACCAGCGAATAGTTAGGAATGTTCACCATAATGCCGGTCTCAAGTTTATCCGGCAGCAGGCGCAAACGTTGAATATTCAATGCCACCAGGGCTGCACGCTGCTGAGGCGTGACGTTAAGCCAGTCGCGCGTCAGTTGGCCAATCGCACCGTCCGAGCCTAACCCTTGCCATTGCTGGAAGCGTTTCACGCCATCGACCAGATCTCGGCTATAAACGCCGCGGGCGGCAACCTGAGATTTTTTCTTGCCAGCCTGAGGAGACGCGTCCTCGACGTTAATCGCGGACGGGCTGACGGTGACATCAGCCACGCTGGTCACCCCCGATGGCTTGTCCTGAAGCATGCCGGTTCGGGCAAGAATTTCTCTCAGCGCCCCCACATCGTTGCTCCACTGCCCTGGTCTTAAGGTCTCTTTGCCGGCCATCTGCGGCCACGGACGGGTATCAGCCAACAGATGAATCAGCGACTGATGCAGCTGGGCATACTGCGGATGCTGAGGCGCAAGGCTGTCGATAAAGTTCACCAGAGAACCCTGATCAACGGCGACCTGCCACTGGTTAATCACCGACAGGGGCGGCGTTTTTAACTTGTAAGGCGTGCTGCTATAAAGCCAGCGATTGCCGTCAATCGGGATGCCCGAAACGAACTGCAGGTAACCCATCATGGCGTCGGAAAGCACCACATCGCGTGCCATACCGGTCACTGCGGGATCGGTCAACAGCTCAACCCACTGGTTAAACTGCGGCTGTATTCCGGCAATGGCCACTTCCGCCAGCTGTTGCTGAAAGGCTTTAACCGCATCGCGGTTTTCCCACATCGGCTTCATGTCACGCGCAGCATAGAAGGCCGACAGGGCGTTGAGATAAACCGGCGTGTAGCCCGCAGGCAGGCCCGCAATAAGCTGCGACCGGCTTTGTGCCGCCGACATCGTGGAGGTGTTTGTTGGCAAAGTTCCGGCCATCGTGGCCGTCGCCGTAGACTGCGCCAAAGGCTGATTGAGTTCCGTGGGCCGATCGGTCTGGAAAGCAGAACTGTCGGAGGGAACGACGGCAGGCTCGTCGGCCTTGGCCACAAACAGCGGAGCGAAACTGAGCGCGAGGCAGTAACCGACTGCCGATAATCGAAAATCTTTAGCTTTTCTAAGCAACATCCCTTGCCCCCTGTTTATTACTGTGCTCACCGTCAAAGGCGGGAAGTATTCACCACTAGTATATAAACAGTAAAAACCATTTGCCTGACAAAATGTAAAGAAAATTAAAGATTAAGACTGTTCGCGACAAAGAAAAAGCGGGCCTTAGCCCGCTTGATAATATCGCATCCAGTAGCGCTGGTTTACGAGGCGTCAGCCGTTTCCGAACCCTGCTGCGGCTCTGGCAGCGCCGGAGCCGCAAAGCCACGCAGGCCAACAACGTGAACGTGCTCGCTGTTCTGGAAGACCTTACGCACCAGCTTATAGGTGGTGCCTTTTTCCGGGCTGATGTTTTCTGGAGCCGCAATAATTAATTGCATTTCCAGACGTTCACACAGCTCAAACAGCGTGGCGATGGACTTGGCATCCAGTCGCGCCGCTTCGTCAAGGAACAGCAGGCGGCAAGGGGAAATGTCTTTCCCACGCAGGCGCTGCGACTCATCTTCCCAGCTCTGAACAACCATCACCAGGATAGACATCCCGGTCCCGATAGCTTCCCCGGTGGACAACGCCCCGCTCTCTGCACGCAGCCAGCCGTCTGAACCACGGTTTACCTCAACTTCCATTTCCAGGTAGTTACGGTAATCCAGCAGCTCTTCGCCGATGGTCTGCGGCGTGCGCTGGCCCATGTCGATCTGTGGGTTAAGGCGCTGATAAAGCTTCGCCAGCGCTTCGGAGAAGGTCAGGCGATTGCTGTTGAACAGATCCTGATGCTGCTCATGCTGCTCGGAAAGTACGTTCAGCAGCGTTGCGTGAGCCTCGCGCACGTTGACGTTCAGACGAACGCTCTTCACCTGGCCGAAGGAGACGCTTTGCAGGCCCTGGTTGAGCATGCGAATACGGTTCTGCTCGCGCTGGATCGTCTTGCGAATGATGTTCGCCACGCTGCGGGAGCTGATCGCCAGTTTCTGCTCGCGTGAAGTCAGCTCTTCCGTCAGGCGACTCAGTTCAATTTCCATCTGTTCGATGGCTTCAACCGGATCGTCGGTACGAATGATGTCCTGGCGAATACGCTCGCGCAGATGCTGATAAACCGCGACGAAGAACTGGATCTTACGTTCAGGGCGCTTAGGATCTTCCGACAGACGAAGTACGTCACGCAGATGTTCGTTGTCGGCCACCGCCAGGCGCAGTGCACCCAACGCCTTATCCGACATGGAGCGCAGATCGTCCCCGGAGAGATAAGCCAGCTCACGACGATGCAGGCGGCGCTCAACGCCGTTGTCTTTCACCATACGCATGACGGCGCACCAGCCTGCTTTCGCCGTCACAACCTGCTCGCGCATTTCAAAGTAACTACGCTCCAGCTGCTTCAGCTTGCGGGTCAGGTTGTTCATCTCCGCTTCGCAGTAAGTCAGCTGCTTCTCAAGCTGATTACGGCGCGAGCGGTTGTTGCTGAGCGCAGTATGCAGCTCATCGCGGCGCGCACGTGCTCTTTCCTCCGCCCCGGTATCTGCGCGGACGCCGATATCCTGCAGTTCTTTATGCAGATCCGTCAGCAGTTCTTTTTTGGTATCAAACGAACTTTTCAGCGACGCCAGAAGCTGGTTGTACTGACCCAGCTGCTGGGCATGCTGGCGCAGCGCTTCACGGGAACGCGTCCGCTCCACTTCAGCCTGTTCCAGACGCTGGCGCAGCTTCTCATTCAGGTCGCTGTTGCCGTCCAGCATAGCGGCAGAATCGCTGTAGCTGAAGTGGGCGCGACGCTGCACGACTTCGGTCAGCGCAAACGCGCGCTGACGGGCATCACGCTGTATTTGCTGCGCGTGAGCGTAGTCGTCTTTAAGCTGCTCGAACTGTTCAGGGTCGCTCTGCAGCACGCTGGCAACGCCTTCCAGTTTGATTAACTGGTTGCCGTGCTGGTGAATAAAGCGAGCGGATTCTTCGGCTTCATCCAGGCGCTCCTGGATTTCATCGCAGCGATCGGCCAGCGTTTCGTCATTCAGCAGGCTAATGCGCGGCAACAGGCGGTTAAGCTGGGCCACGCCCTCTTTTGCCTGCTCAAACTGCTGGCGCTGCTGCTGATTGTCATTTTCGTGGTTGTTGATCGCCCGCTCAATCTCGCCGCGACGGCTGTTGAGGTGGCGAATTTCCGCCTCAGGATCTTCTTCAAACGCCACGCCCAGATGCTGGCCGATAAAGCGGCTAAACGACTGGTGCAGGCGCTGGTTTTTCTGCACATCGAAAGAAAGCGTGGCGAAGCGCTCGGCCAGTGACTCACGTTCGTTATGCAACGCTTCAAGGCGGTTTTCACGCGCGGCACGGCCAAACAGCGGCAGCTCCGGCAGACGCGAATAGCGCCACTGGCGTTCAGCGGTTTTGACGAGTACCGCCGTACCCATCTCTTCAACGGTAAACACGCTGTCATCGAACGAAGACGGGTCCCCTTCAATCAGGTACAGGTCTTCCGGGCAATCTTCCAGATTTTCCAGCTGTTCGCGTACTAAAGAAAGATCGGGCACCACGATGGCGTGACGGGATGGACCATACAGCGCGGAGAAGTACGGTGCATCTTCGAGACCGATATCGTCATAAATTTCAGACAGCAGCACGCCGCCAAAACGTTCGGCCAGCGCGTTGAGGCGCGGGTCTTCGGCACCGCCAGGCTGGCTGAGGCGTTCAATTTCGTCATCTACGGCACGTTTACGCGCCCCGACTTCGTCACGCTCAACGGTGGATTCGCGCTCGCGCTCCAGCAGTTGCTGCATGTACTCAGTCACCTGCTGGCTGGCTTCGAACTGCTCGCCGCTTTGCTCGCACAGCTGAGTCAGGCTGGTTTGCGCCGCAATCCATCTTGGCGCGCGCAGGTTCAGCGTTTTGATGCTGGCCTGAATTTGTTCCAGTTCCTGACGCAGCGCCATGCGCTGCTCGCTTGCTTCGGCTACGGTTTGCTGCAGCGCGCCGATGCGCTCTTCCAGCTCCTCATGCAGCGCTTCAAGCTCTTCCGGATCGAACTGTTTGCCCTGGCGTTTACAGAAGTCAGCGAGCAAGCGCTCAGCTTCCTGCTGTTCTCGCAGGCGCTGTTCCAGCTCGTTGAGGCGCATACGCAGCGGCTGGACCTGTTCGGCCAGATGGCGCTGGTTGCTACTGTCGCGCAGTAATTCACGCGCGGTGTCCCAGGCTTCGCTGCGGCTCACCGGGCCACTGATCGCCGTTACCAGTTGGTAAGCATGTTCGAACTGGCTATGCGCCGCCTGAGCTACGCTCATTTTCTGTTCAAGAGACAGCAGCTTGTCGGTTGCCTCGATCTCTTTCGCTTTGAAAGTGTCCAGCCATTCATCTGCGCTGTCGGCGGTTAAATCCGGCAGATGGCAAAGCTCACGAGCACGCTCCAGCGCCTGAAGCGCCTGCTGATACTGAATCGCACGGGTCTGCTGCACATCCAGCGCCTGCTGATAATCGGCAAGCTGACTCTTCAGCTCATCCACTTCCAGCTCGGCGGCTTCGGCCCGGGCCTCGTTTTCTTCCTGCTGCTCGTGCGCTTCGGCAACGATCTCATTTTGCTCTTCAAGACGAATTTGCAGCTCGTCGAGGTCAGCTTCGTAGCGCTCGATCTTTTCCTGCTGGCGAATCGCCGTTTGCACCAGATTCAGGTGATCGCTTGCGGCCTGGTAATCCGTTTCCAGATCGCCTTCCGCACCGCTGTGTTCACCCAGCTCGCGCGCCATATCAACGTGCTTATATTGTTCGGCGGCCAGCTGCTGGCGGCTAATCAACAGTTCGCGACGAAATTCCAGCGCTTTATCCAGGTGGATACGTCGTTCGTTGGCGTGGCGCATGTAGTCTGCCGCCACATAGTCAGTCGCTTCCGAGATTAAGTGCTTAAACAAATCACGGTCGGACTGGGTGACGCGAATCGCTTCCAGCGTCATGCGGTTTTCACGCAGCGCCGCTTCCATGTCCTGGAAGGCTTTACGCACGCCTCCGTTTTCCGGCAGCAGGTAATCACGCAGGGAACGGGTGATCGCGCTGGAAATACCGCCGTATAGCGAGGCTTCAATCAGGCGATAGTATTTGCTACGGTCTGCGGCGCTGCGCAGGCGACGGGCAACAATGCCCAGATCGAACATCAGCGAGTGGTAGTCGGTAATGGAGTTGAACTGTTTGAACTGCACGCCTTCAATGGCTTCAACTTTATCCTTAAGCTCCTGCAGGCTGAGTACGCGAGCCTGACGTTCATTCAGCATTTCAGTCAGTAACTGCGTCGGCTGAATCGAGGTTGGCAAGCCCTGAATTGCAAAGGGTTTAATATCGACTTTACGGTCGCGCCCGGCGACCTGCTGCAGACGAACCCCCACTACAACGCGCTGATGGCGCGAGTTGATGACGTCCAGCGTGGAGTAACACACGCCGGCTTTCAGCTTGCCGTGAAGACCTTTATCGCGAGAGCCTGAGGTGGCCCCCGCCTCCGTGGTGTTGCGGAAGTGCAGCAACGTTAAGTCCGGGATAAGCGCCGTGACGAAAGCCGCCATAGTGGTTGACTTACCCGCCCCGTTGCCCCCGGAAAGCGTGGTGACCAGCTCATCGAGATCGAAGGTACGCGCGAAGAAACCGTTCCAGTTAACCAGCGTCAGCGAGCGAAATTTTCCGCGTTCAATCATTCTTGTTCATCCTCCGCGTTATCCAGTCCTGGTTGTGGCTCATCGCTCTCATCATTGAGCTGCAGGCGACTTTCGACCGCCATGGCTTCGCCGTCGCGAATCATGCGCAGCTGAGCTTCGCGCGGGTCATCGCCGGTGCGCACATCGGCGCCGAAGCGGAAGACCGATTCGGTGATGCGGAATTTACTGCTGTCGTGGCCCATAAACCAGATCATGCCGAGACGGCGCAGGCGAGTCAGTGAAGCACGCACTTTCTCCTGCAGCTTTTGTCGGTCAAGGTCGGACCCGGTGGAGCGGTTGTTCACCAGCTTCAGCAGCTTGTTTTCATCCGCCAGCGTTAGCAGCTCGTCATAAAGCTCCTGCTGGGTGAAGATCCCTTCGTTGGCCAGACGTTCCGGGCTGAGATAGAGGTAGCACAGAATTTTGCCCACCATCATATCCAGCTCGGAGAGCACAGAACGAGGGATTAGCGTGGTGGAACGTGGACGCAGATAGAAAAATCCTTCTGGCGCACGGATGAGTTCCACGTTATAGCGCGCGTAAAACTCTTCCAGATATTCCTGGAAATCCATCAAGAAGGCGTGGTTGTCCAGCTCTTCGAGGCCAATATGACGCCCGGCGCGCAGCTGGCTGTCGAGCGCAGGAAAAAGAGGGTTAGCCAGCGCCTGTGCCAGTTTAACCGGCATCACTTGTTCAATATTTGTTGATGACATGCGCCTGTACCTTGGCTCCGTAATCGTTAATGGTTTGCCACTTAGCCGGCAATCCTGTGAAATCCGCTTCCGCTACGCCCAGACGCACCGCCTGGTCTACAACAATACGCGCCACGTCGAAGTGACGCGCGCGCGGGTATTGCACGAGGTAGTCACGTACCACAACGCCCAAATCAAGAGGTGCTTGTTGGGTTTTGTAGACCTGCAGCGCCGCTTCAATCAGCGCCGCCAGCTGTTCACGAATTTCGTTAAATTCTTCAAACTCGAGTTCACTTGGCAACTCGCCGGTGACCTCTTCATCCCGCAGTGCCATCTCTTCGTCACGCATATCCAGCAGGCGATCGGCGCTGGAGTAGGTCAGCGCCCATGGCGCATCGAAGTAGCTTTGCACCGACTGGCGCAGACGCTGAGCAAAGACGCGGTTTTTATCCATATCGATAGCGGTACGGATAAATTTATGCACGTGGCGGTCGTAGCCAATCCACAGGTCAATGGCCTGCTGGCCCCAGCTGATAATGCGGTCGAGTTTGCTTTGCAGGTCGAACACAAGGCGGTCTACAAAGTGAAGATCGTCGCGCCCCAGGGTTGAGTCCTGAACGCGCAACAGGTTGGCCTGCAGCTTATCCCCCGCGGCTTCGAGCGTATCCTGCAGTTCACGTAGCGTGCCGGATGTCTCTGACAACAGCAGTTCACAGCTTGAAATCGCCGCTCGCCAGTCTTTGTTTAGCAGTTGGGCAATGTCATCTTTTACCTGCTGCTGCTGCTCGTCCATAATGCGCTGGGTAAGATCGATACTGTCGAAAATCTCCGCCACGGAATATTTGAGCGGCGCATAAACATTGCGGTGCCAGTGAAATTCATCGCCATCTTCATCGGCCGCATCAGCGGCGCGCTTAAGCTCGCCCGCAACGATAGAAAGCTGCATAGACAGACGCAGCGTGGAAAACTCACGCTGGCGAATGTAGTAGTCAGTGATGCCAATCCCCAGAGGCGTCAGGCGATAAATGGCATTGCCTTCGGTTAGCTCGCTGACAAAGCGATTGAGCAAACGCTGACGGACCATATCGTTGATGGCGTTGTTCGCGCGCACGCTGATGGTTTCGCTCGTTTGTTCAAAACCATCGCTGACGTGACGAAACGCATCAATCAGCTCTCCCTCGCTCAGCTCGCCATCAAGGCGCTCGCCGTTTAAGGTGGCCACGGCCAGCAAAAACGTCAGGCGCTCCGTCGGTAGCGAGATCGAAAAATCATTTTTCCTGGCCCAGGCAACCAGTTCAGGCACTGTCTGGGAAAAATCACTCATAATTTATCCTTGGCTCTGCGGCTTAAACGCGGTTACGTGAATATAGCGGCCGAGACTGATAAACGGCTCCTGCCGACAATAACGCGTCTCCAGCGTCAGCAAATCGTCAAAACCATCTCGTTGTTTGTGTTTATCTCGCAGGTAATCGTGAAACACCCGCACGCCGGTTTTACCGGTAATTTGCCAGCCAATTTGCTCCAGCCAGTGATAAACCTGTTCTGGCTGCAGCGGATTGTCGGGCGAAAGGGTTTTGCGCTTATTTTTTTTCATCCCCTGCAGTACATATTCGAAGTTTCCGACAAACATGTTTCGCATCAGCAGGCCGTTTGCATTGTAGAACATTAGCGACAAAGTGCCGCCGGGACGCAAACAATCCCAAAGCGCTTTTAGCACGGCCTGAGGATCGGTGACCCACTCAAGCACCGCATGAAACAATATCAGATCAACCGGGCTTTCCAAATGTTGAGCCATATCCTGAGCGGCAGATTGTACAAAATGCATGTTGTCGCTCACACCTTTCTCCTGAGCGAGCATTTTTGCACGCGCAATCATTTCGGCGGACACATCGCAAAGCACGACCTCATGCCCTCGCTCAGCAAAACGGGTGGCCGTTTGCCCCTCCCCACCGCCGGCGTCCAACACCTTTAAGGTTGCGGGCTGTGTCGCCAGAAAAGCATCCAGATCCTGCCAGAGAATCGCCTGCCGCAACTGGCCTTTGGTTGTGCCATAGATATTGTGCGAAAACTTCTCGGCAATATCGTCAAAATTGCGGTCACCCATGGGTACAGCTCCGTGGCAAAAGAGGTCATCTGACAAAACCGCTATTTTGGCACAGGCGGGACGAGAATGAACCCATCTGGTGTAATATCACGGGGGTTTACCTGCTGGATGGTTAAAAAGGATCCGAATTTCATGCTTTTTATACTGAAAAAAATCATTGGCGGGCTGCTGCTTCCCCTGCCATTCCTGCTGTTAACCATGGGCGTGGCTCTGGCACTGCTGTGGTTTACCCGCTGGCAAAAAACGGCCAAAGGGTTACTCACGGCCAGCTGGCTGGTGCTTTTTCTGATTAGCCTGCAGCCCGTCGCAGACTGGATGCTAAAGCCTATCGAAGACACCTACGCCACTCGCCAACACGGAGACAACGCCCGCTACATCGTTGTGCTGGGCGGCGGTTATACCTGGAACCCGGACTGGGCCCCCAGCTCAAATCTGATCGACAACAGTTTACCGCGACTCGCCGAAGCAATTCGTCTGAAACAGCTCAATCCGGGGGCAAAACTTATCTTTACCGGAGCCAGAGCAATGACCAACCCCGTCAGTACCGCAGAAGCTGGTGCCAGGGTTGCGGAAAGCCTCGGCGTTGCCAGAGACGACATCATTACGCTGGACACACCAAAAGACACAGAAGAGGAAGCCCATGCCGTCGCGAAGCTGATAGGCCAGCAGCCGTTTATTCTGGTGACGTCAGCTTCTCACCTGCCACGGGCGATGATCTTCTTCACCCGGGCCGGGCTGCATCCTCTCCCTGCCCCGGCTAACCAGTTGGCGATAACCTCTCCGCTGAATCCGTGGGAGAAGGCTATCCCCGACCCGGTATGGCTGATGCACAGCGAGCGCGTGGGCTATGAAACCCTCGGGCGCCTGTGGCAGTGGCTGAAAGGCCCTTCAGGAGAGCCAGGGCAGCAATGACTTAGAGGCGTTGTCAAACACCGGCCGGTTCAGTCGGCCGGTTTGCAGCAGGTGTGCTACCTCATCCCACAGCACATATAGCCAGCGCCGCCAGAGAAAAGATTCGGCAACCGGGGCGCGCTGCAAATAGTGCCAAAGCAGGCTTTCGGCCTGACCTGGCTCAGCCAGGCGAAACAGCTCATATTCTCGCGGCGCCCAAAGCATAACCCCGGGGTTAACCATCGCCAGCAATTGATCGCTACGAGAATCCTTGAGCATGCTGCGAAGGGAAAAATTGCCGTGAATAAGCACGCAGTTATCGCTGAAGTCTTCGAACATACGCGGCAGACATTCTCGGGTACGAAACAGAATACGTTTATCCTGCATGGTTAACCCGGTGTTCTGGTACTGATTGAGCGTAGTCCAGAGCACTTCGACTCGCTGGCGGTACCAGTGCGGCCAGATGTTTTCCTGAGTGCTGTCGACGTTTCCCACACAGCCGCTGCTGTCCACGCGATGCCAGGCTAAGAGCCCCTCAACAATCTGGTCTTTGAGCTGCTCCCAGCGGTTAGGCGTTCGGGTTGGTGCTTCACCGGGAACCCCTCGCAGGCGCTCCATCAGTAAAACGTCCGGGCCAGGATGTTCTTCGTGAGTCAACACGCCGTAGACCACCGGCATGCGGACGGTGCCTGAACGCGCCAGCATCGACATTTTCCAGGCCAACTGAGTCGCCAGGCCCGGCGAGGTAAAGCTTTTGGCGAGCAGCGGCATTGCGTGGCCGCCGCTGTCATAGAGCGACCAAAGTGCAGTTTCCGCATGTTCGCTAATGCACTCAATACGGCTTAACTTCTCACCCAGCAGGTGACTTAGCTCCTTACGCAGCAATTCCATACCGATTTCCCCTGGTAATACTGTTGATTTAATAATGAGCGCACCAGGCGAAGTTGTCACCACTCCAGATCAATTGGGTTTCAGAAAAAGAAAAACCGGCCTGGTTAGCCGGTTTGATTGTTCACGCTGAAGGTGAATTAGCGCATTGCCAGACGGACGCGTTCAAGATCTTCTGGGGTGTCCACACCAATACTTGGGATGGCTTTCGCCACGGCAACATGTATTTTTTCGCCGTTCCACAAGACGCGCAGCTGTTCAAGCATTTCGATTTGTTCAAGCTGGCTCGGTGCCCAGCTGACGTAGCGACGGATGAAACCAGCGCGGTAGCCATAGATGCCTATATGACGCAGGAAGGTATCGCCAATCTCTTCACGTGAAGCGGCAAAACGCTCGCGATCCCACGGAATCGTGGCGCGTGAGAAATAAAGCGCGTAGCCCTGCGCATCCATGACCACTTTTACCGCATTCGGATTAAACGCTTCTTCCGCAGATTCAATGGGTACTGCGAGGGTCGCCATGCCAGCTTTGCTGTTCGCGACGTTGTTAGCAACCTGCTGAATAATCACCGGGGGGATCATTGGCTCATCGCCCTGCACGTTCACGATCACCGTGTCGTCGCTGAAGCCACATTTCTCAATAACTTCTGCCAGGCGTTCAGTGCCGGACTGATGATCGGGGCTGGTCAGGCAGACTTCTCCTCCCGCAGCTTCGACGACTCGTGCAACTTCCGGGTGATCGGTCGCGACAATGATACGCTCAGCACCTGATTCGCGCGCGCGGTCCAGAACATGCAGCACCATTGCTTTGCCGTTAATCTCTTTTAAAGGCTTACCCGGCAGACGCGTGGACGCATAGCGAGCGGGAATAATGGCGACAAAACTCATGGGTTGGTCTCGTCTGAAGTCAGCGTCCGGGCTTCACTTTCCAGCAGAACTGGAATGCCATCACGCAGCGGGTATGCCAGGCCATCAGGCTTGCAGATAAGCTCTTGCTTTTCCTGGTTATAGTAGAGCTTGCCGTTACAGACCGGGCAGGCAATGATTTCAAGTAAACGACTTTCCATAATTACTCCAGATGAGTGCCATCAACGGCACCAGAATAGCATAAATGACTAGCCAGCCGGGGCCATTTCCCAGCTAGTACCCCAGCTTTCTCTTAATTCTGCGGGCAAAATACCCAGGGTAAGATGCGTCGCGGATTGCCATCGCGCAAATTCCGTCAGTGCACCACGCAGACCTGCCTGCAAGGCGTCGGTGATTTTTATGCCCTCTTCCAGATAGAGGCTTATGACCTCCAGCTCCCCCTGCTTACGGTGCATTTTGGCGTCTATCCTGCCCACCAGCGCCCCTTTGTGCAGCAGCGGTAAAACAAAATAACCATAGCGACGCTTTTCCGCTGGGGTATAGCATTCCAGTCGATAGGAAAAGTTAAACAGCACCTCTGCTCTGCGACGATCCCAAACGACCGGGTCAAACGGCGAAAGCACGGCGCTGTGGGTAGCGTTAAGCTGATTTTGCTGCGCTTTTTCAAGCAGTGGTAGCAGCGTATGATGCAGCAGCATATCGCCCAGTTTATCGGCCTGGACGCGAATGACATTGCCTGATGAAAGCCAGCTTTCTATCAGGGGCTTTAACGCAATATTTTTCAGTCGGTAGTAATCAGCGAGCCATTCCGGACGGAAGATCCCCAGGCTACAGGCGCTGTTTTCCAGCATGAGTAACTCAGCCTCGGGCTGCTCAATCAGATGCAAGGCATCGTTCCAGTGCGGCATAACGCGCTGGGTTAAATCGTAAACTCTTTGAAAATTACGCCGTTCCGTCACCATCACCTGTCCGGCGGTAAATAACCCCTCAAGATGTTTTTTCTGTGGCTTCCATTCCCACCAGCCGCTCGCGCCTTTGCGTGGATGCTCAAAATCAGCTGAACGGACGGGGCCATTGTCTTTGATATAAGCGAGCAGCTGGCTGATATCTTCCGCATGCTCATTCATCCATTCGGGACGGTATTTCCAGCCCATGTTTTCAGGGCTCAGCATCCGGTGGCGAATGAGCGCAAAATCTTTTTTCGGCAAAAAACAGGCTTCATGCGCCCAGTATTCGATTAGCTCTCCGCTCGCCAGGGCGCTATCAAGCCAGCCGGATTCATACTGCCCAAGGCGACTGAACAAGACGAGGTAAGGGCTGCGGGCAACAATATTAATGGTGTCAATTTGCAGCAGCGACATGCGGGAAATCGCGTCGGCAACGTCAGAGGGCCGTGCACGACGACGAGGCTTTTGAAGTAATCCCTGGGCCGCAAGGTGGAGATTTCGGGCTGCTCGTAATGAAAGTTGTGAAACGGTCATGGCACACCTGTAATCAACGAACGAAAAACCGGTGCCGCAGAGATTAACGCACCAGCGCCAGTAATTGCTTGAGGAGAGTTTCCGCGAGAGGTGAATCAAGCTGCGCATCAACCGGCAGATACCACCAGTTTGTATGCCCCCCGGCAAACGCACGGCATTTTACTGCATCTTTTTCCGTCATCAGTACGACTTGCTCCGCCGTCGCGATAGCCAACATATCCTGTTCGGTAATTGCCTGATGATCGGCCAGCGCAACGGTTTTCACCGGCGTAATACCGCATTGCGCAAGCGTGGCAAAGAAACGCGGCGGATGGCCAATACCGGCCATAGCCACAACGTCAGTAAAATCAGTGACCGGCCGGCGTTCACCGGTGAGTACGTTAATGGCGAGCCCGGGCTTCAAGCGCATGGCGATTTCACCAGCCTGCGGTTCCCCACCATTGACGATAATTGCGTCCACGCTGCGCAGACGCCCGGCTCTTTCGCGCATTGGCCCGGCAGGTAACCACCAGCCATTACCGAATCTGCGGGCCCCGTCGATCACAACGATTTCTTTATCACGCCCTAGAGCATAATGCTGCAAGCCATCGTCGGTAATGATGATTTGCGGAGCTTCAGCCGCGATGAGGGCTTTTACAGCCTCGCTACGCTTTGGTGCAACGGCGACGGGCGCTCCGGTGCGTTGAAAAATAAGTACCGGTTCGTCTCCCGCTTCGGAAGGTGTGGTTTTTGCGTCAAGCAGTAAAGGGTACGCTGCCGCTTTTCCGCCGTAGCCCCGGGACACAACGCCAACTCGCACGCCACGCTGCTGTAGTTGTTCCACAAGCCAGATAACAACGGGGGTTTTCCCGTTTCCCCCCGCCGTCAGGTTTCCAACGACCACCACAGGTACAGGAGCACGCCATATGGCACGCAGACCAATACGGTAAGACAGGCGAATAACGCCGCTCACCAGGCCATAAAGCCAGGAAAGCGGCAACAGCAGCAGGTAGAGAGGTGATTTTCCCGACCAGATACGCTCTATCATTCGCCGAATTGCATCTTATGTAGCTGGGCATAGACGCCACGATGGGCCAGCAGCTCCAGGTGAGGCCCGCGTTCGACGATACAACCATCTTCCACCACCACGATTTCATCAGCCTGCTCAATCGTCGACAGACGGTGAGCAATCACCAGTGATGTGCGGTTTTTTTGCAGTTCATCCAGGGCAGATTGAATCGCGCGCTCCGACTCCGTGTCGAGCGCAGAGGTTGCTTCATCCAGGATCAGGATGGGGCTGTCACGCAGCAGCGCGCGAGCGATAGCGATACGCTGACGCTGGCCACCAGACAGCAGTACACCATTTTCACCGATAATGGTATCCAGCCCGTTGTCCATTTTGCTAATGAAGTCCATCGCGTAAGCCATGCGCGCGGCCTTTTCGATATCTTCACGGGAATACTCGCCGGTACGGGCGTAGGCAATATTATTCGCCACGGTATCGTTAAAGAGATGAACATTTTGCGACACCAGCCCCACCTGATTACGCAGAGAAGCAAGGGTGTATTCGCGTATGTCGTGCCCGTCAATCAGGATGGCACCTTCCTGCTGCTCGTAGAAACGCGTGATCAGGCTGGCAATCGTCGATTTACCCGAACCTGAACGCCCTACCAGCGCAACGGTTTTTCCTGCTGGAATGGTCAGGTTGATATTGCGCAGCGCCGGGACATCACGGCCTGGATAGGTGAAGGTCACATTGCGGAATTCAACGTCACCTTTAGAACGATCGATGACCAGTTTGCCACCGTCCTTTTCCTGCTCAGAGTCAAGGATAGAGAACAGCGTTTGGCACGCAGCCATCCCGCGCTGGAATTGAGCGTTGACGTTAGTCAGTGACTTAAGCGGACGCATTAGCGCAATCATGGAGGAGAACACCACGGTAATGGTGCCGGCTGTCAGGGTTTCCATCACGCTAGGGAAGCTGGCGGCATAAAGCACAAAGGCCAACGCAAGGGAAGCAATAAGCTGAATAATCGGATCAGAGATAGAAGAGGCTGAAACCAGCTTCATCCCCTGATTACGCATGCGGTTACTGACTTTGTCAAAGCGGTCGGTTTCTACCTGCTGGCCACCGAAAATAAGCACTTCTTTGTGCCCCTTCAGCATCTGCTCTGCGCTGGTTGTCACCTGCCCCATGGTGTTCTGCATGTTTTTGCTGATATTACGGAAGCGCTTAGAGACAAAGCGAATGGCAAAAGACACAACCGGTGCCAACACGATCAGGATCACTGAAAGCTGCCAGCTGTACCAGAACATCAATATAAACAGGCCAATAATTGATGCTCCCTCACGGACAACGGTGATCAGCGCGCCGGAAGAGGAAGAGGCAACCTGCTCAGAATCATAGGTAATACGGGAGAGTAACGTCCCGGTGGACTGCTGGTCGAAGAATGAAACCGGCATCCCCATCATGTGGCTGAACAGTCGGCGACGCATGTTCATGACCACCATACCTGACACCCATGAAATACAGTAGCTTGAAACATAGCTGGTCACGCCGCGCAGCAGCATCAACGCAATCACGGCCACTGGCATCCATAGCAGTACAGAAGAGTCCGTTTTACCAAAACCATCATCCAGTAATGGTTTAAGCAGCGAAAGCATGTAGGTATCACTCGCCGCATTGAGGATTAACGCTATCCCAGCCACAATCAGACCCGTTCTAAAGGGGGAAATCATCGGCCAGAGCCGGCGGAAAGTCTGCCATGTGGAGAGATCTTTATCGTTCTGCATTAAGTCGAACCAGCCTTTTATGAAATAGCCGCATATTCTACCCATTATCTCTGGTGACGCCAAACCACTGATGATACCAACGGGGCAATATTTGTTCTCTGAAGCCAGAGATTTGCCATTTATCACCTTTTATTTCAATTGTCAGCTGCCCTGATTGTGCCGTGTCATGCCACTGATAACCGTATTGCCGGTAACGATGAATAATTGTTGAAGACGGTAAGCGCCAAGCGTTAAACCTGGAAGCAGAAGCCAGTGCCACGCTGCCTGAAACGGCTCTCAGTAAAGGACCGCTGGACGAAGTTCGGCTCCCGTGATGTGGAACCTGCAGGACGTTTGCTTCTAGCGTTTGCCACCGTTTTCTCAGCATCGCCAATTCTGCATTCGCCTCCAGGTCCCCCGTAAGCAAAAGGCTAAATCCTCCGTGACTAACTTTAACCACACAAGAGCGATTGTTGCTGCTTCCCTCATACTCTTCGGGTGGCCACAGCACATCGAATTGAATCTCCTGCCATGCCCATTGTTGACCACGAAAGCAAGCCTCATGTCCCTTCCAGCGTAAAGGACTACGAATATTTAAAGCAGGCCACTGCTGCTTAAGACTTTTCAAGCCGCCGATATGATCAAGATGTTCATGGCTAATAATGACCTGCTCTGGCTGAAGGTTTCGCCATTTTAACCAGGGAATAATCACGGTTTTAGCCGCGTCTCCTCCTGGCCATGCGTTGCCCGTGTCGTAGAGTAACGCTTTCCCTTCACGCTCAATAACCACGGCAAGCCCATGCCCCACATCAAGCATATGGACGGCCCAGCTATTTGCCTCCGGCTTACGCCAAAAGGGAAACATCATCATAAGCAACACTGCTGCTGCCGTAGCGAAAGAGCTTCGCCAAAAACCGAATCGCCATATCACTATGGCCCACCAGGCAATGAACGCCAGAAATTGATAACGGCGATCGAGTTCTTTCCACCCATCCGGCAACCCAGCCAGTAACCCGAATACTCCTGCAAGTGATTTATCGGCCAGTGACCAAAGCACCTCGCCTATGACAGGGACTTCTCCGAACACCATACCGGCTAAAATGAAAGGCACGCTAACGAAGGTAATCAACGGCACAGCGAAGAGATTAGCGGCCAGCGAAGTCATACTGATGCCGTGAAATAAAATCACCTGAAGTGGAATGAGCAACAGCGTAATGCCTGTTTGCAAATAAAGCAGATCGACAAAAGGCCGAAGCCAGCGATTTATCGTCATGCGAGGCAGCGGCACCCACTGGTACCAAAAGATAAGCCCGCATACCGCAAGCGCGGAAAGCCAAAGACTTTCAGACAAAATAGCCATCGGTTCGCTAAACACAATGCCCGCGACACAGCACAACAACACATCCCAGGATGACCACTTTCTGCCGCTCAGACGTAATATTGCCCAAATGCCCATTCCAACCAGGGTTCTGACCGCCGGCGGATTCATCCCTGACAGCCAGGTGTAAAATAGCGCGACGCTAAAACTCATCCCCAGGGGAAAACGAAACCCTATCATCGAAGCTGGCAGGCAAAATTGCAGAACCCGAGCAAACAGCCAGCCAATCCCACCGGCTAACGCAATATGCAGCCCAGAAATGGCCATCAGATGTGCAGTCCCGGTATCACGCATGATTTTTTTGACGTCTTCGCTGACATCTATTCGCTCCCCAAAGCCCAGAGCGATAATCACACCCTGCCACGGGAGATTAGCGGTAGCATTTTTGGCTTGTTGGAGCCATTTACCTCGAAGATTACAGCCGCCCGATAGAAGGCTTGCTTTCAACACCCGACCACTAAACGGCAGCATCTGCGAAAGCGCATAGCGCTGTCCGTCAAAAATACCTTCATTAAGACGCCCATGTACCGGGCGAAGGCGTAGCGTCATTAACCATGCTTGCCCCTCACAAACAGGCTCAGGCAATACGCTATTTCGCAATACAACGCCTGGCGCAGGAAACAGGTAACGATCATCCCGTTTGACTATCCGCAGTTCATGCCGTTTTTCGCCATCACTTCTCGTAATTTTCACCTGCACGGTCAGCGGTTTCTCCCCAAACTCAGAGAAAATATCCAGCATTTGCCGCGCACCCAACAGGCTCCAGCTCAAGAATAAAAGGCAAAGCACCAGATAGCGCACCCAAACGATACGGCCCCCAAAACAGGCCAGTGTCAATGCAGCCGCCAAGAACAGTAAAATCCCATTTTGTTCTGGAATAACCGACAGCCATAACAGTGGTAAAGCGCTAATCAGAACGGCGCCAGCAACGGCAGGAATAGAAAACACATCCACCTCCTTGTTACAGGAAGTGTGCGGGAATCTTGAGATTAAATCAGGAAGCAATTGGAGAAATACGTGATGGCTTGAACGCCGATGAATCCTGCTTAACAATATTGCGTTAGCCTTCAGGAAGGCGCTCGCAAAATAGCAAAATCAGTAAAAAAAATGGCACCTCATTTGAGGTGCCATTTTTGCTAACTCTAAGGAATTAGCCGTAAATATTGGCGCGGTCACGCAACTCTTTGCCTGGCTTAAAGTGTGGAACGTATTTACCTTCCAGATCCACTTTGTCGCCGGTTTTCGGGTTACGTCCGGTGCGAGGAGCGCGATAGTGTAAGGAGAAACTGCCGAAACCCCGGATTTCAATACGTTCACCCTCGGCGAGCGTAGAGGCCATATGCTCCAGCATTTCCTTCACCGCATCTTCTACTGCTTTTGCAGGGATGTGAGATTGCTGGGTTGCAAGTCTTTCGATCAATTCTGACTTGGTCATGATTCCTCCGGTTTCCTTTCAGGAAAATTAGCTTACAGCTCTCAATCGAACAAGGGCGGCCGAAGCCGCCCTGATTTTATACCCTGGCAGAAGCCAGGATACAACGCTCGGACGATTACTCGCCTTTAGCTGCTTTGAATGCTTCAGCCATTGCGTTAGAGAAGTTGCCTTCTTCCTGTTTGTTGTTAACAGTCGCAATTGCATCTTTCTCGTCAGCTTCGTCTTTAGCACGAACAGACAGGCTAACAACACGGTTTTTACGATCAACGCCGGTGAATTTAGCTTCAACGTCGTCGCCAACGTTCAGAACCAGAGTTGCATCTTCAACGCGGTCACGGGAAGCTTCAGAAGCACGCAGGTAGCCTTCTACGCCATCTGCTAATTCAACTGTAGCACCTTTCGCGTCAACTGCCGTTACTTTACCAGTAACGATAGTACCTTTCTTGTTCAGCGCAACGTAGTTGTTGAACGGATCTTCTGCGAGCTGCTTAACGCCCAGGGAGATACGCTCACGCTCTGCGTCAACCTGCAGAACAACGGCTGCAATTTCGTCGCCTTTTTTGTATTCACGTACTGCTTCTTCGCCCGCAACGTTCCAGGAGATGTCAGACAGGTGAACCAGGCCGTCGATGCCGCCGTCCAGGCCGATGAAGATACCGAAGTCAGTGATAGACTTGATTTTACCTTCAACACGGTCACCCTTGTTGTGGGTTTCCGCGAACTGCTGCCATGGGTTGTTTTTGCACTGCTTCAGACCCAGGGAGATACGACGACGTTCTTCGTCGATATCCAGAACCATAACTTCCACTACATCACCAACGTTAACCACTTTGGATGGGTGGATGTTTTTGTTGGTCCAATCCATTTCGGAAACGTGAACCAGGCCTTCAACGCCTTCTTCGATTTCAACGAAGCAGCCGTAGTCGGTCAGGTTGGTCACGCGGCCAGTCAGTTTGGTACCTTCTGGATAACGCTTAGCGATAGCTACCCATGGATCTTCGCCCAGCTGTTTCAGGCCGAGGGAAACACGAGTACGCTCGCGATCGAACTTCAGCACTTTAACAGTGATTTCGTCGCCAACGTTCACGATTTCGCTTGGATGCTTAACGCGTTTCCATGCCATATCGGTGATGTGCAGCAGGCCATCAACGCCACCCAGGTCAACGAATGCACCGTAGTCAGTGAGGTTCTTAACGATACCTTTAACTTCCATGCCTTCTTGCAGGTTTTCAAGCAGCTGATCGCGCTCTGCGCTGTTCTCAGACTCGATAACCGCACGACGGGAAACAACAACGTTGTTGCGTTTCTGGTCCAGCTTGATCACTTTGAACTCAAGCTCTTTGCCTTCGAGGTGCAGAGTGTCGCGAACTGGACGAACGTCAACCAGGGAACCTGGCAGGAACGCACGAATACCGTTCAGCTCAACAGTGAAGCCACCTTTAACTTTGCCGTTGATAACACCAACCACAGTTTCAGCTTCTTCGTAAGCTTTTTCCAGCGTGATCCAAGCTTCGTGACGTTTAGCTTTTTCACGGGACAGCAGGGTTTCACCGAAGCCGTCTTCTACTGCGTCCAGCGCAACGTCAACTTCGTCACCAACCTGGATTTCCAGTTCGCCGGCTGCGTTTTTGAACTGCTCTGCAGGAATTGCAGATTCAGATTTCAGGCCCGCATCAACCAGAACGACGTCTTTGTCGATAGCAACAACAACACCACGAACGATGGAACCCGGACGGGTTTCGATTGTTTTAAGGGATTCTTCAAATAGTTGAGCAAAAGATTCAGTCATGTTTAATCTTCAAAAGTTAGATTAACGTCCATCTGGCCTCATGCCGGATGGGGTTGTTTTACATACCCGCTCACACTCCATTGCAGCGGGGGTACTACAAAATGGGTCGCTATCTCAAGCGAGCGCCAGCTTTTCGCGGGCGTATTGTAGCGCTTTTTCAATCACTTGCTCAATGCTCATACTGGTTGAATCCAGTACTAAAGCATCTATAGCAGGCACTAACGGCGCTACAGACCGATTACGGTCGCGATCGTCGCGTTCCTTGATCTCGGCCAAAAGGCGCTCAAAGTTAACACTAAAGCCCTTCTCCTGCAACTGTAGCATGCGCCTGTGGGCGCGCTCTTCAGAGGAGGCATCAAGGAAAATTTTCACCGGCGCATCCGGGAACACAACGGTCCCCATATCGCGGCCGTCTGCAATCAGACCCGGCGCTTCACGAAAAGCGCGCTGGCGGCGCAGCAAGGCTTCGCGAACACGCGGGAACGCGGCCACTTGAGAAGCCGCGTTTGCCACTTCCTGAGTGCGAATTTCAGCGCTAACGTCTTCCCCTTCGAGAATCACTTCCAAATTGCCGTCGGTGGAAATAAACCGAACGTCCAGGTGGGCCGCAAGGGGCACCAGCGCGTCTTCGGAAGCCACATCAACATGGTGATGTAACGCCGCGAGCGCCAGAACGCGATAAATCGCACCAGAGTCCAGCAGATGCCACTGCAGCGCTTCGGCCATGGCCTTACAAAGCGTGCCTTTACCGGCGCCACTTGGGCCATCAATCGTTATTACCGGGGCGGATGCCGTCATCGTTTTCTCCTCTATCGCTGGATTCGCGGGTGGTAAACGCCGCGCATTATACGCCGCAACCGCCAGGACTGTTATCTTTCCAGGCAAATATCCACGGGAATCAGGCTGAGTGTAGAAGAATTGCGCAACGGGCGTTGTAAGGAATCGTAGAGAGAAAGAAAAACCGCATCAGACGATGCGGTTTTACAAACGTTATACAGGCGTACTGATGCGAGCTAACTGCTCGAAATAATCAGGGAAGGTTTTTGCCGTGCAGCCTGGGTCAAGAATCGTCACTGGCGTATCGGATAACGCCACCAGCGAGAAACACATCGCCATACGGTGATCGTTGTAAGTGCCGATTTCAGCAAACGTCAGCTTAGCCGGTGGCGTAACGCTAATATAGTCTTCGCCCTCTTCAACTTCTGCACCGACTTTTCGTAATTCCGTCGCCATTGCGCTCAGGCGATCGGTCTCTTTTACGCGCCAGTTATAGATGTTACGCAGCGTGGTCGAGCCTTTAGCAAACAGGGCCGCGGTCGCGATAGTCATTGCCGCATCCGGGATATGGTTCATATCCATGTCGATAGCATTTAGCTCACCACGTTCACAGGTAATGAAGTCATCGCCCCAGGTCACTTTCGCGCCCATTTTCTCAAGTACATCAGCAAAGCGAATATCGCCCTGCACGCTGTTCCGCCCGATGCCGGTAACCTTGACCACGCCACCTTTAATTGCCCCAGCGGCCAGGAAGTAAGAGGCGGAGGAGGCATCACCTTCTACCAGGTAAGCCCCTGGGGATTGATACTGCTGTGCGCCGCGAATAAGGAAACTGCGATAGTCGCGGTTTTCAACTTCCACGCCGAAAGTTTTCATCAGATGCAGCGTGATATCGATATAAGGTTTGGAAACCAGCTCGCCTTTAATGGTGATTTCAGTGTCATGTGCAGCCAGAGGTGCGGTCATCAGTAGCGCGGTCAGGAACTGGCTGGATACGCTGCCGTCCACTTCAACCTTGCCGCCGCCAAAGCCGCCACGCAGACGCAGCGGCGGGTAATTTTCTTGCTCAAGGTACTCAATGTTCGCTCCCCCCTGGCGCAGCGCATCGACAAGATGGCCGATTGGGCGCTCTTTCATGCGCGGCTCGCCGGTCAGCACAATGTTGTTACTGCCGAGGCACAACGCTGCAGCCAGCGGACGCATAGCGGTGCCAGCATTCCCTAAAAAGAGTTCCAGCTCACCTTGTGCCTGCAGAGGGCCGGCCACGCCGGTGACTTCACAACGGGTACGATCCGCCGAAAGCGTATAGCTCACGCCCAACGCCTTCAGTGCGTTAAGCATATGGCGGACATCATCGCTATCCAGCAAATTGGTCAGCACCGTGGTGCCATTGGCCAGCGCGGCCAGGAGCAGCGCGCGGTTAGACACGCTTTTTGAACCTGGCATATTAATGGTGCCGTCGACCAGCGCGATGGGTTGTAACGTCAGGGATTCCAGCATGGGAAAAATACTCTCAACTCAAACAGAATAAAAACCCCGCAGACGGGCCGCGGGGCGAAGTGCTACTGCATTAATTAACCGTGGCGACGCTCGAAGTCCACCATGAAGTCAGTCAACGCTTTGACGCCATCGAGCGGCATCGCGTTGTAAATCGAGGCGCGCATCCCCCCCACAACGCGGTGACCTTTCAGGGAATGCAGGCCCGCAGCGAAGGACTCGTCAAGGAACACTTTGTCCAGCGCGCTATCCGCAAGTTGGAACGGGACGTTCATCCGGGAGCGGTTAGAAGCCGCAACATCGTTACGATAGAAATCGCTGTTATCAATCACGCCGTACAGCAACTCAGCCTTGGCCTGGTTGATACGATCCATCGAGGCAACGCCGCCCTGCTCTTTCAGCCATTTAAAGACCAGGCCTGCAAGATACCAGGCAAAAGTCGGCGGCGTGTTAAACATTGAGTCATTATCGTTCAGCACGGTGTAATCGATAATCGATGGACACGCTTTGTGCGCCTTGCCTAGCAGATCTTCACGAACAACAACCAGCGTCAGGCCGGCAGGGCCGATGTTTTTCTGTGCGCCAGCATAGATAACGCCGAAACGGCTAACGTCGATAGGGCGAGACAAAATAGTAGAAGAGAAATCGGCGGCAACAACGGTATCACCAAAATCTGGGGTTTCATCGATTGAGATACCGTCAATTGTCTCGTTCGGACAATAGTGCAGAAATGCGCTGTTATCAGATACCAGCCATTCACTCATTGGCTTGATAGCACGTTTACCGTCCACGGTGATTTTTACGTCATGGGCAACCGGCTGGCAGTATTTTTTCGCTTCTTTAATTGCGCTATTTGCCCAGTAGCCGCCGTCAATGTAGTCGGCCGTGGTTTTGTCACCGAGAATATTCAGCGGCACGCCTGCAAACTGACCGCGCCCGCCGCCGTGGCAGAATAAAACTTTATAGTTGGAGGGGATTTGCAGCAGATCGCGAAAATCTTTTTCCGCCTCTTCAGCGACCTGAATAAATTCTTTACCACGGTGGCTAATTTCCATTACGGAAGTACCCAGACCGTGCCAGTCGCACAGCTCCTGTTGTGCACGACGAAGTACTTCAGCCGGCAGCATCGCCGGACCAGAACTAAAATTGTATACCTGTGTCATTTCCCCTCACCACGCCTCGAGCAATAAGTTTTTATTACATTATCGGTTTTATCATTCAGCGGCGCAGTGTTGCAATGGTTAATCCCTCGCGGAAGACCAATGTGAGCAAAATCACACAACACAATCTTCCGGCAAGCGAAAAAACTGCCCGATTTCCGACGGCAAGGCAATACGACGGACATGCCCAATGGCGGCCAGTCATTTTACTACCATAACCGCGAGTTACTGTAAGCAGGCATAGCCTGTTATGCTAGCGTCGCCTGCACCGTGCGGAGGATAGCGTCTGCCCGGTAAAACCCGTATCATTGCGCGTTTTGCGTACCATTAAAGTGAACCCCATGACCCAGACATTTATCCCCGGCAAAGATGCCGCCCTGGAAGACTCCATCGCTCGCTTCCAGAAAAAGCTGACCGACCTCGGTTTTAATATCGAAGAAGCCTCCTGGCTTAACCCGGTACCCAACGTTTGGTCGGTGCATATCCGCGACAAAGACAGCGCCCTGTGCTTCACCAACGGTAAAGGTGCGACCAAAAAAGCCGCGCTGGCATCCGCGCTGGGTGAATATTTTGAACGTCTGTCGACTAACTACTTCTTCGCCGACTTCTGGCTGGGCGATACGATTGCGAACGGCCCGTTCGTGCATTACCCGAACGAGAAATGGTTCCCGCTGCCGGAAGATGACCAACTGCCTGAGGGCATCCTCGACGATCGTCTGCGCGCTTTCTACGACCCGGAAAACGAAGTCGGCGCCGGGATGCTGATCGATCTGCAGTCCGGGAACGAAGAGCGCGGTATTTGTGCTCTGCCGTTCACCCGCCAGTCAGACCTGCAAACTGTTTATATCCCGATGAACATCATTGGTAACCTGTACGTCTCCAACGGCATGTCTGCGGGCAACACGGCTAATGAAGCACGGGTCCAGGGTCTGTCTGAAGTCTTCGAGCGTCATATCAAAAACCGCATTATCGCAGAAAGCATCAGCCTGCCAGAGATCCCACAGGATGTGCTGGCCCGCTATCCGGGCGTCGTGGAGTCCATTAAAACGCTTGAAGCTGAAGGCTTCCCTATTTTTGCGTACGACGGTTCTCTGGGCGGTAAGTACCCGGTTATCTGCGTCGTGCTGTTCAATCCGGCCAACGGAACCTGTTTCGCTTCCTTCGGCGCGCACCCTGATTTTGGCGTAGCGCTGGAGCGTACCGTCACCGAGCTGCTGCAGGGGCGCGGTCTGAAAGATCTGGATGTCTTTACGCCGCCAACCTTCGATGATGAAGAAGTCGCTGAACACGCGAACCTGGAAACACACTTCATCGATTCCAGCGGCCTGATTTCATGGGATATGTTCAAGCAGGATGCAGATTACCCGTTTGCTGACTGGAGCTTTGCTGGCACAACGGAAGAAGAGTTCGCTACCCTGATGGCTATCTTCAAGTCGGAAGATAAAGAAGTGTATATCGCCGACTACGAGCATTTAGACGTTTACGCCTGCCGTATTATCGTCCCAGGCATGTCTGATATTTACCCTGCCGACGACCTGCTGCTGGCCAACAACAGCATGGGCAGCCACCTGCGTGAAACAATTCTTGCGCTGCCGGACAGCGAATGGGAGCAGCAAGACTACCTCGATCTGATTGCCCAACTGGACGACGAAGGCCACGATGATTTCACCCGCGTGCGTGAATTACTGGGCCTGGCTACCGGGAAAGATAACGGCTGGTACACGCTGCGCATTGGCGAACTGAAAGCCATGCTGGCGCTAGCGGGCGGCGATCTTGAGCAGGCACTGATCTGGACCGAATGGACCATGGAGTTCAACGCTTCCATCTTTAGTCCTGAGCGTGCCAACTACTACCGCTGCCTGCAAACTCTGCTTCTGTTGTCACAGGAAGAAGAGCGCGAGCCTCTGCAATACCTGAACGCTTTCGTCCGTATGTACGGGGCTGAAGCCGTGGATGCCGCCAGCGCGGCAATGAGCGGTGAAGCGGCCTTCTATGGGCTGCAGCCAGTGGATAAAGATCTGAAAGCTTTCCCGGCGCATCAGGCGCTGCTGGCCGCGTACGAAAAATTACAGCGCGCTAAAGCCAAATATTGGCAGGTAAAGTAATTTCCTGACAACTTCCTGGTGCGCACGGCACCTTGTCTGAGCTATATTACGGGGCGCTTTTTGCGCCCCTTTTTATTATTGAAACAATAATAATTTATTATGTAATTTTTTGGTTAACTTCAGGTAAATAGTTATTTTTTGACAGCGGCAATAATGTTATCAAAATATAAAAATACCCCATTATAATTAACCAATTTCGCCTAAGGGAGATGCTTAATTCAATTTTATCTATAATTATTAAAATTTATTTTTTCATTTACAATCAATAAATTAAGATGAAAAACAGGTAAAGACCTGCTTTTTCAGTGCCTATTAGCTTGGCGAGATATGATCCACATCAATTTTTACTCTATAATGCTTTGTTAGTATCTCCTCGCCGAATTAAATAAGAGAGAGTTAGTGTGAAAGCTGACAACCCTTTTGATCTAGTACTTCCACCAGCGATGGCAAAAATTGCCGAAGATGCTGGCGTCTATAAAGCAACGAAACAACCGCTAACGACCTTTTACTTAGCGATTACCGCCGGCGTCTTCATTTCGATTGCCTTCGTGTTCTACATCACCGCCACCACAGGCACATCCACGATCCCGTTTGGGATTGCCAAGCTGATTGGCGGCACATGCTTCTCACTGGGTTTAATTCTTTGCGTTATCTGCGGTGCTGACCTTTTCACCTCCACCGTGCTTATCGTCGTAGCCAAAGCCAGCGGCCGTATCACTTGGGGCCAGCTACTGCGTAACTGGGCTAACGTCTACATCGGTAACCTGATCGGTGCTCTACTCTTTGTGCTGCTGATCTGGCTGTCCGGCATGTATATGACCGCCAACGGCGCATGGGGACTGAATGTCCTGCAAACCGCAGATCATAAAATGCACCACACATTTGTTGAGGCCGTCTGCCTTGGCATTCTGGCAAACCTGATGGTGTGTCTCGCCGTCTGGATGAGCTACTCCGGCCGCAGCCTGATGGACAAAATGTTTGCTATGATCCTTCCGGTTGCCATGTTTGTTGCCAGCGGCTTTGAGCACAGCATCGCAAATATGTTCATGATCCCGATGGCTATCGTGGTTCGTGACTTTGCCAGCCCGGAATTCTGGACCGCCGTAGGGTCTTCTCCGGCAAGTTTCTCGCATCTGACCGTGCTGAACTTCATCACCGATAACCTGATTCCAGTCACCATCGGAAACATCATCGGCGGAGGTTTACTGGTTGGGTTGACATACTGGGTAATTTATCTGCGCGGTGGCGACAAGCACTAAGCTCCGTCAGTACGCAGGTTTAAGAACTCCACATTAAAGGTAGGTGTTACATGTCCGAGCAAAATGAAAAGTTAGCCACAGCCTGGGAAGGTTTTGCTAAAGGCGACTGGCAGAATGAAGTTAACGTCCGTGACTTTATTCAGAAAAACTACACCCCGTACGAGGGTGACGAGTCCTTCCTGGCAGGTGCTACCGACGCAACTACCAAACTGTGGGACAGCGTGATGGAAGGCATCAAACTGGAAAACAGCACTCACGCGCCAGTTGACTTCGATACCGACCTCGCGTCTACCATCACCGCTCACGATGCGGGCTACATCAACAAGTCCCTCGAAACTATCGTGGGTCTGCAGACCGATGCTCCTCTGAAACGCGCCATCATTCCTTTCGGCGGCATCAAAATGGTCGAAGGATCTTGCAAAGTATACGGTCGCGAACTCGACCCAATGCTGAAAAAGATCTTCACCGAATACCGCAAAACCCACAACCAGGGCGTGTTTGACGTTTACACCAAAGACATCCTGAACTGCCGTAAATCCGGTGTTATTACCGGTCTGCCAGATGCCTATGGCCGTGGCCGTATCATCGGTGACTACCGTCGCGTTGCGCTGTACGGTATCGACTATCTGATGAAAGACAAGTTCGCTCAGTTCAACTCACTGCAAACCAAACTGGAAAACGGTGAAGATCTGGAAGCAACTATCCGTCTGCGTGAAGAAATCTCCGAACAGCACCGCGCGCTGGGTCAGATCAAAGAGATGGCCGCCAAATATGGCTACGACATCTCCGGTCCTGCTACCAACGCTCAGGAAGCTATTCAGTGGACTTACTTCGGCTACCTGGCTGCGGTTAAATCTCAGAACGGCGCTGCAATGTCCTTCGGTCGCGTATCCACCTTCCTGGATGCTTACATCGAGCGCGACATCAAAGCAGGCAAAATCAACGAGCAAGACGCTCAGGAAATGATTGACCACCTGGTCATGAAACTGCGTATGGTTCGCTTCCTGCGTACCCCTGAATATGATGAGCTGTTCTCCGGCGACCCAATCTGGGCAACCGAATCTATCGGCGGTATGGGCGTTGATGGCCGTACTCTGGTGACCAAAAACAGCTTCCGCTTCCTGAACACCCTGTACACCATGGGGCCTTCTCCGGAGCCAAACATCACCATCCTGTGGTCTGAAAAACTGCCACTGAACTTCAAAAAATACGCGGCTAAAGTCTCCATCGATACCTCTTCTCTGCAGTACGAGAATGACGATCTGATGCGCCCTGACTTCAACAACGATGACTACGCTATCGCATGCTGCGTAAGCCCGATGATCGTTGGTAAGCAAATGCAGTTCTTCGGGGCTCGTGCAAACCTGGCGAAAACCATGCTGTACGCTATCAACGGCGGCGTTGATGAAAAACTGAAAATGCAGGTTGGTCCTAAAGAAGCCCCCATCACTGCCGACGTTCTGGACTACGACAATGTGTTGGATCGTCTGGATCACTTCATGGACTGGCTGGCTAAACAGTACGTTACCGCGCTGAACATCATTCACTACATGCATGATAAATACAGCTACGAAGCGTCTCTGATGGCTCTGCACGACCGTGACGTTGTTCGCACCATGGCTTGTGGTATCGCTGGCCTGTCCGTTGCGGCTGACTCCCTGTCTGCAATCAAATACGCGAAAGTGAAACCTATCCGTGACGAAGACGGTCTGGCTATCGACTTCGAAATCGAAGGTGAATATCCACAGTTCGGTAACAACGATCCTCGCGTAGATGACATCGCCGTTGACCTGGTAGAACGTTTCATGAAGAAAATTCAGAAACTGACCACCTACCGTGGCGCTATCGCGACCCAGTCTGTTCTGACCATCACCTCTAACGTGGTTTATGGTAAGAAAACCGGTAACACCCCAGACGGTCGTCGTGCAGGTACTCCGTTCGGTCCAGGCGCTAACCCAATGCACGGTCGTGACCAGAAAGGTGCTGTTGCCTCTCTGACTTCCGTTGCTAAACTGCCGTTTGCCTACGCGAAAGATGGTATCTCTTATACCTTCTCCATCGTGCCAAACGCGCTGGGTAAAGACGATGACGTGCGTAAAACCAACCTTGCAGGTCTGATGGATGGTTACTTCCACCACGAAGCAAACATCGAAGGTGGTCAGCACCTGAACGTCAACGTAATGAACCGTGAAATGCTGCTGGATGCGATGGAAAACCCTGAGAAATATCCTCAGCTGACCATTCGCGTATCCGGTTATGCCGTTCGTTTCAACTCGCTGACTAAAGAGCAGCAGCAGGACGTTATTACCCGTACCTTCACTCAGTCCATCTAATTCCTTGTCAGACTGAAGAAGCGTACTATATAAAGGCTCCACTCCCGTGGGGCCTTTTTACTCACCTCCCTACCCTCAGCCTGCTTTGCCAGCTATCTATACTCTGGGTATCTGTCAAAACAGACTTAACACAGCCGGCTTGAGCTGTGCATGACACAGGCCCTGGACGGGCCACATCTGGAGAGATCACCGCAATGTCAGCAATCGGACGAATTCACTCTTTTGAATCCTGCGGTACCGTGGACGGCCCCGGTATCCGTTTTATCACCTTCTTTCAGGGCTGCCTGATGCGCTGCCTTTACTGCCACAACCGCGACACCTGGGACACCCACGGTGGCAAAGAAGTGACGGTAGAAGAGCTGATGAAAGAAGTTGTTACCTATCGCCACTTCATGAATGCCTCGGGCGGCGGCGTTACCGCATCCGGTGGCGAAGCTATTCTGCAGGCCGAGTTCGTACGTGACTGGTTCCGCGCCTGCCGTAAAGAAGGAATTCATACCTGCCTGGACACCAACGGCTTTGTTCGCCGCTACGATCCGGTGATTGATGAACTGCTGGAGGTCACCGATCTGGTAATGCTCGATCTCAAGCAGATGAACGACGAAATCCACCAAAACCTGGTGGGCGTGTCAAACCACCGCACGCTTGAATTTGCGCAATATCTGTCGAAAAAAGACATTAAAGTGTGGATCCGCTACGTTGTTGTACCGGGCTGGTCTGACGATGACGACTCTGCACATCGACTCGGGGAATTTACCCGCGATATGGGCAACGTTGAAAAAATCGAGCTGCTGCCATACCACGAACTGGGCAAACACAAGTGGGTGGCGATGGGCGAAGAATACAAGCTGGATGGCGTGCACCCGCCGAAGAAGGAAACGATGGAGCGGGTGAAAGGTATTCTGGAGCAGTACGGCCATAAAGTGATGTACTGATTCGAACCGTGCTCCCCTCTGTGGGAGCACGTATATTTTTCTTTCGGCTCGCTCACTTCTCAGCAGGGCCTCACATAACTCAACCAGCCACAAACGCCCATGAGATCGGGTCTATAGACGCGGCAAGCTGATTAAGCGTGAGCCACCGGGGTTGGATGATGGCCCGCCTTACGCAGCAGCATCATCAGGTAAACAAATGACACTGCGGCCATCATGATAAACAGCACGTTATCAGAGTAGTTTTGCATCAGCAGCGCAGTCACTGTCGGCCCAATTAAGCTCCCGATGGTGTAGCTCAGCAACAGCGCCTGATTCATCGCCACCAACTGATGACGCTCAATCCTTTCGCAAGCCCATGCCATCGCCACCGGGTAAAGCGTGAAACCAAAAGCCCCCAGAACGAATAGCGCAGGCCCCATGGCGGCGTTGCTGAGCATCGCCAGACAGCCGAGAATCACCACAAACACCTGCACACGCAGCACCAGCAGACGGCCATATTTGTCCGCCAGACGCCCCATAGGCCACTGACCAACAATACCCGCGCTGATCATCAGCGCCATCCAGAAACCAATACCGGAGTCGCTCACGCCCTGATGGTTCAAATACAACGGCATCAGACCATACAGAGAGCCGAGTACGATACCTGACATAATGCAGCCGTTCACGCCCAGTCGAGCCTGGCGCAGACGCAGCATCGGCCAGACCGGCGTGTTATCCCGATGTTCATCCCCATCGCTCACGATATGGGTAAACAGCAATGGTAGAATAGCGGCCAGCACCAGCGCGGTAGCCCAGGGCAGAACGTTCATCAGCTCAGTAGAAAGCTTGCTGACCATCAGTTGGCCCACCACCATCCCGATGTAGTAAACGGTCATATAAGCCGCCAGCAGACGGCCACGGTTGCGGGAAGTCCCGCTGCACATCAGGGCGCTCTCAACCACAACCCAAATCATGGCGCAGCCCACGCCGGCCACAAAGCGCCAGACCATCCAGCTCCAGAAACCAACCATCAGCCCGAGGCCAATACAGCCCACGGCAAAGATAATGGAGGCAAGATAGTAGCTGCGGTTAAACCCGTGGCGCTTAATCACCCATCCGGTAATCAATGTCCCGACCAGGTTGCCGGTAAAGTAGGCGGAGCCCACCATCCCGACCTGCCAGGTAGGAAGATTATCGTGAGCCAGCCAAAGCGGGACGAGCGTGTTTAAAACCGCCATCGCCAGAGTCAGCAGCAAAAGCCCGCAAAGCAGGAGCAATACGGGACGGGTATAGGTGGTCATGGGTATCAAACCGTGAGGAAATCAGGAAATTTGTGCGCATCATGCCACCGGTAAATTGATTGTCAATCCAGCAATAATGGGGGGTATGGAGGGTTTGAGCGGGTACGATTTGAAAAACTTATCCTGCTAATAAGTGACCGGAGTCACGTAAATTGTATCTCGCTGTTTTTGATGCGATATAGCGGGAAGCAGGTCAAAATGAGCAATCAAAAATTTCATGGATATTCAGGTGAAATTTTCTTATGCGAGAAGATGAAAAAGCGCGCCCTCAGACGCGCTTATAACTCGATGAAATGTTAGCTCGCTATCGCCATACCAACCGTCATATGCAGCCCGTAGAAAACGCCGCGACCGATAAGTTCACCTGCAATCATCAAGACCATCGCCAACGTCAGCAGACCGACGCCAGGCCGAGAGCCTTTCAGCTGCGGTACAATCCAGCCGACCAGAGCAATCACCAGCAGAACCATCCGCCCGGCCATCAGCGAACCGTACTCCGGCACCAGCGCAGATGCCTGTTGAATAGAGTTATGCAGCGTAGCCAGTTCCATCCCCTGCATCAGCACAACAACCATGCTAACCAGCAAAGCAAGCAGTGAGACGACAGGCAATATACGCATCCCCCAACCGCTAACCCCGGCTGCAGAAAGCAGCAAATAGCCCAGCAGTGGACCACCGATAAACATCGTCAGGAAGAAGCTCAGCGGCGTCCAGACGCTAAACCAGGTCGGAACTGTGACAATCAGGTAAACCCGACTCATCATCCAGACAAATACCACGCCCAGAATCATGGTGATTACGACCCAGACTTTGCTGAGTGCCTGAGGCATTTTTCCGAGCACGGTCAAAAGCCACCAGAAACCACCCACCGCAAAGAATACCGATCCGCTGGCAATTTCATTGCTCAGCGCTGAACTGCCGAGGCGATTCAGGGAGTTGAACGCTCGCAGCGGCGAACCAAGATGCAGAATTGAGGCAATAAAGCCGATGCCCATCAGGATCCATAGCACCACCATCAGCAATTCGGCGCGTTTGCGAACCGCCCTGTCCTTCACGCCATACAACAGCGCCAATGCCATAACGATAAACCCGCCCGCAACGCACTGGCCTAACACCGTAAAGACCATCAGCGGCCATTCATGCCATCCGTTTCCCATCTCACACCTCCTTCGGGTTGGCCAGATAACCGCTGGTATCCCCACTTGGGCGGCTGTTGGCGTTAGGTTTAATCACGATATTTGGTTTTGTGAAGTGCGATGCAGGCAGCGGCGCAATGGCGGCCTGAGTCCCGTACTTTTTGCGTAATTCGTCGACAGGTGCTAAATCCAGCGCTCGCAACGGGCAGGATTCCACACAAATCGGCTTTTTCCCCTCGGCAACGCGCTCATAACAGCCGTCGCACTTGGTCATGTGGCCTTTCTCTTCGTTGTACTGCGGCGCACCGTACGGACACGCCATATGGCAGTAGCGGCAGCCGATACAAACCTCTTCGTTCACCACCACAAACCCATCTTCCCGCTTGTGCATGGCGCCGCTCGGGCAGACCTTAGTACAGGCCGGATCTTCACAGTGGTTACAGGAGATAGAAAGGTAGTAGGCGAAAACATCCTGGTGGAAAACACCGTTATCTTCCTGCCAGTTACCGCCCGCATATTCATAAATGCGGCGATAGCTAACTTCCGGACTCAGGTTCTTAAAATCCTTGCACGCCAGTTCGCAGGTTTTGCAGCCGGTGCAGCGACTGGAGTCGATATAAAAGCCATATTGGGTTGTCATTTACTGCTCCTTACGCCTTTTCAACCTGGACCAGGTTACTGTGGGATGGGTTGCCTTTTGCCAGCGGTGACGGGCGCTGGGTGGTCAGCACATTGATGCTGCCCCCGCGGTCGACTTTATTGACATCGGGGCTATACCAGGCGCCTTCCCCTAAGGCGACAACGCCAGGAATGATGCGTGGCGTCACTTTGGCGCTAATGCAGACTTCCCCGCGGTCGTTAAAAATACGGACTTCATCACCATTGGCGATGCCGCGCTGTTTTGCATCAAGCGGGTTGATCCACATCTCCTGGCGACAGGCAGCCTTCAGCACGTCAACGTTGCCATAGGTCGAGTGCGTCCGCGCTTTGTAATGGAAGCCGGTTAGCTGCAGCGGCCATTTTTCCGCCAGCGGATCGCCAACGTTCTCAAAACCAGCGCTATACACCGGCAGCGGGTCGATGACATCCCCTTCCGGCAGTTCCCAGGTGGCGGCAATATCCGCAAGCTGAGCGGAATAGATCTCAATTTTCCCTGACGGCGTCGTTAATGGGTTGGCATGGGGATCTTCACGGAAGGCTTTGTAGGCGACGTGATGCCCTTCCGGGTCACGCTTTTTAAACATCCCCAATTGGCGGAACTCATCAAAGCTCGGCAGCTCAGGGATCGCTGCCTGAGATTGAGCATACAGGTGACGCATCCAGCCTTCCTGCGTCCGTCCTTCCGTGAAACGCTGCTCCACACCCATACGCTTCGCCAGTTCGGTCGTCATTTCATAGATGGTTTTGCATTCAAAACGCGGCTTGATGGCCTGTTCAGCAAAAATCACATAAGACATGTTGCCGCAGGAAGCATCGAGGCAGAAATCCATCTGCTCAGAGGCCGTGCAATCCGGCAGAAGAATATCGGCGTATTTCGCAGAGGACGTCATATGGTTGTCGATTACCACGATCATTTCGCATTTTTTATCATCCTGCAGAATGTCGTGCGTGCGGTTGATCTGAGAATGCTGGTTAATCAGGCAATTCCCGGCATAGTTCCAGACCATTTTAATCGGTACATCCAGTTTCTCTTTACCACGCACGCCGTCGCGGGTGGCTGTCATCTGCGCGCCGCGTTCGATGGCATCGGTCCACATAAACATGGAAATACTGGTTTGAACCGGGTTTTCCAGCGTAGGCATTCGCACGAACGGCAGGCTATAAGAGCCTTCACGCGCCCCGCTGTTGCCCCCGTGAATACCGACGTTACCGGTCAGGATAGAAAGCATGGCGATTGCGCGGGAAACCAGCTCGCCGTTGGAGTGACGCTGCGGCCCCCACCCCTGGCTGATAAAGGCCGGTTTAGCACTGCCAATTTCCCGGGCAAGTTTGATAATACGATCGGTCGGAATACCGGTTATCTGCGAAGCCCATTCAGGCGTCTTGGCAATGCCGTCAGCTCCCTGACCCAGGATATAAGCTTTGTAGTGGCCATTGCACGGCGCGCCTGCCGGGAGCGTTTTTTCATCATAACCAACGCAGTATTTGTCCAGAAAGGCCTGATCTACGAGGTTTTCGTCAATCATGACCCACGCCAGTGCGGAAATCAGCGCCGCATCGGTGCCAGGGCGAATAGGGATCCACTCGTCTTCCCGGCCTGCGCCGGTGTCGGTGTAACGTGGGTCAATAATGATCATTCGGGCATTGGACTTTTGGCGAGCCTGTTCGAGGTAATAAGTTACCCCGCCACCGCTCATCCTCGTTTCGCCCGGATTATTGCCGAACAGCACCACCAGCTTGCTGTTTTCAATATCGGATGGGCTGTTGCCGTCCGCCCAGCCGCCGTAGGTATAATTCAGACCGGCGGCAATCTGTGCGGTGGAATAGTCCCCGTAATGATTGAGGTAGCCCCCGCAGCAGTTCATCAGGCGAGCAATCAGCGTGGAACCCGGCGGCCAGGAACGCGTCATGGTTCCACCCAGCGTACCGGTACCGTAGTTCAGATAAATAGCTTCGTTACCATGCTCTTTAATGATGCTCTGCATGCTGTGGGCAATGGTATCAAACGCTTCATCCCAGCTAATGCGCTCGAACTTCCCTTCGCCACGCGCGCCAACGCGTTTCATCGGGTATTTCAGGCGGTCAGCATTATAGACCCGTCGACGCATAGAGCGGCCACGCAGGCAGGCCCGAACCTGGTGTAAACCTTCATAATCGTCATCGCCGGTGTTATCGGTTTCGACATATTTAATTTCGCCATCCACCACATGCATACGCAACGGGCAGCGGCTGCCACAGTTCACCGTACAGGCGCTCCAGACCACTTTTCCACTGCTACCGGGATTAACGGTTTGAGCGGCAAAAGTGAGCCGGGAGAAGGGGAGTGAGAAGGCGCTAGTTGCAGCAGCTAAACCACCGATTGCCGTGGTTTGGACCAGCTTACGACGGCTGACCTCTGCCGCGAGGATCGCGTTAGGGGTTTTATCAGTCATAGTGACCTACTTGTTTTGCTCACAGTTGAAATAAGCCGACAGCGGTCACGCGGGTTGAGAGCCCACATTCCGTTGTGCAGCTAAAGGGTGAAAGGGGTGTCCGGTATATTTTTATTGAAGGATTGACCTGGCCGCGTCACGCCTTGTGAAGCACGGCCGTCAAATGATGATTAGATGTAAGTTTTAATTGAACAATCATCACCCGCTTCCGGTGAGCAATAATACTTCTTTGGGAGTAGGGGTTATTGTCTGGTATCAAGAAAGGCGGTGTTGACGTAAAACCTCGGAATTAGGGTATAAAAAAAGCGCCCTCAGGCGCTTTTTCAATGCATCACAAACGGCGGATTACCCGATGTATTCCAGGCCATTCATGTAAGGACGCAGCACTTCTGGTACCTGAATGCGGCCATCAGCCTGCTGGTAGTTTTCCAGGACGGCGACCAGAGTACGGCCAACTGCCAGACCAGAACCGTTCAGGGTGTGAACCAGGCGAGTTTTCTTGTCTGCTTTACTGCGACAGCGGGCCTGCAGGCGGCGAGCCTGGAAGTCCCAGCAGTTGGAACAGGAAGAGATCTCACGGTACGTATCCTGTGCCGGCAGCCAGACTTCCAGATCGTAAGTTTTGCGCGCACCGAAACCGATATCACCGCTGCAAAGCAGCACTTTACGGTATGGCAGCCCCAGCAGTTGCAGAACCTTCTCCGCGTGGCCGGTCATCTCTTCCAGCGCATCCATAGAGTCTTCAGGGCGAACTATCTGCACCATCTCAACTTTGTCGAACTGGTGCATACGAATCAGCCCGCGAGTATCACGGCCATAGGATCCCGCTTCAGAGCGGAAGCACGGCGTGTGCGCAGTCAGCTTCAGCGGCAGGGAATCTTCGTCGATGATCTCGTCGCGAACCAGGTTGGTCAGCGGCACTTCTGCGGTAGGGATCAGCGCATAGTTGCTGCTGTCCGCTTCTTCTTCCAGCGGACGAGTATGGAACAGGTCACCGCCAAACTTAGGCAACTGGCCGGTACCGTACAGCGTGTCCTGGTTAACCAGATACGGAACATAGTTTTCCATGTAACCGTGCTGCTCGGTGTGCAGATCCAGCATAAACTGGCTCAGCGCACGGTGCATACGCGCCACCTGCCCCTGCATGACTACAAAGCGGGAACCGGTGAGTTTAACCGCCGCAGCGAAGTCCAGGCCTTTTGCCATTTCGCCCAGGGTGACGTGATCGCGCACTTCGAAATCAAATTTACGCGGCTCGCCCCAGCGGCTGACTTCGACGTTTTCGCTGTCGTCTTTGCCCAATGGCACGCAGTCATCAGGAATGTTTGGCAGGGTCAGCGAGATGTCGCGAATGTCTGCCAGCAGAGAATCAAGCTCGTTTTTCGCTGCATCCAGCTCTTCACCCAGCTGGTTAACCTGCAGGCGCAGCGGCTCAATGTCTTCTCCGCGCGCTTTCGCCTGGCCGATGGATTTCGATCGCGAGTTACGTTCAGCCTGCAGATTTTCCGTTTTGACCTGCAGTACTTTACGACGCTCTTCCAGAGAGCGCAGCGTGTCTACATCCAGCTTAAAGCCCCGGCGTGCCAGTTTTTCAGCGACTGCGTCTGGCTCTGTACGCAGCAGATTGGGATCGAGCATGCTTATCCTGTGCTTATCGAATTGAATTTATAGGAGTGCGGCCACAGCCTGCGACCGCTTTGATAGTCTTGCTAACCTTACCGCAACGCCTGCATTAGCGGTAGCGTTTTGTGGGGCTTTTCTGATCCTGCTCGGTCAGCCAGGCTAGCTTTTCGCCAATCTTCCCTTCCAGACCTCTGTTGGTCGGTCGATAGTAGCGAGTTTGCGCCATTTCAGGTGGGAAATAGTCTTCCCCGGCGGCATAGGCATTGGGCTCGTCATGGGCGTAACGGTATTCCTGGCCATAGCCCATTTCTTTCATTAATTTCGTTGGGGCGTTACGCAGATGGACGGGCACGTCATAATCGGGGCGTTCGCGCGCATCCGCCATTGCAGCTTTGAACGCGGTATAAACGGCGTTGCTTTTCGGGGCGCAGGCCAGATAAACAATCGCCTGAGCAATAGCCCTCTCCCCTTCCGCTGGCCCTACGCGGGTGAAGCAATCCCAGGCGGCAATGGCCACCTGCATACCTCTGGGATCCGCGTTACCAACGTCTTCAGAGGCAATCGCCAGTAAGCGCCGCGCAACGTAGAGCGGATCGCCACCTGCGCTAATAATACGCGCGTACCAGTAAAGAGCGGCATCCGGGGCAGAACCGCGAATTGATTTATGTACCGCTGAAATCAGATCGTAAAAACGATCGCCTTTATTATCGAAACGCGCACTGCGTTCACCAGCAATCTCCGTTAGCAATTGGGTTTGCAAAATCCGGTTGCCGCTGGCGTCAACTTCAGCCATATCCGCCATCATTTCGAGCGTATTTAACGCCCGGCGCGCATCGCCGTTAACCAGCTCGGCAATGGCTTTACGCGTTTCGTCCGGCAGGATGATATTTTGCCCGCCGTAGCCCCTGGCTTTATCGTTCATCGCCTGATCGAGCACCAGTTCAATATCCGCCACGGTCAGTGATTTCAGTAGATACACGCGGGCACGGGAAAGCAGCGCCGAGTTGAGCTCAAAAGAAGGGTTTTCGGTTGTCGCACCAATAAAAGTAATGGTGCCGTCTTCGATATGCGGCAGGAAGGCATCCTGCTGGCTTTTGTTGAAGCGGTGAACTTCGTCGACAAAAAGAATGGTGCGGCGCCCGGCATTGCGGTTCTGCCGCGCACGTTCGATGGCCTCACGAATATCTTTCACGCCTGAGGTTACCGCAGAAATACGTTCAACATCCGCGCTGGCATAGCGAGCAATCACTTCGGCGAGGGTTGTTTTACCGGTGCCCGGCGGCCCCCAAAGAATCATGGAATGCAGATGACCTGCTTCAATGGCTCGGGGCAGCGGTTTTCCATCAGCCAGCAGATGCTGCTGGCCGATGTACTGCGCCAGATTTTCTGGCCGCATACGCGCGGCCAGCGGCTGGAAGGTATTCTCTGAAAAATCGAGCGACAGATTGCTCACTCAAGCCTCTACTTACGTTGGTCGTCCACCGTGACGCCTTTTGGCGGGGTGAACGTAAACTTACCGGCATCCACTGCGCCGTTTTGCTGAGCCTTCAAAGTATAGCTGCTGCGCTGGTCATCCTGCTCTACGGCGCTGAACTGATGGATAGTGCCGTCTCGGCCGACGTTGATGGTGAACTGCTTCAGGTTACCCGAGCTGCTTTTTGGCGTCAGCACAAAGTCATCGCCGTTCTGTTTAATGTTGTATTGCTTCCAGTCGCTGGACTGGTTGCGGGCAATCAGCATAAACGGCGTATTGCTGGTGGCGTCTTTTAGCCAGGTAGCCGTAACCTGCTCAACAAACGGGTTGTAGAACCACAGGGTTTTACCGTCGGAAACGAGGATGCTTTCATCGGGCTGAGTCATGTGCCAGTTGAACAGGTTTGGGCGCTTAACCCACAGATCGCCCTGGCCTTCCTGCACGGCAGCGCCGCTACCATCGGTGACTTTCTGGGTGAAGCTGGCGTGGAAGCTGCCAACTTTATCAAGGCGACCCTGCAAATCCCCGGCTGCGTCAGCCCAGGCTCCGGTTGCGGTCAGGCCGGCTAACAGCGCACAGGCAATTACGATTTTTTTCATTATGTTCCCTCTGGATTCATTGACCACCCGACGATGGCACTTCTGCTGCTCACTCTAGTGAAGTCTTCGGCTACCGCAACAGAAGAATAAGCTGATTTTCCGGTAATTTACCCATCTTTGCAAAAAGAGCCGCAGGCGCGGCTCTTTTTGCTCAATGGACTAGCGCTCGGCCGGATTACTCAAACTGAGGTGGCGCAAGAACCTCTCGGTTACCGTTATGCCCCTGTGGGCTCACGATCCCCTGCGCTTCCATCTGCTCCACGATTCTCGCGGCTCGGTTGTAGCCGATACGGAACTGACGCTGCACGCCGGAGATAGATGCTTTGCGTTTCTCTACCACGAAAGCGACAGCCTGATCGAACAGCGGATCCAGCTCTTCGTCACCGTCCATACCGCCGCCACCGCCGTCACCGCTGCCTTCATCATCGGTAATGCCGGTGATGTACTGCGGACGGCCACGTGCTTTCCAGTCCTGCACCACCGCATGCACTTCTTCATCACGCACAAAGGCACCGTGCACACGAATCGGCGTCGTGGAGTTTGGCGCGGAATAAAGCATATCCCCCATGCCGAGAAGTGATTCAGCGCCGCCCTGATCCAGGATTGTGCGTGAGTCAATTTTGCTCGACACCGTAAACGCGATACGGGTTGGGATGTTAGCTTTAATCAGGCCGGTAATGACGTCAACCGATGGACGCTGGGTTGCAAGAACAAGGTGAATACCTGCGGCGCGCGCTTTCTGTGCGAGGCGGGCGATCAGCTCTTCTACTTTTTTGCCTACCGTCATCATCAGGTCGGCAAATTCATCCACCAGCACCACGATATACGGCAGTTTCTCCAGCATCGGGTGGCTCACTTCCATGCTGTCACCAGGTTTCCAGAACGGGTCAGGGATTGGGCGCCCCATGCGCTCAGCTTCCAGCACGCGTTCGTTGTAGCCCGCAAGGTTTCGCACGCCCAGCGCGGACATCAGCTTATAGCGGCGCTCCATCTCGTTCACGCTCCAGCGCAGCGCATTCGCGGCGTCTTTCATATCCGTAACCACTTCGGTCAACAGATGTGGAATGCCTTCATACACCGACAGCTCAAGCATTTTCGGGTCGATCATAATGAAGCGAACATCTTCCGGCGTTGCTTTATACAACATGCTGATGATCATGGCGTTTACGCCAACCGACTTACCGGACCCCGTTGTACCGGCTACCAGCAAGTGAGGCATTTTCGCCAGGTCTGCAACGACAGGCTCACCGCCGATGTCTTTACCCAGAACCACGGTCAACGGAGAGCCGTTGTCGCGGAATTTAGCGCAGTCGAGCACTTCACGCAGATAAACGGTCTGGCGCTTTTTGTTAGGCAACTCAAGGCCTACGTAAGGTTTACCCGGAATAACCTCAACCACACGCACGGCGACGGTGGAGAGCGAACGCGCCAGGTCGCGGGAAAGGTTAGAGATGCGGGCAGCCTTTACACCCGGAGCCAAATCCAGCTCGAAGCGGGTAATGACTGGGCCAGGGGAATAATCCACTACATCCGCTTTAATGCGGTAATCCGCCAGACGCGCTTCAACCAGGCGCGCCATCTGCTCCATTGCAAAGGTATCTACCGGTTCAACCTCAGTTGGAGGAGAAGTCAGTAGATCCAACGACGGCAGCGGCGTGGTCGGTTTCTGAAGCGGGCGATCGTCACCGTTGCGCATCAAGAACGGGTGGATCAGGCTCTCTTTTGGCTCTGGCGCAGCAGGCTGATGCTGAGCCGCCTGAGCATATTGAGAAGGCTGTGCCGCGGGTTGACTGTGCTGAACTGGCTGCGGGGCCGGTTCAAAGCTCGGGGTAAACAGCGGCTCGCTCGGCGTATCATCCACCAGTTCCTTCAACGATGACTGGAAATCAAAGTCGTCAAGAGAGAACGGCGCATTATTCTGCTGTGGCTGCTCGCTATAGCGCTGTTGCTGCTGTGCAGCAAACTGACGCGCAAGTTCTGCCTCTTCCGCCTCGGCCTGCTGTTCTTCAGACCAGCTTTCGTCTTCGTACTCTTCGCCATAGCGCTGCTGTTGCTGGGCCGCAAACTGGCGGGCCAGTTCGTGCTGCTGCAGCGCATCGCCTTCATCGCCGTAATTGTCTTCAGACTGCTGGTTCTCGGCGAGTCTCGCCTGCTCTTCTGCCATTCGCTGGGAAGGCAGTTTTATGCCATAGGACGCCAGTTCACGACGAGTCGGAACGCGTACCCGGTTTGGACGTGGCAGTTGAGGGCCAATACCTTCTTTTACCTGAGGACGTGGCGCATCGCTGGCGATACTGAACACGGGTGAAAATGCTGCCGCTGCAGCCCCAGTTTTTACTGCCTGCTGAATGCCAGATGCAGTCTGCGTTATATCCGGCACTGGCATTTCTGGTGCCAATAACGGCGTGGAAGCGGGCGCAGATGTCGGTATCAAAGGTTGAACCGGTTCCGGGCTAGCGGGTTTTACTGGCGCATAGCTGTAAGGATCAGGCTTTGGCTCATTGACTGGTTGGTACCACGCCGCAAGCTGTTCACGTTCCCGGGCTCGCTTCTCTTCCACTTCTTCAAAGTGGTACATCGGCGGACGAACGTATTTCACCTCTTCTACCGGCTCAGGCACGGACTGTGGTTCAACGGCTGGCTGAGCCACTGGCACAACGGGTTCAGACCAGCTTTGATGCGTCTCAGGAACAACCTGCTGTTGTATGCTTGCCGGGTGCGGCGACGTGTAATGATCCGGTGCAGGCGCAATAACCGGTTCTGGCGTGACCGTTGTCGGTGCCGGTTCCCAGGCAATCGCTGGGGCAGCATGCTCAGCGTCAACGGCAGGTGCCGGTGTTGATACTGGAGGCATTGAAGCAACCGGCGGTACCGGTGCAGCCCACGACTGGTGAACGGTTGTTGCCGCGGCAGCCGCTGCAATAGGCTCAACGGCAGAGTGTCCACTGAACAGCGGATCGTATTCCTGATCTTCTGGCAAAGTCGCTTTATGCCCGGAGAACAGCACATCGTTCGGATCCGCTTCTACACCACGAGCGCTGAACAACACATCGTCTTCAGCGTCATCCATACGCTTGCCGGAGAACAACGCCGCATCCGTTTTGCGACCATTAGGATTAGCAAACTTCTGAGATAAGCGCTGCTTACGCGCAAGCGCCCCGCGTAAAATACGCGCCCGGCGAGATTCGCGTTTCTCAGCAGAAACCCGCGGCGCTTCGTCTTCGTCATGCTCTTCTTCGTATTCGTCCTCATCCTGCCAGGTGTTATCCCGGCGGGTGCGGTTGCTGGCAAAAGTCAGCACGGTCAGCACCGCGCTGCCAAGTTTCTCAGCAATGCTGACCCAGGACCAGCCGGTGAACAGCGTCAGACCAGCAGCCCAAACGCAAAGCAGCGCAATTGTGCCGCCGCTGCTGTTCAACAGCGGCATCATAGCGGTGCTAAGCAAGCTACCCAGCACGCCGCCCGAAGCGAAGTACCAAATATCGTCCGCATTGATGGCCGCCAGGCCACAAGAGGTCAGCACCATCGCAAGTACGCCGATCAGGCGCAGCGAAACGGCAAAATAATCGATGAATTCTTCACTGTCGCGCTGGCGCCAGGTGAACCAGCAGCCCCCGATGATAATCACCGGAATGGTGTAGGCCATCACGCCAAAAATGAAGAACAGCGTATCAGCAAACCACGCTCCCGGCGCACCACCCAGATTATGGATGGGCTCATGCCACGCGGTTTGCGACCAGCTAGGGTCTGAGGGGTTAAAGCTTAGCAAGGCAGCCATCAAATAGATGGCGAATAAGGCAACAAGGATCAGCAACGCCTCGAGTAAACGGCGCCCGCTGCTCAGTTTCCGCAATGTTACTTCTTTATCTTCGGTATATTCCTGGCTCAAGAAAGGCTCTCCAGGTCCTTAAACTCAATGGAGACAACAGCACCGGCGGCCTGCCGGAGCTGTTGCTGTATGGATTCCCAGGAGTGTAACCAAAATACGCCAATTTTGCACCTGGCCCGTATTAACGGGTCTTAATGACCAAACGGTTACTCTGTTTGACCTCTTCCATGACAACATAAGTACGGGTGTCGTTCACGCCCGGCAGACGCAGCAGGGTCTCACCTAAGAGTTTACGATACGCCGACATATCCGGCACGCGTGTTTTCAACAGGTAGTCGAAATCACCGGATACGAGATGACACTCTTGAATTTCTTCAAGTTTCTGCACTGCGGCGTTAAATTGCTCAAACACATCCGGGGCGCCACGATTCAGAGTAATCTCAACAAATACCAGCAGCGAGGCATCCAGATAATGCGGGTTTAACAGCGCCGTATAGCCCTGAATAAAACCCTGACGTTCCAGACGACGAACGCGCTCAAGGCACGGCGTCGGCGAAAGCCCAACACGCTTTGAAAGCTCAACGTTAGAAATGCGCCCATCCTTTTGCAATTCGTTGAGAATATTGCGATCGATACGGTCGAGATCTTTGCCCGGGCGCTTCTTGCTATCTACCATTATTATTGTCTCTCTCTATTCCTTCCTTCACCTGCCATAACCCTGGTGACGTCAATGTTCAGGGTGTACGTGAGAAGACCGATGCCTTGCGGCTGCTATCGACATCACGCATAGCGTCTGTCCACGTCATGCGTAAATTTCAATAACTCGGTAAATTTGCATCAGGTTTGCGCGAGAGCACGCGGCTTCCACATCACCAAATGTTTTTCTTCCTCGAATGTTTTCGCAAATGCTTAGGGGATTGTCAAAGCAAAACATCTATTTTTAGTGGAACGTGCCAGATATTCCTTTTGGCTGATGATTATTCATCATTTTCGCACCGTGATTACCGTGCTATTACAATGATTATTTATGCACATGACGGCGATATTCATTGGGCTTATAGGCAGCATCAATGACACACATCGTTAACAACATTGCTGCACTCTTTTTTTACTGCAACGAATTCCCTACAATCACCCCCATTGTCTGTAAACGTTCAATGAGGATCTCATGGGCACAGCTAAACACAGTAAGCTGCTTATTCTTGGCTCCGGCCCTGCGGGCTATACCGCAGCGGTCTACGCTGCACGCGCCAACTTAAAACCGGTTTTGATTACCGGGATGGAAAAAGGCGGTCAGCTGACCACCACAACCGAAGTCGAAAACTGGCCTGGCGATCCTAACGACCTGACCGGTCCGTTACTGATGGAACGTATGCACGAGCATGCGGCTAAGTTCGAAACTGAAATTCTGTTCGACCACATCACCAGCGTCGATCTGCAGAACAGTCCTTTCCGCCTGGTGGGCGACAGCGGCGAATACACCTGTGACGCGCTGATCATCGCGACCGGCGCATCTGCACGCTACCTTGGCCTGCCTTCCGAAGAAGCCTTCAAAGGCCGCGGCGTTTCTGCCTGCGCCACCTGTGACGGTTTCTTCTACCGCAACCAGAAAGTCGCGGTTATCGGCGGCGGGAATACCGCAGTTGAAGAAGCGCTTTATCTGGCAAACATCGCTTCAGAAGTGCATTTGATCCACCGTCGCGACAGCTTCCGCGCGGAGAAGATCCTGATTAATCGTCTGATGGATAAAGTGCAGAATGGCAACATTGTGCTGCACACCCATCGCACGCTGGAAGAAGTCACAGGCGATCAAATGGGCGTCAGCGGCCTTCGCCTGCGCGACACGCAAAACACCGATGTTACCGAAGAACTGGAAGTTGCAGGGCTGTTCGTGGCTATCGGTCATAGCCCGAACACCGCCATCTTCAACGGCCAGCTGGAGCTGGAAAACGGCTACATTAAAGTGCAGTCCGGTATTCACGGCAACGCTACCCAGACCAGTATTCCAGGCGTATTTGCCGCAGGCGATGTGATGGATCATATTTATCGTCAGGCCATCACTTCTGCCGGAACCGGCTGCATGGCCGCTCTGGACGCCGAGCGCTATCTCGACGGCCTGGCCGAACAGTGTAAATAATCTAAAGATGTTAAAAAAGGCGGCCTTGCTGGTCGCCTTTCTTGTTTCTGCCATGTAACATTGCCTGTCAAAATTGCCTGAGAATTCCTTCTTCTACCAGAATCTGGCACGCGATGAATAAAACCCGTCAGCAAGAACTTAGCCTCTGGCTAAAACAGCAAAGTCTTATCTCTCGCCGTTGGCTCGGCTTGTCACGTCTGCTCGGTTTGGTCAGTGGTTTACTGATTGTGGCCCAGGCCTGGCTGCTCGCCCGCATTCTCCAGCACATGATCATGGAAAATATTCCGCGTGAAGCACTGCTCATGCCGTTTATTTTGCTGGTTCTGGTATTTGTGCTGCGCGCGTGGATCGTGTGGCTGCGCGAAAAGGTCGGATTCCACGCCGGATTGCACATTCGCCAGGAAATTCGCCGCCAGGTACTCGACAGATTACATCAGGCAGGCCCAGCCTGGATTCAGGGCAAACCAGTGGGGAGCTGGGCTACGCTGGTTCTTGAACAAATAGAAGACATGCACGACTACTACGCGCGCTACCTGCCGCAGATGTCGCTGGCGGTCATGGTGCCTTTGCTGATTATTATTGCCATTTTCCCGATCAACTGGGCAGCCGCACTCATTTTGCTAGGCACCGCGCCGCTTATCCCTATTTTCATGGCGCTGGTAGGCATGGGCGCAGCCGATGCGAACCGCCGTAATTTCCAGGCGCTGGCAAGGCTCAGCGGACACTTCCTAGATCGTCTTCGCGGGATGGAAACACTTCGTGTATTTAACCGTGGCGCGGCGGAAACTGAAAATATTCGCGCGGCAAGCCAGGACTTTCGTCAGCGCACCATGGAAGTGCTGCGTATGGCCTTTCTTTCTTCCGGCGTGCTGGAGTTTTTCGCCTCGTTATCTATCGCCGTGGTGGCCGTCTATTTCGGCTTCTCTTACCTTGGCGAGCTGAATTTCGGCCATTATGGCGCTGGAGTCACTTTATTCGCTGGCTTCCTGGCGCTCATTCTTGCCCCTGAATTCTTCCAGCCGCTGCGTGATATGGGCACCTTCTATCACGCCAGGGCTCAGGCCGTAGGCGCGGCAGAGACCCTGAAGACCTTCCTCGACGCACCGCTGCAACACCCTGAGCAGGGAACCGTGCAGCTTTCGGGCAACGGAACTTTCACTCTTGAAGCCCGAGAGATGACAATTCTGTCCGCAGAGGGGAAAGTGCTGGCCGGGCCGCTGAACTTTATGCTTCCCGCCGGGCAACGCGTGGCGCTGGTAGGCCAAAGCGGTGCGGGCAAAAGCTCCCTGCTGAATGTCCTGTCCGGCTTCCTGCCCTATCAGGGGCAGTTGCTGGTCAATGGCGTCGAGCTGGCACAGCTTTCACCTGAATGGTGGCGCACACAGCTTAGTTGGGTGGGGCAAAATCCGCAGCTACCGGCGGCTACCCTACGTGACAACGTACTTCTTGGGATGCCAGAAGCGGACGGCACTCGTTTGCAGGCAGCTCTGGATAAAGCCTCGGTAACAGAGTTTCTGTCGCAGCTGCCAGAAGGTATCGACACCCCAATCGGCGATCAGTCTACCCGTTTATCCGTGGGTCAGGCACAGCGAGTGGCCGTAGCCAGAGCCTTACTCTCCCCTTGCGGTGTTTTATTGCTGGATGAGCCTGCCGCGAGCCTGGATGCCCACAGCGAACAGCGTGTAATGGAAGCGCTCACGGAAGCGTCCCAGAAGCAAACCACACTGATGGTGACTCACCAACTGGACTACATCAGCAGTTGGGATCAAATTTGGGTGATGCGGAACGGGCTGATTGTTCAGCAGGGAAACTTCGAACAGCTTTCCGTTGAAGAAGGCCTCTTTGCTCTATTACTGGCCAGTCGCCAGGAGGAGATCTAATGCGCGCATTGCTGCCTTATCTGGCGCTTTATCGCCGCCACAAATGGTTACTGTCTTTAGGCGTTGTTCTGGCGATTATCACGCTGCTTGCCAGCATTGGTCTGTTAACGCTCTCCGGCTGGTTCCTTTCTGCCTCGGCCGTAGTGGGCGTTGCCGGGCTCTACAGCTTTAACTACATGCTGCCTGCCGCAGGCGTTCGCGGGGCGGCTATCACCCGCACAGCGGGTCGCTATTTTGAGCGTCTGGTCAGCCACGATGCTACCTTCCGCGTCCTGCAGCATTTACGCGTGTCAACCTTTAGCAAGCTGCTGCCCCTCTCCCCTGCCGGGCTGGCGCGCTTTCGCCAAGGAGAATTGCTCAATCGCGTGGTGGCAGACGTCGATACGCTCGATCACCTTTATTTGCGGGTTATCTCTCCGCTCGTCGGCGCTTTTGTCGTTATCCTGGTGGTGACTTTTGGCCTGAGTTTCCTTGATGTTTCCCTTGCCTTAACGCTTGGCGGAATTTTACTCGTGACCCTGCTCCTTCTGCCGCCGCTGTTCTACCGCGCCGGGCAGCCAACCGGGGAAGCGCTAACCGTTCAACGCGGTAACTATCGCCAGCAGCTCACCTCCTGGCTTCAAAGCCACGCGGAATTAACCATTTTCGGCGCAGCAAACCGCGCGCGCGAACAGTTAGATGCCACGGAAAACAGCTGGCAGGAAGCGCAACGTCGCCAGGCCGGGTTAACTGCCCTGTCGCAGGCTATCATGCTGCTTATCAGTGGTATTGCCGTACTGACGATGCTGTGGATGGCATCCGCAGGCGTAGGCGAAAGCCAATCTCCCGGCGCGCTGATTGCCCTGTTCGTCTTTTGTGCCCTGGCGGCATTTGAAGCGATGGCCCCGGTTACCGGCGCCTTTCAGCATCTTGGCCAGGTCATTGCCTCAGCGCTGCGCGTGACGCAAATCACCAGCCAGACACCTGAAGTTATTTTTCCTGAAGCAACGCAGCCCGAGCAACGGCGGGCAACTCTGGACATTCGCGAGCTGAGTTTTACTTATCCAGGCCAGAGTCAGTCTGCACTGAAAGACATTTCACTGTCCGTCAGCGCCGGGCAGAGAATAGCGATCCTCGGTAAAACCGGCTGCGGTAAATCCACTTTACTGCAATTACTGACCCGCGCATGGGATGCTCAGCAGGGCGAAATTCAACTTAACGGCATCGCCCTTAGCGCTTTTGATGAAGTCACTCTGCGCAAAGCAACGAGCGTTGTCCCTCAGCGCGTACACCTGTTTAGCGCCACGCTTCGCGATAACCTTTTACTGGCATCTCCAGAGGCCAGCGATGCCCAACTCAGCACCGCTCTGACTCAGGTAGGACTTGAAAAACTGCTTGAAGACGGCGGGCTTAATAGCTGGCTTGGCGAAGGTGGTCGTCAGCTTTCCGGCGGGGAGCTTCGTCGCCTTGCGATTGCCAGGGCAATATTGCATAACGCCCCTCTTATGCTGCTGGATGAACCTACCGAAGGCCTGGATGCAGAAACAGAGCGCCAAATCCTTGATTTGTTGGCTGAAGTCACCAGAGATAAAACGGTGCTGATGGTCACTCACCGCCTGCGCGGTTTGAACGCTTTTGACAGCATAATTGTGATGGACAACGGGCAAATAATTGAGCAAGGTAATCACGCTGAATTAATGGCGTCCGGCGGACGTTATTATCAATTTCGCCAGCGCCTGTAGGCGTTCTGAATAGACTATTATCAATTTATTATTGCTCTATTGCTCTGGAGTATTGGTCGTCATGCGCCTGGTACAGCTGTCTCGTGACTCGATTGCCTTTCCTTCGCCGGAAGGCGCGTTGCGTGAACCTAATGGGTTATTGGCGCTTGGCGGCGACCTGACCCCCGCACGCCTGCTGATGGCCTATCAGCGGGGTATCTTTCCGTGGTTTTCTCCCGGCGATCCTATTTTGTGGTGGTCGCCCGATCCCCGCGCCATTCTTTACCCGGCGCAGTTTCACCTTAGCCGCAGCATGAAGCGCTTTCATCGCACTTCGCCTTATACCGTCACGCTCAACCACGCTTTTGAGCGCGTACTCTATGGCTGCGCCAGCGACAGAAATGAAGGCACATGGATCACCGCAGACATTGTAGAAGCTTATTTGCGCCTGCATGAATTAGGCCATGCCCACTCCGTTGAAGTATGGGAAGGAAAAGAGCTGGTAGGCGGCATGTACGGCGTGGCGCAGGGGGCATTATTTTGCGGCGAATCTATGTTTAGCCGCCGGGTGAATGCCTCCAAAACGGCGCTGCTGGTTTTCTGTCAGCACTTTATTCGCCATGGCGGCAAATTGATCGACTGCCAGGTATTAAATGAGCATACGGCTTCGCTGGGCGTGATTGAAATTCCTCGTAGAGAGTATCTCCAGGCATTAGCGGAACTTCGCCTCCAGCACTTGGGCTCTCATTGCTGGGTTCCGCAGATGCTGAGCAATAATGTTTAACAACACATTTTATGTGAGGGTGTTATAATTAGCGCCGCTAAGTGGCTTTTGCCTGCTACCCCGCCGTTGTCTGGGATTTATTGTTTAAGGGAATACCCTCTCATTTATCTCCTTGCGTTCTTCGTCGCAGACGTTGCCATGCGGCAAGCTGCTAAGCGGCGGGTAATAAGCAAAATGCACTTTCACTGGTGATTTCACCAACAATTCTTTACATGATAAGCGAACTTCGGCATTATCTTGCCGGTTCAAACTACGGTAGTGATACCCCAGAGGATTAGATGGCCAAAGAAGACAATATTGAAATGCAGGGTACCGTACTTGATACGTTACCTAACACGATGTTCCGCGTTGAGCTGGAAAACGGGCACGTGGTTACCGCTCATATCTCCGGTAAAATGCGCAAAAACTACATCCGCATTCTGACGGGCGACAAAGTCACCGTTGAGCTGACCCCGTACGACCTGAGCAAAGGCCGCATTGTCTTCCGTAGCCGTTGATAGTTTTTATTCCGCGGCCTGAGATGGGCGGCGTTGAGAGTTCGTTGTAATAGAAAGGCCGGGCAATGCCCGGCCTTTTTTACATCCTCAGCCAGCGCTAGTGCGCGGCCTCAGGCTTGTGCTTCTGCGCACTCGCAAAGTTGAAGATCAACTGCTGCTGGTCTTTATCCAGCGCAACCGTAACCTGCCCACCGTCAACAAGGGTGCCGAACAGCAGTTCGTTGGCTAGCGGTTTTTTCAGGTTGTCCTGGATAACACGCGCCATTGGGCGAGCGCCCATCGCGCGGTCATAGCCCTTCTCTGCCAGCCAGTCACGCGCTTCCTGGTTCACTTCCAGCGAAACGCCTTTCTGATCCAGCTGAACCTGTAGCTCGACAATAAACTTATCCACCACCTGATGAATCACCTCGGTAGAGAGGTGGTTGAACCAGATAATGTTGTCGAGACGGTTACGGAACTCCGGCGTAAAGATCTTTTTGATCTCTTCCATTGCATCGGTGCTGTTGTCCTGGCGGATAAGCCCGATAGATTTACGTTCGGTTTCTCGCACCCCGGCGTTGGTGGTCATCACCAGAATCACGTTGCGGAAGTCCGCCTTGCGTCCGTTGTTATCGGTCAGCGTACCGTTGTCCATTACCTGCAGAAGCAGGTTAAAGACATCCGGGTGCGCTTTTTCGATTTCATCGAGCAGCAGAACCGCATGTGGATGCTTAATCACCGCATCCGTCAGCAGCCCACCCTGATCGAAACCAACATAGCCTGGAGGGGCGCCAATCAGGCGGCTCACGGTATGGCGTTCCATATACTCGGACATATCAAAGCGCAGCAGCTCAATGCCCAGCGACTTCGCCAGCTGCACGGTGACTTCCGTCTTACCAACCCCAGTAGGGCCAGCAAATAAGAACGAACCGACAGGTTTATGATCCTGACCCAAACCGGCACGACTCATCTTGATCGCTTCGGTCAGCGCTTCAATCGCTTTATCCTGGCCAAACACCAGCATTTTCAGGCGATCGCCCAGGCTTTTCAGCGTATCGCGATCGCTCGCGGAAACGCTTTTTTCCGGGATGCGCGCAATGCGAGCGACCACGGTTTCGATGTCCGCCACGTTAACGGTTTTCTTACGCTTGCTGACCGGCATCAGGCGGCTACGTGCGCCCGCCTCATCAATGACGTCGATAGCCTTATCCGGCAGATGCCTGTCATTGATGTATTTCACCGCCAGCTCAACCGCCGCGCGAATCGCCTTCGCGGTATAGCGAACGTCGTGGTGCGCTTCGTATTTCGGTTTCAGTCCGTTGATGATCTGCACCGTTTCTTCAACGCTTGGCTCAGTAATATCAATCTTCTGGAAGCGGCGCGCCAGGGCACGATCTTTTTCGAAGATGTTGCTGAACTCCTGATAAGTCGTCGAGCCAATCACCCGAATTTTACCGCCGGAGAGCAGCGGTTTAATCAGGTTAGCGGCGTCGACCTGGCCACCGGAAGCCGCGCCCGCGCCAATAATGGTGTGGATTTCATCGATAAACAGGATGCTGTTTTGATCCTGCTCGAGCTGTTTCAGCAGCGCTTTAAAACGTTTTTCAAAATCGCCGCGGTATTTGGTACCGGCCAGCAGAGAACCGATATCCAGCGAGTAGATGGTGCAGTCGGCCATCACTTCCGGCACATCACCCTGCACAATTCGCCACGCCAGCCCTTCGGCAATAGCCGTTTTACCCACGCCAGATTCACCGACCAGCAGCGGGTTATTTTTACGGCGACGGCACAGAACCTGGATAGCACGCTCCAGCTCTTTATCGCGGCCAATCAGCGGATCGATCCCGCCCACGCGCGCAAGCTGATTAAGATTGGTGGTGAAGTTTTCCATACGTTCCTCCCCGCCTGCTTGCTCTTCGTTGACCGGATTTTCAGAACCCGATGACTGATTCGGTTCGTCTTTGCGCGTGCCGTGAGAGATAAAGTTCACCACGTCGAGGCGGCTTACTTCATGTTTGCGCAGCAGGTAGGCTGCCTGGGATTCCTGTTCGCTGAAAATGGCAACCAGCACGTTGGCACCGGTCACTTCACTGCGCCCGGAGGACTGCACATGGAACACCGCTCGCTGCAGCACACGCTGGAAACTTAGCGTCGGCTGCGTGTCGCGCTCTTCAACGTTGGGTGGCAGGACCGGTGTAGTTTGTTCGATGAAGGCTTCGAGCTCCTGCCGCAGCGCCACCATATCCACAGAACACGCTTCCAGCGCTTCGCGGGCAGATGGGTTACTGAGCAATGCCAGTAATAGATGCTCGACGGTCATAAATTCATGTCGGTGCTCGCGCGCTCTGGCGAAAGCCATGTTTAAACTGAGTTCCAGTTCTTGATTGAGCATAGGCACCTCCCCAAATTATCGGCCTTGTCAGGCCTTTTCTAGCGTACACAGCAACGGGTACTCGTTCTCCCTTGCATACTGGTTCACTAACGCCACTTTGGTTTCCGCTACTTCTGCAGTAAAGATGCCACAGATAGCTTTACCCTGATAGTGAACCGTGAGCATCAACTGCGTGGCACGTTCAACATCATAAGAAAAGAACTTTTGCAGTACGTCAATAACAAATTCCATTGGCGTGTAGTCATCGTTCATCAGTATAACTTTATACATGGAGGGCGGTTTTAGCGTTTCGCGCAGTTTATCCGCCGCCATTTGGTCAAAGTCCAACCAGTCGTTCGTCTTACCCATTGCGATTTATCATCGTTTGTTGAAGCCCAACATACTGTCAGGCAAGGCCTTATATTGAGTGTAATACGCTTTTCGCAAACGTATGACAACGTATTCGATCCCGTAACGAATCTCCGTAAGCGAGCTACATCACATTAATAGCAATAGCGTTAACTGCTTCAAATTTTTGACTCATTGTTGCCTTACCTGCCCCGCCAGACGCTTGACGCAGTGTATAAAATATCTACATTGTAGCGGGGTGAGTTGGCGAGGTTTTGAACAGCCCGCCCTTACCCACCGGTTGATTCCATCTCACTATTAAGAGTTACGAAGGATGTCGAAGCATGGAGACGGGTACTGTTAAATGGTTCAATAACGCCAAAGGGTTCGGTTTCATCTGCCCGGAAGGCGGCGGCGAAGACATCTTCGCTCACTACTCCACCATTCAAATGGACGGGTACAGAACGTTAAAAGCCGGACAGCTTGTCAGGTTTGATGTGCATCAGGGACCTAAAGGCAACCATGCCAGCCTGATCGTTCCCCACGAGGCGGAAGCGGTCGCGTAGTTCCCCATTAATTGTGTACATCCCGCAAATAAAATGCCAGCCCATAAGGCTGGCATTTTTATGACCAACCGCCGGGATTACTCACGAGCTAGTGCATCGATGGGGTTCAGGCGCGCCGCGTTTCTGGCCGGCAACCAGCCAAAGAGCACCCCCGTGGCCGTGGAGCAGCCAAACGCGGTCAGCAGCGCCACCGGCGAGAAACCTATCTGCCAGCCCGGCAGCACCAGCTGCAGCGTGAACGCGATAACCAGCGACAGCGATATCCCCAGCGCGCCACCGACCAGGCAAACCAGCACCGCCTCAATTAAAAACTGCTGCAGTACATCGCTGGCTCGGGCGCCCACCGCCATACGGATACCGATCTCTTTGGTACGTTCAGTGACCGACACCAGCATAATATTCATGACCCCAATCCCCCCAACCAACAGCGAAATAACCGCTACCAGCGTCAGGAACATCTGAAGAGTACGTGTGGTCTTTTCCGCCGTTTTCAATAGCCCGTCCATGTTATAGGTGAAAAAGTCTTTCTTGCCATGACGCAGCGACAGCAGGCGATTAAGCTGCTGCTCGGCTTCGTGGCTGTCGTACCCTTCTTTAACACGTACGGTTATTGAGTTGAGCCAGCTTTGCCCCATCACGCGCCCGGCCATCGTGTTATAAGGCAGCCAGACGCGCAGCACTTTGCTGCTGCCGAACATCGACTGTTTCTCTTCCGCCACGCCAATCACCGTGGCCGGCATATTCCCCACCAGCACAACTTCCCCGACAACATCACTTTTGTTCGGGAAAAGCTGCCTTTTGCTATTGGCGTCCAGCACCACAACTTGCGCACGGCCCTTCATCTGCTCGTCGTTAAAGCTTGCGCCCTGGCTCATAGTCATACCGTAAACATCAAAATAGTCGCCGCTGACGCCATTGACGCTGGCCGCCGCATCCACGTTGCCGTAGCGAAGGCGTAAATTGCTGGAAATAGAAGGCGTGGCCGAACTTACCCAAGGCTGCTGGCCGATAGCCAGCAAATCATCATATTTTAATGCCTGCTGGAACTGCGGATTGTCATCACCAAAATCTTTACCGGGGTAGACATCGATCGTATTGGTGCCGATGGAGCGAATATCCTCCAGCACCATCTGCTTGGCGGCATCGCCCACCACGACAATGGAGACCACCGAGGCAATGCCAATAATAATGCCAAGCATGGTCAGCAGCGTGCGCATCTTGTTCGCAGCCATCGCCAGCCAGGCCATGCCGAGCGCCTCGCGGAAACTGCTGATGACCTGCTGTATCGACGAACCGCTTCGCAGCGTTTGATTTTCAACCATGCGCGCCGCAGGCTGATGAACCGGCGGAGGATTACTGATAATTTCTCCGTCGCGAATTTCAATAATACGCTGAGCCTGCGCCGCCACGGCCGGATCGTGAGTCACAATAATCACCGTATGCCCGCGCTCGCGCAGTTGCTTCAGCGTGGCCATCACTTCTTCGCCGGAATGACTGTCCAGCGCACCCGTGGGTTCATCCGCCAGAATCACCTGCCCGCCGTTCATTAACGCACGGGCGATACTGACGCGCTGCTGCTGCCCGCCCGAAAGTTGTGACGGCAGATATTCCACCCGCTCCTTTAGCCCCAAACGCCCAAGCAACTCATGCGCCCGCTGCTGACGCTGGGCTCTCGTTGTCCCGGCGTACACCGCTGGGACTTCAACATTTTGCGAAGCATTCAGATGAGAAAGCAGGTGATAACGCTGGAAGATAAAACCGAAATGCTCGCGACGCAGCGTCGCCAGCGCATCGTTATCCAGCCCCGACACATCCACGCCCGCGACCTTATAACTGCCGCTGCTGGGTTTATCCAGGCAACCGAGGATGTTCATTAGCGTCGATTTACCGGAACCGGACGCACCGACAATCGCCACCATTTCCCCGGCTTCAATCGTCAGGCTGATGCCCTTCAGGACCTCAACCTGCTCTTCACCAGAAGGATAGCTGCGGCGAATGTCCTTTAATTCAAGCAGCGCCGTCATTTGCTACTCCCGGCATTGGCGCGACCAGTCACCACCTCTTCGCCTTCTTCCAGCCCATTAACGACCTGAACCTGGGTGTCGTTTCGCATCCCGATAGTTATTTCACGGGTTTTGGTTTCCCCGTTGCGCAACACCGTGATGTTATAGCGATTATCACCGATCGGTTCGCCCAGCGCGGCCAGCGGAATCGTCAGTACATCTTTTACGCTGCCGAGTTGAATATGCACCTGAGCGGTCATATCCAGGCGCAGAATGCCCTTCGGATTCGGCACCTCAAAACGCGCATTATAGAAAATGGCCTCATTGACTTTGTCTGGCGTCGGCAGGATATCTTTCAGCACGCCTTCATAGCGCGTCATCGGGTCGCCAAGTACCGTAAACCAGGCTTTCAGGCCCGGTTTGAGATGGATAACATCGGCTTCAGAGACCTGCGCTTTCACCAGCACCGTGCTTAAATCCGCCAGCGTCAGAATATTTGGCGCCTGCTGCGCCGCAATCACGGTTTGCCCCTGCAGCGTCGTTATCTGCGTCACTTCCCCCGCCATTGGCGCGACGATACGGGTGAACTCGAGGTTAGTTTTCGCGGTGCTCAAAGAAGCCTGATTGCGCTTAATTTGGGCGTCAATGGTGCCAATCTGAGCCTGTTTTACCGCCAAATCGGTTGCCGCTTTATCAAGATCCTGGCGGGACACCGCCTGAGTTTTTGCCAGCGTCTGCTGGCGGGAAAGTGTCACCGCGGCAAGCTTACTTTCAGCTTCGGACTGCATACGCTGGGCACGCAGCTCCATCAGCGTGGCCTCAACCTCTTTGACCTGGTTTTCTGCCTGTTCGGGATCGATAACCCCCAAAAGCTGATCTTTTTTTACTTTATCGCCGATGCTAACTGACAGCGTTTTTAACTGCCCGCTCACCTGCGCCCCGACGTCAACTTTGCGCACGGCATCGAGCTTTCCGGTGGCCAGAACGCTTTGCTGAAGCGAAGCCTTACGCACGATCATCGTTTGATATTGTGGGGCTGGCACATGCAAAAACTGCCAAAGCCAGAGGAAAAATATCACCACCAGCAGCGCGTAAAGCCAATAACGTTTTTTAAATTTTCCCTTAATTTTCATATAAATCCTGAAATAGCTAGCGCATGATTAAACGGTTCTTAAACAAACTGCACAATGTGAAGATATGTAACAGTTATTGAACGTCGGTTGACATCCGGCGTGCTGAAATAGTGCCATCTTTCCCGAATATCAGGTTGTTATTATGTCCCAGATCGCTGCCGCGCATGTTACCGAAGCCCTGCCTCAAACAGGCTGGAAACTCTTCCTTTCCCTCGCGACGGGGGAATGGCAGCCGGGAGCATCCTGGGGCAAGAAGGCTTACCGCCGCAAGTTTATTTTACGCTCACTGGCGATGCCTTTGCACACCGTCAGCCTGATGAACAACCTCGCAAGCCAGCCTCATCTTGCCAGCATGCTGAACGCTCAGCCTGGTCTGCCTTGCCGCCTGCATCGCCCTTACCTTGCGCTGCCGCTAAAACGCAAGCATACGCGGGATACTATCGCTTACCACTACCAGAAAATTGCCGAGAAAATGCCGAAAAAAATGCTTAACGGGCATTTCTCTGCAGAAGGTTACCGCCTGGCCACGCTGGTGGGTAAAAACAACGAGCTGATGTTTATCGATCTCACCTCTCACGATATTGAAGGTAAAGAAGGCGAAGCCTTCCTGAACTTCTGTAATGAAGAGGGCGTTCCCCTGGCGCGTATGACCTTTACTCTCAACCAGTTTGAAGGCAAGAACACCTTCTTTATTGGCTGCCTGCAGGGAGCCAAAACCTGGGTGCCTCATGAAGCCATTCAGGCTGCCACAAAGGCTTGCCACGGGCTGTTCCCGAAACGCATGCTGCTTGAGGTTGCCTGTGAACTGGCGAAGCTTCTCGACGCAGAGCGCATTCTGGCCGTCGGCAACGGGACGCATATTTACCGTTCATGGCGCTACGAGAAGAAGAAAAAAGACAGTCTACATGCGGACTATGACAGTTTCTGGCAGTCTATGAGCGGTGAACCTCGCGCCGACGGCCTGTTTGCCCTGCCATCCAGCGTGGAACGCAAACCGCTGGAAGACATTGCCAGCAAAAAACGTGCAGAATATCGCCGCCGTTATGAATTGCTCGACGGCATGATGAACAGCATCAACGGTCATTTCTAGATCTGCATTTCCAGCCGGGCGCTAATCCGCCCGGCCACGCGCCAGCCAAAGCACCCGCGAAAACATTTTACGAAACAGCGGCGGAACCGCATCCACGCCGCGACGCCCCGCCTCCAGAGCCACTTCGATAGCTAAATCCGGCTTTGACGAACGATGAATAGCTTTCGTAATAATCCTGCGCAAATTCATCGGCACATTTTCGGGCAACTGAGCCACGCGATGAAACACATCCGAAAATCCCTGCCGATACATAAAGTGTTCCATATCCAGCGCAGGCAGCGCTGTAAGATGATCGCGCTCCTGATCCCGGTCATTGTCCAGCAAGCCGCGTACGGTTGCCGCATATTTTTTACCGGCATCATCCCCGTCCACCAGCACATGCCATTCAATGCCCATCCGGCGAGCGAACTTAATCAGCGGGCGCAGGCCAGATTGTGCAAACTCGATGACCTTCACGCCTTCGGCATCAAAATGGTGCCCACACTGGCGCGCCAGTTCGTTCATCACCCACACTTCGGTCTCGCCTTCCACCAGCAGCCAACAGCGGGCAAAGAGTGACGACGCGCGATTAAAACGAATGTGGAAAGCAATTCTCCGGCTCTCTTCCGCGTTCATACCGCCCGGTCCAAGCCGCCACGCGGCCACTCGGGAGGATTCACGCACCAGCCGGCAAACCTGTTCTACCGGCGTCAGAGAGAGCAGCTCTCCGGAATTGGTCGTGGTAATTTTTTGTAGCGGCAGCAGATTCAGCAGGTGCCAGGCGACAGACAGCATAATCGGATGCAGCCGGGTTTCAGGATCTTCCACCAGCAGCAGCGGGCGAGCGTCCCTGTCGAGCGCAATGCTGCCCTTCGCCTGTAGCAACGTGGAAAACATGCCCAGCAGGATCATGCGGTGCGAACGGCTGCCTGGCTTGTCGATCATCCGGTTGATCACATCCAGATAGCGCCAGCTGCGCTGCTCATCATGAGAACGCCGCCGCATCAGGCGTTGGTGGGCTATCGCGCCCTGCTCAGAGAAATAGTGTTCAAGCAGCTGTACCATGGCCGACAGCCCTTGCCGCAGCTGCGCATCGGTGAGGTTTTGCGGCCTTGATACCAGCTCTCGCGCCAGGAAATCCAGCTGGCGCGCGGTCAGCTCCGTTTCCGGCATTTCGGGCATGCTTCCGTTGCGCAGCCGCCGCATGAATCGGGCATCTCTGAGGCGCAGCACCGGGTTCAGCCGCGTGATATTCATCGCCATGTCGTCAATTTCGTCCAGCGCCAGCGGCTGGCCGTGGGCATTGAGAAAGCTTCTCAGCGTTAAAACCGTCCCTTCATCCCCAAGCTCTCCTTCCAGACGGTAATAAATACGATGGAAGCCGTCGTTCCCCGCCACCCAAACCGGGGAAAGGTTACGATACCGCCGCCCTAAATGGTGGCCAGGCGCCGCCTCGCGGAAGGTCAGGATGATTTGCAGGTGACTTTCACGGCCGTGCAGCTCGCCGGGGGGAAAATAGAAATCTTCGCGAACAAAATGGTACAGCTCCCGGTGCGGGGAAAGTAGCAAAGTCAGCGCATCTAACAGGCTGGATTTACCCCAGGCATTTTCGCCAATCAGCACGTTGTTTTGCTCAAGCATTAACGACAAACGGTTAATACCGCGAAAACCAACCATCTCAACTCGCTCGAGAAACATACCGCCTCCTGTGCATCCGCTTTCATCCAACGTCCTTTTCGAGTATAGCGGCAACCCGGAAGGCAATGTAACCACACAATGTCAAAGCGTTACGCGATAAACGCACGCCGCCTTTACCATAATCAATTCGTGCTGAGGCGTATTTTTTTATTATCCGGAATATTCTTACTTCATTCAAAGATAACCTATACTTCTGCTACCTCTCCTCAGAAAAGGAATAACACCTCATTGCCCTAAATCAAAAAACTAGAATTTATTGTACTGGTGGCGAAATGGCGAAATACCTAATATTAACGCGCATTTAATATTACTTTCGTCATTCACTTGATGACGGTGAATTAGCGACAGTCAGGGTCATGTGATTTAGCGCGTGAACCTTGCATTGTTTCTGGCTTTTATCAGAGGTGGTTATGTTTAGAAAATTAGCAGCCGAGTTCTTCGGGACATTCTGGCTGGTATTTGGTGGCTGTGGTAGCGCAGTATTAGCGGCAGCATTCCCGGAATTAGGCATTGGCTTTGTCGGCGTCGCGCTGGCATTTGGTTTAACCGTGCTGACCATGGCTTTTGCCGTCGGCCATATTTCCGGTGGTCACTTTAACCCGGCCGTCACACTTGGCCTCTGGGCCGGTGGCCGTTTCCCGGCTAAAGAAGTGATAGGCTATATTATTGCCCAGGTGATTGGCGGGATTGTCGCTGCCGCTATCCTTTATTTAATCGCCAGCGGTAAAGCAGGCTTTGATGCCGCAGCCAGCGGTTTTGCTTCTAACGGCTACGGCGAACATTCTCCGGGTGGATATTCCATGCTGTCCGCCATTGTGATTGAAATCGTATTAACCTGTGGATTCTTGATTGTTATTCACGGTGCAACGGACAAATTTGCTGCACCGGGTTTTGCGCCAATAGCCATTGGCCTGGCATTAACCTTAATTCACTTAATTAGTATTCCGGTTACCAACACCTCAGTAAACCCTGCGCGCAGTACCGCAGTGGCTATTTTCCAGGGCGGCTGGGCGCTGGATCAACTGTGGCTTTTCTGGGTGATGCCTATTATTGGCGGGATCCTGGGCGGTATTATTTACCGCACCCTGCTGGAAAAACGCAGCTAGGCCCCGAGGCAGGCTTACTCGGGTAAGCCTGCCGTTTTCTTTTCCCCGCATAAACCTTTTTCTTCGCCCCTACTCGACTCAATTCCTTTCTTTCGGTAGTGTGACATCCGTCGTAACATTTTAACTACAAGGACTGTCCCTCCCATGCTGTCAGGATTACTTATTATCCTGGTGCCGTTGCTCGTCGGTTACCTGATTCCGCTGAAACAAATCCACCTGCTCAGGCTGATTCACCGCCTGCTGGGCTGGATTGTTTACGTGATCCTCTTCCTGATGGGCATTAGCCTGGCGTTCCTCGATAATCTCGCCAGCAACCTGCTGACTATCCTGCATTACTCGGTGATAAGCGTCGGGGTGATCCTGCTGTGTAACATCGCCGGCCTCTTGCTGCTGGAACGTGCTCTCCCGTGGCGGCATCAGCACAAACAGGAAAAACTCCCCTCGCGCCTGGCGATGGCCCTGGAGTCCTTACAGCTTTGCGGGGTAGTGGCTTTGGGCTTCCTGCTTGGGCTGACCGGATTTGAGGTGCTTAAATACGCCACAGAGGCCAGCGAATATACGCTTATTTTCCTGCTGCTGCTGGTCGGGATCCAGCTTCGCAACAGCGGCATGACCTTCCGGCAAATCGTTCTCAACCGCCGCGGCATTATTGTCGCCATTGTGGTCGTTTTCAGCTCAATGGTCGCCGGGGCGATCAACGCCCTGCTGCTTGGCCTGCCGATAAAAACAGGTCTGGCTATGGCCTCTGGGTTCGGCTGGTATTCGCTGTCCGGGATCCTGATGACCGAGTCCTACGGGCCGGTGATTGGCAGCGCAACCTTCTTTAACGATCTGGTGCGGGAATTACTGGCTATTATGCTTATCCCGGCTTTGGTGCGCCGCAGCCGCTCAACGGCTCTGGGCCTTTGTGGCGCCACCTCGATGGACTTTACCCTGCCGGTGCTGCAGCGCAGCGGCGGTGTGGAAATCGTGCCTGCCGCCATTGTGCACGGATTTATTCTTAGCCTGCTGACCCCGCTGCTCATCGCCTTCTTCGCCGCCTGATACCTCTCTGGCGGTAGCCTGCTGCCGCCAAAGTTGAGCTATATCAATCTCCCTTTAAGTTGCACCAAAAAGTCCTTTTAACCTGTTGAGCCGGAGCCTAACCTTAAACATGTATTTAAAATATAACTTTAAGGTGACATCATGTTTTGTGTGCAGTGTGAACAGACCATTCGTACCCCGGCCGGCGACGGCTGCGCCTATGCCCAGGGCGTCTGCGGTAAAACGGCCCAGACTTCCGATCTACAGGATCTGCTGATCGCGACGTTGCAGGGGCTGTCCGCCTGGGCCGTTGCCGCACGCGAACGCGGTATTATCGACCACGAGATTGATAACTTTGCTCCCCGCGCCTTCTTCTCAACGCTGACCAACGTGAACTTCGACTCCGGCCGCATCGTTGGCTATGCCCGAGATGCCATTGCCATGCGCGAAGATCTGAAAATCCGTACGCTGGCTGTCGATCCTGCGGCCATCGTCACTCACCCGATGGCAGAGCTTCAACTGGTCAGCAGTGACCTCGGTGAACTTCAGCGCCAGGCCGCTGAATTCACGCCAAATCGTGACAAAGCCGACATTGGCGAAGATATTCTCGGCCTGCGCCTGCTGTGCCTGTACGGCATGAAAGGCGCCGCCGCTTATATGGAACACGCATATGTGCTGGGCCAGTACGACAACGATATTTACGCCCAGTACCACAACATCATGGCGTGGCTCGGCACCTGGCCTGCGGATATGGGCGCGCTGCTGGACTGTTCCATGGAAATCGGCCAGATGAACTTCAAAGTGATGAGCATTCTGGATCAGGGGGAAACCGGCAAATACGGCCATCCAACCCCAACCCAGGTTAACGTACGCCCGGTTGCCGGGAAGTGCATCCTGATTTCCGGCCATGACCTGAAAGATCTCTATAACTTGCTCGAGCAAACCGAAGGCACCGGCGTGAACGTATACACCCACGGTGAAATGCTCCCGGCGCACGGCTATCCAGAACTGCGGCAATTCAAACACCTGGTCGGCAACTACGGCAGCGGCTGGCAGAACCAGCAAACGGAATTCGCCCGCTTCCCAGGCCCTATTGTCATGACTTCCAACTGCATCATCGACCCAACCGTGGGCTCGTACGATGACCGAATTTGGACCCGCAGCATCGTCGGCTGGCCGGGCGTCAGCCACCTCGAAGGCGACAATTTTAGCCCGGTGATTACCCAGGCCCAGCAAATGGCCGGTTTCCCGTACAGCGAAATCGAACACTTGATCACCGTCGGCTTTGGCCGCCAGACGTTACTGGGTGCGGCAGACACGCTCATCGATCTGGTTAGCCGCGAAAAACTTCGCCACATCTTCCTGGTCGGCGGCTGCGACGGCGCACGCGGAGAACGTAACTACTTCACCGACTTCGCCACCAGCGTGCCGCAGGACTGCCTAATCCTGACCCTGGCCTGCGGTAAATACCGCTTCAACAAGCTGGATTTCGGCAACATCGAAGGGCTGCCGCGCTTGGTAGATGCCGGCCAGTGCAACGATGCATATTCAGCGATCATTCTGGCGGTCACCCTCGCCGAGAAACTGGGCTGCGGCGTGAACGACCTGCCGCTGAGTCTCGTGCTCTCCTGGTTTGAGCAAAAGGCGATTGTAATTCTGCTCACGCTGCTGTCGCTCGGCGTCACCAACATTGTCACCGGGCCAACCGCGCCGGGTTTCCTGACGCCAAACCTGCTGGCAGTGCTGAACGAGAAATTTGGCCTGCGCGCCATCACCACCGTTGAGCAAGATATCCAACAGTTAATGAGCGCTTAAGGAGCAGCCATGACCATGCCAACGCCGCTGTGCCCGCACCGTATGCAGGTACACCATATTCACCAGGAAACGCCGGATGTCTGGACGCTGTCGCTGATCAACCACGACTTCTATCCCTACAAAGCCGGGCAATATGCCCTGGTGAGCATTCGCAACGGCAGCGAGACGCTGCGGGCCTATACGATCTCTTCCACTCCGGGTCTGAGTGAGTTCATCACGCTGACGGTACGGCGCATCGACGGCGGCGCTGGCTCAGAGTGGCTGACCGGAGAAGTGAAAGTCGGCGACTACCTGTGGCTGTCTGAAGCCCAGGGCGAGTTCAGCTGTGAAAACGTCGTGTCGGAGCGCTATCTGCTGCTGGCGGCGGGCTGCGGCGTCACGCCGATTATGGCCATGCGCCGCTGGCTGGCAAAACACCGCCCGCAAGCGGACGTGCAGGTCATCTACAACGTGCGCTCCCCGCAGGACGTGATTTTTGCTGACGAATGGCGGCATTACCCGGTCACGCTGGTGGCAGAAAGCAACGCCACCCACGGCTTTATCGCCGGGCGACTGACTCGCGAGATCCTGGCCGCGGTGCCGGATATCGCCAGCCGGACGGTTATGACCTGCGGGCCTGCGCCTTATATGGACATGGTTGAGAAAGAAGTGAAAGCGCTGGGAGTCACGGCGTTTTATCGGGAAGTGTTCTTCACGCCAGCCGCTGCACCCTCAGCGGGCGGCCTGAAGTTCACCACGCTCCAGCCGATGCGTGAGTTCTACTCACCGGTGGGCAGAACGCTGCTTGCCGCGCTGGAGAGCAACAGCGTGCCGGTGAATGCCGCCTGCCGCGCCGGAGTTTGCGGCTGCTGTAAAACAAAAGTGGTTTCTGGCGACTATACCGTCTCCAGCACCATGACACTGACGGAAGAAGAAATTGCCAGCGGCTACGTGCTGGCCTGCTCCTGCCATCCACAGAGCGACCTGGTGCTCGCCTGATCTAAACAGGCACCTTCACGGTGCCTTTTCTTTTTCTACCGCCAGGCCGACCTGCCAAACGCGTAACGCCCTGCGCCGCAAAAGACTATCGCCAGCGCGCCGAGGAAAAAGTACATCAGGCTTTCAACGCCCCAGGCCCCGGTTTTATCCAGCATGAAGGTTTCCCCCACGCCCACCAGCAGCCAGGCCACAATCATCGTGCACGCCAGCCCAAGCGCGGACAGGCGAGTGAGGATCCCTAAAATAATCAGCAGCGGGGCAAGCACCTCACCCAGCAGCACGCCATAGGCGACAAACTCCGGGATGCCATGCGCCGCCAGCATTCCCTTAATCCCGTCCACGCCGCCAAACAGCTTGTGCAGGCCGTGAAACAGCATCAGGCCGCCTACCGCCAGACGCAGTAACAATTTTCCCAGATCGTCTTTGTTTAGCGCGCCATTCACTGCATTTAACAATTTAGTAACCATATGAATTGCCACCCTTTTAAAATGATAACGAGAATAATTTACGCTTAATATTTGCTAACAAATAGCCCCAATTTTAGGGAGGCCATTCCCTGCCGTTACGCAGAATTGAACTAAGCTTGTAAGCGCTATCACACTGGACAAGGAAAACCGATGAAACAATCCGTAGCGGCCTGGCTGGCCAAAACCCTTGAGAGCGCGGGCGTGAAACGTATCTGGGGCGTCACCGGCGATTCCCTGAACGGCCTCAGCGACAGCCTCAACCGGATGGGCACGATTAAATGGATGCCAACTCGCCATGAGGAAGTGGCCGCTTTCGCCGCCGGGGCCGAAGCGCATCTCACCGGCGAGCTTGCTGTCTGCGCCGGTTCATGCGGGCCAGGTAACCTGCACCTGATTAACGGCCTGTACGATTGCCACCGCAATCACGTGCCCGTTCTCGCCATTGCAGCCCATATTCCCTCCAGCGAAATTGGCAGCGGCTACTTCCAGGAAACGCATCCCGAAGAGCTTTTCCGCGAATGCAGCCACTATTGCGAACTGGTTTCTAACCCGGAGCAGATCCCGCAGGTATTGGCGATTGCCATGCGCAAAGCCATTCTGAACCGGGGCGTTTCCGTGGTGGTACTGCCCGGCGACGTGGCGCTCAAACCCGCGCCAGAGCATGCCACGACGCACTGGTATCCTGCATCGCCGCCCATCGTGGTTCCCCCTCACGATGAGCTTAAAAAACTCGCCCAACTTCTGCGCTACAACGACAATATCGCCCTGATGTGCGGCAGCGGCTGCGCTGGGGCACATACTGAGCTGGTGCAGCTGGCGGCAACCCTGAAAGCGCCCATTGTTCACGCCCTGCGTGGCAAAGAACACGTTGAGTACGACAACCCTTACGACGTTGGCATGACCGGATTAATAGGCTTCTCATCCGGCTTCCACACGATGATGAACGCCGACACGCTGATCCTGCTCGGCACCCAGTTCCCCTACCGCGCGTTCTACCCGACGGACGCAAAAATTATCCAGATTGATATCAACCCCGGCAGCATAGGCGCGCACAGCAAGGTCGACATGGCGCTGGTGGGCGATATCAAAGCCACGCTGTCCGCCCTGCTGCCGATGCTGGAGGATAAAACCAATCGCAGCTTCCTCGACAAAGCGCTGGAGGATTATCGCAAAGTGCGTGAAGGGCTGGATGAACTGGCCAACCCCTCGGAAGGCAAGCAAATTCACCCGCAATATCTGGCGCAGCAAATAAGCCATTACGCCGCCGATGATGCCATTTTCACCTGCGACGTGGGCACGCCCACCGTCTGGGCCGCGCGCTACCTGAAAATGAACGGCAAACGCCGCCTGCTGGGCTCGTTTAACCACGGGTCAATGGCTAACGCTATGCCGCAGGCGCTGGGCGCCAAGGCCACCGCGCCCGATCGCCAGGTGGTGGCGATGTGCGGTGACGGCGGCTTCAGCATGCTGATGGGCGACTTCCTGTCCGTAGCACAAATGAAGTTGCCGATTAAAATCGTGGTGTTCAACAACAGCGTGCTCGGTTTCGTGGCGATGGAGATGAAAGCCGGGGGCTACCTCACCGACGGTACCGAACTGCACGACACCAACTTTGCCCGTATCGCCGAGGCCTGCGGCATTACCGGCATCCGCGTTGAAAAATCTGAGGAGCTGAACGCTGCACTGGAACGGGCCTTCAGCACCGATGGCCCGGTGCTGGTCGATGTTGTCGTCGCCAAAGACGAGCTGGCTATCCCGCCGCAGATCAAGCTGGAGCAGGCTAAGGGGTTCAGCCTGTATATGCTGCGCGCCATCATCAGCGGGCGAGGAGATGAAGTGATCGAGCTGGCGAAAACCAACTGGTTCCGGTAAAAAAGAAGGTTGCCTCAGGCGCCCGGATAACCGTCCGGGCGCAGCCTCTCGATAAAGGACCCGTCATGATCGATTTACGCAGCGATACCGTTACCCGCCCTTCCCGCGCCATGCTGGAGCAAATGATGGCCGCCCCGACCGGGGATGATGTTTACGGCGATGATCCCACTGTTAACGAGCTTCAGGCATACGCGGCAAAAATCAGCGGGAAAGAAGCTGCCCTGTTTTTACCTACCGGCACGCAGGCCAACCTCGTAGCTTTGCTCAGCCACTGCGAGCGCGGCGAAGAGTACATCGTTGGCCAGGCCGCACATAACTACCTCTACGAAGCTGGCGGCGCAGCGGTGCTGGGCAGCATTCAGCCTCAGCCCATTGAAGCGGATCGTGACGGCACGCTGCCGCTGGATAAAGTGGCGGCAAAAATTAAACCGGACGACATTCACTTCGCCCGCACTAAATTGCTGAGCCTTGAAAACACCCATAACGGCAAAGTGCTGCCGCGCGAATATCTCCAGCAGGCCTGGGAATTCACCCGCAAGCACAATCTGGCGCTGCACGTAGATGGCGCACGTATTTTTAACGCCGTGGTGTCCTACGGCTGCCAGTTGGAAGAAATTACTCGCTACTGCGACAGCTTCACCATTTGCCTGTCGAAAGGTCTTGGCACGCCGGTGGGATCCCTGCTGGTGGGCAGTAAAGAGTACATCAAGCGCGCTGTACGCTGGCGCAAGATGACCGGTGGCGGTATGCGTCAGGCCGGTATTCTGGCGGCGGCAGGCCTGTATGCGCTGAAAAATAACGTCGGGCGGCTGAAAGAAGACCACGACAACGCCCACTGGCTGGCAGGCGAGCTGCGCGAAATCGGCGTCGATGTGATGCGTCAGGACACCAACATGGTCTTTGTGCGCATGACGGCGGAAGAAGCAGAAGATTTAGGGCCCTACATGCGTGAGCGCGGCATCATCCTCAGCGCAGGTCCGGCAACTCGGCTGGTCACCCATCTGGACGTCACCCGCAGCCAGCTGGCTGAAGTCGTGGCCCACTGGCGCAGCTTCCTGCAAAACTAACGGGACTCAGGGACGATGGCAGAACCTCAAAGGATAGTGGTCCTCGGCGCCAGCGGCTACATTGGCCAGCATCTGGTGCCGTTACTCGTGGCGGCGGGACATCACGTCACCGCCGCAGCCCGCCGCATTGACTGGCTAAAAAAACAGCCCTGGCCAGGCGTAGAATGCCGGCACGTAGATTTGCACTGGCCGCACCGCCTGGGTGCCTTGCTCGAAGGGGCGGATACCGTCTACTATCTGATCCACAGCATGGGCGACGGCGATAATTTTATGGAGTTCGAACGTCAGGCGGCGCTGAACATGCGCGACGCGCTGACCGAACATCCGGTCAAGCAGGTCATTTTCCTCAGCGCTTTGCAGGCCAAAAGCGGGCAAACTCATTCAAAGCACCTGAAAGCCCGGCAAATCACCGCAGATATCCTGCGAGATTCCGGCGTTCCTGTCACCGAACTTCGCGCGGGGATTATTGTTGGCGCGGGCTCGGCGGCCTTCGAAGTCATGCGAGATATGGTGTACAACCTGCCGGTGCTGACGCCGCCGCGCTGGGTTCGCTCCCGTACTTCACCCATTGCTTTGGATAACCTGCTGCACTACCTCGTCGCACTGCTGGACCATCCGGCCACAGAACATCGCCTGTTTGAAGCCGCCGGACCGGAAGTTCTGAGCTATCAGCAGCAGTTCGAGCGCTTTATGGCTATCAGCGGCCGCCGCCGCCCGCTGATCCCCGTGCCACTCCCCACCAGCTGGATTTCCGTGTGGTTTCTGAATGTCATTACCTCGGTGCCGCCCGGTATTGCTAAGGCGCTGATTCAGGGTCTGGAACACGATTTGCTGGCGGATGACCGTAGCCTGCGCGAACGCATCCCGCAGCAGCTCATCAGCTTTGACGACGCCGTGCGCCTGACGCTGGCCAACGAACACCGGCTCGCCAACTCCCAGGACTGGGGCTACGATGCCCAGGCGTTTGCCCGCTGGCGACCTGACTACGGTTTTTTTGCTAAACAGGCGGGCTGCACGCTGGCCACCCAGGCCTCACTCTCTTCGCTCTGGCAGGTGATCAACCAGCTAGGCGGTAAAGAAGGCTACTTTTTTGGCAATGCGCTGTGGAAAACTCGGGCGCTGATGGATTTGCTGGTCGGGCATCGGCTTGCTAAAGGGCGGCCTGATAAAGCCACGCTGGAAGTGGGCGACACCGTCGATAGCTGGAAAGTGATTATCGCTGAACCAGAAAAAGAGCTAACGCTGCTGTTTGGTATGAAGGCCCCAGGCCTGGGGCGGCTGTCGTTGACCTTGCAGGATGATGGCAAGCAGCGTCGGCTGGACGTCAGAGCCTGGTGGCATCCTCACGGCTGCACCGGTTTGATCTACTGGCTGGCGATGATCCCCGCCCATTTATTTATCTTTAGGGGAATGGCGCGGCGAATTGTTCATTTAGCGGAACAAAACTCGATCAAAAAGAGAAGTTAGCTCCTAATCTTTCAGTATTCCCATTGCATGCGCTGCCGTTTCACGGAAAAATGCGCAGCGTTAATCCAAAACATAACGAGTTGGTCACATGAAGGTACTGGTCACGGGCGCCACCAGCGGTTTAGGCCGAAACGCGGTCGAGTATTTACGCGCCAGAGGCATCAGCGTTCGGGCCACCGGGCGCAACGAAGCGATGGGCAAACTGCTGCAGAAAATGGGCGCTGAATTTGTCCATGCCGACCTGACGGAGCTGGTCTCTTCCCAGGCGAAAGTGATGCTTGCGGACGTCGACACGCTCTGGCACTGCTCCAGCTTCACCTCGCCGTGGGGAACCCAGCAAGCCTTCGACCTCGCCAACGTCCGCGCCACACGCCGTCTGGGCGAATGGGCCGTGGCCTGGGGCGTGCGTGACTTTATTCATATCTCGTCGCCGTCGCTCTACTTCGACTACCACCACCACCGCAACATCAGCGAAGATTTTCGCCCGGTGCGCTTCGCCAACGAATTTGCCCGCAGCAAAGCCGCCAGCGAAGAGGTGATTCAGCTGCTGGCGCAGGCCAACCCGAACACCCGTTTTACCATTCTGCGCCCGCAAAGCCTGTTTGGGCCGCACGACAAAGTGTTTTTCCCGCGCCTTGTGCAGATGATGCGCCACTACGGCAGCGTGCTGCTGCCGCGCGGCGGCGATGCGCTGGTGGATATGACCTATCTGGAAAACGCGGTACACGCGATGTGGCTGGCGACACAGAAACAGAATTTACCTTCTGGCCGCGCCTACAACATCACCAACATGGAAGCCCGCCCGCTGCGGACCATCGTGCAGAAGCTGATCGACGAGCTGGGCATTAAATGCCGCATTCGCTCGGTGCCGTACCCGATGCTGGATATCATCGCCCGCAGCCTGGAGCACTTTGGCAATAAGTCTGCCAAAGAGCCGGTGCTCACGCACTACGGCGTCTCCAAGCTGAACTTCGATTTAACGCTGGACACCACGCGTGCGGAAACGGAGCTGGGCTATCAGCCTATCGTCACCCTTGATGAAGGCATTCGCCGTACCGCGCTGTGGTTGAAAGATCACGGCACGCTGCACCGGGGCTAACCCTGGCCGTATTTCTCCAGTAATGCCTCGGCGATCGCCAGGCTTTCCGCATCCGCCTCGCCGCTGTAGTTGGCCGGGCGGAAGTGCATCTGGAAGGCGGTAATCACTCTTTTCTGCTGCGCCTCGGTCATGCCCGGCAGCACTTCGTAGCCATACCGGGAAAGCACATCCAGCAGCTCGGATTTATCCACAGGTTGCAGCGGGCCACGGCCGTTAAGATAAAACGCCACTCTAGCGGCGTCCGGCCATGCGCCAATCCCTTTTTCCGCAAATTGCTTCCAGGGGAACAGCGGGCCTGGATCAACCTTGCGCTGCGGCGCGATATCCCCATGAGCGACCACGTTCTGCGGCACGATGTTATAGCGCGCAATAATCTGCTTCGCTAAATCCTCAAGCACCGCAATCTGCGGCTGGCTGAAGGGGTAAAAGCGCTGAACACCGCCAACCCGGGTATAGCCCTGGTTTTCCAGCTCAATACCTACGGACGTGTCGTTAATCCGCGTAGCCCCTCGCCAGAAACTGACCCCGGCATGCCAGGCCAGCTGCTCTTCCGGCACCAACTGCCAGACAACGGGTTTCCCGCCGGACAGCGGCGGCTCGGCGGGAACAAGATAGTGGGCGCTGACGTTACGATCGGTCAACGTGGAAAGCGAACTTGAAAAATCATCCGCCGTGTAATGGATCACCAGAATTTTCACCCGCGGATAAGCGGCCTGAGCCTGATGCAGGGTGTCCACTTTATAGCTGCCTCGATCGACAATCCCTTTTTGCCCGGCGCAGCCCGCCAGTAACAGCGCCAGGGCAAGCGCTAAGATCCTGGTTTTCATTTGCGCGTTTTCACCGCCGTCCCGCTGACGCAAACCATCAGCATACTGCCGTCCTTGCCGACGGTTTCATAGTCGATATCAATCCCGACCACGGCGTTAGCGCCCAGGCTTTCGGCCTGTGCCTGAATTTCACGAAACGCGATGTCCCGCGCTTTGCGTAACTCTTTTTCATAAGCCCCGGAGCGGCCGCCGACGATATCGCGAACCCCGGCGAAAAAATCGCGGAAAATATTGGCACCCAGGATAGCTTCCCCGGTCACTACGCCGCAGTATTCAGTAATTGTGTGGCCTTCCAGGCCTGGCGTCGTTGTAAACTGCATCACGTTCTCCTCTCTTTGCCATCAACATGTTAGCCCGGCAATCGCCACGCGATTTTGAGCCAATACGCTATGCTAAGGTAGTCCTCCTGAGAAAATAAGGAAATAAAAATGCGCAGCTCAGCTTTGGCTCTTCTCCCCTGTGCGCTGGTGTTGTCGGCCTGTACCACCGTCACTCCGGCCTTCAAAGACATCGGCACCCGCAGCGGCCCCTGCATCAGCGGCGGCCCGGATGATGTCGCTCAGCAGTTCTATGATTACCGTATCGCGCACAAGGGCGAAGGCCTGAGTTCCGTTGCCGCGTTGCGCCCCTATCTGAGCGATTCCCTGTACCAGCTTCTGCAAAAATCCAGCACCTCTCCGGCGGCGCAAAGCGCGTTTACCCGCAGCGATATCTTCTCCAGCCAGTCTGAAGGCCCTGACAAAGCCAGCGTGGCTTCGGCGTCAACTATCCCCAACACCGATGCGCGAAATATTCCTCTGCGCGTCGAGCTGACCCGCGGCAGCCAGACCTGGAAAGATGAAGTGTTGATGGTCCGTGAAGGCCAATGCTGGGCAGTGGACGATGTGCGTTACCTCGGCGCGGCGAGCCATGCACCAACCGGCACGCTGCGTCAGGCAGTTGAAGGCAAATAGCGGCAATTTATTCTGACGCTATGCGGGTGGAAGAAACGTAACCCCTGTAAATAATCTGGTATATTCAGGGATCCCGGTTTTTTATACTTAGCCACCACCCGCCTCACTATTTTGTGCTAACTTTAGGCAGTGTAAGTGGTTGCTTATAAGTTTTAACGCACAAAGATTGCATAACTATTCTGTTAAAGGTACCCTTTGCGGCCTCAATTGCTATTCAACTTCAGCGCATGAGTATTCAACTAGACAGCATTAATTGCTTTTACGGTGCCCATCAGGCGCTGTTCGATATCACACTACATTGCCCGCAGGGCGAGACGCTGGTATTGCTGGGCCCGAGCGGCGCCGGTAAGAGTTCTCTGCTGCGCGTCCTTAACCTGCTTGAGATGCCGCGTTCCGGTAAGCTGAGCATTGCGGGCACAACTTTCGATTTTGCCAAAGCCCCCAGCGACAAAGCGATTCGCGATCTGCGCCAGAACGTCGGCATGGTCTTCCAGCAATACAATCTGTGGCCGCACTTAACCGTGCTGCAAAACCTGATTGAAGCACCGTGCCGCGTGCTTGGATTAAGCAAAGATCGGGCGCGTGAACGCGCCGATAAACTGCTTGAACGCCTGCGCCTGAAGCCGTACATGGACCGCTATCCGCTGCACCTTTCCGGTGGTCAGCAGCAGCGCGTTGCCATTGCCCGCGCCCTGATGATGGAGCCGCAGATTCTGCTGTTTGATGAGCCTACCGCCGCTCTGGATCCGGAAATCACCGCGCAGATCGTCAGCATTATCCGCGAACTGGCGGAAACCAACATTACTCAGGTCATCGTGACCCATGAAGTAGAAGTGGCGCGTAAAACCGCCAGCCGCGTGGTGTATATGGAAAACGGCCACATCATCGAACAAGGTGATGCCAGCTGCTTTGCTAACCCGCAAACCGATGCGTTTAAATTCTATCTCTCTCACTGATGTTGAACGGGAAAACGACAATGAAAAAAGTTTTGCTGGCCACTCTTTTAGCCACTCTGAGCCTTTCTGCTACCGCCGCACAGACTATCCGTTTTGCTACCGAAGCCTCTTACCCTCCGTTTGAGTCTATCGACGCCAACAACAAGATCGTCGGCTTTGACGTTGATCTCGCTAACGCCCTGTGCAAGCAGATCGATGCCACCTGTACCTTCACCAACCAGGCCTTCGACAGCCTGATCCCAAGCCTGAAATTCCGCCGTATTGACGCGGTAATGGCGGGGATGGACATCACCCCTGAGCGTGAAAAACAAGTACTGTTCACTAAACCTTACTATGACAACTCCGCGCTGTTCGTTGGCGTGAAGGGCAAGTACGCTGATATTGCCGCGCTGAAAGGCAAAAAAGTGGGCATCCAGAACGGCACCACCCACCAGAAATACATCACCGACAAACACCCGGAAATCACCACCGTGCCTTACGACAGCTACCAGAACGCTAAGCTGGATCTGCAGAACGGTCGTATCGACGCGGTCTTCGGCGACACCGCCGTGGTGACCGAGTGGCTGAAAGCCAGCCCGGAACTGGTTGCCGTGGGTGACAAAGTGACCGACAAAGATTACTTCGGCACCGGCCTCGGCATCGCCCTGCGCCAGGGCAACACTGACCTGCAGAGCAAATTCAACGCCGCGCTGGATAAAGTGAAACAAGATGGCACCTACAAAGCCATCTACGACAAATGGTTCCAGAAGTAATCGACTCGATGAACGAATTGTTTCCATTAGCAAGCGCCGCCGGGATGACCGTCGGCCTTGCCGTTTGTGCCCTCATCGTCGGCCTCGTGCTGGCGATGATTTTTGCCGTCTGGGAATCCGCCAAATGGCGCCCGGTGGCATGGATAGGCTCCGGGGTAGTCACGCTTTTCCGCGGCCTGCCTGAAATCCTGGTGGTGCTGTTTATCTACTTCGGCTCCTCCCAGCTGCTGCTGATACTCTCTGATGGCTTCACCCTCAACCTCGGTTTTACCGCGATCCCGGTCAAAATGGAGATTGAGAACTTTGACGTCAGCCCGTTTCTCTGTGGCGTGATTGCCCTCTCCCTGCTCTATTCCGCCTACGCGTCACAGACGCTGCGCGGCGCGCTGAAAGCGGTGCCGGTTGGGCAGTGGGAATCGGGCCAGGCGCTGGGTTTATCCAAAACTGCGATTTTCTTCCGGCTGGTCATGCCGCAGATGTGGCGTCACGCGCTGCCGGGCCTCGGTAACCAGTGGCTGGTGCTGCTGAAAGACACCGCGCTGGTGTCGCTTATCAGCGTGAATGACCTGATGCTGCAAACCAAAAGTATCGCCACGCGCACCCAGGAGCCGTTTACCTGGTATGTGATTGCGGCGGCGATTTATCTGGTCATCACCCTGCTGAGTCAGTACATCCTGAAGCGCATTGACCTGCGCGCCACGCGCTTTGAACGGAGACCTGGCTGATGCTCGAGTATTTACCGGAGCTGATGAAGGGTCTGCACACCAGCCTGACGCTCACCGCCGCTTCCATTGCCGTTGCGCTCGTGCTGTCGCTGCTGTTCACCATTGTTCTGACGCTGAAAACGCCGGGGCTGGTGCATATTGTGCGCGCCTACATCACGCTGTTTACCGGCACGCCGCTGCTGGTGCAGATCTTCCTGATTTACTACGGTCCAGGGCAGTTCCCGTCGCTTCAGCATTATCCGGTGCTGTGGCATCTGCTTTCCGAACCGTGGCTGTGCGCGTTGATTGCGCTCTCTCTGAACAGCGCCGCGTACACCACGCAGCTGTTTTACGGGGCAATTCGCGCTATACCGGAGGGTCAGTGGCAGTCCTGCAGCGCCTTAGGGATGAGCAAGAAAGATACGCTGGCCATCCTGTTGCCGTACGCCTTCAAGCGCGCACTCTCTTCTTACTCGAACGAAGTCGTGCTGGTGTTCAAGAGCACCTCGCTGGCCTACACCATTACGCTGATGGAAGTGATGGGCTACGGGCAGCTTCTGTATGGCCGCACCTATGATGTGGCGGTTTTCGGCGCAGCCGGTCTGGTCTACCTCATCGTCAACGGGCTGCTTACCTTGCTGATGCGCCTGATTGAACGCCGGGCACTGGCCTTTGAACATCGCAGCTAGACAAGCTAACAGACAAAGCGGGGCAACCCGCTTTTTTTACGCTCATTTAATTATAAATATACATTTTTATTGCATATAAATTCACTCTTTGGCATGGTGGTTTGACGCCCGGAAACGGCGACTTAAAACAATATTGACAGACAGGAGCAACACGCATGAAAAAGTTACTGTTAGCCGCCATGTTCGCTACAACCGCATTCAGCGCGGCCGCAGCGGAGAAAATCAACTTCGGCTCTTCGGCAACCTATCCTCCTTTTGAATCTCTGGACGCCAGCAATCAGATCGTCGGTTTCGATATCGATCTGGCCAAAGCATTATGCAAACAAATGCAGGCAGAATGTACCTTCACCAACCACGCATTTGACAGCCTGATCCCTTCCCTGAAGTTTCGTAAATACGACGCGGTGATTTCCGGGATGGATATCACACCTGAGCGTGCCAAACAGGTCGCCTTTACCAACCCTTACTACGCCAACTCGGCGGTGGTGATTGCGAAAAAAGGCCAGTTTGCTTCGCTGGACGATCTCAAAGGCAAACGTATCGGGATGGAAAACGGCACCACGCACCAGAAATACCTGCAGGATAAACATCCTGAGATCAAAACCGTCTCCTACGACAGTTACCAGAACGCGATTATTGACCTGAAAAATGGCCGTATTGATGGCGTGTTTGGCGATACCGCCGTGGTGAACGAATGGCTGAAGACCAATCCGCAGCTGGGCACCGTGGGCAAGCATGTGACCGACTCACAGTACTTTGGCACCGGTTTAGGGATTGCGGTTCGCCCGGATAATCAGGCCCTGCTGAAGAAGCTGAACGACGCGCTGGCGGCGATTAAAGCGGACGGGACTTACCAGAAGATCAGTACTCAGTGGTTCCCAGGCTGATAACTCCTGTATTCATTATAAATGATGGCCTTTCGTACCCGGTTATTAGCCTGATCTATATTAGCTATTCTTCTAACCTGAGAGGTTGCAACACACTCTCAGGTTTATCCCTGCTCACATCTGCGAGCCGCCACTCATCTAATCGGCAAGCCACATGCTCGACGCTAGTTATTCTGAATACAAAAAAATAATCTGAATAATAAAATCCCCTTCTGGATAAATAATATTTATTCATCAGGTAATTTAAAATAAATAACATTATGCTGGCACTAATGGGTAGCATTTTATTTTCCTGATGGATTATTTACCTGTCGTTTTGAGTTCAATTTTGAAATCGTAATATTCGTTCAGACACCATGTCTGCGTATATTCCACGGGAATATTATTATGGCTATACCCGATACGGGTGACCAATAATATAGGATCGCGTTCCGAGATATTCAGGTAATAGGCCAAGTGCTTATCTGCGGCAACTGCGCTAAATTTTTGGGTGGCTGATAACACCGGGACGCCTTTTTCCTCAAGATAGCGATAGAGCGATTCATTCAATTCGTTGATTTTATTCAGCAACGGCGCGGGTAATATCGCCCTCTGCACCGAAACGACGGTGCCACTAATTTTACGCAGGCGCGTCAGCTCGACAATATCTTTATGACTTTCTGCGAGCTGTAAAAATTGTTGTTCTTTTTCAGTCGCAGCTCGACGAACATAGCCCACCAATTCGCTTTGTGCCTCCCCCCCGCTGGCAAAGGCTATTTCACTGAAACTCTCCAGCTGGACTAATGACTGGCGAACGTGAGGAGCAACATAGGTCCCGGATCCAGGATTTCGGACAAGGCTTCGATCCTCGATAAGCTGCTCAATAGCTTTTCTGGTGGTCCCCCGAGAAATACCTAACGCCTCCATCAGCGTGCGCTCTGAAGGCAATGCATCTCCAGGGCGAAGCTGACCTTCATCAATCACGCGCTGGATCTCATTCGCCAGTTGCAGATACAGCGGCATGGCATTTGAACCATCGATTTTTAAATCAGCAGGTTGCAACAACTTCATTCTCTTTACGTCCAGTTTGCCAGGTAGCGATTCAACTATACCACTTATTAACAACACAAATATCAACGACGTGATTTTTGATCGTTCTGGCGATCTAAAGAGCCGTACAAGATCACAAAAAAGACAAAATAAGTATGAAAATTCCCCACGTTACCATTATGGTACACAAGTGGTACACAACCGGTACATAGTGAACATTTGAATTTGAAAATGGTTTTTATGCAGGAACGTTTATTACGGTGAAATACCGTTTTTTTCCCACACAAATACCCTGCAGAACGCAGGAGGATTTCGTTAACTACTGCGCCAATGAGGAAATCTATGATGACATCGAAACGTTTACTCGACTGCAGTGCTTCTGAGCTGGCTGCGCTCACCAAACCGCAGCTACTTCACGCTATCCGCGCTAGCGAGGGTCGGGTCATGGTCAGTGAAACCATCGCTATCACTCCACCTCTGCTCGCGAACATCACGAATGCTGAACTTGCAGCCTCTCAGGGTGCCGATATTCTGCTGATCAATATGTTCGACTGCCAACAACCTTTGATACAGGGCATGCCGGGTGATATTGATCCGGCACAGACCTTACATGTGCTCCAACAGCTAACCGGCCGCGTAATTGGCGTCAATCTCGAAGCCGTCGATCCACGGTTTGCCACGGAACATGATGAGTTATGGAAAATGAAGCCAGGCCGTGCGGCGACACCTGAGAATGCCCGCAAATTGGTACAGATGGGGGCAAAAATTTTAGTTCTTACTGGTAACCCAAACAATGGCGTCAGCAATATGGCTCTGGCTCAGTCGGCAGGAAAAATCCGCAGTGCCATTGGCGACGAGGCCGTCATTATCAGTGGAAAAATGCACGGTGCGGGCGTGGTCCAGGAAAGCGGTGCAGCCATTATAAATGAAAGCGATCTCCATGAATTTGCCCGCCAGGGCGTTGATATTGCGCTGATCCCAGCCCCGGGTACTGTACCGGGCATGAGTATTGAGGCAGCCAGCTCACTAATTCGCTGCGCACACTCGGCCGGCATGATGGCAATGACGGCTATTGGTACCTCTCAGGAAGGTGCCGATCGGGATACCGTTCGCCAGATAGCCTTGATGAGCAAAATGGCCGGTGCCGATCTGCATCATATTGGCGATACCGGTTATATGGGGATCGCGCTGCCAGAAAATATTTTCGCCTACGGGATAGCTATCAGAGGAGTCAGGCATACCTACAGCCGAATCGCCCGCTCAGTGAATCGTTAATGATAACTAATTCCGACCGGTTCACCGGCTGGAATGCGCCCACAATGAAATATCGATGAGGTACGATAATTATGCCACTTGCTGCATCCTCACTTTCGCGTCTATTAACTCAATTTAATCTGGAAAAAACAACAAAGCTCCTAATCGTCGGCTATTCGCCTACGGGTGGAGGGCATACCGGTCGACTATTACAAATAATCGATCATGCCCTTCAGCAAGACACGCTACCTAAAGACTCCATAGTAATATTTCATGCACCTCCCGCCTGGGAGAATGTCCAGCGCCGGGGAGAACTGCAGACGCTTGCAAATAAGCTGGCAAGCCGAGGAATTCACGTCTTACTGACAGAGTCAACTAAGCCCGTCTACGGTTATCTGGATGATAAAACTGGAGGGTCAGACGATGCAAAAATACTTGAAAGACTGGCCAGTAACCCTTTACGATATCGCAACAATCGTCCCGCCTTACTACCTGATATATCTCATCGTACGCGAACCCTATCCCCGGAAACGTTTCTTAGTAATATCCTCGACATCAATAAACTTCCCGTTATTGAAAGCGCCGATCTTTTTAGCCATCTGAAAAAATATCTCGACATAAAAGCGTTTCAAAAACGTATCTATGTACTTACTGATATGGATTATTCCCTGCAAAAATCAGCCGCCAAAGCTGGCGTGCCGGCTATACACCGTCTGGATCAGCAAAATCACGCCATTCTGCTGGATCCCAAAAATTCGGCAATGAACTTACTGCCAAAATATGCGTTGTTAGCAAAGGTATTGGGCGGTACTTTCGAAAATATTTCTCATATATCCCTTGGCGAAAAAAATACGCTGAGTTCGGTCAAATCTACCGCCGACATGCTGCGGATCACCTCCGCCAGCGGAATAAGAGAAGCACATACGAAAATTATTCAATTGCTGCAGGCTCACGCTCTCCCCTTGAATGCGGTCGCGAGTGCCTTAGGGAGCGGTGCTCTCTTTGCGGGAGTGATAGCAGGGAGCAGATGCATGGCAAACATGGCTCTACGCAACATTGTTTATGTTTACGCGCATAAGAAAAGCAATCTCATTGCCCAGCATGTTCTGTCTAAAATCAGTCAGAACGATGAGCATTATTCCCGGCGCATATTTTTATTCTGCGGTGCAAAAGCAGTTGGAAACTATAACGCACTGCATCTGGCCTACCTGGCCGATGCTGATGGCATTACCACCGCAGGGGCTGGTACCAACGGAGAATTCAGTTACTTACATCGTAATACTCCATGTAAATCCCGTCTGCTGGTACTGCCTATTGAAGGGCACAACGAACAGTTGGCCAACACCAAATATCTCAGCAGTCATGCCGCTACAAGAGACTTTATCTACCAGTTGGAAGTAAATGAAAAACTTGACGCGGCGCTCGACAAATATGTTTCTACTGAACCTGACGTTATCGATACATCTTTAACGCTGGCCGCATTGATTGAAGCCATATCCTCGCAGGAAACTTATGTTTCAAAGGCACATGACATTTTGTTCAGGCAGCTTCCACTCGCCAATGATTCCCTGCGATTGAAAAATTTAGAGGAAAAAATGAATCAGTCGGTGGCATTAAAAGCTACCCGCCGTTATCTAAAAATTGTGCTTCAGGGCATGCAGGCTCTGGCCTCCTCACCCACAGGCAGTATTAGCATCTGGTATAGCGACAAAGCGACCAATCCCGTTCATTTCGCCAGCCCATGGGAACTGGGACTGATGCTTGAAAATAACAAAATGCTCAGCAACGCTATTGAGATTTCTGAAACGGAAATGCCTGAGCTGCCCTTACGTCAGCAAGTTGCTAAATTGTTTAAAGATGGTTCAAAAAATTGGAACACATTATTTATCAACGAGATGAACGTCATTAAACACAGGCTGGGTGATATCATGATTACTGGCTTCTGACAGTCTTAACGGCTACATATAAAAGCGGAAACACGCATCGTGACGGCACCAACCCGGCGGCTTCCGCTTCCCAAATGTTAGTCCCGGACCAGAAGCGTCAACACTTCGTAATGCGAAGTATGCGGGAACATATCAAACAGCTGGGTACGCACCACGCGATAACCCGGCAGCATCTGAATATCCTTCGCCATGGTCTGCGCGTTGCAGCTTGAGTAGACGATAAACGCCGGAGCCATCTGCGTCAGATAATCGCACAGCGCTTTACCGATCCCACGGCGCGGCGGGTTCACCAAAACCAGCTGCGGGATATCCTGCTGGGCGACGGCAAACTGAGTGGAATCCAGCGCCTGAAAATGAATATTATGCAGGCCCAGTTTTTCAGCCGACTGCTGTGCGCTGGCTATCGCCTCCGGGGCAATTTCAATCCCGGTAAGCTTCATCTCCGGCGTGGCGCAGTGCAGGCCAAAACCTCCCACGCCGCAGAACAGATCCCACATATGGTTGACGGGTAGCGCGCGCACCCAGTCACGGGCGGTGGCATACAACCGGGAAGCAACCTGAGGGTTAGTCTGGAAGAAACTTTGCGGACGAATATAGAGCGGTACGCCGTTGAAAACCTCTTCGAGCGCACGCTGTTCGGTCAGCAGAATTTCCTGCTCGCCTTCCATAATCGCCATGTGTACGGGCTGAATGTTGGCCGAAATCACCTTGAGCTGAGGGAGTTGCTGCTGTAACCACGGCAGCGCCGCTCGCAACTGCCCCAGCTTGCTTTCCGAACGCAGCACAAAGCGCAGCATCATGCCGCCATCCGCCAGGCTTTCGGTCAGCAGGAGATACTTCAGCTCTCCACGCTTACGCGCCACGCTGTAGGGCGTTAATCCCGCACGGGCAATAAAGGGCTTCAATGCCGCAAAAACAGGCTCAAATGAAACAGGATACAGCGGGCAGTCGGTTAAATCCTCGGGCGTGCCGTCGCGGTGTAACATCCCCAGCAGCGGTTTTTCCACGCTGCCGCTAACCACCATTTTAGCTTTGTTGCGAAATGCCTGCTCAGGGCCGCTGACCGGCTGGCACCACTCGCCCACGGCAATGCCTTCCAGCAGCTGCCGGAGATCGGTCATTTTAGCGAGAAGCTGGTCTTCCACCGGTTGTTCAATCCACTGGCAGGAACGACAGCGGCCGGCATCATAGAGCGCGCATTGCATAGAAAAACCCTGAGAAAAAACGAGGGCGCAGATTGTAGCACTCCGCGCTTACTGAAGTCTGAAAAAAAGCCGGCTGCGGGCGGGGACAAACAGCAAAATCAGCACCAGAATATCGGGCAGCTTTTGGGTAAACAGCGAACGGAAGATCTCGCGCTTAGTGCCCCCGGCAACGCTGAATAATTCAGGGTATCCCCAGCCCAGGGAGGACAGAGACAACCAGGTCACGGAAATAATTTGGGTCAGCAGGAACAGCCAGCGTCCCCAGTTACGCCCTTTGACGATGACGAACGCGCAACGCAGTTCGACAAACAGCATCAACAGGCTGCCGAGAAAAACCAGCGTCAGGGGCCAGGTTTGCACGCTGCGATGGACAAAATCCATCACCCCGCTAACTCCGAGCATATTAAACAGCAGCAGCAGGTCGAGGCATCGGGTAGTGACGATGCCGATAGCCGCCACCATCACCAGCGTGGGGACGTTTAATTTTGCATGGGATGACCGCTGTTTCCTGATAATTTCCACAACCTCGCGTTCCTTACGTCACGGTGCCGCGACAAGCGCGGCACCGGAGGCACATCATTGCAGATTTTAGGCGTTTTAACCACGTCTTGCACTCTGGATATCGCGCAGCCGCTGCTTTTCTGCCCGCGCCATAAACCACCATGCAATCAAGCCGATAACGCCCACAACGCCGAGAATAATGGACGCCAGGGCGTTAATTTCCGGGTTAACCCCCATGCGCACGTTCGAGAACACCAGCATCGGCAGCGTGGTCGCACCCGGCCCGGACACGAAGCTGGCGATAACCAGGTCATCAAGCGAAAGCGTGAACGCCAGCAGCCAGCCGGAGATAATGGCGGGCGAGATCATCGGCACGGTGATCACAAAGAACACTTTCAGCGGCGTCGCCCCCAGATCCATCGCCGCTTCTTCAATGGAGCGGTCCAGTTCCCGCAGGCGTGAGCTAATGACAACCGCAACATAGGCGGTGCAGAACGTCACATGCGCCAGCCAGATGGTAAGCATTCCCCTGTCGCTCGGCCAGCCAATCGCGTGCGCCAGCGCCACGAACAGCAGCAGTAGCGAAAGCCCGGTGATCACATCCGGCATCACCAGCGGTGCCGTTAGCATAAAGGCAAAGCCGGTTGAGCCACGAAAGCGACCAAAACGCACCATCACCACGGCAGCAATCGTCCCCAGGATAACGGCCATCGTGGCGGCCGCCGCAGCAATGGTCAGGCTCAGGCCAACGGCGTTCATCATCGCCGAATCCCGGAACAGCTCCCCGTACCAGCGCGTTGACCAGCCGGCCCACACCGTCACCAGCTTAGAGCTGTTAAACGAGTAGATAACCAGCATCAGCATGGGCGCATACAGGAAGGTAAAGCCAATCACCAGAATCAAAATACGCCACGGAGAGCGCACAACCGGTAAGTTGTTCATGCGTGGTCCTCCCCCGCTTTGTTCTGGTATTTGTGGAACCACATGATCGGCACGATCAGCAGCAGAAGCATGATAATCGCCACGGCTGAGGCCACCGGCCAGTCGCGGTTATTAAAGAATTCCTGCCACAGGACGCGGCCAATCATGATGCTGTCCGGCCCGCCGAGCAGTTCCGGGATAACAAACTCCCCTACCGCCGGAATAAACACCAGCATCGAACCGGCAATAATCCCGCCTTTGGTCAACGGCACAATCACGCTGAAGAACGTTTTCAGCGGCCGCGCGCCGAGATCTAACGAAGCCTCCACCAGCGAATAATCTATGCGCGTTAGCGCGGTATAAATCGGCAGCACCATGAAAGGCAGGTAGGCATAAACTACCCCGATGTAGACTGCAAGGTTGGTGTGCAGGATCGTCAGCGGCTGGTCGATAACCCCGAGCCAAAGCAGCACGTTATTCAATATGCCGTTGTTTTTCAGGATGCCCATCCACGCATACACGCGGATCAGGAACGAGGTCCATGAAGGCAGGATCACCAGCAACAGCAGGATGTTTCGCGTTGAGGGTTTACTGTGTGCCACCGCCCACGCGAGCGGATAGCCCAGCGCCAGGCAGCACAGCGTTGACACCGCAGCGACCTGCAAAGATTGCAGATAAGCCTCGAAGTAGAGCGGATCGTCCGTCAGCTGGAAGTAGTTCGCCAGATTCAGGGTGATCGACAGCTGGCCATCGGCCCAGCTTACCAGATCGCTGTAAGGCGGGATCGCCCGGGCTATTTCCGAAAAACTGATCTTAAAGACGATCAGGAACGGCAGCATAAACAGCAGGATCAGCCACAAATAGGGCAGCGCGATCGCCAGCTTGCGCCCGTGCGCCATCTGCAAACGGGCAAGCAAACGCTTCACGCCCGAGGGCTGAGGAACCGCCGTCTCTGCCGGGCCTTCAGAAAGTGTTGTCATCTTGCCCCCTTAAACCGTCAGAACCACGCAGCTGTCGGCATCCCAGCACAGGCGAACTTCATCCCCCCAGGTGGGCGCTCCTTTACGGTAGCGGTGCTCATTTTGCAGCTGGGCGCTGATCATCTGCCCACTTTTCAGCCGAACGTGGTAGATGGAGAGATCGCCGAGGTAGGCGATATGCACTACTTCTCCGACGGCAAAGTTATAGCCATCGGCGGGCGGCTCCTCGCAAAGCATCACCTTTTCCGGGCGCAACGCAACGAAGACCGGTACGCCGTCCACCACGGAAGCATCAGGATCCACCTTCAGCGGATGCACAAGTCCAGGGCTGTCTATCACCAGCCCGTCGTCCTGACGCTCTTTCAGCAGCCCTTCGAAGACGTTTACCGACCCGATAAACTCTGCGCTATAGCGGGTGGTTGGGTGCTCATAAATCTCTTCCGGCTCGCCAATTTGCACGAACTTGCCGCGATTCATGATGGCTATTCGCCCGGCCATGGTCATCGCCTCTTCCTGATCGTGGGTCACCATCACGCAGGTCACGCCGACGCGTTCAAGGATGTCCACTACTTCCAGCTGCATCCGGTCACGGAGCTTTTTATCCAGCGCCCCCATCGGCTCGTCGAGCAGCAATAATTTGGGACGCTTGGCCAGGCTTCGGGCTAACGCCACGCGCTGACGCTGGCCGCCGGACAGCTGGTGAGGCTTGCGCCTGGCGAACTCCTGCATGTGTACCAGGGTCAGCATTTCTGCCACCCGGCTGGTAATTTCCGCCTTCGGCAGTTTGTCCTGCTTCAGGCCAAAGGCGATGTTTTGCTCCACGGTCATGTGCGGGAACAGCGCGTAGGACTGGAACATCATATTGATTGGGCGCTGGTAAGGCGGCACATGCGACAAATCGACGCCATCAAGCATGATTTGCCCGGCACTTGGCTGTTCAAACCCCGCCAGCATGCGCAGCAGCGTGGATTTGCCGCAGCCCGAGGCGCCCAGCAAAGCAAAAATTTCGCCTTTGTAGATGGTCAGACTGACGTCATCCACGGCATGTTGACCATCAAACGATTTAGTGAGGTTACGAATTTCCAGCAGCGGCGTCAGCGCTTTGGGTGTTTTGGACTGCGGGCGAGGGATTGCGTCGTTCAATTCTGTTGCTCTCCGGCAAAAGCAAAAAGAAGATACGGCCCGGTTGCCGTACTTTTCGCCATTCTGGAAACAAGGGCTTCCGTTCAGGCTGGGGCGATTGCACAACTCTGGTGCAACCGCCCGGTGCAGGGTGTCACAGGACTATTTGCCTGTTTTAACCTTAGTCCACGCGCGGGTGATAACCCGGTCAATCTTCGCTGGCATCACCGTTTGTGTGAACAACTTGGCACGAATATCCGCCGGCGGGTAAATTCCCGGATTGCTGCGGACCTCTTCGCTCAGTAACGGCGTAGCTTCTTTGTTGGCGTTCGCGTAGTAAATATGATTACTGATGTTGGCGATAACGTCCGGCTTCATCAGGTAGTTCAGGAACTGGTACGCTTCGTCTTTATTCTTCGCATCTACCGGCAGGGCAAACATATCGAAGTAGACCATCGCGCCTTCCTTAGGAATGGAATAAGCAACATTCACGCCATTTTTAGCTTCTTTGGCGCGGTTTGCCGCCTGCAGAATATCCCCGGACCAGCCAATCGCCACGCAGATGTCACCGTTGGCAAGGTCGTTGATGTACTGCGACGAATGGAAGTAACGAATATTTGGCCGCAGCTTCATCAGCAGATCGTTAGCCGCCCCGGTGTAGTCCGCGGCGTTGGTGCTGTTCGGATCTTTGCCCAGGTAGTGCAACACGGTCGCGTAAATTTCACTTGGCGCGTCCAGGAACGACACGCCACAGCTTTTCAGTTTTTCAAGGTTTTCCGGCTTGAAGATCAGATCCCAGCTGTCCACCGGTGCGTCTTTCCCCAGCACGGCTTTCACTTTATCGACGTTGTAGCCGATGCCGGTCGTCACCATCATGTACGGAATGCCGTATTTGTTGTCGTGGTCGTTTTGCGCCACCAGCTTGAGCATTTCCGGGTCGAGGTTTTTGTAGTTCGGCAGTTTGCTTTTATCCAGCGGCTCGAAGATGCCGGCCTGCGCCTGGCGCTCAAGGAACTGCGAAGACGGCACCACCAGGTCATAGCCCGTGCTGCCCGCCATCAGCTTCCCTTCCAGCACTTCGTTGGAATCAAACACGTCGTAGACCACTTTGATGCCGGTCTCTTTCGTGAAGTTTGCCAGGGTATCCGGGGCTATATAGTCAGACCAGTTATAAACGTGCAGCGTCTTTTGTTCGGCGGCAGAGCTGGCGGCAGAAGCCACCATCAGCGCGCCAGCAACCATCCCCAACAACCCTTTTTTACGTAGGTAGAGCATAATTTCATTCCTTCTGAATAAAGGCCAAACCAGACTCGAATGAGCCGAATTTACGCAATGTGGCTTATCCGCATTCGCCGCACGCTTTTTTAGCATGCAAAATTCATGCATCTCTATTCATTCTGCTGAAAAAGAATTTGGGTAATCTTCACGCAGACGTTGCTCGTTTTTACGGCCAAGCAAGAATAACTGTAGCCAGGGTTGGCGACTATAGCCCGGATGAAAAAACGCCTTTTATCAACTTTTTAGACATCTTTCGTCTATTCAGGCGGCAAAAACGCGCCTTATGGCAGGGATTTGTCTGGCTGTGACGGCTTTATGACAGAATAAAAACATGCAGAACGCAGCGGCGCTGGTGGCCGCTGCGTTAAAAAAAGAAAGGATCAGTGCAGAGAGTGGGTGTGAATAATTGTGCCGTCGCGCTCTTCTTCTTCGGCCACAAAAAGCAGCTGATTAGCGCAAGCCTCGAGGATCACCATCGAAACCTGCTCTTCGCTCTGCTGAACAAAGGCGGCAAACTGCTCGCGGGTAATGCCCACGGAGGCAGACAACGACTGACACACCACCAGCTTGGGCAGGTTATCATCCTGGATGTCGAGAAACGCTTTCACCGTCAGCGAGCTGGCGTTGATCGAGGAGAGATCGGACGCCAACGGCAGCAGCGCCGACGGCTTAACTTCTGCCAATGCGGAAAACAGAATAATGTTGTCCACGAGATCGATTTTCGCGTCGTATACGCCATCGAAGTTCTGCATATGGGGCAAATGCAATGCCTGGCAGGTATCGCACTCGAAAAAGGTTACGCCAGTTTCATCCAGCCAGCGGCGTAAAGTGTCCAGAGTCGGGACCACGAGTGAATCCATAAACGCAAAAACCTCATTACCTGTTCAAAAATTAACGTGCCATCTTACGCAAAAATGACACGTCATACTATGCATTAGCGCCGATTTGGTAATTATCCCCCGGTTTTAAGACAGTACCCAGGGCGGGCCTGCCGCTCTATCCATTTGATCATCAGTCCGGCGATATCGACCCCGCTCGTGTTTTCAATGCCTTCCAGCCCCGGCGAGGCGTTCACTTCCATCACCAGCGGCCCGCGTTCAGCGCGTAAAATGTCCACCCCGGCAATATCCAGCCCCAGCGTGCTGGCCGCTTTTAGCGCCACTTCTCGCTCAAGATCGGTAATTGTGACCTGATGCGCGACGCCGCCACGGTGCAGGTTTGAGCGGAAATCGCCGGGCTTGGCCTGCCGTTCAATGGCGGCCACAACCTCATCCCCCACCACCAAACAGCGAATATCTCTGCCCTTCGCTTCTTTGATGTATTCCTGCACCAGAATATGGGCGTTAAGACCGCGAAACGCATCAATCACGCTTTCCGCCGCCTGCCGCGTTTCAGCCAGCACAACGCCAATTCCTTGCGTACCTTCAACGAGCTTCACCACCAGCGGCGCGCCACCCACCATATCAATAAGATCGCTGGTGTCGTCCGGCGAGTGGGCAAACCCCGTCACCGGCAAATCAATCCCCTGCTTCGCCAGCAATTGCAGCGAGCGCAGCTTGTCCCGCGCGCGGGTGATCGCCACCGACTCATTCAGCGGATAGCTTCCCAGCATTTCGAACTGGCGCAGCACCGCCGTGCCGTAAAAGGTGATAGCCGAGCCAATACGCGGGATAACCGCGTCATAATGCGGCAGTTGACGCCCCTTGTAATGCACGGAAGGCGCGGCCGGATTAATGTTCATATAACAAGAAAGGGGATCAATGATCTCCACCTGATGACCACGACGCGTTGCCGCCTCGCGCAGGCGCTTGCATGAGTAGAGCGTTCCATCCCGGGATAAAATAGCGATTTTCAACCTGCACCTCTGAGCAACCAGACCAAAATTAACCGCCCGCTAATCATACCACTGCCTTCACCTTTCAACGACGGACTAATCGGTGGGAGACATCTTAAGTGCCTCAATTAATTGCTTTGTGGTCGAGGTGAGATGGACGGGATCAAAAACGGCATACAGGTCGGCGGGTATCGGCCTCGCCGGGGGGCGAAACACCACGCCAGGCCAGTTCATCTGTGCGTAGCTGTCGGCGATGATGGTTAGCCCGAAACCAATGCTCACCAGCGCCAGGACGGTTTGCGGCTCCACCGCCTCACGAACAACCCTCGGGGTAAAACCAGCTTCACGGCAAACACGTTGCAGGAAAGTCCAGTCAGAGTGAATGGCGGTCATCGTCACGAACGCTTCATGCCGCAGTTGGGTAATGTCCACCGTTTGCTGCCGGGCTAGCGGGTGCTGCTCCGGCAGCGCGACCATAAATGTCGCCTCATGCAGCTTTTCGCTCTTAAGGCCACCGGGCGGGCTGGTTTCCATCCGCCAGATCCCGGCATCAATCTCGTGACGTTCAAGCAAAGCAAGCTGATCCCCCGGGGACTTTTCGCGGAAGGTCACATCAATGGCGGGATAGTCAGCAATAAACCGCTGTAGCCCAAGCCGCAGCCCACCCCAAATGGCGGTGCCAACAATCCCTAGCTGAATTCGACCGCCTTCACCACGGCCAATCTGCTCAACCCTGGCCAGCGCAAGGCTTGCGTTGTTCAGCAGCTGTTTTGTCTCTTCCAGCAGGACTTCGCCTGCGTGAGTCAGCGCCACGTGCCGGGAATGGCGGATAAACAGTACCGTCCCCAGCTGAGCTTCCAGTTCTTTGATATGAAAGCTCAGGGGAGGCTGCGACATGTTCAGCCGCGCGGCGGCCCGGCCAAAGTGCAGTTCCTCGGCTACGGCCTGAAAATAGCGCAGCAGCTTAAGATCGGTGCGATAGATACGCTGAGATGTATTCATGAGGCTCCCTGAGTGGCAAGCCTCATAAATTACCATCGCTTACGCTCGCTGTAAGGCCAGGAGCCTTAATGTGCGAGCGATGCCGAAGAATCACTCTGCTGGCGGTGGTGATAGTGGAAGCTAAAGTGGAAGACGACGGCAAGCACCAGCGCATAGCCAGCAAAAACCAGCCAGATAGTCGGCCAGTCTTTGGCGCCATCGGTGGTGAAATAATCCACCACATAACCGCTGACAATCGCCCCGAAATACGCCCCAACCCCGTTCACCATCGTCATAAACAGCCCTTGAGCGCTGGCGCGAATACGTGACTCCACCTCTTGCTCAACAAACACGGAGCCAGAGATATTAAAGAAATCAAAGGCGCAGCCGTACACCACCATCGACAGCAACAGCAGCACAAAACCAAAGACAGAAGGATCGCCCCAGGCGAACAGCGCAAAGCGCAGCACCCAGGCGACCATGCTCATCAGCATGACCTGTTTAATGCCAAAACGCCGCAGGAAGAAAGGGATCGTCAAAATAAAGACCACTTCCGACATCTGCGAGACGGACAGCAAAATCGAGGGATACTGCACCACAAAGCTGCTGGCAAACTCAGGCTGACGGGCAAAATCATGCAGGAAAGGGTTACCGAAAGTATTGGTGATTTGCAGCACCGCCCCAAGCAGCATGGCGAACAGGAAAAAAACCGCCATTTGTGGCTTTTTGAACAGCACAAACGCGTCCAGCCCCAGGCGGCTCACCCAGCTGCGCGTGGCCTGGCTTTTTATCACCGGGATAGTCGGCAATGTGAGCGCATACAGCGCCAGCAGACCGGAAGCCCCTGCGGCAATATAGAGCTGCATGCTGCTCAGCTCTATGCGCATCAGGCTAACGGTCCACATCGCCGCAATAAAGCCCACGGTACCGAACACCCTCACAGGCGGGAAATGCGTCACCGTATCCAGTCCGTTTTTTTCCAGGCAGGCGTAAGACACCGTATTGGACAGCGCAATGGTCGGCATAAAGGCCAGGGCATTACCCAGCATTGCCCAAAACATCAACCCCGGCTGGTCGATGCTGGCCGCCCAGACCAGCATCCCCGCCCCCACCAGATGGCAGAGAGAGTACACCCGATTGGCCGGGAGCCATTTATCGGCCACAATGCCGATAAGACCCGGCATCAGCAGCGCCGCAAGCCCTTTGGTACTGTAAACCATGCCAACATCTGCCCCCTTAAAGCCGAGCGTATTGATCATGTAAGATCCCAAAGTGACCAGCCACGCCCCCCAGATGAAGTACTGTAAAAACAGCATGATTTTTAAGCGGAGTTTAATCGCCATCTGTTTTCCCTGCCTTGCTCAGTGAGGATCAGGCCAGTTTGCCGAGGAAGCCGCAAATCAGGTTAATGAAGTTCTGCCGCGACAGCGCAGCCGCTTTCAGCGTCTGTTCATGGGAAAGCTGAATACTCCCCAGCCCTTCGGCAAGGTTGGTAATCGCCGAGACGGCAACCACCTTCAGGCCGCAATGGCGGGCGCTGATCACCTCCGGCACAACCGACATCCCCACTACGTGGCCGCCAATGATTTGCATCATGCGAATTTCCGCTGCGGTTTCGAAGTTTGGCCCTGGATAAGAAACAAATACTCCCTCGTGCAGCGGGAACCCCTGCTCATGTGCAACCTGTTGGAGTACAGCGCGATAGTCGGCATCATAGGCGTTTGCCAGCGAGAAAAAGCGCTCACCAAACCGCTCATCATTTGGCCCAACGGTCGGCGTGCCCGGCATCGTATTAATATGATCGCTGAGTGCCACCAGGCTTCCAGGTTCCACTTCCGGGCGCAGAGAACCGGCGGCGTTGGTAGAAAACAGTATTTCGCATCCCAGTAGCTTAAAAGTGCGAATTGCGCTGGTCATCACCGACATTCCACGCCCTTCATAAAAGTGCCCCCGCCCTTTCATACAGGCTACAGGCACGCCAGCCAGCGTGCCGACGACCAGTTCGCCCGCATGGCCGTGGACGGTGCTGACGGGGAACCCGGGCAGATCTTCGTAGGAAAATGTTACAGGGGAGTCGATTTTTTCCGCCAGCTCCCCCAGCCCGGAGCCCAGAATAAAAGCGATGCGGGGTACCAGACCGTTAATGCGGGCGCGAATAATGTCGGCGGCGTAGAAAGGCGAATTATCAAAAGCAGAGGTTGGCATAGAAGGTTCCTTGTCAGATTGTCGTTATAACTTCAGCAGTTATAACGACTCACCGACGGATGAAACCAATACCGTTTGAGGCCACGATTAATACTGAAAATGTATCGATCGCCGATTTGATGGCCTGGCAGCCGCGTGAATTAGCGTGTCGCCCAGCCCTGCTTGTGCAGGTAATCCAGAATGAAAGGCCGGCTTTCTTTAATGATGGTACGGCTGATGTGGTCGCTCCAGGTGTCGCGCCGTGTATTGCTGTCCCGGCTCAAATAATACTGCGCCAGCTGCTCGTCGTACTCGTCCAGCAGCGGCCTGTTCAGCGGCTGATAGCGGTTTTCATGCACCAGCATCGCAGCGGGCATACGTGGCTTGATATCCGGCGTGGCAGCAGGCCAGCCCAGGCAAAGGCCAAACAGCGGTAACACGTATTTCGGCACGCCCAACAGCTCTCCCACCGCTTCAATGTTGTTGCGGATGCCGCCAATATAGACCCCGCCCAACCCCAGCGATTCTGCGGCGGTAAACGCATTCTGCGCCAGAATCGCGGTATCGACCGCACCAAGCAGCAGCTGTTCCGCCAGCCCAAGCTGGGCGTCCGGGCAGATTTGAAGATTGCGGTTAAAGTCGGCGCAGAACACCCAAAACTCGGCGGCTTCCGCCACATGCTTTTGCCCGCCGGTCAGCGGCACCAGCTGCTCGCGCAGCGCTTTATCCGTGATGCGAATGATTGAACTGCACTGAAGGAAGCTGGAAGTAGAAGCTGCCTGTGCGCTGGCAATAATGGCTTCGCGCTGCTCGTCGGTAATAGGTTCCCCGGTAAAATGACGAATGGAACGGTGGGAACGAAGCAGATCAATGGTCGGCGTCATCGCGATTTTCCTTTGGCTTTTTTATATCAGAGAGTTTTGAAGCAGAATCAGGCGGCATCAGCTGCGGGGCAAGACGTTTAGCAATATGCCACGTCATGATGATTGCCGCCGGCAGCATCAGCCCAAGGCCAATAAATACCATGACTATGGCCGCCGTTGCAGTGGCCACAGGTGCGGGCAGCGTCAGGTATCCCTGCAGCGAGAGAAAAGCGAGTGCCAAAAAACCTATCCCCACCGCCTCCAGCACAATCACCGATTTGGGTAACGATCCGACCGCGCGCATAGCGGCACCTCCTGTGTTCAGGCCAGCTATCATCGAGTCCGCGCCCCTCCCACTGAAAGGAGATAGCCTACGGGCATCGAACTAACAGGCACGACCTTCTTTAAAAATGTGACGGATATCGGCATTATAAGCGCATTCGCCGGTTCGTATCGGCCATAAAAACTGAGGAGAGAGCATGTTTGCAGTAATTTTTGGACGCCCTGGCTGCCCATATTGTGTTCGCGCTAAAGAACTGGCTGAGAAACTGACCGCCGAGCGTGATGACTTCAACTTCCGCTATGTTGACATCCACGCAGAAGGCATCACCAAAGCTGACCTGGAAAAAACCGTGGGTAAACCGGTTGAAACCGTGCCGCAGATCTTCCTGGATCAGAAGCACATTGGTGGCTGCACCGATTTTGAAGCTTACGCGAAAGAACATCTGAACCTGTTCCAGACCGCGCAGTAAACTTTACGAATACAGAAAACCGACTCTCAGTAGTCGGTTTTTTTATGCGCGCGACTCCGGTTCTTACACATAAAAAATAGCAGATAACACAGCGAACCGAGGGACGACCAGAAGACAGCGCTCAGTAGCCAGGCCATTTCTTGCCAGAACGAGCGTGTGACGGGGAAAAACAGGTGGGCAATCAACAGGCAGAACGGCGAAGCAAGCATCGCTCCCACCAGCGGTTTGACCACTCGATCGCCTTGGGAAAAGAAGCTGGCCACGGCACCCGGGAGAAGGAAAAACAGCAGCCCAAGCTCATAGTGCCCGGTGGCAATAAACCGCCCCATCACGTTCAGGCGCAGAGAAAGAAAAACCAGAATAAAGAGCACGAAGCAGCAGGTAATTCCTAACCACTTTTGCGCACGTCTGTGCATTTTACCTCCTGACATCTGCTTTTGCTCGAAAATACCCTGCCGGAAAATTCAGCAGCGTCTTTACCCGATTTGATAATGCCTGGCCATCCGTGCCGATAAAGCATTGCCACATTTAGCACAATATTCTTACTAGCCGCTGATACAGAGAAAGATTAAACTAGCGGCAGAAATTCGGTCGTCGCGTGAGATATTTATATGCGTGATAATTTGCCGGTCGCCGCTGACGGAACCGTCAAAACCTTAGCGCATAACTCTATCTCTTTCAACAGCTTACTGGTAAACAAGAAGTTAGCCTTCGTGAATATAAACGTCGCAGATTTGTTAAACGGGAATTACATCCTTTTGTTATTTGTTGTACTAACGCTCGGACTTTGCCTGGGGAAATTACGCCTCGGTCCGGTGCAACTGGGTAATTCCATTGGTGTTTTAGTGGTCTCTTTATTACTCGGGCAACAGCATTTCTCGATCAATACCGACGCGCTAAATCTGGGTTTTATGCTGTTCATTTTCTGCGTAGGCGTCGAAGCCGGGCCAAACTTTTTTTCTATTTTCTTCCGCGACGGCAAAAATTATCTGATGCTGGCCCTGGTGATGGTTGGCAGCGCCCTGCTGATTGCGCTGGGGCTGGGCAAACTGTTTGGCTGGGACATTGGCCTGACGGCCGGTATGCTCGCCGGCGCCATGACCTCCACGCCCGTACTGGTCGGCGCGGGCGATACCCTGCGCCATTCAAGCATCCCCGCCGCGCAGCTTGCGACCTCGCTGGATAACCTGAGCCTCGGCTATGCCCTGACCTACCTGATTGGCCTGGTCAGCCTGATCGTGGGGGCTCGCTATTTGCCGAAGCTGCAGCATCAGGATCTGCAGACCAGCGCCCAGCAAATTGCCCGCGAGCGCGGTCTGGATACCGACGCGAGCCGCAAAGTTTATCTCCCGGTGATCCGCGCCTATCGCGTCGGGCCTGAGCTGGTTGCCTGGGCCGACGGTAAAAATCTGCGCGAACTGGGTATTTATCGCCAGACCGGCTGCTACATCGAACGTATTCGCCGCAACGGCATTCTGGCTAACCCGGACGGCGATGCCGTGCTGCAAATGGGTGATGAAATCTCGCTGGTGGGCTACCCGGATTCTCACTCGCGCCTCGACCCAAGCTTCAGAAACGGCAAAGAGGTTTTCGATCGCGATCTGCTGGATATGCGCATCGTCACCGAAGAAATTGTGGTGAAAAACCACAATGCCGTGGGCCGTCGCCTGGCGCAGCTCAAGCTCACCGACCACGGCTGCTTCCTGAACCGCGTGATCCGCAGCCAGATTGAAATGCCCATCGACGACAATATCGTGCTGAACAAAGGCGATGTCCTGCAGGTCAGCGGCGATGCCAGACGCGTGAAAACCGTTGCCGAGCGCATCGGCTTTATCTCCATTCACAGCCAGATAACCGACCTGCTGGCCTTCTGCGCCTTCTTTGTTATTGGCCTGATGGTGGGCATGGTCACCTTCCAGTTCAGCTCGTTCAGCTTCGGCATCGGGAACGCCGCTGGCCTGTTGTTTGCGGGCATCATGCTTGGCTTCCTGCGCGCCAACCACCCCACCTTCGGCTACATTCCGCAGGGGGCGCTAAATATGGTGAAAGAGTTCGGCCTGATGGTGTTTATGGCGGGGGTTGGCCTGAGCGCCGGCAGTGGCATCAGCAACGGCCTCGGTGCGGTAGGCGGCCAGATGCTAATTTCCGGGCTTATCGTGAGCCTGGTGCCGGTGATTATCTGCTTCCTGTTCGGCGCCTATGTGCTGCGAATGAACCGCGCCCTGCTGTTTGGCGCGATGATGGGGGCAAGAACCTGTGCGCCAGCGATGGAAATCATCAGCGACACCGCCCGCAGCAACATTCCTGCGCTGGGGTACGCCGGCACCTATGCCATCGCTAACGTGTTGTTAACACTGGCCGGTACATTAATTGTTGTGATATGGCCAGGTTTGTGATCGCAACCACAGACAAAGAAAAATACTTTTTTTTTATGCCTGAGCGAACTTTCTTTCGGGGCGTCAGTCTGAATTAGTGCCACTGCTTTTCTTTGATGTCCCCAATTTGTGGAGCCCATCAACCCCGCCGCTTTCGGTTCAAGGTTGATGGGTTTTTATTTTTTAGGGTTTCAATAACAAACGCTTACTAACCCCTCCACTCGCTTTATTTTGCATCCCCTGTCCCTACAATCCTGCGCACCATCACCCGCATATCATCGCGCCCCATCGGTTCGCGATCGGTGACGTAGTGCAGCGTCATGCCTTCCAGGAAAGCATCCAGCGCCCGGGCGGTTAGCGGATCGAAAAACGGCTCCAGCGCCTGCTGGCTGCGAATCATCCACTCCTGCATGATATCTTTTAGCTGCGGATTACAGCTGGCATAAGCATAAAGCTGGTACATCACCTGCATGTTATACGGCGTGGCCACGCAGCCGCCGCAAATCATATCGACAATCGCTTCGCAGGCCTCATCGCGATTGGTGGCCTGCTGCATGCGCTCCCGGTAGCTGTCCGACATCTGGTGGGCGAACAGGGTAAACGCTTCGCAAAGCAGCGATTCAATCCCGGCAAAATAGTAGGTCATTGACCCCAGCGAAACGCCAGCCTCAGCGGCAATTTTGCGGTGCGTGATATCGCTGATGCCGTGCTTTACCACCATATCCAGCGTCGCCTGCAAAATACGCGAGCGACGTTCGGGGTCATTACGGCGCGGGGCTTTGCTCATCATTACCTACCTGAATTTAGAGTATGACAAAGAGTCTATACCGGGATGTGTACAAATGTACACAAGCTTGCTAGTCTGCTCCCCTGTTTCTCTTTCACTGGTTGTTGTTCATGTCTGTTTCGCAGAGAAAAGCCCTACAGCTCCGTACCTGGGCGTTATTCACCTTCTTCTTCCTTCCGGGCCTGGTGATGGCATCCTGGGCCACACGCACGCCCGCCATCCGCGATACGCTCAGCGTCTCGACGGCCGGGATGGGCATCGTATTATTTGGCCTGTCGATAGGCTCGATGGGCGGTATTCTCTGTTCCGGCTGGCTGGTGAAACGCTTTGGCACCCGTACCATTATTCTCAGCGGCATGACGCTGATGGTCGCCGGAATGTTAATGATGAGCTTCGCGCTGTACCTCGCCTCCCCGGTGCTGTTTGCCTTCGGCCTGGCGCTGCTCGGCAGCGGGATGGGTTCATCAGAAGTGGCTATGAACGTCGAAGGGGCCATTATCGAGAGCCTGATGAAGAAAACTGTGCTGCCGATGATGCACGGCTTCTTTAGCCTCGGCACGCTCGTTGGCGCCGGGATTGGCCTGACGTTAACCGCGTGGAACGTCGTGTCCTGGGGGCACCTGCTGCTGATTGGTCTGTTGACCATTGCGCCGATTGCCATCGCGCTTATCGCCGTGCCGCACGGCGTGGGCAAAGATAACCCGGAGAACACCGAAGCCCACGAGCCGCACCGACCGTTTTACAAAGATATTCAGCTATTGCTGATTGGTTTTGTCGTGCTGGCGATGGCCTTTGCCGAAGGCTCGGCCAACGACTGGCTGCCGCTGCTGATGGTGGACGGGCACGGCTTTAGCCCAACTTCCGGGTCGCTTATCTACGTAGGCTTTACCCTCGGCATGACGGTCGGGCGCTTCACCGGCGGCTGGTTTATTGACCGCTACAGCCGGGTTATTGTGGTCCGCGCCTGTGCGATCATGGGCATTATTGGCATCGGCACCATTGTGTTTGTCGACAACGCCTTCCTTGCCGGCGTGTCGGTGATTCTGTGGGGGTTGGGCACCTCTTTAGGCTTCCCGCTGACCATTTCAGCGGCGGGTGATACCGGCCCCGATCCGGCCAGCCGCGTCAGCGTCGTTGCCGCTTCGGGCTATGTCGCCTTTTTAGTCGGGCCGCCGCTGCTGGGCTTCCTCGGCGAGCATTACGGGCTGCGCCAGGCCATGCTAGTTGTGCTGACGCTAATGGTGATTGCGGCGCTGGTCGCCCGCGCCGTGGCCAAACCGGGGCAATCTTCCGGCCAGACTTTAGAAACTGAATAATGGAGAGTTCAATGAGCATCAAACTGATTGCAGTAGACATGGACGGCACTTTTCTTAATGATGAAAAAACCTACAACCGCGAACGCTTTGCCGCGCAATATCAGCAGATGAAAGAGCAAGGCATCCGCTTTGTGGTGGCCAGCGGGAACCAGTATTTTCAGCTTATCTCCTTCTTCCCGGAGATTGCCCACGAGATCTCTTTTGTCGCCGATAACGGCGGCTGGGTGGTCAGCGAAGGCGAAGATCTGTTCAACGGCGAGCTGACCAGACAAGAGTTCAACACGGTGGTCGATCACCTGCTGACCCTGCCGCACGTGGAGATCATCGCCTGCGGCAAGCATAACGGTTATACCCTCAACGGCTATAGTGACGATTTTAAAGCGCTGGCGGCGAAGTACTATCACCGCCTTGAGCACGTGGAAAACTTCTCCGGCCTCGACGACGTGTTCTTCAAGTTTGCCCTGAACCTGCCGGACAGCCAGCTCGATGAAACTATGGACGCCCTGGGCGCAGAGCTGGAAGGCATTATGGTGCCGGTCACCAGCGGGCACGGCTCTATCGACCTGATTATTCCGGGGATCCATAAGGCTAACGGCCTGCGAATCCTGCAGGAAAAATGGGGCATCCAGGACAGCGAAGTGGTGACCTTTGGCGACGGCGGCAACGACATCGAGATGCTGACTCAGGCGCAATACGGGTTTGCGATGGCCAACGCCCCGGACAAAATCAAACGCATTGCCAGCTACCAGGCAGGGCACTGCAATCAACAAGGCGTGCTGGATGTGATCGACAAGATCCTGAAGAAAGAAGCGCCGTTTAACTAACGACCTTTGGAACAAGAATGTTAACGATAAGACAAGCAAACCCGGCGGATTTTGATGCGCTGGCGGAAATCTGGGAAGCATCCGTTCGCGCCACGCATGACTTTTTACCTGAAGAAAATATCAGGGCGTTAAAGCCCCAGGTGCGCGAACTCTACATGCCACAGATCCCGATGCAGCTGGCAGCTGGCAAAACCGGTGAGCCTCTGGGCTTTATCGGCTGCCACGAAAATCGGATTGAAATGCTGTTTGTTTCGCCTGAAAGCCGTGGCATGGGCGTGGGCAAGCAGCTTCTGCACTATGCCATTGAACATTTGCAGGTCGATGAGGTAGATGTGAATGAGCAGAATCCGCAGGGCGTGGGCTTCTATCTGCATATGGGATTTGCCCGGACCGGGCGGTCTGAACTCGACGGTGAAGGGAATCCTTTCCCTTTGCTGCATTTGAAGCTGAAACGATAGCTTTATCGCATCGCTTGTTTTCCCCCTCTCCCTCCGGGAGAGGGCTAAATTATTCCCGATTTATGACTGATTCTTCAGCTGTTCCCGGCGATACTCACCCTGCCGCTCAAGCATCCAGCCCGGATATTCGCGCGGCAGCTCACTTACCGCATTCAGCCTGTCAAGCTCGTCCGCGCTAAGCTGAACCCCCGTCGCAGCGATATTATCCTCAAGCTGCTCAATGCGCTTCGCGCCCACGATGACCGTGGTCACTGCCTGCTGATGCAGCAGCCAGGCCAGCGCAATCTGCGCCACGGAAACGCCTTTGGCATCGGCGATATCACGCATCACATCCACGCAATCAAACGCGCGATCCCTGTTTACCGGTGGAAAATCAAACTCCAGGCGGCGGCTGCCGGTTTCGGCTTTCCCGTCGCGGTCGTACTTGCCGCTGAGCAGCCCGCCCGCGAGCGGACTCCACACCATCAGGCCGACGCCTTCACTTTGCATCATCGGCACCAGCTCTCGCTCCAGATCGCGCCCGGCAAGGGTGTAATAAGCCTGCAGAGAGGCAAAACGTGCCAGTCCCAGGCGTTCGGAAATCCCGAGTGCCTTCATGATTTGCCAGGCCGCCCAGTTGGAAACGCCTATGTAGCGAACCAGCCCCTGCTGTACCAGCGAATCCAGCGCCCGCAGCGTTTCCTCTATCGGCGTCGCGGGGTCAAAACCGTGCAGTTGGTACAGATCGATATAGTCGAGCTGCAGCCGCTGCAGGCTCTCTTTGACGCTATTTAGCAGATGAAAACGCGATGAACCTCGAGAGTTCGGCCCGGCGGTGCCTGTTTCGCCGAATGCTTTGGTGGCCACCACCACATTCTCACGCGGCACATTAAGGTTTTTCAGCGCCTGGCCGGTGATGATTTCCGAACGCCCGCCGGAGTAAACATTGGCGGTATCAATAAAGTTAATCCCGGCCTCCAGCGCGCGTCCAACCAGCTTGTCGGCATCATTTTGCGCGAGTTGGCCTATTTTTCCCCATATACCGTCTTCACCACCAAAAGTCATGGTGCCCAGGCAAAGCTCTGAAACAAACAGGCCGGTATTTCCTAATTTTTTATAACGCATAGCGGTACCTCATGTTCAGGATTTCAGGAAGGAAGAGTGCGGACTGCCAGTTATACGCGTCGCCCGCGATTCTGGAATGGGGGATTTCTGCTCATTCCTTGCCTGTTTCTGCCTGAGTGGGCGCTAGCGTAAAAGCAGTAATAAGCCGTAGCCGACCAGCGCGGCCCAAAGCAACATAGGGAGAGAATAGAGATGGAACCGCCACCAGATCCGACGGTCGTTGGCCATACGAAGGGCAATCAAGTTCGCCAGCGAACCCGGCAACAGACCAAAACCGCCGATATTGACCGCGAAGGCCAACAGCAGCGAAGCAGGCACATAGTTCAGCAGTAAAATGGTGGCAGGCACATTGCTGATGAATTGTGACAGCAAAATACCCAGGCCAAACAACCCGCCAGGAGAGAGTTGCGCCACGCCCTGAAGCGAGTGCTGCAGCACCGGAAGTTGGGTGATGAGGTGAACATCAATAAACATCACCATAAATACCACCAGCAGGCTCCAGTCGATACTGAGCAGCACTTTGCGCGCCAGCCCCAGGAACCCAAGCGCAATCAGCCCCAGCCCCCAAAGCTCAAGCTTAAGCTCCAGGGCCAGAATAAAGACAATGTAAAACGCCAGGCAGCACCAGACCAGCTTAGGCTGCCAGCGGCTGTCATTCACTTCACCGTGGTAACACAGCGGTTTTGGCTTGAAACAAAGCCACGCCAACACCAGCAGGCTGGCGGTCATGGCCAGCGCCAGCGGCATCATCTGCCAGGTGAAAGCGCCGAAAGAGAGCCCGGAATGCCCCCACAGTAAGATGTTCTGCGGGTTACCGACAGGCGTGAGCAAAGAGCCGGCGTTGACCGCCAGCGCCTCAAAAATAATCAGCTTACTGGCCGGCACCGAGCAGAGTTTTTTCAGCGTGATGGTGAGAGGCACAATGATGAACAGCGCGACATCGTTAGTCAGGAAGGTCGACAGTGCTGCCGCTGCCGTAACCATAAACAGCGCCAGCTGCCGCTCGTTGGCAAACCGCGCCACCATCTTGCGGCCCAGCACCTCGAAATAACCGCTCAGCTCGACGCCCTTGGTCAACATCATCAGCCCGGCCAGGGTAATAATGGTGTGCCAGTCTATGGCGGCGGGCCATAAAGCCGGGCGGAACGGCACCGCCAGGCTCAGGGCGACGCCGATTAACAACAATAAATGCAGGAATCGATCGCGCAGGAACGGCTGCGCAAGACGCAGCAGCATGTTTAACCGATGCCTCGCTCTGCGCTGAATTTGCGGAAAGCCTCCAGCGTCTCTTCGCTGACGTGGTGTTCCACACCTTCGGCATCAATACGCGCGGTCTCCGGGCTGATGCCCAGTGCGAGGAAGAAGTTTTCAACAATCTGGTGCCGTTCCCGGCTCTGCTGCGCCAGTTTTTCACCTTCCGGCGTTAAAAAGACGCCGCGCCATGGGATCTGCTCAATCAGCCCGACGGACGCCAGGCGTTTTAGCATCTTGGCAACCGTCGGCTGGGAAACGCCGAGCCGGGCTGCCATATCTACCTGGCGAACTTCACCCACTTCATGAATCAAATCCGAAATCAGCTCAACATAATCATCAATTAACTCGCGGCGGTGCGCCTCGCGTACCTGCCTGAAGCCCTCAACATGCTCTTCAATATTCGGTAATGGCGTCACTTTTTCGCTGTTCTTTTGCCCTGCCCGACGGCTCATAGTGCTTCCTCTTCCAGTGGCGCGGCGTCGTCATCTGACGACGGAAGGCTTTATTGTAAACCAGCATTGCTCATCCACAAAAAATTAACGAAATAGCCATGGCTATAAAATATAGCCTGTGCTATACCTGTATGTAATGCAGTCAGGCTTGTTTACGGAAAAACGGTCGCACGGCTAACAGGAGGACGCTATGAACGAATTTAAGAGGTGCATCAACGTGTTTACACAATCTCCCTTCCAGGTACGCTTAATGCTGCTGAACATGATTTGTGATTGGGTTGCCGGTAAACCCCAGCAGAAAGAAGAAAAACAACAATAACGCCAGGCCACGCCGCCTGGCGACTTTGTTCAGCGTTCCGCGCGAACGATCATCCTTTTGTCACAATTCCCCTGCAAAATCCCCGTTAATGGCTACTCTGGCCGAGCTTTAACCCCATCATTTGTCGGATTTGCAATCAGCTTCGCAAAACCTCGCTCTGTTATCAGTTGATATTCTTATCTTACGGCTCTATCTTCTTGCAGCCCTGCACATGAAGCGGCTCGCAGATGCGGTGCAATTCCCCTTCGTTTCCGTCTGTCAGGCAGGCTCTGCCCTTATCGCCAGGGTCACCGCATGGCGTTTTGCAAGACCATAATAAAGATGAATGTAACGGTTAAAGATACCCTGACTGCGCGCGGAATCGCGCTGAATCCGTGGGCAGGTTTCTATTTTCTGCAGTCTCTGCTGATAAACTTCGCGCTGGGCTATGCCTTCAGCCTGCTTTACGCCATTGCCTTTAGCTGCGTCCTTATGCTGCTGTGGCGCACCGCTCCCAGCGTCCAGAAAATCCTGCTTGGGCTTTGCAGCCTCGTGGCAGCCATGTACTTCCCGTTCGGCCAGGCCTACGGCTCGCCCAACTTCAATACTCTGCTGGCGCTGCATTCAACCAACTTTGAAGAATCCACGGAAATCATGACCATCTTCCCGTGGTACAGCTACGTGGTGTCTCTCTTTATTCTCGCCCTTGGGGTGATGGCGCTGCGCCGCAAACGTGAAGAAAAACGCGCCTGGGGTCATTTCGATAGCTTATGTCTCGCCGTCAGCGTGGTCTGTTTTTTTGTCACGCCGGTAACCAACCTAGCCTACGGCGGCGTGTTTAAATTTAAAGATACTGGCTACCCGGTGGTGCGCTTCGTGAAAGATGTCGTGGTCAACAACCACGAAGTTATCGAGGAGCAGGCGCGCATGAAAGAACTGTCGCAGCAAAAAGACTCCTGGAACGTAGTGTCGGTGCAGCCTAAATACCATACCTACGTCGTAGTGATTGGCGAGAGCGCCCGCCGCGATGCGCTGGGAGCCTTTGGCGGCCACTGGGACAACACGCCCTTTGCAAGCCAGGTCAAAGGCAATCTGTTTATGGACTACGTCTCCGCCAGCGGCTCAACGCAAAAATCGCTGGGGCTGACGCTGAACCGGGTCGTGGACGGCAAACCCCAGTATCAGGACAATTTTGTTACCCTGGCAAACCGCGCGGGCTTCCAGACCTGGTGGTTCTCAAACCAGGGCCAAATCGGCGAATACGATACCGCCATCGCCAGCATCGCCAAACGCGCTGACGAAGTGCAGTTTTTGAAAAATGGGGATTTTGAGGCGGATAAAAACACTCGCGATGAAGCTTTGTTAAAAATGACGGCCCAGGTGTTTGCTACTCAGCGCAACACGCCGCAGCTGATTGTGCTGCATTTGATGGGTTCGCACCCACAGGCCTGCGATCGCACTCAGGGGAAATACAAAGATTTTGTGCAATCTAAAGAGACATCCTGCTATCTCTACAGCATGACGCAAACCGACGACTTGCTAAAACAGCTTTATCTGCAGTTACAAAACACCGGGAACAGCTTCTCAATGGTCTATTTCTCCGACCACGGCCTGGCGTTCAAAGAGCGCGGCACCGACGTGCAATATCTGGCGCACGACGATAAGTTCCAGCAAAATTTCCAGGTGCCATTTATGGTGTTGTCGAGCGATGACACCGCGCACCGGCTAATCAAAGCACGCCGCAGCGCCAATGATTTCCTCAACTTCTTCTCTGCGTGGACGGGGATTAAGGCGAAAGAGCTTACGCCGAAGTACAAATTTATTTCCGAGCAAAAGGCCGGGCCCGTCTGGATAACCAACTTCAACCTGAAGAAAGTGGACTATACTCATCTGCAGACGGATATGTTTGAGACCAGGACACGTTAACTTTTGCCGGTTAACCGATAAAAAAATCCGCCACTTGGGCGGATTTTTTATTTCTATCCCGAAAGGGATATTAGAAGCGGTAGCCTACGCCAGCGATCCAGGTGCCAACGTCAACGCTACGAATACGGCTCTGCTCGTAGGAGAAGTCCAGAGCAACGTTTTCGATTGGGTTGAACTGCAGGCCAGCACCGTAGGAGAAGCCGTAGTCGCTAACGGAATCGTGAGCGCCTGGGAATTGAGTCGCCTGGAATTTACCGTAGCCAACACCCACTACACCGTAGATGCTTGCCCAGTCGTTGATGCGGTAAGCAGGACCAGCGGTGATGCCGTAGTACTGGCCTTTGGTGTACACGTCGTTAGAAGTGTCACTTTTCTGGGTGTAGGTGAAGGAGCCGATGTAGCCCAGCGGGGTATCATTTTCGTAGCGGTATTTCAGGTTGAAACCGCCAGCTTTGTTAGCAACGCCCTGCATATCGCTCTGAGCATAGCCACCGGTTACGGTGCTGGTTGCTGCAGATGCGGTACCTACGGAGACGGCCAGAACACAGGCCAGAGCTGAAAGACATGCAATTTTTTTCATAATATCCACCTCAAATGTGCTTCAAGTAAGTCCTAAGTTTTAAATATAACAAAACCATGACAGAAACTCTTCGCCAATTGTGTTGTCTAACGATCTTTTTCCTGTAACATAACATTTCCACTACATGCTAAATCACTAAAAAATCAGGAAAATACCGCTTCGCGACGGCAAATTTTAATCCCTTTAATAACATCGTCATTCAGATAATTCTGGAATTATTTTTGACACAAACTGACAAAAGCCCCCGGATCGTACTCCACGCCATGAGAATTTTTCTTAATGAAAGTTCAACCAGCCATAACTTAATCCTTTAGACTGGGCAGACTTTTATTTTCTTGACCAAACATAGACAAATACTGACAAGGTACAGGATGCCGCAAACCTCCCGTAATATGCCGCGCTGGCTACCGATCGTAGTTTTACTTATCGCCATGACCTCGATTCAAAGCGGCGCCTCGCTGGCGAAATCATTATTCCCGCTAATCGGTCCCCAGGGCGTCACTTCGCTGCGCCTGTTTTTAGGCACTCTTATTCTCGCGGTGATTTTTAAACCCTGGCGCCTGCGTTTTAAGCCAGAGCAACGCCTGCCTTTACTGTTTTATGGGCTGGCGCTGGGCAGCATGAATTACCTCTTTTATGTCTCTCTGCGCACGGTACCGCTGGGCATCGCGGTGGCGCTGGAGTTTACCGGGCCGCTTGCCGTGGCGCTTTTTGGCTCACGCCGTGCCGTGGACTTTATCTGGGTGGTGCTGGCGGTGGCCGGACTGTGGTTCCTGCTTCCCCTCGGCCAGGACATCTCCCAGGTAGATTTGACCGGTGCTGCCTGCGCCCTCGGGGCCGGTGCCTGCTGGGCTATCTACATTATTGCCGGGCAAAAAGCGGGCGCTGAGCACGGCCCCGCCACGGTCGCGTTTGGTTCTCTGATTGCTGCCATTATCTTTGTCCCCCTGGGCGCCTGGGAAGCCACCAGCTCGCTGCTGCAGTGGTCGCTGCTGCCCGTCGGCCTGGCCATTGCCGTGCTTTCCACGGCGCTGCCTTATTCGCTGGAGATGATTGCGTTAACCCGACTCCCTACCCGCACCTTTGGCACACTCATGAGCCTTGAGCCTGGCCTTGCGGCCCTGTCAGGTATGCTGTTCCTCGGGGAGCACCTGACCCTGGTACAATGGCTGGCTCTGCTCTCCATCATCGCAGCATCGGTGGGATCAACGCTGACCATGAAACGCGAAGCACAGATTAAAAACGTCGACATAAATTAATCTGTTGCCCTGCATTTAATGCGGTGATAATTGCCGCATTAAATGATGTATCCGTAATCAAGCACTTATATTCCCGTCAACTGTAATACTCAATAAGAATTATTTTCTTTTCGCCGTCATATTTATTCATGATTTTTGACATAAATTAAGAACACTCAATAACCAGCTGTTAAATAACAAATTAATCTTTTCCATTTTTCTCTTACTATCGGTTTGATAGGTATTACCCTCACCAGCAAAGTAAAAAAGTGGTGCTATACTTATCCCCGGTAATTCATTGGGACACCAACATCAAGAGGATGAAAGATTATGAGTACCGCTAAACTGGTAAAAACTAAATCTACAAACCTGCTATATACCCGCAATGATGTAAAAGACAGCGAGAAAAAAGCCACTATCGAGCTGCTGAATCGCCAGGTCGTCCAGTTCATCGACTTGTCGCTGATTACCAAGCAGGCTCACTGGAATATGCGCGGAGCTAACTTTATTGCCGTGCACGAAATGCTGGACGGCTTCCGTACGGCGCTGACCGAGCACCTGGACACCATGGCAGAACGTGCCGTGCAGCTTGGCGGCGTGGCGTTGGGCACCACTCAGGTGATCAACAGCAAAACTCCGCTGAAAAGCTATCCGCTGGACATTCACACCGTTCAGGAGCACCTGAAAGAGCTGGCCGATCGCTATGCCATCGTGGCGAACGATGTGCGTAAAGCCATTGGTGAAGCAAAAGACGAAGATACCGCAGATATTTTCACCGCCGCTTCCCGCGATCTGGACAAATTCCTGTGGTTCATTGAGTCCAATATCGAGTAACCAGAGCATTTTTCTATGGCTCCTCCTCCGCCCGGGGGCGGAGCCTGCACCAAAACAGCGCAGGCCATCGATTAATTGATAGCCCAAAGTTAATCAAATGTAATAATCACCTCACACAATCGTTAACGAATGATTGTTTTGTCCACTGATTTCGCGGTAAAACTAACCCCTACCCTGCCGGCTCATTTTGCGCACCAAAATGGTGCACCATAACGGTGCGTTATGACCTGCTTGCAACGCTCAATGTGCAATGTTAAATAATCACATCCTTGCAAAACAGTAAGTTGCAAATTTGGCACGATTCTTTCATGAGTCGCCGCTGACGCAGGGGATCGCCCCGTGGATTAACAAAGGAAATGCTATGAAGTCGATTTTGAAAGTTTCACTGGCTGCACTTACCCTGGCTTTCGCTGTATCTTCCCATGCCGCTGATAAAAAACTGGTCGTTGCGACCGACACCGCGTTCGTTCCTTTTGAATTTAAACAAGGCGATCAGTATGTCGGCTTTGACGTGGATCTGTGGGCGGCTATCGCCAAAGAATTGAAGCTGGACTATACCCTGAAGCCAATGGACTTCAGCGGCATCATCCCTGCCCTGCAAACCAAAAACGTGGACCTGGCACTGGCCGGGATCACCATCACTCCTGAGCGCGAAAAAGCGATCGACTTCTCCGACGGCTACTACAAAAGCGGCCTGCTGGTGATGGTCAAAGCCAATAACAACGACATCAAAAGCGTGAAAGATCTGGACGGTAAAGTGGTTGCTGTTAAAGGCGGCACCGGCTCCGTTGATTACGCAAAAGCTAACATCAAAACCAAAGACCTGCGTCAGTTCCCGAACATCGATAACGCCTACATGGAACTGGGCACCAACCGCGCTGACGCGGTTCTGCACGACACGCCAAACATCCTGTACTTCATCAAAACCGCCGGCAACGGTCAGTTCAAAGCGGTAGGTGAGTCTCTGGAAGCTCAGCAGTACGGTATCGCCCTGCCTAAAGGCAGCGACGAACTGCGCACCAAAATCAACGGCGCGCTGAAAACCCTGAAAGAGAACGGCACGTACAACGAAATCTACAAAAAATGGTTCGGTACCGAGCCTAAATAATAATTCTAAGTATGAGTAAGACCTGAGGGGCGCCTTTCGCCCCTCTTATTATTAAACGCCTCTCACGCTGCAAGGCCCCGGCCTGAAGCCCGAAGAGGTGAACCACGGTAGACAACAGGAACACATCATGCAGTTTGACTGGAGCGCCATTTGGCCTGCAATTCCCATCTTGTTTGAAGGCGCTAAGATGACCCTATGGATTTCTATCCTGGGTCTTTGCGGCGGTTTAGTAATTGGTTTAGTGGCGGGCTTTGCTCGTACCTACGGCGGCTGGATTGCCAACCACGTAGCGCTTGTTTTCATCGAAGTGATTCGCGGCACGCCAATTGTGGTGCAGGTGATGTTTATCTACTTCGCCCTGCCGATGGCCTTTACCGATCTGCGTATCGATCCGTTCAGCGCGGCGGTCGTCACCATCATGATCAACTCCGGAGCCTACATCGCGGAAATCACCCGTGGTGCTGTGCTCTCAATTCATAAAGGCTTCCAGGAAGCGGGCCTTGCGCTTGGGCTGTCAAAACGTGAAACCATCCGTCACGTGATTATGCCGCTGGCGCTGCGCCGTATGCTGCCGCCGCTGGGTAACCAGTGGATCATCAGCATCAAAGACACCTCGCTGTTCATCGTTATCGGTGTAGCAGAGCTGACTCGTCAGGGTCAGGAAATTATCGCCGGTAACTTCCGCGCGCTGGAGATTTGGAGCGCCGTTGCGGTCTTCTATCTGATTATTACCCTGGTGCTGAGCTTCGTGCTGCGTCGCCTTGAAAGAAGGATGAAAATCCTGTGATTGAATTTAAAAATGTCTCCAAGCACTTTGGCCAAACCCAGGTGCTGCACAACATTGACCTGAACATCAAACAGGGTGAAGTGGTGGTGATTATCGGGCCAAGCGGCTCCGGCAAATCAACCCTGCTGCGCTGCATCAACAAGCTGGAAGAGATCACCAGCGGCGACCTGATTGTTGACGGCCTGAAAGTGAACGATCCGAAGGTAGACGATCGCCTGATCCGTCAGGAAGCTGGCATGGTGTTCCAGCAGTTCTACCTGTTCCCGCACCTGACGGCGCTGGAAAACGTCGCCTTCGGCCCGATTCGCGTCCGCGGCATGAAAAAAGACGCCGCTGAGAAGCTGGCGAAAGAGCTGCTGGCGAAGGTTGGCCTGGCGGAACGCGCGCATCACTATCCGTCAGAGCTTTCTGGCGGCCAGCAGCAGCGTGTGGCTATTGCCCGTGCCCTTGCCGTAAAGCCGAAGATGATGCTGTTTGATGAACCAACGTCGGCCCTCGACCCGGAACTGCGTCATGAAGTGTTGAAAGTGATGCAGGACCTGGCCGAAGAAGGCATGACCATGGTGATCGTGACCCACGAAGTCGGCTTTGCCGCGAAAGTGGCTTCTCGCCTGATCTTTATCGACAAAGGTCGCGTGGCGGAAGACGGCAACCCACAAGAACTTATCGACAACCCGCCGAGCCCGCGTCTGCGCGAGTTTCTGCAGCACGTCGCATAACGCCTGACTCAGGGCGGCAAATTCCAGCCGCCCTGATTTTTCTGGAATCATCCCGCTTTTCTCCTCGCCAAAATCTCAGCCACTATACTTACTCCTTTGTCAGATTTTCTCAGTCCGGAGGAGCGCTGTGCGATGGATCCTGATATTACTGTTTAGCTTGATGAGCCTGCCCGGCCATGCAGTCACCTTACCCGCTGCCGCCGTTGCCGCCTCGACATCCCAGGGCAGCGCCGTACAAACAGAACCCAGCGTAGAAGAAAAGAAAAAAGCGTACTCGGCGCTCGCCGACGTGCTGGACAACCCAAAGTCCCGGAGTGAACTCATCGAGCAGCTTCGCAAAGTCGCCGCTGACGGCACCTCACAGACCATGCCGGTTATTGCCCCACCGGATACGCTCACTGAAGACAAAACCGTGCTCGAAAACGTCACCGACGTCAGCCGCCGCTATGGGGGAGAACTTACGCAGCGTTTTGAGCTGCTCCAGCAAAATATCGCCAGCGCACCGAGGAAAGCCTTTAACCAGCAGACTTTCTTCAATGCGCTGAGCCACTTCGCGATGCTCGCCAGCGCCGTTTTTGTGTTCTATTTCTTGCTTCGCGCCGGCGTCAGGCCGCTGTGGGCCAAAATGGGCGACTGGGGACGAAGAAAAAACCGCGATCATACCAACTGGCTTCACCTGCCGGTGACCATCCTCGGCGCCTTTGCGGTGGACATCCTGCTGCTGGCGTTAACGCTATTCGTCGGGCAGCTCCTGAGTGACAAAATGAACGCAGGCAACGCCACTATCGCGCGCCAGCAGGGGCTATTTCTTAATGCCTTTGGGCTTATCGAGTTCTTCAAGGCTGTTCTGCGCCTCATTTTCAGCCCGCGTTTCCCGGCGCTACGCCCCTTCCCCATCGGCGACCAGGGCGCCCGCTACTGGAGTATTCGCCTTTCCTGGCTAAGTACCATCATCGGCTACGGGTTATTGGTGGTGGTGCCGATTCTCGCCAATCAGGTCAACGCCCAGATTAGCGCCATGGTTAACGTGGTGGTCATGCTACTGATTACCGTCTGGGCGCTATATCTGATTTTTCACAACAAACGCGCCATCCAGCAAAGCCTGATTCACCTGGCAGATCGCTCAATGAGCTTCTTTAGCCTGTTTATTCGTGCTTTTGCGCTCATCTGGCACTGGCTCGCTTGTCTCTATTTTGTGGTGCTGTTTTTCCTTTCGCTTTTCGATCCGGGCAACAGCCTGAAATTTATGATGGGCGCCTCACTGCACAGCCTGACCATCATCGGCGTGGCGGCGTTTATCTCCGGCATGCTTTCGCGCTGGATAGCAAAAACCATCACCCTTTCTCCACAGGTGCAGCGCAATTACCCCGAGCTGCAAAAGCGTCTTAATGGCTGGATCTCCGTCTCGCTGAAGCTGGCACGTATTCTTACCGTTTGCGTCGCAGTCATGCTGCTGCTGGACGCCTGGGGGCTTTTCGATGTCTGGCAATGGCTCACTGAGGGTGCCGGAGAAAAAACCGTCGATATACTGATCCGCATTGTACTGATCCTTTTCTTCTCGGCGGTAGGCTGGACGCTGCTGGCAAGCCTGATCGAAAACCGCCTTGCGTCGGATATCCACGGCCGCCCGATGCCAAGCGCGCGAGCCCGCACGCTGCTAACGCTGTTCCGTAACGCGCTGGCCGTGGTGATCAGCACCATCACCATCATGATCTTGCTTTCTGAAATCGGCGTGAACATCGCACCTCTGCTGGCGGGGGCGGGGGCGCTGGGGCTAGCGATAAGCTTTGGTTCGCAAACCCTGGTGAAGGATATTATTACCGGGATATTCATTCAGTTTGAAAATGGGATGAATACCGGCGACTACGTCACCATCGGCGCGATTACAGGCACAGTCGAGAAAATGTCGATTCGTTCGGTGGGCGTACGCCAGGATACGGGGGCTTACCATATTATTCCGTGGTCATCGATAACGACCTTCGCCAACTTTGTCCGCGGGATTGGCTCTTTCGTCGCGAACTACGACGTCGACAGGCAGGAGGACGTGGACAACGCCAACCGGGTACTGAAAGAAGCCGTGGACGCGCTGATGGGCCAGGAAGATATTCGTCTGCTGGTCATTGGCGAGCCGTTGTTCTCAGGCATTGTGGGGCTGACGAACCAGGCCTTCACAGTACGCGTGACCTTTACCACCCTGCCGCTAAAACAGTGGACGGTGCGCTACGCGCTCGACGGAATGGTCAAAAAACACTTTGATGAAGCGGGCATCAGGCCCCCGGTGCAAACCGTGCAGGTCATGCAGCCGGGTGCCGATGCAGCACAGGCGCTACAGGCCACAGAGGCGGCGGCCGGCGCGCTGCCGCCCACCAGCACAGCCAACTAATTATTTCCCGCGGGTTTTCGCCCAGCGTGCGCGCTGGGCATCATCCATAAAGCTCCAGGCAATAAAACGGCTCTGTTTTTGCCCATGTGCCATCTCTTTTTTCACCACTTTCACCACGCCGTTTTCCTGCATCACGCGGTACAGCGCAGGCAGGTTTTCACCTTTTGAAACCAGCGACGTAAACCACAGCACCTGGCGGCCAAACGCTTTACTTTCTTTGATCATCTGGCTGACGAAGGCCACTTCGCCCCCCTCGCACCACAGCTCCTGCTCACGACCACCAAAGTTCAGCGCGGCGCTTGCGTCCTGGCCAAGATTGCGGCGCTTACGCTCGCTGCCGCTGCGGGCCGCCTCGACTGAACCGTGGAATGGCGGATTACATAGCGTGGCATCATAGGTTTCATTTTTGTGGATGATGCCGTCCAGAATGCAGCCAGCATTTTTCTGGCGACGGAGACGGATCATGCGGCTAAGCCCAGGATTGCCGTCTACAATTTGCTGCGCGCTGCGAAACGCATCGCCGTCCAGCTCAGAGCCGGTAAAGCGCCAGCCGTATTCGTGCTGCCCGATGAGCGGATAAATGCAGTTCGCGCCGACGCCGATATCCAGGACGGAAGCCTGGGCAGGTACAACGCCGCCGTTGCCTTCCGCCAGCAGGTCGGCCAGATGGTGAATATAGTCCGCCCGGCCCGGCACTGGCGGGCAAAGGTACCCTTCGGGGATATCCCACTGCTTAACCTGATAAAAATGCGCCAACAGCGCCTGGTTCAGCGCCTTCACCGCCAGCGGATTTGCGAAGTCAACGGTTGTGTCGCCGTGCGGCCCCGGGCGTAAAAACTCGGCCAGCGCCGGGCTGCTCGCGGTTAATGCGGCAAAGTCATAGCGGCTACGGTGACGGTTACGCGGGTGCAAACCAGGTTTGGTGTCGGCAGGGGTTTTCATTGGGGCTTCTCCTTGTGTGGCCGCGTAAGATACTCTGCTCTCCGCGTCGGGTAAATACATCGCTGACGATTTGACCTTTCCAACATGAATTCAGGTGCGTAATGAGTAAAAAACGTTATTACTACGAGCCCTCGGAAGGCCACGGTTTACCACACGATCCGCTTAACGCCATTGTCGGGCCGCGCCCTATTGGCTGGATTTCCTCCTGCAACCTGCAGGGCCAGCGCAATCTCGCGCCGTACAGCTTCTTTAACTGCTTTAACTATCGTCCACCGATCATTGGTTTTTCCAGCACCGGCTGGAAAGACAGCGTCCAGAACATCCTCGACACCAAAGAATTCGTCTGGAACCTGGCCACGCGCCCGCTGGCAGAACAGATGAATGAAACCTCCGTCACGCTCCCCAGAGGAGAAGATGAGTTCCAGCGAGCGGGCCTGACGCCAATAGCAGGCACCAAGGTCAGCGCCAGCCTGGTGGCTGAAAGCCCGGTCAACTTTGAATGCCGCCTGTCGCAGTGCATTCGCCTGACCTCTGCCGACGGCGACGAGCTGAACAGCTGGCTGGTGCTGGGGGAAGTGGTTGCCGTACACATCGACGAACACCTGCTTATCGACGGCATCTACCAGACCGCGCTGGCGCAACCCGTGCTGCGGGCCGGAGGGCCAACCGCCTATTACACGGTTGATGAATCACAGCGTTTTGACCTGGTTCGCCCCGACGCGCGCTAAACCAGAAAAAAACAAATAAAATCAGCCACCTGGTTGTGGCTTTTTTGTCAGCATTTGGTCAAGTTTTATCGTTCAAAAAACACGCACAAGTACATCAGTTTTTTGCGCCATCGCCTGCCCAAAGGGGAACTAGACTGTAATTGTCAGACAACAAAAAGGTGTTTTGCTCTCAACGCTCAAGAGGATGTAAAGATGAAAAAACTGCTGTATTTCTCTGCGGTTATCTCTCTTGCTGCACTGCCTTTTGCCTCCATGGCAGCCCAGGAAATGAGTAACGCAAACGTCGGACAGATGCAACCTTTTGGTACCGTCACCGCCAAAGCGTCTAACCTTGACGATCTCCAGGCTAAACTGGCTGAAAAAGCGAAGGAACAGGGTGCAACCGGCTATGTAATTAACTCCGCCGGCGGCGATAACCGCCTGTACGGCACCGCCACTATCTACAAATAGCCCGCGTTCCGGCCAACATAATGCCCTGCTTTGCGGGGCATTTTTATGGCACCTTCACCCTCAAATCATTTAAGCAATCATATGATACTTATATGGCTCATCTGTGAATTAACTCACTTTATTAGCCCCGAACAACCACTAAGGTAGAAGCACGCAAGAATTGTCTCTTGTGATTACTTACGGAGCGGTAAAATGAAAAACCTGATGGCCGCATTAGAAGCCCGGCTGATGCCGCTGGCTGCCAAAATGGCGCAGCAGCGCCACCTCGGCGCCATTCGCGACGCCTATATCTCGTTCATGCCGTTTATTATCGTTGGTTCCATTCTGCTGGTGATCTCGTCCTTCCCAAGTACCCATTACCAGCAGTTTATGGCTTCTGTTTTTGGTGAGGGGTGGTCCGCCACCGTTGAGATCCCTTTTAACGCCATCTTCTCTACGATGGCGGTGTTTATCAGTTTTCTGGTGGCCTACCGGCTGGCGGAACGCTACGACATCGACAGAATGTCATCGGGCATTTTGTCCCTCTCCTGCTTTCTGATCCTCACGCCTTTTGCGAAGCACCCGGACGTCGGCAACCTGATCCCGATGGAATGGCTGGGATCGAAGGGGCTGTTTGTGGCGATGCTAGGTGCGCTGGCGAGCACGGAGCTTTTTGCCTGGATGCTGCGCCAGAACTGGGTGATCAAAATGCCGGACGGCGTCCCACCGGCGGTGCAAAAATCCTTTGCCGCCCTCATCCCTTCGCTGCTGATTCTGATTGTCGCCCTGGCGGTTCGCGTGCTGTTTGCCAAAACCGACTACCACACCATTCACCAGTTCGTGTATGAAGTGCTGGCGACGCCGATTCGCCACTTCGGCACCTCTTACATTGGCGCACTGTTCACCTGTTTCAGCATCACCAGCCTGTGGTCGGTGGGGATCAACTCCGGCTCGATGGTCAACGGCATCCTCCGTCCGTTCTGGATGGAAAACCAAATGGATAACCTGGCCGCCACGCAGGCCGGGATGCCTCCCCCGCACGTAGTGACGGAACAGTTCTACGACATGATCTGGATGGGCGGCGCGGGCGCTACATTGTCTCTGGTGATTGCTATGCTGCTGTTTGCCCGCAGCCAGCACATCAAAAACGTTTCGCGCCTGGCCGTCGGCTCCTCCATCTTCAACATTAACGAGCCGGTGCTGTTTGGCCTGCCGGTCATCATGAACCCCGTCATGCTGATCCCGTTCAACCTTGTGCCGCTGGTGCTGGTCACCGTGCAGTACATCGCGATGTCCATTGGCATGGTAGCCACCACCACCGGGGTGTATATCCCCTGGACGCTGCCGCCGGTATTAAGCGGATTTATCGTCACCGGCCACCTGAGCGGCGCGGTTATCCAGATAATCAACCTGTGCATCGGGGCGCTGATTTATCTGCCGTTCCTGAAAGTGGTCGACCGGCAATATCGGGCCAATGAATCACCGGCTCAAGTGACTGAACGTAAACCCGCCACGGAGTAGTTAAACATGACGTTAGCAGCAAACTGGGGAACGATCGCCACCTGGCGTATGGCATGGGAAGGGATAGGTGAAGCGGCTGAACGGCTGCAGCAAGGCAGTTCGGCGAGCGATGCCGTCGTGCACGCGGTGAAATGCGTGGAAGATTACCCCTTCTATAAATCGGTCGGTTATGGCGGCCTGCCGAATGAACAAGGCGAAGTCGAACTCGACGCCGCCTTTATGGACGGTACCAGCCTCGCGCTCGGTGCCGTGGCGGGGGTAAAAAATATTGCCAATCCGATTCTGGTGGCCAAAGCCCTGAGCGAAGAGCGCTTCAACAGTTTTATGGTCGGCCAGGGTGCCGAAGCGTGGGCCAAAGATCGGGGTTTTGAAAGTAAAACCATGCTGACCGAGCGCGCGTACAACCATTACCTGAAGCGCAAGCGCGAAACACTGGATCGCGGCTTAAGCCCGTACACCGGGCACGACACCGTGGGGGTTATCGCCCTTGACGGCCAGCAAAGAATGTCGGTCGCCACCTCCACCAGCGGCCTGTTTATGAAACGCCCTGGCCGGGTGGGCGATTCCCCGGTCTCCGGCTCCGGCTTCTACGCCGACAGCGAAGTGGGTGCCGCGACGGCGACCGGCCTCGGGGAAGACCTGATGAAAGGCTGTATCAGCTATGAAATCGTCAGCCGCATGGCGCGCGGCATGTCTCCCCAGCGCGCGGCTGAGTCCGCCGTGTACGATCTTGAAGCCCGACTGATTGCCCGCTACGGCCGGGCAGGCGACCTGTCCGTCGTCTGCATGAACAACCGGGGCGAATACGGCGCGGCGACAACCATCGACAACTTCTCCTTCTCTGTTGCCACTCCAGCGCAGCCCGCCCAGGTGTTTCTCACTACCAGGGACGGCAACCGCACGGTCATCCGCCCGGCAGACAGCGAATGGCTGGACGCCTATAAGCAGCGCATCACCGCGGAGGTAATCCAATGAAATGTATACTCGTTTCACCCGATGCAGCCTTTAACAACGCTCATCTTATCTTGTGGGACACTTCCCTAAGCCGCTGGCCAAACGCCCTGCAATCCTTGCTGGAAGAGATGTCAACCCACGATGAACCGCAAACCACCACCTTTGGTTTACGGGGTATCTGTGCGCGGCTGTCGCTGCTGCCTTCAGCAGAAATCACTCAGCCAGCCGTACTTCGCCAGCTGCTTTCCGCCGCCGAAGCGCTGCTGCCCTCCCCTGTTTTGCAGCCCGTGGCGCTGGATCTCGCGGGCTTTAATCTGGCGGATGAAACCACCTTTGTTCGCCTGCGCACGCTGCTGATTGCCCTCCTCAACCGCTTCTATCAGCTGCCGCAGCTGGGCTATCGCGAAGACGAACCGCAAAGCAATGGCGAGCTGTGGTTGATTACCGAACCCAATAATGCGCTGGCTCGCCGTCTGGCTTCCCAGGCCGAAGCCATCGCGCAGGGCATGCTGCTCTCTCGCCAGTTGGCGGATTTACCCGCGCTGAATTGTCGGCCACAGGATGTGGCGCTGCGGGCGGAAACCTGGGCCCGCCAACACCCGCAAACCCAGTGCGAGATTCTGGACGAGCAGGCCATTTTTGACCACGGACTCGGCTGCCTGCACGCCACGGGAAAAGGCAGCGTCAACCCTCCCCGGCTGGTGACGCTGCGCTGGCAGGGTGCCAGCGAAGAAGCGCCAGTTTACGCCCTCGTCGGGAAAGGGATCACCTTCGATACCGGCGGAATGTGGCTGAAAGAAGGTGAAGGCATGCGCACCATGAAATATGACATGTGCGGCGCGGCAGTGGTGTTCGGCATGATGGAAACGGTGAAGCGTCTTAAGCTGCCTATTAACGTCGTGGCCCTTATGGCGCTGGCGGAAAACATGCCCGGCAGCACGGCGATGATGCCGGGTGACGTCGTGCGCTCCTACTCGGGGGCCAGCGTAGAAATTATTAATACCGACGCCGAAGGGCGGCTGGTTCTCGCCGACGCGCTCAGCTACGCCGCAGCGCGTTTTAAGCCCGTCGAAATGATCGACGTCGCTACGCTGACCGGCGCGGTGGTCAAAGCGCTGGGCTACGATATTTCGGGCTTAATGAGTAACAATGAAGCCCTAAGCCAGCGCCTGCAGCAGGCAGGTAGCCTGACACAGGATCGCGTCTGGCCGCTGCCGCTGGACGAAAGCTTTGACGGTCAGGTCAAAAGCGTCATTGCCGACTACACCAACACGCCACCCAACAACGCCGCCATTGCGGTGTCCGCCGCCCAGTTCCTGAGTAAGTTCTGCCCCCAGCGTCCATGGGCACATCTGGACGTCAGCGGCACCGCGCTGTCGCGTGGGAAATTCACCCAGGCCAGCGGCCGCCCGGCACATTTGCTGACGCAGTATTTCCTGTCGCTGTGTGAAGGGAAATAGCGTTGCCATGAATTAAACGCCCCAATGGGGCGCTTTAACGATGGGAATGATGAATTTTCAGCCACGCCTCGGGCGTCAGGTTTTTCAGCCTGCTGCGGATAATCCTTTTATTGAGCAGATCTTCAAACTCCAGCAGCACCGCCCCCAGCCCCAGCCGCTTATCAAAGCGCTCGCCGTTCAGCAGCGCTTCCAGCGCCTGGTGGTAATTGCCCTGCCCGGCCTTTTCCAGCCAGGCTTCCTGCTCCACAGCCTGTAAAGGCACGCCCAGTTCCCCTGCAAGCTTGTGCGTAAAAGAGCAAGATTTTGCCGTTAAAGAAAGTACGGCGAGCGGCAACCCTTCCCGCAAAAAGCCCACCAGCGGCTCAGCCACCTCTTCACTGCCGCGCTCGCGCAGCGCAACGGCCATATAGCCGGAGGTTCTTTCACTGAACACCAGCAGTTCACCTTGCTTATGGCTAATCGTCTCCGGCAGCGAGAAGGTATCCAGCGTAAAATGGCCCGGCGTCTGGCTGAGCGTTGGCTTAGCCATGCGCGACAGCTGCCAGTTTTGCAGCATACGGCTGACGCTTGCGCGGGAAATCCCCTGCTGAATCAGTAAGCGAGCAGCTTCGAGAAGTTCATCGAGGGAAAGCGCCAGGCGCACGCGCAGGAAGATCAGCATCGATTCCTGCTCGTGACTTAACGCCCGATGAATGGTATTCGGCCGGTGAGATTTGTCGTAACAGTCGTCGCGTTTACGCCAGCGCCGGACGGTATCGACCGAAATGTTCAGCTCCTCCGCCAGCTCGCCGTCCGTTTTCGCGGACTCCTGAATGTACTTTCGCGTACGCGGCGTTGTTGTGGCGTTGGAGTGCAGCTTTATCTCCATCGAACCTCATCCGTCGGGTTAAAAAGGAAAGAGAACAGTATAAAAGCTTCCCTGTCAGCTTACTGCGCAAATCATCAAAGTCAGGCTGAAAAAGAGGCGCAAGCGATTGCACATCAGGTAAGACCAGCGCTGGCAAAAAGAGTAGCAAAATGTGCGCAAACTAAGTGTTTCCAGGGTTAACGTCACGCAACGAAATTATTTACTCCGTAATTATCATTTATTTCAATACGTTATAACTAATTCAATTTTTTTGATTAAGGTCGTCAATTCTCTTCGATTTATTCTTCCACATAAAAGTGTGACCATAATCACATCGACGGAACAACGTCACCTTAACAGAACAACCTGCGAGAATTTAGCCATGAAAACCATCAAATATGCTGTAGCTGCAATTGCTCTTTCTACTCTGTCTTTCGGTGCTTTCGCTGCCCAATCCGTAAACGAAGCCCAGGCGCAGAACCTGAATAAAATTGGCGTTGTTTCCGCCACTGGCGCAACAACTCTGGATGGCCTGGAAGCAAAACTGGCCGCTAAAGCAGAAGCCGCTGGCGCAAGCTCTTACGCGATTACTTCTGCCAACACCGAAGGCCAAATGAGCGGCACCGCGGTTATCTACAAATAATCCCGCGCTCAAGTAATACCCTCATCAAGGCTGGTACCCTCATCGGCCTTGATAGCACTACCCTTGTTTAACCCTGATGTTACCCTTGTTTGCCCGCGATGCCTGTCGCGGGCTTTTTTTGTTTAGCATTCAGAATACGTCGGCAACCCGCGCCAGGCCGGCCTCAAGCGTTACAGCCTCTCCGGTAGCAACCAGGCAACAGGCCATCTGAATTTTCAGCGACTGCGGGACCGGCTCAACGCCCGCCACGCAGCGCTCAATCCAGCGGGCAGTGACTTCAGGATCTTTGCCTGATGGCAGCACGACGCCTTCGTGTTCGGCTTGCCGTTCGCTCACGATTCGGGTGCCCTGTCCATCAATCAGCGTTATTTGCGGGCAGCGCAGCGGGTTGGCGTACACTTCACCTTCGGTGCCATGCATTAACAGCCCCCGCCCGCCGATATCAGCAAAAAACTTCGCCACTTTCGGCACATATTCCGGGTGAGAAACGCTGGCCAAACGCAGCGCGGCCTCCTCCTCAAACGGCGTGGCCAGCTTCGCCAGCGTGTGCGCGCTGTTACGCACCCCCATGCGCCAGCGCATTGCCAGCTGGTTTTCCATCGGCGGGCAAAGCGCGCCAATCGGCAGATAGACGGGATGATGAGATTCAAGCTTCGCCTGTGCCTGTCCGGCGTGGCGGGTCGGCTCAATGCCCAGCAGCGTAAAGATGGTTTCCGTCAGCACTCGGGTGGGATCTTCACTCACGCCGTGGATCACAACCGGGTAACCCAGTTTGTTGAGCAAAAGCGCCAGCAGCGGCGTGAGGTTAGCCTGCTTGCGGGCGCCGTTATAGGAAGGAATGACAATCGGCATCGGCTTGCCGGGCGGCGGCGTGAGCGTAATGACATGCTGCTTCATCGCCTCATAAAAACCGAGCATCTCCGCTTCGCCTTCGCCCTTAATACGCAGGGCAATCAGCACCCCGCCCAGCTCAAGGTCAGGCACTTCGCCCTTCAGCATGTGGCTATACAGCCCGCGCGCCGTATCAAAATCGAGATCTCTGGCGTGGTTTTTCCCGCGGCCAATTTCTTTAATGATTTTGCGATAGTCCATCCAGACTCTCCTTGCTATTTCTTGCTCACACGTTTGCGCCGTACAGTGTGTTTCGGCGTCGTTATTATCACTTTTGCTTCCGGCGCGTCGGGCTGTTCAATCGGGAACACCGGCAGCGCGGCCAGCAGACGCTCGCCGTAGCGTTTACTCAGCAGGCGGCGGTCGTAAATGACTATCTCACCATAGCAGGCGTGGCTACGAATTAAACGCCCAACTTGTTGAATCAGATTAAAAGAGGCGCTGGGCAAACTCTGCACTTCAAAAGGATAGCGGTTGAGGCTTTTCAGCCACTCTCCTTCGGTGACCACCACCGGGCTGTCTACCGGCGGGAAGGCAATCTTATGGATGTGCACCTGAGTCAGCAGCTCGCCTTTCAGATCCAGCCCTTCGGCAAAAGATTGCAGGCCAATCAACACGCTGGTTTCCCCGGCCTGAACGCGCTGGCGATGCAGCTCCACCAGACGGTAACGGGGCTGATCGCCCTGCACCAGCAGCATCAGCCGCAGATCGGTGACGTGGGTTAAAAACTGCTGCATGGCGCGGCCGCTGGCGAACAGTACCAGCATCGCTTTATGCTCGCCCTGTGCCAGCTGCGCCCGGAAGAAGGCCGCCATCTCGGCAATATGCTGCGCCTCGTGCTCCATCAGCGGCTCAAAGCGCATCTTGGGGATAACGATTTTCCCTTGCTCAATATGATTAAACGGCGAGTCCAGATGGATAAACCGGTCGCCCGCTTTCTCACGCAGGCCGCTCATCTCCTGCAGGCGATCAAAGCGGTTGAGCGAGCGCAGCGTGGCGGAGGTCACAATCACATGCGGCACTTTGCGCCACAGCATTTTTTCCAGCTGATCGCTGACGCGGATCCCCACGCAGTGGAAGAACAGATGCGGCTGCCCCTCGCGGATTTCACGCGTCACCCACTTCGACACCGGCGCGCCGGAGGCCTGCTCCATCGCCGCCAGCTTCCACAGCTTGCTCTGCGCTTCAAAGAAGCCTAGCGCCCGGTTCATTTGCAGCAGCGCCCGGTGCAGGCGCACGATATCGTGGCTGGCGGTTTTTTCGCTCAAATCGTTGAGCAACGCTTCCGACAGGCCGCGCAGCGCCTCCATCAGCTTCGCGAGGCGCTGGCAAATCACCATGATCTCTTCGGGCAGGACGCCCATTTCAAAGCGGTGTTCGCCTTCCCGTTCCCCCGGCAGCCAAAGGCTAACGATCGCGTTAAACGACTGCAGCAGCTCGTACACTTCGTCGCAGTGATTGGTCAGACGTTCAGGCACGGTCAGCGGCGGCGGGCTTTTGGGCCGGAACTGCGCCATGCAGGTTTCCACCAGCTTGCTGAACAGGTCGAGCTGCAGGCGGCTGTAGCCCGGCGTTATCTCCGCGCTCATCTCCAGCGCGTCGCGAGCAACGTCCGCCAGATGATGGCCTTCGTCCAGCACCAGCAGCAGATTTTTCGCCTCCGGCAGCACCGCGTCGCTTTCCAGCGCCGCCATCACCAGCGCGTGGTTGGCCACGACCACTTCCGCCTCGTCGATTTCCCGGCGGGCCACAAAGAACGGGCACTCTTTATACCAGTGGCAGTTTCGCCCCAGGCAGCTGGCTTTATCGGTGCTTAGCCGTCGCCAGAGATCGTCGTCAATCGCCTCATCGGTGTGATCCCGCAGCCCGTCCCATTTATAGCCGTCGAGGCTGGCTTTAAGTTTGGCGCAGCGCTGCTGTTCGGCTTTGCTGGTCGGCGACATGTCATCGTCCAGAAACGCCAGCAGATCGCCCTGCGTAAAGTTATCGGTCGCCAGCGCGGCCAGATTGCGCGGGCACACGTAACGCCCGCGGCCAAAGGCGGCGGTAAACTTCAGGTCAGGAATGATTTTGCGCAGCAGCGGCAGATCTTTGCTGTAAATTTGATCCTGCAGCGCCACGTTGGCGGTGCTGACCACCAGCGTTTTTTGATCCCCTCTGGCGATAGCAATGCCGGGGATCAGGTAAGAGAGGGTTTTGCCGACGCCGGTCGGCGCTTCAATAGCCAGATGCCGCCCTTCTTCACCGGCAAGGGTCTTCGCCACCTCGGCGATCATCTGCCGCTGAGGCGCTCGCGGAATAAAATCCGGGATCTGCTGCTGTAACGCCTTATACCAGGCACCTATTTGCGCTTTTTGCGCCGACGACAAAGCCATAACATCACTTCTTTCTCTGGATAATTTAAGTCACAGAACGGCGTCTGTGGCCCGAATTATGACGAGATACTGTATAAACAGCCACTATTGTTTTACTTTTACTCCCCTGACCCTGCCGTTTTTTGCCTCTTCCTGGAGGTTCATTCAGAAAAACGTTTTAACCGCACGAAGGCGGCTAAAACGTGAGGATCGCGGTTAAACCAACCACGCGGCCAGCTTTTCGGCCTGCTGCGCAAAGCGGTTAAACAGCCGCTTGAGCACTTCCGGCTCCAACTGATGGAACGGCAGACTGCTCCACTGCACAACCTGCTGCTGGTCGGGCAGCAGCCCGGTGAGCACCGGGGGATAATCCATCCCCAGCAGATTAGCCTGCAGCAGCACCGTCAGCGTGTCGGTATCGCTCAGCCGGGTGGGCTGAACGGGCAGCATGCAGCTCAGCAGCAGGTGCCCAACCGGCGATTCGCTGATCTCCAGCGTCACGCCCTCGCCAAGCTCAACGGAATAGCCTTCTGCGTTCTCAAGCTCGACTCTTTGCCCCAGCTCATCGGTCAACAGCGGCTGCAAAACTTGCGCTAATTTTGAAGGTGCGGGCATCGTTAGTTACCTATGATTCGCCGGAAAGCGGCAGTGACTGAGTTAGATCGAGGCCGGGTTCGGGCCGGGGCTGGTGCAGTGCCGTAGACATCCGGCGGAATAACCGGCGGCTCACGGTAAACCGGTCGGCTTGCCATCGCGTGCATAGGCGCATGGGCGTGCACCGGCGGCGGGCCATAGCTGTAAACCGGCGCTGCAGCTGGCGGTGGGCCGTAGCTATAAACCGGTGCAGCCGTTGGCGGCGGGCCGTAGTTGAACGCGGGGGCATGACCCGGCAGCGGAACCGTGCTGTACATCCCTCCAGGCGCGGGAGGCGGTGGGGCATAAATGGGCATCGGGGCCGGAAGAATATCGACGGAGTTTGCCCGGCGACGAGGGGCTGCGGGGGGAACCGCATTGGATGCCGTTCTCGGGCGGCGGCCACGGGAAGAAGATTCCGCGGCGAACGATTCCGTGCGCTGACGAGGCCGATCGTTACTGGTGAACGTTGGCGCAGGTGTCCCACGCTGCTGCGCATCTACCGCAGCCTGAGGCCCGATCATTCGGGAACGCATCTGCCCGACGGACAGCGACTGGTCAAAATGTTGCACAACGCCCCGGCTGTCGGTGCCATCGTACTGAATACCCAGGTTGTTGGAGGCGTGCCGCTGCACGTATCCTGGCCCCGCCACCACCGAGTCCCGCAGCTTTTCAGGGCTTAGCTTCGCGAGTTTTGGCGCGGCCTTACGGAACGCTTTATCCACTTCCGCCTGCGTCGCTTTCTCGCCACGCAGCAGCTTCTCGCGAACATCATCGTCCCGGTGGCCAACAGGATACGTATGCAGTACGTGGTAACTGTCGCCGAATTTCGCGTCTTCTATCCGCATGGCTCGGCCAAATTCCGGCCAGGGGTCGGACACCACAGACCGCCCGTTCTCCCGCGGATCGCCGATGATCACAAAAGCGTGGTCGACATCGCGGTTATGCACCACGGAAACCGGCTGTTTGACGCGGGAGTTAGCCAGCAGTAGCGCATTCACCGCCGCCATTTCGCCGCAGTTTCCCGCTCGAAACTTAGAGGCCTCCCAGGCGCGCACGGTGTAGTCCCCGTTGCCCGTTTCCTTCTGCGACAGAAGCGTTCGCTTATAGGATTCGGCCATCGTGGCGCGAACATGGTTCTTTTGGTTACCCGACCCCATGTCCAGAATGCGCCAGGTATCATCTATTGCCTTATTGGCGTAATAGAGCGCGTCAGCCCGGCGCGACGACACGTTCACGGTGCAATCGAAATGCTGAGGGTTATTAGGCTCCAGCGCGAGGCGCATGGAAACCCGTCGGTTTGAGTTACCGCTTATCAGGCCTGGATCGACCCTCAGGCTGGTATCAACGTTGTTTAACGGCATGATATCTCCCCACTTTAGTTGTTGCGTCAACAGGTTATGTGGGGAGAGCGGCGCGGTGGTTCCTGCTGCGGAAGAATTTACCCTGCGGCGTACTGCCCGCGCAGCGGCAAGCCGTGCTCATGGCGAATACCGTTTTCGGACAGCGCTTCCCCCGCATACTTGCCGATACCCACCGCGCGGGATTCCTCCTGCCCGGCCGGCGAGCCCGTATCGTAGCGGTCGGAAGTCCCTCCGGTGTAGGTCCCTTTCATCATGCGATAGCCGTGAACCAGCTCATGGGCAAGCGACACAAAAGCCAGCGAGGGATCGTCCAGCAGGCTTGGGCGGCCGTGGGCATCGATAGCCACGGACTGCCGCGGGTTCCAGTCGACGCTGACGCTGGTCCCCTCGCCTTTTTTGCCGAGCGGCTGTTTTTGCGCTAATTGCGTCGCTTTTTTATTGTGCGCCTTATCGTACTCGCTGCCGGAGAGGTGAAACCGGCGGACCTGAGAGTCGGTCAGCACCGGGCGGGCAACCGTATTCGCCATCGCCGTGACTTTCACCTTAACGTACCGGCCCTGGGTACTGAGGTTACGCAGTTCGCCCACCAGGCTTCGGCCATTGGGCCGACTGAGCAGCTTATGCAAAGCGCTTTCGGCAGCGAGATAGTCTTCCGGGCGGTGATATTCAATGGCGATATGTGGCGCCACATGGCTGGCAGAAATCGTACTCATCTTTTCCCCTTGGTTGGACGTTAACGTCGCAGCAGCAGCGCTTCAATCTGGCGGCGCTGAAGCCGATCTTTTTCTGTCTCCGGTGCAGCCTGGCGCTCACGCGGCGCGGCAGGCTGGCACCAGCGGCCAATCACCGACAGCGTCCAGCTCAACCGCTACAACAAAGGCAGCAGCGTGTCGAGATGCAGTTCGTCCAGGGGTAACGCCGCCCAGACCACCAGCTGCGCACGCTCTTTATCGGCGGCAACGGTGATGGCTGGCTGCTGGTCAATGTTCAGGTTGGCCTGTAACAGCTCGAGAAGCAGCGCCTCGCCGGGATTATCCGGCAGCGCCAGCAGGCCCATCATCGCCAGCGTCAGGTTTTCCGTCAGCTCCAGGAAAACCTGCTGGCCGCCGTCGAGGGTTAACGAGTAGTAGCCCTGGGCGTTGTACACCATGCCAGGCGCATTCAGCTGTTTAAACAGCGGCTGGAGTTTGTGGTAGAGCTGCTCGGCAATCACCATGATTTCACCTGTCGGTCAGGAACATGGGGCGTGAGTGAGCGGCAGGCGAAGTGGGTTCCAGGGGGAACTTGTAACAAGCTGCAACCTTATCGCCCCCGGCAAAGCTAGATTCGCCGCAGCGAGGCTGCTATGTTCATTTAACACGCGTCTTTGCAATTCGTGCGCGATGATTATTCTTATAAAAAAGAACGATTTAATAACTATAAATTATGGATGACAGACGGTATGGCAATCAGACTCCTCCTCGCGGACGATCACATTTTGATGCGCGAGGGCCTGAAACAGATTTTTTCACTGGATAAGAAAATTAAAGTGGTGGCGGAAGCGGGCTGTGGCAAAACGGTGCTGTCGCTGCTGACGGAAATTGACGTCGATGTCCTGCTGCTGGATCTCTCCATGCCCGGCGACTCCGGGCCGGAGCTGGTGCAGCAAATCACCCGCCTGTGGCCGATGCTGCCGGTGCTGGTGCTGAGCATGCACAACGAGCCGCAAATCGCCCAAATGGTCCTCGCCAGCGGCGCCCACGGCTTCATTACTAAAGACCAGGCCCCGCAAACGCTGCTGCACGCCATTCATCGCGTCGCCTCCCGCCAGCGCTACATTGATCCCTCCCTGGCGGAAGCCATCGTCTTTTCAACCCAGGAAAACGACCAGCTTCGCCGCTACGCCACGCTATCCCAGCGTGAGAAGCAGATCCTTCGCCTGCTGAGCAGCGGCGAAAACATCAATGGCATCGCAGAAACCCTAAGCATCAGCAACAAAACGGTCAGCACCCACAAGACCCGGATGATGGAAAAAATGCAGTTCGACAACAACGCCGACATCATCAAGTTTGCTATTCGCTATCATAAACTTTAGCCGGGGCCGGCAGGGCATAAGGGATCTCGATATGCACGCAGCTCCCTTTGCCCGGCGTGCTGTGGATGTTAAACGTCCAGCCTTTCATCATGCAGCGTTCGCGCATACTCAATAACCCAAAGGCCCCGTCGGAGACCTGGCCGGGATCAAATCCCTGCCCGTCATCATTGATACAAATCAGCACGACTTTGCCCTTTGTGAGCACCTTCACCTCCACTTCCCGCGCTTTGGCATGCCGCTGCACATTGGTGAGCGACTCCTGCACCACGCGAAAAATCGCGGTGACCTCATCGTCACACAGCGACACCGGCAGCGGCTGAATCGTCAGCGTACACACGCCGGAACGGTGCTTGTTGAACTGGTCCCGCAGCCAGATAAGCGCGGGTTTCAGCCCCATGTTCAGCACCGCCGGGCGCAGTTGGGTGGCGATATCGCGCACCACTTTGATGGTGCCATCCACCAGCTGCGTCAAAGGTTCAACTTCATGCTGCAGCGCAGGATGATTCTGGCCCAACAGCGAAATCCCCACCCGCAGCGAGGTCAGGTGCTGGCCCAGCTCATCATGGATTTCCCGCGCCATATGCTTGCGCTCGTTTTCGACGCTGCTTTGCAGCTTTTGGGTCATCTGCCGCAGCTGTTCGTGAGTCTGCCGCACCTGCTGTTCGGCAAAATATTGCCGGGAAGCGGGACGAGCGATCACCAGCACGGATTTCAGCGTCTGCTGCTGGGTAAATTCAGGAATAAAACGCGCCTGGTAGATTCTCGACACCCGCAGGTCGGATCGCATGCCGTGCAGCACGGCCTCCAGCTGAATATGCTTACTCAGCACCAGCTGCAGCGACCAGCCGATCTGCTCCATCAGCGTCGAATCGCCGATAAGCGAGTTGATCTTCAGCCCGATGGCCGCCGCGCTCTTGGGCATGCACTGCAGCGCCGTTTCGTTGGCATAGAGCAGCCGCTGTTCACTGTCCACGCGCAGAATCGCATCCGGCATATTGTCCAGAATGTCTCGAAGTTCGTTTTCACGATCGTAGTAAAAACGATGAATATCATTGCGATAGCGGGTATCGCACACCACCATCATCACCCAGTTCTGCCGCTGAAACTCGAAGCGGCTCGGGCAAACCTCGACCGGAATAGCCTGCGTTGCCGCCTGAAACCGGGCGTTAATTTTATCGCCGTAAGGCGAATGTTCTGGCCGATCCAGCTGCTGCTCAACCACCGCCAGCAGCGGCAGGTCGCCATAGCCCCGCAGCCGGGTAAAAATATTTTCACCCACCAGATGCCCGGCCCTTGCCTGGCCGGCACCTTCCGGCAGGCAAAGACTGAGCGCCTTGTGGTTGGCAAAAACAATATTGAAATCCCTGTCAACAATGAAAACCAGCTCGCGCATGCTATTGAAAGCGGCGCTCAGCAATGCCTGAGTATCATAGGGCCGTGGGTGCGGCCCGCCGTCTTGTTTCATAGAGTGTGATTCTTCTCGTTCAGGGAGTAACGAAGCACCGCTCGCTCAGTTCAGGCTGTCCCACCCCAGATCCTGTTTCAAAGACTGTCGGAGACGGGAAAGACGGGAACGCACGGTGCCGATAGGAATAGTCATCCGGTCAGCCGCTTCCTGGTAACTGATATCGTGATCAACGATCAGCTGTAATAATTGCTGATAATCTTCAGGGAGTTGCGCAATGCGCTGCAACACTTTCGACAGGATGTCCTTACCCTCAGTCACCCCTTCCGGCTGCTCCGAATGCAGCAGCGTACCGAGCACATCATCGTTTAACTCATCGTGCAGGTAGCTCACTTTGACGGATTTATAGTGATTTTTCACCAGGTTTACCGCAATCCCGAACATCCAGGTTTCCGGGCGCGACGTGCCGCAAAACTTGTGCTTGTTACGAATCACTTCATACCAGGTGTTCTGCACCAGGTCTTCTATATCGGCAAAATTTGCCACGCGTTTACGAATAAAATTGTACAGCCGCTGTTCGTTGTCGCGCATCACGCGCTCCCAGTTAACCACCGGAAACTCGCCCTGCACAACGTGGGACTCAAAAGCAGCCTGCGCATCCGGGAAAACCTGTGATTCGAAATCAAACATTGCTGACATAGTGAACACCTTTTTATGGAATAGATTCAGGAGTTCGTCCTATAGCAAGCGCCGTGCCAGCGAAAAATATCAAAACAACACATTGATTAATAACAATTAATTTTTATTAATCAGATAAATATGAGCAAAAACACACACAGCCCGAAAACGGGTTTGTGCAACTTTTTACACATCCCCAGCGGCGGAAATTTTTTATTTGTCGGGGAACCGCCCCAGGCCTTAGCCCACACACTGGCAGGCGAATCGGGTAAGGCACACCGCAATGAACATGAGAATCCCCCAGCACCACCATCACCACAATCTGCGTCTTGAAACCGAACAGGCGGACGCCCTGGTCGATGAGCTAATCAGCGACACTAATAACGATAAGAGCGCGGCGAGCAGTTCCTCGTCCGCCACTCGTGCAGCGCCCGCGCCGCAGCGGCCCGGGGCCGCTCAGGAGTCGATGGCGTCAACTTTTGCGGAAAGCATCGAACAGAAAATCAAACATGAGGAACAGCGCACGCAGGCCACCCAGCTGCGCCGTATCTCCGTGGCGGCAATCAAGGTCACTCACCTTGTAGAGCTGGGGAAACTGCTAGAAAGCCCGTCGGGGAAAGAGCAGGCCGAGCAGGAATCGGCTTTTGAACGAATGCTGTCGGGTGGCGACGGAAAAACCCCGACGCTGGATGATTTGCTCGAACAGGCCAATCACGACCCGGCTTCTGCATTTGTCACCCTCAGCCTGATGGCGATGCGCCTGCGAAACGGCAGCAACCCGGCGCTGGCGGCACGCGTCGAGCAAATGCTTGCCGACCTGCAGCAGCAGCACCCGGAAAAAATTAACGCCGGGGTGAATACCGCCCCGGCAATTGCCGCCTTCAGCAGCGATCCGGCGCAGAAGCGCGAAATGCGCAAGCTCTATTACAGCGGCGTGATCAACCAGCAGTCTGCCGACAACATCATGGACGTGCTGCTGGACAAGTTTGGCGTCGATGGCTTCGTGCCCGCATTGCGTACGCTGCAGCGCGCGCTTTCCGATGACATCGCCGCCCTGGCCCCATCCGCCCCGCCGACGGCCCTGCGCCGCCTGCTTTCCGGGCTGAACGACACCCGCGCCATTACGCACACGCTGTCGGAAGTCGCCCAGTTCCTCGACCGCCTGAAGAGCAAATATTCCCACGTCACGATGGGGGCCGATGTCATGACACGCTCCTTGCTCAGCATGTGCCGCAACGGCTTCTATTCCCGCGACCTGACCCAGCTTGGGCTGCAGGTGGTGGGCGAAAAACCCCTGCAGCAGTCTCTCTTTTTCAACGGGCTGCTGACGCTGCTCCAGGCGCTGCCGGAGAAAATTTGGGGAGGGAACGATGAAACCCGCAGCAACGCCCTGCTTCTGCTCCGCACCCTCAACGGCGAATACGCCGCGTGGGAAAAACGCAGCCAGCTGGCGCAGTAAACGGACTTTACCAGGATTGAATAGCCCATGAACGCTTTGTTTAACCTTCTTAACCGGCTGGCAATAACCGCCATGCAACGCTCCGAAGTCGTCGGGGCTTTCATCGCGCTGGCGGTGGTGTTCATGCTGATCATCCCGCTGCCGCTGGGGCTGATTGACGTCCTGATTGCGGTCAACATCAGCGTGTCATGCCTGCTTATCATGACGGCGATGTACCTGCCCAAACCGCTGGCGTTCACCACCTTCCCGGCGGTACTGCTGCTGACCACCATGTTCCGCCTCGGGCTGTCTATCTCCACCACGCGCCAGATCCTGCTGCAGCAAAACGCCGGGCATATCGTCACCGCCTTCGGCAACTTTGTGGTCGGCGGCAACCTGGCGGTGGGGCTGGTGGTGTTCCTGATCCTGACGGTGGTGAACTTCCTGGTGATCACCAAAGGCTCAGAGCGCATCGCCGAAGTGGCCGCCCGCTTTACCCTCGATGCCATGCCGGGCAAGCAGATGTCTATCGACAGCGACCTGCGCGCCGGGCTGATTAACGTCCAGCAGGCCAAAAGCAAACGTGAAGATCTGGCGAAAGAGAGCCAGCTTTTCGGGGCAATGGACGGCGCCATGAAGTTCGTGAAAGGCGATGCCATTGCCGGGATCGTGATCCTCAGCATCAACATGGTGGGCGGCTTCTGTATTGGTGTGCTGCAGCTGGGCATGGCCGCAGGCGACGCCGCCAATGTCTACTCCATTCTGACCATCGGCGACGGCCTGATTGACCAGATCCCGGCGATGCTTATCTCCCTGACCGCCGGGATGATGATCACCCGCGTGTCGGCCAACGAAGACATTCCCAACAACAACATTGGCCGAGAAATCAGCGACCAGCTAACCAACCAGCCTAAGGCGTGGATTATGTCCGCCATCGGCATGTTCTGCTTCAGCCTGCTGCCGGGCATGCCCACGGCGGTGTTTATCGTGCTCGGGATAATCACCCTGGGCTCGGGGCTGTTTCAGCTGTGGCGCGCCAAACGCGCGGCGGCCACCACCACCGGCGGCGAAATTGTCGCCCCGGAAGCCAACGGCGAAGAAGACATTCGTACCTTCAACCCCAGCCGCCTGTTTGTCCTCAGCTTCTCGTCGGCTCGCGCCGGTGACCCGGCGGCCATGGCGCTTATCGAAGACATTCGCCGCCTGCGTAACCGCATTGTGAACCAGTACGGCTTCACGCTGCCGGTCTTCAACATCGATTTCTCGCCGTACCAGCCTGACGATGAATTTCGTTTTCTGGTGTATGAAGTGCCGAAAGTGATTGGCACCTTTACCTCAAGCAAGCGTGCGCTGGACTACCGCCTGCTGGCCCAGGAAGAAACCGGGACAGAACTCAGCACGGAAACCTATCCGCAGGAAAAAGGCTGGGCATGGCTGGAAGAAAACGATCCTCTGCTGGATAAATTCCAGATGGAGTCCTGGAGTTCGCACCAGCTGCTGCTGGCCCGCATGGAAGAAGCGCTCTTTGCCAGCGGCCCGCGCTTTATCGGCCTGCAGGAGACCCGCGCCATTATCTCGTGGCTGGAGATGGACCTGCCGGAGCTGGCGCAGGAATTCCAGCGCATCTTCCCGATCACCCGTCTGAGTGCCGTGCTGCAGCGCCTGGTGGCCGAACGAATTTCGCTGCGTTCGGTGCGCAGCATCACCGAATCGCTGATTGTGCACGGCCAGCACGAGCGCGATGTGGGCCTGCTGGTCGACCAGGTTCGCATCGACATCAAAGAACACATTTGCCACCAGTACAGCCACGACGGCGGGATACAGGTTTGGCTGCTGACGCCGGAAACCGAAGAGATCCTGCGCGACAGCCTGCGCCAGACGCAGAACGAAACCTTCTTCGCCCTCAGCCAGGACAAACACGCCCTGCTGCTGGACCAGCTCCGGGAAGTGTTCCCCCTGTTCCAGCGGCAAACCAGCGTGCTGCTGTCCGCCCAGGATTTACGTAGCCCGCTGCGCCTGCTTATCCAGGACGAATTCCATCACGTCCCGGTGCTGTCCTTCGCCGAGCTGCAATTTAACCTGCCGGTCAACGTGCTGGGGCGCATTGATATTCACGAAAACGCGCTTGACGCCTTCACTGCATAAAGGGTGCTGCCATGTATGAGCTGAGAGTATTGAACGGATTACATGAAGGCGCGGCGCTGCCGTTAAGCGGCGAACGCTGGCAACTTGGCAACGCCGCCGACAGCGATTTGCAGCTCAACGATGGCGGTATTAAAGCCAGCCACGCGCTGCTAAACCGCAGCGCCGAAGGCTGGATGCTCACGCCGATGGAAGGCACCGTTTGCCACCGCCACGGCGAACGCCTGAGTGCGCAGCAACTCTGGCAGCCCGGTGAAATCTTCGCCGTCGGCGGCGTCTGGCTGACGCTTGCCGCCGCTGACGACGAATGGGATAACCGCCCGCCACCGCCGTTGCCTGCTGTCAGCCCGAGTCAGCCCGAATCTTCTATACGCGAACCCGTCGGCGGGACACAAAGCAAACCAGCGCCGACCGCGCGCCGTTCACTGCTGGCAAGGATCCTGCCCCGCTGGGCGCAAATCTTCACCTTGTCCAGCCTGATGCTGCTGACCTTCACCATCTTCAGCTGGGTGCTGCAGCCCGGCATCGCCCAGCAAAACAGCGACGATGAGCCGCAAATTAAACCGGCGATTACCAATAGCAACGAACTGCGCAGCCTGGTGGAACAGGATCTGCGCGAGCGGGAGCTCTATAACAAAGTGCAGCTGGCCAGCACGCCGCAGGGGATTACGCTCACCGGGGATTTGCAGGAAAACCAGCTGCCGATTGTCAGCCGCATGGTGGACAGCATCCGCAGCGATTATCAGCTCAAGGTGGCGCTCACAAACCAAACCAAAGTGCGCGAGGCCGTGCTGCCCTTCCACATCGTGCAAATTACCGCCGGGCCGCACGCCAACATCGTGACCGAGGACGGGCAGCGCCTGTTTGTCGGGGACGAACGTAACGGCCTGCGCCTGACCGGCATTACCGGCGACAGCGTGCAGTTTGGCGGCAAAGAAAACATCGCGGTGAAATGGTGATGGAGCACTATCAGTCCGACCTCAACGCCTGGTTTGCCCAGCGCCATAGCAGCCTGAGCCAGCTTTCCGCCGTCAGCGCCTACGGGCGCATCACCGGCATCAGCGGCATTCTGCTGGAAAGCAGCTTGCCGCAGGCACGCATCGGCGACCTGTGTCTTATCAGCCGCAGCGGCGACACCGAAGTGATGGCCGAAGTGGTCGGCTTTAACCCCCGCCATACTTTGCTTTCCGCGCTGGGGCCGCTGGACGGCATCGCCCAGGGCGCTCGCGTCACGCCGCTGTTTCAGCCCCATTCTATTAGCGTGTCGGACAGCTTATTTGGCAGCGTGCTGGACGGCTTTGGCCGCGCCATCGACGAAGACAGCCTGTCGGCTTTTGCGCTGGCCAGCGAAACACCGGACGCCCGGGGCGTGCTCGGCGACGCGCCACCGCCCACGGACAGGCCGCGCATTGATACTCCGCTGCCGACGGGCATTCGCTCCATTGACGGCGTGCTGACGATTGGCGTAGGCCAGCGCGTGGGCGTCTTCGCCGGGGCTGGCTGCGGCAAAACGACCCTGCTCGCTGAAATGGCGCGCAACACGCCGTGCGATGCCATTGTGTTTGGCCTGATTGGCGAACGTGGCCGCGAACTCCGCGAATTCCTCGACCACGAGCTGGATGCCGAACTGCGCTCACGCACCGTCCTGGTGTGCTCCACCTCTGACCGCAGCAGCATGGAACGCGCCCGCGCGGCGTTTACCGCCACGGCCATTGCCGAAGCGTTCCGTAACAAAGGCAAAAACGTCCTGCTGATTATCGACTCGCTGACGCGTTTTGCCCGCGCCCAGCGTGAAATTGGCCTGGCGCTCGGCGAACCTCCGGGCCGGGGCGGGCTGCCGCCGTCGGTCTATACCCTGCTGCCAGGGCTGCTCGAGCGCGCCGGGAAAACCTCACGCGGCTCCATCACCGCCCTTTATTCGGTGCTGATCGAACAGGACTCGATGAACGATCCCGTGGCCGATGAAGTCCGCTCGCTGATAGACGGCCACATCGTTTTGACCCGCCGCCTGGCGGAGCGCGGGCACTACCCTGCCGTGGACGTGCTGGCCAGCCTCAGCCGAACCATGAGCAACGTCGTCCCACGAGAACACATTGCCGAAGCCAGCGCGCTGCGCCAGATGATGTCGGCTTACCAGCAGGTCGAAATGCTGATCCGCCTCGGGGAATATCAGCCGGGAAATGACCCGATGACCGACGCCGCAGTGCAATCTCAGTCGGCCATCAACGCGTTTTTACGCCAGGCCAACCACGCCCCGAGCGACTTCGTCGACACCCGCCAGCAGCTACAGGAGGTGATTGCTTATGCGCCGTTATAGCGAGGCGGAAACGCCGCTTTCACCGGACCCGCAGCAGGTTGCTCTGGAACAAGTGCTGACGCTCTTACTGCCCATCCGGCGGCGACGCTTACGCCGCTGTGAAAGCGAGCAGCGCCAGCATGAGCAGCAGCTCCGGCGCTGCCGGCAGGCCGTCGAGCAGGGCGAGCAGCAGCTGGCAGAGCAGAAAATCGGCTATTTGCAGCTGCGCAATAATTTCGTGCCGCAGCACGCGGGCGTCACGCAGCCGCTTAACGACCTGCGGGAGACGCTGGACGTTGAGAAATCCAGCCGCGCGGGCGTGATTCAACAAATTCAGCACACGCACCAGCTACAGGAAGAGGTGCAACAGCAGCAGGAGCGGCTGACCGCCGCGCAGTCAGCCGTACAGCGCTGCCAGCGGGACATCGAAAAAATGGAGTATTTGCTTAACCAAAATCAGGGGAACGCTTTATGATTCACCACGCGCTAAAAAACGCTCACCCGCAGCCCAGGCTTTGGCAGCAGGCCCATCCGGCCCCGCAGCCGCATCACCAGCCCGAGAACGCCCCGCAGGCACCCACGCCTCGTGCACCGCACGCGCCGGGAAATAACACGCCCTTCATGCCGCAGATGCCCGCTCGCAGCACGTCCTCGTCAGGCCGGGCCAGCGATCGCCAGAAGCTGTCGCGGGATGAAAAAGAGTTCAGCGATCTCCTGTCTGACGATGAGCCCGACCCGGTGATGCCCATTCTGGCGCTTAACCTGTTTGATGGCTCGCTCGGCGGCACGGAACAGCCGCAGCAGGCCAGTGAATCCCCGTCTTCCGCCCTGCGGGCGATGCTGGAATCGCACCTGATACAGGGCATTGAACAGCAGGAAAGCCTGCCCGCCCGCTTTAGCCTGCTGCTGCCGGATTTAGGCGAAGTGGTGGCGCAGGTTACCCCGGCCAATGGCGATGGGCTGGATATTGCCCTCGGCTTTTCCGCCGAGGCCTGGGACAAAGTTCGCGGCTTTGAACAGGATGGACAAGGCTCGCTCAGCCGCCGTCTGGGGAAAAAAGTTCGCCTGCGCTTTAAGCGGCGGGAGGCGGTATGAAACGCCTGGCGCTTGCCGCTCAGTCACCGGATGAAGCCCGCCTGCGGCGCTGGACCGGCAGCGGCTGGCGGCTCCCTTTCTTCCGGGAAGCAATAGCCGGAGAACTTCGCCTCCTGCCCTCCCGAGCGCTGATCCAGCCAGATATGCCGGGTGAAGCTTTTCACTGCGCGGCTGGCACGCTGCTTTTTAGCGACCCGCTGCCGGTGCTGGGGCTGCTGGCCGATTGCCCGGCGCTTCCAGGCGTCTCCACCGAGGACAATGCCTGGTACTGGCGCTATTTCAGTCAACAGCTCAGCCCTGAACTGGCCGAACTCTTTGAGTTTCTGCAGCCCGCAGAAGAACGGCAAAAACCTGACGTCACGCTGCGCCTTGAGGTTTTTCTCGGCGAAGCCCAGGCCTGCACGCTGCTGTCGCTCTCCTGGGCCACGCTGCATCGGCTTGCTCAGCATCCGGCCTGGCAGCGGCTGATGGCCCCGCTAAACCCTGAACTCCCACTCCAGTTACCGCTGACCGTTGGCAAGCTCCAGCTTTCCGCCGGTGCCGCCCGCCGCCTGGTTAGCGGAGATTTGCTTTTGCCCTCAGAGACGTTCTTCTCGCCGGAAGGACACGGCGTTATGCCGCTGGCGAGGCGACAATTTCAGGTTCACCTGGAACTGGCGAGCGAAACCACTCACAGAGACTTACTACACATTACGTTTAGCGAGGAGCTAACCATGACTTACCCGAACGCCCCCCTGGAGTACGACGATCAGCAGGACGGCGAAGAAGTGGTACCCGCCGGGGAATGGCAAACAACACGGGGGAGTTTCGACGACTTGTCGCTGGATTTAACCATCCGCTGCGGCAACCTACAGCTGACGCTTGGCGAACTCCAGCAATTGGATGCGGGGTCAACGGTATTGGTTCAGCACGTCACGCCGGGCGAGGCGCTGCTGTGTCACGGCAACAGCCTGCTGGCAAAAGGTGAACTGGTGGACGTTAATGGCACGCTCGGCTTCCAGGTCACCCGCATGCTGCGCCAGACGGGTACGGCCATGGAACCCGTGTGATGGCCGAGAATATCAGCTCATTCAATCCGCTGGCGCTGGCCATCCTGCTGGGAGCCATTTCGCTGCTGCCCCTGCTGCTGATGATCACCACCAGCTTTCTCAAGATTTCGATGGTGCTGATGCTGACGCGAAACGCCATCGGGGTGCAGCAAACGCCGCCCAACATGGCGCTTTACGGCATTGCACTGGCCGCCACGCTGTTCGTGATGGCGCCGGTATTCGACGGGATGCAAACCCGCTTCAAAGAGAAGCCTCTCGATACCACCAGCGCAGAGCGCTTAGAGAACAGCTTACAGTACGGCATTAAGCCGCTGACCGACTTTATGCTGCGCAACAGCGACCCGGACCTTGAAACACACCTGATGGAAAACAGCCAGCGCATGTGGCCGAAAGATCTGTCGGAGAAGGTCGTCCACCAGCGCGACAACCTGCTGATCCTGATCCCGGCATTCGTGCTGTCCGAGCTGCAAAACGGCTTCAAAATTGCCTTTTTAATATTTATCCCTTTCCTGGTGGTGGACCTGATTGTCTCCAACGTGCTGCTGGCGCTGGGGATGCAGATGGTGTCGCCGATGACCATCTCTTTGCCGCTCAAAATTCTGCTTTTTGTCATGGTGAGCGGCTGGACGCGCCTGCTGGACGGCCTGTTCTACAGCTATATGTGAGGACGTTATGGACATGATCTACATGTTTAAGCAGGCGGTGCTGATGGTGGTTGTGCTCTCCGCGCCACCGCTGGTGGTGGCCGTGCTGGTGGGCATTGTGGTGTCCCTGCTACAGGCGGTGTTTCAGCTCCAGGATCAGACCCTGCCCTTCGCCATCAAGCTGGTGGCCGTGGGTACCACGCTGGCGCTGAGCGGCCGCTGGATTGGCCTGCAAATGGTGGAGCTGGCGCAGTCCGCCTTCAACATGATGGCCGCGTCCGGAACCCTGCGATGATCGCCGCCGAACTGACGCCCATTTTCAACGGCATGCTGGGGCTGGGGCTGGCAATCGCCCGCATTTACCCGTGCGTGCTGCTGACGCCGCTGTTTGCGTTCTCTGCCCTGAAAGGCATGATCCGCACGGCGGTTGTCGTGCCGCTGGCGCTTTTTGTCACGCCGACTATTGTCCCGATGTTGACCCACGCCCCGCACACGCCGTGGGGCATTGTCGCCATGATGCTGAAAGAAGTGGTGCTGGGGATTTTTCTTGGCTACCTGCTGGCGCTACCCTTCTGGCTGTTTGAGTCGGTGGGCGTGCTGTTTGATAACCAGCGTGGAGCACTCAGCGGGGGTCAGCTTAACCCGGCCCTGGGCGCAGACGAAACGCCGCTCGGCTACATGCTTTTGCAGTGGTCGATGATGGTGCTGATCGTCAACTTTGGCCTGTCCCTCGCCACCCAGGTTATCTGGGACAGCTACCGGCTGTGGCCGGTGGACAGCTGGCTGCCCGACTTCCGCGAGCAGGGATTCCTGGTGTTTCTCGGCCAGGTAAAGCAGATGTTTATCGACACCATTCTGTACGCTGGCCCGCTGGTGCTGCTCCTGCTGTTCCTCGATTTCGCCGTTGGCGTGCTCAGCATCTACAGTCCGCAGCTGCAGGCCACGGTACTGACCGTGCCGCTAAAATGCATCGCCGGGCTGCTGTTCTTTATCTTTTACCTGCCCACGCTGGAGTATTTCGCCGGCCACCAGTTCAGCAGCCTGCGCGATATGATCCCGCACCTGGCGGATATTCTGCCCGCCCGTCAAACCACCTGGTAATGCCGCTTCGGAGGGTGCCAAGCCGTGAGTGAAAAAACAGAGAAGGCCAGCCCCCATAAACTTCAGGAGGCCCGCAAAAAGGGCCAGGTGAGCCAGAGTCAGGACATCCCCAAACTGCTGATCATGTTCGGCGTCCTGCAGCTGATCTTTTCCATGATGGAGGCCAGCATGGCAAAGCTGCAGGCGCTGATGCTCCTGCCGCTGATGCGCCTCAGCAGCCCTTTCAACCAGGCTTTAGGGGAAGTTGGCGGTGCCGCGCTGCTGACCATCGGGGTGTTTTTTATGATGACGGTGGGCACCGTAATCCTGCTGCGCATTGCCGCAGGCTGGATCCAGTTTGGTCCGCTGTTTGCCATCGCCGCGCTGGCCCCAAAGCTTGAGGCGCTCAACCCGCTGAATAAATTCAAAGAGATGTTTTCGGTAAAGCAGTTTATCCAGATCCTCAACAGCCTGCTGAAGGCCATCACCCTTTCGGTGGTGTTCTGGCTGCTGATCAAACCCCGTCTGTCGCAAATGGCCAACCTTTCAGGCGGCACGCTGGACGGCTTCTGGCATGCGGGCGTGGCGATTCTGGAAACTCTCGCCCACACCATCGTTGGCGTGATGCTGGTGTTTTCGGTAGCCGACTTCGCGCTGCAGAAATACTTCTTCCTCAAGCAGAATCGCATGAGCCACGAGGACGTGAAAAACGAGTACAAGCAGATGGAAGGTGACCCGCACACCAAAGGCCACCGCAAACACGTCGCCCACGAAATCCTCAACGCACCGGCAAAAAAAGTCACCCCGCAGGAGATGGAAAAAGCCGACGTGCTGCTGGTGAACCCGACGCACTACGCCGTGGGGCTGCGCTATCTCCCGGACGAAACGCCGCTGCCGGTGCTGCTGTTTAAAGCACAGGACGAAGACGCCAAAGCGCTGATTAAACTGGCGCACGCCGCCAATATCCCGGTGGTGCGCTACGTCTGGCTTACCCGCAATCTTTACCGCACCACTGAAGAAGGCGCCTATATTCCGCGCGACACGCTAAAAGCGGTGGCCGCTATTTACCGCCTGCTGCGCAAGCTCGAGGGCCGCCTGAAGGGTGAAACGATTGAGTTTGAGGAGTAACGGGGACGATTTTCCCTTACTCTGGGTTCTTTCTTAACCACATTTTATTTGTGAATCCTCCAGGAGATATCTGTCATTCTGCAGTTATTCCGTTCACCTATAGATCTTTTTTCCCCGCATGTTCAGAAACGCTAAGCAGCAAGCCCACCAGCTATCACCTAAATATTAGTGAACAATTCGGCCCCTCACCCCGGTCCTCTCCCCAAAGGGGCGAGGGAGAAAACATGTGAGGGGAGGCATTTTTTTATTCCCTCTCCCTTTTAGGGAGAGGGTTAGGGTGAGGGTAAAACAACCGGCGACTTTGTAGCTAAGGCAAATGTTAGTCGTAAAGCGAGGCATGGTTCCGGCTTAAATCGCCTCCGTTTTCTCTCCGACTGGCCAGGGTCCGGACGTCGGGAACGGCCGGAGGCTGAGAGCGTCGGGAACGCGTCTCAGCCGCCCCAGGACTGGGAGATAAAACGGAGGTCTGCCGCTCACGCGGTCGATTTATTTGGCCGGGAGTCCGGGGTCTCGGGGGAGTGACGGTGACTCCCCCGAGCCGTTCACGAGTTCAGTGGTGACATATAAAACAGAACTGGAAGTGAACGGAATATTCGCCGCTCCTACATAATCGCAGAGATTTTTGATTAAGAGACAGCTCTTAGGGAGAGAGTCGAATAATTATTCTGTACTGGAAATACACGGGCATGATCGAGACAAAAAAAGACCGGTATCCCACGCGATTAGCGCAGAAAAACCGGTCAAATAGAGGGCGAAGAAGAGTTTCGCGAAACACGCGTGGCGAAGTTACCTCGCACCACGCGTCAAAAGAACATCTGTGGATTACAACCCAATCTCTTAGGCCAGCACGGCGCTGGCCAGGCCCATAAGCGCGCCGTGGTGGTGCTTCAGGGCATCTTTGATGATATTGCCGTTAAACAGCTGTGCGTCAGCATTCATCAGCAGGCTGGAAGAGCCGTTGCCCGGTGCCGTGGCGGAACCCGGGATAGAGCCACCCACCATGGAGGTTTTCAGATCGTTTTTCGCGGACTGGAAGGCTTTCAGCGAATCGCCGCTCAGCGGCTTGCTGTTTTTCAGCGCGTCTTCCCAGCTGGATGGGCCTTTACCAACGTGCACCAGGCCCGGCATACCGGCGCCCGCGCTCTGCGGCTTGCCGTAGATTTCCGGGTGCTGATCCATAAATTTACCGATTTCAGCACGAGTCTCTTTTGAGCCGCCGTCAACTTTACCGCCGCCGCCCAGCGCGCCACACAGGCCACTGGTGTCCGACTTCACGTCGTCCAGCGCCTGCAGGCCCATTTTGCTGCCCAGCTGGCTGCCCATGTTGTTACCCAGCTGGTTAAAGCTGTTCGCACTGTTGGCGCTGGTGGTGGACAGCGGCAGCTGGACCAGGCCAATGCCGGTAGAAGGTGACTGCAGGCCGTTGCTCATGCCGCTGTTGAAGGCGTTCATGTTGCCCGCCCCCGCCTGGCTGTTGAACGGCGTGTTCTGGGAATTCACGCCCATCTGCTGGATCACTTGCTGCAGCATCTGCTGCATGTTGCTCATTGCCAGCGTGTTGCCCATGCTCGCGCCGCCCTGACTCTGCGGAGACATAAAGGTGTTGTTATTGTTACCGTTCATGCCGCCGGAGAAAAGCAGGTTGGTCAGCTTGGAGGCAATGTCGTTCACCATCTGATCGCCAACGTTTTTCAACAGATTAGCGGCCATACCTTCTGGGGTTGCGTTCAGCGCCAGCTGCGGTAATGCAGTGGCCAGATTCAGCATATTTCCAATCGTACTCATTCGATTACCTCACCATGACAACGGGGTTGATACAGGCGACCAGTCCTGCTGGGTCGCAGTATTAAGACGCCTGTTAAGTGAAAAGAAACCGGCTTCGGTTCCACAAAACTGCCTAACATCAGGAAAAAAAATGATTTTTTAAAAACAGGCGTGAAAACAGCCACGCCCGCTCTCGCACTCAGCGCACCGGCATCTGCGTGTAATCCTGCACGCCGTTACGCATATCGTTCGGCCACCAGATGGTCAGGTGGTGGCTGTCTGACAGGGGACGACACGTCACGTTGTCACAGCCGTTGTCATTGCGGGTGGCACAGCCGCTAAGCACAAACGCCAGCGCCATCAGTATCAAAATTGAAGGTTTCATCGTGGCTCCTTAATGCAGTACGGGGCGCGGCGGCAGAAGATAGCTGCGCGACCTGGATGAATTCACCGGCAATGACGAGGCAGAGCTCAGCAGCGACTGGCGGCTACGGCGCCCTTCTCCCCGCGTGCGGTAGGCGATATACACTTCTGCCGACTGGCCTGGGGCAAGGTTTCCGCCCGGCCAGGCGGCCACGGCAAGCACGTCATCATCGCGGCAGTTGGATTCGTCAAAACGCTGCGGCTTGCCGCTGATATTGCGGATCAGCCCGACGCTGATTTGCACCGATGAATTGCTGTACCACTGGCTGTGGGAGCTGTCCGATGACAGCCCTGGCCCCACGTTGCACAGCTGGCCAATACTCACGCCTTCACCGCCTGCCTGGAACCCGGTAGGGACTTTGTCTTCCGCCAGATCCCGCATGGCGTTTTCGATGTCGCCTTTCATCGAGCTGTAGCGCTGGCGGAGCTGTACTTCATTCATCGCCGAAGAAAGCTGCTGGCGATCCTGCTCGTCGATGTAGCGCGTCGGGTCCACCTGATCGCCCACCAGATGCGGCGTGATGATGAACAGCCGCTCGCGCTGCGACGTTTCGTGGCTGGTATATGAGAAGAATTTCCCCAGGTAAGGAATGTCGCCCAGCAGCGGAATACGGTGGTCGGTGTCACCGGTTTCACGGGAATGGAAGCCGCCCATCACCAGTGAACCGTTCTGCTGCACCAGCGCCTGAGTGCTGACCGTGGCGCGCTTCGCGCCGGTTGCCACGCCGTCATCGTTGACCTGGACTTTTCCGTCTTCCACATCCACAACTAACTGCACCGTGCTGGTTGGCCCGTTGCCGATGGCGCGCGGGACTACCTGCAGGCTGGTTCCGGCGGTCACCGGTTCAATGGTCGCCACGCGCTCGCCGGTCGCAGTAATGAAAGCGGTGTCGCTCATGTCGATCACTGCGGGCTGGTTTTCCAGCGTCAGAATCGACGGGTTAGCCACGATAGAGGCGTTGCCCTCGCCTTCCATCGCCTGGATCTGGGCAAAGAAGCGGCTGTAGTCGGTTACGAATAACGTGCCTGCCCCCTGCAGCATGGAAGAACCGGCGGTAATGTTGCCGAACGTGCCGCTGAGGTTGCTGGAGAACTTCGAAAACGCGTGGCGATCGACATCAATGATCATGGCGTCAATTTCCACCAGCTTTTGCGGCACGTCGATCTGGGAAATCAGCGCCTGATACTGCTCGCGGCGTTTAGGATCGTCCCGCACCAGCAGGGCGTTGTTGCGCACATCGGCAGACACCAGCGGGTTCATTTCCCCTTCGTCATCACCGCCTGCGCCGCGCAGACGGCTGTCCTGGCCCTGAATCAGCCCGGAGAGAATATTGTCCGATTGTTCCTGGAATGACTTGTTGAGGGCTTCACGCGAGCTGCCTTCTCCGCCGGGTACAATGCCCTGCGAAGAGCGGGTGCTCTTTTTACCCAGCAATTCGTTAAGGATGGTTGCCACGCCGGGCACCAGCAGCGTTTTCTCGCGGTATTTAATCTCGCGGTCAGCCACCGAGGCGTACTTCAGCGGGAACGCCATCATCTCTTTGTTCTGCTTTTTGTCTTTGTCTTTGGCGCTAAAATCCGCCACCAGCGCGACGTACTCCGGCGGCCCGGTGACAATCACCACGCCGTCGTCCGGCAGCTCGCCGTAGCCGAATTTGTCTTCCAGCAGCCCGACATCACGCAGCGCCTGCTTGAGATCCGGCGCGGCATCGGCTGACACGCTGATGCGCTTTGAGGTTTCTGCCGACTGCGGGCTGACGAACAGCGAGCCGTTATAGACAAACCACTGGAAGCGGTACTGCAGCGCCAGGCGATCGAGGAAGGCCACGCCGCTGTCGGAACGCAGGCGTCCATCCACCACGCTGTCGGGCACATCCCCTAAACGCAGATTCACGCCGTGGCTGCTGGCGAAATCCTGCAAGACGGTGCGCAGCGGCGTGCCCTGGGCAGAATAGGCATAGGCGCCATTTTGCCAGTCGGCAGGCGTTTGAGCGCTAACAGTTGCGCTGAAGCAACCAGCGGTAGCGGCCAAAGCAAACATGGCTGAGCGCAGTAAACGAACGTGCTGATTCAACGACTCTTCTCCTGTAATCGACGGCATAAAACGGTAGCCATCCGGGGTGCAAACTGCGTTAAACAACGGCTTATCGATACGAATAAGCCGTTGACGGCATAACTAGTTGATAGAGTCGATAATCTCCTTGCTCAGGCTATGCTTGAGCGACCCCAGCTGGCTGTCGGTGAAGGTCGCCGCCGCCTCTTTCATCAGGGCGTTTTTGAATTCCACCATGTCGCCCATGCTTGGCGCGGGCTGGCCAAGCGTGCTCTGCGCCAGCTCGGCAACCGAGTGGTGCAGACGGGACAGCTGGCTGTCGAGATTGCGCTGAATATCAAAGGAATTGCTCATACGTTTCTCCTCGCGTTGAAATCGCATGATAAGTGGCGGCAGAAAGGCGGCAGTTCCCGACGCGGGAAAATTAACTTCCCGGCGGGACGTTTTTGGCAGTGGGTTAGCTGGCGAGGCGCAGCAAATGCTGCTGGAGCGAAGCCCAGCTAATGCTGAACTCGCCCTGGGCGGTTTGCAGCAGCAGCGTTTCGGCCGCCAGCGCGTCGTCGATGCAGCGCGTCCAGCCTAGCTGAGGGCGCGCGGCCAGCCAGCTTGCCAGCGGCGCTTCATACTGTGAGGGGTGATACAGCGTGACGTCCGTTGCCCGAGCGCTTGAACTCTGAAGCTGAGTCAGCAGCGCCGTGAGCTTTTGCTGGTCGCTCAGGCCGCCAAACAGCTGTTCAAATGCGGCCGCAATAAGCGCCTGCGCCTGGCCGACGATTTCGGCACTTTGCGCGTCCCGCTCGGCCCGCCATTCGCTAAAAAAGGGCTCAACCCGCAGCCAGAATTCCCGCTCTGCCTCTTCACAGCGTGTGATGACCAGCCGTTCAGCATCGACCTGCGCCTCGACGAGCATCTGCTCAGCCTGTTGACGAGCCTCCTCCAGCAGGGCTTCACTCTTGCGCATGGCCTGTTCCACCAGGCTTTGAGCCTGTTGCTGCTCCTGCAAAGCGGAGTGCGGCAACAGTACGCCTTCAATCACCTGGTCGTTCTCTTCTAAAGCAAGTTTACGGCCGACCCACATGGTTTATTGCTCCCGTGAAAAATCATTCAGCGCTGGCATCGCCGAACGTTGAGCCTGCCAGATCGCGCCATCCCACAGCGCCTGCAGGCGATTTAGCGGCGCAGGTTCATCCGCCAGCCACGCTTCGCATCGCACAATCACAGGCTGAGGGAAACTGAGCCGCAGCCGCAGCCAGGCCGCAGGCGTCAGAATCGGGCGCAGCAGGCAGAGCACGGCGAAACTCGGCTCTTCGCTAAAACTAAGACTTGCGGGCAGCCAGACGCCGGGGCGTAGCCCCCGGGTTAGACGTTCGCACCAGATCCGCTGAGATTCGGTGAGCTGCCCCGCCCCGCTCCCGCGCTGACAAACCTCAGCCACCAGCGCAAAAAGCGTTTCGCGCTGGGCTAAGTCAAGCGAAACCAGCGCCAGCAGGCGGGCGTCGGGCGTTTCCGGCAGAGACTCCTCCAGCGCCAGCATAGCCGGCACGGCCTGCGGCGATTTAAGCATCAGGCTCTGGCGCAGCGCCTCGTCCAGGCTGAACCAGGGCAGCCCGAACCAGCTGGCATCCGCCTGCCGCCAGAATCCCTCCTGCCACCAGCGAAGCCAGTTAGCCGCGAGCGCGTAGTCCCAGGCAACCACTGGCGTTACCGCCGCTCTGAGGGCACAACGGCCAGTCCAGTCGAGCCTGAGTTTTTACCGCGCTTCATCGCCTTTAGCTTCGGTAAAAGGGTGAAGATCCCGCCGAGCAGCAGCAACAGGCCCATCAGCGAGAAGAACAGCGTCCTGACCGTGGCATACTGCGAAAGCGTCAGCTGGAAAGGCCCTAAGGTCACCAGTTCCACGCGGTCGTGATAGGCCGCAGCGGGCACAAACACCACGGAAAGCGCCCCGTCATTTTTCCCGGAAAGCCCCGGAATACTCGCGGCGACCAGTCGACGGATCCTGGGCTCAATGCTGTCGGGGTCCATCTCCGGGGTGTATTTAATAAACACCGATGCCGATGCGGGCTGCACCGGCTCGCCGGGCGCCACGCGCTCAGGCAGGACAACGTTCACCCGAGCCACCACCACGCCGTCAATCTGTGAAAGCGTGGACTCCAGCTCCTGGGAAAGCGCATAGATATAGCGGGCGCGCTCTTCGAGCGGGCTGGAAATAATGCCGTTTTTCTGGAACACCTCGCCCAGGTTGGTCCGCGCTTTGTGCGGCAACCCGTTGGCGTTGAGAATGCGGACGGAGCGTTCAATATTGTCCTGAGCCACCAGCACGGTGACGCCGGTTTTATCAATTTGCTTGTCGGCTTCAATCTTGTATTTCGAGAGTTCGGAAATGATGTCATTGGCATCGTTTTCCGTCAGGCCGGTGTTCAGAATGACCTGTGAGTCGCAGCCTGCCAGCAGCAGGACCAGCAGCCAGGGCTGCAGGATTTTTCGCCAGCGTCGTTGCATGATGGATTACTGCAGGTTGGTCAGTTTATCGAGCCCCGAAATGCTCTTCGAGACGATCTTGGCGTTCATCATGCTCTCCAGGTAATAGTTAGAGAGCTGGTCGTCCACCTGGTTAAGCACCAGCGGATCGGTGGAGCGCGCGGCTTTACGCAGCACGTTATTCATCTGTTTCTGGTCGCCTTCCATCTGCTTGAACATGCCGGAGGCTTTTTCAAACATTGCGGCAGGTTTCCCGCCCACGCCGCCCATCGCCGAGGCCGCTTCCGGCTGCTGCAGCGCGGCTGAAAAGAAAGCGGCATCGCTTTGATTCGCGACGCTGTTGCCGAACGGGATGGAAGACTGAGTGGCCGGGCTGGATGCAGCGCCCAGAGACTCGGGTTCTGGCAAAGGCATACCTGTCGCAGGATTAAGAATGTGCATAAGAGAGTTTCCGCCAGCAGAAGAGAAGATCAGGGATTCACGCCGGGGCGAATCCCTGATTAGCATTAGAAGGAAATTTTGTTCTGTGCCAGAGAACTGATCATGGTGGTGGCGGAGTTCTGGTAGCCGGACACGTAGGCGTTCTTACGGTCACGTTCAGCTTTGTCCAGAGAGTCCTGCATGGATTTGTTTTCGATAGAGTCCATCTGGGACTGGAAGCTATCTGCCAGGCTGCTGCTTGCGCCCGCGTTGTTACCGGTGTTTACTGATGCCATGATGTTTACTCCTCGTTAATTAAACAGCAAATGTTGTGTCATTCACGGATTAAGTGGCGCGGCGTAAGCGGCAGTTCCAAAGAAATTTAAAAAATTAATTTTCCTTTTCAGTCAAAGATTTAATTCTCTGGTACAGCGTTCTTCTTGGAATACCCAATTCATGTGCGGCGCTGACAACCCGATTTTCATGCCGCGAAAGGCAATCTTCTATCAGGCTGTATTCTATCCGCCGCAGGCGTTCGCGCAGCCGAACGGAACGCATCTCCGGGTGCGCCACCTGCCCCAGGGCCGGCAGCCCCAGCACAAACCTTTCGGCAGCGCCTTTCAGTTCACGAATATTCCCCGGCCAGCGGTGCATCAATAGTGCTTCGCTGAGGTGCTGCGGCATCGGCGGCATTGGGCGATTCAGTCGAATAGCAGACTCCTGCGCAAAACGGCGGAACAGGGGAATAATGCATTCCACGCGCTCACGCAGCGCCGGAAGCGAGATTTTGACCGTCGTCAGGCGGAAGAAGAGATCCTGGCGGAACAGCTTTTGCTCCATGAGCTGGGCAAGGGGCTTTTGCGAGGCCACAATCACCCGCAGATTAAGCGAAATAGACTGCGTGCTGCCCAGGCGCCCCACGGTGCGGGTTTCTAACACCCGCAGCAGCTTGGCCTGCAGGCTCAGGGACATACTGTCAATTTCATCCAGAAACAGGACACCATTATTGGCGCTTTCAATGTAGCCAGCACGCGAATGTGTCGCGCCGGTGTAGGCCCCCGCCGTCACGCCAAACAGTTCACTTTCTGCCAGCGTTTCGGGGATCGCCGCGCAGTTAATTGGCACAAAAGCGCCACGACAGCCGGAATGGTCGTAGATACGGCGTGCAAAGGTGTCTTTCCCGGTGCCCGTTTCGCCCTCCAGCACCAAATCAACCTTCAGTGGGGCTAGCGTTTGCAGCCAGATATCCAGCCCATCGTGCACATTTTCAGACGCGGGTAATGCGGCTGCGGACCGCGGCATATTCAAGTCGATATCGACCGGAATATGTTTTATCTCCCAATGATTCGAACTGTTTTCTTTCATAAATCCCCCGCTGCCTGGCTTATTCAAGGTCTGGCGTATGAGTCCCACTTATGAACCATAAACGTGAACCACAAAATAATTGCCGCCTGCTGCCGTGAATAAAATACGGTAGCACGCAAAATAAATGAGTTTTGTTTATGAGAAGCAGGAACAACCTATCACCGAGCCGCGGTTTCACAATCAGACAAAATTTTAGCCTCATGTAGGAATATCCCTACATAAGAATTCAGGTTTAACTGTTCCGATGTCTGGATAGCAGGTTGTTTTGAGCGGAATAAAATCGTCAGCCGATAGCGTTTGCTGAGATTCATTTCGTGAAGCCGACTGAAAAAAAATGTGAGATTCGCTGAATATTTCCAAATGTATTAATAAGAATCTAAATTTATCACAATTAAAATAAATAAATGATTTTAATGAATAAATTAAATAAAAACAGACAGGCCGTTAATTTTTTACCCTGTTGCGACCAAAAAATGAATTTTTGCCCGACTCACGTATGAAGCCCGACGGATTCTCCGACAGGATTTCCTCACAATCCGCAAAGTCGATAATATATATTTACGATTATTTACATTGAGAGGTCGCTATTGAAACACCCTTTTCTTTTTGAAATATATTTCACTTTTAGTATTTATGTTTAATTGGGAACATTCCTGGACGCATTTACTGCGATTAATCACGCTATTTTAGCTTGTCAAAGAAATAAACTGCTTTGTAACTAAAAAAAGCAGCCACCCTCTTTGGAGACGTGGCCACTGAATTACCCCATTTTGTAAAGAAACAGGCAAAAATTACCGCTCCACAATCAGGCGAATTTCGCCATGTGGCTGTTCACTTCGTTCACGTAGTTAGGGTCGCCTAAAGAGACGCTGGACAGGTTGTGCAGGTTCACCTGATCGTCGCCGGAGTTATAGGCGCGCAGCGCGGCATCATAGCTGCCGAATTTCTCTTTGCCTTCTTTAAGCATCAACGCCGAACACATGATCTGGTTGGCCGGAGAGTTCATGTCGCTGCCGAGCTTGTCCGGGTATTTGCTTTGCATCTCCCGGTAAGTGTCCGGGTTGATCTGGTTCATGCCGCTGTCGGTCAGGCCGTTACCCGGGTTGGTGGATTTGGCGTTTACGTCCCCACCGGATTCCTGCATCGTCAGCGCGGCTAAAAGCTTGGCCGGAACGCCGGTTTCAGCGGAGGCTTTTTCATATTCTCCCCCGAACTGGGAAACAATTTTTTGCAGCGTTGGATCGTTGGTTTTCAGGCTGGTGTCGCCCGGCGGCAGGCTATCCGCAGACGGCCCGGACGCACCGGATGGACCACCAGAAGGCGCGGCCGCGAGGTTATTTAGCGGGCGGCCTGCATCCCCGGCGCCATCGCTGCTGCCGCTGTCCATGCCAGAACCGGAGCCGGAGCCGGAACCAATGCCGCTCGCCGGTGAAGAGGAATCGTCGTCCCCCTTACTTTGCCCGGTGTTCATGTGGAAGAGCTGCATCAGCTCTTTCAGGAACTGCTGCAGCATCTGCTGGAGTTCCTGCATCATGCTGTCGGCGGAACCGCTGCTGCTGCTTGACGAAGCATTCGCCGGGTTCGTTGCCGGGCTGTTATTACTGGCCAATGAGTCGCCGAAGTTAATCGCCGAAGGCTTGTCCGCTGCACCCGTGTTGGCAAAGTTCAGCGCCAGCGGGATCGCCAGCGTGTTCCCGCCGTTATTCAGCAGCAGTTTGGCGGTAATGCTGTTACTGCCGTTCTGTGAGTCAGGTGATGCCCCGTCCAGGCCTGGAAAATGGTTTTCCGGCAAAAGCGGTGAGAACCCGCCCGGTCCTGATGATATCTGCATACAACATACTCCCTAAGTGATACCCAGTAGCAATAACCGGCCGCCGCTTAACCGCGCAATGACGCTTAGTTTTACCCACGCCCGGAATGTTCAACTGAGTGAGAAGCAGGGGTAAAGAGTTCCTTACATGGCAAAAAATGGGAACCCAAGTGCGCTTTTCGCCACACATTGCCTGTAAGAATTAGAGGAGATAACGCGATGCAGACTAAACAATGGCGCTGGGGACTTTTACTGCTTAGCCTGCCGGCCCTCGCCCAGGCCGAATGCTTTACCCGCGTGGGGCATGCCTTTGGGATTGCTCCCGCATTGCTGGAGGCCATCGCCTGGAAAGAGTCGAAATTTAGTCTCTCGTCGGTGAACGCCGCCAACTCGAACCACACCGAAGACGTGTGCATGATGCAGGTGAACAGCGTGCATTTTGGCCGGTTGAAGCAGCTGGGCGTGACGCGTGACAACCTGCTGCACGATCCCTGTACCTGCATCGCCACCGGCGCGTGGGTGTTACACGGGCTGTTCCGCCAGTATGGCCGCTCCTGGAGTACCGTCGGCATGTACAATACCGGCCCGTCGGAAAAGCGCCGCCAGCTTCGAAGCCGCTATGCTGATGACGTCCAGCGTATTTACAAGATTCTGCAAAAGCAGCAGCCCGCGCGGCGTGAAGAGGATCTGTTTGCCAGCAACGAGGCTGCAGGCCAATAAAAAAACCGGGACATTTCCCGGTTTTTTATTTCTATCAATATCAGCGCGGCGTGGCGGCCTCCAGCAGCGAAGGCAGCTCGGCAATAAATGCTCTGACCTCGCCGCTCTGGCTGATAAAGGCATTTAACCAGCCCGCAAACCGCTCGGCGTCCAGGGCAAACATTTCGCACTGAGTGCAAAGCCGAATGGCATTTTCCCCATCGAGCGCCAGCCAGCAGCCACGCATCGCGTTCATTTCAAAGTTCATCGCCAGCAGGTTCGGCAGCAGCGCCGCATCCTGCCCGGTTAATTCCCCTACCCGGCAGTGCAGCACCGCCGCGCTGCTGTCCGGCGGCAGTTCAATCACCGCCGCCTCTTGCTGCTGCGCATCCGTCAGCAGGCATACACCTTCTTCCAGACGCAGCGAGATCTTGTGCTGTTTTCCCCAGGCATCAAGCCACTGTTGAAGCTGCTGTTGCATCGTCATTTCCTTATCCTCCTTTCACCATAAATCCCGCCTCGGCGGCGTCTTGCAGCGCCGATTTCACTTCTTTTTCTGCCTGAGCCACGCCACCGTCCACGGTGTAGCTGAGCGGCGCGCTGTCGTCATCGCCGTAGCTAAAGTTGATGGTGCCCAGATTTTCGTTCATCGACAGCGACACGCCGTTAGAGCCGCCGAGTAAAAATGACGGCGTCGAGAACCCATCGGATTTGCTCTGCGTTTTGGTAAACGCGATAGATTTCAGTCGCAGTTTGTCTCGATCTTTTAACAGATCGACAATCGAGTCCTGGGTGACCGTATGGTTTGCCCACTGGTCGGCCAGCTTTTCACGCGGCTTGGTTTTCAGCTCAAGGGAGACCACCGCCTGGGAACTGCTGTTATCCTGCAGCCCGCGCAGGAGCGCTTTCAGCCGGTAATCCTCGCCCATCATCTGGGTAATGCGGTCGGCGTTACTCGGCGAAAACTCACCTTCCATAAAGTGGCGCATAAAGTGGAACAAGCCGTTGTTGTCGATGCGCGAAAGGTTCTTATAGGTGGACTGGTATTCCGCCTTGTTCACCAGCTGCTGCTGGTTGAGCACCGCATTTTGCTGGCGCACGGTTTGCTGCAGCGACTGTAGCGCCGCCTGCGGGCCGTTGCCCGTCAGCTCGTGGTGCCGCGACGGCGGAATAAAGCGGGCAAAGTGGGTTTCCAGCTTGCCCAGCCGCTCTCCGGCTGACATCGGCAGGCGTGGAGCCCCTTCCGCCGGCGTGAGTTCATCCAGAAGTTGGCGGCTGGCGAGGTCGGTAAACTCGCCGCGTAGCCCGGTGATAAGCGCATCCACCTCGGCATTGGTCGGTTCCGGCTGCGTATTCTGCACGGAAAGCGAGTCGGCCTGCTGCTGCCGGGCGGTCAGCTGCTGCAGCGTGTCGAGCAGCGGACGGCGCGCCTTCGCGTTATCGGCAGGCGGATACCAGCGTGTAAAATGGGCATCCAGCTGGCTGAGCTTATCGGCCACGGAGATCGGCAGCTCCCCTTCTTTCGGCTGCTCTTTCAGTTTGGCCAGCAGCTGCGTGGAGGCGCTGTCGGTAAACTGCTTGCCCAGCGTGGTCATCAGTTTTTCCAGGTGAACGCCCTCCACCGGCTGGGCATTTTTTAAGTCTACGGTGAGGCTGTGCGTCGTCCGGTTGTTGATTGACAGCTGCACGCTGGCCCCGACGCCGACGCCCACCGAGAAGGGATCTTTGTGCTTCGGCTGAAGGGTGGTGCTGACCGGAATGGCGATGTTAGCCCCGGCGCTCATCTGGTTAAATGCCCTCAGGCGGTGGTCGCTGTGGCTGACGCCCTGCCCTTCGGCGTTGCGTGAGTCCGTTCGTTCGCGGCTGCCCGCCAGCAGGTTAGTGTTGGCATAGACGCCGCCGCCGAGGCGTGCGCTGGTCGGGAAATCTTTCTCGTGGCTGTCGGTAAACGGGAAGCCGACGCTCGCCAGCGCGGCGGCGTTGATGTCCACGCTGAAGCTCTGGGTTGCGCCACTTTTCACGCTGTGGTTGGCACCCCGGTTCAAAAACTCCAGCGGATCCAGCGTGCCGCTGCTCAGCTGTTCGATAAAACCGGGGATTTCGTGCTCCGCCAGTTCAAACGAGACGCCGTGCTGGGACTGAAGCTGCCCGCCCAGCGTGACGCCGCCGCCCAGGCGAACGCCCTGCGACAGCGGGTGCTTATGGTCACCGTCGAGGTAAACTTTGTGGGTTTTGTTGTAGTCGGTCAGCACGTTGTAGCCGACGCCCACGATGCCGGTTGCCGACACGGCACCGGTGCGCCCGAAGCTGACGTTAATTCCCGTATCGCCGCGTGAAAAGCTCATAGTGTAGCCACGATCTGCACCCACTTTGCCGCCAACGCCCGCCACAACCTGAGTGCCCGGTGCCACCGTGGCGGTGGCAGACGCCCCATAGGTGCGGCTGAACGCCAGGTTTTCGCCGCTCTCCAGCGAGAGCACGGTGGAGACCATTTTGTCCTGCATTTCGCGCTGGTTTTCCGCCTGCATCACGGTTTTGGTATTGATGTTAACGCCGTGGTTTTCTTTGCTGAACGCCTTGGTCATTGCCTTGATGGCGTCATAGTTGGCCTCCAGCGACTTGTGGTTGCCGAAGCCCTGAGTGGTGACCGTTTTAATCACGTTCCCGCCCCATTCGCTGTCCCTTAGCCGGGCCACGTTGGCGGCAATTTCCGTCATTTTGGCTGAACGCTGAGGTTCGCCCAGCAGCGAGGCCTGCTGCAGCTCATCCACCGAATCATGCAGGGATTTCAGCGCCAGCACGTCCAGCATTACCCTGGATTTCACCAGCCCGATGTCGTCATGGATATCGCGCTGGCGCCCCATCGGGACCTGTTCTTTCTGGTGGTTAAGGGTTATTTGCCGCGCTTCCAGCTCGGCAATAATCGCCCCGGCGTGGTTGCTTTTATCGGCCGGATAGCGCCGCAGCAATTCGTTCAGTTGCCCGGTCAAATTATCCTGGCGGCTGCTCGACGGGTTCAGCGCCCCGCTTTGGCTATGGTTCAGCCCAAAACGAGAAGGCGTGGCCTCCTGGCGGCGTTCGTCACGCACGCCATAGTGCTGGCCAATTTGCTCGCAGTAATGCGTGCTGCTGTCGGAAAGCTGGCGTGCAAAGCTGCTCATTTCTTCCAGCAGCGCCTTTTCCTGCGGCTGCCACTGGCGCGCCGTTTCCCCGCTCATGATTTCGAGACGATGGCTTAAGCCTGGGCGCGGAGCCGCTCTGCCCGGCTGCTGCGAGAGCGCCTTCAGCCGCTGGGTCAAATCCCCCTGCTGCTGGTAGACGTCTTTCAGCCCTTCACGCCCGGCGTAGCGGTGCTGAATAGAATAGGCGGCGGTTTTTATCGGGCGCGGCCATTCCAGCGACGGACGGAAGACAAACGTGCTGAGACGAGTGCGGAACGAGGTCCGAACCTGCTTGCCGTCCTGCCCGGTCTGGCCGAGGAAGTTTACCTCGCGTTTGAAGGTGATCCCGGTGCCCGGCAGGCGCCAGTCTTTTGACGCTTTCGTCAGGCGCTCGTAGTGCTGGCGAGCCATGTTGGGTTCCGCCACCGGCGCGGTCGCCGGGTCGCCTTTTTCCCAGTCTCCGGCTTTGAAGACAAACGTATTGCCCTGCTTGTCGAGGGCGCTGACTTGCCCCTTAGCCGAGGTTTGCAGCGCGGTGAGTTCAGGCTGGCTGCCGTCCTCGTTTGCCGGCAGAGTGGCTTTCGCTAACCCGTCAGCTTTGCCGCTGCTCCAGCCGTTTTCCGGCAGGCTGAACAGGCTCCCCTCTTTGCTTAACAGCCAAAGCTGCTTGTCTTCATCGAGGGCGAGATCGCTGACTTTTGCCGCATCCTCTTTCCCCGCGCTGCCGGGGACCAGCTTCTCAATTTGCTGCTGCAGAGCCGCCTGACTGAGCGTCTGGGTGGCACGCTGATTGCGGCGAGTGGTGGTGTCTATGTGGTGGAAGCCGATATCGCCTTTTTCGTTCACCGCCAGATAGCGGCGGCTGTCGATCGCCGTGAATGCCTGCGCTTTCTCGGCTTTGTCCAACCCGGCCGTGGCCAGATCGGCGCTTACGCTTTTGGTCACCTGCGGCAGCGCAAAAACGTTGCTGCCGTGGTCAACTTTGTTACTGCTCAGGTTGACCTTGAGGCGCTTCAGCTCGCCGTCTTTCATCAGCCACGGCTGGCCGTCCAGGCCGCACTGCAGCTTGTCCGCTTTTTCGTCGGAAGCGGCCCACAGGCCGGTAGTTTCGTTGAAGTAGTGCACTTTGCCGTCGTGCAAAGCCAGCTTGCCGAGCCGCCCGAGATCCACCACATCATGGGCGGCAGGCGTGACCTGCGGCAGCCCTTTTTGGTAGTCGAGCACCAGGCTGTCGCTGAGGTTCCAGCTGCTCTGCGGCTTGAGATCGCCGCCGTGCCAGTGGAAGGTAATGGCGTGCTTCTGGTCGTACTTATCCTTCACGATAAGGTGCAGGCGATCGGTTTCATCGGCCAGCATATCTTCGATTCGCGCGCCATCTTCAACGGTCGCGGCCACGTATTGCGTGATGTTATCCAGAAGCGGCTTGTGCCGGGCTTCCCCAAAGGTCAGCGCCGTGCTTTGTGCATCAGGTTTGTCGCCGCAGTGCAGCCGGCCATTGTTGTCCAGCGCAAACAGCAGCGGGCCGTGCAGCGCCGTTTTCTTCAGCGTCATGTTCTCGGGCAGCGTCAGCATTTTAGGCTGAGGATCGGTCGCCGCCAGGTTGGCCAGATAGGCCACCTGCGGCTTCTTCTCGTCGTCGCTCAGCAGCACCAGTGCATCGCGCTTCGGGCCTACCGCATAGTGATCGATTTTGTGCTCAAAATTGACCTTGATCGTGTCACCCACGGCGCTGCCAAGCTGTTTGTCGTCGTTCACTCGCCACAGCATGCCGTCGCTCTGGCGCGACAGGGAGGAGAGTTTATCGTCCTCGCCGGAGAGCGATTGCCAGGCGTTGGCGGCGCTGTCAAAGCTAAAGAGTTTTTTGTCGTGCAGGCGGTAGCGCGTGCCGTCGCCGTCGGTAACGCTGTCCGTCAGGCGGTCGCGGATGCCCGTTTCCGGCAGACGCACTTTCTCACCGCCAATCTCGACGGTCTGGCGGTCGTGCCAGGAAAGATGCTGCCCGGCGGGCGCCAGGCTTTGGCGGCGCATAAATCCCCGATGGGGAGGATGTACTTCCCGCCACTCCACTTTTTGCTGACTGTGGCTGAGGGCAATAAACGCGCCGGGCTGGCTGCGCAGCGTCATCAACCGCCCTTCTTTATCCAGCAAAACATGCTGATGGCCGTCGTCGCTGGCCAGGTGATTTTGATAACGCAGGCGGTCATGGCCGATGGTTTTTTCCATCAGGGCATGTAGAGGCGCAGAGGTTGCGGGCGTATCGATCTCCAGCCGCCCTTTTTTATCGAGCGATAGCCGGGTTTCCAGCAGCATGTTTTTTTCAGGCTCAATCTCCAGCGGCAGCTCGGCAAAGTGGCTGCCAGGCGTTCCGACTTCATTACTGGGGATGGCGTTCGGGTCGGACACATCCGGCTGACTATAAACGCTGGCGGAACTGGCACTGGGCTGGCTGTAAAGACTTGGGCTAGTGGCACGAGAAGCGCTGGCCTGGCTATAGAGACTTGGGCTGCTGGCGCGAGAAGCGCTTGCCGTGGCGGGAATCGTAATTTGCGCGGCATCTTGTCCGTTGCGATGCCGTCCTAAAAAACGGCTGAACATTCCTTTTTGCGGCGTCTGCGTATTTGCCGCACTCTGCCTTAGTCCACCGGGGGGCAGCGTAGCTCCGGCCTCGGCGTGCAGTGACCCCGACGCGATTTGCGTGGGTGGCGCTTTGCTTTGTTTTATCGCTGAGGCGCATGACCGCCCCTGCTGTAAATCGGTAATTTCACGGTCGCTAATGGCTCGCCCTGGCTTGATAAAAGCCGATATTCCTAATCCCATGCTGTTACCCCTTAACAGTCAAACACGTTCTCCGCTTAGTCAGTGGTAAGAATTCAGTTCCGGTTCCAGGCTAAATTTTCTTTAACTCTGTGTAAAACCAGAAAAAACCAGCCACAGCAAGGGCTGCAGCCCGGTTGAACGTTAAAATAAAATCAGAAAAAACCGATAGCCCCGGCGTTTTCTGGCCGGAGAAAAAGCGGGAATGTAGCGGCAGATTGACCCATGACAAGGTCGGCGGCGGACGCCGCTCTCTATAATCGGCCTCCTTCCGCACAGGGGTAAATAACCGTGGATTATCAACTTAATTTCAACTGGCCAGCGTTTATGGAAACGTACTGGCAGAAAAAGCCGGTGGTGCTCAAAAACGCACTGCCTAATTTTGTCGACCCTATAACGCCCGACGAACTTGCCGGCCTTGCAATGGAAAATGAAGTCGACAGCAGGCTGGTCAGTTTTAAAGAGGGAAAATGGCACGCCAGCAATGGCCCCTTTGAACACTTTGATAATCTCGGCGAGACCGGCTGGTCGCTGCTGGCCCAGGCCGTTAATCACTGGCACGAACCCGCCGCCGCGCTGGTGCGCCCTTTCCGCGTGTTGCCGGACTGGCGGCTGGATGATTTGATGATTTCGTTTTCCGTACCGGGCGGCGGCGTTGGCCCGCATATCGACAACTATGACGTGTTTATTATCCAGGGGATGGGCAGCCGCCGCTGGCGCGTGGGCGATAAGCTGCCGCTGAAGCAGTTTTGCCCGCACCCAGCGCTGCTGCACGTTGAGCCGTTCACGCCGATCATCGATGAAGATTTAGCCCCCGGCGATATCCTCTACATTCCGCCTGGCTTCCCGCACGACGGCTTTACCCATGAAACGGCGCTGAACTATTCGGTTGGCTTCCGCGGGCCAAACAGCCGCGACTTAATCAGCAGCTTTGCCGATTACGTGCTGGAAAATGACCTCGGCGGCGATCACTACAGCGACCCGGATCTCACCTGCCGCGTAAACCCTGGCAAAGTAGAAAACTACGAGCTGGAACGCCTGCGCGACATGATGACGGCGTTGATTAGCCAGCCGGAAGCGTTCAACCAGTGGTTCGGCAGCTTTGTGACCACGCCGCGGCACGAGCTGGATATTGCATCTGCAGAGCCGCCTTACGAGCCCGAAGAAGTGGCCGCCGCGCTGGCTGGCGGAGAAGAGCTGATTCGCTTGAGCGGGCTGCGGGTATTGCAGGTTGGCGAGGGTTTCTTCGTCAACAGTGAACCGCTGGACGTTAGCCATCAGGCCGCCGCCGTGTCAATGTGCCGCTATACCCGGCTGACCAAAACGGAGCTGGGTGCCGCCGTGGAGGATGACGAATTTATCCGCCAGCTGACGGCGCTGATTAACCAGGGGTACTGGTACTTCGAGGATTAAGCCGGTCCAGAGCTGTCTCTTAGTCATAAATAGGCGTTATGAAAGACTGGCTAATATTCCGTTCACTTTGAGTCCTGTTTTATATGCAGCCCCCGCACCGGTGAACGCCTTAGGGGAGTCACCGTCACTCCCCTAAGAACCCGGACTCCCGGCCAAATAAATCGACCGCGTGAGCGGCAGACCTCCGTTTTATCTCCCAGTCCTGGGTCGGCTGAGATGCGTTCCCGACGCTCTCAGCCTCCGGCCGTTCCCGACGTCCGGACCCTGGCCAGTCGGAGAGAAAACGCAGGCGATTTAAGCCGGAACCGTGCCTCGCTTTAAACCCGCAGCCACACGGAACGTTAACGTTGCTGCAAGTCCTACAAGCCACTCCCTTATTCCCGGCTCTCATCGCCCCCGGCTATGACCCAACTCAGGCGGGGTTGAGCTGTCGGGAACAGCGAAAGAGAGCGATCGTCGGGAACGAATCGCGAACGACCCCGAATGTTTGGGTGATAGCCGGTGGGTTTACCGCTTCAGCGGCGATGAGCTCGCCGGGCGCCGGGGGTTGTCAGGGGGCATGGCGTAATGCCCCCTGACACGTTCACGTGCTCTGAAAGTACAAGGGAAACTGAATTATCGGTGAACGGCATAACTGCGGAGCGAAAGATATCTGTGGAAGATTTGAAAGAGAAATGTGATTAAGCAACAACGCCAATCCCCCAAGAAATCTCGCCCAATGAAGCCAAACTCACCAGAACTTACTACAGTTAGTAAGGGCCTCCCCTTAAGGTATCAGGTGACGTTATGGCGCTTTATTCCATCGGAGAAGTGGCTGCGCTTTGCAATATTAATCCGGTAACCCTCCGGGCCTGGCAGCGGCGTTACGGGTTGCTCAAACCTAAGCGAAGCGACGGCGGGCATCGCCTGTTTGACTCCGCCGACATCGAGCGGATTCGCGAGATCCAAACCTGGATCGAGCAAGGCGTGCAGGTCAGCAAAGTCAAAGGCCTACTCAGCGGTGAACACCGGGAAAAAGAACACGCCTGGGGAGAGCGGCAGGAAACGCTGCTCCGCCATCTGCAAAGCGGCAACCCCAACCTGCTCCGCGCCTGGATAGCCGACATTGGGCGTATCTATCCGGCGCACACGCTGGTGCAACATCTCTATCTTCCGCTGCGTCGCCGCCTTTACGGGCAGCAAATTGCGCTCTGCGCGCTGCTTAGCCTGCTGGACGGCGCTCTGATCAACTATATCGCGATGTGTATTGCCACCGCGCGCAAGCAAAATGGCAGAGATGCTTTAGTCGTGGGCTGGAACGTGCAGGACACAACGCGGCTGTGGATGGCGGCGTGGATTGCCAGCCAGCAAGGCTGGCGGGTCGACGTGCTGGCTAATTCGCTGAGCAGCCTGAAACCGGAGATTTTTGACCGGCAAACGCTGCTGGTCTGGTGCGGTGACTGCCCCGGAGAACGGCAAATAGACCAGATTGAATCGTGGCGCAGCGCAGGGCTGCCCGTTTTTGTGCTGGGTAACGTTGAGCGCAGACAGCCCACGGACTGACGGCAATAAAGAGGGAAAATGGCCTTTTTCCCTCTTCGTCACAATCAAAGGTTCATTAACAACCCCGCTTCCCCTTATAATCGCTTCGTTAACAAACGGAGCAACGGATGAAACTGTCAAAAATGGCCCTTGTGGGCGGAATGCTGGTTATGGCGATCGGCGGCATTGGCGGCGTGATGCTGGTCGGCTACATCGTTATTTTGCATGGCGCGTGACGTAACTTTCCAGGCGCTCAAACAGGCGGTCAGTAACAATTGCCGCCAGCGCCACCAGCACCGCGCCCTGAATCACATAGGCGGTATTAAAGCCGCTTAGCCCGATAATAATCGGTGACCCGAGCGTGTTAGCGCCCACGGTAGACGCGATCGTTGCGGTGCCGATATTAATAATCACCGACGTCCTGATGCCCGCCAGAATAACCGGCGCGGCGAGCGGCAGTTCCACTTTCCGCAGCATTTGCCCGCGGCTCATGCCGATGCCAAGCGCAATCTCGCGCGCGGATTCAGGCACGGCGCCAATTCCCGCCAGCGTCCCCTGTAAAATCGGTAGCAGGCCGTAAATCACCAGCGCGATGATCGCCGGCTCTTGCCCGAACCCCATCACCGGCACCGCCACGGCTAAGACGGCCACCGGCGGAAAAGTTTGCCCGGCGGCGGTAATGGTCTCCACCAGCGAACGAAACTCTTCCCCCGCCGGACGCGTGACCAGAATCCCCAGCCCCACGCCAATCACCACAGCAACCACGCTGGAAATGCCCACCAGCGTTAAGTGCGCCAGCGCCAGAGAGACAAAGCTGTCCTGCTGGTACATCGGCCTGGTCAGCTGCGGGAACAGCCAGCTAAACAGCCCGCTGGTGTAGGGCAGCAGCACCAGCAGCGCAGCAAAAAGCGCGATAAGCCACAGCAAAGGGTCACGCAGCAGGCGCATGTTCTCTCCTCCTGACCAGGTCGCTAAAGTGCAGCACGCCGCAGGGCTGATTCTGGGCATCCACCACCGGCAGTTTTTCGCACTGGCGGTCGATAAACAGCGAGAGCGCTTCGCGCAGCGTCATGTCTGCCCGGATAGGTTCCCCTTCCAGACGTTCATCGGCGCGAATGCTGTCCGCGACGTGGCGCAGTGAAAGCAGCCGGACGCCAAGCTCGCTGCGGCCAAAGAAATCACGCACAAAGTCGTTGGCCGGGTTGGTCAGCAGCTCCAGCGGCGTTCCCTGCTGGATAACTTTGCCGCCGTCCATCAGCACGATGTTGTCGGCAAGCGTTAAGGCCTCGTCAATGTCGTGGGTCACCAGCACGATGGTGCGCCCCAGCAGTTGATGAATGCGGATCATCTCCTGCTGCAGCGTCGCGCGGGTGACCGGGTCCAGCGCACCAAAAGGCTCGTCCATCAGCAGCACCTCCGGGTCGGCCGCCAGCGCACGGGCCACGCCCACGCGCTGCTGCTGCCCGCCGGAAAGCTGGTGCGGATAGCGGTCGCGGAACTGCGCGGCGTCCAGGCCTAACAGCTCCAGCAGCTCGTCAATACGTTCGGCCACTCTCGCCTTCGGCCACTTCAGCAGCTCAGGCACCGTGGCGATGTTCTGCGCCACCGTCCAGTGCGGGAACAGGCCGATGGACTGAATGGCGTAGCCCATGCGGCGGCGAAGCGCCTTCGGGTCAAAGCTGCGGATTTCTTCCCCGGCAAAGCGAATGCGCCCTTCGTCGTGCTCTACCAGGCGGTTGATCATCTTCAGCGTGGTGGACTTGCCTGAGCCGGAGGTGCCGATCAGCACGGTGAATTGCCCTTCAAGGATGTTCAGCGTCAAATCACTGACCGCCGCTTCGCCGTGGAAGTATTTGCTGACGCGATCGAACTCGATCATTATTTTGCCTCCAGCAGAGAAATAAACAGCTTAAACAGCGCGTCGACGATCACCGCCAGGGCGATAACCGGCATCACGCCAAGCAGAACCAGATCCAGCGCGCTGCTCAACAGCCCCTGGAAAATAATCGAGCCAAATCCACCTGCGCCAATCAGCGCGGCGATAACCGCCATGCCGATAGTCTGCACGCAGACCACACGCAGGCTGCGGAGCAGCACCGGCAACGCCAGCGGCACTTCCGCTCGCCAGAAAATTTGTGCCCGCGACATGCCCATGCCCAGCGCGCTTTCCACGATGTTGCGCGGTACCTGCTGCAAACCCGCCACCACGCCACGCACCAGCGGCAAGAGCGCATAAAGCACCAGCGCAATCAGCGCAGGCGCGACGCCAATCCCACTCACGCCCATTTTCCCCAGCCACGGCAGCCAGGCGGCAAGACCCGCCAGCGGCGCAATAAGCAGGCCAAACAGCGCCACGGAAGGCACCGTCTGGATCACGTTGAGCAGAGAAAACACGCCGGATTGCCAGGCCGGGCGGCGATAGCAAAGGAGCCCCAGCGGGACGCCAATCAGCAGCGCCGGAGCCAGCGTACCGGCCAGCAGGGCCAGGTGGCGGCTCAGGGCATCGTCAAACACGTCCTGGCGGTTGACGTACTCCTTCATCAGCGAAAGATCGCTGAAGTAGCCGGTTGCCAGCAGCGCGACGGGGACGACCCAGACCTGGAGATTCAGCAAGAGCCGCCACAAAGGGCTGGCCGTGAGTCTGTTAGCGGCATCGGCGCAAAGCAGCAGGCAAACCGCCAGCATCAGCCACAGCCCGCTGCCGGGGGAAGTACGCGCGAGGGAACTGCCCTCCAGGGCAAGCTGGCTCGCGGTGTGTCCCAGCAGTAACAGCAGGCCGATAAACAGCAGCTCGCCGGTGGCAATAATCACCAGCTGAGTGAGGGCGCGGGCGGGGGCCAGCGTCAGGCCAGCCAGCATCAGAAAAGGAATCGCCAGCCAGTAATACAGCGTGCCGGGCAACTGGGTGACGCCCAGCGGCTCGCCGGAAACCAGGCGGTTAGGCGCGTTGTTGATGATCGGGAGTAACATCAAGGCGGCCGCCAGCAGTAACACCAGCAGCAGCAGTACCCTGTTATGAATTTTTAGCAAACGTCATTCCAGCTAATTGATGACAAACAGCCGACAACCGGCGTTGTCGACTGTTTGAGGCAGACCAAATAACGACGTGCATTTCGGGCTTTGAAGCACAATGCACGCCGCCAGCAGGCTATTTAACAAAGCCTTTTTGCTTTAAATAATCAGCGGCCACTTTTTTGGCATCCTGACCTTCCACGGCAATCTTAGCATTCAGCTGCTGCAGCGTTTTCTGGTCGAGGGAAATAAAGACCGGTTTCAGCCAGTCGCCAATTTGCGGGTACTCTTTCAGCACGGCCTCACGCACTACGGCGGTTGGCGCAGAAACGGCCTGCACGCCTTTCGGGTCGGTGAGCGTTTCCAGGCCCAGGGCCGCAACCGGGCCATCGGTGCCGTAGGCCATCGCGGCATTAACGCCGGAGGTTTGCTGTGCCGCTGCTTTAATGGTTACTGCGGTGTCGCCCCCGGCCAGGGAAAGCAGCTGGCTTTGTTCCAGCTTAAAGCCGTAGGCTTTTTCGAAGGCCGGCAGCGCGTCGGAGCGCTCGATAAACTCGGCGGAAGCCGCCAGCTTAAAGGTGCCGCCCTTTTTCAGGTATTCGCTAAGATCCGCCAGGGAAACCAGGTGGTTTTTCTCCGCCAGGTCCTTACGTACCGCGATGGTGTAAGTGTTGTTGGCCGGGGCCGGCGTCAGCCAGACCAGGTGATTTTTGTCGTAATCCAGTTGCTTAACTTTTTCATAGCCCTTCTGGGCATCTTTCCAGGCCGGATCGTTTTCAGTTTTAAAGAAGAACGCGCCGTTGCCTGTGTATTCCGGGTAAATATCCAGCTCGCCGGAGGTAATCGCCCCGCGCACAACCGGGGTGGTGCCGAGCTGGACTTTATTCACGGTTTTTACATCGTGGCTTTCCAGAACCTGCAAAATAATATTGCCGAGCAAAGAGCCTTCGGTGTCAATTTTAGAGCCGACTTTCACCGGTTCCGCCGCCTGCGCGCCTGTTGCCAACATCACTAACCCTGCCAAACCCCAACGTGTTGATATGTTCATAGTTATTCCTCGTTGTTCTTTACTTAAAAATCATGCAGTAAACAAAGAATAGCCGAGTTTGAATCGGCTGGGGAAAGCACTAAGCGGTATATGATATGCGAACTCGTTTGGACAGGCGGACAGCCGCAGGTGCCGGGCTACATCCCCACACTTATTGCCATTTATACTTTTTTTACCCACCGCCTGGGCTTTTTTACCTTCTTTTTATACGCCAGTGAATATGCTCTTTTCGTCGCCGAGAGGCTTAGAAAAAGACCGCCATGAACTCACTCATTCACCACTCACTCGTTAAAAACATTTTTACGCTTTTCGCTTTGCCGCAGGCTTCATCCAATGAAGAATCCGTCGGCCAGTCAGTGCGGCAAAAGCCAGCGGCGGAGCGAGCTAAAGAGTTTGCCAAAGAGGTACAGCGCTACCTGCAGCGTCACCCCGACACAAAGCACGTTGATATTTACCTCAATGACGTCAACGGGGCTTTTCGCGGCAAGCGCATCGCGGTAGACAGCCTGCTGTCGCTCTCTGCCGGCTGCTATTTCCCGCAGTCCGTTTACGCGATGGATCACGAGGGTAAACCTTTTAGCCAGGCATCAGCCAGCGTGGAATACGACGAGCCCGACGGGCTTTGCCTGCCAGTGGCGGGGACGCTGCGGCCCTGCGCCCACGACCCGAAGCACAACGCGCAGCTGCTGTTAACCATGAAGCAGAGCGACGGCAGCGGCTACGCGCTAGAACCCAGAGTGGTGCTGGAAAATGTCCTGCAGAAGTTTCATTACCACGGCCTCTACCCGGTCGCCGCGCCGGAAATAGAGTTTTACCTGGTCAGCAAAGCCCAACAGGACGTGCCGGCCCAGGGCTGCTTTTATATGCCCGTCCCTTCCGATTACACCGCTTTTATTGAAGCGCTGGAGCAGGCCGCCGCCGATCAAAAGCTGCCGCTGAGCGGTATCGTCTGCGAAGCGGAAGCCGGGCAGTTTGAGCTGAACCTGAAGCATGGCAAAGACATCGTCGGCGTGTGCGAAAGCGTGCTGGCGCTACGCCGCCTGACCAGCATCGTGGCCGATAAGTTTGGCTATCAGGCCAACTTTATGGCGAAGCCGTTTTCGCACCTGGCCGGAAACGGCCTGCATTTTCATATCAGCCTGAACGACCGCAAAGGCGACAACGTTTTTGCCTCCCCGGCGGAAAACCTGAACGAAATGACCCAGCTCTGCCTGGCGGGGATGCTGCAAACAATGCCCGCCGCCGTGGCCATTATTGCCCCACACGTCAACTCTTTCAGGCGGCTGCGCAAAAACCTTACCGAGCCGCTGTTCAGTTCCTGGGGCTACAACAAACGCAGCGCCGCCCTGCGCATTCCCTGCTCTGACGACGGCAACCGCCGCATTGAGTACCGCCTCGCCGGGGCCGACGTGAACCCGTATCTGGCGATGGCCGCCATTCTGACCGGCATGCTTTACGGCCTGGAAAATATCGACAGCGATACCCTGAAAAATTCAGCCCTGTTTGCCCCTGAGCTGCCGCTGTTCCAGCACGTCGCAATCGATGAGTTTCAGCAAAGTCATTACATGGCCGAAAGCCTGGGGGAAGCGTTCTCCCGCCAGTGGGTGACCCACAAGCTGGCGGAACTGGCGTGGTTTGAAACTATCGTGACCCAGGAAGAAGCGGTGCTGTCCCGCTAACGCCCGTGTGCTCTTAACCTGAATGCTAACCTGAGGTGATGTATGTCTCGTCTTATCATGCTGTCTAATCGCTGCGAACCAGAACGCGGGCAGCGCGGCGATCCTCTGCTTCCGGTACTTCATGCCGTTCTGAAGAAACATTCGGGCCTGTGGTTTGGCTGGAACGGTGAAATAGCCGCAGGGAACAAGCAGAGAAAAGAGCGTTTTTTCAGTCAGTCGGGCTACCAGCAATACAGCTGGGCGCTGACCCCCAACGAGTATGACAACTTTTACCAGGGCTATATTCATCAGGTGCTGTGGCCGGTTTTCCACAATCGCCCGGATTTGATCCACTATAAAAAAGAGTATTTCACCACCTGGAAAAACTATAACCATGACGTGAAAGCGCGGGTGGCCGCCAAAATCGAGCCTGACGATCTCGTCTGGGTGCAGGACTACCATCTGTTGTTCACCGGCAAGATGCTCAAAGAGGATGGCTACACCAACCGCTACGGCTTTTTCCTGCATCAGCCCTTCCCGCCAGGCGATGTGCTGCGTTCGGTACCTGAACACGACAGCCTGATGCAGGCGCTGTTCAGCTACGATCTGCTCGGCTTTCAGTCGAGCGGAGATGTGAATAATTTCCTCGCCTATGCGCTGCGGTTTTACCGCGTGGAGCGGCTGGCGGATAATCTTATTCAGCTCAACGGGCACATTATCCGGCTGGGGATTTTCCCCTGCGGCGTGGATAAAATCCTGCCGCCGCTTTCGCACACCAACGCCGAAGCGGTGCGGAACTACCCTCGCCAGATTGTGATCAGCAACGACACGATCAGCGATATCAGCGGCGTGCACTGCCACCTGAATACGATGGAAACGTTTCTAAGTTCACACCCGGAGTACCTGCGTGACGTCAGCCTGTTGCAAATCTCTGACGCTTCAAGGGGCTATTCGTGGTCGGCGCGGGATCTCTGCGACCAGCTTGAACACCAGTGCGCAGAAATTAACGCTCGCTTTGGGGATGCGACCTGGTACCCCATCAACTATATTCGCAACCATCTTTGCCACTCCGATTTGATTCACGCGTTTTACCGTAACGCCCACGTGGCGATGTTCACCCCACTTTCTGAGGGGATGAGCCTGGAGGCGAAAGCTTTCGTTCTCGCGCAGGATGCCGAAGACCCCGGCGTACTGATGCTGTCGGCCCTGACCGGCACGGCGGAACAGCTGACGGATGCGGTGTTGATCAACCCCTACGATGCCAACGAAGCAAGCCATGCGCTTTATTCCGCGCTGACGATGCCGCTGCACGAGCGGAAACGCCGCCACCAGCAGCTGCTGGCCAAAGTGGAAAGGTACGACAGCCAGTGGTGGGCCAGAGCTTTCATTGATTCGCTCAGCGCTGCGCCTGCCCCAGCGCCTGCCACAGTGATTCCTTTACGCACTTCCCACCACGGGATTTTTACACCGCAGAATTTGTATTGATGGTTTCCGGTCAGGCTTATGGCAGCAAATACCCGTGATTATGCAGGGTCGGCTAAGGTCCCGTTCACTTCCAGTTCGGTTTGATATGCCATCACAGAGACGGTGAACGGCTCGGGGGAGCCACCGTCACTCCCCCGAGACCCCGGACTCCCGGCCAAATAAATCGACCGCTGAAGCGGCAGACCTCCGTTTTATCTCCCAGTCCTGGGTCGGCTGAGACGCGTTCCCGACGCTCTCAGCCTCCGGCCGTTCCCGACGTCCGGACCCTGGCCAGTCGGAGAGAAAACGGAGGCGATTTAAGCCGGAACCGTGCCTCGCTTTATACCCGCAGCCACACGGAACGTTAACGTTGCTTCAGGTCTCAAAGCCACGCCCTTGTTCCCGGCTCTCAGCGCCCCCGGTTATGACCCAACTCAGGCGGGGTTGAGCTGTCGGGAACAGCGAAAGAGAGCGATCGTCGGGAACGAATCGCGAACGACCCCGAATGTTTGGGTGATAGCCGGTGGGTTTACCGCTTCAGCGGCGATGAGCTCGCCGGGCGCCGGGGGTTGTCAGGGGGCATGGCGTAGTGCCCCCTGACACGTTCACCGTGATCTGAGCGTATATGGGAAATCGATCTACGGGTGAACGGAAAATTGAAAGGTTAAAATAGGGACACCAACCACCTCAAAGAATAAGCAATTAAATACACATACAACAAATACTTACATTAAAAAACCTAGCTAATCCTCGCGCGGATTTTAATCTCAATCGCAATACTGTCATCCACCACGGCCTCAAATTTATCCATATTAAAGGCGGCGCGGGAGATAACCGTTGTGGCACGTAATGAGAGGGCATTTTGGCCTGAAGTTAATGCGGGGGCGTTATCCAGACTCGCCTCCAAAACCACCGGATGCTGAACATTTTTTACCTGCAGCAGGCCGAAAATCCGGTAACGCCCGGCCCCCTGGGCCACAACCCTGGTGCTGCTAAACGAGAGCGTTGGGTAATGTGCGGTATCAAAGAATAGCCCGCTCTGCAGTTGATAAGTCAGCAGGCTGTTTGAAGCCTGCAGCGTTGCGGCCGGGATGCGTACGCTGATGCTGTCGTGCATGTCGTTCCCTGCATCCAGCAAAAGTGAGCCAGTGACGCCGTCGAGGTGCGCCTGAGAAGTCCCGCCAAACGCGCGCCATGAAAGTTCTATCGCCGTTTGCGGCGTAAGGACGCTGTAGCTTTCCGGCGCGGCATAAAGCCAGGGGCTAATCGACAGCCCGAGGATTATTTTGAGAAGAATACGAAGCATGGAGTATTTCCGGTAGCGGACATACTCAGCTAACGTTCCACTGCCGCATTTTATTCATCTTTATTTTATGAGTTTTTTGTTGGTGTGAAATGCTAAACAAGATGCTGTGCCGGTACAAACCCGCTTAAATTGTCGGTGGATTAAATATTCAAGATAGCTTCAAAAACTCATTATTTATTGCTTACAACTGCCGGATCCTATTTTTTCTTTATCTGGATAATATGGCCCTGCCTCAGTTTTCGTCCCAGAAAGTGATGATGCTTAACCAAGGAATATTTGATGAGCAACCGCGCCAACATACCCGATCTCACCGCAGACTTACCCCGCTGGCTGGCTTACATCGACAGCCTTCATTCGCAGGTCATTGATATGGGCCTGGACAGAATCAGGGACGTGGCAGCCAAACTGAATGTCTTACGGCCCGCCCCTTTTGTCTTTTTGGTCGGCGGGACCAACGGCAAAGGCACCACCTGCCATACCCTTGAAAAAGTGCTGATGCTGTCAGGGCACAAAGTGGGCGTCTTCAGCTCCCCCCACATGATGCATTATAAAGAGACCGTGCGCATTCAGGGCCAGGAGCTGTCGGACGCCGCCCACATTGCTGCTTTTGTTGAAATTGAAAAAGCGCGCGAGGCCACGACGCTCACGCCTTTCGAGTTCAATACGCTAGGCGCATTTTGCCTGATGAAATGGGCTCAGGTTGATGTCGCCATCATTGAGGTCGGCATGGGCGGCCGGGACGATGCGACCAACATTCTCACGCCGGATGTCTCTGTGATTACCAACGTGGCACTGGATCATGAAGACTGGCTGGGGAAAGGCACCGAAGCCATCGGCGAAATCAAAGCGGGCATCTTCCGTAGTGGACGTCCGGCGGTGATTGGGCAAGTTCAGGCACCGGCATCATTGCTCCGCTATGCGGAACAGATTGGCGCGATTCCCCATCAGCGTGGCGTCAACTGGCAAGTAACAGACCGTGGAGATGCATGGGCGTTTAGCGATAACCTCGGCGAAATTGCGCCGCTGAGCCAGCCTAAAATGCCACGCGATAACGTGGCTACCGCACTAGCGGCTCTGCGCGTCAGCGGGCTTAAATTTGATCTTACCGCGCTGAGTGACGTCATTGATAAAGCCAATTTGCCGGGCCGTTTTCAAGTCATTAGCCATCAACAGACGGTGATTTTAGATGTGGCGCATAATCCGCATGCTGCGGCATATTTAGCGGAAAGATTGCGTAACTTCCCCATAAAGGGAAAGTACCTTTTTGTAATCGGTATGCTTATTAATAAAGATATCAACGGCACTATTGAACAGTTAAAAGATCTCAACGGAGAGTGGTATTGCTGTGGTATTCAGGCGGGCCCCAGAAGCTCTAAAGCTGAAGATATTGCTCAGTATTTACCGAAGGCAAAAAGCTTCCCGGATATTTTATCCGGCTGGGAAGCGGCTAAAGCTGACGCCAGTATCGACGATGTGATTGTCGTTTGCGGCTCATTCTATTCTGTTGCGCCAGTATTAAACGAGCTAAATCTTGCCAGCGAAAATAATCAGGGAATACGCTAATTTTCAGCGAAGCATTGATTACACCTAAAAAAACAGCCACCTTTAAAGGTGGCTGCATTCTAATAATGCTCTGCTTTATTTCAGCTCAAATTCACCCTGCTGCACGCGGGCAGAATCGAGGCCGATAAACACGTTGAACTTGCCCGGCTCCGCATCGTACTTCATCTTCGCGTTCCAGAACTTCAGGGCGCTGATGTCGATTGGGAAGCTGACCGTCTGGCTTTCACCCGCTTTCAGCGCCACTTTCTTAAAGCCTTTCAGCTCTTTTACCGGGCGGCTCATGGAAGCGGTCACGTCCTGCAGGTACATCTGCACCACGGTTTCCCCTGCGCGGTCGCCGGTGTTGGTAACGGTAACCGACGCTTCAACTTTGCCGTCGCGCTTCATGCTTGGGGCGGAAAGCTTCACATCACCGACTTTAAAGGTGGTGTAGCTCAGCCCGTAGCCAAACGGATACAGCGGCCCGTTGGCTTCATCGAAGTAGCGGGAGGTATATTTGTTCGGTTTTTCCGGATCGTACGGGCGGCCGGTATTCAGGTGGCTGTAGTACGTTGGAATTTGCCCCACGGAGCGTGGGAAGGACATAGGCAGTTTGCCGGACGGGTTGTAGTCGCCGAACAGAATATCAGCGACGGCGTTACCGCCTTCTGTGCCGCCGTACCAGGCTTCCAGCATTGCGTCCGCCTGCTGATCTTCTTTCACCAGCGCCAGAGGACGACCGTTCATCAGCACCAGCACCAGCGGTTTACCGGTAGCCTTCAGGGCGGCAATCAGGTCACGCTGGCTCTGCGGCAGCGTCAGGTTGGTGCGGCTGGAGGCTTCATGCGCCATGCCCTGGGCTTCACCGACCACGGCCACGACTACGTCGGCGTTTTTCGCCGTCTTCACCGCTTCGTCGATCATCGCCTGCGGCGTGCGCGGGTCAACGGTGACCGCCGGTTCGTACTGGTTCAGGAACTCGACGATATCTTTTTCATCAGTAACGTTCGCGCCTTTCGCAAACACCACTTTGCCCTGCTGGCCGACGGCATTTTTGATGCCCTCCAGCGGGGTGACAGACTGCGCGGCCACGCCTGCGGCAGACCAGCTGCCCATCGCGTCACGCTTGCTGTCCGCCAGGGGACCAATCACCGCAATGGTGGAGGTCTTTTTCAGCGGCAGAGTCTGCAGGCGGTTTTTCAGCAGCACCATGCTCTCACGCGCCACTTCACGCGCTTCTTTGCGGTGCAGGCGGCTTTCCGCGTTGGTATCGACCGGGTCAGAATCCTTCGGCCCCAGGTGACTGTACGGATCGTTGAACAGCCCCATGTCGTATTTGACGTTCAGCACGTGGCGAGCGGCGTCATCCAGCTCTTTCATCGGCACCGCACCGCTTTTCACCAGCTCCGGCAGGTACTTGCTGTAATACTCGTCGCTCATGCTCATGTTGATGCCGGAATTGAGCGCAATGCGCACCGCGTCTTTCGGGTCGCTGGCTACGCCGTGCTTGATAAGCTCTTTAATCGCGCCGTGATCGGAGATGGTGATGCCTTTGAATTTCCATTCGTCGCGCAGCAAATCCTTCAGCAACCAGCTGTCGGCGGAAGCCGGCGTACCGTTCAGAGAGTTCAGCGCCACCATCACGCCGCCGCTGCCCGCGTCCAGCGCGGCTTTGTACGGCGGCATGTAGTCGTTGAACAGGCGCTGAGGGCTCATGTCGACGGTGTTGTACTCTTTCCCGCCCTCGACCGCGCCATAGGCGGCGAAGTGTTTCACGCTGGTCATCACCGAGTAGCGATCCGCCGGGCTTTTGCCCTGCATCGCTTCCACCATGGTGCGCCCCATCATCGAGGTCAGGTAGGTGTCTTCACCAAAGCCTTCGGACACGCGGCCCCAGCGCGGATCGCGCGAGACGTCCACCATTGGCGCCCAGGTCATGTTCAGGCCGTCGTCGGCGGCTTCATAGGCGGAAATCCGGCCCACGGTTTTGACCGCATCAAGGTTGAACGAGGACGCCAGGCCGAGGCTTATCGGGAAAACGGTACGCTGGCCGTGCACCACATCGTAGGCGAAGAAGAGAGGAATTTTCAGGCGGCTGAGCTGCATCACCTGGTCCTGCATGGTGCGAATGTCTTCGCGGGTGACGGTGTTGAAAATGGCTCCCACCTGCCCGGCTTTGATCATTTCGCGGATGGCTTCTTTCGGGTTATCCGGGCCGACGCTTATCAAACGCAGCTGACCGATTTTTTCATCGGTGGTCATTTTTTTCAGCAGGTCGGTGACGTAGGCATCACGCGCTTCCGGCGTTAAAGGGTGCGGGCCAAACATTTCGTCGGCCAGCGCAGGCTGCAGCGCCAGGCTTACGGCAATCCCTACAGAACAGAGCCATTTCATCGGATTCACTCTCACAAGCTTTTGTTAAGGCGTGCAGTTTGCCACATCGACATCACGGTAAGAAGAGCGTAGCCAAACCTGGCTGCTGATTTCGTGGAGATTTCCTCGTTACGCTCACGTTTTTCGGCGCTATGCTTAACGACAGGCTTTTTGATGCCATCACAAGGAGTGGATCCATGTCTGTTTTGATGACTTCCGATAATAAAACGCTGATAAACGAACTCTCTCGCCACGTTGGCTCGCACCATGTTTTAACCGACCCGGCCAAAACGGCCCGCTACCGCAAAGGCTTCCGTTCCGGCCAGGGGGAAGCGCTGGCCGTGGTCTTCCCCGGCTCTCTGCTGGAGCTGTGGCGCGTATTAAGCGCCTGCGTCGCGGCGGATAAAATCATTATTATGCAGGCCGCTAATACCGGCCTGACCGAAGGCTCAACGCCCAGCGGCAGCGATTACGATCGCGATATTGTGATTATCAGCACGCTGCGCCTCGACAAGCTGCATCTGCTGGATAAGGGCGAGCAGGTGCTAGCCTACCCAGGCACCACGCTTTACTCGCTGGAAAAAGCGCTGAAACCGCTCGGGCGCGAGCCGCACTCGGTGATTGGATCATCCTGTATTGGCGCTTCGGTCATCGGCGGGATTTGCAACAACTCCGGCGGGTCGCTGGTACAGCGCGGCCCGGCATACACCGAGATGTCGCTTTTCGCGCGCATTGATGAAAGCGGCAAGCTGCAGTTGGTAAACCACCTGGGGATTAACCTTGGCACCACGCCGGAACAAATTCTTGGCGCGCTCGACGATGAGCGCGTGAAAGACAGCGACGTACAGCACGATGGCCGCCACGCTCACGACCACGATTATGTCACCCGCGTGCGCGACGTGGAGGCCGACACGCCCGCGCGTTATAACGCAGATCCGGACCGCCTGTTTGAATCCTCCGGCTGCGCGGGCAAACTGGCGGTCTTCGCCGTCCGCCTCGATACCTTCCAGGCGGAAAAGCGCCAGCAGGTGTTTTACATCGGCACCAACCAGCCCCGCGTGCTGGGCGAAATCCGCCGCCATATTCTGGCCAACTTCGAAAATCTGCCGGTTGCCGGGGAGTATATGCACCGCGATATTTACGACATCGCGGAGAAGTACGGCAAAGACACGTTCCTGATGATCGACAAGCTCGGCACCGACAAAATGCCGTTCTTCTTCACCATGAAAGGACGCACCGATGCGATGCTCGATAAGGTGTCGCTGTTTAAGCCGCACTTTACCGACCGCTTTATGCAGAAGCTCGGCGGCGTTTTCCCGGCGCACCTGCCGGAACGGATGAAAACCTGGCGGGATAAATATCCTCACCACCTGCTGCTGAAAATGGCCGGGGACGGGATCGATGAAGCCAAAGCATGGCTGAGCGAATATTTTAAAACCGCCGAAGGCGACTTCTTCGTTTGTACTGCGGAAGAAGGCAGCAAAGCCTTCCTGCACCGCTTTGCCGCCGCCGGGGCCGCCATCCGCTATCACGCCGTGCATGCGGATGAAGTGGAAGATATTCTGGCGCTGGATATCGCGCTGCGCCGCAACGACGAAGACTGGTTCGAAGAGCTGCCGCCGGAGATCGGCGATAAGCTGATCCACCGTCTCTATTACGGCCACTTTATGTGCCATGTCTTCCATCAGGATTACATCGTCAAAAAAGGCGTGGACGTGCACGAGCTGAAAGAGCAGATGCTGGCGCTGTTGCACGAACGCGGGGCGCAGTACCCCGCCGAGCATAACGTAGGCCATCTCTACAAAGCGCCGGAAACGCTGAAGCAGTTCTACAAGGCCAACGACCCGACCAACAGCATGAATCCTGGAATTGGCAAAACAACCCGGCGTAAAAGCTGGGCCGAAGACGACAGCGTGCAGGAGCACGGCTGACAGAGATAAGTTTCTCCTATGACGGGCAAACTATGTTTCACGCTTTTTTGGGCATAGATTAATGAAGCAGGGTGAAGGCTATCTTCACCCTTTTTCTGCCCAAGGAGCGAAAGATGTCCGCAGTAGAAACTCTGCCTTTCCCTGCCGTACTCATCAGGGAAGCCACCCCCGACGATATCCCCGCGATGACAACGATTTATGCCTGGCACGTGCTGCACGGCAAAGGATCGTTTGAAGAAACCCCGCCTGATGGAAAACAGATGACCGAGCGGCTGGCGGCGGTTCGCGCTCATGGCCTGCCCTGGCTGGTTGCAGTGATTGACAATCAAGTGGTGGGCTACTGCTACGCTACGGTGTACCGCCCTCGCCCCGGCTACCGCTACACGGTAGAAGATTCGGTGTATATCGACGCCGCAATGACCGGACGCGGCATTGGCAAAGCTCTGTTGAGCCAGCTCATCGCGCTGTGTGAAAAAGGGCCCTGGCGGCAGATGATTGCGGTGATTGGCGACGGGGAAAATAATACCGGATCGTGCAAATTACACAGCCAGCACGGGTTTGAAACCGTCGGATGTTTGCGAAGCGTTGGCTTTAAGCTGGGAGACTGGCGGGACACGGTGATGATGCAGCGCCCCCTCAACGGTGGAGACGGGACGCTGCCGGACTGATTACTCTTCTTCTGAACCTGCGGCGGTGTTGCTGGCCATTTGCGCCGCTTTAGAGCGCTTGTAGCTTAACGCCGCCGCCGGAACAGGGGTTACTTTGCCGGTTTCCAGGAAGGAACGCAGGCGGTTGGCGTCGGCGAAGTGGGTGTATTTCCCGAACGCGTCCAGCACCACCAGCGCCACTGGGCGGCCGTTGATGACCGTGCGCATGACCAGGCAGTGGCCTGCGTTATTGGTAAAGCCAGTCTTCGTCAGCTGAATATTCCAGTTTTCACGGTACACCAGATGGTTGGTGTTGCGGAACGGCAGCGTATAAGCCGGGTTGCGGAAGGTGGCCATATCTTCATGCGTGGTGCTGAGCTGGCCCAGCAGAGGGTATTTCTGCGTCGCCACCAGCAGTTTGGTCAGATCGCTCGCGGTTGAGACGTTTTCAATCGACAGGCCGGTCGGCTCCACATAGCGGGTGTGGGTCATGCCGAGGGACTTCGCCTTCGCATTCATCGCGCGAATAAACGCGTCGTAGCCGCCAGGGTAGTGATGTGCCAGGCTCGCCGCCGCACGGTTTTCTGACGACATCAGCGCCAGCAGCATCATGTTTTTGCGGCTGATTTCGCTGTTCAGGCGAACGCGAGAGTAAACGCCCTTCATTTCAGGCGTGTGGCTGATGTCCACTTTCAGCATTTCATCCATCGGCAGATGGGCGTCCAGCACCACCATCGCGGTCATCAGCTTGGTGATGGAGGCAATAGGACGAACCAGATCCGGATGGCTGGAATAGAGAATCTTGTTAGTTTGCAGATCGACAATCATGGCGCTGCCGGAGGCAATCTCCTGACCGGCGCTGGCCGCGTGGGTGGCGACCTTACTGGCCTCTGCCTGCGGGGCAAAAGGCACAGTCATCATCAGCGCAAGGCTGAACAACGATAAACGGATTTTTGTCGGCATGGTGACACTTCTGTAATGATTCCGGAAAAGTAGAGGCTCACCGCTAAGCGTCATCGGGATGACATAAACGTGCGGGGCGCCGGAATCATACTCCGCCGCCCCGCTTGACTGCCAGTTAAGAATCGTAACGTTATATCAAAACTTTCTGTTAATTCGCCCCGTCAGAACAAACGGTAGCCATAACCCCACAGAATCACCGCGACGGCCAGCAGTACTTCCAGCACCAGCACGCCAATGGCCAAGGTTGAGCTGGAAAAACTCATCCCCTCTTCTTTGTCGATGCCGAGGAAGTCCGGCACGCCAACGTAGAGCAGATAGCCGGTGTAGACCAGCGCCAGGGCGCCTACCGCCACGCACAGCCAGACCAGCGGATAAAGTGCCACAATCCCGCTTAAGAACAGCGGCGTGGCCACGTACCCTGCGAAAACCATACAGCGGGCAAGCGACGGACGCTGCGGATAGTTACGCGCCATCCACCAGATAACCCGCCCCATCACCGCGACGCCGCCCAGCATCAGGGCGTAGAAAAGAATGCCCAGATACAGGCCGGTAAACATAGAGAGCTGGACGTAGGTGCCGTCCCCGAAGTTCCAGCCAATTTGCGTGGTGCCGATAAACGCGCAGATGACGGGAATGGCCGCCATCAACAGCACATGGTGAGTGTAGTGATGCGAGACGGATTCGTTCTCGCGCTTAATTTCCTGCATTTCCCGATTAGGATGGGAAAACAATCCCCAGACATGGCTCATACAACCTCCGGACCTGCGGCGCAAATGCTTGCGATACTCCAAGTATAATTCACCTTCAGGTTATTATTTAACCAGACGAAAAATATCTCCGATTCTGTACAAGCCTGGCGGCGATGAGTTGTATGCTTTAGGGAAAATTTCATACCCTAAATAATTCGAGTTGCAGGACAAAAAGACTTTCAGGTCTTTTTGAACAGCGTCTACGCTGACTCCGGAGGGGCCAGGCTTGCCGAGTAACACGGCAAGGCCGGGAATCCTCAGGAGCATAGCTAACTATGTGACTGAGGTGAGCGGATGCAGCCAACGCACCTGCCACTTGAAGTATGACGGGTATACATGGAGGAGAGTCCAGCTTAATGGATATCAATGGCTTAATAGAACAGTATGGCTACGCCGCGCTGATTATCGGCAGTATGGCAGAGGGGGAAACCATCACCCTGCTAGGCGGCGTGGCCGCGCATCAGGGGCTTTTAACCTTTCCATTAGTCGTCCTGTCTGTCGCACTGGGCGGCATGATTGGCGATCAGGTGCTGTTCCTGGTCGGCAGGCATTTCGGCAGCGCCCTGCTGGCTCGCTTTAAGAAGCATCAAAAGAAAGTGGCCAAGGCGCAGGCGCTGATCAACCGCCATCCCTATTTGTTCGTGATTGGCAGCCGCTTTATGTACGGGTTTCGCATCGTCGGGCCGATTATCATCGGCGCCAGCAAGCTGCCGCCAAAGCTGTTTATCCCGCTGAATATCTGCGGGGCTATCCTGTGGGCCACGCTGTTTACGACGCTTGGCTATCTCGGCGGTGAAGTCGTCGGCCCGTGGCTGCACAGCCTGGATACGCACCTGCGCCACTGGATTTGGCTTATTGTTGCCGTGGTGCTGGTCGTGGCCGTCCGCCTGTGGTTCAAGTACCGGCAAAAAGAGGATTAACCCTCTGCTGCGGGCAGCAGCGCCAGCCACGCCCGCAGCAGCAGAAGCGCCTCTTCGCCGCGGCCATCGCGCTGGGCTTTGACTATCGCCCCGTCAATCACCAGCGCCAGCATTGCTGCCTGCTCCCTGCCCTCGGCATTATCGGGCAAATAACCCGCCAGACATTCCACCATTGCCTGCTTGTGGGCCCGGGCAATCGGCAGCGTGTCCGGCAGCGCCTCGGCCATTTCCACCGCCGAGTTGATAAACGCACAGCCGCGAAATGCCTCGTCGTCAAACCAGTTTTGCAAGGTGGCCGCTAACGCTTCCATCAACCCTTTCCCTTCTCCGGTTTGCGCTTCCAGCGTGCGGCTAAACCACGTCATCCAGCGCTGGTGGCGATAGTCCAGAAAGGCACGGATCAGGTCGCCTTTGGCCGGAAAATGCCGGTAGAAGGTCACTTTGGTGACGCTGGCTTCTTTGATGATTCGGTCTATGCCGGTGGCACGAATACCGTCGCGGTAAAACAAGTCGTGTGCGGTGTGCAAAATACGGTCGCGGGCGCCGGGGGTCGCAGCAGTAGGCATGATTTCTCCTGTTAAAAATCTATCATGACGTATGTAGACAAATCTGTCTACCCAGGATAACCTGGAAGAGTAGACAGACCTGTCTACATTTCACAGGAGCAGACCATGACAGTAAAACCCCCGGTTCCCCCGTTTACGCTCGAGACGGCAAAACAAAAAGTTCGCCTGGCAGAGGACGCCTGGAACAGCCGCGATCCTGAACGCGTCTCGCAGGTTTACGCCCTGAATACCCACTGGCGCAACCGCGCCGAGTTTGTTGCTGGCCGTGAAGCCGTCGTCGGTTTTTTAACCCGCAAATGGCAGCGGGAGCTGGACTACCGGCTGATCAAAGAGATCTGGGCACACGACGGGAACCGCATTGCGGTGCGCTTCGCCTACGAATGGCACGATGATTCCGGCAACTGGTTCCGCAGCTTTGGCAACGAAAACTGGGAATTTGATGAACAGGGCCTGATGATTAACCGCCACGCCTGTATCAACGACACGCCAATCAAAGAGAGCGAGCGTGCCTTTTTCTGGCCGCTGGGCCGCCGCCCGGACGATCATCCTGAGCTCAGTCATTTCGGTTTTTAACGGTTTTGCCGCCGGAGCCGGTTTTCTTTCCGGCGGCGTCGCGTCTAAAATTCCTGCTGGCCAATGATGGCCTCAGTGATTAAGAGGATTTATGACGCAAAATATCTATGACGACCCGGCCTTTTTTGCCGGCTATGCCACGCTGGACCGCTCTGTTAAAGGTCTGGATGGCGCGCCTGAATGGGCAAAAGTTCAGGCGATGCTGCCGCCACTGGCGGGCAAGCAGGTGCTGGATTTAGGCTGCGGCTACGGCTGGTTTTGCCGCTATGCAAGAGATGCCGGCGCGGCAAAAACGGTCGGGCTGGATGTATCGACGCTCATGCTCGCCAAAGCCCGTGAAATGACCGAAGGCCCCGGGATCGAATATCGCCTGGAGGATCTTTCCGCCCTGCAACTGCCGGCAAACAGTCTCGATCTGGCCTACAGTTCGCTGGCGCTTCACTACCTGGAAGACATTCGCCCGCTGTTTGCCACGCTTGAACAGGCGCTGATGCCGGGCGGCAAGCTGGTCTTTACCGCCGAGCACCCGATCTATACCGCCCCCGCGACGCAGACCTGGCTGCAGGATCGGGCCGGGCAACGCAGCTGGCCGGTGAATCATTATCAGCAGGAAGGCGAGCGTCTCAGCAACTGGTTTGCCGAAGGCGTGAAGAAGCAGCACCGCAAGCTGGCCACCTGGATTAACGCCCTGATTGAAAGCGGCTTTGTGATTGAAAAGCTCGACGAATGGGGCCCGGAGGCCGAACAAATCGCCCTCAACCCCGGGCTGGCAGAAGAGGCCGAACGACCAATGATCTTCCTGCTCGCGGCAGGTAAACCCCAACGCTAAAGCTCAGTCGTACCCTTTTTTTCGATTATTCCGTCTACGGGGAGGCAACTCCCCCGTCTTCGTATCCTTGCCTATACTCAAAAAGAACCAACTAAAAGGTAAGGAGCGCTAATGAAAATTATTTTATGGGCCATTCTGATTATCTTCCTCATCGGGCTGCTGGTGGTGACCGGCGTATTCAAAATGATCTTTTAAAAACGCGTGGCGCCACGTTGTTGTGGCGCCTTTAGCTATCAATCCGATCTACTGCTGTAGTTTACCGGCACCCAGCGCCAGGCTTTGCCTTCTTGTTTCACATGACCAATTCCCGGGAAAGCAATGTGCGCCGCCGCGACCCAGTCGCCTTCCTGAGCCGCCAGTTTTAACACCTTCTCGCGCGTGGCAACTGCCTGCTGCTGGTTAACATCGAAATGAATCGCCACTTCCGGATCGGGCATCTGCACCGCTTTAGCATGAATAATATCGCCCCACATCAGCATGTTTTGGCCGCCGCGGCTAACACGGTAAATCACGCTACCCGGCGTGTGCCCTGCGGCAGGAATGGCTTCGATGCCCGGAAGGATTTCTGTGGGTGCATGAAAAGTGGTGAGCTTACCGGCGTCAATGACCGGGCGAAGCGAACGTTCAGATTCAGCAAAGGTATGCCGCTGGCCCGGCTCTACGTCGCTGAGGTGTGCGGGGTTGAGCCAGAAATCGACATCTTTCTGCTCCACGCGAACCGTCGCGTTGGGGAAAGCAGGCTTGCCGCGGTATTCCACCCCGCCGGAATGATCGGCATGAATATGGGTCAGCAGCACCAGAGAAATATCTTCAGGGGCAATACCTGCCGCCCGTAAATTCTCCAGCAGGTGCCCACCCGCAGAGCCAAATAATTCCCCGGCTCCCGTATCAACCAGAATCAGTTCGCGCCCTGTATTGATAACAAAGGCATTGATCGACGTTTCTGCGGCGGGCGTCATTGCGTCCTCCGCCATACGCTGGCGTAACTTTTGCGGCGTGATATGCGTCAGCAATTTATCCAGCGGTACGACTACTGTGCCGTCCGACACCGCCGTAATTTGCCAGTCCCCCAGCATCATGCGGTAATATCCAGGCGATTGCTGCTGCGTTATAGCCTGCGGCGTGGCAAGGACAGAAACGGATATTGTGCCGCCTAAAAGCGTTAGCAACATGAGGAAAGTTTTCATTTTATTCTCCAGGCAGGTGTTCAACTTGCCGCCAGTATCCCGTCGGGCGTATCATCACGCCAATTGATTGGAGAAATGATGACTATCAAAGAAAATGATTTCCGCAAAATCGATCTCAACCTGCTGATCGCTTTTGCCGTGCTGTTCCGCGAGCAAAGCGTCTCGCTGGCGGCCGACAAGCTGCACCTCGGGCAGCCTGCGGTCAGCGGCGCGCTGGCAAGATTGCGGGATATGTTCGACGACCCGCTGTTTATTCGCAGCGGCCACCGCATGCAGCCCACCGCGCGCGCAAGCGAACTGCACACCGAGCTGATGCCTCTGCTGGAGCAGCTGCAAAGCGCTCTTTTCCAGCAGGCTGAGTTTTGCCCGGCCAGCGCCAAAGCGACCGTGACCATCGGCATGACCGACTGGGTGGAAATGTGGCTGATGCCAAAACTCATTCCCGCGCTGAAGCAGGACGCGCCGGGGATGCGCATTAACGTTGTCGCCAGCGACCCGTTTACCGACGCCCAAAGGCTGGAAGGTGGCGAGCTGGATATGGCGATCAGCGTGGCGAACCAAAGCGCCCGCTGGCTGGAGCGTGAAGTGTTGACCAGCATGAATTTTGTGACGCTCTGGCACCCACAGCACATCGAGGCCAGTGCACCGCTGCCGCTGGAAGAATATGTCGCCCATCAGCACGTGCTGGTCAGCTATCGTGAAGCCAACAGCAGCCAGATAGACACCCTGCTGGCAAAGCTCGGGCAGACGCGCCATATCAGCTACACCACCCCGCATTTTGCTGCGCTGCCGGGATTGCTGATGCAAATGCCCGCGCTGGCTACCGTGCCGGCAGGATTATCAGCCAGTTGGCAGAAAACCTGGGGTTTGGCTGCAAGCCCGGTTCCGGTAGACGTTCCGCCGTTTGAGGTTGCTTTATTGTGGCATCAGCGCCATAACAGCGATGCCGCGCTGATGTGGCTGCGCGGGTTTATTCAGCGGCTGGTGAATGTGGCGTAATAGAGCAGAAAGGGAAGAGGGAAAACGTATTTTCCCTCTTTTAGTCTGACGACAAACTGGCTTTATTTCCGCGGCTTAGCGCTTCAGGCTGCCGCCATTCGTGGCAATCACCTCTTTATACCAGTGGAAGCTTTTCTTTCTCGATCGCGCAAGCGTGCCGTGCCCCTGGTCATCGCGATCAACGTAGATAAACCCGTAGCGTTTCGACAGTTCGGCTTTCGACGCACTAACCAGATCGATTGGCCCCCAGCTGGTGTAGCCCATCACGTCTACGCCGTCCTCAATCGCCTCACCCACCTGCACCAGATGATCGTTCAAATAGCTGATGCGGTAATCGTCGTTGACCGTGCCGTCAGCTTCGGGCTTATCTTTCGCCCCCAGGCCGTTTTCGACAATAAACAGCGGTTTCTGGTAGCGATCCCACAGCATATTGAGCAGGATGCGCATGCCAGTCGGGTCAATTTGCCAGCCCCATTCAGACGCTGGCAAATGCGGGTTTGGCACCATGCTGAGAATATTGCTGCGGGATTTCGCGTTAAGTTCTGCATCTGCCGTCACGCAGCCGGTCATGTAATAGCTGAATGAGATAAAATCGACGGTGTTTTTCAGAAGCTCGCGGTCGTTCTCGCTGATTTCAAGCTGAATACCGTTATCGCGGAAATAGCGCTGCATATAGCCAGGATAACGGCCCCGACACTGGACGTCGCCGAAGAACAGCCAGCTGCGGTTTTCCTGCAGCGTTTCCAGCACGTCTTCCGGTTTACAGGTGAGCGGGTACATCAGGCCGCCCAGCAGCATATTGCCGATTTTCGCCTCCGGGATAATTTCGTGGCAGGCTTTCACCGCCAGGCTGCTGGCAACCAGCTGATGATGGATAGCCTGATAAATTTCGCCTTTGTTCGGCTCGCCTTCCAGCCCGACGCCGGTCAGCGGCGCATGAAGCGACATGTTGATTTCATTGAAGGTCAGCCACAGCTTCACTTTATGCTTATAGCGGGTGAAAACACAGCGGGCGTAACGCTCAAAGTAGTCAATGACTTTGCGATTGCCCCAGCCACCGTATTGCTTCACCAGCCACCACGGCATTTCGTAGTGAGACAAGGTCACCATCGGCTGAATCCCGTGCTGCGCCAGCTCATCAAACAGTTTGTCGTAATACGCCAGCCCGGCTTCATTTGGCTCAGACTCGTCGCCCTGCGGAAAAATGCGCGTCCAGGCGATGGAAATACGCAGGCAGCTAAATCCCATTTCGGCAAACAGCGCAATGTCCTGCGGGTAGCGGTGGTAAAAATCGATGGCGATATCTTTAATGCCGCTGTCTCCCGGCACGCGCTCCTTCAATGGGCCAAATACCCCCTGCTGCATGACATCCGAGGTAGAAATGCCCTTTCCGCCCTCCTGCCACGCGCCTTCAACCTGGTTTGCGGCGATAGCCCCGCCCCACAGAAATGTCTTCGGAAATGCTGTCATGTCACTCTCCTTTGCTTAACGTTCTACCGTCAGGAACGGCATACCTGAATTGATGCTGGACTGCTGCGTCACACGGGTGACTGCCCGGTAATCCTCGCTATTGCTGACAATTATCGGCGTAGCGAGGTCGTACCCGGCGGCGAGGATGGCCTCGCGGTCAAAGGTAATGAGCAGATCGCCGGGTTTAATTTTGTCTCCCGGCTGGACGTGGGCAGTGAAGTGCTGCCCCTCCAGCTTCACCGTGTCGATGCCAATATGGATTAAGACTTCAATGCCGCTGTCGCTCAGCAAGCCAATGGCATGCCGGGTCTGAAATAGCGAGGCGACTTCGCCGTAAAACGGCGCGCGGACTTCGTTTGTCAGTGGAATAATGGCCGCGCCCTTACCCAACAGCCCCTCGGCAAACGTAGCATCAGGGACCTGGTCCATCGCCAGTACCGTGCCGCTCATCGGTGACAGAATGTCTTCATCTCCGGCAATGGCCGTGGGTGATGATGAAGCTGGCGCGCTGCGCGGCAGACCAAAAGCCCAGGTCAGCGCGCAGGCCAGCAGCAGTGATAACAGAGTACCGATGATGGCCCCCCACACGGTGCTGTCCATGCCGCCCGGTGGAAGCATCTGCGCCAGGCTGAAAATACTCGCCAGCCCGAAGGAATAAAGATGGCTTTGGCTAAAGCCGACAATGGCCCCACCAATGCCCCCGGCGATGCAGCCAAAAATGAAGGGACGGCGGTTAGGCAGCGTCACGCCATACACCGCTGGTTCAGTGATACCGAAGATCCCCGCGGTCACCGCTGAGCCCGACAGAACTTTGAGCTTTGCATCACGCGTAGAGAGAAAGACCCCCAGCGCGGCACCGACCTGCCCCATTACCGCCGGCAGCAGGAGCGGCATCAGCGTGTCCTGCCCCAGTACGCTGAGGTTGTTGATCATGATAGGAACCAGGCCCCAGTGCAGGCCAAAGATCACGCAGACCTGCCAGATAGCCCCCATGACGGTGCCCGCCAGCCACGGCGCAAAGGCATAAATGGCCTGATAGCCGTGGGCCAGCATTTGGCTCAGCCAGGTTGCTGCCGGCCCAATAATCAGGAAAGTCAGCGGCACTACGGCACCCAGGCAAACCAGAGGCGTGAAAAAGTTCTTCATGGCTGCCGGGAATACCTTATTGCAACGTTTTTCCAGCCAGCAACTCACCCAGGCGGCAAAGATAATTGGGATCACCGAGGAGCTGTAGTTGATAAAGGTGACGGGCAGACCAAGAAAACGTTCAGACTGAGAGGCAGATTCGAAAGCCTGCATAATCAGCGGATGCGTAAGTGCGCCCCCGATGGCCATGGTCAAAAAGGGACTGCCACCAAATTTTTTCCCGGCCGTGTAACCGAGTACCAACGGGAAGAAGTAAAACAGCGAATCGCTGGCAGCGAACCAGATTTTATAGGTCGCAGACTCGGCATTTAGCCAGCCGCAAACGACGCTGAGCGCCAGCATCCCTTTCAGGATACCTGAGGCAGCCATCACGCCCAGGAAAGGAGTAAAAATTGCCGAAACGATATCGATAAGCCGGTTCAATAAGTTGCTTTTTTCGCCCTGGATTTCTTTTGTTACGGCCTCTTCTCTGATGCCTGCCGCAACGCAGACCGCCGTATAAACATCGTGAACGTGGTTGCCAATCACAACCTGGAATTGCCCCCCGCTCTCCACCACCGTGATAACACCCGGGTTGCTTTTCAGCGCCTGAGGCTCTGCGAGCGAGGAGTCATTCAGTTTGAAACGCAGCCTGGTCGCACAGTGCACCAGACTGACGATGTTTTCCTTGCCACCGACATGTTTCAGGATAGCCTGCGCCAGCCCTTGATAGTCCATAACCCTGTTCCTTTTACGTCCCGCCCGCGGGCGATGTCTGCTGAGTAAAGTTAAAAAAAAACCTGAGCCAGCCGCCCCGCAGGGAAGCTAACGCTCAGGTTTTGCCTGCCGAAGCAGTCACAATCCGTTTTGTTATTTAAGCCTTGCGGCTCTCTTTGCGCACTCGCTCAATATGGATAGCGAGGAACATAATTTCTTCGTTGGTCAGCTCGCGCTGGTAGCTTTTGGCCAGATGCCGCTGAAGTTTCTCTGCACAGCGCCACGCCAACGGGTAGTTATCTTTCACCGCCGCATGCAGAGCTTCATCATCATCCGCCACGGTGGTGCGGTTCAGCATTCTTTGAGCAAAAAACTTCAAATGCGTGACAAAGCGCTGGTAGCTCAGACTCTCGGTCTGGTATTCAATTTGCAGCTGGTACTTCACGATATGCAGGATCTCCTGCATTACGCGGGTGATATCCATCACCTCCGGCATTTCGCCTTCAAGCTGGGCGGTCACCAGATGCAGCGCGATAAACCCCGCTTCATCTTCAGCAAGCAGTACGCCGAGACGCCGGTGAATAATGCCAATGGCTTCCAGCCCGAGAGCAAACTCTTTGGGATATAACCGCTTGATTTCCCACAACAGCACGTTGCGTATCGCCATGCCTTTTTTCTGCCGCTCAATCGCGAAGTGGCAGTGATCCGTCAGCGAAATATAGAGACTTTCCTGTAGCTTACCGAGGCGTTCGCGTGCCAGTTGAATAATACGATCGCAGGCGGTCATCACCTCCAGCGGGATCTGGTTTAGCAGCTCGCTTAATCTCGCCACCAGCTCATCGCTTTGCAGGGCAAACACTTTTTCTATTTGGCTGCGATCGAGGTTATCTCCGGGCTTTTTTTGGAAGCCCAGCCCCTTCCCCATCACCACCTGTTCGCGCTGGTGCTCGTCGAGAATAACCACTACGTTATTGTTCAGTATCTTGGCGATTTCCATGGTTACCCCAGAAACAAAAAAACCTGACCTCTGGCAGAGCCAGATGATCAGGTTTTGCCTGCTAAGCGCAGTAACAATCCAACATATGCACTCTATCACGGAGGATATATCGCTCAAGCTCGTAGGGCGAAAACCGTGATAGCGATCGCGACACTGCCTGACTAGTTAGCCGCGGTTTCTGCTGCAAACAGTTTGCGATACTGTTCGTCAAACTGCGGCGCATTCCACTCTCCGTCAAAGACGGTCCAGGTAATATATCCGCGGTTTAGCCAGCCGGTATCGGTATCAGCGTCCACCGGCGTCAACACTTTCTCACTCATGATTTGCTGTGCTTTACCGTCAGGCAACAGTTTGTAGTAGTGCTGAGGCACCGGATTTTGCTCATTTTCAACAAATTTCATGCCCTTAATGGCCTGCTTTTCTAACGGCGGATAGTTAATGCTTAACCCCGAACCGGCGGGTAGCAGCGGCTGACCCGGTTGCCAGGTTTTCGCGAGCGTATCCACAAGGCCAACCACGTAGTCGACTGAGTCCGGCCAGAATTTATGCGTACTTGGCCACCCGGCCTTCATCTCCTGCTCGTTGAGAATATAGCCAATACTGGCGGCAATCGACGGATAACCATACCGAACCGCGCGGGCTGCGGCACCGATGGTGCCAGAGTTCAGCTGTGCAACGCCGGTATTGGGACCGTCGTTCACGCCGGAGATAACCAGGTCCGGCGGCGTATCTTTCATCACGCCCAGCACGCCGAAGTCAAGGGCGTCGGCGGGGGTGCCAGGGAAGCAGTAGCGCTTGTCGGCCACCTTTTTAACGTCGAATATTTTATTCGGCTTAAAGGTAATGGCCGAACCAATACCACTTTGATTGGTGGACGGCGCCACCATCCAGACGTCATATCCTTTGGCCGCCAGCTTCTCCTGCAGTGAGGTTGTCCCAACCGACTCACAGCCATCATCATTGACGACCAGAATACGCATGGGGCGCTCAGCGGCAAAAGCGGAACCTGCAACTAACGTGAGCACCAGACCGGCGATGATGTTCTTTTTCATATTCACTCCTTATTCATGACGTAATCAAAATAAATTAAACCGATATTCAACGCGTACGCTTCCCCCTACGCCTTTCGCACGGCGGAAACTATGATTGTTTTCGTCCAGGGATGGCATTCTGCCAGGCGTTAATTTCCAGCTATAGCTCGGCCCAAACCCGGCGAATACGTTCAGACCTTTAACCTGCGGACTATGCCAGAGAAAATAACCCCCATACTCCCACTCTTTTAAATCAACACCTTTGTATTGCATGCCAAAACCATAATTGCCGTAGATGCCCACTAATAATTCAGGCAAGATCTGATACTGGCTGTATAAATACAGCATTTGTTCACCGTCATTAATGTAGTCATTGCCCTCGCCATCGGCTTTGCTATTAAAGGCACCCCGGGTGTTTTTACCAAAGTGCCAATAAAAATGGCCTAAACCGTTATCCAGCGGCGCTCGGGTGTATGACCAACCGAGGCCAGATTCCGCTCGCCCGTATTGATAGCCGACAAGGGCAAAAAGATGTTGTGCGCTGCGGCTGAACCCTCGAGCCCCCTCCCAATCGCTGAGGCCCCGAGCATAGTAGTAAGTGCTTCGTGCCAGGAGATTGAAATCTTTACTAAGCGGCACCGCGGCATTCGCTTCAAGCCCGTGGCGGAGAAGATAGCTGTCGCTCTCGGCGGCAATATAGCTGATTTTACTACCTTTTTCCGGAGACCAGCTCAGTTCACTGGTCGCAATGTAGTCAATTTGCTTGTTAGTTTTGAGGGTACGAAAGCGGCGTTTTTCTGGCTCATCGCGCTCAGAAAAGCGGTTCACAACGGCGGCCTTTGCGCTAAAATCGTCCCACGCAAACTCGGCGCTAACGCCTTCCCAGGTACTGGGGGCGGCACGGCTGCGGGTGACGTTTAACGCGCCGAATTTATAGAGTTGACGCCAGCCAGCCCAAAGAGAGAGATGCCGCTCAGCGTCGCCCCATCGCGCTTTGGCGTACAGTTGCCCAAGCTTATTGAAGCCTTCTGCTTTGCCGTTTTTGTCCCGCAACAAGTCTCTACCGTAGAAGGCATCGTTGGCGTACAGCTTCGCTACGCCATACCACGAGGCATCGACCCCTACGTGATCCCACAGCCAGCCGCTTTGCCAGTCCAGATGCACCGCCTGAGCCCAGGCGTTCTGATCGCCAATCCCCTGGTCCGCCATTGCATCGGTGGTATTCAACATCCAGACATTTTTTAAGGTGGCATCGAGATGGCTGTTCGTCAGCAGGCCACCGTCATAGTGAGCATAGCTCGCCAACGCATCGGGCATACCTCCCAAGGCAAACAGCAGCATCATGCCACCGGTTATTTTTGTGCGTGAGTACATGATAAACGTCCCTTGTTTTAATAAAAAAAAAGCAAAAAAAAACCTAAATTCATTTCCCGACACGCGGAGAATGAATTTAGGTTTTGCCTGTTAAACAGTAGCAATCCTTGGTGTAATTTTCGGGGCTATAGTGGCATCATGCTGAAACCAGCTCCAGCACTAAATAAAATAAAAATGAAATTTTGTGAACTCTATTCAGGAAATAATGAAAGAAGATAAATTAATTTAGAGAAAATGCCCGCCAATTAAAAGTTCAATTAACGGGTTATCTAAAAGAAATTATTTTAACGCGCCAATAACATTGGCGATTTCACCGGACGTTTTTAACGTGCGAATGAGGGTAAACAGCTCCGTTGCTTCGGCGTATTCTTTACGCAAATAACCAAGCCACTGTTTAATCCTTGCCACGTGATACAGCCCGGTATCGCCCTGCTTTTCGAGACGGCTGTATTTTTGCAACAGCGTAACAACCTCGGCCCACGGCATTCGCGCTTCGTTGTATTTGATAACCCGGCTCAGGTTTGGCACATTCAGCGCCCCGCGCCCAATCATCACCGAATCACATCCCGTAGCCGCAAGGCAATCCTGTGCGCTTTGCCAGTCCCAGATTTCGCCGTTAGCGATGACCGGGATCGACAGCCGCTGACGAATCTCACCGATGGCCCCCCAGTTGATCAGCTCAGCTTTGTAGCCGTCTTCTTTAGTACGTCCGTGAACCACCAGCTCTGTCGCCCCCGCCTGCTGCACGGCATCAGCAATTTCAAACTGACGCGCACCGCTGTCCCAGCCGAGGCGAATTTTTACCGTAACCGGCAAATGCGCTGGCACAGCCTCACGCATGGCTTTCGCGCCGCGGTAAATGAGCTCGGGATCTTTGAGCAAAGTCGCCCCGCCGCCGCTGCCGTTAACCAGCTTTGACGGACAGCCGCAGTTTAAGTCCACGCCCCAGGAGCCGAGTTCGACCGCACGAGCTGCGTTCTCAGCCAGCCACTGCGGGTATTGCCCAAGAAGCTGGACGCGAACCAGCGTACCGGATGGCGTGCGGCTGGCGTGATCGAGTTCGGGGCAAAGTTTGAGGAAAGATTTAACCGGCAACAGCTGATCGACCACGCGAAGAAATTCGGTGATACAGAGATCGTAGTCGTTAACCTCGGTAAGAAGTTCGCGAACTAACGAGTCGAGAACGCCTTCCATCGGGGCAAGAAGAACACGCATGACGCATCCGATAATATGTGTGGAGTTTTCCCCTCGCCCCGACTCTCTCCCGAGAGGGGAGAGGCGGAAAACCTGGGATTCCGCTAGTTCCCACCTTCAAAGAAGCAGAAGAAATGCGGGGGGCTTTAATCCCCTCTCCCTTTAAGGGAGAGGGTTAGGGTGAGGGTATGAAACTTACTGCGCTGCCGCTGGTTTACGCGGTGGGCGACGGCGACGGGTATTATCCCCTGCCGGCTTCGCAGCACCTTCGCCCTGCGGTTTACCGCTGCGACGCGGGCCGTTGTTACGCTCACCGGAAGCATTCGCGTTTCCGCCGTTGCCACTGCGACGCTGGCCCTGACCCTGGCTTTGACCACCGCGACCTCCCTGGCCGCCACGACCACCGCCGCCACGCTGCTGACGACCGTTGACGATTGGCTCGGCCGGAATGGATGGATCAACATCAAAACCTGGCAATGCGATACGTGGGATCTCGCGCTTCAGCAGACGCTCGATGTCGCGCAGCAGCTTATGCTCGTCCACGCACACCAGAGAAAGTGCTTCACCGGTGGCTGCCGCACGACCGGTACGGCCAATACGGTGCACGTAGTCTTCCGGCACGTTCGGCAACTCATAGTTAACAACGTGCGGTAGTTCTTCAATGTCCAGGCCGCGAGCCGCGATATCAGTCGCCACCAGCACGCGAATACCACCGCTTTTGAAGTCCGCCAGCGCGCGTGTACGAGCGCCCTGGCTCTTGTTGCCGTGGATTGCCGCCGCGGTGATACCGTCTTTTTGCAGCTGCTCTGCCAGATGGTTAGCGCCATGTTTGGTGCGGGTGAACACCAGCACTTGCTGCCAGTTGCCTTCGCCAATCATCTGCGACAGCAGTTCCCGCTTGCGCTTTTTGTCCACAAAGTGAACGTGCTGCGTGACCTGCTCAGACGCCGTGTTGCGGCGAGCCACTTCCACTTCTTCCGGGTTGTGCAGCAGCTTCTCAGCCAGCGCTTTAATGTCGTCGGAGAAGGTTGCGGAGAACAGCAGGTTCTGGCGGCGTGCAGGCAGTTTAGCCAGCACGCGACGAATGTCATGAATGAAGCCCATATCCAGCATGCGGTCGGCTTCGTCCAGCACCAGAATCTCGATCTGATCGAGTTTCACCGCATTCTGATGCTCAAGATCCAGCAGACGGCCTGGGGTTGCTACCAGCACATCCACGCCGCCGCGCAGCTTCATCATCTGCGGGTTAATGCTCACGCCGCCAAAGACAACCAGCGAGCGGATATTTAAATATTTGCTGTAGTCGCGGACGTTCTCACCAATCTGCGCCGCCAGTTCGCGGGTTGGGGTGAGGATCAGCGCACGCACCGGGCGACGGCCCTTCAGGTGAGGCGCGCTGTCGGTCAGACGCTGTAACAGCGGCAGGGTAAAGCCTGCGGTTTTGCCGGTGCCGGTTTGGGCACTGGCCATCAGGTCACGGCCTGATAAGACTACCGGGATTGCCTGGCGCTGAATTGGGGTAGGCTCACGATAGCCCTGCTCTTCCACCGCACGCAAAATATCGGCATTCAGGCCGAGAGAATCAAAAGACATAGGAACTCCAGAACCGCCCTGACCGCATTGTGCGGTGTAGTTTCCAGGGGGAACATCACGCGCCAGCGCTAAGCTGGCGAAGAGAGGAGGCGCAAACCACGGCGCCGTTCGCGTGCAGTGTAGCAGTTTTTGTGATCTTCCGCATAAATTCTCATTTTCCTCTCCGCAAGCAGAATAAAGCCTTGTACTGGACAGGGTTGATAACTTTGCTTACTCTTAATCAATCGATTGATTAACATTCTAAGAGGTCGGTATGACACCTTCGCCGACGCCGGTCACCAGCCGCGGAGAGCAGGCTAAAAATACGCTCATCACCGCCGCCATCGCGCAATTCGCTGAATATGGCATGCATGCCACCACGCGAGATATCGCCGCCCAGGCTGGGCAAAATATTGCCGCGATCACCTACTACTTTGGCTCCAAAGAAGCGCTGTATATGGCTTCCGCTCAGTGGATTGCCGATTTCATCAGCGGTAACTTTCACGAGCATGTTGCCCACGCAGAAGCCCTTCTTTGCCAGCCCGAACCGGACAAAGAGAAAATACGGCATCTTATTCATACCGCGCTCGGGCAAATGATCGCCCTGCTGACCGCCGACGACACGCTCAACCTGAGCAAATTTATCTCCCGCGAGCAGCTTTCCCCGACCGCCGCTTATCAGCTTATTCACCAGCAGGTTATCGACCCGATGCACACTCTGCTGACCACGCTGGTGGCGCATTACACCGGGCGAGATCCTTTTGATACCGACACTATTTTGCATACCCACACGCTGCTCGGCCAGGTGCTGGCCTTCCGGCTTGGGCGAGAAACGATTCTGTTGCGCACCGGCTGGCCTCAGTTTGACCAGGCCAAAGTGCAGCAAATAAGCCGCGTGGTGCTGAGCCACGTTGATTTCATCCTGCAGGGATTATCCGTAAACAGAGGAAAAGCTTGTGATGAACAATAAGAAGCCGGTGATTGCCGTCATTGTGATTCTAGTGCTCGTGGCCGCGGCGTTTGGCGGCTGGAAATGGTATCAGAGCCAGCAAAACAGCGAGCTAACGCTTTACGGCAACGTGGATATCCGCACCGTTAACCTTAGCTTCCGCGTGGGAGGGCGACTCGCGGCGCTTGAGGTAGATGAAGGCGATGCAATCAAAACCGGTGAACCGCTGGGGCTGATAGATAAAGCACCGTATGAAAACGCTTTGCGCCAGGCCGAAGCCAACGTTGCGGCCGCCCAGGCTAAGTACGATTTGATTATTGCGGGCTACCGTGACGAAGAAATAGCCCAGGCTGCAGCGCAGGTTAACCAGGCGCAGGCGGCCTATGATTACGCGCAAAACTTCTACCAGCGCCAGCAGGGGTTGTGGGCGACCAAAACCATCTCGGCGAATGATTTAGCCAACGCCCGCTCGTCCAGCGACCAGGCAAAAGCCACGCTGAAAGCGGCCAAGGATAAGCTCAGTCAGTACCGCAGCGGCAACCGCCCGCAGGAAATCGCTCAGGCGCAGGCCAGCCTTCAGCAAGCCAAAGCACAGCTGGCTCAGTCGCAGCTAGATCTGCAGGACACCACTCTGATTGCGCCTTCTGACGGCACGTTGCTGACCCGTGCCGTTGAACCCGGCAGCATGCTTAACGCAGGCAGCACGGTACTCACCCTGTCGCTCACTCGCCCGGTGTGGGTTCGCGCCTATATCGACGAAACCAACCTCGGGCAGGCCAAACCCGGCAGCGAACTGCTGATTTACACCGATGGCCGCCCGGACAAGCCATACCATGGCAAAGTGGGATTTGTGTCTCCAACGGCGGAATTCACGCCAAAAACGGTTGAAACTCCCGATTTGCGCACGGATTTAGTCTACCGCTTACGCATTATCGTGACCGATGCAGATGACGCGCTGCGTCAGGGCATGCCCGTTACGGTGAAATTCAACGGTGGAACTCAGCATGAGCAGCAATGACGCGGTCATTCATCTGCAGGGGCTGGTGAAGCGTTTCCCTGGCCTTGAAAAACCGGCCGTCGCCAGCCTGGATTGCGAAATTCATGCCGGGGCAGTCACCGGCCTGGTCGGCCCGGACGGCGCGGGGAAAACCACGCTCATGAGGATGCTGGCTGGATTGCTGCAGCCAAGCGAAGGCGCAGCCTCGGTGATCGGCCTCGACCCGATTGAAGACGATCGCGCTTTGCACGCTGAACTGGGCTACATGCCGCAGAAATTTGGCCTGTACGAAGATTTGACGGTAATGGAAAACCTGAAGCTTTATGCCGACCTGCGCGGCGTGACCGGGGAGCAGCGTAAAAGCACCTTTGCCCGACTGCTGGAATTCACCTCTCTCGGGCCGTTTACCGAGCGGCTGGCGGGCAAACTCTCAGGCGGGATGAAGCAAAAGCTTGGTCTCGCCTGTACGCTCGTCGGCCAGCCGAAAGTCCTTTTGCTGGATGAACCTGGCGTAGGCGTAGACCCCATATCCCGGCGTGAACTGTGGCAAATGGTGCACGAGCTGGCGGGCGAAGGCATGCTGATCCTCTGGAGCACATCGTATCTCGATGAGGCCGAGCAGTGCCGAGAAATCCTGCTGATGAACGAAGGCGAGCTGCTTTATCACGGTGCGCCGAAAGCGCTGACGCAGAAGATGGCCGGGCGTTCACTACTGGTCAGCCACGATCAGGAGAATAATCGCCAGCTACTTCAGCGCGCGCTGAAGCTGCCGCAGGTCAGCGACGGCGTGATTCAGGGGCGCTCTGTGCGGCTGATCCTTGCCAAAGAGGCAAAAGTGAACGATCTGGCAAATGCCCTGCACGTGCCCGAATCCAGCCTGAAAGAAACTGACCCGCGTTTTGAAGACGCGTTTATTGATTTACTGGGTGGCGCCGCCGCGAACGAATCGCCGCTGGGCGATATTCTTCATACCGTTGACGGCAAGTCAGGTGAGACGGTGATTCAGGCCGAAGAGCTAACCAAAAAATTCGGCGACTTTGCCGCCACCGACCACGTTAACTTTGCCGTTAAGCGCGGTGAAATCTTCGGGCTGCTTGGCCCTAACGGCGCCGGCAAGTCCACCACCTTCAAGATGATGTGTGGTTTGTTAGTCCCCACTTCGGGCAAAGCACTGGTGCTGGACATGGATTTGAAAACCAGCTCCGGCAAAGCACGCCAGCACCTGGGCTACATGGCGCAAAAATTCTCCCTCTATGGCAACCTGACCGTGGCACAAAATCTCCGTTTCTTCTCCGGTGTTTATGGCCTTCGCGGGCGCGTTCAGCAGGACAAAATTGCCCGCATGAGCGAGGCATTTGCGCTGCAGCCTATCGCCAATAGCACGACAGATTCTCTGCCTCTGGGTTTTAAGCAGCGGCTGGCGCTTGCCTGCTCGCTGATGCACGAACCGGATATTCTGTTTCTCGACGAACCGACATCCGGCGTGGATCCCATTACCCGCCGCGAGTTCTGGCTGCATATCAACAGCATGGTAGAGAAAGGCGTGACGGTGATGGTGACCACTCACTTTATGGATGAGGCCGAATACTGCGACCGCATCGGGCTGGTCTACCGAGGCAAGCTGATTGCCAGCGGCACGCCGGACGACCTAAAACAGCAGATAGCGGATGACGACACGCCCGACCCCACCATGGAGCAGGCGTTTATCGGGCTGATTCACGAGTGGGATAAGGAGCACAGCGATGAGCGAACATAGCCAAAGGATATCGTGGCGCCGCGTCCGCGCCCTGTGCGTGAAAGAAACCCGGCAAATCGTGCGCGACCCCAGCAGTTGGTTAATCGCCGTAGTTATCCCGCTTCTGCTGCTGTTTATCTTCGGCTACGGCATTAATCTCGATTCCAGCCGCCTCCACGTCGGCGTGCTGATCGAGCAGCAGAGCGAAGACGCGCTGGATTTCACCCACGCCATTAGCGCCTCGCCGTTTATTGAGCCCACCATCAGCGATAACCGCGAGCAGCTGATTCAGCTCATGCAGGCCGGGAAAATTCGCGGCATGGTGACGATTCCGCCCGATTTTGCGCAGAACATGGCCCGCCCCGGCGCAACGGCCCCGATTCAGGTGATCACCGACGGCAGCGAGCCCAATACGGCTAACTTTGTTCAGGGCTATATGCAGGGGATCTGGCAGCTTTGGCAGCAACAGCGGGCGGAAGATCGCGGGGAGCACTTTGAGCCCTTAATCGAAGTGCAGCTGCGCTATTGGTTTAACCCCGCTGCCATCAGCCAGCACTTTATAATTCCCGGCGCGGTGACCATCATCATGACGGTCATTGGCGCTATCCTGACCTCTCTGGTCGTGGCCCGGGAATGGGAGCGCGGCACCATGGAGGCTCTGCTTTCCACGCAGGTGACGAAGACCGAACTGCTGCTCTGCAAGCTGGTGCCCTATTATGTTTTGGGGATGCTAGCCATGCTGCTTTGTATGCTGGTGACGGTGTTTATTCTAGGCGTACCGTGGCGCGGCTCGCTGTTACTGCTGTTTCTGATCAGCAGCCTGTTTTTACTTAGCACGCTGGGCATGGGGCTGCTGATCTCCACCATTACACGCAACCAGTTTAACGCCGCGCAGGTCGCGCTGAACGCCGCATTTTTACCGTCCATCATGCTGTCCGGCTTTATTTTCCAGATAGACAGTATGCCGGCGATTATCCGGGCGGTGACCTACGTCATCCCGGCGCGCTACTTCGTCAGCACCCTGCAAAGCCTGTTCCTGGCGGGGAATATCACCTCGGTGTTGATCGTCAACATGCTGTTTTTGATTGCCTCGGCGGTGATGTTTATCGGCCTGACGGCGCTGAAAACCAAACGTCGGCTCGATTAAGGGAGGAAGCATGTTTTATCGTTTATGGACGTTGATTCGCAAAGAGCTGCAGTCGCTGCTACGCGAGCCGCAGACCCGCGCCATCCTGATTTTGCCGGTGCTGCTGCAGGTGCTTTTGTTCCCGTTTGCCGCCACGCTTGAGGTCACCAATGCCACCATCGCTATTTATAACGAAGACAACGGTAACCATTCGATTGAGCTGACCCAGCGCTTTGCCCGTGCCAGCGCCTTCAGCCACGTGCTGCTGCTGAAAAGCCCGCAGGAAATACAGCCGACGATAGACAACCAAAAAGCCCTGCTGCTGATTCGTTTCCCGGCAAATTTCTCGCGCGATATTGCCAGTCAGAATCCGGCGAGGCTGCAGATTCTGCTCGACGGGCGTAACTCAAACAGCGCGCAGATTGCCGCGAATTACCTCCAGCAAATCGTCAATAACTATCAGCAAGAGCTGATGACCGGCCTGCCTAAACCCAACAACAGCGAGCTGACTATTCGCAACTGGTATAACCCTAACCTCGATTACAAATGGTTTGTGGTGCCGTCGCTGATTGCGATGATTACCACCATCGGCGTGATGATTGTAACGTCCCTCTCCGTGGCCCGGGAACGCGAGCAAGGCACGCTCGATCAGCTGTTGGTTTCTCCCCTGGCCACCTGGCAAATCTTTATTGGCAAAGCGGTTCCCGCGCAGATTGTCGCGTTGGTGCAGGCCACCATTGTGCTGGCGGTAGGAATTTGGGGCTACCACATCCCCTTCTCCGGCTCGCTGCTGCTGTTTTACTTCACGATGATTATCTACGGGCTGTCGCTGGTGGGGTTCGGGCTGCTGATTTCCGCCCTCTGCTCAACCCAGCAGCAGGCGTTTATTGGCGTGTTTGTCTTTATGATGCCGGCGATCCTGCTCTCCGGCTATGTCTCACCGGTGGAAAACATGCCGGTGTGGCTGCAGGATTTGACGTGGATAAACCCGATTCGTCATTTTACCGATATCACCAAGCAGATTTACCTGAAGGATGCGAGCTTTGGGATTGTCTGGCAGAGTTTGTGGCCGCTGCTGGTGATTGCGGCCACGACGGGTTCAGCGGCGTACTGGATGTTTAGGCGTAAGATTGCGTGATTTGTCTTTCGCGAGCAGAGAGAAGATAGCTGGCCCGGCGAGCATTGCCAGGCCGGCGAGCGCCAGAAGAAGGTGACTCTGTACCACTCGAGACAGTAGCCACAGCGCAATCATTGCGTTGCCGAAATACCATGTAGTAGTCAGCTCTTCAAGAAAATCACCGATATCGCGCAGCAAACCGGTGTGAAAACGCTGGAAGATAAACATCAGCACCACGGTGGCGACATAAAGCAGGCACAGCCCTACGCCCACGGGGATCAGGGTCGCGGTTTTCCAGCCAACGAGCAGCGCAGCGACCACCGCAAGATGCAGCATAATCTGCCAGCAACCCAGTCCGGTTCTCACTCTTACACGTTGTTGCCACTTCATGCTTTATCTCCTGGAGTATTTCTTCCTGTTAATCAGAGTACGCAAGTGTACGGAAATTTCCTCAATACGCCCCCTTTTTGTGACAGATATTGCAATTTATTTCCGTTCAGGCAGGTAAAAGTCGCGCGAGGAAAAGCAAAACTGCGGGGAAAACTCCCTCCCCGCGAAGGGGAGGGAATGCGTAGATTAGCGGCGGTTACCGAAGATACGCAGCAGCATCAGGAACAGGTTGATGAAGTCCAGATACAGCGTCAGGGCACCCAGAATTGAGTATTTACGCAGCATTTGTGCATCGCGGGTATCAATTTGCTCGCCGATGTTTTTCAGTTTCTGCGTGTCGTATGCGGTCAGGCCCACAAAAACCACCACGCCGATGTAGGTGATGGCCCACATGAGCGCATCGCTTTTCAGCCAGAAATTAACCAGCGAAGCCAGTACAATCCCGATCAGCGCCATAAAAAGCATGTTGCCGAAGCCGCTCAGGTCACGTTTGGTGGTATAGCCATAGAGGCTCATGGCACCAAACATCCCGCCTGCCACCACAAATGTGCTGGCGATGGACGAATAGGTATAAACCAGGAAAATGCTCGCCATGGTCAACCCGGTCAGCGCCGAGTAAAGCATAAACAGCGACGTCGCCACGCCAGCACTCAGTTTGTGCACCATGCCGGAGAGCACAAAGACCAGCCCCAGTTGAACGATGATCAGACCAAAGAAAGTGATTTTACTGGAGAAGACAAACTCCATCACCGCCGGGGTATTCGCCGCGTACCACGCGATAAAGGCGGTTAAAAGTAGACCGCAGGTCATCCAGCCGTAAACTTGCGCCATAAAGGTCTGAAGGCCCGTATTGGCACGCTGCACGATAGTCTCATTGGGACGCGGGAATCGGTCCATGATGCTTCCTCTGTGTTGTGAATTAAACTTCTGACGCGAGCTGTTTGGCTCACCCGCTTTAAGATTAACACATCCCGCAGACCGCGTAGCCTACCAGCGTTTAGCCGCCTGCTTATCGCTGTCCCGGGCTTCGACCCAGCGGTCGCCTTCGGCGGTCGCTTCACGTTTCCAGAACGGGGCGCGAGTTTTCAGGTAATCCATGATGAACTGGGCGGCTTCAAACGCTGAGCTGCGGTGCGCGCCCGTCACGCCGACAAAGACAATTTCATCGCCTGGCCACAGTTCGCCGATGCGGTGAATCACCGTCACGCGCTGCAGCGGCCAGCGGCTTCTGGCCTCGGCGACAATTTCAGCCAGCGCTTTTTCGGTCATGCCCGGATAATGTTCAAGCGTCAGGGCGCTAACGCTGTCGCCAAGGTTGTGATTGCGAACTTTACCGGTGAAGGTCACGACCGCACCGTCTTCATCGCACTGAGAAAGCCACTGATACTCTTCGCCGACGTTGAAATTCTCGCGGCCAACAATAATACGGGTGCTGTCCACTTAACCTCCGGTCACCGGTGGGAAAAAGGCCACTTCGTCGCCCTTCGCCAGCGGATGATCAAAGCTCACCAGCGTTTGATTGACCGCGGCCAGCAGCTTGCCGGACTCCAGCGCCAGCGCCCACCGGCTGCCTCTGTCGGCCAATGCCGCACGCAGTTGCTCCACATCGCCGTAGGCTTCATCCAGCGCCAGGCTGTCGCAGCCGACCAGTTCGCGTACCTGGGCAAAAAACAGAACATTAAGCATCGTTTGCCACCTTAAAATCGCCGGATTTTCCGCCGCTCTTTTCCAGCAGACGGACAGGGCCGATGACCATGTCTTTTTGTACGGCTTTGCACATGTCATAAATGGTCAACGCAGCGACGGAGGCCGCAGTCAATGCCTCCATTTCTACGCCGGTTTTTCCCGTCAGGCGGCACACGGACTCGATACGAACTCGGTTTTGCTCAGTCTGAGCCTCAAGCTGCACTTCTACTTTGCTCAGTAAAAGCGGATGGCACAGCGGAATCAGTTCCCAGGTGCGTTTAGCGGCCTGGATCCCCGCGATACGTGCGGTGGCAAAAACGTCACCTTTGTGGTGGCTGCCGTCAACAATCATCGCCAGCGTTGCCGGCTGCATGGTCACAAACGCTTCGGCGCGGGCCTCACGAACCGTCTCAGCCTTGGCGGACACGTCCACCATATGTGCTTCCCCGGCGGCGTTAATATGGGTCAAATGCGACATAACTTACTTCTTAATATGTGGGTGGAAATTGCACGGGCGCTGACGCGCATCCAGTTGAGGCTGAATGATATTTTCCCAGGCGGTTCGGCAGGCCTTCGTTGAGCCCGGCATGGCGAAAATCAGCGTTTTGTTCGCCATGCCCGCAACGGCGCGTGACTGCAGCGTAGAGGTGCCAATCTCTTCAAAGGAGAGCATACGAAACAGCTCGCCGAAACCTTCAACTTCCCGGTCAAACAGCGGGAGAAGCGCCTCCGGCGTCTGGTCTCCGTCGGTAAACCCGGTGCCGCCGTTGATCAACACCACCTGAACCTGCTCATCGGCAATCCACTGCGAAACTGCGGCCCGGATGGCATAACGGTTTTCTTTGACGATAGCTTTGTCTACCACCTGATGCCCCGCTTCCGTGGCGACTTCACTCAGATAATGACCCGAAGTGTCGTCATCTTCACAACGACGGCTGGACACCGTCAAAATAGCAATACGTGCCGGGATAAACTCTGCGCTTACCTGACTCATCGATATTCTCCTTGTGGGCAGGCTCTAGCCGCCGATATACGACAGATTTTGGGTGATGCCGGTGTTACCGTCATGCAGGAAATGGGTTTGCTTTTTCTGCGCCAGCGCAGAAGAGATACGTCCCTCCAGTTCGCTTTGCTGGGCGTCATCCGCCAACAGATCCCGCAGCGCAATTCCCTGCTCGCCAAACAGGCAGAGGTGCAGGTTACCGACGGACGAAACTCGCAGCCGGTTGCAGCTGGCACAGAAATCTTTCTCATACGGCATGATGAGCCCGATTTCGCCTTTGTAGTCGGGATGGCAGAACACCTGGGCAGGGCCATCGCTGCGCTGACGCAATTGGTGAACCCAGCCTCGCTCAAGCAGCTGGTCGCGAATGGTTTTACCGGAAATATGGTGTTTGCGGAAAAGCGAGCCGCCGTCTCCGGTTTCCATTAGCTCAATAAAGCGGAGCTGGATGGGGCGCGGTTTGATCCAGGCAAGGAAGGTCTCGAGCTGATTGTGGTTTACGTCGCGCATCAGCACGGTGTTCACTTTTACTCGCTCAAACCCCGCGTTGAAAGCCGCGTCAATGCCATCCATCACCTGCCGAAATTTATCCTGGCCGGTAATGGCATGAAACTGACGAGCGTCCAGGCTGTCGACGCTAACGTTCAGGGCAGTCAGCCCCGCATCACGCCAGGCGTTAACATCCCGGGCCAGGCGATAGCCGTTGGTCGTCACCGCAAGCTGGCGAATAGACGTGTTTTCACGCACCGCGGCGATGATTTCGGTAAAGTCGCGGCGCAAAGAAGGTTCCCCGCCCGTCAGGCGCACCTTTTCGGTACCGAGAGCAGCAAAAGCCCGGGTAACGCGACGGATTTCATCGACGTTGAGGAAGCTTTTATTGGCCACGCCGTGCGGCTTATAGCCGTCGGGCAGGCAATAGCTGCAGCGAAAGTTGCAGACGTCGGTAATTGATAAGCGCAAGTAATAGAACTTACGCGCAAAAGCATCGGTAAGCTGGGACACTGAATACACCTTTCCAAATACGGGAGATGCAGTCATTTCTTCCTGCACCCTGGCAACCTCAGGGGCTGCGGCCAGGGCACCTTATCTTGTGACTTAGGTACCATGGCTTGAGTGTGTGTTACTGCGATAGTAGCGCGACATCTGGCTTCGCGCTATATCAGTTTTCGCTATATAAATCTATACATAACGAGATAATTGCTTAATTTCGCTACAGAGTACTTAAAAAGCTAACTTTTACTTTGATATGTATCATTATCCACAGAGCAAGAATCGTCTTTTTGGCGCTTTTACGCTACCTTAAGCGCCTGTATGCCTCTTAAGGATTATCTTTTCTATGCGTAATCGCACGCTTGCAGATCTTGATCGGGTTGTCGCGCTGGGCGGTGGGCACGGCCTGGGTCGCGTCATGTCATCCCTTTCATCCCTCGGCTCACGTTTAACCGGCATCGTCACCACCACCGACAACGGCGGCTCAACCGGACGTATTCGACGCTCTGAGGGCGGGATTGCCTGGGGAGATATGCGCAACTGCCTGAATCAGCTGATCACTGAACCAAGCGTGGCATCAACAATGTTTGAGTATCGTTTTGGCGGTAACGGCGAACTTTCAGGCCATAACCTCGGAAATCTAATGTTAAAGGCGCTGGATCACCTCAGCGTGCGCCCGCTGGAGGCAATCAATTTAATTCGCAACCTGCTAAAGGTCGATGCGCAGCTGATTCCGATGTCGGAGCATCCGGTCGATTTAATGGCTACCGACGACCAGGGCAACGCCGTGTATGGCGAAGTGAGTATCGACCAGTTGCTCAATCCACCGCAGGATCTGGCGGTCTACCCGAAAGTCCCGGCCACGCGTGAAGCCTTAGAAGCCATCGCTGAAGCCGATTTAATTTTGATTGGCCCCGGCAGCTTTTACACCAGCCTGATGCCGATTTTGCTGCTTGAAGAGATGGATCAGGCGCTGCGCCGCACGCCAGCGCCGATGGTGTATATCGGCAACCTGGGCAAAGAGCTAAGCCCTGCCGCAGCCAGCCTTTCCCTGCGCCAAAAGCTTGAATTGATGGAACAGCATATCGGAAAACGCGTTATCGATGCCGTGCTGGTTGGCCCACACGTTGAGGCCAGCGAAGTGGGCGACAGGTTGGTTATTCAACAGCCGCTGGAAGCCAGTGACATTCGGTATCGCCACGACCGCCAGCTGCTGCGGGCGGCCCTCGAACAGGCCGTGCAGCAGCTCGGGTAAACCTCGCCGCTTATGAGGCGGCGATAAAGAGTTCGCGCAGCTTGTGAAGCTGGTCGCGAATCTGCGCCGCTTCTTCAAACTCCAGATTTTGCGCGTGTTCCAGCATATTCGCTTCAAGCTGATGAATTTTCTGCTGCAGCGCTTTCGGCGTCAGCACAACTTCATCATCTTCAATCACGCTGCGTGCTTTGGTTTTAACCCGCCCTTTGGTCTTCGCCATGCCTTCGCCAAGCTGCAGAACGTCCACGACTCGTTTGTTCAGGCCCTGCGGCGTAATGCCATTTTCTTCGTTGTAGCGCTGCTGCTTCTCACGGCGGCGTTCGGTTTCACCAATCGCTTTGGCCATTGACGGCGTGATTTTATCGCCGTAGAGAATCGCCTTACCGTTAACGTTACGCGCCGCACGGCCGATGGTCTGAATAAGCGAGCGCTCGGAACGCAGAAAACCTTCTTTGTCCGCATCCAGAATGGCAACCAGCGACACTTCCGGCATATCAAGACCTTCTCGCAGCAGGTTGATCCCCACCAGAACGTCAAATTCACCGAGGCGCAAATCACGGATAATCTCCATGCGTTCCACGGTGTCGATATCCGAGTGCAGGTAGCGTACGCGTTCACCATGCTCCTCTAAATATTCGGTCAGGTCTTCCGCCATCCGCTTGGTTAATGTCGTCACCAGCACGCGTTCATTGATGGCCACACGTTTACGAATTTCAGAAAGCAAATCGTCTACCTGCGTTGCCACCGGACGCACTTCAATCACCGGATCGAGCAGCCCCGTAGGACGAACAACCTGGTCAACGATGTCCTCGCCAGATTTTTCCAGCTCATAGTTGCCCGGCGTCGCTGAAACGTAGATGGTCTGCGGGGCCAGCGCTTCAAACTCTTCAAATTTTAACGGTCGGTTGTCCAGCGCCGACGGCAGGCGGAAGCCATATTCCACCAGCGTTTCTTTACGGGCGCGGTCGCCGCGATACATGCCGCCAATTTGCGGAATGGTGACGTGGGATTCATCCACCACCAGCAGGCCATCTGCCGGAAGATAGTCAAAAAGCGTTGGGGGCGGTTCGCCAGGCCCTCGCCCGGAGAGGAAGCGCGAGTAGTTTTCAATGCCCGAACAATAACCCAGCTCGTTCATCATCTCGAGATCAAACTGGGTACGCTGGGCAATACGCTGCTCTTCCAGCAGTTTATTATTTTCCAGCAGGAACTTGCGGCGCTCGGCCAGCTCAACTTTGATATCTTCCATCGCCTGCACAATACGCTCGCGCGGCGTAACGTAGTGCGATTTAGGGTAAATAGTAAAACGCTGAATAGTTTGATCGATTTGCCCGGTCAGTGGATCGAACAGCGACAGCCTCTCAACCTCTTCGTCGAACAACTCTACACGCAGCGCAAGATCGTCTGATTCAGCCGGGAAGATATCGACCACCTCCCCTCTTACGCGGAACGTACCGCGCTGGAATGCCTGATCGTTGCGGGTGTATTGTAACTCCGTAAGACGGCGCAGGATCGCCCGCTGATCGATGATCATACCCTTCGTCAGGTGAAGCATCATCTTCAGGTACAGGTCCGGGTCACCCAGACCGTAGATCGCCGACACGGATGCCACCACGATGACGTCCCGCCGCTCAAGCAACGCTTTGGTCGCCGACAGACGCATCTGCTCAATGTGTTCGTTCACCGACGCATCTTTTTCAATGAAGGTGTCCGAGCTTGGCACATAAGCTTCAGGCTGATAGTAATCGTAGTAAGAGACAAAAAACTCAACGGCGTTGTCCGGGAAGAACTCTTTCATTTCACCGTAAAGCTGCGCCGCCAGCGTTTTATTTGGCGCCAGTACCATCGTGGGGCGCTGAAGGTCGGCTATCACGTTTGCTACCGTGAAGGTTTTACCCGATCCCGTTACGCCCAGCAGCGTCTGGTGCGCCAGCCCGTTTTCAAGCCCGTCTTTCAGGCGAAGGATTGCTTCAGGCTGGTCGCCAGAAGGTTTAAATGCGGAATTCAGTTTGAACGCTTTACTCATGAACGGGCTACCTGATGAAGAAACGAGCGGGCCGGAGAGTAATTTTACCCGGCAGCAGGATTTTTGCCAGTATAAAAACTGTATAAAACACCAGTTCTCATTTTTACTACGCCTGCTAACGACTGCTTTTTGCCACTTTGTTTGCCCAGAATTTGCCCCTTCACCAGATAAATCTCCAGCCACGACCGGTTATCCCCAAATTTTTTCGCCTTTTAACATTTGTCAAGGGAGGTAAGGATACCTCGGGCCGAATGTTTGACAGTTTTATTGCAACTGTTGCTTTTATTTAACAACTTGAATTCAAATGAATATTTCACAAAGACCGGTTTCGCGCCAATTTGGCCGCAGGCCGCGCCCGCTCTCGCTTTCGTCAAGTTTTCTAACTCTAATGCACAAGGTTATCCACAGGAATGGTGGATAACTGCAGCAAGCCCTTTTGCTTAGCCACTCGGAAAAATCCCTGATCTTCCTGTGCCAGGGGCGAAAAAAAAATTTCGCTAATTTTTTTGCTTTTATTCATTCGATTTCGCTATACCCGGCCATATTGAGCAAGATCCCGAAATCGAGATATATCCTGAGGTTAAAAGGCATTTTATTGCACCAAATTCGTACTTTTTAGCACCCGTCGAGTGCAGCGAGATCTCATCTTGCGCATCAGCTTTATCCTTTCAGGAAACCGATACTCAGTTTTATCCTGAATAGCGTGATGCTTTCAGGCATTATCACCAAGCTGGCAAGCTAATTGCAGCATATCCAGGAGGGAAACGACTCCCCAACCCAGGAGATGAGCCATGCTTAGCTTACGTGCTGTTAATCAGTTTTACGGTGACCACCACATACTGTGGAACCTCGACCTCGAGCTGACCCCGGGAGAATGCACCTGCGTGCTTGGCGCGCCAGGGCAGGGCAAAACCACGCTCGTAAACTGCATTACCGGCTATTTGCCAGTACAAAGCGGCAGTATGCTGTGGCAACAGGCGGGACAGCCGCCTGAAGACCTGGTGAATAAACCCGTGGAGCGCAGAACTGCGCTTGGAATCGGCTACGTTCCCCAGGACAGGCGCATCTTCTCCCAGCTTAGCGTTGAGGAAAATCTTCAGATAGCGATGATGGCGGGACATCATCGACCCCGGGTCATTCCTGCGCTGATTGATGACCTTTTTCCCGAGCTCTATAGCCTTCGGCAGGTAAAAAGCGGCGAACTTAGCGGGGATATGCAGCAACAGTTAGCGCTTGCCCGGGCACTGGTTTTAGAGCCCAGACTGCTGATACTGGATGAACCCACTCTCGGCGGAGGGCACCGCTTTATCACAGAAATGGGCAACCTCATCCGGCGCTTAAACCGCGACTTCGGCCTGACCATTTTACTGGTCGAACAGCGGCTGACTTTTATACGCCGGGTTGCAGACAAGTTTTGCCTGTTGCATAAAGGCCGAAATGTCGCGCAAGGGAATGTCTCCCAGCTGGACGACAAGCTCGTGGCGGGCTGGTTAGATCCCTGAACGCAGTCTCTACTACAAATTTTTCAATTTTTCCTGAAAAACCGGGTTGAGCTCCGTCATCGCCCGATGCAGGTTGCACTGCCGCGTCACTTTCGCGATATCCAGCAAAGGCGAAGGTATGGACTTCACGCCAGAGCTGTTCATCCAGCGTAAAACCGCGTCGAGATTCCATAGTGCAGTTTTCCCGTCATGTACCGGCGCTGGAAACGCCTCCCGGGAAACCATAACTTTGCGAATATACTGCCGGGACACGCCTAGCAGTTCCGCTACGTCACTCAACCCCACTAAATCAGGGGCAGCTTCAACCAATAACGCGCCTTGAATAATGCCTGAAACGTCCTTCAGCGCGCTCAGTAAGGCTTCTTCTGCTGTGTCGGCCTCGCGGATGAAATTCAGAGCAATACGCCCCGTCACACCGATGCCAACGAGGGCATCATCACACCCTCCTGCGCCCAGCGCAGCAATCCACTTCTCCGGATCTTTTTTCCCTTCTGGTAGAGTAAAAACAAGCGTGAACGTGTATTCCGCCATGGAGCCTTCTCCTTGTTAATGCAGGACGCTACGTGATGCCCTATTGGCGCATCCATCCACAAGCCTGCGAATTTGTCTGGCATGGTTCTCTGCGTCGCGAGGCGTGCTCCAGACACAGCTGATACAAAACTCGCCGCACCGGCATGTTTTATCGTTCCAGGGGCAATACATTTTTCCCCAGCAATGCGAACCGCCCTCTTTGACCCGCCAACCCTGGCATTCTGCGTAGCTTAATGCCGCCTCTATCTCTTTTTGCGGGTGCCGTTTTCTGGCCATATCTCCTCCGGCTAAAAAAGCATCTCATAAAAGGTTGTCATATGACAACTCAAAGTATGAAATACTCTATAGACGTTGCAGCCTGGAATGAATCTTTGTCTGTGGGGAAAAGGTTAAAGCGGGAGCCAGCCCGAGGCTTTGCTGCGGGCCTGGCTTTTGTTGCAGTCGCCTTGCGGCTTAGATCGTAATAACGGAGAGATCGAGGTAGTGACCAAGCTCGGTTTGATCGCTGATCCCCTTAAGCCAGGGAATTTCCCCCAACAGCGGGGCCGGCAGCCGCTGTTTGAGCGTGGCAAGATATTCCGCATGCCTTTTTCCTGCGGGTTGAACACCGTTTGCTACCCAGCCCGCCAGCGGTAAACCAGCGGCCAGCACCGCCTGTACCGTGAGCATTGCATGATTAATGCAGCCAAGTTTCACGCCCACCACTAAAATAACCGGCAGTTGCTCGCTGATGGCCCATTCGGCAAATGTCGTGGTGTCAGACAGCGGGGTAAACCAGCCTCCAGCCCCTTCAACCTGAACCCAGTCGGCTTTTCCGGTAAGATTCTTTAGACCTTGAGACATAGCAGAAAAAGTAATGGGGCGCTGCTCTTCAGCACTAATGATGTGCGGGGAGGTCGGCTCAAGAAAAGCCAACGGATTGATCTCCTCATACGGCAATTTAACCGAACTATTGCGCTGCAGCGCTAACGCATCACTGTTGCGAATGCCTTCAGGGGTCATTTCACTGCCAGAGGCCACAGGCTTATAGCCCACAGAGCGATACCCCGCAGTATTCGCCGCCTGAAGCAGCGCGCAGCTGGCGATGGTCTTCCCAACTTCAGTGTCGGTGCCGGTCACAAACCATTTTTTAATCACGTTCAATTACTCCAAAAATTATCTGCCAGCTAAGAGAGAACTGCCCGTCTTGCCGGGGCCACGCTTCGCTGAGCCGCTGCAGTTGCCCACGCGTCAGCAGGGTGTTTTTGCGGCCATCGTGCAGGTGTGTTGCCCCAACGCCTTTTAGCGAACGCATGGCGCTCATGACGTCAGGAAAACGCTGGCTGACGGTGCGGCTGGTTAATACGTAACGCCATGGGCGACACGCCTGGTCAATTTCGGCCAGGGATAAAAACTGGTTGGCATGCGCCCGTTCGTCTACCCCGCGCCAGGCCTCGTGCAGTTCAGGCAGTGAACCTGCCGCAAGCGTGCTGAACGCAATGCATCCACCCGGTTTCGTCACGCGATAAAGCTCGGATAAGCCTTGCTGCAGATCGCTGCACCACTGAACGGCAAGATTACTCCAGGCCAGATCCACCTGGTCATCCGCCAGCGGAATAGACTCGATATCCCCCTCAAGAAAGCGATGCGCCGACTGGGTTTGCTGGCACCGCTCAAGCATCGCTTTCGAGATGTCCAGCGCCAGCACTTCGCTTCCTTTGTCCCGCCAAATTCGGCTGTACCAGCCGGTACCGCAGCCTGCATCCAGCACGCTTACGGCACGGCGGTTTTCCAGCTCGGCCAGCAGGTTATCACCGCAGATACGCTGCAGCTCGGCGAAACGCTCGTAGCTGCCTGCCGCCCGGCTAAACGCTGCGGCGACGGCGGCTTTATCAACAAGCTGCGTCATAAAGCGCCTCCAGCAATGCGTCTATGTCGCCAGAAGTATGCGCTGCCGTAAGGGTGATGCGCAGGCGGGCGCTGCCGGGGGGAACGGTAGGCGGGCGAATGGCTGTTAACCAGAAGCCCCGCTCTTTCAGGCGGGAGGCGAGATCCAGCGTGCGCTGATTCTCCCCCACAATCAGAGGTTGTATCGCGCTACCTGAATCCGCCAGATTCAGCGAGAGTCGGGCAGCACCCTGCCGAAAACGCAGAATATTTTCAGCAAGCCTTGCTCTGTACTCATCGCCATGCTGAACCACCTTTAACGCGGCCTGAAGCGACACGGCCTGCGCCGGCGGCATCGCGGTGCTGTATATCAAGTGGCGGGCAAACTGCAGCAGGTAAGTTGCAACGTCTTCGTCGCACAATACCGCCGCACCGCTGCCGCCAAACGCTTTGCCAAAGGTGACGACAAGAATATCCGGTTTGATTTTTTGCCGATCGCAACTGCCACGCCCCTCTTTGCCGAGGACACCAATACCGTGCGCGTCGTCGACCATTAACCAACCGTCTGCTTGTCTTGTTGCCTGTGCTATTTCAGCCAGCGGCGCGCTGTCCCCGTCCATGCTGAAGATGCCTTCGGTCAGGACAAGCCGTTCACCTTCATGCGGTTTACCGAGCTGCGTGGCAAGGGCCTGAACGTCGTTGTGATGAAATCTGCGTAGCTGAGCCGGACTTTGCATCGCCGCTTCCATCATTGAGGCATGGCAAAGTTTATCGGCGATAAGCGTGTCCGTTTTTTGCGCCAGCGCGGAGATCACCGCCTGGTTTGCGCTGTAGCCGGAGATAAACAACAGCGCTCGCTCAAAGCCGAGCCAATCCGCCAGCTGTTCCTCAAACGCCTGATGTGCACGGCTATACCCCGTGACGTGACCAGACCCGCCGCTACCAACGCCGAACTGCGTCGCGCCTTTTTGCCAGGCCTCCGTAATGTGCGGGTGATGACTCAGTCCCAGATAATCGTTGCTGGAAAAATTCAAATATTCCCGACCGTTGGCCGAAAAAATACGCCCGTTACCGAGCGTATTGGCCTGTCGGGTGCGAAGGCTGGCGCTGGTCCGCCGTTCGCTTAAAGCCCCGGAGATTCGCTGTGGCCAGCTCATACCGCCGCCGCGTTGTAGTAATTGTCGGTATCGGCGTTCAGGATCTGCCCGGCGAGCTGCTCCTGCTGTTCGTTGTCACCCATTTCGGTGGTGGTTTGCTGCGGATTAAGCCCCAGCTTGCGGAACAGCTGCAGATCTTTGTCCTCTTCTGGGTTCGGCGTCGTCAGCAGTTTGCAGCCGTAGAAAATAGAGTTTGCACCGGCCATAAAACACATTGCCTGCGTCTGCTCGCTCATCTGCTCGCGGCCTGCGGAAAGGCGCACGTAGGAGGTTGGCATCATGATGCGGGCCACCGCGATGGTACGAATAAAATCAAAGGCATCCACGTCTTCGTTATCCGCCAGAGGCGTGCCTTTCACTTTCACCAGCATGTTGATAGGGACGCTTTCTGGTGGCATTGGCAAATTCGCTAATTGCAGCAGCAGTCCGGCGCGGTCGGTGACGGTTTCACCCAGGCCGACAATCCCACCGGAGCAAACTTTGATCCCTGCATCACGAACTTTATCCAGCGTGTCCAGACGTTCCTGATAGGTTCGGGTCGTGATGATGTTGCCGTAAAATTCCGGGGAGGTGTCCAGATTGTGGTTGTAATAGTCCAGCCCAGCGGAGGCCAGGCGCTGCGCCTGTTCATTGGTTAGCGTACCGAGCGTCATACAGGTTTCCAGCCCCATAGCGCGAACGCCCTGCACCATCTGCTCAAGGTAAGGCATATCGCGCTCATGCGGGTTCTTCCAGGCGGCCCCCATACAAAAACGTGTCGAACCTGCGTTTTTAGCCTTGCGGGCGGAGTCCAGCACCTGCTCAACTTCCATCAGGCGTTCAGACTCCAGGCCTGTTTTATATCTGGCGCTTTGTGGGCAATATTTACAGTCTTCCGGGCAAGCACCGGTTTTTATAGACAGCAAGGTGCTGACCTGTACCTGTCGGGGATCGAAATGCTGGCGATGCGTCTGCTGCGCTTCAAACAACAGATCCAACAAAGGTTTTTGAAATAAAGCAGTGACCTGCGACATTGTCCAGCGTGCGTGGTGAGCCATGGGGCCTCTCCAAAAGGGGTGTTATGGGAATTCGATTGACGTTATACTCGTAAACCTAAATGTTTTTCAAATGGTTTACAAGTCACCCTATGACCCCTGATGATTTAGCGTTCGACCAGCGACATATCTGGCACCCGTACACCTCGATGAGCCAGCCGCTCCCGGTTTATCCCGTTGTGGCCGCGGCGGGCTGTGAGCTGCAGCTGGCTGACGGACGCATGCTCGTCGACGGCATGTCCTCCTGGTGGGCGGCTATTCATGGCTACAACCACCCGCGACTGAATCAGGCCATGAAGCGCCAGATTGATAGCATGTCACACGTGATGTTCGGCGGTATTACGCACCCACCTGCCGTTGAGCTGTGCCGCAAGCTGGTCGCGATGACACCTGCCCCGCTGGAATGTGTGTTTCTGGCGGACTCCGGTTCCGTCGCCGTTGAGGTCGCCATGAAAATGGCGCTGCAGTACTGGCACGCCAGGGGACAGCCTCGCCAGCGTTTTCTGACCTTCCGCAATGGCTATCACGGCGATACGTTTGGTGCGATGTCAGTCTGCGATCCTGATAACTCGATGCACAGCCTGTGGCAGGGCTATTTGCCTGAGCATCTTTTTGCCCCTGCTCCGCAGTGCGGCTTTGGTGATGAATGGAACGAGATGGATATCGTGCCGTTTGCCCGCCTGATGGCTGCACATCGCGAAGAGATTGCCGCCGTTATTCTGGAGCCTGTCGTCCAGGGCGCGGGGGGCATGCGTTTTTACCACCCTGAATGGCTGCGCCGCCTCCGCCGCATGTGCGACCGGGAGGGGATTCTGCTGATCGCCGACGAGATCGCGACAGGTTTTGGCCGCACCGGGAAACTGTTTGCCTGCGACCACGCGGATATTTCACCGGATATTATGTGTCTCGGCAAAGCGCTAACCGGCGGCACAATGACGCTCTCAGCAACACTTGCCACCCGCCATGTCGCAGAAACCATCAGCGACGGTGAAGCCGGCTGCTTTATGCACGGCCCTACTTTTATGGGGAACCCGCTCGCCTGCGCGGTTGCCAGTGAAAGCCTGGCGCTCCTGGCGGAAGGAGACTGGCAGCAGCAGGTTCTGGCGATTGAGCAGCAGCTTCGGGAAGGTTTGCTGCCGCTGACGGCGAACGAAAACGTAGCCGACGTGCGCGTACTGGGTGCTATTGGCGTGGTGGAAACACGCCGGCCTGTAGATATGGCCGCTTTGCAGCGTTTCTTTGTCGAACAGGGCGTGTGGATCCGGCCGTTTGGCCGCCTGATCTACCTGATGCCGCCTTATATCATCGGCCCTGAACAGCTGGATAAATTAATTGTGGCCGTCGCGCAGGCGGTAAAAAATCCTGAGTTTTTCAACTAGTTTCTGTTTCAACCGGGTCGGTATCGCTTGCCGGCCTGGCCTGTCCTTCCGCTAATCGATTTCTGAAATTAATTTACTCAAATAAATCCAGTTAAGTTATTAATCCCTTCCCGTCTCGCTGCCGATTAACCTTTCACCAGATTCACATCACAGAGAGACAGAAATGAAGAGAACCGTTGTACTCAGCTTCTGCCTGATGGCAGGCAGCGCCCTGGCCGATACCGGCTCGCCCCAGCTAAAGGCGGAGACACAGTCAGTGATTCGCCAGGCGGGTTATCAGTGCGATACCGTGAACAGCGTGTACCCCGCCGCATTCGGAGGTTCACTTACCGTCTCCTGCGATGATGACCACAAATATATTATTCGCAAAAAAAACGGTCAGTACGAAGTAGAAAAAGAATAACAAATCGCTTTTTCATCGACGAAAAATACCCTCTCCCCCCTTTCTGAAGCCGATTTGCACAAATCGGCTTCCCGTTTCGCTCAACTTAGTATAAAAAGCAGGTTTTGAAATAACCCTCTATTCCACCGTACAGCAAGGAGCAACCTTGAACACATTATCGGTTTCTCGTCGCGCCGCAGCCCTGGCTTTCGCCGTGGCGCTGAGTGCATGTAGCTCAACCCCACCCCAGGACAAACCGTCTACTCAGGTGGCGCCGGGAACCCAGTCCCGCCCGATCCTGGCGGCTGACGAAGCACAGAATTTTGTGGCAGCGCGCTACTTCACCGCGATGAACCCAAATGAAGCCCCGTGGACGCCGTCCTCGATTCGCACGCCTCAGCAGCCTGATTTCGTGGTTGGCCCTGCCGGTACGCCTGGCGTCACCCACACGTCAGTCCAGGCCGCGGTGGACGCTGCTATTATCAAGCACAGCAGCTCTCGCCTGTATATCGCCATCATGCCGGGTCAATATGAAGGTACGGTGTATATTCCTGCAGCTTCCGGTAGCGTGACGCTGTACGGCACTTCCGGCAACGCAGATGATGTCAAAATCGGCCTGACGCTGGACTCTGAAATCGATCCGACAACCTGGCGTCGCACCGTTAACCCGGGCGGGAAATACATGCCAGGGAAACCCGCCTGGTACATGTTCGATAACTGCCAGAGCCGCCGCGGCGCGACCGTGGGCGTGATGTGTTCCGCTGCCGTTTGGTCACAGAATAATGGCCTGCAGCTCCAGAACCTGACCATCCAGAACACCCTGGGTGACAGCGTGGACGCCGGCAATCACCAGGCCGTGGCGCTGCGCAGCGATGGCGATAAAGTACAGCTGAATAACGTTCACCTGCTGGGCCGCCAGAACACCTTCTTCGTCACCAACAGCGATGTTCAGAACCGCATGTTGACCAATCGTCAGCCGCGTACGCTGGTAACCAACAGCTACATTGAAGGTGATGTGGATGTGGTCGCAGGCCGCGGTGCCGTGGTGTTTGATAACACCGATTTCCGCCTGGTGAACAGCCGCACCAAAGAAGGTTCCGTGTTCGCACCAGCCACGCTGCCAAACATCTACTACGGCTTCCTGGCAATCAACAGCCGCTTTACCGCAGCCGGTGACGCTCAGTTGGGTCGCTCATGGGATTTAGGCCAGGCCGCAAATGGCCAGGTTGTGATCCGCGACAGCGTGATCAACGAAGGTTTCAACACGGTTAAACCGTGGGGCGATGCGCTGGAGTCCAAGCGTCCGTTCGCGGGCAACATTGGCACTAAAGACGAGAAAGGCGCGATCAAACGCGATCTGAATGACCCGAGCTTCAACCGCATGTGGGAGTTCAATAACCGTGGTGTAGGCAGCCCGGTCGTCGAAGAGAAGTAATTTTTAGTTCAGTAAGAAAAAACCTCGCCGCAGCGAGGTTTTTTTATGGCTGACAATCAGTGCGCGTTAATCACAACCCACATTGGGCCCTGCCCGACGGCGTAGCGGCCTTTTTCTTCCAGCAGCCCCTGCTCGCCGTTAATTTTGTACACGGCGGCATGATGGGATTTCTGCCCAACGGCAACCAGGTACTTACCGCTGTGGTCAACGTTGAAGCCGCGAGGCTGCTCTTCCGTAGGCTGGTAGCCTTCGATATTCAGCACGCTGCCATCTTCGGAAACGCTGAAGACGGTAATGATGCTGGCGGTGCGGTCACAGGCATAAAGATGGCGACCGTCCGGGGTGATATGGATATCGGCAGCCCAGCGGGTACCGGTGAAACCTGGCGGCATAAAGTCCAGCGTCTGCACACATTCAATTTTACCGTGCGGGTCGCGCAGTTCCCAGACATCAACGGTGCTGTTCAGCTCGTTCACGCAATACACATACTGCTGGTTCGGGTGAAATGCCATGTGGCGCGGGCCTGCGCCCTCAACCGTCGTGACCTCAGCAGGCGTTTGCGCCACCAGCTTGCCGTCATCGGACAGCGTGAACAGGCAGATACGATCCTGCTTCAACGCAGGCGTCCAGAGCGTGCGGTTATCCGGGGAAATATTCGCCGAGTGGCAGCCGTCCAGCCCTTCAACCACATCGACGGTTTCGCCCGGCAGGCCATCGTTTTCAAGGCTAATGACCGCCACGTTTGCCGCGTTGTATGACGCGCTGAACAGGAAGCGGCCTTTGCGATCGGTAGAAATGTGGGTTGGGCTGCCCGGCAGAGGTGCCACGCCAGCTTCTGTCAGAGAACCATCATCCGGCGTAATGCGGTAAGCCACTACGCGAAACTCGGGGCGCACGCCAACGTAAAGGAAGCGTTTATCCGGGCTGATAACCATCGGCTGAACTTGCCCTGGGGCATCAACCACCTGCACAAGGGTCATTTCACCGCTGGCATGCAGCGTCCAGACGTGGATCTGCTGGCTTTCCGGGCTGGCGGTATAAACTGTCTGTTTCATGACTTTACTTTCCTCCTGACGTCGTAAGTAAGCATCATAAGGCCGGCTCACGGCGCGAGCTATTTTGCGCTATAGCGTGAGCGGTGTACCATCGGAACGAACCTTATGAATAATGACTGGAACCCTAAATGAGTTATCGCGTAATTGCTCTCGATCTCGATGGCACCCTACTGACCCCGCAAAAAACCATTCTCCCGGAGTCCATTACGGCCCTTCAGCAAGCTCGCGAAGCGGGCGTGAAAGTGGTTATCGTAACGGGTCGCCATCATGTCGCCATACATCCTTTTTATCAGGCACTGGCTTTGGATACACCTGCAATTTGCTGCAATGGCACTTATTTGTATGATTATCATGCAAAAAAGGTTCTGGCGTCCGATCCTCTTCGCCCGGAGCAGGCCGCACAAATGGTGGATTTACTGGCCGCTCACCGGGTACATGGCCTGATGTACGTCGACGATGCGATGCTTTATCTCGAAAGCTCAGAACACGTCAAAGCCCACGTCGCCCGCACCCAGACCTGGGCGCAATCATTACCTGAACAGCAGCGGCCGGTTTTCCGTAGCGTGCCTTCACTCAAAGAGGCGGCTCAGGATGTGGAGGCTATCTGGAAATTCGCCCTGACGGATTCAGATATTCCTAAGCTCAAGCAGTTTACCGTTGAGGTAGAGCGCGAACTGGATCTCTCCTGCGAGTGGTCGTGGCACGATCAGGTTGACGTCGCCCAGCGAGGCAACAGTAAAGGCGCCCGTCTGGCTCAGTGGGTAGCGTCTCAGGGTCTGGCCATGGATCAGGTGATTGCGTTCGGTGACAACTACAACGATCTGAGCATGCTGGAAAGCGCCGGGATGGGTGTGGCCATGGGCAATGCTGACGACGCAATTAAATCCCGCGCCGATATGACTATCGGCACGAATCTGGAAACCGGAATCGCCGAAACGCTTTATAAGTACGTGCTGTAATCAGGTTGCGATCGACACGCTTTTCACTTGCGCATACAGCCACTGGCCGGGTTTTACCGCCAGTTCGTCCCGGGCCCAGGGGCTGATGCGCGCCCACAGCGTGCGGGAGCCCACTTCGAGCTGAACCTCCACCTGCCCTTCGTCGTCAAAGCACTGGGCAACCCTTGCCCGCAGCACGTTACGAATACTACTGTTAACCGGCGGCTGAAGCACCAGCGAGACGTCAGAAGCCTGGATGCGAATGCGCAGTGGGGCCTGCACCGGTTTGTCGATTTTGTTCACCCACAGGTGCTGATCGCCAAGCGCCAGCGCCGTCATAGCGTAATGAGGATGATGCTCAAGCACGGTCACTTTCAGCACGCTGCTTTGCTGCTCTTTAGGCAGCCACGGATGCATCACGCTGCTGCCCCAAACCTCTTCAAGGTTACCAAACGCTTTAACATTTCCCGCATCCAGCACCAGCACTTTATCCGCCAGATGTAAGATTTCCTCCAGCGAGTGGCTCACGTACAGCATGGGAATATTGATCTCGCGGGCGAGCCGCTGGAGATAAGGTAACAATTCACGTTTACGGGGAATATCCAGAGAGGCTAGCGGCTCGTCCAGCAGCAGCAGTTCCGGCGCGGTCAGAAGTGCCCGTCCAATGGCAACACGCTGCTTTTCACCGCCGGAAAGGCTCCAGGGAAAACGCTCCAGCAACTCTTCGATGCCGAGCAATGCCACCAGCTTATCAAACTGGCCGGCCATGCTTTTTGCCATGCCGTATTTTAAATTGCCGCGAACTCGGTAGTGCGGGAACAGGCGCGCATCCTGGAAGACATAGCCCACCCGGCGTTTTTCCGGCGGCAGATAAAGCTGTTTTTCGGCATCGCTCAGAATGCGATCGTTCAGCACGATACGCCCCTTCTCCGGCTTAGTCAGGCCGCTAATCGCATTGATTAATGAGGTTTTCCCTGCCCCAGAAACGCCAAAAACAGCCGTGATGCCCTGGCCCGGCAGGGTTTCGTTGATTTCCAGCCGGTGCGTACCCAGCGTCTGAACGAAGTTAAGTTCCAGCATCAGTTTGCCCCCATACGCTTGCGGCTGACTCTCGCCAGCCATTCGGCCACCAGCAGCGAGGCCATCGCCAGCGCGATAGCGATCAGGCACAAACGTGCGGCGGCGCTTTCTCCGCCGGGGGTTTGAATCAGGGTATACATGGCCGAAGGCAGCGTTCGGGTTTCACCGGGAATGTTGGACACAAAAGTAATTGTCGCGCCAAACTCGCCCAGCGAGCGGGCAAAAGCCAGCACGGTACCCGCAATAATACCCGGCAACGTTAACGGCAAAGTAATGGTGCAAAAGACACGCCAGCGCCCTGCGCCCAGCGTTCTGGCGGCCTGCTCAAGACGGAGATCAACCCCTTCCAGCGCAAGGCGGATTGCCCTGACCATCAGCGGGAAAGACATAACCGCCGCCGCCAGCACCGCCCCTCGCCAGCTAAAGGCGAAGGTAATGCCAAACCAATCATACAACCAGGCTCCAATAAAACCGCGGCGGCCAAAAGCCACCAGGAGCAAATAGCCCACCACCACCGGCGGCAGGACTAAGGGAAGATGAATCAGGCTATCGAGCAAGGCTTTGCCCGGGAAGCGGCAACGAACCAGCACCCAGGCAAAGAAGATCCCGACAGGAAGGCTGAAGAGTACCGCAATAGATGAGACTTTTAGGCTTAGCAGTACCGCCTGCCACTCGGGATCGCTCAATATCATTGTTTCGTCGTAAATCCGTATTTTTGGAAGACTTTCGCCGCTTCCGGTCCTTTCAGATAACTATAGAACGCGGTCACTGACGGGTTATCGTGGCCTTTCACAATCGCAATCGGGTATTCCACTTTCTTGTGGGAATCTTCCGGGAAGGTGCCCACGACTTTTACGCCTTTTCCAGCGACGGCATCAGAACCGTAAACGATGCCCAGCGGCGCTTCGTCGCGCTCAACCAGCGCCAGCGCACCACGGACATCTTCCGCCGGAGCAAGTTTACTGGATAAACTGTCCCATGCGCCCAGCTTTTGCAGCGCCTCTTTGGCGTAAATCCCCGCAGGAACATGATCGGGATCGCCCACGGCCAGACGGCCACCTTTCAGCAGCGATGCCCAGTCGGTTTTCGCATCAATGGTGATGTCGCCCTGCTTGCTGGCGGTTGGCGCGACGACAACCAGGCTGTTACCCAGTAGCGTTTCGCGAGTGTCCGTTTTGATGGTGTCTTTCTCAACAGCATAATCCATCCATTTCTGATCGGCAGAAATAAACAGATCGGCCGGCGCCCCCGCTTCAATCTGGCGAGCCAGCGTGGAAGAAGAGGCAAAAGAAGAAGCAATCTCAACTTTCTTCTCTTTCTGATATTGCGTGGCAATATCCTGCATCGCATTGGTTAACGACGCCGCCGCAAAGACGGTAATTTTGCTACTTTCAGCCAGTGCCTGGCCTGCCAGAGAAACAGATAATGCCGCGCCCAGGGCAAGGCGAACCCAACGTTGATTCATGTTTTCACTCCGTTTGTTTCGTTATGTAACGTGAAATATAACGATTGCAATGCGGAAGATACAGAATTTATCGGCAGAAAGAAGAAGGGCTTTAAAGTTCTTGACGGAGATCAACGGAAAGAGCGTATGTAGAGGGCGCTATAGGCGGCAGAAAGAGAAAACCCGGCAAATGCCGGGCCTTCAGGGAATCAGTGATGCTGTTTCGGCTGTTGGTCGCGATGACCGACTTTTGAAAAGACGTTAAACACTTCACCCAATCCGTAGATGAGACCGAGGATCACTGCCATCACAACCGGCACCATGATCACGGCAAACACCAGGCTTTTCAATAACTCGAACATAGTTGCCTCCGGCAAAAGCGAGAGTGATTATTCTAGCGTCAGTTGAGAAAAACGCACTCTCCTTTTGTGCCATTTGCCCGCCCGCCTCGGCTTATCCGGCTGACCAGGTATAAGGTGCCGCAATACCAAGCGGCATTTCAAGCCCCCACCATACCAGCAGGAAGAGGCTCCAGCTCACCAGGAAGGCGATAGAATAAGGCATCATCATCGACACCAGCGTGCCCACGCCAGCGCCTTTCACATAGCGCTGGCAGTAAATCACGATCAGCGGGAAGAACACCATCATCGGCGTGATAATGTTTGTGGAAGAATCACCGATGCGGAATGCCGCCTGCGTAAGCTCTGGCGATATCCCAACGGCCATAAGCATCGGTACCATAATAGGCGACAGCAGCGCCCATTTTGCCGAAGCCGAACCAATCAGCAGATTAACCAGCGCCGTCAGCAGCACCATACCGATGATTGTCGCCTCTCCCGGCAGCGCCATGGCTTTCAGGCCGTCCGCCCCCGCCAGCGCCACCAGCGTACCAATATTCGAATCGCTGAAGGCTTTGATAAACAGCGCACAGAAAAACGCCATCACCATATAAGAACCCATTTTGCTCATTGAGTCGTTCATTGCCCCAATGACGTCTTTCCCCGATTTAAAGGTACCTGCCGCAAAACCATAGACAATGCCCGGCAGGATAAAAATAAGGAAGATAAGCGGCACGATTGACTTCATGATAGGCGCGCCGAAGTCGGTTAACGCGCCTTCAGGGCTGCGCAGCGTTGAGCTTTCAGGCCAGGCAACAGCAGCAAGCCCCAGCAAACTAAGGAGCATCACCAGCCCCGCACGACGGAATGCCCGGCTCTCTTCTGGCGTGACGCTGGACATATCTTCATCATGCTTAAAGTCGCCATCAACCGCCATTTTACTGACCCGGGGCTCGACGATTTTCTCCGTCACCCACCAGCCAACGAGAGTAATCAATATTGTTGAGCCGATCCCGAAGAACAGATTACACAGCGTGTTCACGGTATACGTTGAGTCGAGCAGTTGAGCCGCGGCCTGGGTGAAACCTTGCAGCAGCGCGTCGTTCCCGGTTGGCACCATATTGGCCGCAAAGCCACCGGATACGCCGGAAAATGCCGCCGCGATCCCCACCAAAGGATGGCGCCCGGCAGACATAAAAATAATGGCACCGAGAGGGATCACCAGCACATATCCCGCATCCGCCGCGACGTGGCTAAACATAGCGACAAAAATCAGCATCGGCGTCAGCAGTTTTTTCGGCGTAACGCGCAGCATTTTTTTCAGCGCAACGTTAATAAAGCCGGAGCTTTCGGCAACGCCGACGCCCAGCATCGCCACCAGAACAATGCCTAAAGGAGCAAAGCTGGTAAAAGTGGTCACCATCGTAGAAAGCGTAAGCGTTAACGCCTCGGCGGAAAGCAGGTTATTGACCTGCACGGCCTGCTGCGTTACCGGATTAACGATGTCAAACTCCAGCTGTGACAGCACGGCGGATAGCCCCATCACAACCAGTAAAAAATAGAAGAAAATCAGCGCGGGTTCCGGCAGTCGGTTACCAGCTTTTTCGATGGCATTAAGAAAACCGTTCAGTAAGCGGTTATCTTTTGCCTCATTTCCTTTTGTTGTCGACGTACTCATAGTTGCCCCCAATCCCGACAAATGTCTGTGCTGTCATCCAATGTACGGCAGGGATAATAAAGGTAATGACACGATGAAACTATTCTTTTAATGAAATTAATCTCTGAATAAGACCGGGTTAATAAAAATTAAAATCTAATAAACAGACAAAAACTGGTTATTAATTCGATATAATCGAACAGTAACCATGAAATTGCTGTGCTCAATCAGGAACGATTTGTCCCCTGGCGGCGAGCTGATATAATTTTCCCCATGATTACAAAGGGAAACGCTGAGCCGGTTTGCGGCGCGGAGAAACTATGCAGGCTGAAATTTTATTAACGCTGAAACTCCAGCAACGGCTGTTCGCCGACCCGCGACGCATTGCGCTGCTTAAACAAATTCGCCACACGGGCTCCATTAGCCAGGGTGCAAAACTGGCGGGTATCAGTTACAAAAGCGCCTGGGATGCCATTAACGAAATGAACCAGTTGGCAGAATCAAACCTGGTTGATCGCGCCACCGGCGGCAAAGGCGGCGGCGGTGCCGTTCTGACACGGTACGGCGAGCGCCTTATTCAGCTTTACGATCTGCTCGCGCAAATTCAACAAAAGGCCTTTGATGTTCTGCAGGATGATGCCCTGCCTTTAGACAGTCTGCTCGCCGCCATTTCCCGCTTTTCGCTGCAAACAAGCGCCCGCAATCAGCTGTTTGGTACGGTACTTAAACGCGATGACGAACAGGTTCAGCAGCACGTCGATATTCTGCTGGCTGACGGTGAAACTCGTCTGAAAGCGGCGATTACCCGCCAAAGCGCAGAGCGGCTTGGGCTGGACGAAGGCAAAGAAGTATTGGTGCTTATCAAAGCGCCGTGGATAGACGTCACCACTGATGCTAATGCGGCGGGCAATGCCGATAACCAGTTGCCGGGCAAAATCAGCAGCATTGAGCAGGGCAAAGAACAAAGTGAAGTGCTGGTTCAGTTGGCGGATGGCCAGACGCTGTGCGCCACCCTGCCGAATATCCACGTAGAACAACAGGCGCTGGCAGAAGGTGCTAAGGTCACAGCATATTTCAATGCAGACAGGGTGATTGTCGCGACACTCTGCTAAAAGTCCGCTTCTCATTGACATCAGCGCAGACACGCCGTATTTCTGTAGCCTCATCGCTGCAAAAAATGGGATAAAATATGTCTGCGTTGCAAATTTCGCAAGGTACGTTTCACCTTAGCGACATAAAAACCCTTACCCTGAACGACCTTACCCTTCGCGCCGGAGAAAGCTGGGCCTTTGTTGGGGCGAACGGCAGCGGCAAATCCGCTCTTGCCCGTGCGCTGGCCGGTAGCCTGCCCATCATGAAGGGCGAACGCCACTGCGGCTTCACCCGCATTGCTCATCTCTCTTTTGAACAGTTGCAAAAGCTGGTCAGCGACGAATGGCAGCGTAATAACACCGATATGCTCAGCGCCGACGAAGACGACACCGGTCGCACCACCGCAGAAATTATACAGGAAGAGGTGGTCGATGAGGCTCGTTGCGGCGAACTGGCCGCGCTGTTTGGCATTGAACATTTGCTCACTCGCCGCTTTAAATACCTGTCGACGGGGGAAACGCGCAAAACGCTGCTTTGCCAGGCGTTGATGTCAGAGCCAGAACTGCTGATCCTGGATGAGCCGTTCGACGGGCTGGACGTGAAATCCCGCCAGCAGTTGGCAAGCCTTCTCGAGCAGCTTAGCGCCCAGGGCTACACCCTGGTTCTGGTCCTGAACCGATTCGATGAAATCCCGGATTTTGTGCAATTTGCCGGCGTGCTGGCGGACTGCACGCTGACAGAAAGTGGTAAAAAGCAGGCGCTACTTGAGCAGGCGCTCATCGCTCAGTTGGCCCACAGCGAGAAGCTGGCGGGCGTGGCGCTCCCGGAAGCTGACGATCCGTCCGCTCGCTATACGCTGCCGGAAAACCAGCCTCGTATTGTGCTTAACGATGGCGTGGTGGAATACAACGATCGCCCTATCCTGCACAAACTTAGCTGGTCAGTGAACCCCGGCGAGCACTGGCAAATTGTCGGCCCTAACGGCGCAGGAAAATCAACGCTACTCAGCCTGATCACTGGCGATCATCCGCAGGGCTACAGCAACGACCTGACGCTGTTTGGCCGCCGCCGGGGCAGCGGCGAGACAATCTGGGATATTAAAAAGCACATTGGGTACGTCAGCAGCAGCCTGCATCTGGATTACCGCGTGAGCACCACCGTACGAAACGTTATTCTGTCGGGCTATTTTGACTCCATTGGGATCTACCAGGCCGTTTCGGATCGTCAACAGAAGCTGACCCGCGAATGGCTGCATATGTTAGGGATGGATAACGCCACCGCCGATGCGCCATTCCATAGTTTGTCCTGGGGGCAGCAGCGCCTGGCGTTAATCGCCCGCGCGCTGGTTAAGCACCCCACATTGCTGATCCTCGATGAGCCTCTGCAAGGGCTGGATCCGCTCAACCGGCAGCTGATACGCCGCTTTGTCGATATTTTGATTGGCGAGGGAGAAACGCAGCTGCTGTTTGTGTCCCACCACGCCGAAGATGCGCCGCAGTGCATTACCCATCGGCTGACCTTCATACCCGACGGCGACAAATACGGCTACCAGCTGGAAAAAATTCTTCCCGCATAATCTCGCAACACGCGGCGGCTATTCCTGACCTGACTTTCGGAATAGCCGTACGCTTTTATTCTATCTCTCTGTTTTACAATGCCTTATATACTGCTTTAGCCATATTATTGACTTAGTGTAAACGATACCACTAATCTGGTGCATATCACATTTTTCAGCCATCTGTTATGCTATGGTTATCTTAACCCATAGGCTATATGGAGCGAAAAATGAGAGTTTTGGTCACAGGTGGTAGCGGTTACATTGGAAGTCATACCTGCGTACAATTGCTGCAAAACGGTCATGACGTGGTGATCCTCGATAACCTCTGCAACAGCAAACGCAGCGTACTGCCAGAAATTGAACGTCTGGGCGGCAAGCATCCGCTGTTTATCAACGGTGATATCCGCGACGAAGCCCTGCTGGCAGAAATTTTCCACGATCATCGTATTGACGCCGTAATCCATTTTGCCGGTCTGAAAGCCGTCGGCGAATCGGTGAATAAGCCGCTGGAGTATTACGACAACAACGTGACCGGCACCCTGAAGCTTATCGCCGCCATGCGCGCGGCAAATGTCACTAACTTTATCTTCAGCTCTTCCGCTACCGTTTACGGCGACCAGCCTCAAATCCCTTATGTAGAAAGTTTCCCTACCGGTAAACCCGCCAGCCCTTACGGCCAAAGCAAGCTGATGGTTGAGCAAATTCTTACCGACCTGCAAAAAGCACAGCCAAACTGGAGCGTTGCGCTGCTGCGCTACTTCAACCCGGTTGGCGCCCATCCGTCGGGCGATATGGGTGAAGATCCTCAGGGCATCCCAAATAACCTGATGCCGTACATCGCGCAGGTTGCCGTAGGCCGCCGTGACTCGCTGGCTATCTTTGGTAACGATTACCCAACCGAAGATGGCACCGGCGTGCGTGATTACATCCACGTGATGGATCTCGCCGACGGCCACGTCGCCGCTATGCAGGCACTGAACGGTAAACCAGGCGTCCATATTTACAACCTGGGCGCAGGCGTCGGCAGCAGCGTGCTCGACGTGGTGAACGCCTTCAGCAAAGCCTGCGGTAAACCGGTGAACTACCACTTTGCCCCTCGTCGTGATGGCGATCTGCCGGCCTACTGGGCCGACGCCACCAAAGCCGACAAAGAACTCAACTGGCGTGTCAGCCGTTCGCTGCAGGAAATGGCAGACGATACCTGGCGCTGGCAGTCACGCCATCCCCAAGGTTATGAAGATTAAGGATATGTGATGGAGCAGTTTAACCCGGTCGATCACCCGCATCGCCGCTATAACCCGCTAACGGGTCAATGGATTTTAGTTTCGCCACATCGGGCGAAACGCCCCTGGCAGGGCGCGCAGGAAACCCCTGCGCAAGAAAAACTTCCGGCACACGATCCGGACTGTTTTCTTTGCCCAGGGAATACGCGCGTTACCGGGGATAAAAATCCCGAGTACACCGGCACTTTCGTTTTTACCAACGATTTTGCGGCGCTGATGACGAACACGCCCGATGCCCCAGTGAACCACGATCCCTTGATGCGTTGCGAAAGCGCGCGCGGTACCAGCCGGGTTATCTGCTTCTCTCCCGACCACAGTAAAACATTGCCAGAGCTTACGCTTCCCGCTCTGGAAGAAGTCGTACAAACCTGGCAACAGCAGACCGCTGAACTGGGGCAGACATACCCGTGGGTTCAGGTATTTGAAAACAAAGGCGCGGCCATGGGCTGCTCCAACCCACATCCTCACGGACAGGTTTGGGCAAACAGCTTTTTGCCTAATGAGGTCGCCCGTGAAGATGCCCTACAACGTGAATATTTCGCCCACCAGGGCACCCCAATGCTGCTGGACTACGTGCAGCGTGAACGGTCGGACGGTAGCCGCACCGTGGTTGAAACCGAACACTGGCTGGCCGTCGTCCCTTACTGGGCAGCCTGGCCGTTCGAAACGCTGCTGCTGCCCAAAACCCACGTCCTGCGTATCACCGACCTCAGTGCAGAACAAGGTGCTGACCTGGCGTTAGCGCTGAAAAAACTCACCAGCCGCTATGACAATCTCTTCCAGTGCTCCTTCCCCTACTCAATGGGCTGGCACGGCGCACCGTTCAACGGTGAAAGCAATCAGCACTGGCAGCTTCACGCGCATTTCTACCCGCCGCTGCTGCGCAGCGCCACGGTACGTAAATTTATGGTCGGCTATGAAATGTTGGCCGAAACCCAACGCGATTTAACCGCAGAGCAAGCCGCAGAACGCTTGCGTGCCGTCAGTGATATCCATTTCCGCCAGTCAGGAGCGTCATTATGAGTCTGAAAGAGAAAACCCAGCGTCTGTTCGCTGAACAATTTGGCTACCCGGCCACCCACGCTATTCAGGCCCCTGGCCGTGTAAACCTGATTGGTGAACACACCGATTACAACGATGGTTTCGTGCTGCCCTGCGCGATTGATTACCAGACGGTTATCAGCTGTGCCAAACGAGACGACCGTATCGTGCGAGTTGTTGCCGCCGATTATGACAATCAACAGGACAGCTTCTCCCTTGATGCCCCTATCGTCTCGCATAACACGCAACAGTGGGCTAACTATGTTCGCGGCGTAGTGAAGCATCTGCAGAAGCGAGATAAAAACTTTTCCGGCGTGGATATGGTGATCGGCGGGAATGTGCCGCAGGGCGCAGGGTTAAGCTCGTCAGCCTCGCTGGAAGTCGCGGTCGGCAAAGTCTTCCAGCATCTGTACCACCTGCCTCTGGATGGCGCTCAGCTGGCCCTCAATGGCCAGGAAGCAGAGAACCAGTTTGTCGGCTGCAACTGCGGCATTATGGATCAGCTGATTTCCGCCCTTGGCAAGAAAGACCACGCCCTGCTGATTGATTGCCGCTCCCTCGGAACGAAAGCGGTCTCCATGCCAAAAGGCGCTGCAGTAGTCATCATCAACAGTAACTTCAAGCGCACGCTGGTGGGTAGCGAATACAACACCCGCCGCGAACAGTGTGAAACTGGTGCCCGTTTCTTTAGCCAGAAAGCCCTGCGCGACGTTGAGCTGGCAAAATTCAATGCCGTAGCGCACGAGCTGGATCCAATTGTTGCCAAACGTGTTCGTCATGTGCTGACCGAAAATATCCGTACCGTGGAAGCCGCAGATGCACTTGCCAAAGGTGACCTGGTTCGCATGGGCCAGCTGATGGCCGAATCTCACGCCTCCATGCGCGATGATTTCGAAATCACCGTGCCACAAATCGATACTCTGGTAGAGATCGTCAAAGCGACGATTGGCGAGAAAGGTGGCGTACGTATGACCGGCGGTGGTTTTGGGGGCTGTATTGTCGCCCTGGTGCCCGATGATCTCGTTCCGGCCGTGAAACAGGCTGTGGAAGAACAGTACGAGAGCAAAACCGGGATTAAAGAAACCTTCTACGTTTGCAAAGCCTCCGAAGGAGCAGGTCAATGCTAAAAGAGACGCCGCAGCTGGCGCCGGACGGCCAGCCGTTTCGGCTTACCACCCTGCGCAATAGCGCGGGGATGGTTGTCACCCTGATGGACTGGGGCGCGACCTTGCTTTCCTGTCGGGTGCCGCTCAAAGACGGTAGCGTGCGGGAAACGCTGCTGGGCTGCGCTTCGCCTGAGCAGTATTTACAGCAAAGTGCCTTTATGGGTGCGACCGTCGGGCGCTACGCTAACCGTATTGCCGGAGGGAAGCTTACCGTCGGCGGTGAAATGCTCCAGCTTGAGATTAACCAGGGCGAAAATCAGCTTCACGGCGGGCCGGAAGGCTTCGACAAACGCCGCTGGCGCATTGCCGTGCAAAATGAGCAGGCTGTGACGTACGCGCTGGATTCCTGCGACGGCGATCAGGGTTTCCCCGGTAAATTACACACCACGGCGCGCTATGCCTTAACGGAAGATAACCGCATCAGCATCGAGCTTCGTGCCACCGTCGATAAGCCGTGCCCGGTCGGTCTCACCAACCACGCCTACTTCAATCTTGACCGCGTTCAAAGCGATGTGCGGCAACATAAACTTCAATTGCTGGCCGACAGCTATTTGCCCGTCGACGCCAGCGGCTTGCCGTCGGGCAGCCTGAAAAAAGTGGCCGGCACCAGCTTTGATTTTCGTGAGCCAAAAACGCTTACACAAGATTTCCTGGCCGACGCCGATCAGCAAATCACCAAAGGCTACGACCATGCTTTCCTGCTGCAGGCCAAAGGCGATCTCAGCCAACCCGTGGCACGACTCTGGTCCACCGACGGTGCGCTGGAAATGAACGTGTTTACGACGGCGCCAGCGCTACAGGTCTATAGCGGAAACTATCTGGCCGGCACCCCTGCACGCGATCAAGAAAGCTACAGCGACTGGAACGGTCTGGCGCTGGAGAGCGGCTTCCTGCCGGACAGCCCAAATAACCCGGAATGGCCGCAGCCGGACTGCTGGTTAAATCCGGATGAGACGTATCTCAGCATTACGGAATACCAGTTTCAGCCCCATTAAAACCTCTTGCCCTTTTCATTAAGGGCAATTTCTCACCAAATCGCTGACTTTCCCGCCAGATCGAGCCAAAAATATAACAACCTTTTACAACCACCTTACACTCCACGCGCTTTTTCGCTATGTTAAACGTTTATCATTGCCGTGGCTTATGGCGCGGCAATATAATGATAATTGTTATCATTAATCCCAGGCTCATTAAGGAGTAAATCATGGCTGTTACTAAGCTGGTACTGGTTCGTCACGGCGAAAGCCAGTGGAACAACGAAAACCGCTTCACTGGTTGGTATGATGTTGATCTGTCTGATAAAGGTCGTACCGAAGCTAAGGCTGCCGGTAAGCTTCTGAAGGATGAAGGCTTCACTTTCGACTTCGCTTACACCTCTGTGCTGAAACGTGCCATCCACACTCTGTGGAACATCCTCGATGAACTGGACCAGGCCTGGCTGCCGGTCGAGAAATCCTGGAAACTGAACGAGCGTCACTACGGCGCCCTGCAGGGTCTGAACAAAGCGGAAACCGCTGAAAAATACGGTGACGAGCAGGTTAAACAGTGGCGTCGCGGCTTCGCGATCACCCCACCAGAGCTGTCTAAAGACGACGAGCGCTTCCCTGGCCACGATCCACGTTACGCTAAACTGACCGACAGCGAACTGCCAACTACCGAAAGCCTGGCGCTGACCATCGACCGCGTAACGCCGTTCTGGAATGAGTCCATTCTGCCACGCATGAAATCCGGCGAGCGCGTTATCGTTGCGGCTCACGGTAACTCCCTGCGCGCACTGGTTAAATACCTGGATAACCTGAGCGAAGATGAGATCCTCGAGCTGAACATCCCTACCGGCGTACCGCTGGTTTATGAGTTCGATGAGAACTTCAAACCGCTGAAACGTTACTACCTGGGCAACGCTGACGAAATCGCAGCGAAAGCCGCCGCAGTAGCCAACCAGGGCAAAGCGAAGTAATTCTCCGCCCATGAAAAAAGGCGTGGTAAGCACCACGCCCCAAGACTGCTGACAAACCTATGGTTATAGAAGAAATACCAGAAGGCTTGTTGAAAAACAGGAAAATAAATTCATTGATTTTCGGCTGATAACCACAAAGAGGGAAAAACCAAGATTTTTCCCTCTTTGTCAGCAAACAAAAGGCGTGGTAAGCACCACGCCTTTTTTATTGCTCAAATCAGGCTATTAGCCGCGACGAGCTTTTACCGCAGCAGCAAGCTGACGCAGCGCCACTTCTGTATCATCCCAGCCAATGCAGGCGTCGGTAACGCTTTTGCCGTAGACCAGCGGCTCGCCGCTCTCCAGGCTTTGGTTGCCTTCTACCAGATGGCTTTCAATCATCACGCCGATGATAGCCTTTTCGCCGCCGGCAATCTGGCCGCAAACGTCGGCAGAAACATCCATCTGCTTTTTAAACTGTTTGCTGCTGTTGGCGTGGCTGAAATCGATCATCACCTGTGGCTCAAGCCCCGCTTTAACCAGGCCAGCTTTGACCTCTTCCACATGCTTCGCGCTGTAGTTAGGCTCTTTGCCGCCACGCAGAATAATGTGGCAGTCACCGTTCCCGCTAGTGTTAACGATAGCGGAATGGCCCCACTTGGTTACGGACAGGAAGCAGTGCGGCGCTCCAGCAGCGTTGATGGCATCAATCGCAACTTTGATCGTGCCGTCGGTGCCGTTTTTAAAGCCAACCGGGCAAGAGAGGCCGGAAGCCAGTTCGCGGTGTACCTGTGATTCAGTGGTACGCGCGCCAATAGCGCCCCAGCTCATCAGATCCGCCAGATACTGAGGCGTGATCATATCGAGGAATTCCCCCGCAGCTGGCAGGCCGGAATCGTTGATATCTAGCAGCAGTTTACGCGCAATACGCAGACCGTCGTTAATCTGGTAGCTGCTGTCCATGTGCGGATCGTTAATCAGACCTTTCCAGCCCACGGTAGTGCGTGGTTTTTCGAAATAGACGCGCATCACCACTTCCAGTTCGCCCTGAAGCTCTTCACGCAATGCCAGCAGGCGCGCGCCGTACTCTTTGGCGGCTTTGGTGTCGTGGATGGAGCAAGGCCCGATCACCACCAGCAGGCGATCGTCGCTGCCTTTAAGGATTTTATGGATCGCTTTACGCGCCTGAGAGACAGTGTGGGCGGCTTTTTCAGTGGCGGGGAATTTTTCCAACAGCGCTACAGGGGGGAGAAGCTCGTTAATCTCTTTAATTCTTAAGTCGTCGTTCTGATAATTCATGATATTTCCGGGGTCGTCCTGATATTTTTCTTCGTTGCAATCCTTTCAATCTAACTCGCATAACCACAAGTGTAAACGGGCTTTTACACTTCTAATAAATTAATCCTGAAAACTCGAAAAAAACAGTGAAAACAGAATGAGAATCGATGGATTAACGCCATGTTTCAATGCTTACCACTGAAGGATGTTAAATTTTCAATATTGAATGCTATTTTGAAAATTAAGGTCCCATTCCCATTTTTGACTCGCAGGATTTTTCAGCCTCTTTCAACCAGTTGAAACCATGGAGCAGTTATAATTAGCCCACCGGGATTAATTTTTTGCGAGAGATCATGGCGCATTCACACCAACATACCTCTGCTGATAGCAACGTAAAACGCCTGCTGTTTGCCTTTCTCATCACGGCAATTTTTATGGTTGCCGAAGTTATCGGCGGCCTGCTTTCCGGCTCGCTGGCTCTGCTGGCCGATGCCGGCCATATGCTCACCGACGCAGCGGCGCTGCTGTTTGCTTTGTTGGCCGTGCATTTTGCTCGTCGGCCGCCCAACGCCCGGCATACCTTTGGCTGGCTGCGCCTGACGACGCTTGCCGCTTTTGTAAACGCTATCGCTTTGGTGGTTATCACCATACTTATCGTCTGGGAAGCGATTCAGCGCTTCTCAAATCCTCAGCCTATTGCAGGCTGGGCAATGCTGACCATTGCGATCGCCGGGCTGCTGGCGAACCTGGTCTCTTTCTGGATCCTGCACAGCGGCAGCGGAGAGAAAAACCTCAACGTCCGTGCGGCAGCGCTGCATGTTCTGGGTGATTTGCTGGGTTCAGTGGGGGCAATTGTGGCCGCGGTGGTGATCCTCTGGACCGGCTGGACGCCGATTGACCCAATCCTGTCGGTGCTGGTGTCCTGCCTGGTGCTACGCAGCGCCTGGAGTTTGTTGAAAGAGAGCGTCAATGAGCTTTTAGAAGGTGCGCCGGGCGCCATCGACATTGCAGCCCTGAAGCGCAATCTTTCCCGCTCGATACCAGAAGTGCGTAACGTGCATCATGTCCATATCTGGCTGGTAGGTGAAAAACCGCTGATGACGCTGCATGTTCAGGTTGTACCGCCCCACGATCATGATGCTTTGCTGGCGCGCATACATCACTTCCTCGAGCACGAGTATCAGATAGAGCATGCCACGGTACAGATGGAGTATCAGGTTTGTCACGGCCCTGACTGCGACCTGAATGAGCATGACCACAGCGCTGGTCATGCCCATCATCACCATTGATCAGGAGAAGGCGCGCGAGCCGGACTGCCGCGCGCTGTTAATCCACATCCGGCTGCCATTCAGCGCAATGAACGTCAGAATGAGGTATTCCAGCGACATCGCGTAAACGCCCTGCAGGGCAAAGATAACCACGCTGATGACGTTAATGACCGTCCACAGCAGCCAGTTTTCCACGTATTTCCGGGTCATAAGAATCATCGCCACAATCGACAGCACCATCATGCACGAGTCCCAGAACGGATAGGCGTCTGGCTGTAGTTCCGGCAAGATGACGTTCAGCCCCAGACTCTGCATCACAGACACCGCAACCCGGGTCAGGAAGGCAAAGACCGGATCGATAAACAGCGTCATCAACCCAATCGCTGCGACGATAATCACCAGCCATGCAATTGCCTTAGGCAAAGGTAGCCATCGAATTTGCAGCAGGGATTGATGGTTACTGCTTTGCCGCGACCAGGCGTACCAGCCGTAAATGTTCGCCACAAAAAAGAACAGCTGCAAAAGAAGGCTGGCGTAGAGCTGAATCTGAAAGAAAATGATGGCAAACAGCGTGACGTTAATTAACCCGAAGGCATAGTTGCCTATCTTCTCCAGGCTGGCAAGCCAGATACATAGCAATCCCGCCAGCGTTCCCACGGCTTCAATCCATGATAAGTCATACCCGCCCGCCCCAATGGGGATGTGGACGAGAATGTTCTGCGTGCTAAAAAAATCCATGAACTCCCCAGAGCGTAATACTGTTACGCGTTGCCTTTAATCGTTCGACGCAATTCTGCCGCAAAGTCGAGCATGCGATTAAGTGGAACCAGCGCGCCTTCACGCAGCGCCGCATCCACTTCAATCGTGTGTGCGGCCCCGCCCTGCTCCAGCCCCTCAGCAATCGCTTTAAGCCCGTTCATTGCCATCCACGGGCAATGTGCGCAGCTGCGGCAGGTTGCCCCTTCTCCTGCGGTTGGCGCCTCCAGTAGCTCTTTGTCCGGACACGCCTGCTGCATTTTATAAAATATCCCACGATCTGTAGCCACAATAAGCTGCTGGTGAGGCAGAGTTTTAGCCGCATTGATCAGTTGGCTGGTCGAGCCTACAGCATCGGCCATATCCACCACGGCCTGCGGTGATTCAGGATGAACCAGCACCGCTGCATTCGGGTACAGCGCCTTCATCCGCGCCAGCGCCTGAGTTTTAAATTCATCGTGCACGATGCAGGCCCCCTGCCAGCACAGCACATCGGCACCGGTCTGCTTTTGCACGTAGCTGCCAAGGTGGCGATCCGGTGCCCAAATGATTTTCTCACCCAGGCTGTCGAGATGCTCAATCAGTTCTACCGCAATACTGGACGTCACGACCCAGTCCGCTCGGGCTTTTACCGCGGCAGAGGTATTAGCATAGACGACCACCGTGCGATCCGGGTGCTGGTCGCAGAAAGCGTTGAACGCCTCAATCGGGCAGCCGAGATCCAGTGAGCATTCGGCATTGAGGGTAGGCATTAAAATGGTTTTTTCGGGGCTAAGGATTTTCGCCGTTTCGCCCATAAAACGAACCCCTGCGACCAGTAACGTGGACGCCGGGTGGTTAGCGCCGAAGCGAGCCATCTCGAGCGAGTCAGAAATACACCCGCCGGTCTCTTCCGCAAGAGACTGGATTTCCGGGTCGGTGTAGTAGTGTGCCACCATCACCGCATCCCGCTCTTTAAGCAGGCGCTTGATTTTTTCACGATAAAATTCTTTTTCATCCCTGCTCAAAGGCGTGGGTTTCGGTGGGAAGGGATAAATCGTAGTTTCCGGGTCAAACATTACGCTCATCATGCAATCTCGTTTTACTGACTTAACATTACAGGCCAAATAAAGCGTAATTTACGCCATCTTTGGCACTCATTGTTTTATATGCTAAACAAGATAGCGAAATTTAGTCGAAATGTCGTGGGTTATTGCTCGATGCGCAGAGAGAAACAGAGCAGTGGGGAATGAGTGCCGGGAATGACAGGGTTTTCAAATCGCAGATAGCAAAAAGGCGCCTTTAGGGCGCCTTTCTACACTGGTGGGTCGTGCCGGATGATTTCACCCTACGGGTCGTCGCAAGCGACGGGCAAAATCAAAAAGCGATTTTGTCGAACCTGCTGCAGGCTCGAACCCTGCCCGAATTCAGAATAGCAAAAAGGCGCCTTTAGGGCGCCTTTCTACACTGGTGGGTCG
>NZ_VWWS01000007.1:0-354580 GCF_011752855.1 Enterobacter sp. Ap-867 | reverse complement strand
CATACAGAGATGAGTCATTATAATAATAGCCAGAACAGACTTAATCAGCATTGTCTGAAAGATGCCCGCCTTCCAGCCCAAACTGCACGAAAGAAAAGTAATAAGCCATATACGAAGTAAACATTTTAACAAAAGACTCATAAATAGTTATCTCACCAGTTTTTTTGTTAAAAGAGAGCATGTTTATTTCTTCGGCCGCAATTAGTATATTTCTCAAGTGCGTTCTAGAAACACCACATTCTTTAGATACTAAGCTTAATATCGCTTTTGGCTTATTATCCTCTATGGCAAGCATATAGAGATAAACAAGAATCATATGGCCTGAATCTTTTGAAATAAAAACATCCAAATCATTGACAAAATTAATAATAAATAGTGAAGATCTGTGGATTTTTGCGTATGATTTAAAAAAAACAGAAATCTGATCATCAGATATAATCTTAGGATTATATGGGCCTTCAAACATCAAGCTTAGTGCAGGAACCATTGTGTTCAACAATTTTATAATATCTAACCTACCTTTTCTTGTTATCTTAAAACTTTTTTTCCTTTTGTCATTATCACTCTCCCTAAGTGAAATCCTTCCACTAACATTAAATAACAACAACAAAGATGTAATTGTATTATGACTAACCAACCCCGTAGTCAAACACTCGCTCACAACGTCAGACAAAAAAGCTTCATCCTTATTAAAAAAAACAGATGCAGTCACAGTAGAAATGACAAAGCGATTATTACTAAATATATATTTATAATATAACCTATCTTTCTTGAACTCTTCAATCATAAGCCTACAATGCGTTTCAACTGCAGGAATAAATAGACTATCTCTTGAGATAACTTTATAGAGATGCTGTATTCTGTTGTAAACCTTTAATTTCAGCTCCATATTCAAAACCTTTTTCAACATGTTTGGTAATTAAAATCATCCTTCATCCTCATTATACAATAAAATCACACAACTACTTAATAACTGTTTCATATATTGACGAGCGTGAACACTCTCATCTATTTACATAAAAATCAATAGCAAACAACAGCACAAAAAGTAAAAACATTAAATAATAATTATAATTTATTATTTAGCATCACAGGCCAATAAAGTTTGTTGCGCTAGTGAACTATAGTTCTGTAGATACCCAGTATTTTATAATAAATTAATCGCCGTATACTTAAAGTGGTTAAAACAAAAAAATTGATATGCTGAATTAATTGCAAAATAAAAATCGCTCCTTACACAAAAAAATATAATTAATGATCCACATCAATATTCAGACTCCAGACTGCGCGCCTTCACAAATAAATGATGCCAATTTTCAAATTAGAAAAAAAAGAAATTAATTACTACTCAAGGGCTACAAATGAGATCTGTTTTCAGGAAATTACTTTATTACAGCGGAAGTTACACCCCCCTTGCAGGATAAGACTAAAAAAATCAAAGGATATATTTCATATAGCCATATTTAGATATGTATATGCAACAATATCAATTTACATTTAATTTTTTGAAAGTTACGAAAATTGAAAAAAAACTAGTTAAATAAATTGAAATTCGTTAATTTTGAATATTAACCTTGGGACATGCGGAAAATCATTCTTCGTAAAAAAGATAAAAACAAGATTTGATTAAACTGACACCCCTTCAAAGAGATTAAATGCAAGCTGTTAACTTTAAAATAACTCACTTTAACTAAACTAACAAAAACACACTTGGCTGGGTAACTATAGTTCTGGAAACATTTTCACTCGTACAATAATAAAACCCCACTACCATACTGTAAAAATCTATCCTTGGCAGGCCTAAGCCTGCCAAATATATTTACTTAACGATATCTTTCGTCCATACACCAATAATAGGCCGAGAAAAAATTGCCAATACTGCAATGAGGCTAAACTCAATTGATACAGACCAACAAATATGCCCTAATAGTTCACTCCAGAATTCGTAACCGTTCAAATTCCACAGCCAACCAGTTTTTCCGCCAAGGTAAACTGGATAACGGAAACCCAGTGCAGGTATAAGGAATCCGTGCATAACAAACGTAATGATGACTCCATAAGCCGCACCATACCAAAGTCTAACTTTTGGCACATAAGCTGAGAGTAAAATATAAATGCCAGCAAAGATAAAACTAAATAGCCAATGATAGAGCATTACAGCACCGGGAATAGTAATTCCTTGGTATATGTAATCCATCGAGTGCGAGTTAACCCCCAGCCAGCCCAACCAGGCATCAATGTTCAACGCGGGAGGAGAAACTTCCCCTGCGAGACGAGGTGGCATATTAACTTCAGTACCTGATTTAACTAATGAGCTTATCGCACCACCAATGAAAGTCGCCCACAACAAAATGCGTACGTTAGTTTTTTTCCATGCGCTCATAATTTATCCTTAAAAGTAAAATTGATACCATCATACACCTCAATCAAGTTACTGGATGTTTCTGTACGCGTCAATATTTTACGTTTCTTTAATATCTAATGATACGCAATTGAATCAATATACTTTTAATTTGTTATTTACGCTCTGCTGCGTGGAGGATAGTGCAGTCAATCAGTAAGAGATCACAGTTAATATTATTGAAAGCTATTGGTGTAACATCATTATTTTAAATCACGAAATTTAATTCACTACACTGCCCCCTTTTCTATGATGACTGACTTGTTGGCCTAAAGTAAGATTGACCCCGAATATGCTCCAGTCATAATCAGGAATAACCGGCTTCATGTTGGTTGCATGTTCTGGCAACCGGCAGACTTTTCAGCAAATTCGGACGGGATCATACAGCCCAGCGCAGAATGAGGACGTCTCTGGTTATAGTGTATGCGCCAGGCTTCGATTTTGCACCGGGCATCCTCAAGCGACATGAACCAATTTTCGTTCAGGCACTCCTGCCGCAGTCTGCCGTTGAACGACTCCACGGTCGTATTGTCCGTGGGCGTTCCCGGTCGTGAGAAGTCGATGCGGATCCCTCTTTCGTACACCCATTTGTACAGCATTTTCCCTGCAAGTTCAGAGCCATTATCGGTTTTCAGCCATTGTGGTAAGGGACGTCTGAGTGCAATGGCGTTCAGCATCTCTGCGACCTCCATTGAGCGCAGATTCTGACCCACGCAAATCCCCAGACATTCGCGCGTGTAGAGATCAATGACCGTCAGCAGACGTAGCCGACGCCCGTCAAATAAGGCGTCAGATACAAAATCCATGCTCCAGACATAGTTCGGATACAACCCCTGAGGCTGGGGCTGTCGCCGCTGTGCCGATTTATTTCGGCGCGGGCGTTTGAGGCGCAGGGACAGACCCTTCTCGCGATAGAGCCGGTAAATGCGTTTGTGATTATCCCGCCAGCCTTCCCGCCTGAGCATGACGTGAACTCTGCGGTAGCCATAGTGGACCCGGGTTTCAGTGATCTCCCTGATACGCAGGCGGAGCGCGCTGTCGTCTGCCGCCACAGCACGGTAGCGGAAAGCGCTGCGGCTGATCCGTAGTGCAAAACAGATCTGCCGCTCGCTGGCCCCGTAACGTGCCTGCAAATCCCGGCCCCATTCACGCAGACACGCCAGCGTCAGTTCTTTTTTTCCAGCACATCCTGCAGCATGGACTTGTCGAGGCTCAGATCGGCTACCAGCTTCTTCAGCCTGAGATTCTCTTCCTCAAGCTGCCGCATGTGCTTCAGCTCAGAAGGGGAAATCCCGCCGTATTTTTTTCGCCGGGTGTAAAACGTGGCATCGGAGATACCCAGCTTACGGCAAACTTCGGGCACGCTCGTACCCGGTTCGGCCTGTTTCAGGGCAAAGACAATCTGCTCTTCGGTGAATCGTGACTTTTTCATCGGCACCACCTCCGTTCAGGGAAGTATTCATCATGCCGGAATTCTGTTTCTGAATGGAGCAGGATTTTGGGTCAGGGTCACAATCACGCAACAAGTACTGGCGAAGAAAAATGGGCAGTGAAAGTTGTATCTGCTTTAGCGAGACTGATTCACTGTCTGAAGAAAAGTTTCTTTATATTCTAAGGAGGTTGGAGCGGGCGAAGGGAATCGAACCCTCGTATAGAGCTTGGGAAGCTCTCGTTCTACCATTGAACTACGCCCGCTTTGAGGTGCGTTACGCATTATAGACTTTCAGCACTCGCTGGCAAGTGCCTTTGTGTCCAGGTGATGGTTTTTCAAGCACTTTTTAAATTAACACGACGGTTTTAGGTAACGCTGAGGGTCAATTGCTGTGGCCCGGTAGCGAATCTGAAAGTGCAAACGCACCGAATCCGCCCCAGTGCTGCCCATCGTGGCAATTTTCTGCCCGGCCTTCACTTTCTCTCCGGTATTAACCAGCATCGTGTCGGTGTGGGCATAGGCGGTGATGTACTCTTCGCTGTGTTTGATCATCACCAGATTGCCGTAGCCGCGCAGCTGGTTACCGACATAAACCACCGTTCCCGCGCCGGAAGAATAAATAGGCTGCCCGCGAGAGCCTGAGATATCAATGCCTTTATTGCCGCCGTCGCTGCTGGAGAACGGTTCAACAATGTTGCCCTTCGTCGGCCACAACCAGCAGCGTGCTCCCACCGGCGGCGGCGCCACCTTTGCTATGGTCGTGTTTTGCGAACGAGCTGGCGCAGTGGTGTTTTTGGCCATGGCGGTGTTTTTCGGCCGGCTTGCAGAGCCTGAGCCTTTGATCCGAATACGCTGGCCCACCTGGATAGTATAAGGCGCAGGGATCCCGTTCAGTCGGGCGAGGTCACCCACGCTGCTGCCGGTCATTCTGGAAATTTTTGAGAGCGTATCGCCGCGCTTAACGGTGTAAACCGCGCCGCTAAACGTGCCTTCGTTTCGGGTACTTTTGGCTGGTTTTGAGGAGGAGCAGGCCGTCAGCATCAGGCTCGTCATGATAATGAAAGCGGTGATGTGCCAGCGTTTTAAAATGCTTTCCTTGCGCAAACCAGGCCCCGGAAACGTTGATGAACTTGAGGAAAATCCCCCTCCTTACGGAGGGGAATGAGGGCGTTACTTAGTCGGACGCAGAGCCGGGAACAGGATAACGTCGCGGATCGTGTGGCTGTTGGTGAACAGCATAACCATGCGGTCGATACCGATACCCAGACCCGCCGTTGGCGGCAGACCGTGCTCCAGCGCGGTGACGTAGTCTTCGTCGAAGAACATCGCTTCGTCGTCGCCTGCCGCTTTCGCATCAACCTGGTCCTGGAAACGCTGCGCCTGGTCTTCCGCGTCATTCAGCTCGGAGAAGCCGTTGCCGATTTCACGGCCACCGATGAAGAACTCAAAGCGGTCAGTGATTTCCGGGTTTTCGTCGTTACGGCGCGCCAGGGGAGAGACTTCTGCCGGGTATTCGGTGATGAAGGTCGGCTGAATCAGGTGGCTTTCCGCAACCTCTTCGAAGATTTCGGTCACTACGCGGCCCAGGCCCCAGCTCTTCTCAACTTTGATACCGATACTTTCCGCGATGGCTTTCGCCGAGTCAAAGTTATCCAGATCGGCCAGGTCGGTTTCTGGACGGTGCTTTTTAATAGCTTCACGCATGGTGAGCTTTTCAAACGGTTTGCCGAAGTCGAAGGTCTCTTCGCCATACTGCACTTCGGTGGTGCCCAGCACGTCCTGAGCCAGAGTACGGAACAGGGATTCGGTCAACTCAATCAGATCTTTGTAGTCCGCGTAAGCCATATAGAGTTCCATCATGGTGAACTCTGGGTTATGGCGCGGGGAGATGCCTTCGTTACGGAAGTTACGGTTGATTTCGAAGACGCGGTCGAACCCACCCACCACCAGACGCTTCAGGTACAGCTCTGGCGCGATACGCAGGTACATGTCGATGTCCAACGCATTATGGTGCGTGATGAACGGACGAGCGGATGCGCCGCCAGGGATCACCTGCATCATTGGGGTTTCAACTTCCATAAAGTCGCGGCCCACCATGAACTGGCGGATGCCGGCCATGATTTTAGAGCGCACTTTAAAGGTATTGCGGGACTCTTCGTTAGCGATCAGGTCCAGATAACGCTGGCGATAGCGGGTTTCCTGATCGGCCAGGCCGTGGAATTTGTCCGGCAGCGGGCGCAGCGCTTTGGTCAGCAGACGCAGTTCGGTACAGTGAATGGACAGCTCGCCGGTTTTGGTTTTAAACAGCTTACCGCGCGCGCCCAGGATATCGCCCAGGTCCCACTTTTTGAACTGCTCGTTGTAGATGCCTTCCGCCAGGTCATCACGGGAGACATACAGCTGAATACGGCCGCCAACGTCTTGTAAGGTCACGAAGGACGCTTTACCCATGATACGGCGGGTCATCATACGACCAGCCACGCTTACCTCAACGCCGAGGTCTTCAAGCTCTTCGTTCTCTTTCGCATCGAAATCAGCGTGCAGTTGGTCTGAGGTGTGATCGCGGCGGAAATCGTTCGGGAATGGGATACCCTGCTCACGCAGAGCTACCAGCTTCTCACGGCGCGCTTTCAGTTCATTGTTAAGATCGGCTGCTGCGTCAACGCCCTGTGCTTGTTGTTCAGACATGTTGGTTCCTCATAACCCTGCTTTCAAACTTGCTTCGATAAATTTGTCCAGATCGCCGTCCAGCACAGCCTGCGTGTTGCGGGTTTCAACCCCGGTGCGCAGATCTTTAATGCGGGAGTCGTCGAGGACGTAAGAACGAATCTGGCTGCCCCAGCCGATATCCGATTTGTTGTCTTCCAGCGCCTGCTTCTCAGCATTCTTTTTCTGCATTTCCAGCTCGTACAGCTTCGCCTTCATCTGCTTCATCGCCTGGTCTTTGTTCTTGTGCTGAGAACGGTCATTCTGGCACTGGGTCACGGTGCCGGTTGGAATATGGGTAATACGTACCGCAGATTCCGTACGGTTAACGTGCTGACCACCCGCACCGGATGCGCGATAAACGTCAATGCGCAGGTCCGCCGGGTTGATGTCGATATCAATGTTGTCATCCACTTCCGGGTAAACAAACGCGGAGCTGAACGAGGTATGGCGGCGGCCACCGGAGTCAAACGGACTCTTACGCACCAGACGATGAACGCCGGTTTCGGTACGCAGCCAGCCAAAGGCATAATCGCCCTGAATGCGAATGGTCACGGACTTGATGCCCGCCACGTCGCCTTCGGACTCTTCAATAATTTCGGTTTTGAAACCGCGAGCTTCTGCCCAGCGCAAGTACATACGCTCCAGCATGCTCGCCCAGTCCTGCGCTTCCGTACCGCCTGAGCCTGCCTGAATATCGATGTAGCAGTCGGCGCTGTCGTACTCGCCAGAGAACATGCGGCGGAATTCAAGCTGCGCCAGTTTGGCGTCCAACACATCCAGCTCGGCAACGGCCTCGTTAAAGGTCTCTTCATCGTCGGCTTCTACCGCAAGCTCCAGCAGGCCGGAGACATCTTCCAGGCCCTGAGACATCTGATCTAACGTGTCGACGATGGCTTCCAATGAAGAACGTTCTTTCCCCAACGCCTGTGCGCGTTCAGGTTCGTTCCAGACATCGGGCTGTTCCAGCTCGGCGTTTACTTCTTCGAGGCGCTCTTTCTTGGCATCGTAGTCAAAGATACCCCCTAAGAACGTCGCTGCGCTCTGTGAGGTCCTGGATGCGGCTTTTTACCGGGTTAATTTCAAACATGCGTAATTTCTTATGTTGATTTCAGAAGACGAAATGCGGTCGTAAACCGGAAAGTTTACCGGATTTACGCCGCATTTTGTAGCATTCTCCCTGACATATAGCCAAGTAATTAACGCTGCAGCAGCGTCGAGAATGCGGGCTATATCGGCCAGAGATGATCGATTAAAAGCTGCACGCTGCGGTTGCCGCGGAACTCGTTCACGTCCAGCTTGTAGGCCAGCTCAACTTCGCGCACGCCGTTGTCCGGCCAGCGGGTGGTATCCACGTTGAAGGCGATACCGTCCAGCAGCGGACCGCCACCGACAGGCTCCACCATCACCTTCAGGTGACGCTCGCCCACCAGGCGCTGCTGGAGAATACGGAACTTGCCGTCAAACAGCGGCTCCGGGAACATTTGCCCCCACGGCCCGGCGTCTCTGAGCATCTCCGCCACTTCGAGCGTCATCTCCTGCGCGGACAGCTGACCGTCGGACCAGATTTCCCCCTGTAACAACGCCGGGTCCAGCCACTCACCGACCAGGTCGCCAAAACGCTGGCGAAACTCCTCAAAGCGAGCCTCTTCCAGCGACAAGCCTGCGGCCATGGCATGACCGCCGAACTTCAGCATCATGCCCGGATAAAGCGTATCCAGACGTTCTAAGGCATCACGCATGTGCAGCCCCTGAACTGAACGGCCGGACCCTTTAAGCGTGCCGTCTCCCGCAGGCGCGAACGCGATGACCGGGCGGTGGAAACGCTCTTTGATGCGCGAGGCCAGAATGCCGACCACGCCCTGGTGCCATTCCGGGTGATACATTGCCAGCCCGTAAGGCAGGGCTTCGCTACTGCGCTCCAGCTGTTCGCAAAGGGTCAGCGCTTCGACCTGCATGCCTTGTTCAATTTCTTTCCGCGTTTGGTTCAGCGCGTCCAGCTCGTTAGCCAGCATACGCGCTTCACCAATGTTTTCGCTGAGCAGCATCGCCACGCCAACCGACATATCATCCAGTCGGCCTGCGGCGTTCAGGCGCGGCCCCAGCGCAAAGCCCAGATCGCTGGCGGCGATCTTTTGCGGCTCACGATTAGCCACTTCAAGCAGCGCGCGAATGCCGGGACGGCATTTCCCCGCGCGAATGCGGCTTAACCCTTGCCAGGTCAAAATGCGGTTGTTGGCATCCAGCGGCACAACGTCCGCCACGGTGCCCAGCGCGACTAAATCGAGCAGTTCTGCAAGATTCGGAATGGCCAGCCCACGCTGTTCGAACCAGCCGTTATCACGCAGATGCGTGCGCAGCGCCAGCATCAGATAAAACGCGACGCCGACACCAGCCAGGGATTTAGATGGAAATGCGCAGTCGGCGAGATTCGGGTTAATGATAGCTTCAGCAGCGGGAAGTGTTTCCCCTGGCAGGTGGTGATCGGTCACCAGCACCGGGATCCCCAGTGCATGGGCGCGCTCAACGCCCGCATGGGATGAGATGCCGTTGTCGACGGTCACGATCACCTGCGCACCGCGGGCATGGGCCTGATCGACCACTTCCGGGCTAAGCCCGTAACCATCCTCAAAGCGATTAGGCACCAGGTAGCCAATATTCTCAGCCCCCATGCTGCGCAGGGCCAGAACGCTTAGCGCGGTACTGGTTGCCCCATCGGCATCAAAATCGCCGACAACGATGATGCGCAAGCCTTCGCGAAAGGCGTTATAAAGCATGACCACGGCCCGATCGATGCCGCTGAGCTGCTGCCACGGCAGCATTCCTTTTACGCCGCGCTCCAGCTCTTGTTCGCCACGCACGCCCCGGCTGGCATACAGCCGCTGTAACAAAGGAGGCAGCGTAGCCGGAAGCGCCACCGAGCTGTCAACGACCCGGCGGCGGAGTTGCGTTTGCTGTTTCACCCGAAATTAACCACCCGCTTTCATTAACTGCTTGTGGGCATCCAGCATTTGTTTCATTTCTTTAGGCCCCTGATAACCCGGGATCATGCTGCCGTTGCTCAGCACGATCGCTGGCGTCCCCTGCACGCCAAACTGCACGCCCAGGTTGTAGTGGTTAGCCAGGTTAATGTCACAGCTTGCCGGTGCCACATCACCGCCCTTCATTGCGGCATCGAACGCTTTGTTACGGTCTTTCGCGCACCAGATAGACTTCATGTCGCTCTCGGCCTGGCTTTGCAGCCCCTGACGAGGGAATGCCAGATAACGCACGGTGATCCCCAGCGCGTTGTAGTCGCTCATCTCTTCATGAAGCTTGTGGCAGTAGCCGCAGGTGATGTCGGTGAACACCGTAATCACATGCTGCTCCTTCGGCGCTTTGTAGATAATCATCTCTTTTTCCAGCGCGTTCAGCTTGCCGATCAGCAGTTGGTTGGTCACGTTCACCGGCTGAGCGCCGCTCACGTCATACAGCGGCCCCTGAATCACATGTTTGCCGTCTTCGGTGACATAAAGTACGCCGCTATCGGTCAACACAGTTTTCATCCCGGCAACCGGTGCAGCCTGAATCTCTGCGCCCTGCACGCCCAGCTTCGCCAAAGATTGTTTAATAGCGGCGTCATCCGCGTGAGCAATACCGGAAACGGAAGCGGCCAGCAGCGAAAGCAGCCAAAAACCTTTTTTCATGAGGATTCCTTTATCTCTTGTAGCACTCACGCTCGAGGGTGGTGCTGTTGATGCAGCTGGCGTAAACGCGCCGTCGCTACATGTGTATAAATTTGTGTGGTGGACAAATCACTATGGCCCAGCAGCATCTGTACGACACGGAGATCCGCGCCATGGTTCAGCAGGTGCGTGGCAAAAGCGTGGCGTAGCACATGCGGAGACAGTTTTTCACTGTCGATACCGGCCAGCACGGCATAGTGCTTAATGCGGTGCCAGAAGGTTTGCCGCGTCATTTGCTGTGCGCGATTGCTGGGGAAAAGCACATCCAGAGACTGCCCGTTTAACAACTCCGGGCGGCCATACTTCAGGTACTCTTCAATCCAGTACACCGCCTCTTCGCCCAGCGGCACGAGACGCTCTTTGTTGCCTTTACCAATCACTCGCACCACGCCCTGCCGCAGGCTGATATCGCTCATTGTCAGCCCAACCAGCTCCGAGACGCGCAGCCCGGTTGCGTACAAGACTTCAAGCATGGCTTTATCGCGCAGTTCAATAGGCTGATCGACACACGGAGATTGCAACAGCCGTTCAACCTGAGCCTCGCTTAAATCCTTCGGCAAACGCTGGGGAAGTTTGGGCGATGAAAGCAGCGCACTGGGGTCGTCTTCCCGCATTTTTTCGCGATACAGGTACTGAAATAACCGCCGCATAGCGCTAAGCAACCGCGCGGAACTGGTGGCTTTATAACCGCCCTCGACGCGCTCCGCAAGCAGCGACTGGAGATCCGAAGCCTGAACGGTCAAAAAACTGAGTTGCTGACGCTGCAGCCACTCGGCCACCATAGTGAGATCGCGGCGATAAGAGCTGAGCGTATTTTCGGCCAGATTTCTTTCCAGCCACAGCGCATCCAGAAACTGTTCGATACGGATCTTATCCTGCTCCACGCTCCACTCCTGATTTGGCGAATTGTGTCCATTATGCATGATGGCGAATGGGATCTGGTACACTTGGCCATCTGCACGCGATTAAAATGAGTTGTTATTGTTATGAACATTGGTCTTTTTTACGGCTCCAGCACCTGCTACACCGAAATGGCCGCCGAAAAAATTCGCGACATTATTGGTCCTGAACTGGTGACGCTTCACAACCTGAAAGACGATGCCCCGGCCATGATGGAGCAGTATGACGTTCTGATCCTGGGCATACCGACCTGGGATTTTGGCGAACTGCAGGAAGACTGGGAAACCGTCTGGCCGCAGCTGGATGGCCTGAACCTGGAAGGCAAACTCGTGGCGCTTTACGGCATGGGCGATCAGCTTGGCTACGGTGAGTGGTTCCTGGATGCGTTAGGCATGCTGCACGACAAGCTGGCACCGCGCGGGGCACAGTTCATCGGCTACTGGCCAACAGAAGGCTATGAATTTACCAGCCCAAAACCGGTCATTGCCGACGGGCAGCTGTTTGTTGGCCTGGCGTTGGATGAAACCAACCAGTACGACCTGAGCGACGAACGCATTGAAACCTGGTGCGAGCAAATTCTTGGCGAAATGGCCGAACGCTTCGCTTAAATCGGCCCGCTTCCGCTCGCCTGCTGTTGCATCAGCAGGCGGCGTAGATCGCGCCATTCACCGATGTCCATGCTGTCAGCCGCCAGCCAAAGATGCTGGCAACGATGCTTTCCGGCACGACGCAGTCTTAGCATCGCCCCGCTGTCAATCATCCATGGATTTCCGACGATATCCCAGTCACGCCCCTGCCAACGCAGACGAAAATCCGTCAGCAGTTTAATTTCGCCCTGGCGAGCGTGAATGCGGCGCTGGCTGCGTACGCTGTCGAAAACCACAAGGGAAAGCAGCAGCATCCAGACCAGCGTGTAGCTCATCGGCCACGGCATTAGCAGCACGAATAGCGCCACCAGGCCGTGGAGAAGCAACGACATCCATTGCGCGCGCCAGGAAACCCGGAGATCAGATTGCCACAGGACCACGTTCTTTATTCCGTGTCTGAATCAGGGCAACCATACGCTGAAGCTCGGCATCTGCTGGTTTACCGTGATTCATCAACCAGTTAAACAGGTCTGGATCGTCAGACTCCAGCAGGCGAACAAACAGCTGTTTGTCGCTGTCGCTGAGCGTTTCGTATTCATGTTCGAAGAACGGCATAATCGAAATATCGAGCTCGCGCATTCCACGGCGGCATGCCCAGTGAATTCGGGCTTTATTATTGATATCCATGTGCACTTTCCTGCTTAGCCATCAAGTTGGGTACGGAGTTAGTGTAACGTGTTTTCGTCACCGGGATTACCTGAATGTTCCATTGTGCGCGCTTTCCCCACACAAACCCGTGTAACAGCACCGATTGCACAAGATTCCCCGAGGCAACACGCAAACGCACGAATGGCGTTATCAAACTGCTTGCATTGCCCTCTGGCTCTTTTACCATTGAGAAATTAAACCGTTGGATAACCCGGGATCTTTGTTATGGCTTTTAATCCGTTTCCTCCTCGCCAGCCCAGTGCCGCCGCCCGTCTACCGCTGACACTAATGACGCTCGACGACTGGGCTCTCGTGACTGCCGTGGGTGCAGACACTGAGAAATATCTTCAGGGCCAGGTGACTGCCGACGTCGCGAAACTTGACGCGGGCCAGCATCTGCTCTGCGCCCATTGCGATGCCAAAGGGAAGATGTGGAGTAACCTGCGTCTGTTCCATCGGGGCGAAGGCTTTGCGTTTATTGAGCGCCGCAACCTGCGTGACGCCCAGCTTACAGAGCTGAAGAAATATTCCGTTTTCTCCAAAGTCACTTTCAATGCGGATGACGCCAGCGTCCTGTTAGGGTTGGCGGGTTTCCAGGCGCGTTCTGCGCTTGCAGCCGTTTTCACTACGCTGCCGGATGAAGAGACTCAGGTTGTCCAGCACGGCGCAACAACTCTGTTGTGGCTAAATCTGCCGGCGGAGCGCTTCCTGATTGTCACTGACGAAGAAACGGCTCAGACGTTAACCGAAAAACTCAGTGAAGAAGCACAGCGTAATGATAGCCAGCAGTGGCTGACGCTGGATATCGAGGGTGGATTGCCGGTCATTGATAGTGTAAACAGCGCTCAGTTTATTCCACAGGCAACAAACCTTCAGGCGCTGGGCGGTATCAGCTTTAAAAAAGGCTGCTACACCGGCCAGGAAATGGTTGCCCGAGCCAAGTTCCGCGGGGCAAATAAACGCGCACTCTGGCTGCTGGCCGGGAGCGCAAGCCGCGTGCCTGAAGCAGGCGAAGATCTTGAGTTGCAGATGGGTGAAAACTGGCGTCGTACCGGCACCGTGCTGGCCGCTTCACGATTGGAAGATGGCCGTCTTGTTGTGCAGGCGGTGATGAACAACGATCTTGAACCGAACAGCGTCTTGCGCGTGCGTGATGATGCAAACGGCAAGCTCTCACTGGCGCCACTGCCCTATTCTCTGGAAGAAAATTAATCGAACACTGAGCCCCGAAACCGGGGCTCCATAATTTGATTTTGGCGAGTTAGAGGCTTTAACGAATATAGAGATAAATCGCGAGGAAATGGCAGACGCTGCCGCCCAGCACAAACCCATGCCAAATGGCATGATTGTACGGAATACGTTTGCAGACGTAGAAAATCACCCCCAGCGAGTAAACAATACCGCCAATCGCCAGCAGCGTAACGCTGCCCGGTGCCAGTTTGACCACCATTTGGTAGATGACGACCAGCGACAGCCAGCCCATCAGCAGATAGGTCACCAGCGACAACACCTTAAACCGGTGTGCAATGGTGAGCTTAAACAGGATCCCCGCCAGCGCCAGGCTCCAGATAACAATCATCAGCCCCTTCGACAGCGGCGAGTTGAGCCCTACCAGCAAAAACGGGGTATACGTGCCGGCGATCAGCAGGTAAATGGCGCAGTGGTCGAATTTTTTAAGCCACCGCTTGGCCCGCTCATGTGGAATAGCGTGGTAAAGCGTTGAGGCGAGAAACAGCAGGATCATGCTGCCGCCGTAAAGACTGTAGCTGGTAATTGCCGTTGCGCTGGCATTGGCATCGACCGCCTGCACCAGCAACAACACCAGGCCAACAATACCGAACACCAACCCAATGCCGTGGCTAATGCTATTGGCTACTTCCTCTGCCAGAGAATATCCATGCGCGACAAGTGGTTTACGAGCCATCTGGCTCCTCCCGAGATAAAGAAGAATAACGCGGCGTTCCTAGCCTAACTGAGAATGATTCCAGTGAACACATGTAAGCTAAAATAAATATGTGAGCGTCTGTGACGACTCCCTTCGTCAGCCTGGAGGATTTCTTTTACAATCAAACGACAGCCAAAAAACAGGGAAAATACGATGCAACAGGCATTTGGTGAAATGAGTGCGGTTATCCATTTCCTGATGGAGATTGATAAGCTGAAGCTGGTTCAGCGTCACACCAAAATCATCGGTCATGAAAGACATGAAAACTCTGCCGAGCACAGCTGGCACTTCGCTATGGCGGCAATGAGCCTCGCCCCCTGGGCCGAAAAAGAGGTGAATATTCAGCGCGTGATCCAAATGGCGCTGCTGCACGACATCGTAGAAATCGATGTTGGCGATGTGCTGGTTTATGACATTGCGGCCCGTGAAGCCATCGCCGAAAAAGAAGCGGCGGCGGCACGGCGTCTGTTTGGTTTGTTGCCTGCGCCGCAGGGGCCACAATTTCTGGCTTTGTGGCAAGAATATGAGGCAGGCACCACGCCCGACGCCCGCTTTGCCGGGGCGCTGGATCGCATTTTACCTATTCTGCTTAACCTGCATAACGAAGGGCAGAGCTGGCGAGAGAATAATATTTCCCTGCAGCAGGTATTAACTCGCAATGCGCAGGTGGGAGAAAGCTGGCCGGAATTGTGGCAACATGTCGAGCGTCAATTATATCGGGCGCACGAGAAAGGCTGGCTGCGTTAGTTCCAGCCATCCGTAAGCACCGTACCAGCAGGAAGAAAAAGTATGTTTACCCATGCGGCAATCGCCACCCTGAACGGCCTCGAAATGATGGTGTACAACTTTGTCATTAAAAACAAAGACAAAGTCATGTACATGACCATTCGAGAGCTGGCGGATGCCGCAGGAGTCTCCACCACGACCGTGTTGCGTTTTTGCCGCAAACTCAACTGTGAAGGGTATTCCGAGTTTCGCGTTCGTTTTAAATTATATCTGGAGCAAACGGAAATTCAGCCCGCTAATTTCGGCAGTAGCGAAATTATCAGTTTTTTTAAAAGTACCAATAATGAAGAATTCGATAATTTAATCGACCACGCCGTTGATATTATTTGCTCCTCCGAGCGTATTATTTTTGTTGGCGCGGGAACATCCGGTGCTTTAGCTAAATATGGTGCACGTTTTTTCTCAAACGTTGGTAAATTTAGCAACCATATTGATGATCCTTATTTTCCGGTCACCAATGATATGGCACGAAACGCGCTGGCTATTGTGCTTTCCGTTTCAGGTGAGACGGAGGAGATCCTGCGCTTTGCCAGCCAGTTCAGCCTTCACCACTGTAAAGTGATGTCTGTCACCAGCCATGAAAACTCATCGCTGGCTAAGTTAGCCGACTTTAATATTTCCTGGCATATTCCACCGGTACGTATTGCCGGAGTGTATGACATCACTACACAAATCCCCGTTATTTATATTCTTGAAACCATTGGCCGCCGCCTGGAAAAAAGAATGCTATAAAAAAACACCCTGTTTTTTGTTTGTGACAAATCACAATTCACGCTATTTGTTATATCGTGACAATCCCATTTCATTTGTTAGACTCCAAAGCAGAAAAAAATACTTTCAGCGCGACGATGTGAACCTACGCACATTATTTTATGCGCTAACAATGAGATGAAAGAATATGAAACAACTTAAGTTACCGAAGGACTTTTTATGGGGCGGCGCGGTTGCCGCTCACCAGGTGGAAGGCGGCTGGAACAAAGACGGTAAAGGCCCAAGCATTTGTGACGTACTGACGGGCGGTGCCCATGGCGTCCCACGCGAGATTACTCAGCAGGTTGTGCCTGGTAAATACTACCCGAACCATGAAGCAATTGACTTTCATGGTCGCTATAAAGAAGACATCAAGCTGTTCGCCGAGATGGGCTTCAAGTGCTTCCGTACCTCCATTGCCTGGACCCGCATTTTCCCCAACGGCGACGAGCAGCAGCCTAACGAAGCTGGCCTGAAGTTCTACGACGATATGTTCGATGAGCTACTGAAATACAATATCGAGCCGGTCATCACCCTCTCCCACTTCGAAATGCCGCACCACCTGGTGACCGAATACGGCGGCTGGACCAACCGCAAAGTGGTCGATTTCTTTGTTCGTTTCGCCGAAGTCGTGTTCGAGCGTTACAAGAGCAAAGTGAAGTACTGGATGACCTTTAACGAAATCAATAACCAGCGTAACTGGCGCGCGCCGCTGTTCGGCTACTGCTGCTCCGGTGTGGTTTACACTGAGCATGACAACCCGGAAGAGGTGATGTACCAGGTGCTGCACCACCAGTTTGTGGCGAGCGCAATGGCGGTGAAGATCGGCCACCGCATCAACCCTGAGATGAAAATCGGCTGCATGCTCGCCATGGTGCCTCTGTACGCCTTCTCCTGTAAGCCTGAAGACCAAATGTTTGCGCAAGAATCAATGCGTGAACGCTATGTGTTTACCGACGTGCAGCTGCGTGGCTATTACCCGTCTTATGTACTGAACGAATGGGAACGCCGCGAGTTCAACATTAAAATGGAAGCCGGTGACGAGCAGATCCTGCGCGAAGGCGTCTGTGATTATCTCGGGTTCAGCTACTACATGACGAACGCCGTTCAGGCCGAAGGCGGCAGCGGCGATGCGCTTTCCGGCTTCCAGGGCAGCGTGCCGAACCCGCACGTCAAAGCCTCCGACTGGGGCTGGCAGATTGACCCGGTTGGCCTGCGCTACGCGCTGTGTGAACTGTATGAACGCTACCAGAAACCGCTGTTCATCGTAGAAAACGGCTTTGGCGCTTACGACAAAGTAGAGGCGGACGGCACCATCAACGATGACTACCGCATTGATTACCTGCGCGCTCACGTTGAAGAATTGAAAAAAGCTGTGACCTACGACGGTGTGGATCTGATGGGCTATACGCCATGGGGCTGCATCGACTGTGTGTCGTTTACCACCGGCCAGTACAGCAAGCGCTACGGCTTTATCTACGTCAACAAACACGACGACGGCACTGGAGATATGTCGCGCTCCCGCAAGAAGAGCTTCAACTGGTACAAAGAAGTGATCGCCAGCAATGGCGAGAATATCTAAACGATCACCACCTCCATAGGAGGTGGTTTAGCGTTGATAAGCAAAAGGCGCCCTCATGGCGCCTTTTTTATTTAAACGGGCAACCCAAACCGGAAGCAGGCCCCGCGCTTTGGCTGGTCCACCAGCGAAATGTCGCTGCCGTGCAGTTGCAGCATCTGGCGCACAATCATCAGTCCAAGCCCGCCAACCCTGAGCCGGGATTGATTCACAATCGAAGGCCGCACAAACAGCCCCTCTTTTAGCTCCTGCGGAATACCTGGCCCGCTGTCGCTGACCTGCACCATGACTTTATCCACCTCTTTCCACAGCCGGACTGAAATCATGCCTTTGTCCGGCGTATGGCGAATGGCGTTGTCCAACAGATTAGTCAACACGCGCTCGATCATGCTGACATCGGCTTCAATCAGCGGCAGTCCTGGCTGGATGTCAGCTAAAAGTTCAAGTTGGCGAGTTTGCGCCGGAAGCTCAAATTTCTGGAACACATCCTGCAGCAATTCGCTCAGGGAGAAGCTCTCTTTGTGTGGCTTCACCACCCCGTATTCCAGCCTGGCCAGTTCGAACAGCGACTGCGCCAGCGCCCCAACCTTCTGACTCTGGGCCAGCGCAATATCCAGATAGCGCTTTTTCTCCGCCTCGCTCAGCGTAGCCGACATGACCGAGAGGCTTTCCAGGTAACCATGCAGCGACGTTAGCGGCGTTCTCAGGTCATGGGAGATATTGGCGATAAACTCGCGCCGCAGCTGATCTTGCTGAGTCAGGCTATGCCACTGCTCGGAGATTCGCCCGGCCATAGCAATCACCCCGTGACGCAGTTGGGCCAGCTCATCCCCACCTCCTCCTGGATTTTGCGGCAGAGCCGCCATGGCCTGCATTTCGGCCATCCCTCCTGATTCCAGCGCCTTAACGTGCTGCGAAAGTTCGCGTAACGGGCGTGTGATCCAGCGAAACGCCAGGCCGCCCACCACCAACGCCAGCACGCAGACCAGGCTGAGCAGAAACAAGCTTAGCTTTAAAACGGCATCAAACTGAGCGCTGTTGGCAAGCTGATTGTAGGTTTCCCCCAGCAGCACCACATACAAATAGCCCTCCAGCTTGCCGTCTCGCATCATCGGCGCCACGCTAAACACTTTCTGCCCGTCCAGGCTGCGCGGGTCGTCTCCATAAAGCGGGAATTTGCCGCCGTTCAGCGCGGCCCGTAGCGGAGCGAGATCGACCTGATGGCGCTTAATATGCCCATCCGGGGCTGCATCACCAATGATATTGCCTTGTTTATCCAGCAGATAAACTTCCACGCTGGGGTTAACGGCCATCAGATGGTCGAACAGCGTGCGGACCGAGTCTTTGTTCAGCCCATCCTGCCCGAGCAGCGGGTAGCTCTGGTTGATGTGCTGCGCCAGGTCACCGGAGAGTTGCTGAATCACGGCCTGGCTGTATTGCGTGCTGGTACGCACCTGCAGCCAGCCCAAAAAGGCGCAGGCGGTCAGCAGCAACACGGCAAAAACCAGCGTCAGGCGTCGGGAAAGCGTAAGAATTCGCATAGGGTTACTCACGTATCAGGGCGGTAAACTTATAGCCTTTACCCCACACGGTGCGTATAAAATTCGGCTCCGCCGGGTTATCTTCAATCTTGATGCGCAGCCGGTTGATGTGGGTGTTTACGGTGTGCTCATAGCCTTCGTGCTGGTAGCCCCAAACCTGGTTTAGCAGGTGCAGCCGCGAAAACACTTTGTCCGGGTTGCGGGCGAAAAAGTACAGCAAATCAAACTCACGCGGGGTGAGATCTATCGGCATCTGATTCAGCCGAACATCTCTGGCCAGCGGATCAATCGTAAGCGGGCCAAAAGTCAGCGTGCCGGCGTCTATCTTAAGGTTTTGGCTCATCGCCTCCTGACGGCGGAACAGCGCCTTCACGCGGGCGACCAGTTCGAGCATTGAAAAAGGTTTTGCCAGATAGTCGTCCGCGCCCAGCTCAAGCCCCAGCACGCGGTGCGTTTCGCTGGAGCGGGCGCTGATCATAATAATCGGCGTGTACCGCGTCATGCTTCTGGCAAAGCGGCAAATCTCCAGGCCATCGACGCCGGGCAGCATCAGATCGAGAATCAGCGCATCCCAGCCGCCCTGCCTGAGCTTTTCCAGGCCGAGATTGCCGTCGGCCGCATGCACAATTTCAAAGCCTTCTTCCCGCAAATGCAGCTGCAGAAGCTCGGCGATATTTTCGTCGTCTTCTACGATCAGTATTTTTTTTGCCTGATTCACTTTGTCTGTCCCCACACGCTGGCATAGCCAAAGTTTACACAACTCGCGTCGGTTAAGTTGTCACATTTAATTTAACTTTGCGTGAGGCAATGGGGAACAAATCTGGCCAATACTCGCTGCATCGAATCACGAGGAAGCCGGACGATGGAAAGCTCAACGCTGCATACCGCCCCAACGCTCATTCACCCACTGTGGCTGAGGCTCTGCCACTGGCTGAATGCGCTGGCGATCCTGATTATGGTCACCAGCGGCTGGCGCATTTATAACGCCTCTCCGCTGTTTCATTTCCAGTTTGCCAACGAACTGACACTCGGCGGCTGGCTGGGTGGCGCGCTGCAGTGGCACTTCGCCGGGATGTGGCTGTTTGCGGTCAACGGCGTGATTTATCTGCTGTGCAATCTCTTCAGCGGCCGCTTTAAGCAGAAATACTGGCCCTTATCGCCTCGCGAATTCTTCCAGGACGCCTTTGCGGCGCTGCGGGGGAAATTAGCCCACGCTGACCTGAGCCATTACAACATGGTGCAAAAGGCGGCCTATCTGTTTGTTATCGCCGATAGCCTGCTACTGGTTATTTCCGGCCTCGTCGTGTGGAAATCCGTGCAGTTTGCCCTGCTGCGAGAATTGCTTGGCGGCTATGACACAGCGAGGTTTATCCACTTTTATGCCATGTCCGCGCTGGTCGGTTTCGTGGTGATTCATCTGCTGATGGTGGCGCTGGTGCCCCGCACGTTGCTCGCCATGCTCCGTGGCCGCTGAGGAAGAAACATGAGCGATAAAAACGAAATCATTAAAGAAGCGACGCAGCTGATTAATAAGCAGCTCACGCAGGAAGGCCGCCGTCGTTTTTTAAAGCAGGGCTTAACGCTCGGCGGCATCGCGATGCTCACCGGCTGCGATATCAGCGATAACGCCACGGTTGAAAGTTCGCTCAGCAAGATTTCACGTTTTAACGACCGCATTCAGGCCTGGCTGTTTAACGGCAGCCAACTGGCACCGGTTTACCCGGAAAGCATGATCGACGCTAACTTCCCGTTTAACGCCTTTTACGGCGAGGACGAGGCGCCGGACATCAACGGCGACAGCTACCGCCTGGAGCTTGCCGGGCTAATTACCGACAAGCGCCCGTGGACGCTGGCACAGCTGCACCAGATGGCGCAGGTCAGCCAGGTGACCCGCCATATCTGCGTCGAAGGCTGGAGCGCCATCGGCAAATGGGGCGGCGTCCCTTTTGCCCTGTTCCTGAAAGGGATTGGCGCCGACCTGCGAGCCAAATACGTCAGCTTTAAATGCGCGGATGACTACTACACCAGCATTGATATGGCCACCGCGCTGCATCCACAAACGCTGATTGCTTTAACCTGGGATGGCAAAGTCCTGCCGCGCAAATATGGCTACCCGATGAAACTGCGTATCCCTACCAAACTCGGCTACAAGAACCCGAAGCATATTCAGGTCATTGAAGTCACCAATCGCTACCCCGGCGGCTACTGGGAAGACCAGGGCTATAACTGGTTCGGTGGTAGTTAACTCTCTGTCTCACTGCAAAATCAAGGAAATACATCATGAAAAAGATCTACGCTGCCCTGCTGTGCTCCACCATGCTGTTCGGTATCGCCGGGGCTAACGCTGCCGACTCGATGAGCAAGGATTCCATGGCCAAAGACGGCATGGGCAAAATGACCCACACCTGTAAAGACGGCATGAACAAAGACGGCATGAAGAAAGATTGCATGTCCAAAGATGGCATGAAGAAAGACGGGATGAGCAAAGACCCTATGGGCAAAGACAGCATGGCCAAAGACGGTATGGCGAAAGACAGCATGAGCAAGCAATAAGCCTGACGCTACGCCAGTCTCACCCTCTTCTGGCGTAGCGAACTCATTTCCCACCTGCCGCATCAATAAAGGTGCCGGTCACGTAAGATGCCTTTTCGCTCAGCAGCCATAGAATGGCCTCCGCGATCTCTTCCGGCTGACCGCCGCGCTGCATCGGCAATGCCGTTTTCACCCGATCAACTCTCCCCGCTTCTCCACCGGAAGCATGCATTTCGGTATAAATAAAACCGGGCCGCACGCCGTTCACGCGGATCCCCTGCGCGGCAACCTCTACCGCTAGCCCGGTGGTCAACGTATCGACGGCTCCTTTGGACGCGGCATAATCAACATATTCCCCAGCAGCGCCTAAGCGGGACGCGGCAGAAGAGACATTCACAATGGCTCCACCTTCCCCACCGTGATGCCATGCCATGCGCTTCACCGCTTCCCGGCAGCAGAGAAAATATCCGGTAACGTTTGTCGTCAGCACGCGATTGATACGTTCCGCCGTAAGGTTTTCAATGGTCGATTGCTGGAACAAGATGCCGGCGTTATTCACCAGCGCGGTCAGCGGCCCAAATGCGTTATCGATTTCGGCGAACATCGCCATCACCTGCAGCTCATCGGCAATATCCGCCCGCAGCGCCAGCGCTTCTCCGCCCTGGGCAATGATCGTCTTGACCACTTCATCCGCAGCCTGCTTATTGCGGAGGTAGTTCACCACCACTTTATAACCATGCTGAGCCAGCAAAAGCGAGGTTGCTTTACCCATTCCCCGGCTGCCGCCGGTAACCAAAGCTATCTTCATGTGACTCTCCAGAAACAAGAAAGGGCACCGAAGTGCCCTTAAGGTTGATGACAAAGAGGAAAAAAGCGTGGTTTTTTCCTCTTTGTGATTATCAGCCGAAAATCAATAAATTGATTTTCCTTATTTTTTTGACGAATCGTCTAGCATTTCTACTATCACCAGAGGATTGTCAGCAGTCTTTAGGGCACCGAAGTGCCCTTGATTCAATCTGTAAAAACTATTCGTACTCGCTCATCGGCACGCAGGAGCAGAACAGATTGCGGTCGCCGTAAACGTCGTCAAGGCGTTTCACGGTTGGCCAGTATTTATTGCCGTGACCTGCCGGGAAGACCGCCAGTTCGCGGGTGTACGGGTGCGCCCACTCGGCAACAATTTCATCCTGAGTGTGCGGCGCGTTCACCAGCGGGTTGTCTTCCAGCGGCCATTCGCCTGCAACGACGCGGTCGATTTCGCTGCGGATGGACAGCATCGCATTAATAAAGCGGTCCAGCTCCACTTTGCTTTCGGATTCGGTTGGCTCAACCATCAGCGTGCCCGCTACCGGGAACGACATGGTTGGCGCGTGGAAGCCGAAGTCGATCAGGCGCTTGGCGATATCCAGCTCGCTGATGCCGGTTTCTTCTTTCAGCGGACGAATATCCAGAATACATTCGTGAGCCACACGGCCATTCGCACCGGTGTAGAGCACCGGATACGCGGATTTCAGGCGGGTCGCGATGTAGTTGGCGTTCAGAATCGCTACGGAGCTGGCTTTCTTCAGGCCGTCCGCGCCCATCATGCGGATGTACATCCAGCTGATTGGCAGAATAGAGGCGCTGCCAAACGGGGCGGCGGAAACCGCGCCTTGCTGGGTCAGCATCTCTTCAATCTGCACCACGCTGTGGCCAGGTACAAACGGAGCCAGATGCGCTTTCACGCCGATTGGGCCCATGCCCGGGCCGCCGCCGCCGTGCGGAATGCAGAAGGTTTTGTGCAGGTTGAGGTGCGAAACGTCTGCGCCGATATACCCCGGCGTGGTGATCCCCACCTGGGCGTTCATATTGGCGCCGTCCAGGTAAACCTGGCCCCCAAACTGATGCACGATCTGGCACACTTCGCGGATCGTTTCTTCGTACACGCCATGAGTGGACGGGTAAGTCACCATGATGCAGGAGAGCGCTTCGCCCGCCTGTTCGGCTTTAACACGCAGATCCTGCAGATCGATGTTGCCTTGTTTATCACAAGCCACGACGATCACTTCCATACCCGCCATTTGCGCCGAAGCCGGGTTGGTACCGTGCGCAGAGCTTGGGATCAGGCAGATGTTGCGGCTGCCTTCGTTGCGGCTTTCGTGGTAGCGGCGGATAGCCAGCAGGCCAGCGTATTCGCCCTGGGCGCCGGAGTTCGGCTGCATGCACAGCGCATCGTAGCCGGTCAGTTTCACCAGCCAGTCGGACAGCTGGGCGATCATCTGGTGGTAGCCTTCGGCCTGGTTTGCCGGGCAGAACGGGTGCAGCTCGGCAAATTCCGGCCAGGTGATCGGGATCATTTCGGCCGCGGCGTTCAGCTTCATGGTGCAGGAGCCGAGCGGGATCATCGCCTGGTTGAGCGCCAGATCTTTACGCTCCAGAGAGTGCATGTAGCGCATCATCTCGGTTTCGCTGTGGTAGCGATTAAAGACCGGGTGGGTCAGGATCTCGTCATCGCGCAGCATCGGAGCCGGAATGGACTGGCTGTCGTTGGCAACGTCACGATCCAGCTTGTCGATATCCAGGCCGTGAGCATCGCCCAGCAGCACGTCGAACAGAGCAACAACATCTTCACGGGTGGTGGCTTCATCAAGAGTGATGCCTACCGCGTTCAGGATGTCGCTACGCAGGTTAATTTCACGCGCTTCGGCACGCGCCAGCACGGCGGCTTTATCAGCCACTTCAACACAAAGGGTGTCGAACCAGTGTTTGTGGCGCAGAACCAGCCCTTTCTGCTGCAGGCCGGCGGCCAGAATGTCGGTCAGGCGGTGGATGCGGCCTGCAATGCGTTTCAGGCCAGCCGGGCCGTGGAAGACCGCATACAGGCTGGCAATGTTCGCCAACAGCACCTGGGAAGTACAGATGTTGGAGTTCGCCTTCTCGCGGCGGATGTGCTGCTCGCGGGTTTGCATCGCCATGCGCAGCGCGGTGCGGCCAGCGGCATCGCGGGAAACGCCGATAATACGGCCTGGCATGGAACGTTTAAATTCATCGCGAGCGCCGAAGAACGCCGCGTGCGGTCCGCCGTAGCCCATTGGGACACCGAAGCGCTGGGCAGAGCCGAAGACAATGTCCGCGCCCTGTTTGCCCGGCGCGGTCAGCATCACCAGCGTCATGAAATCTGCGGCTACGCTGACCACAACTTTGCGCTGTTTCAGCTCGGCAATCAGAGCCGTGTAATCATGCACTTCGCCGGTGGTGCCCACCTGCTGAAGCAGCACGCCGAACACATCCTGATGGTCCAGCACTTTCGCCGCATCATCGACAATGACGTCAAAACCGAAGGTTTCCGCGCGGGTACGCACCACGTCCAGCGTTTGTGGATGAGCGTCAGAGGCCACGAAGAAACGGTTAGCGTTTTTCAGCTTGCTGACGCGCTTAGCCATCGCCATAGCTTCGGCTGCCGCGGTAGCTTCATCAAGCAGAGAAGCGGAAGCGATATCCATGCCGGTCAGGTCAAGCGTGACCTGCTGGAAGTTCAGCAGTGCTTCAAGACGCCCTTGGGAAACTTCAGGCTGGTAAGGCGTGTAGGCGGTGTACCAGCCTGGATTTTCCAGCATGTTACGCAGAATCACCGGCGGCGTTTGTACCGCGGTGTAACCCATGCCAATGTAAGTTTTGAAGCGTTTATTGCGGCTGGCAATGCCTTTTAACTCTGCCAGGGCCGCAAACTCGGTCGCCGCGGCGCCAATCTGAGGCGGCTCAGCAAGCTGAATATCCTGCGGAACAATGCTGGCAATCAGGTCGGGGAGCGTCTTCGCGCCGACGGTCTCCAGCATCTCTTGCTGCTGCTGCGCATCCGGGCCAATGTGACGATCGATAAACGCTTCGTGATTCTCTAACTGACGTAAAGACTGGGTCATGAGCGGTGATTCCTGAAATGGTTTCCCCTCCCCACCAGGGAGAGGGGTTTAAAAATTACTCGTCTTCTAACAGTGCTTCATAGGCAGAAGCATCCAGCAGCGCGGCAACCTGTGCTTCGTCGCTGGCTTTAATTTTGAAGATCCAGCCTTCGCCGTAAGGTTCGCTGTTGACCAGCTCCGGGCTGTCGCTCAGCGCGTCGTTGACCGCAACGATTTCACCGCTGATTGGGGCGTAGATGTCAGAAGCGGCTTTCACGGATTCAGCAACGGCACAATCATCACCGGCAGAAACGGTGGCGCCCACTTCAGGCAGGTCAACAAATACCATGTCGCCCAGCAGTTCCTGTGCGTGTTCGGTGATGCCTACGGTGTAGCTGCCATCAGCTTCTTTACGCAGCCATTCGTGCTCTTTGCTGTATTTCAGTTCGTTCGGCACATTGCTCATTGTTTTCTCCTGATACCTGATTTCAAAATTTAAAGCGCGACCGGCTTACCGGCGCGAACAAAAATAGGTTTGGTGACTTTGACCGGCATTTCGCGGTTGCGGATCTGCACGATCGCCGTTTCACCGATGCCCGCCGGGACGCGAGCCAGCGCAATGCTGTAGCCGAGCGTTGGCGAGAAGGTGCCGCTGGTGATTGCCCCTTCGTGCGTATTGCCCTGCGCGTCGGTAAACCGTACCGGCAGCTCATTACGTAATACGCCTTTTTCGGTCATGATCAAGCCAACCAGCTCTTCGGTACCGTTCGCGCGCTGTGCTTCCAGCGCTTCACGGCCGATAAAATCACGATCTTCAGGCTGCCACGCGATGGTCCAGCCCATGTTCGCGGCTAGTGGAGAAACGCCTTCGTCCATGTCCTGGCCGTAAAGGTTCATGCCAGCTTCAAGACGCAGCGTGTCGCGAGCGCCCAGGCCGCAAGGCTTAACGCCCGCCTCAACCAGCTGCGCCCAGAATCCCGCGGCCTTGTCGTTCGGCATCGCAATTTCATAGCCCGCTTCGCCGGTGTAGCCGGTGGTGGCAATAAACAAATCACCGGACTGCACGCCAAAGAACGGTTTCATGCCTTCAACGGCTTTACGCTGCGCTTCGCTAAACAGCGTGGCGGCTTTGGCTTTCGCATTCGGCCCCTGAACGGCAATCAGCGCCAGGTCGTCACGCACGGTGACAGACACGCCAAACGGTTCAGCGTGCTGGTTGATCCAGGCAAGGTCTTTTTCACGAGTAGCGGAGTTAACAACGAGGCGGAAATAGTCTTCGGTGAGGAAATAGATAATCAGGTCGTCAATCACGCCGCCGGAAGCATTGAGCATGGCAGTGTAAAGCGCTTTGCCCGGCTGGGTGAGTTTGGCGACGTCGTTGGCGACTAAGTAACGCAGAAACTCGCGGGTACGGCTGCCGTGCAGATCGACGATGGTCATGTGCGACACGTCGAACATACCGGCGTCGGTGCGTACGGCGTGGTGCTCATCAATTTGCGAGCCGTAGTGCAGCGGCATCATCCAGCCGTGGAAATCAACCATGCGGGCACCGCAGAGCGTGTGCTGTTCAAATAAGGGGGTCTGTTGAGTCATCTTTTCCTCTTTAACCATCTGGTGGCAAGGCGGATTTGGCTTTGCCAACCGTCAGACGAAACCCGGCATCGCCACCGTTCCCCGATAGCGACGCAAACGTTACCTTTGACCTGAACTTACCACCGAACGGGGGCGTAAACCATAAGCGAAAAACGGTCATTGCATTAGCTTATGACCAAAATGGGAGAGGAAGTGTGCAGAGTAATTGACTGTAAAAATGCGATTCACTCCACATTAACAGCAGGTATTTAGTGTCGAATTTAGCACTGGCTAACATTTACGACCATTTCAGAAACAAATTGACTACATCGCATAATTTGTAAGATTAGAAAATGTAATCCGAGATTTGTCCTGAGATTAGAATATTTCAAACGAGGGAGCAGATACCCTTCCCGGTCATCGGGAAGGGAAATGTGACGGGGTTATCACTATAGATTCCATCAGGTGGGTGAGTACTGCTCACCCCCGTGTAGATCGAAGTATGACGAGTATTTATTGGAGCCAGGATGGCAGATCTTGCAACCCCATCGCCTGGCGAACCAACTGAGGTTTAACTCCCGGCAGCGTATCGGCAAGCTTCAGGCCAATATCTCTGAGGAGTTTTTTCGCCGGATTGCTGCCGGCGAACAAATCGCGGAAGCCTTGCATACTGGCCAGCATCACCGCCGCGCTGTGCTTGCGGCTGCGCTCATAGCGACGCAGGTAGAGATGCTGCCCAAAATCTTTGCCTTCGCGATGCAGGCGGCGAATTTCCGCAATCAATTCCGCGGCATCCATAAAACCGAGGTTGACGCCCTGCCCGGCCAGTGGGTGAATGGTATGGGCGGCATCGCCCACCAGCGCCAGACGATGGCCGGCAAAGCTGCGGGCGTAGCGGCCCGTCAACGGGAAGGTGCGGCGCTCGCTTTCAACAGAACACAGGCCGAGACGCATGTTAAACGCAACGGAAAGCGCCTGGTTAAACGCTTCATCGTCGGCCTGCTGCATACGAGCCGCTTCTTCCGGCGGCAGCGACCAGACAATAGAGCAAAGATGTGGGTCAGAAAGCGGCAGAAATGCCAGAATGCCTTCGCCGTGGAACACCTGACGTGCGACGGCCTGATGCGGCTCGGCGGTGCGAATCGTCGCTACCAGCGCATGATGGTTATAGTCCCAGAACGTCAGCGGGATATCGGCTTTGTCCCGCAGCCAGGAGTTGGCGCCATCTGCGCCCACCACCAGCCTTGCAGTTAGCATTGTGCCGTCTTTCAGGGTCAGGAAGGCGTCGTTTTCACCCCAGGCGACCTGGTGAATGTCCACGGGTGCCATCAGGCTGATTTCGCTGCATTGCTCCGCACGTTGCCACAGCGCCTGGTGGATCACCGAGTTTTCGATGATGTGCCCCAGGTGGCTAAAACCGAAGCTCTTATCATCAAAGGCGATTTGCCCGAAGCTGTCTCGCTCCCAGACTTCCATCCCGTGATAGCTGCTGGCTCGCTCGCTGATTTTTGGCCACGCGCCCAAATGCGTCAGCAGCTTTTCGCTCGCCGCATTGATAGCCGAAACGCGCAGTTCCGGGGCAGCGTCAGGCCCCAGCGGCTGGGGAAGATGACTTTCAATGACCGCAACGCGCAGGCCGCTGCCCTGAAGTCCGCAGGCCACCGCCAGCCCCACCATGCCGCCGCCGACAATCGCCACATCTACGCTTTGCAAATTGACTCTCCTTTAACGCGCCACCCAACCCAGGGTGCGCTGAGCCAGCACGTCTCGTGCCGGAGTAAAATGTTCCATCGCCATCAGGCCAAGGTTACGGCCCGCCACTAGCGGTGCCCAGCGGTTAGCAAACAGCTGAACCAGCCCGTCAGTGACGCCAATAGTTGCCGCTTTATCTGCGGCACGGCGCTGCTGATAAGCGGCCAGAACCGGGAAGCTGCCGACATCCGTGCCTGCAGCGTGCGCCTCTGCCAACCCTTCAGCCAGCGACATAACGTCGCGCAGGCCAAGGTTGAACCCCTGCCCGGCTATCGGATGCAGCGTTTGCGCGGCATTGCCTACCAGCGCCAGGCGATGGGATACGGTCTGAGAAGCCTGTTGTAACGCCAGAGGATAATGATGACGAATGCCTGCATGGGTAATTCGCCCCAGCCGCCAGCCAAAGGCACGCTGAAGCTGCTGACAAAACGCTGCTTCGCTCCAGCTTTCAACCTCGTCACGGGCATCCAGCGCATGGCACCAGACCAGCGAGCAGCGCCCGTCGGACATAGGCAGCATGGCGATTGGCCCGAATTCGGTAAAGCGCTCAAATGCCCGGCCATGATGGGGTTCAGAAGTAGTGACGTTGGCAATCACGGCGATCTGCTGGTAGCTCTGCGGCTGCCAGGTGATGCCGCACTGCGCCGCCAGCTTAGAACGGGTGCCATCCGCGGCAACCAAAACGTTGCCCTGCAGCTCAACGCCGTTATCCAGCACAACCTGCACGCTATGCTCATGCCGGGTAAACGACGAAACGCGCTGCGGGCAGTGCAGCGTTACGCCAGGCGCTTTACGCAGCAGGCTAAAAAGACGCAGCCCGACGTCGTGCAGCTCCACAACCTGCCCAAGCGCATCAATCTGGTAATCCTCAGCTTCAAGGGTGACGAAGCCGGCGTGGCCTTTGTCGCTGACGTGCACGGTTTTAATTGCCGTGGCGCAGTCGACGAGCGCAGACCATACGCCAATGCGGGCCAACTGCTGCCGGGTGCCCTGGGCGAGCGCGATGGCTCTGGCATCAAACCCCGGATGAGCGGCTGAGTCCGGGGCAATCGCCTCGATGAGGTGCACCGGCAATTTCCCCTGGGTGAGGGTCGATATGGCTAATGCCAGCGTCGCCCCCGCCATCCCGCCGCCAACAATGATGACGCTCATGGCTGACGCGCCGCTGCCATCAGCGCTTCGATATCGTCTGCCGACTTCACCACGCTGGCGGTCAAGTTCTCGTTGCCGTCTTTGGTGATCACAATGTCGTCTTCAATGCGGATGCCAATGCCACGATACTGCGCGGGCACGTCCGCATCCGGAGCAATATAAAGCCCAGGTTCGACGGTGATGACCATACCCGGCTCCAGCACGCGTGACCTGTCCTGCCCGTAAGCGCCCACGTCGTGCACGTCCAGCCCCAGCCAGTGGCTCAGGCCATGCATAAAGAACGCGCGGTGGGCGTTATTGGCGATCAGATGATCGATATCGCCTTTCAGAATACCGAGCTTCACCAGCCCCTTAACCATGATGCGCACCACTTCCGTCGTCACTTCCTGCATGGACGTGCCCGGCCGGTAGAGTTTTAGCGAGGTTTCGAGCGATTCCAGCACGATGTCGTAAATTTCACGCTGCGCTGGGCTGAATTTGCCGTTAACAGGGAAAGTGCGCGTGATGTCTCCGGCGTAGCTTTGGTATTCACATCCGGCGTCTATCAGCACCAGATCTCCGTCGCGCAGTTCACTTTCGTTTTCGGTGTAATGCAGAATGCAACCGTTCTCACCGCCGCCCACAATAGTGGTGTACGAAGGATAACGCGCGCCGTGGCGAGTAAACTCGTGGTGAATTTCACCCTCGAGCTGATATTCAAACATTCCCGGGCGGCAGGCCTGCATGGCACGAGTATGCGCCAGCGCGGAAATCTCGCCGGCACGACGCATAACGGTAATCTCTTCTTCGGATTTGAAGAGGCGTAGTTCGTGTACCGTCGGGCGCCAGTCGGTCAGGGTTACGGGCGCAGCGAGATTTTGACGCGAACCACGACGCAACTTATCCAGCGCGGCAAAAACGATGTTATCCGCATATTCGTACTCGCCCTGAGCGTGGTAAACCGCATCCAGACCGTTTAGCAGGAGATGTAATTGCTCACCGATTTCGCTGAAGGCCAGCGCGCGATCCACCCCTAACTTCTGCGGGGCAGCGTCCTGGCCAAGCCTGCGGCCAAACCAAATTTCTGCACTTTTATCCCGCACGCGGTTGAACAGCACGCTGTGATTATGCGACTCATCGCTTTTAATGAGCACCAGCACGGCTTCCGGCTCGTTAAAGCCGGTGAAGTACCAAAAATCGCTGCTCTGCCTATAAGGGTATTCGCTGTCGGCATTGCGGGTCGCTTCCGGGGCCGCGAAAATTAACGCAGCGCTGCCGGGCACCATTTTCGCCAGTAGCGCCTGGCGGCGGCGAAGAAATTCCTGCTGGGTCATCACATCTCCTGATTTTTTGATCGTTAGTGGAGCGTAGGTTTGCGTACCTCTGGCGCGGTCGGTGCCGCGTGAGTAAAGGTGTCGTGGCACAGCAGCGCAGCAACACGCACATACTCAATGATCTCTTCGAGCGACATCTCCAGCTCTTCCTGGTCTTCGTCTTCGTCGTAACCCAACTGGGCAATATTACGCAGATCGTCAATGGCTTCGCCGGTTTCACCGGTGACTTTGTCGAGCTTGCTCTGCATGACGCCGAGGCCCAGCAGGAAGTGGTTTACCCAGCCGGAAAGCGCATCGGCGCGATCGAAAACGGAGACATCATCCCCGTCCGGCAGGTAAAGCTGGAACAGGAAGCCTTCGTCTTCCAGCGCATCGCCAATGGCGCCGTGCATCTGGCGCAGCGGATCTGCGAGGTTCTGGCTAAAGGCCAGGCCTTCGTTAGTCAGGTCATGCAGCAGCGTTTGCCAGCTGGTGTCTTTGTTACCACCGCACAGCATGCCGCTGATCAAGCCGTGCATTTCTGCAGGCGTCAGACCCACACCCTGTTGGTTCAAAAGTTGGCCGACTAAGTCGTAGTCCGGCATTGCGTTCTGTATTGACATGCGCATTCGTCATCGTTGGCAGGAATAGTGTGTGTTATGCTACCACCAGGACCCCCGCAGATACCAGAAAAGGGCTTGTATCTTGATATCGGGATAGCTATAGTGGCGCCCCTTCCGCTACCGGGGCCGGTAGCGTAAAGGCAGGCGAGTAAACAGCAGGAAGGTGGCATGTCTGCACAACCAGTCGATATTCAAATTTTCGGTCGTTCATTGCGCGTGAATTGTCCGCCTGAACAACAGGATGCGCTGAATCAGGCTGCGGAAGAGCTGAATCAGCGGTTGCAAGATTTAAAAGTTCGCACTAGAGTCACAAATACCGAGCAGCTGGTGTTCATCGCAGCACTTAACATTTGCTACGAACTGGCTCAGGAAAAGTCGAAAACCCGTGACTACGCCGCCAATATGGAAGAGCGTATTCGGATGCTACAGCAGACCATCGAACAAGCATTGCTTGAGCAAGGTCGCATTGCAGACCGACAGGGTCCAAAGTTTGAATAACACTTCGCAGTTGACTGTGGTAGAGTAACTTCGAAGACAAAATTTCTCTGAGATGTTTGCAAGCGGGCCAGTCCCCTGAGCCGATATTTCATACCACAAGAGTGTGGCGCTCCGCGGTTGGTGAGCATGCTCGGTCCGTCCGAGAAGCCTTAAAACCATGACGACACACTCACCTTGAACCAAGGGTTCAAGGGTTACAGCCTGCGGCGGCATCTCGGAGATTCCCTCTTTACTACCCGGCCATCATGACGCATATCCCGTTAACCTCAACGCTTCGTCAGGACATTCGCCAAACGATTCGGCAGCGACGCCGGTCGCTCACTCCCCCAGAACAACAAACCTTTGCCCTACAGGCTGCTGAACGCATGCTGGCGTTTGAGCCGGTCATTCGTGCTCAGACCGTAGCGTTGTTTCTCTCGTTCGACGGGGAACTGAATACCACTCCGCTGATTCAGGCTTTATGGCGGGCAGGCAAAAACGTTTATCTCCCGGTGCTTCATCCTTTTAGCCCCGGCAACCTGCTGTTTTTACGCTACACGCCGCAAAGTCACCTGGTCACCAATCGCCTGAAAATTCTTGAGCCTAAGCTGGATATTCGCGACGTGCTGCCGCTGAATAAGCTGGATGTACTGGTCACGCCGCTGGTTGCCTTCGATGAAACAGGCCAGCGTCTGGGGATGGGCGGCGGGTTTTACGACAGAACGCTGCAGCACTGGCAGCAGCACGGTTTCTACCCGGTTGGCCTGGCGCATGATTGCCAGCAGGTGGAGACGTTGCCGGTAGAACAGTGGGATATTCCTTTGCCTGCCGTGGTGACGCCATCGCGCCTTTGGCAGTGGTGATGCCCCTTCCCCCTTCGGGGAAGAGGCCATGGTCAGATCAGTACAGCAGACGGGCGCGGATGGTGCCCGGAATCGCTTTCATTGACTTCAGCGCTTTCTCAGCCACATCTTCCGGCGCATCAATATCAATTACTACGTAACCCATTTGCGGCGTGGTCTGCAGGAACTGAGCGGCAATGTTGATACCCTGCTCAGCAAAGATCTGGTTAAGCGCGGTCAGAATGCCAGGGCGGTTCTCATGAATGTGCAGCAGGCGGCTGCTGGTGCCCCCGTGCAGCGGCAGAGAAACTTCCGGGAAGTTAACCGCAGACAACGTAGAGCCGTTATCCGAGTATTTCGCCAGTTTGCCCGCCACTTCCAGGCCGATGTTTTCCTGCGCTTCCTGAGTTGAGCCGCCGATGTGCGGGGTCAGGATCACGTTGTCAAACTCGCACAGCGGAGAGTTAAACGGATCGCTGTTGGTGGCCGGTTCGGTCGGGAAGACGTCGATAGCCGCACCTGACAGATGCTTGCTGGAAAGCGCACCGCACAGAGCAGGAATATCTACCACCGTACCGCGAGAGGCGTTGATCAGCAGAGAGCCCGGCTTCATCAAGGCCAGCTCGTTCGCGCCAATCATGTTTTTGGTGGAGGCGTTTTCCGGCACGTGCAGACTAACCACATCGCTCATATTCAGCAGGTCGGAGAGATGCTGAACCTGAGTCGCGTTGCCCAGCGGCAGCTTGTTTTCGATATCGTAGAAGTAGACGTGCATCCCCAGGGATTCAGCCAAAATCCCCAGCTGCGTACCGATGTGGCCGTAGCCAATGATGCCCAGCTTTTTACCACGGGCCTCAAAAGAGCCTACCGCCAGCTTGTTCCACACGCCACGGTGCGCTTTGGCGTTAGCTTCAGGAATGCCGCGCAGCAACAGCAGCAATTCACCAATCACCAGTTCAGCAACGGAACGGGTGTTCGAGAACGGGGCGTTGAACACCGGAATACCGCGCTTCGCCGCCGCATCCAGATCAACCTGGTTGGTGCCGATGCAGAAGCAGCCTACAGCCACCAGTTTTTCAGCCGCGGCAAAGATCTCTTCGGTCAAATGGGTGCGGGAACGCAGGCCAATGAAGTGAGCATCACGGATCGACTCTTTGAGCGCTTCGGAATCCAGCGCGCCTTTATGGAATTCAATGTTGGTGTATCCCGCTGCACGGAGGCTGTCTACCGCCTTCTGGTGCACGCCTTCCACAAGCAGGAATTTAATTCTGTCTTTATCCAGTGATACTTTTGCCATTTCCCGACCCTATTTTCAGTGCTGTTGTATTCGTTTATAGGCGGTGATGCGCCACCGCCTATAAGTTACCCTTCTGTCAAAATATCAAAATCTACGTTTGGGGCAATATGAACGATTGCGTCGCCGTATCGTCAGGCGGGAATAAGGCGGCGAGAGTCAGAATAAAATGCTGAGCGGGAGAGTGAACCAGGCATGAATCACAGAACTGTTACCGAAATGTGATATATGTCACCAAAAATGCGGTTAAAATAATTTGTCATTTTTTATACGGTTTTTTGGGGCGCAGAACGCGCCCCGGTCAGATCATTTCACGATGGTTTTTACGCCGTCAGCGGTACCGATCAGCGCCACATCCGCGCCACGGTTCGCAAACAGGCCCACGGTAACAACGCCAGGCATACCGTTGATGATGTTTTCCAGCTTCATCGGTTCCATGATGCTCAAACCATGCACATCCAGAATGATGTTACCGTTGTCCGTGACCACGCCTTGACGGTACTCCGGGCGACCACCCAGTTTTACCAGTTCACGCGCGACGGCGCTGCGCGCCATAGGAATCACTTCCACCGGCAGCGGGAAGTTACCGAGAATATCAACCTGCTTGGAGGCGTCCGCGATGCAAACAAACTTGTCGGCAACGGAGGCGATGATTTTCTCGCGAGTCAGTGCTGCGCCACCGCCTTTAATCATCTGCATCTGGTGGTTGATCTCATCGGCACCGTCGACGTAGACGCCTAATGAATCCACCTCGTTGAGATCGAACACGGGGATCCCAAGACTTTTCAGTTTCGCGGTAGAAGCGTCGGAGCTGGAAACAGCACCTTCAATCTGGTGTTTGATGGTGCCCAAAGCATCAATAAAATGCGCGGCGGTTGAGCCCGTGCCCACGCCCACAATGGTGCCCGGCTGCACATACTGGAGTGCTGCCCATCCGACTGCTTTTTTCAGTTCATCCTGCGTCATAATTTTATGCCTGTGATGTGGAAACTGACGCGCATTATAGAGCATGCGGCGGAAAAATGTCCCCGGCTTTGCCGCACTGCAAACCCCATCACGTTCAAACACAATGTCAGCTTGCTGATTTGGTCTGAATCAGCGGCAAATTTATGTCATAGTGGCTGCACGACGAAATCAGGAGCAGATGAACAACAATGAAACGCCCGGACTACAGAACGCTGCAGGCGCTGGATGCGGTAATTCGTGAACGAGGATTTGAGCGTGCGGCGCAGAAGCTGTGCATTACTCAGTCGGCGGTGTCACAACGTATTAAGCAACTGGAAACGATGTTCGGCCAGCCATTGTTGGTGCGTACCGTGCCGCCCCGCCCCACCGAGCAGGGCCAAAAACTGCTGGCACTTTTACGTCAGGTGGAACTGCTGGAAGAAGAGTGGCTGGGCGATGAGCAAACCGGCTCCACGCCGCTGCTGCTTTCGCTGGCAGTTAACGCCGACAGTCTGGCCACCTGGCTGCTACCGGCCCTTGCGCCGGTTCTGGCCGACTCCCCCATTCGCCTGAATCTTCAAGTGGAAGATGAAACCCGTACTCAGGAACGCCTGCGTCGCGGGGAAGTGGTTGGGGCGGTATCCATCCAACCTCAGCCGCTGCCGAGCTGCCTGGTGGATCGCCTGGGCGCGCTGGACTATCTGTTTGTGGGGTCGAAAGATTTTGCCGAGCGTTATTTCCCGAATGGCGTCACGCGGTCGGCGCTGCTAAAAGCCCCTGCCGTAGCCTTTGATCATCTCGACGATATGCATCAGGCATTTTTACAGCAGAACTTTGATCTGTCCCCAGGCAGCGTGCCGTGCCACATCGTTAACTCTTCGGAGGCCTTTGTGCAGCTGGCTCGCCAGGGCACAACATGCTGCATGATCCCGCACCTGCAAATTGAGCGCGAGTTAAATAGCGGGGAATTAATCGACCTGACACCGGGTCTGCTGCAGCGCCGCATGCTCTACTGGCACCGCTTTGCACCGGAAAGCCGCATGATGCGCAACGTGACGGATGCGTTGCTGGAGTACGGGCACAAGGTCTTGAGGCAGGATACGGAATAAGGCTTTGATTAACCCTCGTCGGCTGCGGCGAGGGTTAAGGTGAAGATCACATCTTACTGAGCAGGTGCCGCAGGGGTTTGTGCGCCCTGCAGTTCAAACACCACATCGACCTGATCGTCAAACTGAATAGTCTGCTGATCGTAGGTATCCTGAGCGGAAGCCGGTGCGGCCGCGTCCGCTTTCATCATGCGAACCATCGGCGCGGGCTGGTAGTTAGACACGTGGTAACGCACGCTGTAGACCGGGCCCAGCTTGCTGTTAAAGCCTTCGGCCAGGAGCTTCGCCTGGCGGGTTGCATCGTTAATCGCTTCTTTACGTGCTTTGTCTTTGTACTCTTCTGGATGCGCAACGCCCAGCGACACGGAACGGATTTCGTTCAGGCCAGACTTCAGCGCGCCATCCAGCAGCTCGTTCATTTTATCCAGCTGACGCAGCGTGACTTCCACCTGACGTACCGCACGGTAGCCCTTCAACTGAGTTTTACCGTCTTTCAGGTAGTCATACTCTGGCTGTGTGCGCAGGTTAGCGGCATTGATGTCCTTCTTCTCTACGCCATTTTTCTGCAGGAAGGTCAGGTATTGCGCCACGCGATCGTCGGCCTGTTTTTTGGCTGAGGCCGCGTCCTTAGCGGACACGTTGACTTCGATAGCGAGCGTGGCGATATCAGGAACGGCATCGACGCTGGCTGTCCCGGAGGTGACCACGTGAGGGCCGTTTGGCAACTCACCCGCCTGCACAGAAACAGAACCTAATCCCATTAACGCGGCTAATGCTAAAATTTTAAACTTCACTGTAACTCCTCCGTGCTACGTTCCACTGTGATTACGCCGTTCAACAAACTCCCGACGTCTGCCAGCAAGCTTAGCCTGTAATGGTAACTTGTCTATCAGATTATGGCGAATTAGCCCACGAGTGCCGCGATGTGCTGCACGCCATCCCGGGCCAGCTGAGCGGCAATAAACCACATCACAATCCCAACCACCCCGTTGATAATGCGCTGCGCTTTTGCGGTACGAAGACGAGGGGCCAGCCAGGCGGCAAGACTAGCCAGGCCGTAAAACCAGAGAATGGAGGCGCTAATGGTTCCCAGCGCGAACCAGCGTTTTGCTTCGTCCGCAAGCTGGCCCCCCAGGCTACCAAGTACCACAAAGGTGTCCAGATAGACGTGCGGGTTGAGCCAGGTCACCGCCAGCATGGTGACCACGATTTTCCAGCGCCCCTGCTTCAACACTTCGGCAGAAGCCAGCTCCAGGTTGCTGCTCATCGCCGTGCGCAGCGCACCCCAGCCATACCACAGCAGAAATGCCACGCCGCCCCAGGTGACCAGCGCCAGCAGCCAGGGAGACTGCATCAGAATGGCGCTGCCGCCAAAAATCCCGCCGCAAATCAGAATGATGTCGCTCAACGCGCACAGGGAAGCAATCATCAGATGGTACTGGCGACGAATGCCCTGATTCATCACGAAGGCATTTTGCGGCCCCAGAGGCAGAATTAGCGCGGCTCCCAATGCAATGCCCTGAAAATAATAAGATAACACGCGACACACCCTTTAACTGTTCATCATTGAGCGTGAGTGTAATGCGCAAAAATTATTAGAGGAAATTGATATTTTTAATCGCTTATAAGCATGGCTAATCATTGCAGGTGAAAATAAGGCCAGCGAAAGCTGGCCCCGGAGGTTATGCGTTATCAGAGTCTTTCATCTGGCGAACGTGAACGTCCATTTGCGGATAAGGAATACCGATGCCGTTGGCATCAAGCGCTTTCTTGATGCGCTCCAGCACGTCCCAATAAACGTTTTGCAGGTCACCGCTTTTGCTCCATGCCCGCACCACAAAGTTGACGGATGAAGGGCCAAGCTCGTTCAGGCGCACGGTGATATCGCGCTCCTTCAGCACGCGCTCGTCGCTGGTGATGATGTCAGTCAGGATCTGCTTAACTTGATCGATGTCGGCATCGTAGGCCACGCCGATGATGAACTCGTTGCGGCGGGCAGGTTCCCGGGAGAAGTTAATGATATTCCCGGCGATGATTTTGCCGTTCGGCACAACCACGATTTTGCCATCCACGGTACGCAGCGTGGTGGAGAAGATTTGCACGTTCAGCACGGTGCCCGCAATGCCGCCGAGATCGACATACTCCCCGGTACGGAACGGGCGGAAGGTAACGAGCAACACGCCTGCGGCCAGGTTGGACAGGGAACCCTGCAGCGCCAAACCAACGGCCAGACCGGCGGCACCCAGCACGGCAATCACCGAAGCTGTCTGCACCCCGACACGGCTCAGGGCCGCAATCAGCGTGAAGGCAATAATCCCGTAGCGCACCAGCGCGGAAAGAAAGTCGGCGACAGTGCTGTCGATGCTGCGAGCCAGCATCAGGCGATTAACGGCTCCGGAGACCAGACGGGCAACGATCATCCCGGCGATCAAAATGGCCACGGCGGCGACGATATTTACCGCATAGCTCAGGAGCAGCTCCTGATTGCGTACCAGCCAGCCCCCCGCATTATGAATACTGTCTACTACGTTGAGATCTTCCATTTACTGTTCCTTGTCTGAAAAGTTTCTCCGCCCGGTAAGGCAGTTCAAACCGTAAAGGGTAAACAAAAACGCATGGATGTGCCAAGTACGTCACAAAATTGATCTCAAATTGCGTATTAATGCGGCAAAAAAAGGGAAAAGCCCGGACGAATGTCCGGGCTAAAAGTGGGCTTACAACGTTTGTGTGAAGGTCCGGGAAATAACATCCTGCTGCTGCTCGCGGGTAAGCGCGTTGAAACGCACCGCGTAGCCAGAAACACGAATGGTCAGTGTCGGATAATTTTCAGGATGCGCGATGGCATCCATCAGCATTTCACGGTTCAACACGTTGACGTTCAGGTGCTGCCCGCCTTCCGTTTTGACATCGTGGTGGAAGTAGCCATCAAGCAAGCCGACCAGGTTCAGGCAGCGAATGGAATCCTCTTTCCCCAGCGCCGCAGGCACGATGGAAAACGTATAAGAGATACCATCTTTTGCGTAGCTGAACGGCAGCTTAGCCACGGAGGTTAACGAGGCTACAGCTCCTTTAGTGTCTCGCCCGTGCATCGGGTTCGCACCGGGTGCAAACGGCGTTCCTCCCCTGCGGCCATCTGGCGTGTTCCCCGTTTTTTGCCCGTAAACCACATTCGACGTAATGGTCAAAATAGACTGCGTCGGCACGGCATCGCGATAAGTTGGCAGCGCCTGAATTTTCTTCATAAAACGCTCAACCAGATCGCAGGCAATGGCGTCCACGCGATCGTCGTTATTGCCGTATTGCGGATAGTCACCCTCAATCACGAAATCCACCGCCAGCCCGGTATGGTCGCGCACCGGCTTAACCACGGCGTGTTTGATGGCAGAAAGTGAATCCACCGCCACCGAAAGCCCGGCGATGCCACAGGCCATCGTGCGGTAAACATCCCGGTCATGCAGGGCCATCAGCGAAGCTTCGTAGCTGTATTTATCGTGCATGTAGTGGATCAGGTTCAGGGCCGTCACGTACTGCACCGCCAACCAATCCATAAAGCTGTCGAGGCTGGTCATCACCTTGTCGTAGTCCAGCACATCGTCGAGCAACATTGGCGTTTTCGGCCCAACCTGGATCTTCAGCTTTTCATCCATTCCCCCGTTGATGCAGTACAGCAGCGTTTTTGCCAGGTTGGCGCGAGCGCCAAAGAACTGCATCTGTTTGCCAATCACCATCGGGCTAACGCAGCAGGCAATCGCATAGTCGTCGCTGGCGAAATCGCTGCGCATCAGATCATCATTTTCATACTGCAATGACGAGGTTTCAATCGACACTCTGGCGGCATAAACCTTGAACGCTTTCGGCAGCGCCTCAGACCAAAGGATGGTCAAATTCGGCTCCGGCGCAGGCCCCATGGTGTAAAGCGTATTCAAATAGCGGAAGGTACTTTTGGTCACCAGAGTACGACCATCCTGCCCCATTCCGCCTAACACTTCCGTTGCCCAAATAGGATCCCCGGAGAACAGCGAATCAAACTCCGGCGTGCGCAGGAAGCGCACCATGCGGATTTTCATAATGAAGTGGTCAATAAGCTCCTGCGCCTGTTGCTCATTGAGCAGGCCAGAGCGAAGATCGCGCTCAATATAAACATCGATAAAGGTTGCGGTGCGCCCCAGCGACATCGCTCCGCCGTTTTGCGACTTCACCGCCGCCAGATAGGCGAAATAAAGCCACTGAATCGCCTCCTGTGCGTTGCTCGCCGGCCTCGAGATATCGAAACCGTAGCCAGCGGCCATGTCCTGTATTTGCAGCAGTGCGTGGCGATGCTCCGACAGTTCTTCTCGCAGGCGAATCGTTGCCTCAAGATCCTCGCCGCGTTCAAGCTTTTGCTGCAGATCGGCAAACTGTAGCTCACGTTCGCGAACCAGATAAGCAATGCCGTACAGCGCCACGCGGCGGTAATCGCCGATGATTCGGCCACGCCCGTAACCATCAGGCAGCCCAGTCAGTACGCCGGACTTGCGGCAGCGCAGAATATCCGGCGAATAAACGTCGAACACGCCCTGATTGTGCGTTTTCCTCAGCTCGGTAAACTGATACTCAAACTCAGGGTCCATTTTGCGGCCATAGGCTTCAAACGAACTTTTGATCATATTGATGCCGCCGAAAGGATGCAGCGCGCGCTTTAGCGGCTGGTCCGTCTGAAGGCCAACAATTTTCTCATGCTGCTGAATAATGTAACCGGGGGCATGGGCGGTAATGGACGTGGCCACGTTAGTATCAAAATCGACCGGGGCATGAGTGGCATTTTCAACGCGAATACCCTCCATCACCTTTTCCCAGAGCGCCGTCGTCTCAGATGTTGCGCTCGCCAGAAACGCATCATCCCCCTCATACGGCGTGTAGTTTTGCTGGATAAAATCCCGAACATTAATTTCATGCTGCCAGCATTCCCCACGAAACTGCTGCCAGGCCTGAGCATAATTATCATGGGAAATATCAATATCCATTTTCATGCATTCAATCCTCTGTACCGCAAATAAAATTAAGCGAATGCCGCAAGCTCCGATGCCTTGCCCAATTCACGGGCATCAAGAGCAATCATTTTTTCTTCGTTGGTCGGAATAACTGCACACAGTACTGCCGAGTTCTGGGTTGAAATAACACGCTCGCCGTCAGAATTAGGCCGCATATTTTTTTCTTCATTCAGTTCGAAACCGAATACCCGTAAATGTTGAATAACCAGACGGCGAATAAGCGCGGAGTTCTCACCAATGCCGCCAGTAAAAATTAGCCCATCAAAATGTGGCAGCGAAGTTGCGTGCCCGCCGATGGTTTTGGCAATACGATGTACAAAGGTGTTGATAGCCAACTCCGCGCGGGTATCCCCCTGCTGCCAGGCTTTTTCCAGCGTCCGTAAGTCAGAAGATATACCTGAAAGCCCCAACAACCCTGACTCGGTATTTGCCACCTGCTCAAGATCGTCCAGCGACTGCCCGGTCTGCCTTGCCAGCCACACCATCGCCCCAAAGTCGACATCGCCGCAGCGTGTCCCCATGATCAAACCTTCCAGCGGCGTCATCCCCATCGAGGTATCAGCGCTTTGCCCGTCAACAACCGCGCACACTGAAGCCCCGTTGCCCAGATGAGCAATCACCAGCCCCAATGAACGCCCTTTCAGTTCAGGTAGCTCGCTTGCCTGCATGGAAACATAGCGGTGAGAGGTCCCGTGGAATCCATAACGCCTGACGCCGTGCTCGTTGAAATAGCGATATGGCAGGCCGTAAAGATAGGCTTCAGGTTTCATCGTCTGGTGAAAGCTGGTATCAAACACGGCAACCTGCGGCACGCCAGGGAAGCGCAGCCTGGCCGAAGCCACGCCACTGAGATTGGCATAGTTGTGCAGCGGCGCGAGAGGCGAGACCGCGCGGATTTGCTCCACGACGTCGTCCGTAAGCAATACCGACTCGCCAAAAATCGCCCCACCGTGAGCAATGCGGTGGCCTATATAGGCCACGCTTTCGGTCAAATGACGTCTTTCAAGCTCGAGGGAGATTGCCGCCAGCGCATCCTCATAATCAGAATGCGCCAGCTTCACCGGCTCACCGCTATTAACGATAAGCATTGCGGCTTCGGTATTTATACCTTCGCAAATACCCGTTAAAAGTGGCTCCATGGTTAACTCATCCAGCACGGAGAATTTAACCGAAGATGAACCGCAATTTATGGTTAATATTACCGGATATTCATTCATATTAACGTTCACTCATCCTGAGCCAATGACAGTTAATTACAAGATTTTGTATACGATGTTAAGGATCGTCAGTAAGCCGATCACGGTAACAAAGATATTTTCACTTCTGCCTTTGTATTTGCTCAGCGCCGGCACTTTGCGAATCGCGTACATCGGCAGCAGGCAAAGCAACGAGGCAATGATCGGGGCGCCCATCGCTTCAATCAGGTCAAGAATATTTGGGTTGGCGTAGGCGACAACCCAGGTTGACCCCATGATAAACACCATGCTGATCAGATTAAGTTTGCCCTCGGAAACCTTCGTTTTGTCACTCTTATAGCCAAACTTCAGGACCAGGCCATTCAACCCTTCCAGCGTGCCCAGATAGTGGCCGAAGAAAGATTTGAAAATAGCGACCAGGGCAATAATCGACGCGCCATATTCCAGCACCGTGGCAAAAGTAGACTTCGAACCAGAGAGTGAAGAGAAATGGTTAGCAAGATAGGAGAGCACCGGGATGTTCTGCGCTTTTGCTTCGGCCATATTCTGTGGCGACAGCGTGAACAGGCAGCTAAAGGCGAAGAACATCACCACGCCAACCATCAACATGCTGGCACGCGAGATGATTTTTGAGCACTTGTCTTCGGTATAGGCTTTCCCGAAGTCCGCTTCGTACTCTTCACGCTTCGACACCACAAAGGAAGAGACGATCGGCGAGAAGTTAAAGGAGAACACCATGATGGAGATCCCGAGCCACACGGTCACCAGGATGCCGTCATGGCCGGTCAACGCGATTTCACTCAGGTTCACCTGATCGATAACCGCTGAATTCCAGTAGGGAATAAGCGACAGGGAAATAATGACCAGGCTGGCGATAAACGGGAACACAAGCCAGCTCATCACCTTCACCATCAGATCCTTACCAAAGAAGATGACAAAGGCCATCAGCATCAGCAGGAATAGCGCTACCAGCCCACGATTTAAGGGCATCAGCTGGAGCTGATTTTCCCAGAAGGTCATGAAGGTGTTAGTAATGGTGACGCCGTAAATCCACAGCAGCGGGCAAATCGCGAAGAAATAAAGGAAGGTGATAACGACGCCCCCCGTTTTACCAAAATGCTCCTCGACAACTTCGGTGATATTCCCCGACGGATTGCTGCCGGAAAGGCACAGTCGTGCCAGCGCGCGGTGGCAAAGGAAGGCTATCGGATAGGCAAGAACAAGCATGATAAGTATTGGGATAAGCCCGCCGTAGCCCGCGCGAATCGGGAAAAACAGGACCCCAGCGCCAATGGCGGTACCAAACAGACCTAAAGTCCAGGTGGTATCGGACTTACGCCACAGGGAGGACTCTTTTTGACCAACAAGGGTTGTTTCTACATTACTCATAATGAAGATCCTTATTTAGACCAGGCAGGCTTCCGCTGCGCCAGTAATTTCAGAAACACGAGACAAATCGATATTTCCACCAGAAATAATACTCACGGTTTTCCGGCCTTTAATGTACTGGTCAAGCTTGCCGCTTAATAATGCAGCAGAAGCCAGTGCACCAGCACCTTCAGTGACAATTTTGTTTCTCTGAATAAGTGCGACCATACTATTTCTGATATCGTCTTCACTGACCAAAATAATATCGGTGACTAATTTTTTAACGATTTCGAAGGTTAGCTTTCCTGGGCGGGCAACGTCACAGCCGTCAGCCAACGTGCTGCCTGCCCGATACGCGGTAATTTCACCAGTACGGAAAGAGGAAGCCATGCCGTGGACGTTTTCCGCCTGCACGCCAATAATATTAATTGTTGGATTAATGGATTTAATGGCTACCGCAATGCCGGCAATCAGGCCGCCGCCGCCAATCGGCACAATCACGTTATCGACGTCGTAAAGGTCCTCAAGAATTTCCAGGCCAATCGTCCCCTGCCCGGCAATGACTTTTTCATCATCGTAAGGTGGGATAAAGATACGCCCTTCCGTCTCAACAATTTCGCTGACCTTGGCGATGGTTTCGTTAAAATTATCGCCGTGGATAATCACTTGAGCTGAATAGTCAGTCGTGGCGGCAACTTTTGACTTCGGTGCACCTTTAGGCATCACCACTTTGCCGTTAATACCGAGCAGCGCACATGACAATGAAACACCCTGAGCATGGTTACCCGCAGAACAGGCCACCACGCCCCGGGCTCTTTCTTCTTCACTCAGTGAACTGAGTTTATTGAAAGCACCGCGCATTTTAAACGAACCGGTACGCTGCATGTTTTCAAATTTCAAATAGATGTCGCCCTTACAGCATTCGCTAAGATAATTAGAGCGAGGCATCCCGGTTTTATACACAAATCCAGATATTCTTTTTTTCGCTTCAAGAACATCGTTAATTGTGACTGGCAATTCATTATCTATATGCATGTTAATCTCCGCATCAAAGCAATAAAAGATATTCGTAGCGAATAATAAAAAACTCGCCTTTTTAATTTAATGAGTGATAAAAAGTGATTATGCTAAGTAAGCTAAGCCACCACCGTTAATTTATTAAATTGATATTTACTACGCACTGAATGCACTTTGGCTAATTCAACCAGAGTCGCCGCTGATTTTTTTATACGGCAATTTTTCGACCATACCGCAGCATAGCGTGCAACAGGTAATTCATCCGTTAATGGAATTTGAACAAACTCCTGAGAGCCAAAAGGTGCGATCATTTCACGGGGAATAATCGTCAGGAAACCGGCGGTCAACACCATGTTATAAATGGTGACAACTGAGTCGGTTTTAATGATTTTATCGCTGGTGATATGGTTCTGTTGCAGGATGGTCAGAAGTTCACTGTAGTAGCCCATTTCGGTTTGAGGCAACACCCACTGCTCATGGCTTAATGAGCGGAGCGTCATCACGCCTCCGCGCGTTCGTGTTCGTCCGGCTACCAGAACAAACTCTGATTCAAACAGGGGTTCGATATGCAAATCCTGAAGCAGCATCTCATCGCTCAGCGTACCGATGGCAAAATCCAGCCTGCCGTCACGTATCGCCGGTAAGAAGGAGCAAAGTTGGGCTTCAAACATTGAAACTTCAGCCTGTGGATACTGCTCTTTAAAGGCTTTCATGATGCCCGGCAGGAAGGTAAAACCGATAAGTGAAGGATAGCCGAATGAAACATCTACCGCTTCGCTACCGACCAGACTGTTCATTTCGTTGCACATGTTGCGCATTTCGCGGGTAATCGACTCGGCGTAACCGAGCAGTACTTTACCGGCAGCCGTAAGCTGAACACCGGTATTTTTGCGAATGATAAGCTCCAGACCAAACAAGGCTTCCATATCGCTGATAATTTTACTTACCGCAGGCTGAGTCAATCTTAGCTGCTTCGCCGCAGAGCCAAATGAACCACTTCTTACCACTTCCTGAAATACAACCAGGTGCTGTGTTTTAGGTAATGTCGTATTATCCATAAAGCGCCATGCCTAATAAGTTATCAATGGCGGCGATCTTACGTATTCTCCCTACTATGTTATGTGCGGCGACTCACAAGAGCTCAACCCTCATCAGTACAACAAGCAACCAAATAAATATAAACCCATAAATAACAATGAGTTAATTTTTTATAATTTGCTATTTCCATGATTAAGGTCAACCTAAACATCCTGAATAAAAGAAATTTATGGAGATAATAAATTCATATAACCAGCCATAAACTCTTATTCAGACTGAAAACTTATCAATATTGACGTTTATTTACTCAGAGTAAGGTGCATAAAACAAAGAATTAAAAATGGCTGCAAATATTACGCTTATATTTGAATATAAAAAAACCCGCCAAGGCGGGTTTTTATCGAAGCAAATATTAGCTCAAATTACAGAACGTCTACCGCGTTCAGCTCTTTGAATGCCTGCTCCAGGCGAACGATCATAGAGGTCTGAGCTGCGCGCAGCCAGACACGTGGATCGTAGTATTTTTTGTTCGGCTGGTCAGCGCCTTTCGGGTTACCCAGCTGACCCTGCAGGTAAGCTTCGTTTTCTTTGTAGTAGTTCAGGATGCCGTCCCAGGTTGCCCACTGGGTATCGGTATCGATGTTCATTTTGATTACGCCGTAGCTTACGGAGTCTTTGATTTCCTGAGCAGAAGAACCGGAACCGCCGTGGAAGACGAAGTTCAGGCTGTTGTGCGGCAGGTTGTGTTTCTTAGAAACGTATTCCTGAGAATCACGCAGGATGGTCGGGGTCAGAACCACGTTACCTGGTTTGTACACGCCGTGTACGTTACCGAAGGAAGCTGCGATGGTGAAACGTGGGCTGATTTTGCTCAGTTCGGTGTAAGCGTAATCAACGTCTTCTGGCTGGGTGTACAGAGCAGAAGCGTCCATGTGGCTGTTGTCCACGCCATCTTCTTCACCGCCGGTGCAGCCCAGTTCGATTTCCAGGGTCATGCCCAGTTTGGACATGCGAGCCAGGTATTTGGAGCTGATTTCGATGTTTTCTTCCAGAGACTCTTCGGACAGGTCAATCATGTGGGAAGAGAACAGTGGTTTACCGGTAGCGGCAAAGTGTTTTTCACCCGCGTCCAGCAGGCCGTCGATCCACGGCAGCAGTTTCTTAGCGCAGTGGTCAGTGTGCAGAATAACCGGCACGCCGTAGTGTTCAGCCATCTGATGTACGTGGTGTGCACCAGAGATTGCGCCCAGGATAGCAGCACCCTGTGGAACATCAGTTTTCACGCCTTTACCAGCGATGAATGCAGCACCGCCGTTAGAGAACTGAACGATAACCGGAGATTTTACTTTCGCAGCGGTTTCCAGAACGGCGTTAATAGAGTCGGTACCGACGCAGTTAACGGCTGGCAGAGCAAAGTTGTTCTCTTTTGCTACCTGGAAGATTTTCTGTACGTCGTCGCCAGTTACAACACCTGGTTTTACGAAATCAAAAATTTTAGACATGTTGATGTGTCCTGTAGGCCTTGGAAAAATCGAATCACCGTCCTGAATCTTGCCGGGCGGCAATAAATCAACGGGCAGGTTACCCTGCCCGTAGGAATTACTTCTTAGCGCGCTCTTCGAGCATTGCTACAGCTGGCAGTACTTTGCCTTCCACGAACTCAAGGAATGCGCCGCCACCGGTAGAGATGTAGGAAATTTTGTCTGCGATACCGAACAGGTCGATAGCGGCCAGAGTGTCGCCGCCGCCTGCGATAGAGAAGGCTTCGCTGTCTGCGATAGCACGGGCAACGATTTCGGTCCCTTTACGGAAGTTAGGGAATTCGAACACGCCAACCGGGCCGTTCCACAGAATGGTTTTCGCGTTTTTCAGGATCACGGCCAGTTTCTCAGCGGAAACGTCGCCCATGTCCAGAATCTGCTCTTCGTCTTTGATGTCGTTCACAGACTTCAGGGTTGCGGTCGCAGTTTCGGAGAACTCAGTGGCCACACGCACGTCGGTTGGTACTGGGATGTCGCAACGGGTCAGCAGATCTTTAGCGGTATCAACCAGGTCTGCTTCGTACAGGGATTTACCTACGTTGTGGCCCTGGGCTGCAACGAAGGTGTTCGCGATGCCGCCGCCAACAATCAGCTGGTCAGCGATTTTGGACAGGGAGTCCAGCACGGTCAGTTTGGTAGAAACTTTAGAACCGCCAACGATAGCAACCATTGGGCGAGCCGGCTCTTTCAGAGCTTTGCCCAGTGCTTCCAGTTCGTCAGCCAGCAGCGGGCCTGCACAAGCAACGTCAGCAAATTTAGCGATGCCGTGAGTAGAGGCCTGCGCACGGTGTGCAGTCCCGAAAGCATCCATCACGAACACGTCGCACAGTGCAGCGTATTTTTTGGACAGTGCTTCGTCGTCTTTTTTCTCGCCTTTGTTGAAGCGAACGTTTTCCAGAACAACCAGCTCACCGGCAGCAACCTCTACGCCGTCCAGGTAATCTTTTACCAGACGAACCGGGTTAGACAGCTTGTCTTTCAGGTAGTTAACCACTGGCAGCAGAGAGAATTCTTCGTTGTACTCGCCTTCGGTCGGACGACCCAGGTGAGAAGTCACCATGACTTTAGCACCCTGTTTCAGCGCCAGTTCAATGGTCGGCAGAGATGCACGGATACGCGCATCGCTGGTGACTTTCCCGTCTTTAACCGGCACGTTCAGATCGGCACGGATGAATACGCGTTTGCCCGCCAGATCCAGATCGGTCATCTTAATTACAGACATGGTGAATCCTCTCGTTGATTCTTAAAGTTTTGCAGACGCAACGTGCGCCTTACCTGAAATCCATTGAGCCATAACCAACGTGGTGTCGAGCATCCTGTTGGCAAAGCCCCATTCGTTATCACACCAGACTAGAGTTTTAATCAGATGTTGCCCACTGACCCGCGTTTGCGTGCCGTCGACGATTGCACTGTGCGGATCGTGGTTAAAATCAGTAGAGACCAACGGTAATTCCGTATAGTCAACTATACCATGAAATGCTTCCTGTGCCGCTTTTTGCAGCAAGTGGTTGACTTCACATGCATTTACTGAATTTCTGACCGTCACGCTCAAATCAATAGCCGTCACGTTTATCGTGGGAACGCGTACCGCGATCGCCTCAAAACGGTCATTAAATTGTGGGAAAATACGCGTGATACCGGCCGCAAGACGCGTATCCACCGGAATGATCGACTGACTCGCCGCACGAGTGCGTCGCAAATCAGGGTGGTAAGCGTCAATCACCTGCTGATCGTGCATGGCCGAGTGGATAGTAGTGACCGTCCCGGACTCAATGCCAAACGCTTCATCCAGCAGTTTAATGATTGGAATAATACAGTTTGTGGTGCAGGAGGCATTGGAGACGATACGGTGGCTGTCTTCGACCTGCTCATGGTTCACGCCGTAGACGACGGTTGTATCGAGGTCGTTACCGCCAGGGTGTGAGAACAGGACTTTCTTCGCCCCTGCCGCAAGGTGGGCTTCACCGTCAGCGCGGGAGCCGAACACGCCGGTGCAGTCCAGCACGATATCAACGCCCAGTTCACGCCACGGGAGCGCTTCAATGGTCGGTTCATGCAGCAGGCGAATGCTGTCATCGCCCACAAACAGGACTTCACGCTCCTGGCGAACATCCCAGGCAAAGCGACCGTGGCTGGTATCGTACTTCAACAGATGCGCGATACCCGCAGCGTCTGCCAGTTCGTTGATTGCTACCACGGTAATTTCCGCACGGCGACCAGATTCGTACAAAGCACGTACCACGTTGCGCCCAATGCGACCGAAGCCATTAATAGCGATGCGTACGGTCATATCTCTCCTGCCAGAATCCCTGGGATTTAGTGGCTGACAGAGTAATCCAGCAACCGCCTGAGGGGAATCCTCGCACTCATGAAACTGCACTTGTTTGCTTAATTGTCGAACATTTATTCGACTGAAACGCTTCAGCTATGTTAAGCGAAAGCGGGAATAAAAGGAACGATACCCCAACATGCTCCGCTCAACTTCTGATGTACATCACAGTTTTGGTGGAATAACTGCAACTGAGCGCCCCGATGGTGGAATAAAGAACAGGGTATAAGTGGAATAATCGGCATAAAAAAGGGCCGCCGAAGCGACCCTGATAGTTAGCGAGACGGATTACAGAATCGCTTTAGCCTGTTTCACCACGTTTTCCACGGTGAAGCCAAACTCTTCGAACAGCAGTTCCGCTGGAGCAGACTCACCGAAGGTGGTCATGCCCACGATAGCGCCGTTCAGGCCAACGTATTTGTACCAGTAGTCAGCGATGCCAGCTTCGATAGCCACACGAGCAGAAACGGCTTTCGGCAGCACGGATTCACGGTAAGCCGCATCCTGCTTGTCGAACGCGTCGGTAGACGGCATGGACACCACGCGCGCTTTCACGCCTTCGGCAGTCAGCTTGTCCCATGCGGCCACCGCCAGCTCAACTTCAGAGCCGGTAGCGATGAAGATAAGCTCTGGCTGACCTGCGCAATCTTTCAGCACGTAGCCGCCGCGAGCGATGTCTTTCAGCTGCTGCTCGGTACGATCCTGCTGAGCCAGGTTCTGGCGGGAAAGGATCAGCGCGGTCGGGCCGTCGTGACGCTCAACGCCGTACTTCCACGCGACTGCGGACTCAACCTGGTCACATGGGCGCCAGGTGCTCATGTTCGGGGTCACACGCAGGGAAGCAACCTGCTCAACCGGCTGGTGAGTCGGGCCATCTTCGCCCAGGCCGATGGAGTCGTGGGTATACACCATCACCTGACGCTGTTTCATCAGCGCAGCCATACGCACCGCGTTACGGGCGTATTCTACGAACATCAGGAAGGTAGAGGTGTACGGCAGGAAACCGCCGTGCAGGGAGATACCGTTGGCGATAGCGGTCATACCGAATTCGCGCACGCCGTAGTGGATGTAGTTCCCGGCGGTATCTTCGTTAATTGCTTTAGAACCAGACCAGAGAGTCAGGTTAGAAGGCGCCAGGTCAGCGGAGCCACCCAGGAATTCCGGCAGCAGCGGGCCGAACGCTTCGATAGCATTCTGGGACGCTTTACGGCTGGCGATCTTGGATGGGTTAGCCTGCAGCTTAGCGATGAACTCGTTCGCTTTTGCGTCGAAGTCAGAAGGCATTTCGCCTTTCACGCGGCGAGTGAACTCTGCGGCTTCCTGCGGGAAGGCTTTCGCGTAGGCAGCGAACTTCTCGTTCCATGCGGCTTCTTTAGCCTGACCCGCTTCTTTCGCATCCCACTGCGCGTAGATGTCAGAAGGGATTTCGAACGGTGCGTGGTTCCAGCCAAGCGCTTCGCGGGTCAGTGCGATTTCTGCATCACCCAGCGGGGCGCCATGAGAGTCATGGGTACCGGCTTTGTTCGGGGAACCGAAACCGATGATGGTTTTGCACATCAGCAGGGATGGTTTGTCGGTCACCGCACGCGCTTCTTCTACTGCACGTTTGATAGCCGCGGCATCGTGGCCGTCTACACCGCGCACGACATGCCAGCCGTAGGCTTCGAAGCGTTTTGCGGTATCGTCGGTGAACCAGCCTTCAACGTGACCGTCGATGGAGATGCCGTTGTCGTCATAGAACGCAACCAGTTTACCCAGCTTCAGGGTACCAGCCAGGGAGCAAACCTCGTGAGAGATGCCTTCCATCATGCAGCCGTCACCCATAAATGCATAGGTGAAGTGGTCCACGATGTCGTGGCCAGGACGGTTGAACTGTGCCGCCAGCGTTTTCTCTGCGATAGCCATACCGACCGCGTTCGCAATACCCTGACCCAGTGGGCCAGTCGTGGTTTCAACACCGGCGGTGTAGCCCACTTCCGGGTGGCCCGGAGTCTGGGAGTGCAGCTGACGGAAGTTTTTCAGCTGTTCAATCGGCAGATCATAACCGCTGAGGTGCAGCAGGCTGTATATCAGCATAGAACCGTGGCCGTTGGACAGCACGAAGCGGTCGCGGTCAGCCCAGGATGGGTTCTGTGGGTTATGGTTCAGGAAATCACGCCACAGGACTTCGGCAATGTCGGCCATGCCCATAGGGGCACCCGGGTGACCGGATTTGGCTTTTTGTACTGCGTCCATGCTGAGCGCACGAATAGCATTGGCAAGCTCTTTACGAGAGGACATTTTGACTCCAGATCGGATGGTTGAAGGTCGCGCCTTGACTACGATGCGTTATGGGCTACGCCCGAAAATGTGACAACAATGTACACCAGGGGAATGGTCATGTACATGCGGCGTGCCGTTGACAGGGTAAGAAATCTCTGGATAACGCTCGCAAGTTGCGCAACCTGATGCGCAGGCCATTTATTCTTCTTTATACTGGTTCTGGAGCCGCCACGCCTGCGGTAAATCCGATTCTGTTTTTACCTATTATAAAGAAAGGAAAATGGCCATGAAGATGCGCCCAATATTGTTGAGCCTGAGCGTCGCAGCCCTGCTGAGCGGCTGCCAGGGAATGGATTCCAACGGGCTATTGACCTCTGGAGCCGAAGCTTTCCAGGCCTACACTTTAAGCGATGCGCAGGTGAAAACCCTGAGCGATGATGCCTGTAAGCAGCAGGACAGCAAAGCTACGATAGCCCCGGCAGACAGCCCATACACCCAGCGGCTGAACAAAATTGCCTCCGCGCTGGGGGATAACATCAACGGTCTGCCGGTTAACTATAAAGTTTATGTGACCAAAGACGTCAACGCCTTCGCCATGGCGAACGGCTGCATCCGCGTCTACAGCGGCCTGATGGACATGATGGACGACAACGAAGTTGAAGCGGTGATTGGCCACGAAATGGGGCACGTCGCGCTGGGCCACGTGAAAAAAGGGATGCAGGTCGCGCTCGGGGCTAACGCAGCCCGCGTTGCTGCCGCATCCGCAGGCGGCGTGATTGGCAACCTGTCGCAGTCTCAGCTTGGGGATTTAGGCGAAAAACTGGTGAACGCTCAGTTCTCCCAGCGTCAGGAATCTGAAGCGGACGACTACTCTTACGATCTGTTGCGCAAACGCGGCATCAACCCGACCGGTCTTGCCACCAGCTTCGAGAAACTGGCTAAGCTCGACGAGGGCCGTCAAAGCTCCATGCTGGACGACCACCCGGCGTCTGCCGCTCGTGCCCAGCATATCCGCGACCGCATGGCAGCGGATGGGATTAAATAAAGCGATACCGCCCCCAACGGGGCGGTATTTAAAGGCTTATTCGCCTTTCTTGGCCGCCTGGATATACAGCATTTCCAGCGCCAACGTTGCCGCAGCCAGCGCGGTGATTTCAGACTGGTCGTAGGCCGGAGCCACTTCCACCACGTCCATCCCCACGATATTCAGATCTTTCAGGCCCCGAACCAGCTTGATAGCACGATCGGACGTCAGGCCACCAATCACCGGCGTACCTGTTCCCGGCGCAAACGCGGGATCCAGGCAGTCGATGTCAAAGGTCAGGTAAACCGGCATGTCGCCGACGATCTGCTTAACCTGGGCAATAATGTCGTCTACGCCGCGATCGTTAACCTGGCAGGCATCCAGCACGGTGAAGCCGTTATCTTTGTCGAACTCGGTACGAATACCGATCTGCACGGAGTGGTTCGGATCGATCAGGCCTTCGTTTGGCGCGGTGTAGAACATTGTGCCGTGGTCGAACTCGCAGCCATTCGCGTAGGTGTCGGTGTGAGCATCAAAGTGAACCAGCGCCATTTTACCAAAGTGCTTCGCGTGAGCACGCAGCAGCGGCAGAGTCACGAAGTGGTCACCGCCGAAGGAAAGCATACGCTTGCCGGAAGCCAGCAGACGCTCAGCGTGCGCCTGGAGATTTTCGCTCATCTCACGGGCATCGCCGAAGGCGTAAACCAGATCGCCGCAGTCCACAACGTTCAGACGCTCGCGCATGTCGAAGTTCCACGGGAAGCGGTTCCCTTCCCATGCCAGGTTGGTGGACACCTGACGAATCGCTGCCGGGCCATGGCGGCCGCCTGCGCGACCGGAAGTTGCCGCATCAAACGGAACGCCGGTGATCACCCAGTCTGCATCGCTATCGTACGGCTGGAAATTCAGCGGGAAACGTAAAAAACCAAAGGCATTAGATACCAGGGAGTTATCGTATTTGTGGCCTAAGGTGCTCATTGTCTGACCTCTCGGTTGGGGTTAAAAAACGCCTAAAAAAAATCCCCTCCGCGTCGTTAAACCCGACGAGGAAGGGATTGGATTGGGTGACTACTATTTATTGCGCGGATTATCGCCGCTAATTCATACAGGTTCAAGAGAGTATAGGCTATTACACGCTCTTTGCCCCTCTCCCTGAAGAGGAGAGGGAAAGCGATAGCTTACTCGTCTTCCAGATACGTATAACCGTACAGACCCGCTTCGAACTCTTCGAGGAACTGCTGCTGCAGCGCATCGTCAAGGCCGGTGTTCTTGACCTGGTCGCGGAACTGAGTCAGCAGCTTGTTCGGATCGAGCTGCACGTACTGCAGCATGTCCGCCACGGTATCGCCTTCGTCAGACAGTTCAACTTCCACGGAGCCATCAGGGAAGACGAAGACGTCCACCGCTTCGGTGTCACCGAACAGGTTGTGCATGTTGCCCAGGATTTCCTGGTACGCACCCACCATGAAGAAGCCCAGCATCGGTGGGTTCTCCGGATCGTATTCCGGCATCGGCATCGTCGTGGCTATGCCGTCGCCATCAATATAGTGGTCAATTGCCCCATCGGAGTCGCAGGTAATGTCCAGCAGCACCGCGCGGCGCTCAGGCGCGTGATTCAACCCTTCCAGCGGCAGTACCGGGAAAAGCTGATCGATCCCCCACGCATCCGGCATCGACTGGAACAGCGAGAAGTTGACGTACATTTTGTCCGCCATGCGCTCCTGCAGTTCATCGATAATTGGACGGTGTGCGCGGTTGCTTGGATCTAGCTGCTTCTGCACGTCGTGGCACATGTTCAGGTAAAGCTGTTCTGCCCAGGCACGCTCCTGCAGGCTATATGCCCCGGAGGAGTAGCCGACGTGGATATCGTGCAGGTCCATCTGGCTGTCGTGCAACCATTCACGCAGCGAGCGGCGAGTCCCAGGCTGATGCATCTCCTCCCAGGTTTCCCACATGCTTTGCAGTGCGCGAGGGGCGTCAACCGCAGGTGGAGTTGCTTCGGTATATTCGTTACGCTCCACGCCGATAATATTGGAAACCAGCACGGTATGGTGCGCGGTCACGGCGCGGCCAGACTCGGTGATCACCGTCGGGTGCGGCAGACCATTTTCTTCACAGGCATCGCCAATTGCCCAAATAATATTGTTCGCGTATTCATTCAGGCCGTAGTTAACGGAGCAGTCGGACTGGGAGCGAGTCCCTTCGTAGTCCACGCCCAGGCCACCGCCAACGTCGAAGCACTGAATGTTCACGCCCAGCTTATGCAGCTCAACGTAGAAGCGCGCCGACTCACGAACGCCGGTGGCGATATCGCGAATGTTCGCCATCTGCGAACCCAGGTGGAAGTGCAGCAGTTGAATGCTGTCCAGGCGGCCGCGTTCACGCAGGATTTCCACCAGCTGCAGAACCTGGTTTGCCGCCAGGCCAAATTTGGACTTCTCACCGCCGGAGGACTGCCATTTACCGGATCCCTGAGAGGCCAGACGTGCGCGAACGCCTAGGCGAGGAATCACATTCAGTCGCTCGGCTTCTTCCAGCACGATGCCAATTTCGGACATCTTCTCGATAACCAGGTAGACCTTATGGCCCATCTTCTCGCCGATCAGCGCCAGGCGGATGTATTCGCGGTCTTTATAGCCGTTACAGACGATAACCGACCGGGTCATGCCCGCGTGCGCCAATACGGCCATCAGCTCGGCTTTAGAACCGGCTTCCAGGCCCAGCGGTTCGCCGGAATGAATCAGCGACTCAATCACACGGCGGTGCTGGTTAACTTTGATCGGGTAAACCAGAAAATAGTCGCCGTTGTAGCCGTAGGATTCACGCGCACGCTTAAAGGCGGCGTTAATCGAACGCAGGCGGTGCTGCAGGATCTGCGGGAAGCAGAACAGCGCAGGCAAGCGCTGGCCCTGAGCTTCACGCGCTTTCACCAGCTCGGCGAGATCCACGCGAGCTTCCGGAACGTCCGGATCCGGGCAAACGCTAATATGGCCCAGTTCGTTAACGTCGTAATAATTATTGCCCCACCAGGCAATATTGTATGTACGCAGCATCTTGCTGGCTTCCTCGGAGCTCATGGCAACCTCCTGAATGGAACGATGTACATCCTGCTCGCCCACTGACGAACCCGAAACAGAAGTGATTTTGTCAGTCATGGCGAACCTCAAATTTTGTCGATTGTGCAAAACAGTTGACTACTATCGCAGGGGTATCCTGCAATAACAACCCATTAACAGCGCGCATTGACAGCACAAGACGCTGACAGCCAGGCTGTGCGACCGGTTTCATTTTCATATCATTGTAAAACACGTATCCGAACCCTGTATGACAGGACGGCGAAACCACGAGAAAACTCTTGTAATACAAGAGCGCCCTTGTTCAGTTACCACGGCGGATTACAGACCGGCCCGGGGATCCTGAGAAGCGCCGAGATGGGTAAAACATCGGCAAGTTTGAAAACATGAGATGCAGGCTGCGAGGAGCATACGCGCGCCAGAACGGCGTGCTGGGTTATGTGAATGACGGCGGTTCATTACTTGTATCACCTCCACGCATACGTTGAATATGTATGCGACAAGCCAAAGCTGCGAACACTGTACCTGACAGGCTCTAAATAATTGCTCAACCCGGCTGGAAGTGGGCAACACGAATCGTGTGCTTTTGATTAAGCCGCGCGCGCCGCTTTATACCCATATAAGGGGTAAAAAGCAAAACAAAATGTGTAAATTGCCAGCAGTGTCAGCTCCACTTTCCACTCAAGATTTATCACATGTTGCCGTTACCCTAAAAAATTCTGGCTATCTGCCGATTGTCTAATCTAAAATGGCCGTCCAGATGTTAATCCATCTATACTGATTAACTGTTAGACTGCCTGTTTTTCAATCTGTGGCAATAAGTTCCCGGGTTGGTCTATCTCGCCACCGCTGTGGCGTAGAGCAGCAGCCTGAACTAAATAAATCCTCTTAGGGTGAAGAAAATATGGCTAAACACCTCTTTACGTCCGAGTCTGTATCTGAAGGGCATCCTGATAAAATCGCTGACCAAATCTCCGACGCCGTCCTTGACGCAATCCTCGAGCAGGATCCGAAAGCACGCGTAGCCTGTGAGACCTACGTCAAAACCGGTATGGTTCTGGTTGGCGGCGAAATCACCACCAGCGCGTGGGTTGATATCGAAGAAATCACCCGCAAAACCGTGCGTGAAATCGGCTATGTGCATTCAGATATGGGCTTTGACGCCAACTCCTGCGCTGTTCTGAGCGCGATTGGTAAACAATCCCCGGACATCAATCAGGGCGTTGACCGTACCGATCCGCTGGAACAGGGTGCGGGCGATCAGGGCCTGATGTTTGGCTATGCGACCAACGAAACCGACGTGCTGATGCCAGCGCCAATCACCTACGCCCACCGTCTGGTGCAGCGTCAGGCTGAAGTGCGCAAAAACGGCACCCTGCCGTGGCTGCGCCCGGACGCGAAAAGCCAGATCACCTTCCAGTACGACGATGGTAAAATCGTCGGTATTGATGCGGTAGTGTTGTCCACTCAGCACTCTGAAGACATCGCGCTGAAAGACCTGCAGGAAGCGGTGATGGAAGAGATCATCAAACCAGTTCTGCCGGGCGAGTGGCTGAACGCCTCCACCAAATACCACATCAACCCAACTGGCCGTTTTGTTATCGGTGGCCCAATGGGTGACTGCGGTCTGACCGGGCGTAAAATCATCGTTGATACCTACGGCGGTATGGCTCGTCACGGTGGCGGCGCATTCTCAGGTAAAGATCCGTCTAAAGTTGACCGTTCTGCTGCCTATGCTGCGCGTTATGTCGCGAAAAACATCGTCGCCGCTGGCCTGGCTGACCGCTGCGAAATTCAGGTTTCTTACGCTATCGGCGTGGCAGAACCTACTTCCATCATGGTGGAAACCTTCGGTACCGAGAAAATCTCTACCGAGCAGCTGACCCTGCTGGTACGCGAGTTCTTCGACCTGCGTCCATACGGCCTGATTCAGATGCTGGATCTGCTGCATCCGATCTACAAAGAAACCGCCGCATACGGTCACTTTGGTCGCGAACATTTCCCATGGGAAAAAACCGACAAAGCCGCACTGCTGCGTGAAGCCGCTGGCCTGAAATAACCCGCCACCGCTTTGTACTTTAAAGGCCAGCTTATGCTGGCCTTTTGCTTTTTGGTTCTGTACCTACAGATTTCTCTTCTCCTGGCTCCCTGCTATCACCGGCAACAATTTGAAACCGATTACACATAACAGGAATAGCCTTTATTGCCACTTTTATTCATATGTGCGTTCAGGCACATCATTTGTTACATAACAGCTCATCAAACACCGATTTTTAACCGCAGGACGGATTTTATTAGCCGTAAATTCCCTGTCTTATCAACATTAAGTTTCCTCTCAATTTAGACCTCTAGTGTAAACGATTACATCACTGTGATTATCATCACACACTTCCGCCGTTTACTGCCCTACCCTTAAAAACGTCAAATCCGAAAAAATCCACGTGGAGGGCGATATGCCTGACAATAAAAAAACCGGGCGCTCCAACAAAAGCATGACCTTTTTTGTCTGCTTCCTCGCCGCGCTCGCCGGCCTGCTGTTCGGCCTGGACATTGGGGTGATTGCCGGTGCGCTGCCGTTTATCGCTAAAGACTTTGCCATCACCTCCCACACCCAGGAATGGGTGGTGAGTTCGATGATGTTCGGGGCAGCCGTCGGGGCCATCGGCAGCGGCTGGCTCTCTTTCAAACTGGGGAGAAAATACAGCCTGATGATAGGTGCCGTGCTGTTTGTGCTCGGTTCCCTGTTCTCGGCCTTTGCGCCCAATGTTGAAGTGTTGATCGTGTCTCGTGTCCTGCTGGGCCTGGCCGTTGGCGTCGCTTCCTACACCGCCCCGCTTTACCTGTCAGAGATTGCGCCGGAGAAGATCCGTGGCAGCATGATCTCCATGTACCAACTGATGATCACCATCGGTATTCTGGGCGCTTATCTCTCCGATACAGCTTTCAGCTACACCGAATCCTGGCGCTGGATGCTGGGCGTGATCACCCTTCCCGCTCTGCTACTGCTGGTTGGCGTGTTCTTCCTGCCGGACAGTCCGCGCTGGTTTGCCGCCAAGCGCCGCTTCCACGATGCTGAACGCGTGCTGCTGCGCCTGCGCGATACCAGCGCAGAGGCGAAACGTGAGCTGGAAGAAATCCGCGAAAGCCTGAAGGTGAAACAAAGCGGGTGGTCGCTGTTTAAGGACAACTCGAACTTCCGCCGGGCGGTCTTTCTTGGCGTATTGCTGCAGGTCATGCAGCAGTTCACCGGCATGAACGTCATCATGTACTACGCACCAAAAATCTTCGAAATTGCCGGGTTCGCGAATACCACGCAGCAAATGTGGGGCACCGTGATCGTGGGCCTGATTAACGTGCTGGCTACCTTTATTGCTATCGGTCTGGTTGACCGCTGGGGACGTAAACCTACGCTGGTGCTCGGCTTCCTGGTCATGGCCGTCGGCATGGGCGTGCTGGGCACCATGCTACACGTCGGCATCCATTCCCAGGGCGCGCAGTACTTTGCGGTTGCCATGCTGCTGATGTTTATCGTTGGCTTCGCCATGAGCGCTGGCCCGCTGATTTGGGTGCTGTGCTCGGAAATCCAGCCGCTCAAAGGGCGCGATTTCGGCATCACCTGCTCCACCGCCACCAACTGGATTGCCAATATGATTGTCGGCGCCACCTTCCTGACTATGCTGAACACGCTGGGCAACGCTAACACCTTCTGGGTTTATGCGGCGCTGAACCTGTTCTTTATCGTCCTGACGCTGTGGCTTATTCCTGAGACGAAACATGTCTCTCTGGAACACATCGAACGTAACCTGATGAAAGGCCGTAAATTACGCGAAATCGGCGCACACAACTGAGTCCTGAAAGCCCCTCCCGGTAACGGGAGGGGCTTGCACCGCGCTTCCTGCCCCATTATTCTCTGCCGTTATGAAAGCCCTCAGACTCCCTATCGCTCTCCAGCAAGCCGTTATGCGCTGCCTGCGTGAAAAACTTCAGCAGGCCAACGCGCATTTAGGCACTCATTATCCTGAGCCCAAAGTGGTCTATCATCAGCGCGGCACCGCCGCCGGCACTGCCTGGCTGGAAAGCAACGAAATTCGCCTGAATCCGGTGCTGCTGATGGAAAATCAGCAGGCTTTTGTCGAAGAAGTTGTCCCCCATGAGCTGGCTCACCTGCTGGTATGGAAGCACTTTGGCCGCGTCGCCCCCCACGGCAAGGAATGGAAATGGATGATGGAAACCGTGCTCGGCGTCCCTGCCCGCCGCACGCATAAATTTGAAGTCGATTCGGTACGCAAAAATACCTTCCCCTACCGCTGCCCTTGCCAGCAGCATCAGCTCACCGTGCGCCGCCACAATCGGGTGCTGCGCGGCGAAGCCGAATATCGCTGCACTCATTGCGGCCAGTTATTAAAAATCGACGTTACAACCCCATGTAATTAATCGTTTATTTCTGGAATTTTTACACTGCCCCTGATTGAAACTGGATATCCGATCAGGTAGGGTGCGGGCACGTTTTAGTAAGGATTCTGGAAATGTCTCGCAAAATTTCTTGGGCTGTTGCATTCGTTGCAGCCTTCAGTTCGCTTCCCGCCTTCAGCAACGGCATCAATAGCTTCGCACAAGCCAAAACCGCAGGCGTCAAGGTCAACGCCGATGCTCCGGGCGACTTCTACTGCGGCTGTAAAATTAGTTGGCAGGGTAAAAAGGGTATCCCGGACCTGGAGTCCTGTGGCTATAAAGTGCGGAAGAATGAAAACCGGGCCACCCGCATTGAATGGGAGCACGTCATGCCTGCCTGGCAGTTCGGCCACCTGCTGCAGTGCTGGCAAGACGGCGGACGTAAAAACTGCGCCAAAGATCCGGTATACCGCAAAATAGAAAGCGATATGCATAACCTGCAGCCTGCCGTGGGCGAGGTTAACGCCGACAGAAATAACTTCATGTACAGCCAATGGAACGGCGGCGAAGGCCAATACGGCCAGTGCGCAATGAAAATTGATTTTAAGGATAAAGTGGCCGAGCCGCCGGAACGCGCTCGAGGCGCAATTGCGCGCACTTATTTCTACATGCGCGACCAATACCAGCTGTCGCTTTCTCGCCAGCAGACTCAATTATTCCAGGCCTGGGATAAACGCTACCCGGTCAACACCTGGGAGTGCGAGCGGGATGAGCGCATTGCGAAAGTCCAGGGCAATCATAATCCATATGTGCTGCGGGCTTGCCAGGCGCGAAACAGCTAACCTACACTAGCGGCAATTCTTTATTTGCTGTGACGAATATCGCCCTCGACCTACAGAACAAGGGGGCGAAAATCCCCTCTCCCTTTTTGGGATAGAGTCAGGATAAGAGCCCATTCCTGCAGCGCAACTAACCGGAACTCACTTCATGCGTATACCCCGCATTCACCATCCTGAAAATCTTTCCGTTGGCCAGGACGTTGCCCTGAGCGAAGATGCGGCTAACCACGTTGGACGCGTGCTGCGCATGAGCGCGGGCCAGGCTATTCAGCTGTTCGACGGCAGCAATCAGGTGTTCGACGCGGAAATCGTGCAGGCGGATAAAAAAAGCGTGCGCGTTAAAATCCTGGCGGGCAACGAGGACGACCGTGAGTCACCGCTCTGGCTGCATCTCGGCCAGGTCATGTCCCGCGGTGAAAAAATGGAATTCACCATTCAGAAGGCCGTGGAACTGGGTGTGAACGAGATCACCCCATTGTTTTCCGAACGCTGCGGGGTAAAACTGGATGCGGAAAGGCTGAACAAGAAACTCCAGCAGTGGCAAAAGATTGCGATTGCCGCCTGCGAACAATGCGGCCGCAACCGGGTGCCAGACATTCGCCCGGCGATGGATCTGGCCGCCTGGTGCGCCGAGCAGGATGACGCCCTGAAGCTCAATCTGCATCCGCGAGCCAGCGCCAGTATCAACACTCTGCCGCAGCCGGTCGAGCGCGTCCGCCTGCTGATTGGCCCGGAAGGCGGCCTGTCTGCAGATGAGATTGCCATGACCGCAGAGCACCAATTTACTGATATTCTGTTGGGACCGCGCGTTCTGCGTACTGAGACCACCGCGCTCACCGCCATCACCGCACTGCAGGTGCGCTTTGGCGACCTGGGCTAAAGGAGAACAACAATGATCAAGCTCGGCATCGTGATGGACCCCATCGCACACATCAACATTAAAAAAGACTCCAGCTTCGCCATGCTGCTGGAAGCGCAGCGTCGTGGTTACGAACTGCACTACATGGAAATGGCCGACCTGTATCTGAACAACGGCGAAGCGCGTGCCCGCACGCGCCTGCTCAGCGTCGAGCAGAACTACGATAAGTGGTATGAGTTTGGCACCGAGCAAGATATCGCCCTGGCCGATCTGAACGTGGTACTGATGCGCAAAGACCCGCCGTTCGACACTGAATTTATCTACGCGACCTATATTCTTGAGCGCGCAGAAGAGAAAGGCACGCTGATCGTTAACAAACCGCAGAGCCTGCGCGACTGTAACGAAAAGCTGTTCACCGCCTGGTTTGCCGACTTAACGCCGGAAACGCTGGTCACCCGTAACAAAGCTCAGCTGAAAGCCTTCTGGCAGCAGCACGGCGACATCATTATGAAACCGCTGGACGGTATGGGTGGCGCCTCTATTTTCCGCGTGAAACAGGATGACCCAAACATCGGCGTTATCGCCGAAACGCTGACCGAACTGGGTACCCGCTACTGCATGGCGCAGAACTACCTGCCTGCCATTAAAGACGGTGATAAACGCGTGCTGGTGGTCGACGGCGAGCCGGTACCTTACTGCCTGGCTCGTATTCCGCAGGGTGGTGAGACCCGCGGTAACCTGGCCGCCGGTGGCCGTGGTGAACCACGTCCGTTGACCGACAGCGACTGGGAAATTGCCCGCCGCGTTGGGCCTACGCTGAAAGCCAAAGGGCTGATTTTTGTTGGTCTGGATATTATCGGCGATCGCCTGACCGAGATTAACGTCACCAGCCCAACCTGCATCCGCGAAATCGAAGCTGAATTCCCTGTGTCGATCACCGGGATGCTGTTCGACGCCATCGAAAAACGCCTCGCTCACTAAGCGCATCTGGCGGGTAGCTGTTACCCGCCTTCCCCCTTCGAAGGCACGATTCACGGCGGGTAGCCCGCCCTCCTTCATTAGTGGTAAGCTGGCCACACTTCGCGCAGCCACTGCCGCTTTTATCAACCGGGATCAGAACCTCTGACAATGAATTTACAGCATCACTTTCTTATTGCCATGCCGGCTCTCCAGGACCCTTTATTTAAGCGCTCCGTAGTTTATATCTGTGAATACAACGATGAAGGCGCGATGGGCATTATCATCAATAAACCGCTGGAAAACCTGCAGGTGGATGGCGTTCTCGAAAAGCTAAAAATAGAACCAGACCCGCGCGACGCTACGATTCGACTGGATAAACCCGTATTTATCGGCGGCCCGCTGGCGGAAGATCGCGGGTTTATTCTGCACTCACCGCCGGACAACTTCGGCTCAAGCATTCGCATCTCCGACGACACGGTGATTACAACTTCCCGTGATGTGCTGGAAACGTTAGGCACGGCCAAACAGCCGAAAGAGGTGATTGTTGCCCTCGGCTATGCTTCCTGGGAAAAGGGGCAGCTTGAACAGGAGATCATGGAAAACTCATGGCTGACGGCTCCTGCTTCGCCTGAGATCTTGTTCCATACGCCCATTTCAGAGCGCTGGCGCGAGGCCGCCCGTCTGATTGGTATCGATATCCACACCATGCCAAGCGAAGCGGGGCACGCCTGATGAGCAGTGGAACTTTAATGGCTTTTGACTTCGGCACCAAAAGTATCGGCGTCGCCATCGGCCAGCGCATTACCGGCACTGCGCGCCCGTTAACCGCGCTTAAGGCGCAGGACGGCACTCCGGACTGGAATGCGGTAGAAAAAATCCTGAAGGAGTGGCAGCCGGAAGAAGTCGTTGTCGGCCTGCCGCTGAACATGGATGGCACCGAACAACCCCTGACGGCGAGAGCCCGCAAGTTTGCGAACCGCCTGCACGGCCGCTTTGGCGTGAAAGTCTCCCTGCAGGACGAGCGGCTGAGCACCGTCGAAGCCCGCGCCGGGTTATTCGAACACGGTGGTTTCCGCGCCCTCAACAAAGGCAGCATCGACTCCGCTTCTGCGGTGATTATTCTTGAAAGCTGGTTCGAGTACCACCCGTGAAGGGCTTAACTGCCGGGCGCGTCGTTCCCTGCGTTCAGCAGTTCATGCCTTGCGGCAATCGCCAAAAAATGGCTGCGGTCCCGGTAGCCTGAAGAGGGCTGTTTTACCCGGGAATCAATACGCCGCAGCAGCGCGTCTGGCAGCATGATGTTTAGCCGCTGCTGCTTTCCTTCCAGCGCGGATAAATCCACATCAACCAGCAGCCATTGCTGGCAGTAGCCGTACTCCGGGTCTGCGGCATAAGCAAAAGGCCCCGCATCACACAGTTGAGTAATGTCTTTGCCGCTCTCCACCATTAAATCCACAATCGACAGCACCGCATCCTGCACCATCGGGGCGATATCCGCCTGACTGTCTGCGGCCGATACGCAGCCAAATTCATCATTGCATAGCGCGGGCACGACCAGGCCAAACGCTTCGTTTTCAGTTGCGGGTAATTCCACACCAACGGAAAAAAACATCATCAACCTCCGGCAGCGACAGGCTAAATGCCTGCCATTTTACGAATGGATTTGACGGTACCGACGGGCAAATCCTTTTTGGGATGCGGAACGGGGAACGTTTTTCCGGTTGTAGGTGACCACCAGATCCAGTGGCTACCCCCAGAACGCCTGACGGGTTCGCACCCCGTGGCCCTCAATTCCTTTATCAGCTCAGCAGAGGTCATCATGCTCTCCCTGAATGATGGATAATATACACACCAATACACATTACGGCAATAAAAGCGTTCAAAATGTCGCCTCCCATGGCACGCTGAATTCCCGATCGTGTCCAACAATCTTACCTTCACGCAGCAGCAGCGCCTCGCTCTGGGCAAAGCTTTGCATGCCATGCTGCTGGCCGGTTTGCAGCACGCCAGGCAGTTGATGCGTCTTCCCCTCACGAATCAAATTTGCCACAGCCGGGGTATTGACCAACAGTTCGTACAGCGCCACCCGGCCACCGTCAGTCGCCGGTACAAGCTTTTGTGCCAGCACCGCTTTCAGGCTTCCGGCAAGCTGAGTTTGAATCAGGCTTTTCTCCTGAGCAGGGAACACGTCCACCAGCCGTTCTACCGCCTGAGCAGCACCGCGTGTGTGTAATGTCGCCAGAACCAAATGCCCTGTTTCTGCCGCGGTCAGCGCCAGGCCAATAGTCTCACTATCCCTGAGCTCACCCAGCAGAATGACGTCCGGATCTTCCCTTAAAGCGGCTTTTAGCGCTGCTGCATAGCTTTCACAGTGCAGGCCGGGCTCGCGCTGCTGAATCAGGCAGCGGCCAGAGGCGTGAATAAATTCGATGGGGTCTTCCAGCGTTAGCACATGGCCGTCAAGATGCTGATTGAGATGCTGAATCATCGCGGCAAGGGTTGTAGACTTCCCGCTCCCGGTAGCACCAGTCACCAGTATCAGCCCTTCACTTTCCCGTAAAAGCGCCTTCAGTTGGGAGGGTGCGCCAAGCGTATGCAGATCCGGGCAAGAAGATGCGAGTAATCTAAGCGCCAGCGAATAACCTTCCTGATGGAGAAAAGCATTGCCGCGTAGCCTGATGCCGTTCGCGAGCGTGAGGGAAAAATCGAGCTGGCCGGCGCGACTAAGCTGCAACTTTTGCTCCTCATTTAACCATCCGTTGAGAACCTCTTCGACTTCCGGCACCTTCTCCGGGCACGCTTCCAGCCTGCCACACTTTCGCCAGCGTGCCGCCTGGCGCGCGCACAGGTGTAGATCGGAGACATTATGCTTTACACTAAGGGCCACAATTTCTTCGATATCCATATCACTTCCAACGATCATGAATGAGATAGCGCACAATCTGGCACAGGTACATGGGAAAATCTCAGCCGCTGCGGCACGTTGCGGCAGAAGCCCCGAAGAAGTGACTCTGCTTGCAGTCAGCAAAACCAAGCCTGCGAGCGCCCTCGCAGAAGCGATTGCTGCCGGGCAACGCGCCTTTGGCGAAAACTATGTGCAGGAAGGCGTGGATAAGATTCACCACTTTGCTGAACAAGGTGTAACAGGGCTGGAGTGGCACTTTATCGGGCCGCTGCAGTCGAATAAAAGCCGCCTTGTGGCGGAGAATTTTGACTGGTGCCATACCGTCGATCGGCTGAAAATTGCCAGTAGACTCAGCGAACAACGCCCGTCGACGTTGCCGCCGCTAAACGTACTGATTCAAATTAATATCAGCGACGAAAACAGTAAGTCCGGCATCGCGCTGAGTGAGCTGGAGCAGTTAGCTGCCGAAGTGGCGGCCTTACCGGGACTGACGCTGCGAGGCCTGATGGCCATCCCTGCGCCAGAACCGGATTACGAGCGCCAGCTTACCGTTTGCCGCAAAATGGCAGAGGCCTGTAATGCACTCAAAGCCCGCTTTACCACGATCGATACATTATCTCTCGGCATGACCGATGACATGGAAGCCGCGATTGCCGCAGGCAGCACCATGGTGCGCATTGGAACCGCTATTTTCGGCGCGCGGGATTATCCCGCTCGTTAATCACCATCATTTTTGAGGAAAACCATGCTTACGTTGACTTTCCTGGTCAAAACCCTGATTGAGCTTTACGTAATGGTGCTGCTTATCCGTATCTGGATGCAGTGGGCGCGCTGTGATTTCTACAACCCGTTTGCCCAGTTCATCGTTAAAGTTACCCAGCCCGTTGTCGGACCGCTTCGTCGCGTACTGCCATCCCTGGGCCCTATTGACACCTCATCCCTGCTGGTGGCATTTATACTCACCACGCTGAAATTCCCTATTCTGCTGCTGATCCAGTCCGGCGGGCTGTCGCTCGATCCATTAAACTTACTCATCGGCGTGCTGTCGCTGCTGAAATCAGCCGGTACCCTGGTGTTCTGGGTGATCATCGTTCGTTCCCTGATGAGCTGGATAAGCCAGGGCCGCAGCCCTATTGAATACGTGCTGATGCAAATGACCGAGCCAATGATGGCGCCGATTCGCCGCATCTTGCCTGCGATGGGCGGCATTGATTTCTCCGCCATGGTGGTCATTCTTATTCTTTATGCGCTGAATTACCTCGGTATGGACCTGTTCCCTGGCCTTTGGTACGCGATTTGAGTGCTGTGACACAGCAGCCTGACGGGCTGGTTCTGCGGCTGTATATTCAGCCCAAGGCCAGCCGCGATAGCCTGGTCGGTATGCATGGCGACGAGTTAAAAGTCGCCATCACCGCACCACCGGTAGACGGGCAGGCCAACGCTCACCTGGTAAAATATCTGGCCAAACAATTCAGGGTAGCGAAAGGCCAGGTCGTGATAGAGAAAGGCGAACTTGGTCGCCATAAACAAGTTAAAATTATCGGCCCGCAGCAGATCCCGACGGAAGTCGCGGCATTGATTGCCCCCCTCGAATAACACAGGACTGACTATGCAAAAAGTCGTATTAGCTACCGGTAACGCCGGTAAAGTGCGTGAACTCGCCAATCTGCTGGCGGATTTTGGCTTCGATGTGGTCGCTCAAACCGAGCTGAACGTAGAGTCTGTCGAAGAGACCGGCCTGACCTTTATTGAGAATGCGATTCTCAAGGCTCGCCATGCGGCTAAAGTGACCGGGCTACCGGCGCTGGCCGACGATTCCGGCCTGGCGGTGGATGCGCTGGGCGGCGCACCGGGTATCTATTCCGCACGCTACGCGGGCGAGGATGCCAGCGATCGGCAGAACCTCGACAAGCTTCTGGAAGCGCTCAACGACGTGCCGGACGATAAACGCCAGGCTCAGTTCCACTGCGTGCTCGTCTATATGCGTCACGCGGAAGACCCAACGCCGCTGGTGTTTCACGGTAGTTGGCCGGGCGTGATTACCCAGGCGCCAGCAGGGCAAGGTGGCTTTGGCTACGATCCTATCTTCTACGTTCCTTCCGAGGGTAAAACCGCGGCGGAGCTAACCCGCGATGAAAAGAGCGCGATCTCCCACCGTGGGCAAGCGCTGAAACTGTTACTGGAAGCAATGCGTAATGGCTAATTTGCCACCTCTTAGTCTCTACATTCACATCCCGTGGTGCGTACAGAAGTGCCCGTACTGTGACTTCAACTCCCACGCGCTGAAAGGCGACGTGCCGCACGACGAGTACGTGAGCCATCTGCTGCACGATCTCGACCGCGACGTGGCGCTTGCTCAGGGGCGTGAGGTAAAGACTATTTTCATTGGCGGCGGTACGCCAAGCCTGCTCTCCAGCGAAGCCATGCAAACGTTGCTGGACGGCGTGCGCTCACGCCTGAAGCTGGCAGACGACGCAGAAATCACCATGGAAGCCAACCCCGGCACGGTCGAAGCCGACCGCTTTGTTGGCTACCAGAAAGCGGGTGTGAATCGTATTTCTATCGGCGTTCAGAGCTTTAGCGAGCCCAAATTAAAGCGCCTGGGCCGTATTCATGATGCGGGTGAAGCCAAACGTGCCGCGAACCTGGCAAGCGGCCTGGGGCTGCGCAGCTTTAACCTTGACCTGATGCACGGCCTACCTGACCAGTCGCTCGAAGAGGCATTGGACGATCTGCGCCAGGCCATTGCCCTGAATCCCCCGCATCTTTCCTGGTATCAGTTGACCATCGAGCCGAACACGCTGTTTGGATCACGTCCGCCGAAGTTACCGGACGACGACGCGCTGTGGGATATCTTCGAGCAAGGCGATAAGCTACTGACCGCTGCGGGCTACCAGCAATACGAAACCTCAGCCTATGCTAAGCCCGGTTATCAGTGTCAGCACAACCTGAACTACTGGCGCTTTGGCGACTATTTGGGGATTGGCTGCGGCGCGCACGGCAAAATCACCTTCCCGGACGGGCGCATTACGCGCACGGCGAAAACGCGCCATCCGCGCGGCTACATGGAAGGAAAGTACCTCGACCGCCAGCATGACGTTGAGCAGGCAGACAAACCGTTCGAATTCTTTATGAACCGTTTCCGCCTGCTGGAGGCCGCACCACGCAGTGAGTTCACGCTTTATACCGGTTTAGATGAAGCGATAATTCGCCCGCAGTTGGATGAGGCGCTGGCGAAAAACTATATGACGGAAACGGATGAACACTGGCAGATAACCGAGCACGGGAAACTGTTTTTAAATTCCCTGCTGGAGCTGTTTTTAGCCGACGAAGCGTAAGTTTTTACCCTCACCCCGGCCCTCTCCCAGAGGGAGAGGGGGAAAACAAGTGATGGGCGACATGACTTATTCCCTCTCTCTTTGAGGGAAAAACAGGCGACGGGGAACATGGTTTATCCCCTCTCCCCTTAGGGGAGAGGGTTAGGGTGAGGAGAAAATTACTTCAGCGCCCCCACAAGCCCTTTACGCTGATTTTCCAGCGACACCACCCGGTTACACACCTCGTGGCCGAACTGTTCAAAATCAGCCTGCTGATTATTCCATTCGTTCTGAACCGCCGTTTGCAGACCGCCCAGGTTACCCAGTACATTCTGCAGCGGGTTGCCGCCGCCTTTCAGCACCGCCTGCGCGCCCATTTCATTAATGCTGTCCTGCAGAATGCCGCCCATCGCCTGGTTCACCAGCTGCTGGCCATCGGCTCTTACCTGATCGACCGCTTTATAATGGAACGTCAGCCCGTCCTGGCGGCGCTCAATAATCCGGTTCATCTGCTCTTTTAGCTGGGCATCCAGCTTGGTCAGGCGATTACGCATGCTGCTGCTTTCCCCGACCTGTTTAGCAATAATGCCGTCCAGCGCGACGCGGCTTTTCTCTACGCGAGAGCGAGCCCCATTATCGATCCACGGTAAATCCGTGCGCAGGGCTTTCTGGTAGTTCAGCGCCTGCTGGCGCTGTGCGGATGTCAGCGTCTTCTGAACACCGTTGTATTGCACGCTGCCGTCAGGCGCGATGACCAGATTGCCGTTCTCACCCACAACCTGCACGGACTGCGGGTTAATCACCACGTCATCACGTGGATTGACGCTGCACTGATAGTCCGCGTGTGCCGAAGCGGCGGTGACCAGCAGCGCGCCTAAAAGGACCTTACGGATCATATTTTCTCCTGAAAAATCAGCTCCTGAAAAAAAGGCCGGTTAATTAACCAGCCTGTTTTTGCTAAAGCTTAATCCCACCAGACGTCGAACAGATCGCTGATGCGAACATCTTCGAGTTTGCGGTCTTCTAACCATTTACGCACCAGCGCCTGATGCTCTTCGGTGCATTTGCCAATCTCTTCCATGCACACCAGACCTTCCCAGACCAGGTAACCGCTGCCGTCAAACGCCAGCTTGTTCGGCGCGATCACTTCGGCGATCAGCTCGTCCACGGTTTTATCAATTTGCTCTTCGGAAGTGCCCTCCGGGAAGCGCCAGGCAATCGAGAAGCCCAGTTCCTGGAACTCTTCGATATGCATTTTCTTACGCAGACGACGGCTACGATTCTTTGCCATTATTTCACCCTCTCGAACATTAAGTCCCATACGCCGTGACCAAGACGATGGCCACGTTGTTCAAATTTGGTTACCGGACGTGAGTCCGGACGCGGTACGTAGTCGTGACTCTCCGACTGGTTTTTATACCCTTCGATAGAGGACATCACTTCGAGCATATGTTCAGCATAAGGTTCCCAGTCGGTGGCCATATGGAACACGCCGCCCAACTTCAGCTTGCGTTTCACCAGGTCAGCAAACGGTGCCTGAACGATACGGCGTTTATTATGACGTGCTTTATGCCATGGATCAGGGAAAAACAGCTGAACCATGTTCAAAGAATTGTCAGGAATCATGTTTTCCAGCACTTCCACCGCGTCGTGGCACATCACACGGAGGTTCTCCACGCCAGCCTCATGCGCGGTGCCCAGGCAGGCGCCCACGCCCGGCGAATGCACTTCAATACCGAGATAGTTATGCTGCGGATTGGTTTGTGCCATGGTTACCAGCGAGGTGCCCATACCAAAACCGATCTCCAGCGTGACCGGCGCTTCGCGGCCAAAAATCTCGCTAAAGTCGGCAGGCTCGGCCTGGAACTCAACGCCCATCACCGGCCAGTAGTTATCCAGCGCGTGCTGCTGGCCTTTTGTCAGACGCCCCTGGCGACGGACAAAGCTGCGGATGCGGCGCAGCACACGGCCTTCTTCATTAAATTCCGGTGAAATGACGTCATTCTTCATGGTTTTCTTAACGCTTCGCTTAGTGTTCGGGAAACGGGCATTATCCAAAGTTAAGGATGAGAAGCAAGTGGCAGAAAGTTCCGGTTTACAGCTTTACGCCGCTGTGCTGGAATCGGCTCCTTTATTACACCTTTGCCGGATATCCCGCGTTGACCATGCAAGCTCCTCAATTCGCCCAACAAGTCCTCGACTGGTACCACAAGTATGGGCGCAAAACCCTGCCGTGGCAGCAGGAGAAAACGCCTTATAAAGTATGGCTCTCTGAGGTAATGTTGCAACAAACCCAGGTCGCGACGGTCATCCCTTATTTTGAGCGCTTTATGGCGCGTTTCCCCACCGTGACCGACCTGGCGAACGCCCCGCTGGACGAAGTGCTGCACCTGTGGACGGGGCTGGGCTATTACGCTCGTGCGCGCAATCTGCATAAAGCCGCTAAACACGTTGCCGATAAACACGGTGGCGTTTTCCCTGAAACGTATGACGAAGTGGCCGACCTGCCTGGCGTCGGGCGCTCAACCGCAGGCGCGATTCTGTCTCTTTCGTTGGGTAAACACTTCCCGATTCTCGATGGCAACGTAAAGCGCGTGCTCGCCCGTTGCTATGCCGTTTCCGGCTGGCCGGGCAAAAAAGAGGTTGAAAACCGCCTCTGGGAAATCAGCGAACGCGTAACCCCTGCACAGGGCGTTAGCCAGTTTAATCAGGCGATGATGGACCTCGGGGCCATGGTCTGCACCCGCTCAAAGCCAAAATGCGAGCTTTGCCCGCTGAACAACGGCTGCGTGGCCTATGCCAACCACAGCTGGGCGAACTATCCCGGCAAGAAGCCTAAAGTGACGCTGCCTGAACGCACCGGTTATATGCTGATGATGCAGCATGGCGATGAAGTCTTCCTGGCGCAGCGCCCGGCGGTCGGGCTATGGGGAGGCCTATTCTGCTTCCCACAGTTCGCTGAAGAACAGGAATTACATCGCTGGCTGGAGCAGAGAGGTATTCCGGCAGATAATCTCACGCAGTTAACGGCTTTCCGCCACACCTTTAGCCATTTCCATTTAGACATTGTGCCGATGTGGCTTCCGGTGTCGTCCATGGACGCCTGCATGGATGAAGGCCCCGCTCTCTGGTATAACTTAGGCCAGCCACCGTCTGTCGGGCTGGCGGCTCCCGTGGAACGCCTGCTACAACAATTACGAGCCGAACCGGTTGTCTTAGCGCCCGTTCGTGCCGAAGAAGAGGAATAATCATGAGCAGAACGATTTTTTGTACTTACCTGCAGCGCGATGCTGAAGGCCAGGATTTCCAGCTGTACCCGGGCGAACTGGGCAAGCGGATCTACAACGAAATCTCCAAAGAAGCCTGGGCGCAGTGGCAGTCCAAGCAGACCATGCTGATCAATGAAAGAAAGATGAGCATGATGAACCCGGAACACCGCAAAGAGCTGGAAAACGAGATGGTCAATTTCCTGTTTGAAGGGAAAGAAGTCCATATCGAAGGCTTCACCCCGCCAGAAAAACAGTAATCGTCGGCACCTTTTTGCAAACACAACACGCATACACGGAATGATGAAAAAACTTCTCGCGCTGGCTCTCGTGGCCCCGTTGCTGATCTCCTGCTCCAGTAAAAAAGGCGATGACGCTTTTAACGAAGCCTACGTAAAGGACACCAACGGGTTTGATATTTTGATGGGGCAGTTTGCCAACAACATTGAAAATATCTGGGGTATGAAAGAGGTCCTGATCGCAGGCCCGAAAGATTACGTCAAATACACCGACCAATATCTGACGCGTAGCCATATCAACTTTGATGAAGGTACCATCACCGTTGAGACCATCGCGGGCACCGATCCTGCCGCGCACCTGCGCCAGGCCATCATTACCACCCTGCTGATGGGGGACGATCCTGGCTCAATAGATCTCTATTCCGATGCCAACGACGTCCAGATCTCCAAAGAGCCGTTCCTTTACGGCCAGGTCGTGGATAACACTGGCCAGCCCATTCGCTGGGAAGGCCGTGCGACGAAGTTTGCCGACTATCTGCTGCAAACGCGCCTGCAAAAGCGCAGTACCGGGCTGAAAATCGTCTATAGCGTGACCATCAATCTTGTGCCTAACCACCTCGACAAACGAGCACATAAATACATCGGTATGGTGCGTAAAGCGTCGAAGAAATACGGCGTGGACGAGTCGCTGATTCTGGCCATCATGCAGACGGAATCCAGCTTCAACCCGTATGCGGTAAGCCACGCGGATGCACTGGGCCTGATGCAGGTTGTTCAGCACAGCGCCGGGGTTGACGTGTTTAAGGCGCAGGGTAAATGGGGCAAACCAAGCCGCAGCTTCCTGTTCGACCCGGAAAGCAACATTGATACCGGCACGGCCTATCTGGCGATTTTGCAGAACAGCTATCTGGGGCAGATTGATAACCCAACGTCACGTCGCTATGCGGTGATTACGGCCTATAACGGCGGCGCGGGCAGCGTGCTGCGGGTGTTCTCTAACGATAAGATGCAGGCGTTTAGCCTGATTAACAGCATGGCGCCGGGCGATGTCTATCAAACGTTGACCACGCGACATCCGTCCGCAGAGTCTCGTCGTTACCTGTACAAAGTGAATAACGCCCAGAAGAGCTATCGCCGGCGGTAATTTACCCTCACCCTAACCCTCTCCCTAAAAGGGAGAGGGGACTTTCCGGGAATACACTTCTTCACCCTTCTTTCCTCCCTCGCCCCCTTGGGGAGAGGGCTGGGGTGAGGGGCTATTCCCTCTTACTTCAGCATGTAGCCGTACAGCCGCTTAATGCCGTCCGAATCCGTCTCGCTGTACACGCCCTGCAGCTCAGGGGAGAAGCCTGGCAGCATATTCACGCCCTCTTCCAGCGCCAGGAAGTAACGCAGTGCCGCCCCGCCCCAAACTTCACCCGGCACCACGCAAAGCACGCCCGGAGGATAAGGCAACGCGCCTTCCGCCGCGATACGTCCTTCAGATTCGCTCAGGCGCACCAGCTCCACGTTGCCGCGAATAAACTCGATGTTTGCGTCCTGCGGGTTCACCACCACGGCAGGCAGGCTCTCCTTGCGGAACATCGCTTTCTGCAGCTCTTTAACCTCAAAACTCACGTACAGATCGTGCATCTCCTGGCAAAGCTGGCGCAGGGTGTAACCCTTGTAGCGCACCGGGTATTTCTGATAAATCGTGGGCAGCACATCCGCCAGCGGCGTGTCGTCCTCAATATGCTGTTCAAACTGCGCCAGCATGGCCACCAGTTGAGCCAGCTTCTCGTGGCTCTCCGCCGGGGTAAGCAGGAACAAGATCGAGTTAAGATCCGACTTTTCCGGCACAATTCCGTTTTCACGCAGATAGTTAGCGAGGATTGCCGCTGGCACACCGAACTCGGTGTAGCGCCCGGTTTCGGGATCGATGCCCGGCGTGGTTAGAAGCAGCTTGCAGGGATCGACAAAATATTCGTCCTTCGCATAACCTTCAAAACCGTGCCAGCGCTCACCGGGTTCAAAGCTGAAGAAGCGGCGCTCCTGAGCAATCTTCTCCGTGGGGTGATCCTGCCACGGCCGCCCGGCCACTTCCGGCGGAATAAACGGCTTGATCATCTTACAGTTGGCGATAATCGCCTTGCGCGCTTCAATGCCCAGTGCCACACATTCCGCCCACAGGCGACGACCACTTTCGCCCTCGTGGATCTTGGCATTTACATCCAGCGCGGCAAACAGCGGGTAAAACGGGCTGGTTGAAGCATGCAGCATGAAAGCATTGTTAAGCCGCTTGTGCGGGCAAAAACGGGCCTGACCGCGAAGATGGTTATCTTTCTTATGGATCTGCGAAGTCTGGGAGAATCCGGCCTGCTGCTTGTGAACCGACTGAGTGACAAAGATCCCCGGATCGTTTTCATTCAGCTCCAGTAACAGCGGCGAACAGTCCGCCATCATCGGAATAAACTGCTCGTAGCCGACCCAGGCCGAATCAAAGAGGATGTAATCGCACAGATGGCCGATGTTATCTACCACCTGGCGAGCGTTATAAATTGTGCCGTCATAGGTGCCGAGCTGGATCACCGCCAGGCGGAAAGGCCTTGCCTCCTGAGCTCGTTCAGGTGCCACTTCCGAAATCAGCTCCCGCAGGTATTTCTCATCAAAACAGTGCGCATCAATGCCGCCGATAAAGCCAAAGGGATTGCGGGAAGCTTCCAGATAAACCGGCGTAGCACCGGCCTGGATGAGTGCGCCGTGGTGGTTTGATTTATGGTTGTTGCGGTCAAACAGCACCAGATCGCCGCGTGTCAGCAGAGCATTGGTCACCACTTTGTTCGCCGCAGAGGTACCGTTAAGCACGAAATAAGTTTTGTCGGCGTGGAAAACTTTCGCGGCAAACTTCTGCGCGTGCTTAGCTGAGCCTTCGTGGATCAGCAGGTCACCCAGCTTAACGTCCGCGTTGCACATGTCTGCACGAAATACGTTCTCACCAAAGAAATCATAAAACTGCCGTCCCGCCGGGTGTTTTTTAAAGAATTTCCCGTGCTGGTGCCCAGGGCAGGCAAAAGTGCTGTTGTCCATCGCCACGTATTTGGTCAGCGTGTTGAAGAACGGTGGCAACAGATCTTCTTCGTAGCCGCTGGCCGCGGTTTCCAGCTCCAGATAATCCTGCGCTTTCCCGGCAATCACGCCGGTTACCGCAGGCAAACCGTCAACGGCGGTTTCGCTAAAAATAAACACCGGCAAATTAAAACCCGAGCGTTTAAGCAAGGCCAGAATGCCGCTGCGGCTGTCCGCAACGGAGATGACAACTGCCGCCACATCGGTGAAGTCGGTCTCGTCGAGCGTGACCACTTCACGATGCGTTGAGAGTAATGCAGCCACGTCGTGACTGGCGGCAATTTTCAGTGATTTCATAAGCACAAATCCCCGTCTGCAAGGATGAGTGAGTGCCATCCGGCACGGCAAAGGGAAAATTCCCCAACGAAGGCGTTCTGAAGGTCTTAGGTGTGAATCCACTTCGACCGCCAGACATCAGTAAAACCAGGCGATTCCTGATTTTACTGATGTCCTGCAGCGAGCAAGCATTGCCCTCACCGCATGGTGAGCAAGGGACTTCGGAAGGTTATAGCAGCACGGACGAGCGCCATCCCGAAAGATGCATGGGAATTGAGAGTGAACATCAAGGCGCCCCGTAGTGGATAAGAAAACTGGCGCAATCATGGCACCTTCTGCCAGGGGGTTCAACATGAAGTCTGTAACAGCCCGCACATAAATCAGGCAAACGCACCGTGCCGTGCAACAAAGCCATTGACGCGGAATGGGGTTTACGGTTTAATGCGCCCCGTTGCCCGGATAGCTCAGTCGGTAGAGCAGGGGATTGAAAATCCCCGTGTCCTTGGTTCGATTCCGAGTCCGGGCACCACTATTTAGAAGAACCCGCCTATGGCGGGTTTTTTGCTTTTGGCGAAACGGACTCTGCATCGAACTGAAAGTCGATTATTCGTCTCATCCCTGAGACTCACCCCATGAGGGGCCAGCGCAAGCGCTGTTCAAAAACGTTCCCGACGTTTTAGTATTCGTCTCATCCCTGAGACTCACCCCATGAGGGGCCAGCGCAAGCGCTGTTCAAAAACGTTCCCGACGTTTTAGTATTCGTCTCATCCCTGAGACTCACCCCATGAGGGGCCAGCGCAAGCGCTGTTCAAAAACGTTCCCGACGTTTTAGTATTCGTCTCATCCCCGAGACTCACCCCATAAGGGACCAGCGCAAGCGCTGTTCAAAAACGTTCCCGACGTTTTAGTATTCGTCTCATCCCCGAGACTCACCCCATAAGGGACCAGCGCAGGCGCTGTTCAAAAACGTTCCCGACGTTTTAGTATTCGTTTCATCCCTGAGACTCACCCCATAAGGGTCCAACGCAAGCGCTGTTCAAAAACGCTCCCGACGTTTTAGTATTCGTCTCATCCCTGAGACTCACCCCTTCGGGACCAGCGCAGGCGCTGTTCAAAAACGTTCCCGACGTTTTAGTATTCGTTTCATCCCTGAGACTCACCCCATAAGGGTCCAATGCAAGCGCTGTTCAAAAACGCTCCCGTTTTACACGATACAAATTTTCAGGGCTAATATTGAGAATGCATATTAGGCAAAACTATAATTTGATAATTTAAAAACTTCAGGAGAATAAGAGCTTTGCTCAAATCCAGCATTGATAATAACCTGGTTCAATGGATTTATGCGCAACAACCCTCCCTTCGACCAACAGCAAGTAAATTCATTAAGATTATTTACTCGCAGTAATTTTTTAATAAATTCTAAATCTTTAAGAACCATCTCTATCAGTTGAGGACCGACCCGTCCACTGGAGAGAAGACCTTTTATCCCTGCATAAAAAGGACGGTAAGATATTCCATTTAATCTGATTCTATCTGTTGCAGGAAGTCCAGAATATATATTCAGGCCAGTTCGCCCAACAACTAAAATCTCATTGTACTCGGCCGTAGTTTGTTGACGCCTAATTTGACGATGAATTTCCTCAACGGATAACAAAGTATTATAAGGTTTATTCATTCTAAAGTTACCTTTAGTAGGCCTATTTTTCCCTTGAAATATAGCGTCTGCCAAAGCGTAACTATCGACCAGTGCTCCTGAAGGAACAGCTCCCTCTCTACCCGCAAAATTAGGGAATGCCACATCCTGTAGGTGAGTGCCCAGAATATTTTGCACAGGTACATTTAAATCCAATGCAATAGGGAGCGGTGCTATACCACATCCCGCTAAACGAGCCGGTATTTTTTTTACAACGCAGCAGCATGAAATAACATCCCAACTATTTAAGATCGACTCAGCAGAACGTTGCTCGAATGGAGATATAACATTTCGACCAGCTCGACTCATACTACAGATGCCACTGATAGTATGAATAATTTTAAGATCTCCATTTATATCGATTCGCCGCCGCCAACCATCGAGTATTCTCTTGGTCTCTAGCTCACTATATCTTTTATTTAGATATTCATCTCTAAACCTTGCAATTTTATTCTTATCAAGTTTCTCGCCAAACTTTTTCAAGTTAATATTTAACATAAAAACCTTACATTAACAAATGGTGAACATTGAAAACACATTAAACACCATCAAATATAAATTCAACAAAAATTGGCTTAACTACTTCCAAATACGTTCATTAAAACATTAACATACATTAATTAAGACTCTTGTAACGCCATTAATTATTTTCACCTACAATATTTATCGTCCAGACACACAACTTAAAGCCCCCCAAAAGCGTTTTTTTTACTATTTAAAACGCGCTATTTTATCGTCCACGCATCACTAAACTGTTCGCTACTGAACAGCTCAGACAGGCCGCTAATCTGCTTCAGGCGCAGCACTTCATCAGCGTCCATCCCCAATTCTGATCCGATTTTCAAATCATCCCAGCCCAGACGGGAAAGATCGCGGACAATATCGGACATCGCCGTTACCTGATGTTTTCCACGCGCCCGGTTATGGCGCACCGTCGCGGCAATACATTCGGCTTCACCACTGGATTCCAGGTTTACCACCGTAATAGGAAGAAAACCGTTGATCCTCTTTTTTGCCACAGGCGATGTTTTTCCTACCAAATGCCGGTGAAACCCATCCACGACCTGAAACTTATCTTTCAGCGGCGTCACCACAATAGGCTGAGTGAATCCATCTGTCTCAATTGAAAGCTGTAACAAGCTTCGTTCAACGGGTGCCATAACGTTAGGGTTATAATCATTGGCCACAATATCGCCCTCACGAACCCAAAGGACACAATCAACCGGCTCTTTTTTAAAAGGGCTGTGCTGATGCATGACTTTTTTGACTTCATTGATTGCGTCCACTTTTGACTCATCCGATTCGACGGAAGAAAGATAATTATCCAGTTGTTTTAATAGCGTATTAAGCATCAGAGGATCCCCCACATTTGTCGTTTCTTTTGTATCCTTTCAAGGTACCGGTTGTAGTGCTGTGGCTTATTAGGGCTAAATGATAGCGTCCGACACCAAAAGTCATTCTTCAATAGCGTCTTACATATCCTTCGCCACGAGGGTATATCTCTCGAGCCGGAATCTTTATCCTGCTCATCAGGAATATTTTCTGGAAACTCTCGTTCTCTATACCATTTTAAATAAATGGCAATTTTATTCTTGTAATGCTCCGCTGTTTTTTCCGGCATCGATGCCAGTAAAAACATGGCGTACTCTTGCCAGGTTAAATGGCTCGGTTTTGTGATGCTAGTATTGCGGGCATAGAAAGAACCGCTCTGATGCGCATAAATAGCGCCGCTGTTGGCGCCAGCCACGCGCATGCATACCCGGGACCAGGTTTCAGGCTCCAGAACATGGTAGAGCCAAAGCCCACGGCGCGCCTCCGGGCCAAAAGGTTCACACACCCTCATCGCTTTCATAGGGACACCGGCGCGATACATCAGGTCATAAAGCGGATTCCCGGCAGCTTTATATTTGCCGTTAAAAATCCAGATATCCTGTACCTTCCAGTCGTACAAAGGATAAGCGACACAAAAATTGCCCTCCCGGCTGGCCGTAGTCCAGGGCTTATCATCGGCATAGCGGGTTTTGCTTTGTGAAGCCAGCGCTAAAAAACGGTTGAGGGATTCGTCGGCCCGGATGCCGGTTAACGTGGCCAGACCTTTATCGCCGGAAAGCCAGCGTGAGAACGCTGGCATAAATTCTTCAAAGGTCATGCCATAGCGATAGAAGGGGAAGAAGTTTGGATCGGTAATGGCGTCTTCCGGCGGCTGGCGAACCCATTCCACGCCCTCCTCCCAGCAAATCCATTCCGGCTGAGCCTGCGAAACCCCGTTCACCGTGGTTAGCGGCAAAGCGACCCAGTAAAAATGCCCAACGATATCGTCATATTGCTGCCTGAGTCGCAATACATGGTCGATGGTATACTGGAACTGAACTTCCCAGTCGATAAACAGCACGTCAAACTGACGCTCCCGGCGGCGAGCGATTTCAGCCACAAGGTGAAAAAGCACGCTGGAATCCTTTCCACCGGAAAAAGAGACGCAGACCTGATCAAAGGTATCGAATACCCAATCGATTCTCTTTTTAGAAGCATTAAGAACATTATCACCAAGAATGATTTTTTTATCTTTTCTCACAAAAACTCCCTTTAACTGCTGTCTCAACATTACTACGACAGCAAAATCCCTGCATTTCGTTCAATCCACCCAGGATATCTTAGCGCACCAGCCTGGTAATATCCTCCGCCAGGAAAACCACGCTCTCCGGATAAAGCATTTACATAAATTATGATTCGCATATTTTATATAAACACCATCAATACCGCAGTGCGGTTATGTTATATCCAGCCTCAACCCCAGACAATAAAAATTTAAAATCATCAAGAAAAAATCGCAATTAATTGAATTACCTATATTTAAAATGTAAACAAAAAAATACATCAACAAAAAAATCAAAGAAGCCCTATCTACAGCCTGGCGTTAATTTTATTAAAATAATCGCAGATTAATAAAATGGATAACCACGATAGAAATAAAAAATAGCGCAGGCCATGCTGAAACAGAATAGATGAACTACCGTGGTATAAGCGGGCGACTTGCCCGGATCGAAGCAGCATCCGGGCCATCAACTCATCCTTAGGGACGATCAACCGCTACCTGTTTTTGACCACAATCAGCGGCTCGATATCGCTCTCTTTTTTAATCACCAGCGAATCATCGCCACGCAGGCAAGTGCCGCCGTAGCTGCCACCCACGGTAAAAGTGCAGACCTGGATGTATTTGCCATCCACCTTCGGCAGGCACCACAGCTGCTGATAGATATTCTTGCGATCCACGAACTTGCCGCTGGTTTTATCCAGCAGTTCATCATGGTGGCTGACCAGATCGATATTGCTGCCGCAGCGCCCGGCAATTGGCTTCACCGCGTAGCCGGTTTTTGACAGCAGGTTGTTCACCTCGAAATCCGTATCCAGCAGGTAACGGTGGTTCGGGAACAGCTGCCAGAGCACCGGCAGAATGGCTTTATTACCGGGGATCACCGTCCACAGCGGTTCAAACACCAGCACTTCCGGGCGAAGCAAGACGTCAATCAGGCGCACTTCTCCCTGTGGATGGCCGGTACGGATCGGCACGGCGGCATATTCGGTTTCGCTAACCTCACGAATTTGCTCAATCGCGGTTTCCCACGCCCAGGTTTTCCAGACACAGTTCACCGCCCGGCCATCATTATCAATAAGCTGCCCGGCGCTGTCCCAGTTCAACTCGCCCAGGCCGTGCAATATTTTGGTGTCAAACCCGGCCTGCAACAGCGAACGCTGCATAAACAACGCGTGGTAATCCTCCTCGGCGTCATTGTCCTGCATAATATGGACAAACGGCCGGGCGCTGCTGTGCTTCCAGGCCCCGGTAAGCTCTTCCAGCAACCCTTCCGCCGGATTATGCCCGGTGCCCCGGTATCCCGTCTTAACCCACTCCTCAAGGATAAGCCCGCTTTCGGTGTGGCAGGAGGCTGAATCGGCGTTGTATTCGTACACCTTCAGCCCGCGCTCATCCATGCAAAAATCCATGCGGCCGCTGACCATCTGGTGGCGGCGCCATTGCCAGGAAAGCCTCAGACGCGGCCAGAGAATTTTGGGAATATCAAAGAGTGCCAGAAGACTGTCGTCTTTCAGCACTTTATCCGTGGCGTGCAGGTACATCAGGTGTAGCTCGTTGGTGGCCTTGATCAGTTCCTGCTCGGCGCTTTCGGTAATAGTGAAATACTGGCAAGGATCTTTATTAATAATGTGGCCATTGGCCTGTATATAGGCCAGCTGGAGTTCATCTTTTTCATTCAGCCATTTGCCGTCGAACTGGCGCTTATTGGCCAGGCGAGCCCCACCAATTTTTAGCGCTTCACCGCCGATTTCCGGCTGTGGCTCGCTGTTGGTCGTCTCTTCAGTTTGAATCATCCAGCCAAGAATCGACGTGTCAGCAAACGTATCCTGCAGCGTATAGTGACCGTCGCGTTCAACCAGGATTAGCTCGCGCGTCCACTGCTGCCCGACGGGTAACGGCGCATGAATCACGTTCTGCTCGGCAATGCGCACTTTATTGCCGATAAGCTGAGTGATCACCGCGACATGGCCAGTTTCATGAAATTCGCCGCCCTTCTGCCAGATAAGTAACGCGCCCGCCTCCGGCGCTCGTTTTGAGCCATTCGCAAAGGCCTGCAGCGGCAGAATATTGTCGTTCACCACCTGACGTAAAAATCGCAGCGAGAAAATTTCCCACGCCATGTGAACGTCAGTGAAGACAAAGCCGTAGTTTAAGAAGAGAAAGCGGCGGGCAAACTCTACGCACTGCCATTTGTGGCCCATGTATTCGTTGCCGATGTAGCTGCGAAACTCCGCGTCTTCGGGGTAATTTTTCGGGTCGAGGCTGCCGTAATTAGAGGAGTAAATCGCTACGCCACCCGGCGCATAGCCCAGAAGTGTACCAAAGGGCGAATCGTTGTCTGGTGTTCCTGTATGCATGTGTCCAACCTAAATCAGGCAGGCGGCAAAGGTCACGCGGATTGTCGTCTGCACGTTAAAATTAACCTGACAGAGAAGCCGTTATCATACACCTCTGCCAACGGTTTTGTGCAGTCGCGCTTCGTTTAAACAGACATATTCCGGCAGGTCGGGGCCCAAAGAAAAAGGCTGCCTCAGCGGGCAGCCTTTGTTTAAAAGTGACTCAGCCAGTTTATTTGTTCCCGTACTCGCTGCCGTTAACCCAGGCGTGATCTTTCTCCCAGGTAAACATCCACTTGCGTACCGGCCCCGCCATCACGTTCAGGTAATAGCTGTCGTATCCGGCCATCGTCGCCACCGGGTGGTAGCCTTTCGGCACTTTCACCACGTCTTTGTCGTACACCGCCATGCACTCATCCAACGAGCGGTCATCGGTATACACACGCTGCAGACAGAACCCCTGCGGCGGGTTGAGGCGGTGATAATAAGTCTCTTCGAGATAGGTTTCGTTGGGCGGATTATCGGTGTCGTGCTTGTGGCTCGGGTACGAGCTGGTGCAGCCCTCGTTGGTATACACCTCCACCACCAGCAGGCTGTCGGCGGGCTTATCCTCCGGCAGAATATTGTGGACATAGCGCTGGTTGTGGCCTTTACCGCGCGCCTCGGCATCAATATCCTGCGGGGCAATGAGCCGCGTGGCATAAGTCCCTTTACCCGGCGCGGAGCAAACGGCCAGTTCGAGCGCGGTGAGCGCCAGAACCTTAACCCCCTCGCCGGACGTCACGTACACGGCCCAGGGTTTACGGCGCTCAAACGGGCTCATGCGGTCGCCTATTTCAGGGAAGCGAGCGAGCGGCGTGTCCACCGTCGCACGTCCTGCGACCAGCACCAGGCAGCGCTCTTCCTCCACGGCGGGCAGTTCCAGAACCTGCCCTTCCTGAAGCTGATAAGCGGCAAATCCCACGTAGCCCCAGCCCGCGTTTTCCGGCGTGACGCACTGCGTCTGCCCCTGCGCGTCCGGCTGCTGCCAGCGGGAAAGTAATTCGGCCATGCTCCCTCCTTAAATCAGCCCGGCTTCGCGAGCAAAACGGCTCAAATTAGCGTAGCCCAGCCGCGCGTAGGTCATCGGGTGTGCCACCGCCGGATCCTGCTCGGCCTCAACTACCAGCCAGCCCTGATAGCCATGCTTTTTCAGCAGCGCCATGATCGGCGGGTAGTTCACGCAGCCATCGCCCGGCACGGTAAATACGCCGCTCAGGACCGCATCCAGGAAGCTGGTTTTGCGGTTTTTCACGTCCGCCAGCACGCCAGCGCGCACATCTTTGCAATGCACGTGGTTAATGCGCGAGATCCAGCGCTCGGCCACCGCCAGCGGATCGGCCCCTGCAAAAGTCAGATGCCCGGTGTCCAGCAGCAGCCCGACTTCCGGCCCTGTGTGAACCATCAAATTATTCACGTCATCCGCGCTCTCAATCACCGTTCCCATATGGTGGTGATAGGCAATTTGCACGCCCTGCTGCTGGGTATAACGGGCGAACGCGGTAAGCTTTTCGCCGTACTCCTGCCAGCGTTCGGCAGGGAAACGGGGCCGTAAATGCACCGGAGTTTGCTGCTCACCGTGAATGCAGTGGGTGACTTCGGCAAATACCAACACCTTCGCCCCCAGTTCGCGCAGCAGCGTCAGGTGCGGCTGCACGGCCTCAATTTCCTGCTCAACGGAGCGCTCAAGCAAACGGCCAGAATACCAGCCGGAGACCAGCTTCAAATCATGCTTATCGAGAATCGGCCCCAGCACGCCGGCCTCTCGCGGGAATTTATTCCCCAGTTCAAAACCTTCAAATCCGGCCTCTTTTCCTTCGCTCAGGCAGGTGTCCAGCGGCGTGTCGGCGCCCAAAGAAGGCAGATCGTCATTGGTCCAGGTCAGCGGGTTAATGCCTAAATGCACGGTCATAATGCTCTCCTTATTGTTTATGCTGGGCGCGCTCGCGCCACAGGGCGATCAGCCGCAGGTAATTGTCACGGATGCGCGCCACCAGCTGCGCATCGTCGATATCGCGTTTTAACCAGGCCTGCGAGGCTTCGCCAAACAGCGTGCGCCCTACCGCAAAGCCTTTCACAATCGGGTAATTAGCGGCGGCATTGAAGCCATCACGCAGCACCTCTACCGGGGCATCCAGGCCGAGGATCACCACGCCGCGGCAGTGGGGATCGCGTTTATCCACCAGCTCGCTCAGGGCCGCCCAGCCAGCGCTGCTCAGCGGCGGCAGCTTCCACCAGTCCGGGTAGATGCCAAGGTTGTAGAAGCGGGAAACGGCTCTGAGATAAAGCTCATCGCTGCGCGGCATATTCGCCGGGAGGATAACTTCCAGCAGCAGCTCGTGGCCCGACTGGCAGCAGGCGCGGTACACTTCGGCAATCTTCTGCTCCTGCTCCAGACGCAGAGCGTGGGCATCTTCCGGGTGGAAAAAGACCAGGCACTTAACAATGTGTTCCTGCGGCCAGCTAATCAGCTGCGAGCCGATGTTGCCATGTTCCATTTCCAACGGGCGTGACCCTGGCAGCTCAATCGGGCGACCGATCCACCAGCCTTCACCGGTGATGGAATTCAGCGCGTCCTGGCCGAAGGTGCCATCGCACAACAGCCCGGCTTTGCCCTCCAGCTCGGCACGCTGAGCGGCTTCGCGGCTAGCCTGTAAAATCAATTGTTTAAGCACCGGAATTCGGCGTAAATCCGCGCCGCTTTTCAGCGCCATCTCTTCCAGTTGGCTGCGGTGATCGAACGCCATCACGCAGAGTTCCGGCCACTGGCGTCGACGCGTGGTGACGCGGTGCAGGTGATTCAGGCGTTCGTCGAGATCCGGGCGAGGCACCTGATGTTCACGCGAAAGGTAATCATCCAGCTCAATTTTGCTCGGCATCGCCGGGGCGCAGCCATGGCGTGAAACCACCAGTGCACCGCAGGCATTGGCATAGCGGCAGGCCTGCTCCCAGCCTTCGTCATTGAGGTAGCCGCGCAGCAGGCCGGACATGAACGCGTCCCCCGCGCCCAGCACGTTGAGCACTTCCACGCGCACGCCGCTGACGTTTATCCCGCCATCCAGCGAGTCAGGGATCAGCCCGAGGAACACGGAACAACCTTGCGCGCCTCGCTTACAGACCAACGTCGCCTCGGTGTTCTGCCGCACTTTTTTCAGTGCCGCGAGCGTGTCGATTGACCCGCCGGCAATGTGGAATTCTTCTTCGGTGCCGACAATCACATCAAAAAGATGCAGAACCGTTTGCAGCTGGGTTGTGACCTGTTCGGCTTCAACAAAGCGCGTCTCGCCGTCGCCGAGGGAGGTCAGCCCCCACAGCACCGGGCGATAATCAATATCCAGCACGGTGCGAACATCGTTCCGGCGGGCATAGCTCAGCGCAGTCAGCACCGCCTCACGGGTACGCGGGTTTGAGAGGTGCGTGCCGGTAATCGCCAGGCAGCGGGCAGAGGCAATGTACTCTTCGCTGAAATCGTCCGCCGTAATCGCCATATCCGCGCAGTTGTCGCGAAAAAAAATCAGCGGGAAAGTGTCGCGATCTTTGATGCCCAGCAGCACCAGCGCCGTCAGCCGCTCTTTGTCGGTAATTAAATGGCTGGTGTCGCAGCCGACCTGGCTAAGTTCTTCGCGCAGAAAGCGCCCCATGTGCTCGTCGCCAACGCGCGCCAGCATGGAAGATTTCAGCCCCTGGCGAGCGGTACCGTAGGCCACATTGCCGGAGGAGCCGCCAAGATAACGGGCGAAGCTACTGGCATCTTCCAGCCGCGCACCAATCTGCTGGCTGTAGAGATCTACCGCGACCCGCCCCATGCAAATCAGATCCAACTGCTTTTCTTTCATGCTTCGTCCTCAGACAATGTCAGATACGTTGACCCAGCGCCCCTGCTGGTGTGACAGGGCGATAGCGTCGAGAATGCGCGACACCTTCCAGCCCTCTTCAAAGTCCGGCCACATCGGCTTATCAGTGGCAATGCCGTCGATCAGATCGCGTACTTCCACCGTTTTTTGATCGTTAAAGCCAATGCCGTGCCCCGCCCCCATACAGAACGAGCCGTAATCCGGGTGAGCCGGACCAACCAGCAGCGTGCGGAAACCCTGGCGTCCTTCGGGATCGCTTTGCAGATAAAGTTTCAGCTCCGCCATGCGTTCCTGGGTAAAGCTCAACGCCCCTTTCGTGCCGGTGATTGTCCAGGTCAGCCCCATTTTTCTACCGCTGGCGACACGTGACGTTTCGATCACGCCCTGGGCGCCGCCTTCAAAACGCACCATCGCGTGGGCCTGATCTTCGTTTTCCACGGCGATCATCTCGCTGCTGCCAGCGGAAGCCGGGCGCTCCGGCACCACGATTTTCAGGTCACCGCAGACTTCGTGGATATCGCCCACCAGGTACTGCGCCATATTGACGATGTGCGCCGCCAGATCCCCCAGCGCACCAAGCCCGGCGGTTTCTTTGAAACAGTGCCAGTGGATCGGCGAAAGCGGATCGGCCATATAGTCTTCATTGTGGGTGCCGTAGAAGTGGATCACTTCCCCGATCTCACCGCGTGCAATGATCTGCTTTGCCAGCTGCGCCGTCGGGTTCTTCATGTAGTTGAAGCCGACCAATGTCTTCACTCCAGCCAAATCTGCAGCATCCACCATCAGGCGTGCTTCGCGAGCATTAAGCGCCAGCGGCTTTTCTGAATAGACGTGCTTGCCGTGGCGAATCGCTTCCAGCGCCATCTCTTTATGCAGGTGGTTTGGGGAACAAATGTCCACCACGTCAATGTTCGGGTCCGCTACCAGTTCGCGCCAGTCGCCGGTGGAGCGATTAAACCCAAACGCCGCGGCGCGTTTTGCCGCCAGCTCCGGCGTGATTTCCGCTACCATTTCACGCACCAGTTCGCCCTGCAGGTCAAAGACCGTCGGCGCCTGGGCGTAGGCGATGGCGTGGGCTTTGCCGATGTAGCCGGTGCCGATTAAACCAATTCTGACCTTTTTCATGTGTTGTTCCTGAAGTCGTGACCAGCCTTTGTACCCTCACCCCAGCCCTCTCCCTGAATGGGAGAGGGTTAGGATGAGGGGCAATCCCTACAGCGCGCCGCGCCGGTTCTTGGCGTAAGTATCAAACGCCACCGCCAGTACGATAATCAGCCCGGTAATGATCTGCTGGTAGTAGGCCGACACGTTCATCAGCACCAGGCCATTAATCAGGATCCCCATGATGATGGCGCCGATGATCGTGCCGCTGATCCGCCCGTAGCCGCCCATCAGCGATGTCCCGCCGATCACCACCGAGGCGATAACGCGCAGCTCGAAGGAGATCCCCGCGACCGCTTCAGCGCTGCCCAATCGGGCGCTGAGCACAAAGCCCGCCAGCCCGGCAAGACAGCCAATCACCACATACACGCTAACCAGCACGCGCCTCACGTTAACCCCGGCGAGGCGAGCCGCTTCCGGGTTGCCGCCGATGGCATACACAAAGCGTCCCCAGCGAGTTTTGTGCAGCGCCAGATAGCCCAGAATCGAGACGATGGCGAAGATCCAGATAGGTATCGAGATGCCGAGCATTTCGCCGCGTCCCCACCAGCGGTAGCCGGCATCAAACCCGGCAATTGGCGCGCCGTCGTTGATCACCAGCGTCAGGCCGCGCCAGATAGTCATCCCGCCCAGCGTGACAATGAACGGCGGCAGACGCAGGCGAGTGACGCCCAGACCGTGCAGGAACCCAATCAGCGTGCCGAGCGCCAGGCAAATCCCCAACCCCAGCAGCCAGCTAAAGCCGCCCCAGGCGTTCGGATCGACAGTGGTAAAGTTATCCCCCTTGATCACGTAGGCTGCGGTCATCGCGCACACGGCCAGGATCGAACCCACCGACAGATCGATACCCGCCGTGAGAATGACAAAGGTCATGCCCACCGCGATGATCCCATAGATAGAAACCTCGGTCAGGATGTTGAAAATATTACGTTCGGACAGGAAGTTGCTGTTCTGCGACTGGAAGAAGATCAGCAGCAGGAACATGAAGATCAGCACCCCGAAGCGCTCGAAGAAAGCGATCGGATCGAAGCGTGAGGCACTTTTTGCCGGCGTCTGGGTTTTGGTAATCATCTGCGTCATGGGCTCCCCCGTTATGCGGCGCTTAAGGCGCTATGGTTGATGGCCATCAGGGTCATCAGCCGTTCTTCGTTGGCTTCGTCGCCGTGCAGTTCGCCGGTCACTCGCCCTTCACTGAGGGTGATGATCCGATCCGACACCGCGAGAATTTCCGGCAGGTCGGAAGAGATCACGATCACCGCCACGCCTCGCTTAGCCATATCAAACAGCACCTGATGCACTTCAGATTTGGTACCTACGTCAATGCCGCGAGTCGGCTCGTCGACGATCAACACCCTTGGATTCAGCGCCATACAGCGCGCCAGGATCACTTTTTGCTGGTTCCCGCCGGAGAGCTTGCGCACCTCCTGTTCGGCGTTAACCATTTTGATTTGCAGCGCCTGCCGGTAGGACTCAATCAGCGCATCTTCTTTACGCAGGCTAACGAAATAGCGCCAGGTCAGCAGGGACGAAAGGCTGGAGAGCGACAGGTTGTCGCGGATCGACAGGCCCAGCACCGCCCCTTCTTTTTTACGATCTTCCGGCACCAGCGCGATGCCCTGGTCCAGCGCGTGCATCGGGTTTTGAGGCCGGTAAGGTTTGCCGTCCAGCTCGAAGCTGCCGGTGGTGAATTTGTCTGCGCCAAACAGGCAGCGAGCAACCTCGGTCCGCCCGGCACCTACCAGTCCGGCGATGCCCAACACTTCTCCGGCGTGCACGTGGAAACTGATGTCTTTCAACGCAATGCCGTGTGGATCAAGCGGCGGCTTTTCACGGCTCAGCCCCTTCACCGCCAGACGGATGGGCTTGTCTGCATGGTGTGTGAGGCTGGCATCGCGGCGGTTAAACACCACGTCTCGGCCGACCATCAGGCGAATAATTTGCTCCACGTTGGTGCCCGCCACGTCGCCGGAGCCGGTATAGCGGCCATCCTGAAATACGGTGAAACGGTCACAAAGCTGGAAGACTTCATGCAGGCGATGAGTCACATAAATAATGCTGACGCCACGGCCTTTCAGCTCGCGCACCACGCGGTGCAGGCTCTCAACTTCGCTGTCGCTCAGGGCAGCGGATGGCTCATCCATAATGATCAGCCGGGCGTTCAGCGTCAGCGCCCTGGCAATCTCCACCATTTGCTGCTGGGCAACGCTCAGGCGGGCCACGGCGGTCGTCGGCGCAACGTTGAGCTGCAAATAATCCAGAATGACCTGCGCTTCCTGGTTCACCGCTTTGCTGTCGACGATCAGGTTGCGGCGGCGCGGCTCGCGGCCAAGAAACATGTTTTCCGCCACCGTCATATTGGGCAGCAGGTTAAATTCTTGATAAATCGTGATAATGCCTTTGTTCTGGCGCGCTACCGGCGAGTCATCCGCAGAAAGCGTTTCACCGTTGAACCAGATCTCACCGCGCGTTTGCGGCTGCGCCCCGGCCAGCGCCTTCAGCAGCGTGGATTTTCCCGCGCCGTTTTCCCCCAGCAGGGCATGGATTTCCCCCTGCCCGACGCTGAGCTGTGCGCTGCTTAACGCCCAAACGCCGGAGAAACTCTTCGCCAGGTCGGTCACTTTCAGTAAAGGTTGCGACATCAGACTGCTCCTCTGTTGCGCCCGCCCGCAGGCGGACGGGCACGTTCAGATTTATTTGCCGGCTTCGCCGATACGCTCTGCTTGATCGAGGTTATCTTTGGTGATCATCGTGGGCGCGTAATCTGCCCCGGTAATCGCCTTCTTCTCGCGGATGTTGGCCACCAGCTGGCTCATCGCCGTTTTCACCGCAAAACCAGGGCGCTGATCGGCGGTTGCCGCCATCCAGCCATCGCGTACGCGGGCCAGCGCTTCCGGCACTGCGTCAAAGCCGGTCACCAGCACTTCACCCGGTTTCATGCCCTGGCCCTGCAGCGCTTCAATCGCGCCGAGCGCCATATCGTCGTTGGCGGAGAGGATCACCTGAGGCTTTTTCGGCAGAGACGGCAGAACGCTTTCAACGATGCGCATGCCTTCGGAACGCATCCAGTTCCCGGTCTGATCGGCGACGATCCTGTATTTATCGCCCCCGGCTTTTAGACCATCGCGGATCCCTTTAGTACGTTCGATATTGGAGGAGGAGCCAGGCTGCCCGGTCAGCAGCACGATGTCCGCGCCGTCAGGGAATTTGGCTTTCACAAAGTCCGCCACCGCCTGGCCGCCTTTATAGTTGTTGGCACCAAAGTGCGGCACCGGCTTATCGCTAACAACCGAGCGGTCGAGTGTCACCACCGGCAGCTTGGCATCCTGAATTTCCCCTACCGCGCTCGACACGGCGTTAACGTCGTTTGGCGAAACGATAAAGCCCTGAGCGCCACGGGTGATGGCGTTTTCCAGGTCCGCGACCTGCTTAGGAGAGCTGCCCTGGCTGTCGAGAACCTGCAGCTTGACGCCCATCTCTTTGGCGGCCTGCACGGCGGTGCGCTGCATATGCACTTCAAACGGCATCGCAAGGTTGGGGGTGCTAAAAACAATCTGTTCGTTTTCGGCCAGCGCCGGAGCCGTGGTCAGGGCGATGAGGGCGGCGAGGATCAGCTTTTTCATTGTTATCTCTCTTCTATGTGTAGGGTCTTCGGAGGTTACAAAGCAACTTCGCGCTGGCTACGCAGTGACTCCAGCGCCTTGTCGGCCAGGTACAGGGCGCGTTCACCGTCATCGCCGCTGCACTCGGGTTTGGCCTCGCCGCGCAGGACGGCAACAAAGTGCTGCCATTCGGCGGCGTAGGCATCTTTGTAGCGCTGGAGGAAGAAGTGTTCTGGCAACGCACTGGTGTTCCCGCCGTCGCCAAAGAATTGAACCTGGTTTTCCAGGATATTGCCCGCTGTCAGCAGGCCCTTAGCGCCGTGCAGCTCCAGACGCTGGTCGTAGCCATAGGCCGAGCGGCGGCTGTTCACAATGGTCGCCAGCGCCCCGGAGGCATATTTCAGGACGATAAAAGCAGTGTCGATGTCGCCTGCCTCACCAATCGCCGGATCTACCAGATTGCTGCCCTGGGCATACACGGCCACCGGCTCTTCGCCCATGATGAAGCGAGCCATATCAAAGTCGTGAATGGTCATGTCGCGGAACATGCCGCCGGAGACACGCACATATTCAGCGGGCGGCGGCGACGGGTCGCGGGAGATAATCACCAGCGATTCCGGCGTGCCGATGCGCCCCTGTAGCGCTTCGTTTTTCAGCTTGCGGAACTGAGGGTCAAAGCGGCGGTTAAAGCCGATAAACAGCGGCACATTATGAGCTTTCACCACTTTCAGGCAGTCGCGCACGCGGGCCAGATCCAAATGCACCGGCTTTTCACAGAAGATCGCTTTGCCGTGTTTGGCGGCAAGCTCAATCAGGTCAGCGTGAGTGTCGGTCGCCGAGGCGATCAGCACCGCATGAACCTCCGGGTCGCTCATCGACTCGGCAACGCTCTGCTGGCGCGCCTGGTATTTTTCGGCAATGCGCGCGGCGTTTTCTGCATTAGGATCGACAACGGACCAGAGGGTGGAATGGGGATGGGCGGCAATATTGGCGGCGTGGATTTGGCCGATACGGCCCGCGCCCAGTAAAGCAATGTTAAACATGGCGGCTCCCGAAAGTGGTGTTGCAGTAGGGTCATGAGCCGGATCTTCCGGCTTTCACATGCAACTGAATAACGACGCCTTAAATAAAACATTTATTTCATTTTAATGCAGAGTGAAAGTTTCATTTTTGCGCAGAGGTTAACATTTTGATAATTTATCGGCTGTATTTTGTTAGCAAAATCACAACGCCGAATGAATTAAAACCTGTACAGAGAAGGGATTTGAGAGGGAGAGCGCGCCCATGCTCCAGTACGAGAAGAGAATAAAGTAAAAATGAAATAAACATTCCGCCAGACAGTCCAGCGGAATGCTGAAGGGTTAGTACTGACGGGCGTTTTTGAGCTTAGCGGCGGTTTGTTCAGCGGCATCGGCCACCGTGCTCGAGCGAGCAACCTGAGCGTCTCCGGTACGCCACCAGGCTTGGTAGTCGTGGGTCATAGTTTTAGGCAGCACTTTGATATCCAACAGCGTTGGCCCAGGCTCAAGCCGGGATGCCTCCAGCGCGGCAAGCAGCTCCGCCTCGCTATTGACCCGCCAGGCTTTGCAGCCGTAGCTTTCGGCATTTTGGGCAAAATCGACCTTCACCAGCGGGCCATCCAGCCTGCCGCTGTGTGGATTTCGATGGCGGTTTTCGGTACCAAAACTGCCCATGCCGTGGCCCATCTGCAGGTTATTGATGCAGCCGAACCCGGCATTATCGAACAGCAGAATGGTGATTTTTATCCCTTCCTGCACGGCGGTTTGCAGCTCGGAATGCAGCATCAGGTAAGAACCGTCCCCCACCATCGCATACACTGGCTGCTGCGGCTTCGCGAGCTTTGCCCCCACCGCCGCGGCAATCTCGTAGCCCATACACGAATAGCCGTATTCGAGGTGATAGCTGTCCGGCGTTTTTACCTGCCACAGGCGCTGTAAATCCCCCGGCAGCGAACCCGCCGCGCCCACCACGATAGCGTCATCTTCAATATGCTGATTCACCAGGCCCAGCACGCGGGTTTGAGTCAATGACGTACCTAGCTCACGGCTGTATTCCTGCAACGTTTCGTCCAGATGGCCCGCCACTTCAGGGGCTTCTCCCGCCTGCCATTGCCGAGTCCACAGCCGCTGGCACTCCTCGCACCAGGCTGCTTGAGCGTTAGCAGCTTCGTTCTGCCAGGCGGCGTGATAGCCAGCCTGATGCAGCCCGGCAGTCAACTGCTCTAGCCCAATCCGGGCATCGGCCACCAGCGGCGTGGCGTCCAGCTTCAGGGCGTCGAATTCGGCTACGTTTAGCAGCAGGTACTCAGCCTCGGGTGAAAACAGCGATTTAGAGCCGGTGGTAAAGTCGGTCAGCCGGGTGCCGACGCCGATGATTAAATCCGCCTGCGGGGCCAGTAGGTTAGCCGCCAGGCCGCCCGTCACGCCGAGGCCCCCCAGATTAAGTGAGTGCTCGCTTACAAGCGCACCTTTTCCGGCCTGGGTTTCGGCAAACGGTAGCCCGAAGCGTTCCACAAAATCCTGGAAAACCTGATGCGCGCCGGAATAGCGAACCCCACCGCCGCAAATAACCAGCGGACGACGCTTGCTGGCAATGAGCTTTAGCGCGGCATGTAGCCGGTTTTCATCCGGCGGACGCCGCTCGATATGGTGCACTCGCCGGGCAAAGAAGCTTTGCGGATAATCCCAGGCTTCACCCTGCACATCCTGCGGCAGGCAAATCGTTACCGCGCCGGTATCCGCAGGGTTAGTAAGCACTCGCATGGCGCTAATCATGGCGCTCATCAGCTGCTCCGGGCGGTTGATTCTGTCCCAGTAACGGGACACCGGCCGGAAGCAGTCGTTGGTGCTAATGCTCAGGTCATGAAACTGCTCGATTTGCTGGAGCACCGGGTCCGGCTGGCGGCTGGCGTAAATATCGCCGGGCAAGAGCAGAAGCGGAATACGGTTGGCGGTGGCCGTTGCGGCGGCAGTCACCATATTGGCTGCCCCCGGCCCCACGGAGGAGGTCACGGCGTAAATACGCTGCCGCCGGTGTTGCTTGGCGAAGCCGGTGGCGATATGCGCCATGCCCTGTTCGTTACAGCCCTGATGCACCTTCAGGTGGCCGGGGTCCTCCTCCAGCGCCTGCCCAAGCCCGAGCACGTTGCCGTGCCCGAAAATGGTCATTACGCCTTCCACAAAGGGCGCTTCCTGCCCATCGATTTCAACGTACTGCTGGTTTAAAAACCTGACCAGCGCCTGCGCCATGGTCATGCGGTGTGTGGTCATCTTTCCTCCCCTTAGCCCAGCGTCGGCATTGAGAATGCAGATCCTTGCTGATGGCTGGTTTCCGGCCAGCGAGCGGTGACGGTTTTCATCCGCGTATAGAAACGCACGCCGTCGCTGCCGTGCACGTTCAGCGGCCCGAAGATAGAACGCTTCCAGCCGCCAAAGCTGTGGAAAGCCATCGGCACCGGGATAGGCACGTTCACGCCGACCATGCCCACCAGAACTTCTTCGGTGAATCGCCTTGCAGTACCACCGTCACGGGTAAAAATCGCCGTGCCGTTGCCGTATTCGTGCTTGTTGATCAGTTCCAGCGCGCTGGCGTAATCCAGCACGCGCACCACGCTCAGTACCGGGCCAAAAATCTCTTCTTTATAAATGGTCATTTCAGGCGTGACATGATCAAACAGCGTTGGGCCAACAAAATAGCCGCCTTCATGGCCTGCGAGCCTCAGGCCCCGACCGTCCACGCGCAGCGTCGCGCCCTGCTGCTCTCCGCTATCAATATAGCCCAGCACTTTGGCCCGGTGCGGTGCAGAAATGAGCGGCCCCATTTCGTTTTCCGGCTCCTGCCCAAGGCCCGGCCCCACACGCAGCGTAGCAAGCTGTTTTTCCAGCCCCGCGCACAGCGCATCTGCGGTTTCATCCCCCACGGCAACCACCACCGAAAGCGCCATGCAGCGTTCCCCCGCGGCACCAAAAGCCGCCCCCATAATGGCGTTAGTTGCCATATCCAGATCGGCATCCGGCATCAAAATACAGTGGTTTTTCGCCCCGCCCAGCGCCTGACAGCGCTTGCCGTGGGCAGAAGCGGTCTGGTAAATGTATTCGGCAATCGGCGTAGAGCCGACAAAGCTAACGGCCTGAATCCTTGGGTCGGTCAGCAATACGTCCACGGCTTCTTTATCGCCCTGCACCACGTTAAACACGCCGTCCGGCAGCCCGGCTTCCTTCAGCAACTGAGCCAGACGCAGCGACAGAGACGGATCTTTTTCCGACGGTTTGAGCACAAAGGTATTCCCGGTTGCCAGCGCGATAGGGAACATCCACATCGGCACCATTGCCGGGAAATTAAACGGCGTGATCCCCGCACAGACGCCAAGCGGCTGCATCAGAGAATGGCTGTCCACGCCCGTACCCACGTTGGCCGAATGCTCACCTTTTTGCAGATGCGGGATGCCGCAGGCGAATTCCACCACTTCAAGGCCGCGGGTCAGTTCGCCCACCGCGTCAGAATAAACCTTGCCGTGCTCTTCGCTGATGAGCTTCGCCAGGCCGTCCATGTGTTCCTCAAGCAGGCTTTTAAAGCGGAACATCACGCGGGCGCGCTTAAGCGGAGACTGGCGAGCCCAGCCTGGAAACGCCTGCTGGGCAGCGGCAATGGCCTGCTCCGTCTGCCTGGCCGTGCTCATGGCGACCTGGCGGATCTGCGCGCCGGTCGCCGGGTTAAAGATCGCCTGTACCCGCTGGCCTTCGCCCGCGACGCATTCACCGTGGATAAAATTCGCTACCGTCTCCATCTCTGGCCTCTTGCTGTTAGGGTTGTCTCCCGAACACTGTATATGAAACAAACATTCCATTTTAAGTTCAAATAAAATAAATGTTGATTATTGTGATCAACACTTCGTTTTTATGTTAACCCGCAGAATGAGGTGCAAAGACTGAGACATCAGTGTCGTTTCAGCCCCCGCCAGTTTTGGTGCATCTGTTTCATTTTTGCCAGTACTACGCTTAAATACGTTTCAGCGAATACTTTTGAGGATGGCAAATTGACCACCGCGACAACCCTGAACGAACTCCAGCAGCAGATCCGCGACCGCTACGACAGCCTGAGCAAAAGGCTGCAGCAGGTTTCCCGCTACGTGCTGGATAACACCAATAGCGTGGCATTTGATACCGTGGCCGCCATTGCCGAACGGGCGGAGGTGCCGCCCTCAACGCTTATCCGCTTTGCCAATGCCTTTGATTTCAGCGGGTTCAACGAAATGAAACAGCTGTTTCGCATGAATCTGGTGGAAGAGACGGCCAGCTATACCGATCGGGCGAGGCTGTTCCGTGAGCTGGGCAGCGAAGCCGTGCCGGAAACCCCGCTGGATATTTTGCAGGAGTTTGCCCGCTCAAATGCTCAGGCCCTGCAGCAGCTGGCCGCCCGTACCGAACCGGAAATGCTGCAGCGTGCCGTGGAATTGCTGGCCGAAGCAGACACGATCTACGTTGTCGGCCTGCGCCGCTCCTTTAGCGTGGCGGCTTATCTGACCTACGCTCTGAGCCATCTGGATTGCCGCGCCGTGCTGCTGGACGGGCTTGGCGGCATGCTGCGTGAGCAAGTCAACCGGGTGAAAGCGAAAGATATTGTGGTGTCGATAAGCTTCTCCCCGTATGCCGAAGAGACGCTGATGGTGAGTGAAATTGCCGCCCAGGCGGGCGCTCGCCAGATAGTGATCACGGACAGCCAAATTAGCCCATTCGCCACGTTTAGCGATCTCTGTTTTGTGGTGAAAGAGGCGCAGGTAGACGCCTTCCGCTCGCAGTCAGCAACGCTTTGCCTGGTGCAGTCGCTGATGGTGGCGCTCGCGTATTATCAGGGCACTCCCCACAGCGCGCTCTCGCCGGAGGCCTGATTTTCGGATTGCCGAATGTCTCCGCAGGGTTAAGATGGAAACAACGTTTCAAAAATAACTCTTACCCTAAGGAGACACCATGCCCTACGAAGCCAGCCCGTCGCGTTATCAATCCATGCAGTATCGCTTCTGCGGCCAGAGCGGCCTGCAGCTGCCCGCGCTTTCTCTCGGCTTGTGGCACAGTTTTGGCGGCGTGAGTCCGCTGGAGTCCCAGCGCGATCTGCTGCGCACCGCGTTCGATCTGGGTATTACGCATTTCGATCTGGCGAATAACTACGGGCCGCCTCCGGGCTCGGCGGAAGAAAACTTTGGCCGCCTGCTGAAGCAGGATTTTGGCAGCTACCGCGACGAGCTGATTATTGCCACCAAAGCGGGGTATGACATGTGGCCAGGCCCTTATGGTTCCGGCGGCTCACGTAAGTACCTGCTGGCAAGTTTGGATCAGAGCCTGAAGCGCATGGGGCTGGAGTATGTCGATATCTTCTATTCCCATCGCGTGGATGAGAGAACGCCGATGGAAGAAACGGCCAGCGCCCTGGCACATGCGGTGCAAAGCGGCAAAGCGCTTTACGTCGGGATCTCCTCTTACTCCGCCGAAAGAACAGAGAAAATGGCCGATCTGCTGCGAGAATGGAAAATTCCGCTGCTTATTCACCAGCCCTCCTACAACCTGTTAAACCGCTGGGTCGATAAAAGCGGCCTGCTGGACACGCTGCAGCACAACGGCAGCGGCTGTATCGCCTTTACCCCGCTCGCCCAGGGCCTGCTGACCGGCAAATACCTGAACGGCATCCCGGAAGGCTCAAGGATGCAGGTGGAAGGCAATAAAATTCGCGGGCTGAATGAAAAGATGCTGACCGAGGCGAATCTCAGTAGCCTGCGCTTACTCAACGAGATGGCGCTGGAGCGTGGCCAGACAATGGCACAGATGGCGCTGAGCTGGCTGCTGAAAGATGAGCGCGTCACCTCAGTGTTGATCGGTGCCAGCCGGGCAGAACAGCTGAAAGAGAATGTGAAAGCGCTGGATAATCTACACTTTACCGCAGAAGAGCTGGAGCGAATTGACCGCCACGTCGCCGATGGCGAGCTAAATCTGTGGCAGGCATCCTCCGACAAATAAAAGCCAAAGCCCCTGTAAACAGGGGCTTAGTTTTTAATATTTCCCGCTGCGGGAAAGCTTGTCGAGATAGCCCATCACAAACGCCGACAGCACAAACGTCAGGTGGATGATCACGTACCACATCAGCTTGTTGTCCGGCACGTTTTTAGCGTCCATAAAAATACGCAGCAGATGGATAGAAGAGATGGCCACGATGGATGCCGCGACTTTATTCTTCAGCGAGCCAGAGTCCATTTTCCCCAGCCAGCTTAGTTTCTCTTTGCCTTCATAAATATCCAGCGTCGAGACAAAGTTCTCATAGCCGGAAAACATCACCATCACCAGCAGGCCGCCGACCAGCGCCATATCCACCAGCGAGAGCAGGGTCAAAATTAAGTCAGCCTCCGCAATCGAGAAGATATTCGGGAGAACGTGAATGATCTCCTGGAAAAACTTCACCGTCAGCGCAAGCAGGGCCAGAGATAACCCGAAGTAAACCGGGGCCAGAAGCCAGCGCGAGGCGTACATCGCATTCTCAATAAAACGTTCCATAATGTCCTGTCTGGAAATAGCAAAAGGGCGTCATTATAGCGAATTCCGGCGTTTAAGCGTGAGCCCCGGACGCAGGATTACAGGGCTCACACGCTGTTCAGGTCGATCTCCGGGCGCTGATACTGTGGCCATACCAACGCAACCAGTGCAGGATAAGCGTCTCGGCTAAACTCGTTAAAACACTGGCGCAGGTTCAGCACTTCAATATCTGACAATGGCACCTGCTCACCTTCGGCACAGCGTTTTTTAATATTGTCATAATATTTATACACCGCCGAATTTAAATCACTGCAGCGGCGCTGGGCGCTAAATAAAACCGGCTGGGAAGTCAGTTCATCGATACGCATTTTTTTAATTGTGGCGTGAGTAAAATCAATATACTCACTGTTAATACGCCAATAATAGCTGGGCGTAATTTTAGACATCAGCATGCCAAAATAATCTTCACGCTCTTCGCTGGTGGTGATGGGTTGTATTTCACCCGCCGCACGATTTTTCTTATTATTTGAAGCGCTAAACTCCTTGAGCATAACCAATACAGCACACAACAAAATCAAAATGGTGACAATAGAATAAAATATGCTGTGCATAAGAAACTCCTGTTTTTTTTATTTTTGAATTGAGGCATCATATCGCGAATCTCTGAACCTGAATATTGAACCGATTCCAAAGGATCACATTCGATGCTGCCTGAACACTTCTTACCACGGCGCTATCCCGTTGTTGCACCGTCAACGCTCCCTGCAGAAGCTGAAAATAGTACCACGTCGGAAGTCGTTCAGGACAAGATTTTAACGCTGGAAAAAAACATCCTGAGCGGCAGTCATTATGCCGGGCAGGCCAAGAACCGCCTGCTTGAAGAAACCGACCGTCATATTAAAGAGCGGCTGCTGTGCGCGGTTAGGATAGAGGCGTTACATGCCCTGATAGGCGAACTGGTTGAAAAAGAACTTATTAGTACCGCCGATTTGCAGATGCTTATCGAAGACAAAACCGCCTGGGTGAGTAGCAAGGAGCAGGAAATTTGGGTTAATCAAATGACCCAAGAAAAACCCTGGCCATTATGCTATTCAATTGAGGAGTAGTGCTATGGCAGAACCTCTAAAAAAACAGCCCTTGTTAATTAGCGCTGATGAAAATAAAGACCATGAATTTACGTTAAGTAAAAATATAGCGATTCTGGTTCGCCTTAAGAATGAAAATATCACCCGTAATACGCAGGAAGTTACGGATATTACTTCGGCGCTTATCGATCTGAAGTGGATGAACCGCCGTGAAATCTTCCCGTGGCGCGCCAAAGAAGAGGTGTATGGGGCGGTGCTGGAAGAGATCCTCAGCCATCATCCGAAGCTTAAAGAGCAGATTCTTAAGCGGCTGGAAGGGCATTATCAGCGCCTGAAGGAGCAGGAAGCCCAGACGCTGTCGATGACCCGTGGTCTTGCAGAGAAGACGTGGAAAAGTTCTACGCTGTGAGTGGGGTTTGCCCCTTTCCCAGGCCCTCTCCCCAGTGGGGCGAGGGAATATAAAGAGTAATAAAATTTAACGATTTCTCTCTTTGGCTGTCTGTTAGTCACAAATAAGCTATATGAAGGTTCAGCTAAGGTTCCGTTCACCTCAAGCACAGCTTTATATGCAGCCCCCAAACTTGTGAACGACTCGGTGGAGTCACCGTCACTCCCCCGAGACCCCGGACTCCCGGCCAAATAAATCGACCGCTGAAGCGGCAGACCTCCGTTTTATCTCCCAGTCCTGGGTCGGCTGAGATGCGCTCCCGACGCTCTCAGCCTCCGGCCGCTCCCGGCGTCCGGACCTTGGCCAGTCGGAGAGAAAACGGAGGCGATTTAAGCCGGAACCGAGCCTCGCTTTAAGCTCAAAGCAACGCTGAACGCAACAGTCGCTGCAAGTCACACCGCCACGCCCTTGTCCCCGGCTCTCATCGCCCCCGGTGATGACCCAACTCAGGCGGGGTTGAGCTGTCGGGAACAGCGAAAGAGAGCGATCGTCAGGAACAAATCGCGAACGACCCCGAATGTTTGGGTGATAGCCGGTGGGTTTACCGCTTCAGCGGCGATGAGCTCGCCGGGCGCCGGGGCTGTTCGGGGGATGGCGTTATCCCCCGGACACGTTCACCGTGCTCTGAACGTGCAGGGGAAACAGATTTACGGGTGAACGTAACAACTACGGAGAGAATAAACTTGAGTTGTTTTCATCCTCTCCCAAGAGGAATAGGGCCGTGATGAGGGTCATCCCCACTTACTTCGCTTTCGTGACTTCCTGGCCGACCAGGCCAATCTTCAAATACCCTGCCTGGTGCAGCGTATCCATCACGTCCATCAGCGTTTCGTAGTCCACCGTTTTGTCCGCGCGGAAGAAAATGGTGGTGTCTTTTTTCCCTTCGGTTGCGGCAATCAGCGCATTGACCATCGACTCTTTGGTTACCGGGTCATTACCGATAAACATCGAATGATCGGCTTTTACCGACAGATAAACCGGCTTCTCAGGGCGTGGCTGTGGTTCACTGCTGGAGGCCGGAAGGTTAACCTTCACGTCCACCGTTGCCAGCGGCGCCGCCACCATGAAGATGATCAGCAGCACCAACATCACGTCGATAAACGGCGTAACGTTGATTTCGTGCATTTCACCATTGTCATCGAGGTTTTCGTTCAGACGCATTGCCATGGGGCATTAACCTACTCGCAGTTGCTGGGTATTACGCACCGGACGCGGCTGAGCGGTACCATCCAGGTCCAGATCGCGGCTTTGCAGCAGCAGAACCTGCGCGGCAACGTCGCTGAGGCTGGCTTTGTAGCTGCCGATCATACGCGCGAAGATGTTATAGATAACCACCGCCGGGATGGCGGCAACCAGGCCGATTGCCGTCGCCAGCAGCGCTTCTGCGATGCCCGGGGCAACGACCGCCAGGTTAGTGGTCTGGGATTGAGCGATACCGATGAAGCTGTTCATGATGCCCCAAACGGTACCGAATAGGCCGACGAACGGTGAAATCGCACCGATGGTGGCCAGGAAGCCGTTACCGCGCCCCATGTGACGCCCAACGGCGGCCACGCGGCGCTCAAGGCGGAAGCCGGTACGATCTTTAATGCCTTCGTTATCTTCCACGCCGGCTGAAAGTTCCAGTTCGTTCTGGGCTTCGTTGATTAACAGCGTGCTCAGGCTTTTACTGTCAAAGGCTTCTGCCACGCTGCTCGCTTCGTTCAGGGAGCGCACGTTAGCCAGCTGCTGCTGCTCTCGCTTGAGGCGACGTTTCTGGGTGATCAGCTCCACGCTCTTACTGAAAAAGATGGCCCAGGTGACAACAGAGGCCAGAATCAGGCCAATCATCACGATCTTCACTACGATGTCAGCATGTTGATACATGCCCCAAACGGACAGATCCGTCTGCATCAGATTACTCGTCACGTCTTACGCTCCAGCGAGAAATAAATGTCAAAACTGAGACTAATATATCAAAAAACTATCGAATTGATAGTCGTTCTCATTAGTATTTGCAGACTGCCGGAAATTGTTGAAGCATTCCTTGCGCTTACGCAGGAAAAGCGCCCACCTGGCGAAATGATGACTTTTTTCGCCAACCTGAGAAAACGCCATGATGCCCTTTGCCCATTCTGTGTTAATTTACGTCCAGACATCCAGATGGTTAGACGGGGAAGCGGAAATGGCGGAAAAACACATCGAAACGGCGCTGGTCAACGCCGGGCGCAGCAAGAAGTTTACTCAGGGTTCGGTTAACAGCGTGATTCAGCGCGCCTCCTCCCTCGTCTTTGAAAGCGTTGAGGCCAAAAAGCAGGCCACCGCTAACCGCGCTAAGGGCGAGCTGTTCTATGGCCGTCGCGGCACGCTGACCCATTTCTCGTTGCAGGAAGCGATGTGTGAACTTGAGGGCGGCGCGGGCTGTGCCCTCTTTCCCTGCGGCGCCGCCGCGGTGGCTAATACAATTCTGGCCTTTGTTGAACAGGGCGATCACGTTCTGGTGACCGAAACGGCCTATGAACCAACGCAGGATTTCTGTACCAAAATTCTCTCAAAGCTTGGGGTTAGCACTGGCTGGTTCGCGCCGGAGATTGGTGCCGATATTGCCAGCCTGATTCAGCCGAATACCAAAGTCGTTTTTCTGGAATCCCCCGGTTCCATTACGATGGAAGTCCACGATATTCCGGCGATTGTCGCAGCGGTAAGGCGCGTTGCCCCCGACGCTATCATCATGATCGACAATACCTGGGCGGCTGGCGTGCTGTTTAAAGCGCTGGAGTTCGGCATCGACATCTCCATTCAGGCGGGAACCAAATATTTAATTGGCCATTCGGATGCGATGGTTGGCACCGCGGTATCCAATGCCCGATGCTGGGATCAGCTGCGCGAGAATGCCTATCTGATGGGGCAAATGCTGGATGCAGACACCGCGTATATGACCAGCCGCGGTATTCGGACCCTGGGTGTTCGCCTGCGTCAGCATCAAGAAAGCAGCTTAAAAGTCGCCGAATGGCTGGCACAGCATCCGCAGGTTGAGCGCGTGAATCATCCAGCGCTGCCCGGCAGCAAGGGGCATGAATACTGGAAACGTGACTTTACGGGCAGCAGCGGGCTGTTCTCATTTGTGCTGAAAAAGCGGCTGAGTGATGAAGAGTATGAACAGTACCTCAATCATTTCGAGTATTTCAGCATGGCCTATTCCTGGGGCGGCTATGAATCGCTTATTCTCGCTAATCAGCCCGATGAGCTGGCGGAGATCCGCCCGGCAGGCGGCGTCGACTTTAGCGGCACCCTGGTTCGCCTTCATATTGGCCTGGAAAACGTGGACGATCTGATGGCGGATCTGGAAGCGGGTTTCCAGCGTATTGCCTAAAAAATCCGTTTATCGGTAATCGTGGAACAGTTTTTTGCCATTATCGGGATTTTGTTGAGCCTGGGATCAAGGTGTCGAGAAGATTTTAGCAGTACAATGTGTAGAAATTAAGGTGAGCCTAAGTTGCGGGTGTAATACTCGGGGCGAACTCAATAAGCGGTTCCACAGGAATACCTATGGCTGTTATACAAAATATTGTCGAGGCGCTTTGGCATCACGATTTTGCTGCGCTGGCCGACCCCCATGTGATTGGCATTGTCTATTGCGTTATGTTTGCGACGCTGTTCCTGGAAAATGGGCTACTTCCTGCTTCATTTTTACCGGGCGATAGCCTGTTGCTGCTCGCGGGAGCGCTGATCGCCAAAGGCGTGATGGGCTTTGTACCGACGCTGGTGATTTTAACCATCGCAGCCAGCCTGGGCTGTTGGCTTAGCTATTTACAAGGGCGCTGGCTCGGCAATACCCGCACGGTTAAAGGCTGGCTGAAACAGCTGCCAACCCAGTACCACCAGCGCGCCACGCAAATGTTTGACCGCCACGGTTTACTGGCGCTGCTCGCGGGCCGCTTCCTGGCCTTTGTTCGTACTCTGCTGCCTACCATGGCGGGGATTTCCGGCCTCAGCAACCGCCGTTTTCAGTTCTTTAACTGGCTAAGCGGCCTGCTGTGGGTCGGCGTTGTGATTAGCCTGGGCTACGCGCTCAGCATGATCCCCTTTGTTAAGCGCCATGAAGATCAGGTGATGACCTTCCTGATGATTTTGCCGGTTGCTCTGCTGATTGTGGGCCTGGTCGGCACGGTGTTTGTGGTGCTGAAAAAAAAGGTTAGCGCCGCGTAACCCTGCTTGATGAAGAAAGAGCGGATAAGCCCGACTTATTCGCTCTTCGCTTTTGCCTCATTAAATAACCCGCATCCGCGCCATATCTTCCCCCGGCGTCACGCCAAAATAGCGTTTAAACTCCCGGCTAAACTGAGACGCGCTCTCGTAGCCCACGCGGATAGCCGCCGCGCTTGCCTTCATACCGTCATGCAGCATTAACATTCTTGCCTTATGCAGACGGTAAGTTTTCAGGTATTGCAGCGGCGACGTGCTGGTCACCGACTTGAAGTTGTGATGAAACGCAGAAACGCTCATGTTAGCCTCGGCTGCCAGCTGGTCCACCGACAAGTTTTCGGTGTACTGGTTTTCAATCCGGCGCAGCACGCGGCTGATCAGGCTAAAATGCGTCTGGCGGCTTACCAGCGCCAGTAGCGCCCCACCGCTTGGGCCCGTCAAAACGTGATAAAGGATCTCACGGATAATCTGCTTGCCCAGGACTCGGGCATCGAGAGGCCTCTCTAATACATCCAGCAACCGCTCTGCAGCGCAAAGAATTTCTTCCGACAGTTCGGCAGAATTTATCCCGTCGGTACAGGACTGCGGACGGAAGAGATCGTCTTCTCCGATGTCCATCAGCAAATCCTGCAGTTGCTGGATATCCACTTTCACACGCATTCCGGCGAGCGGTACGTCTGCCGTCGCAAAAGTTTCGCACTCGAAGGGTAAAGGCACCGTCAGCAGCAGGTATTCATTGGCGTCATAGCGGAATACGCGGTCATTAAGATAACCTGTTTTATGACCCGAAAAGAGAAAAACAATGCCCGGCTCGTACATGACCGGGGTACGCGCCATCGGTTTGGTGCCGTACATCAGCCGTACGCCATCAAAAAATACATCACTCTTTTCTTTTAAAATCAGCTGATTGATTTTATCCGTCAGCTGCTGGCAGATAGCCTGGCGGTTCATTTCCTACGTCTCCACGGCGCTTTTTATCCGGCTTACAGTGTGCGATGGATTCTGCGATTTCTCCAGTCATTTGGAGAAACAGGCAAGATAAAGGCAGGAATATGCATTGAGAGAGGCAGCGTGGCGGACCACAATAAGCGCCATCAGATTTAGCAATGTGACTCATCTAACGAACGGGAAACCCATCATGAATAACTTCAATCTTCATACCCCAACCCGCATCCTGTTTGGTAAAGGCTCCCTGGCAGAACTGCGTGACCAGATCCCAGCCGACGCTCGCGTACTGATTACCTACGGCGGCGGCAGCGTGATTAAAACTGGCGTACTGGACCAGGTTAAAGACGCGCTGAAAGGCCTCGACGTGCTGGAGTTTGGCGGCATCGAACCTAACCCGTCTTACGAAACGCTGATGAAAGCCGTAGAGATTGCGCGTAAAGAAAACGTGACTTTCCTGCTGGCAGTCGGCGGTGGCTCCGTGCTCGACGGCACTAAATTTATCGCCGCTGCGGCGCACTATCCGCAGGATATCGATCCGTGGAACATTCTGCTGACCCGCGGTAGCGACGTGAAAAGTGCGATCCCAATGGGTTCCGTGCTGACGCTGCCGGCCACCGGCTCCGAATCTAACAAAGGCGCAGTGGTTTCCCGCCGCTCTACCGGCGACAAACAGGCGTTCATGTCTGACTTCGTGCAGCCTGTCTTTGCGGTTCTGGATCCGGTTTACACCTACACCCTGCCGCCTAAACAGGTTGCTAACGGCGTGGTGGATGCCTTTGTTCACACCATCGAGCAGTACCTGACCTACCCGGTCAACGCCAAAGTGCAGGATCGTTTTGCGGAAGGCATTCTGCTGACGCTGATCGAAGACGGCCCGAAAGCGCTGAAAGATCCTGAAAACTATGACGTGCGTGCGAACGTGATGTGGGCTGCAACAATGGCGCTGAACGGCCTGATCGGGGCTGGCGTGCCGCAGGACTGGGCGACCCACATGCTGGGCCACGAACTGACCGCGATGCACGGCCTGGATCACGCTCAAACGCTGGCGGTGGTTCTGCCTTCGCTGATGAATGAAAAGCGTAACGAGAAGCACGCCAAACTGCTGCAATACGCAGAACGCGTCTGGAACATCACCTCCGGCAGCGAAGAAGAGCGTATTGATGCGGCCATCGAAGCAACCCGCAATTTCTTCGAGAAAATGGGCACCGCGACTCGCCTGTCCGCCTACGGCCTGGACGGCAGCTCCATCCCTGCTCTGCTGGTGAAACTGGAAGAAAAAGGCATGACTAAGCTGGGCGAACATCAGGACATTACGCTGGACGTTAGCCGCCGCATTTACGAAGCCGCGCGCTAAGAGAATCCAGGTTAGCGATTTGATCGCCTGAGTTTCGACTAGACTTAATACAAAACTTACACCGGGCTTGCCCGGTGTTTTTCGCACTATTAAGGAGGTACGCATGACTCATCCAACCTTAATCAAGCTCCAGGATGGCAACGTAATGCCGCAGCTTGGGCTCGGTGTCTGGCAGGCCAGCAACGACCAGGTCAGAACGGCCATTGAGAAAGCCCTGGAAGTGGGATACCGCTCCATTGATACCGCCGCCGCCTACAAAAACGAGGACGGCGTAGGTGCCGCGCTGAAAAGCGCAGGCATTGCGCGTGACGATCTGTTTATTACCACCAAGCTCTGGAACAGCGACCAGCAGCGGCCCCGCCAGGCGCTGGAAGACAGCCTTGAAAAACTGCAGCTTGATTATGTCGATCTCTACCTGCTGCACTGGCCGGTGCCGAGTAAAGATCATTATCTCGAAGCCTGGAAAGGGCTGATTGAGCTGCAAAAAGAGGGACTGGCGAAGAGTATTGGGGTGTGTAACTTCAATCTTAATCATCTCCAGCGGCTGATCGACGAAACCGGCGTTAGCCCGGTGATCAACCAGATTGAGCTGCACCCTCTGCTGCAACAGCGCCAGCTCCACGCCTGGAACGCGACCCACAAAATCCAGACCGAGTCCTGGAGCCCGCTGGCCCAGGGCGGTGAAGGCGTGTTTGATCAGAAAATCATTCGTGATTTAGCGGACAAATACGGTAAAACCCCGGCTCAGGTGGTGATTCGCTGGCACCTCGATAGCGGGCTGGTGGTTATCCCTAAATCGGTCACGCCTGCCCGTATTGCTGAAAACTTTGACGTGTTCGACTTCCGCCTGGACAAAGAAGAACTGGCTGAAATTGCGAAGCTCGACAGCGGCAAACGCCTTGGGCCAGACCCGGACGTGTTTGTCGGCTAAATCCGGCTTCTCTTTTCGTCCCCAAAACCACCTTCGCCTTCACCCGCAGGGTGGTTTTTTATTTCCCGCACACCCCCTGCTCCAGCGCTTTCTACGTGTAACACATCTGTTTGATCGTCGCGTGAATTTTCACGGCGTTCATTATTTGTTCTTTTAGCCGTAATCAAAAAGTCACACAACACCACGATAAATAGGGCCAGCTTCGCTAACTCATTTGGAATGGTTATGAACAGATCCCTTGCCGTAGTTACCAACTCTGACCTGGAGTCGCTGCCGCAGTTTGCGCCCGCGCCGGGGCGTAAAGTCCTGAGCGTTAAGAGTCTGAGTAAGGCCTATAACGCACACCAGACCGTGCTGCACGACATTAACTTCGACCTGCATGCCGGTGAACTGGTGGGCGTGATTGGCCGTTCAGGCGCAGGTAAATCTACGCTGCTGCATATTCTTAACGGTACGCATTCTGCCACGTCGGGCGAGATCCTCAGCTTTCCGGAAGTCGGGATGCCGCACGATGTGTCTAAACTCAGCGGTCGCGCCCTGAACCAGTGGCGCACCGAATGCGGCATGATATTCCAGGACTTCTGCCTGGTGCCAAGACTGGACGTGCTGACTAACGTCCTGCTGGGTCGCCTGAGCCAGACCTCCACGCTGAAATCCCTGTTTAAGGTTTTCCCTGAAGCAGACCGCGCCCGCGCTATTTCGCTTCTGGAGTGGATGAACATGCTGCCCCACGCCCTGCAGCGCGCCGAGAACCTTTCCGGCGGCCAGATGCAGCGCGTCGCTATTTGCCGCGCGCTGATGCAAAACCCAAGCATTCTGCTGGCCGATGAGCCAGTGGCTTCACTCGACCCGAAAAATACCCAACGCATCATGAAAGTGCTGCGTGAAGTGTGTGAGCAAGGCATCAGCGTGATGGTGAACCTGCATTCCATCGAGCTGGTGAAAGAGTACTGCACCCGCGTTATCGGGGTTGCAAAAGGAAATATCGTGTTTGACGGTCATCCGTCGATGTTAACGGACGACGTGCTGCATCTCTTGTACGGCGATGAAATCAATCAAGTGCATTAATTCTCTCTCCAATTGATACAACACAGGCAATGATAATGAAAAAGCAACTGACTGGCGCATTACGTTTATCCGCAGTGATTACTGGCCTTGTGATTGCAGGCCACGCTATGGCTGCTGACCAGCCGCGCGAACTGAACCTCGGGATCCTCGGCGGGCAGAATGCGACCCAGCAAATTGGTGATAACCAGTGTGTGAAGCAGTTCATGGATAAAGAACTGAATGTCGACACTAAACTGCGTAACTCTTCTGACTACTCTGGTGTTATTCAGGGCCTGATCGGCGGTAAAGTCGACCTGGTGCTGAGCATGTCTCCTTCTTCCTACGCTTCGGTGTACATGAACGACCCGAAAGCGGTGGATATCGTCGGCATCGCGGTTGACGATAAAGATCAGTCCCGCGGCTACCACTCCGTAGTGATCGTGAAAGCCGACAGTCCGTACAAAACCATCGAAGATCTGAAAGGCAAATCCTTCGGCTTCGCGGATCCGGACTCCACCTCTGGCTATCTGATCCCGAACCACGAGTTCAAACAGAAACTCGGCGGCACCGCGGACAACAAATACAACAACTTCTTCTCCAGCGTCACCTTCTCCGGCGGCCACGAACAGGACATCCTGGGCGTGCTGAACGGCCAGTTTGCTGGCGCGGTGACCTGGGCTTCCATGGTTGGCGACTATAACGACGGCTACACCGCCGGGGCGTTTAACCGCCTGATCCGTATGGATCACCCTGACCTGATGAAGCAGATCCGCATCATCTGGACTTCCCCGCTGATCCCTAACGGCCCAATCCTGGTCAGCAACAAGCTGCCAGCTGACTTCAAGGCCAAAGTGGTGGATGCAGTGAAGAAGCTTGATAAAGAAGATCACGGTTGCTTCGTGAAGGCAATGGGCGGCACCCAGCACATTGGCCCGGCATCTGTGGCTGACTTCCAGCAGATCATCGACATGAAGCGTGAGCTGGTTAGCGCCCGCTAATTGATGCCCACCGCATAAAAATCGCACCCCGGCAGCCTGCCTGGGTGCTTTTTTATCAGGACGGGGCAACCCGTCACCGGAAACAAACCGGATAATAAGTGATGATGTTGAATACGGAATTTGAGCGTTACTATCACCAGGTCAGAATGCGCCAGAAGCGCGACACCCTGATTTGGTCCCTGCTGCTGGTAGGCCTGTATCTTACCGCCGGTCATATCGCAGAGTTCAGCCTGACCACCATCTGGCAATCGCTGCCAAACTTCCTCGACTACATGTTCGAAACCCTGCCGACGCTGCACCTCCCGGTTCTGCTGGCCGACGTCCACACCAAAGGCTCGCTGGCCTACTGGGGATACCGCCTGCCGATTCAGCTGCCGCTGATTTGGGAAACGCTGCAGCTGGCGCTGGCGTCGACGCTGATTTCGACCTGCATTGCCGCTGTGCTGGCATTTTTGGCCGCCGGTAATACCTGGACACCGCCCGCCGTGCGCTTCGGCGTTCGTGCTTCAGTTGCCTTCCTGAGAACCATGCCGGAGCTGGCATGGGCGGTGATGTTCGTGATGGCCTTTGGTATCGGCGCTATTCCGGGATTTCTGGCGCTGGCCCTGCACACCATTGGCAGCCTGACCAAGCTGTTTTACGAAGCCATCGAAAGCGCGTCCGACAAACCTGTGCGCGGCCTGGTGGCCTGCGGTGCCACGCCACTTCAGCGCGTGCGCTTCGCTCTGTGGCCGCAGGTGAAACCGATCTTCCTGTCCTACAGCTTTATGCGCTTTGAAATTAACTTCCGTTCCTCCACCATTCTCGGCCTCGTTGGCGCGGGCGGGATCGGCCAGGAGCTGATGACCAACATTAAACTCGACCGCTACGACCAGGTCAGCATCACGCTGCTGCTGATTATCGTGGTGGTTTCCATCCTCGATGTCCTGTCCGGCAGGCTGCGCCGCTGGGTTCTGGAGGGGAAAAAATGAGCATTTCACAGGCAACACCGGATATCGCTAAAAGCCGCGAGCAGCACCGCGAACTTTACCGGATGCAGGGACGATATCTGCGTCACATCGGCCTGCTGGCCGCCGCCATCCTCGGCTACTACGTCTGGTTTTTCTTCACTTTCGGCATCGACTCCGGGCAAATCCTGACCGGCATCGCTCAGCTCGGGCGCTATTTCCTGCGCATGTTTGTCTGGCATGACTTTGTTAACTGGCCGTTCGCCTATTACTTCTCGCAAATCGCTATTACGCTCGCCATTGTCTTTGCCGGGACGCTAACCGCCACTGTGCTGGCGCTGCTGCTGTCGTTCTTTGCCGCCCGCAATATCATGCAGAGCTCGGTGGCAAGGGTCATTGCGCTGCTGGTGCGCCGCCTGTTCGACCTGCTGCGCGGCGTGGATATGGCAATCTGGGGGCTAATATTTGTGCGCGCCGTGGGGCTTGGCCCGCTGGCTGGCGTACTGGCAATTATCATGCAGGATACCGGCTTACTGGGCAGGCTGTATGCCGAGGGGCACGAAGCGGTAGAACGCTCTCCGAGCCGGGGATTAACCGCCGTGGGCGCGGCAGGCATTCAGAAGCACCGCTTCGGGATCTTCACCCAGTCGTTCCCGGCGTTTCTCTCCCTCAGCCTGTATCAGATTGAGTCCAACACCCGTTCAGCGGCGGTGCTGGGTTTTGTCGGCGCGGGCGGTGTCGGCCTGGTTTATGCCGAGAACATGCGGCTGTGGAACTGGGACGTGGTGATGTTTATCACCCTGATTCTGGTCTGCGTGGTAATGGCGATGGATGCTATTTCTGCCTGGCTGCGCCGCCGCTATATCACCGGGAAGCCGGTGCCGCTGTATTCTCCGCAATAACGCCTAAACGGGGCACGGTTTTCACCATGCCCCGGTTTCGCTATAAAGACCAGCTCAGCGTTTGCCAGCCGTAGCGAGCGCCCTGCGCCGCAAGCTTCTGGCAAGGATTTACCATCAGCACTTTATCGGCCTCAAGGCAGAGCGGTAGGTCGTTAATAGAGTCGGTATAAAACGTCAGTTCTCCGCTGTATTCGGGGTTCACCGTCAGCCACTCCTTCAGACGGGTAATTTTACCTGCCTGATAGCTCGGCACGCCGCTTATCACGCTGGTGTAGGCGTTATTGCCGGTCACCAGGTCGATACCGATGGCGTGTTCAATGCCCAGCCGCGGCGCAATGGCCTTCACCAGCAGGCTGACCGACGCAGAGATGATCATCATCTGCTGGCCCTGAGCGTGTAATTGCTCAATCAGGCGCTTCGCCTCCGGGTAAACCAGCGGCAGTACATCATTTTCTACGCAGCGAGCCACCAGCGTATCGACATCGGCAACTGTCATGCCGGCCAGCGGGGCCAGCGTGACGCCAACGTATTCGTGAATGTTCATTTCGCCACGCTGGTAGTCGAGCATCAGCTTGTGCTCTTTGGCCAGATAATCAGGGTCTTTGATCAGCCCTTCGCGAGAAAGGAAGCGGCTCCAGAGAGTGCTGCAATCGGCGTCAATCAGGGTGTGGTCGAGGTCAAAAACGTACAGCGGGTTAGACATGTTCATTTCTCATTTCAGCAAAGAGGCCGCCGGGCAGCTTAGCACCAGACCCGACGGGCAGGGATTCCCACTTCTCTTTGTCGCAGAAAAAAATGACAGCGGCATGAAAGCACGGGTTACTTCACATGCGGCTTCCTCTTTCCTGCTGCTGCCGGACGGCGCTGGTGCGCAAGCGGGGTATGTTTCGTCAGCGCCGGGCGGGCGTGACGAGCATGCCTGCGGGCCTCACGTATCTCTTCCAGGGTCGGGGCAGGCACCAGGCATTCACGTCTGCCGCCAATCAGGTGCTTTTTCCCCATCGCCTCCAGCGCCTCACGGATCAGCGTCCAGTTAGCCGGGTCGTGATAGCGCAGCAGAGCTTTATGAAGGCGGCGCTGGCGGTCACCGCGAGGCACAACGATATCCTCGCTTTTGTAGTTCACCTTACTCAGCGGATTTTTACCCGTGTAATACATGGTGGTGGAGTTAGCCAGCGGCGACGGATAAAAGTTCTGAACCTGATCGAGGCGGAACCGATGCTGCTTCAGCCACAGCGCCAGGTTCACCATGTCCTCATCACGCGTCCCAGGGTGCGCGGAGATAAAGTATGGGATCAGATACTGCTCTTTGCCAGCCTGCTTCGAATAGGTATCGAACAGCTCTTTAAAGCGATGATAGCTGCCCATCCCCGGCTTCATCATCTTCGACAACGGCCCTTCTTCGGTATGCTCCGGGGCAATTTTGAGATAACCGCCCACGTGGTAAGTGGCCAGCTCTTTGATGTAACGCGGATCGGCAACCGCCAGATCGTAACGCACGCCGGAGGCAATCAAGATCTTCTTCACGCCCTGCAGATCGCGGGCACGGCGGTAGAGATCGATGGTCGGCTGATGGTTGGTGTCCATATGCTGGCAAATTTCCGGGTAAACGCACGACAGGCGACGGCAGGTTTGCTCCGCGCGCGGCGACTTGCAGCGCAGCATATACATATTGGCCGTTGGGCCACCGAGATCGGACACCACGCCGGTAAAGCCCGGCACGCTGTCGCGCATCGCTTCGATTTCGCTGATGATGGAATCTTCGGATCGGCTCTGAATAATGCGGCCTTCATGCTCGGTGATGGAGCAGAAAGAGCAGCCGCCGAAGCAGCCGCGCATAATGTTCACCGAGAAGCGGATCATCTCATAGGCCGGAATGCGGGCCTTGCCGTAGGAAGGATGAGGCACACGCTGGTAGGGGAGCGCGAACACGCTATCCATCTCTTCGGTAGAAAGCGGGATTGCCGGAGGGTTGATCCAGATATAGCGATCGCCGTGCTTTTGCATCAGCGCTCGGGCGCAACCGGGGTTAGTTTCATGATGCAGGATCCGCGAAGCGTGGGCATACATCACCTTATCGGCCTTCACCTTCTCAAAGGACGGCAGCAGAACATAGGTCTTTTCCCACGGCTTTGGTCGCGGGGGCTGCACGGTTACAGCTTTGGTTTCATCCGCCTTCTTGTCCTTCGGTTTATTGCCGTCGGCACAGGGGAGATCGTCCCCGTAAGGATGCGGAATGGGGTCGATTTTTCCTGGCGTATCAAGCCGGGTGGAATCGACGCCTGCCCAGCCGGGCATCGCTTCTTTGCGCATGATGGCGGTATTACGCACGTCGCAAATGTCAGCGATCCCTTCTCCGTTAGCCAGACGATGCGCCACTTCCACCAGCGGACGTTCACCATTGCCGAAGATCAGCATATCGGCTTTGGCATCAACCAAAATCGAGCGGCGCACGGTATCAGACCAGTAATCATAATGCGCGGTACGGCGCAGGCTGGCCTCGATGCCGCCGAGGATCACCGGCACATCACGCCACGCTTCTTTGCAGCGCTGGGTGTAAACCAGAGAAGCACGATCTGGGCGCTTGCCTGCCACGTTATCCGGCGTGTAGGCATCGTCGTGGCGCAGCTTGCGGTCCGCCGTGTAGCGGTTAATCATCGAATCCATGTTCCCGGCGGTCACGCCAAAGAACAGGTTCGGCTTGCCGAGGCGCATAAAGTCCTGTTTAGAAGACCAGTCCGGCTGAGCAATGATACCGACACGGAAACCCTGCGCCTCTAACATACGGCCACAGATGGCCATCCCAAAGCTGGGGTGATCCACGTAGGCATCGCCGGTGACCAGAATGATGTCGCAGCTGTCCCAGCCGAGTTCGTCCATCTCCGCGCGAGACATGGGTAAAAACGGTGCCGGACCAAAACAGGCGGCCCAGTATTGAGGCCATGAAAAGAGTTCGCGTTCCGGCTGGATCAGGCTTTTGACGCTCATAATATTTCCGAAGAGATGATGTAGAAATGAACAAAAGGGCGGCGATTATACGCCTATTAGCAGTAATCTTTGAAGGGTTATTCGGTGTTTTACGCCCCTCACCCGGCCCTCTCACCAAAGGGGCGAGGGGAAAAAGACTCTGCGTAGAGTCCCATGCTATCCCTTCTCCCTTGTAGGGAGAGGGTTAGGGTGAGGGTAAAAACTAGGGTGCGGGCTGAACCAATAGCTGACCGATGGAGCCGCGATCGGCAAGCTCCAGCGTCTGGCTGGAGTAGAGGAACGGGAAATGCTCCCAGGAAGGTTGCCCAAAGTAGACCAGCAGCTCAACCTGCCCGTCTATCCACACGGTATCCTTCCAGCCGCGATCTTCCCCGAACGGCGAAGCCCCGTTGACGTCGCGCACCAGGAAACTAACGCCCTCAATGTGGAAAGACTGCGGCGTATCAGCGCGCACCGTCCAGCGTTCCCAGGTGCCCTGCTGAGTCTGAATATCAATCCGCTTCATATCCCACAGCTGGCCGTTAATGCCAGGATCGTCACCGAGGGTGATTTCACGGCTGCGCGTTGGGTTACCGCCGATAATCTCTTCCGGCAGAAGGCGCATTGGCAGCGTGTCGGTCACCAGCGGCAACAGCCCGGTAGGACGCAGCGTTAACACCAGCGTGGAAATCAAAATGCTCGAGGGCTCAAAGAAACCACGAATGCGATCCATGATCCCCGCCGCTTCACCGGCGGTAATCGAGACCTCTTTGCCTTCGGTCATGTCGATAAGAATTTCTCGCCGCTCTCCCGGCGCCAGCGACAGCTGCTTGACCGAAACGGGTGCCGGCAGGAACCCCTGATCGCTGGAAATCACCGCGATGGAGCGACCATCGCTCATTTGCAGCTGGTAGCGACGCGAGTTTGAGGCGTTCAACAAACGCAGACGCACCCAACCACGGGACACTTCCACGTACGGGCTTTGCACCCCGTTCACCAGCAGCGTATCGCCAACAAAACCGCCGCTGCCTGGCTCCTGATACTCTGGCGCACCGAAGTTGTCGAGTCGCTTGTCCTGGATGATAATCGGGAAGTCATCCACGCCGTAATGGTTAGGGATTGGCAGAGATTTGCTGACTTCATCCTCAATTAACCACATCCCCGCGAGGCCGTTGTAAACCTGCCTTGCGGTGCGATTCGGCGTGTTGGCGTGATACCACAGCGTAGCGGCTCGCTGGCGAATGGGTAAAACGGGCGCCCAGTCTACGTTCGGCGACATCATACGTGCGGCCCCGCCAATCAGCGGCCCCGGCACCTGCAGGCCAGCAATCGTCATCGCAACATTTTCCTGCAGACGGTTGCTGTAGATCATCTTCACGTCATCCCCGCTCCAGACGCGAATGGTTGGCCCCATATAGCGCCCGTTAAAGCCCCAAACGGGCGCCTTAGCGCCGCCGGTAAATGACCAGTGAGCGCGCTGCAGCGTCAGGAATAAGGGCTGGCCGCGACGAGATTCAAGCAGAGGGGGAACAGGTAAAGGCTGCTGCTGCCCTGCCGCGTTTGCCCTCAGCGGCACCGAGCCGGCACATAGCGCAACTCCGGATGCCTGAATAAACTGACGCCGACTGAGTGACATAATTGCTCCATGTAAAACTGAATAACGAAAGGCGATACAAACCGTACCGCCAAAGGCGGCATTTAACTCGCCTGATTCTTTTCAACTTTGCCGGCGGCTTCACGCGCGGCAACTTCTTGATTGAGTTCGTCGATTTTGGCCATCATCAGTTCACGACAGTCAGTGGCCAGCTTACGGACCTGATCTTTCCCATAAGCGCTGGTATCAATTGGCGGCAGCATTTCGACGATGACCAACCCGTTGTTCCAACGGTTTAGCTTAATTTTATTACTGGTATTGGAAACGCACACCGGAATAATCGGCACGCCCGCGGCAATCGCGGCATGAAACGCCCCGGTTTTAAACGGCAGCAGGCCTCGACCACGGCTGCGGGTCCCTTCCGGGAACATCCAGATAGAAACATTACGTTTGCGAATCTGCTCGACAACTTGGGAGATAGTACCGTGGGCTTTTGCCCGGTTATCCCGGTCAATCAACAGGTTGCCAGTCAGCCAGTAAAGCTGGCCAAAAAACGGGATCCACACCAGGCTTTTTTTCCCAACCGTTACCGTCGGCGGCTGCACGATACTCGAAGCCGTCACCATATCGTAGTTGTTTTGATGGTTACCGATGTAAATCGCGGTGGGATGGTTTTCTGCCCCGGCAGGTAAGCGGGTTTCAACCTTGAGACCGAATACTGGCGCCAGACGCCCGAAAAGGTGCCCAAAAGTTGCCACATGGCGCGGATTACGCGGGCTAAACAGACAATAAATTGAACCAAAGATGCATACCAGGATGCAGTAAATAACGACAATAATAAAACGTACAATCGCTAGCATAACTACCTCATGAGCCGAAGCCGTTGATAAGTATATCGGCTTTAGCGTAAAACACACCGGACGGCGGCAACGCTGCCGCCGTACCCCGGATTATTCTTCGCTGTCTCCAGCTCCAGCCCGCATTGGGGAATCGACGTCCACGCGGTCGATACGCTGCAGGCCACGCATCAGCGTCCCGCGGCGGCCTCGCTCACCGGTAATTTTCTGCAGCTCTTCAGGGCGCAGCTTAATTTTACGCTTCCCGACGTGCAGCGTCAGCGTACTCTGCGGCGGCAGGATAAACAGATGTGCCAGCTTATCTTCACCTTTCGCCGCTTCGGCTGCCGGGATAGAGATAATTTTATTACCCTTGCCTTTCGACAGTTCCGGCAGGTCACTCACCGGGAACATCAGCATGCGCCCGGCGGCGGTGATCGCCAACAGCATGTCGTCTGCGCTGTGAATTTCCAGCGGAGGGAGGACGCGGGCGTTATCCGGAAGGGAAATCAGCGTTTTACCTGCGCGGTTGCGTGAAACAACGTCGTTAAAGGTACAGACGAAGCCATAGCCTGCGTCCGAAGCCATCAGCAGCTTCTGATCGTCTGCGGCCATCAGCACATAGTCAACCGTCGCACCCGGCGGTGGCGTCAGCTTACCGGTCAGAGGCTCACCCTGACCACGTGCTGACGGCAGCGTGATAGGATCCAGCGCGTAGCTTCGCCCGGTGGAGTCAATGAACGCCACCGGTTGATTGCTCTTACCTTTGGCTGAGCCAAGGTAGCTGTCACCGGCTTTATAGCTCAGGCCCGGCGCGTCAATATCGTGGCCTTTGGCGCTGCGCACCCAGCCCATTTGCGACAGCACAATCGTCACCGGTTCAGACGGCACCATGTCATGCTCGCTCATCGCCTTCGCTTCACCGCGCTCATGCAGCGGAGAGCGACGGTCGTCCCCGTAGGTATCGGCATCCGACTGCAGCTCTTTTTTCAGCAGCGTGTTCATTTTGCGCTCTGAAGCGAGAATACCCTGCAGCTGATCGCGTTCTTTTTCCAGCTCGTTCTGCTCGCCGCGGATCTTCATCTCTTCCAGTTTGGCGAGGTGACGCAGCTTCAGCTCAAGGATCGCTTCGGCCTGCGTTTCGCTGATATCAAAACGAGACATCAGCACCGGCTTCGGCTCATCCTCGGTACGAATGATATGAATCACTTCGTCGATATTGAGGAACGCTACCAGCAAACCTTCGAGGATATGCAGGCGTTTAAGGACTTTCTCCAGACGGTAGTTCAGGCGGCGGCGCACCGTGTCACGACGGTAGACCAGCCATTCGCTGAGGATCTCCAGCAGGTTTTTCACCGCCGGGCGACCGTCCAGGCCAATCATATTCAGGTTAACGCGATAGCTTTTTTCCAAATCGGTGGTCGCGAACAGATGGTTCATTACCTGCTCAACGTCTACGCGATTGGAACGAGGCACAATCACCAGCCGGGTCGGGTTTTCATGATCCGACTCGTCGCGCAGGTCTTCAACCATTGGCAGCTTTTTCGCACGCATCTGGCTGGCAATCTGCTCCAGCACGCGAGCGCCTGATACCTGATGAGGCAGCGCGGTAATCACAACGTCGCCGTCTTCTTTGCGCCACACCGCACGCATGCGGATGGAGCCGCGCCCGTTCTGGTAGATTTTGCGAATATCTTCGCGCGGCGTGATGATTTCCGCTTCGGTCGGATAATCCGGACCGTGGACGATATCCAGCAAGCTGTCCAGCGTCGTTTTTGGCTGGTCAATCAGCGTTATGGCGGCCTGGGCGACTTCACGCAGGTTATGCGGAGGAATGTCTGTTGCCATGCCTACCGCAATGCCGGTTGTCCCGTTAAGCAGGATGTTCGGTAAACGCGCAGGCAGCATTTTTGGCTCCAGCAGCGTTCCGTCAAAGTTCGGGATGTAGTCTACCGTTCCCTGCCCGAGCTCACTGAGCAGCAGCTCCGCGTACTTCGACAGGCGAGATTCGGTATAACGCATGGCAGCAAAGGACTTAGGATCGTCCGGCGCGCCCCAGTTCCCCTGCCCGTCCACCAGCGGATAGCGGTAAGAGAACGGCTGCGCCATCAGCACCATCGCTTCATAACAGGCGCTGTCGCCGTGGGGATGGTATTTACCCAGCACATCACCCACGGTACGGGCTGACTTTTTGAATTTTGCGCTGGCGTTTAGCCCCAGCTCAGACATCGCATATACGATTCGACGCTGAACCGGCTTGAGCCCGTCGCCAATAAACGGCAGGGCACGGTCCATGATGACGTACATGGAATAGTTGAGATACGCATTTTCCGTGAATTCGTGCAGCGCAAGACGCTCAGCACCATCATGAGTCAAATCACTCATTGCTCATTCATCCTCAAACTGACGAACCGATTGTGGCCACAATCGGCGTAATTGCCGCCGATAGTACCTTATCTGGCCTGTTGAGTCATAGCGATGAATAGCTTTATACGAAGCGGCAGCCCATATGGGCAAGCCGCATTTTCAGCGTTACTTCAGTTTGTTAATTTGCTTTACGTCGATTTCTATCGAGTTCCAGTCTTTATCCACTTTACCCTGAATTTCCACGGTGTCCTGAGGAGTGACCGTTTGGCCGTTCCAACGCTTATGGTCAATGTCTACGTTGATACTGTCGGTTGCATCGCGGAAAATATAATCTTCACCACCAATGCGCTGCTCAATTTTACCGGTCAGCGTCACCCAAGTGTCATCAGATAACGTTTTGGCCTGTTTTACCGTGGTTTTACTCCCCGTTGGGCCCACAAAGCCGCCCTGCTGTATAGGCTGAGTTTGTACCGAGGCATTAGGGTCAACAAACCCGCCGGTCTGAGCAGCAAATAGAGGGGCTGAAGTTAAAGCGATAATGGCAAATAAAGCGGCTGTCTTTTTCATAATGTAATTCTCCTTTCGTTTCTTAGCCCCTAGTAAAGCGCCCAAATCTTAACGAGATCTTAATCCCTCGGCAGGAAGTGTTTTTTATTACAAATTTGCGGTCTTTGCCGAAGGAGCAGGCTTTTCTTCTGTACACACAAAGACGACAGGTATTTACTGCTCGTCTTAACGGCAGCAACAAGGAGTGCGCCATGCGCCTGTTACTTATTGAGGATGACCCACTAATTGGTGACGGCATTAAAGCCGGATTAATCAAAATGGGGTTTGCGGTTGACTGGTTTAGCGATGGGCCAAAGGGACAAGCCGCACTTGGCCTGGCCCCCTACGACGCCGTAGTGTTGGATCTCAGTCTCCCGGGCATGGATGGCCTGGATATTCTGCGCGCCTGGCGTAAAGAGGGGCACAGTCAGCCCGTACTAATCCTGACTGCCAGAGACTCGCTGGAAGAGCGCATTGAAGGATTGCAGCTGGGTGCGGACGACTACCTTTGCAAACCATTCGCCCTGACAGAAGTGGCAGTGCGGTTGCAGGTACTCATCCGCCGGGCGCACGGCCACGCGCAGCCAGAGATTACCCACGGAAATGTCGTGCTTTCTCCGGCAAACCATACGGTATCTCTCAACGGCGAGCCCCTACAGCTAAAGCCTAAGGAATTCGCTTTACTCGAGTTGCTTATGCGTAATGTCGGGCGTGTTCTGCCACGCACACTGATCGAGGAAAAAATCTATAGCTGGGACGATGAAGTCTCGCGCAACGCCCTTGAAGTTCACATCCATCATCTCCGTAAAAAGCTGGGCAGCGGTTTTATTCGCACCGTACACGGCATCGGCTATACGTTAGGTGATGCATGCTAAGAACGTTGACCAAAAGCTTACGCACACGCCTGACCGTAGGCTTTATAGTGCTGACCCTTGCAGCAGCAGCCTTTGCCAGTGCCGCCGCTTGGTATGAAGCCCGTAAATCGCTCAACAAGCTCTTCGATACCCAACAACTGCTTTTTGCTAAGCGGCTAAGCGTGCTGGATTTCGATGGTGCAAACAGCGCCGAGCCACAGCTTCCTCGCAGTAAAAACATTCTGAAAAAACATCGCGGTAAGCTCGATGATGACACATTAGCCTTCGCCATTTTTACCGCTGAGGGCAGGCTTGTGCTCAATGACGGCGACAGCGGTAAAGGACTGATCTATTCATGGCATAGGGACGGATTTACTGATGGGCAACTCGATGATGATGACGATCTCTGGCGTCTGGTCTGGCTGACAACGCCTGATGGTCGTTATCGTATCGTGGTCGGTCAGGAGTGGGACTACAGGAACGATATGGCTCTGGATATCGTGTCCGCTCAGCTCACGCCCTGGTTAATAGCACTGCCGCTGATGCTGGTCCTGCTGATTGGGTTAGTCAGCAGAGAGCTGGCACCGCTGCGAAAACTGACGCAAAAACTACAGCGTCGCCCCCCCGGCGACAACAGCAGACTCGAAACTCAGCCTCTCCCGCTGGAAGTCAGGCCCCTTGTGGATGCCTTAAATCAGCTCTTTGAGCGTACAGAAGCATTTATGCAGCGTGAAAGGCGCTTTACGTCCGATGCCGCCCACGAACTCCGAACCCCGCTTGCGGCCCTGAAGGTACAGGCAGAGGTGGCTCAACTGGCGGAAGATGATGCCCAAGTCAGAGAGCAAGCGCTGAACCAGCTTCATCAGGGCATTGACCGAGCCTCCCGTCTTGTTGAACAGCTGCTGACGCTTTCCCGGCTGGACTCTCTGGCTGAACTGAATGATGTCCAGGACGTGTCACTGCAGACTCTGCTTCAGGAAAGCGTGATGGAAGCCTGGCACGCGGCCCAGCGAGAGCATATTGATATCCACCTGCAGATGCCGGAAAAACCAGTAACCCAGCTCGTTCAGCCACTTCTGCTTGGGTTGATGTTGCGCAATATCATTGATAACGCCGTCCGCTACAGCCCTGCAGGCAGCGTTGTGAACGTCGTACTTAAGGAGAATGAGCTTGAGGTTATCGACAATGGACCGGGCGTGAACCCTGAATATCTTGCCTCTTTGGGGGAACGCTTCTTTCGCCCACCAGGGCAGCTAAAAACCGGCAGCGGGCTGGGGTTGTCAATCGTTAGTCGAATTGCGGCGTTGCACGGTATGCGGGCAACTTTCGGCAACGCAGAAAGCGGCGGTTTTAGGGTTTGCATCCGTTGGAACTGAGAAATTTCAGCCGGATTATTGCTCGTGCAGCAAAAGTCTTTGCACATCCTGGTCATTTTTTCACAGTAAGGTTCTCATTATAATGATTGGCAAACGTAATTATTTAAGGGCTAACAATGAGCAACATCCTGATTATCAACGGCGGTAAAAAATTCGGCCATTCCAACGGCCAGCTTAATGACACCATGACCGAAGTCGCGGAAAGCTATTTGCGCGACCTCGGGCATGATGTCCAGGTCACCCGCGCAGACAGCGAATATGACGTTAAAGCGGAAGTTGAGAAATTCCTTTGGGCAGACAGCATCATCTGGCAGATGCCGGGCTGGTGGATGGGCGCCCCGTGGACGGTCAAAAAGTACATTGACGATGTGTTCACCGAAGGCCACGGTTCGCTGTATGCCAGTGATGGTCGTACCCGTTCAGACGCCTCTAAAAAATATGGTTCCGGCGGCCTGATTCAGGGCAAAACCTACATGATGTCCCTGACCTGGAACGCACCTTTAGAAGCTTTCACCGAAAAAGATCAGTTTTTCCATGGCGTTGGCGTAGACGGCGTTTATCTTCCATTCCACAAGGCTAACCAGTTTCTGGGCATGGAAGGGCTGCCAACCTTTATCGCTAATGACGTCATCAAGGCACCTGACGTGCCACATTATGTAGCAGAATATCGCAAGCATCTGGCTGGTATTTTTGCTTAACTGTTTGCCGGATAACATAAGGAGTTAGTCATGCTGACAGTGATTGCAGAAATTCGTACACGTCCTGGGTCACACCATCGCCAGGCGGTAATTGCAGCGTTTGAGAAAATTATTCCAACCGTGCTGAAGGAAGAAGGCTGCCACGGCTACGCGCCGCTGGTCGATCATAACGCCCAGGTCGCGTTCCAGACTACCGCCCCGGACTCCATCTTCATGCTGGAAAAATGGGAAAGCGTTGCGCATCTGGAAGCCCATCTTGAGACGGCCCACATGAAAGAACATAGCGCCCGCGTGAAAGACGACGTGCTGGAAGTGCATATCCGCATTCTCGAAGAAGCCGTGAAGTAACTGGCGTCTGAGAATGCAAAAAGGGATGACCTGAGCCATCCCTTTTACGTTTTGGAGAAAAACGTTTAGCCCTCGATATCGGCCATGTCGCCTTTTTCCTGCAGCCAGTTGCGGCGATCTTCCGAACGCTTTTTGGCCAACAGCATATCCATAGTCGCCAGCGTGCGCTGGTCGTCTTCATCGCTGATGGTCAGTTGAACCAGACGGCGCGTATTCGGATCAAGCGTGGTCTCGCGAAGCTGAAGCGGGTTCATCTCGCCCAGCCCTTTAAAGCGCTGCACGTTTGGCTTGCCTTTCTTGCGCTTAAGCTGTTCCAGCACGCCGGCTTTTTCTTCTTCATCCAACGCGTAATAAACCTCTTTACCCAGATCGATGCGGTAGAGCGGCGGCATCGCCACGTAAACGTGACCACCTTTCACCAGTGCCCGGAAGTGGCGCACAAAGAGCGCGCACAGCAGCGTGGCAATGTGCAGACCATCGGAGTCCGCATCCGCAAGGATACAGACCTTGCCATAGCGCAACTGGCTCAGATCTTCACTGTCTGGATCAATACCGATCGCCACAGAAATATCGTGCACTTCCTGCGAGGCCAGTACTTCGTCAGAAGAAACTTCCCATGTGTTCAGGATCTTCCCTTTCAGCGGCATGATCGCCTGATATTCGCGATCGCGAGCCTGCTTCGCGGAGCCGCCTGCCGAGTCCCCTTCCACCAGGAATAGTTCGGTCCGGCTTAAATCCTGCGCAGTACAGTCTGCCAGCTTACCCGGCAGCGCTGGCCCGCTGGTCAGCTTTTTACGCACAACCTTCTTCGCGGCGCGCATCCGGCGCTGAGCGCTGGAAATAGCCAGCTCTGCCAGCTGTTCTGCCGCCTGTACGTTCTGGTTCAGCCACAGGCTGAAAGCATCCTTCACTACGCCGGAGACAAAGGCCGCACACTGGCGTGAGGAGAGACGTTCTTTCGTCTGGCCAGCAAACTGAGGATCCTGCATTTTGACCGACAGCACATAGGCGCAGCGTTCCCAAATATCTTCCGCAGAGAGCTTCACGCCACGCGGCAGAATATTGCGGTATTCGCAGAACTCACGCATGGCATCGAGCAGCCCCTGACGCAGGCCGTTAACATGAGTACCGCCCTGCATGGTTGGGATCAGGTTTACGTAGCTTTCCGTCAGCAGCTCACCGCCTTCCGGTAACCAGAGCAGCGCCCAGTCAACGGCTTCGGTGTCGCCCGAAAAATTGCCGATAAACGGCGCTTCCGGGAGGGTAATCAGGCCATTTACGGCTTCGCACAGATAGTCGTTCAGGCCGTCCTGGTAGCACCAGCGCTGCTCGGTATTATTCACCTTATCGGTAAAGGTAATCTCAACCCCCGGGCACAGTACCGCTTTCGCTTTCAGCAGATGGCTGAGGCGTGAAACGGAAAAACGCGGGCTGTCGAAGAAGCTTTCATCCGGCCAAAAATGCACGCTGGTCCCGGTATTGCGCTTCCCACAGGTGCCAATCACCTCCAGATCCTGCACCTTCTCGCCGTTTTCAAAAGCGATGCTGTATACCTGAGCGTCGCGGCGGACGGTCACTTCAACGCGTTTGGAAAGGGCGTTAACCACAGAGATCCCTACGCCGTGGAGGCCGCCGGAAAATTGGTAGTTTTTATTCGAGAATTTACCGCCCGCATGCAGACGGCAAAGGATCAGCTCAATGGCCGGGACCTTCTCTTCGGAATGGATATCAACAGGCATCCCGCGCCCGTCATCAATGACTTCCAGCGACTGGTCGGCGTGCAGGATGACATCCACGCGCTTAGCGTGACCTGCCAGCGCCTCATCCACGCTGTTATCAATGACTTCCTGTCCCAAATGGTTAGGACGAGTGGTGTCAGTGTACATCCCCGGGCGGCGGCGAACAGGCTCAAGCCCGGTGAGTACCTCTATATCATCGGCATTATAGGATTGCGTCATGGTTTATTCATTCAGATAGCGAAACAGGAAATCGGCCGTCAGGCCTCAGCGCAAGCCGAGGAAGTCGACAATCTGTGTGAAATAATCTTCGAAGCCCGTGAAGGCATGATTGCCACCGGGTTTCACCGTCTGGCGGCAGAGCGCGTAGTAGGCTACGGCCTGGCGGTAATCAAGCACCTCATCGCCCGTTTGTTGCAGCAGCCAAATCAGGTCTGGCGCTTCCAACGGGTCAATCTGCATGACTTTCAGATCGTAAATATGGCGTGACTCTAGCACATATTGCTGCCCGGTGTAGGGGTTCTCGTTTTTACCAAGGTAACCCACAAGCAGCTCAAAAGGGCGAACCGCCGGGTTAACCACCACCGCAGGCAGCGTAAAGCACTGCGAAAGCCAGGTCGCGTAATATCCGCCGAGGGAAGACCCCACAATGCCCAGTGGCTCTCCTCCACGTTTGAGCACCAGCGACTCTAGCAGCTCGGAAGCCTCTGCCGGATAAGGCGGTAACTGAGGCACAATCATCTCAATTTCAGGATGATGCTGAGCCAGCCACGCCTTAAAACGGGTCGCTTTTGCGGAGGCCGGAGAGCTATTAAACCCGTGCAGATACAGTAACGCAGGCATTAATAACCCTCAGAAGCCGTGTCAGGACTAAATTTACCGCTTTGCAAACGGCAAACTTCCGTCGTCAGGCTGCCGTCAGGATAAAGATCGAGCCAGCGCCATCCCGGCTCAATGGTGTCGAGCGTGAAATTGGCGCAGTGAGGTTTGAACTGGACGCATGTCGAAGGCGTGGCCAGCATTCTGCGACCGTTCCAGTCGAGATCCAGTTCCTGATGAATGTGCCCACAAAGCAGCGTTTTCACCTGCGGCCAGGGCTTAAGCACGGCATCCAGTGCGGCAGCATTGCGCAGGCTGTGCTGATCCAGCCAGCTGCAGCCGGCAGGAAGTGGATGATGATGCAGCAAAAGTAGGGTGTGACGCTCTGGAGCCGCAGCCAGCTGACGCTCAAGCCATTCCAGCTGATAGTCGCTCAGTTCACCGTGGGGAACGCCAAAGACCTGGCTGTCCAGCAGCAAGATTTGCCAGCGATCGCCGATATAAACGCGCTTGGCCGGAGAAATACCCGCTTCCTGCAGAGCGTTAAACATTGCAGGTTGAAAATCGTGGTTACCCGGCAGCCAAACGCAAGGCGCAGAAATGCGGGAGACTCCTTCAGCAAAATGCTGATAAGCCTCCACGCTGTGATCCTGGGCCAAATCCCCGGTTGCCACCAGTAAGTCGCAGGCACGCTGTTCGGCCAGAATAGCGGTCAAGACCGCCTGATAGCTCTTCCAGGTATTAATCCCGAGCAGCGTTTCGTTCTTTCCAGCGAACAAATGGGTATCGGTTATTTGCAATATCCTGATTCGGCCTCCATCGGCCACAGGAAGGGTTAACAGGCTTTCCAAATGGTGTCCTTAGGTTTCACGCACTCACTACCCACCACACTTAAGCTGCTGATATCCAGGCGGCAGCTCGATTCATTCAGGGTATCAATATCATCCATTTATTCAGGGCGTTGTGCCGTTAACCGTCCTCAACCCTAAAAAAACTAGGTATACACAGGCACGGCCATTGCTCCATGCGCTAAACAGTAGCGCAGCCAATCAGCAAGAAACTGGTTAATTTGATGCTTTTCGTCGCGTTGATGCAACTTTTTATTCGGATAATCATATCGCGCTTTGAAGCGAAAGATCTGCTGGCTTGAACACACTTCCGCGACCATCGCGTCGTGATACAGCCTGACCGACATTGACGGCAGGCTCCAGTAACTCACCGAGGGGTGCGTTTGTTCTATTTCCACCAGGGTGGTATAACGTGTTGATTCTGAAATAGTTAATCGATATCTGGCGCTATTAACCTGATAGGTTACCGTTTCGCCCGCTGCATCATTTTTCGGCAGCAGGCGGCGCAGCTGCGCGAAGTTGGTTTCGCACAAACGCATCATTTCGGGGAAGTCAGGGGTATAGCGCTTCATAATCAGTGATTCCACTCTTTTCTTAGTTGCTCATAATGCAGCTGCAGCCATTGCAAAGCGATGACCGTTGCCGCGTTGTCGATGCTCCCCTCTTCGACACACTGGTAAGCCTGCTCCCGGCTCACCACATGAACACGAATATCTTCGTTTTCTTCCACCAGGCCATGAATACCTTTGGCCTGAGTGGCATCCACTTCGCCGACTAAAATAGACAACCTTTCGCTGGTGCCACCGGGGCTGGCTAAATAGCTCAGAACCGGTTTGGTTCGGCCCACAGCAAGGCCAGCTTCTTCTACGGCTTCACGACGCGCAACATCTTCTACGCTTTCGCCCTCTTCAATCATGCCGGCGATCATTTCTAACAGCCATGGGGTTTCGCTGGTGTCCCAGGCCGCGATACGAATCTGCTCTATCAGCACGACTTCATCACGCACAGGGTCATAGGGTAGCAGCACCGCAGCGTGACCGCGTTCAAAAATTTCGCGCCTGACTTCGCCACTCATTTCGCCGTTGAATAAACGATGACGAAAACGATAAAGATCGAGTGAAAAAAAGCCACGATAAAGCGTTTCCCGTGCAATAATTTCTACATCCTTTTTGGCGAAAGTAGCCGCTAGCTTTTCTGACTTGTTCATAGATGATGTCCTGATGACAAATGGGCGCTGGGCGGGCGATTTCAACCCTGCGTAACTGCCCTTTCAATTTTGATGTGGTAGATTGGTGAAAATTAAGGTAGATGGCACTTTACGCCAACCTGCCCGGCTGACGGAATCTGTAGAATCGGCGATCATCTTTGACTCCTGTCGGCGTTAAACAAAATAATTCTGCTTCACAACAAGGAATGCAAATGAAGAAACTGCTCCCCATTCTTATCGGTCTGAGCCTAACGGGTTTCAGCGCCATGAGCCAGGCAGAAAACCTGCTGCAGGTTTATCAACAGGCGCGCACCAGCAACCCGGACCTGCGTAAATCCGCTGCTGACCGTGACGCCGCATTCGAAAAAATTAATGAAGCACGCAGCCCATTACTGCCACAGCTGGGCCTGGGTGCAGATTACACCTACGGTAACGGTTTCCGCGACTCTAACGGTATTAACTCCAACACGACCAGCGCAACGTTACAGCTGACGCAAACCATTTTTGATATGTCGAAATGGCGCGCACTGAGCCTGCAGGAAAAAACCGCAGGGATTCAGGACGTCAGCTTCCAGACCGATCAGCAGTCTCTGATCCTGAACACGGCCACAGCCTATTTCAACGTGCTGAGCGCCATTGACGCGCTTTCCTATACTGAAGCGCAGAAACAGGCCATTTACCGCCAGTTGGATCAAACCACTCAGCGCTTTAACGTAGGCCTGGTCGCCATCACTGACGTGCAGAACGCCCGCGCACAGTACGACACCGTGCTGGCGAACGAAGTCACCGCCCGTAATAACCTGGACAACGCGGTGGAATCACTGCGTCAGGTCACCGGGAACGACTATCTGAGCCTGGCTTCTCTGAACGTAGACGGTTTCAAAACCACCAAGCCAGATGCGGTCAACAATCTGCTGAAAGACGCTGAAAAACGCAACCTTAGCCTGCTTCAGGCTCGTCTGAGCCAGGATCTGGCGCGCGAACAAATTCGCCTGGCTGAAGATGGTCATCTGCCTACGCTGAGCCTGAACGCATCCAGCGGCGTCACTAACAGCAGCTACAATGGTTCTAAAACTTCCGGCAATTCGCAGTATGACAACAGCTATAAAGGGCAGAACCAGGTTGGCCTGAGCTTCTCCCTGCCGCTGTACCAGGGTGGCCAGGTTAACTCTCAGGTTAAACAGGCTCAGTACAACTTTGTGGGTGCCAGCGAGCAGCTGGAAAGCGCGCACCGCAGCGTGGTACAGACCGTGCGTTCCTCCTTCAACAACGTGAATGCCTCTATCAGCACCATCAACGCTTATAAACAGGCCGTGGTGTCTGCGCAAAGCTCCCTGGATGCGATGGAAGCCGGTTACTCGGTGGGTACCCGTACTATCGTTGACGTGCTGGATGCGACCACCACGCTGTATAACGCCAAACAGCAACTCTCCAGCGCTCGTTATAACTACCTGATTAACCAGCTGAATATTAAATCAGCGTTGGGTACGTTGAACGAGCAAGATCTGATTGCGCTGAACAATACGCTGGGCAAACCGGTTTCAACCTCTGCGGACAGCGTTGCGCCGGAAACCCCAGAGCAGGATGCCCGCGCTGACGGTTACAACACCGCGCCAGCGACGGCTTCCACTAAGGCAACTCATGCCACTCCGGCTGCGGCCACCAGCGGGAAAAAAGCGAACCCATTCGCTAATTAATCGCCGGAATGCCAACGAAAGGGGCGTATTTTTACGCCCCTTTTTTTCTGTCTCGCGTTTGAACGTAAGGCAACGTAAAGATCTCCTGCCAACAGGCCAACATCGCTTCAATTTCAACCGCTCATCCCCTATCCTTAGCACCAAACCTACTGGGCTCAGGACTGATTAAATGAAACGGACAAAAAATATAAATCATTCATCGTTCCGCAAAAGCTGGAACGCACGCCATTTAACGCCGGTGGCGTTGGCGGTCACCGCCGTCTTTATGCTGGCCGGCTGTGAACAAAGCGACGAAACCGTCTCAATGTACCAAAACGCGGACGACTGCTCGCAGGCAAACCCGAGCAAAAGCGCGGAATGTACCACCGCCTATAATAACGCTCTGAAAGAAGCCGAGCGCACGGCACCGAAGTACGCTTCCCGTGAAGCCTGCGTGGCCGAGTTTGGCGAAGGCCAGTGCCAGCCAGCCCCGGCTCAGGCAAGCCTTGCCGGCGAAAGCCAGGCTCAGGCTCAACCGCAGCAAAGCGGCAGCTTCTGGATGCCGCTGATGGCGGGCTACATGATGGGCCGTCTGATGGGCGGCGGCGCGGGCTTTGCGCAGCAGCCGCTGTTTACCTCAAAAAACCCGGCCAGCCCGGCTTACGGCAAGTACGCCGATGCCAGCGGTAAAAGCTACGGCGCGGCCACCCCAGGCCGGACGACAACCGTCCCGAAAAGTGCGATGGCACCAAAACCTGCGACCACCTCAACGGTGACTCGCGGCGGCTTTGGTGAGTCAGTGGCCAAGCAATCCACCATGCAGCGCAGCAGCGCCACCTCCGGCAGCAGCCGTTCGATGGGCGGCTGATAAATCATGGAAAGAGTTTCTCTCGTTGAACGCCCGGACTGGCGCGAAAAAGCCACGGAATACGGCTTCAATTTTCACACCATGTACGGGGAGCCGTACTGGTGTGAAGACGCCTATTACAAGCTCACGCTGGCTCAGGTTGAACGCCTGGAAGAGGTCACCGCCGAGCTGCATCAAATGTGTCTGCAGGTTGTGGAAAAAGTGGTGGCCAGCGACGAGCTAATGGCCCGTTTCCGCATTCCGAAACACACCTGGGAATTTGTTCGCCAATCATGGCGCAGCCAGCAGCCCTCCCTTTATTCCCGCCTGGATCTGGCGTGGGATGGCGTGGGTGAACCCAAGCTGCTGGAAAACAATGCCGATACGCCAACGTCGCTGTATGAAGCGGCTTTCTTCCAGTGGATCTGGCTTGAAGATCAGGTGGCTGCGGGCAATCTGCCCGAAGGCGCAGACCAGTTCAACAGCCTGCAGGAAAAGCTGATCGAACGTTTCGCCGAACTCAAGCAGCAGCATGGTTTCAATCTGCTGCACTTTGCCTGCTGTCAGGACACGGTAGAAGATCGCGGCACCGTGCAGTATCTGCAGGACTGCGCCGCCGAATCTGACGTCGCCAGTGAGTTCCTGTTTATCGAGGAAATTGGCCTCGGCGAGAAAGGTCAGTTTACCGACCTGCAGGATCAGGTTATAAGTAACCTGTTCAAGCTCTACCCGTGGGAATTCATGCTCCGCGAGATGTTCTCCACCAAGCTGGAAGATGCCGGCGTGCGCTGGCTGGAGCCAGCCTGGAAAAGCATTATCTCCAACAAAGCCCTGCTGCCGATGCTGTGGGAGATGTTCCCGGGCCACCCTAACCTGCTGCCCGCTTATTTCGCCGAAGACAACTTCCCGCCGATGGAAAAATACGTCGTGAAGCCAATTTTTTCCCGCGAAGGCGCCAACGTGAAGATCATCGAGAATGGCCAGGAGATCGCGCGCGTTGACGGGCCGTACGGCGAAGAAGGCATGATCGTCCAGCAGTTCTATCCGCTACCAAAATTCGGCGACAGCTATACGCTGATTGGCAGCTGGCTTATTAACGATCAGCCTGCAGGGATCGGGATTCGTGAGGATCGCGAGCTTATTACGCAGGATCTTTCCCGTTTCTATCCACATATCTTTGTGGAATAGAGCATTAAAAAAGCGCCCTTGGGCGCTTTTCTGTTTATCCTACCACAACCGACAGCATACTCAGCGATCCCATCTCTATGCCGTCGACCGGAATCGTCACCGGCTCTTTGCCGTCCCACGCGCCCAGAACATAAAGCAGCGGCAGGAAATGCTCCGCCGTCGGGTTAGACAGTGAACCGCCTTCATGACTGAGATAGTTCACCAGCGGATGCTCCTCCGCAGGCCCCTTCCAGGTCAGGTTGGCTTTAACATAGTCGTTAAACGACTCAGCCCAGGGGTAAGGTGTATTTTCACCGTGCCAGCGCGCAGTTCTCAGGTTATGCACCACGTTACCGCTAGCCACCAGCATAATGCCCTGGTCACGTAGCGTGGCCAGTTTGCGGCCAGTCTCCAGATGCCAGGCTGCCGGCTTCGTGCTGTCAATGCTCAGCTGCACCATCGGGATATCCGCGTTAGGGTACATCTTGATCAGCACTCCCCACGAGCCGTGGTCAAAGCCCCATGCCTCTTTATCTAACGCCACCGGCGTTGGTGCCAATAATTCAACCAGCTGCTGCGCCAGCTCAGGCGAGCCGGGTGCCGGGTAATGCGTGTCATACAGCGCCTGAGGAAAACCACCAAAGTCGTGAATCGTCTTCGGCGCTTCCATCGCGGTCACGCCCGTTCCACGGGTGAACCAGTGGGCCGACACCACCACAATCGCTTTTGGCCGCGGCAGCGTTTCGCCGAGCTGAGCCCAGACGCGGGTATAGCGGTTATCTTCCAGCACGTTCATCGGGCTACCGTGGCCAAGGAACAGCGCGGGCATACGTGGGCTTGTCATGATGGTGTCCTTAAATAGCTAAGATTCAATACGCACAGATTACGCCCAATTTTTGTGGGAAGAACTCAGATAAGCATGATGATGATCATCAGAAATTTTGAACAGGTCTGAAAAAACGAAAACAGCGAGGCGGGAGTGAAGAACAAAAGCCCGATCGCGCTGACCGGGCTTTACTTTTTTAGCTGGCTTTACGCGCTTGCGCCTGGCGATATTCCACCAAATCTTCGATGGTCACAACCGCCATATTATGTTTGCGGGCAAACTCGATGCACTCCGGCGCACGCGCCATGGTGCCGTCGTCGTTGGTCAGTTCACACAGCACACCCGCAGGTTTGAAACCGGCCAGGGAAACGAGGTCGATAGTGGCTTCGGTGTGGCCGCCGCGAGTTAACACGCCGCCCGGCTGCGCACGCAGCGGGAAAACGTGACCAGGGCGGTGCAGGTCGCTCGGCTTAGCGCCGTCGGCAATAGCTGCACGAACGGTGGTCAGACGGTCGGCTGCGGAAACGCCGGTTGTCACGCCGTGAGCGGCTTCGATGGTCACGGTAAACCCGGTGCCGAAAGCGCTGGTGTTGTTTTCGACCATCATCGGCAGATCGAGCTGTTTACGACGTTCGTCGGTCAGGCACAGGCAAACAATGCCGCTCCCGTGGCGAATGGTCAGCGCCATTTGCTCCACGGTCATGGTTTCAGCCGGGAAGATCATATCGCCTTCGTTCTCACGATTTTCATCGTCGAGAACCATGGCGCCACGGCCTTCGCGAAGCGCATCAAGAGCACGCTCAACGCGCTCAGTCGGGGTGCCAAATGCAGAAAGTAGCGTCTGATTCATGGTAATAAAAACCTCATTAATATTATGGTTACCAGAATCAGGGCAGTCTTAGGAGCTAAAAAAATAACGCGGGCAGGCCAGGGCCTGACGTGATCGTTACTCTCTCCCATCCGGACTTTAACCGTCGGCCCCGGAATTACACCGGATCTGCTGACCTTCAGGCAAAGCCTGAAGCGCTCGCGGGCTTTCAGCGTTCGCTGATTTACCGCCGGTGGGGAGTTTCGCCCCGCCCTGAGAATAAGCAGGTTCACTATAGCGCTAATCATTTTTGTGGGCAACGATTACACAGGCAACATTTCCAGTTTATCCCCTGGCAATCAGGCATTACAATTAGCCCTATTACTCGCCAGATAATGGAAGCCGCTATGATTGACCCGAAAAAAATTGAACAAATCGCCCGCCAGGTCCATGAGTCAATGCCGAAAGGGATTCGTGAGTTCGGGGATGATGTGGAGAAGAAAGTACGCCAGATCCTGCAGTCTCAGTTAACCCGCCTTGACCTTGTGAGCCGCGAGGAGTTTGACGTGCAAACTCAGGTCCTGCTGCGCACCCGCGAGAAACTGGCTCTGCTGGAGCAGCGACTGACCGAACTGGAAAACCGCGAAGCCCCGAAAGACGCCGAGTAACGCTCCGCCCCCTGACGCTCCCGCAAAGGAAAGCGTCAGGGGGAAATTCTCAGCGTAAAAATGCCTCACTCAACCGAACCCAATATGTAGCCCCCACCGAAATACAGGCATCGTTAAACTGATACAGAGGATGATGCACTGAATAGTCGTCTTTCCCCGTCGCCGTACCCAGCCAGAGATAACACCCCGGCACCTCTTCCAGCATAAAAGAGAAATCCTCGCTGCCCATCATGCTCTTCACGTGCTGAGGATCCGCGACGTTATCCGCGCCGAACGTATCCCGGGCAACCTGAAGCGCGAATGCCGTCTGTGCTTCGTTATTTATCGTCACCGGATAGCCAAAATCCACCTCTATACAGGCCTTCAGGCCAAAACTTTCCGCCTGAGCGTGGACGAGGGTTTCAACCCGTTGTTTGAGCGCCTCACGAACCTCTTTTTTAAAGGCACGCATGTTCAGCTTCAGCACGGCTGTGTGCGGAATAATGTTGTGTGTTGTGCCGCTCTGCAGGCTGCCCACGGTCACCACCGCCGCATCCTGCGGATCGATATTGCGAGAGACAATAGTTTGCAGCGCCATCACAATAGAGGCTCCGGCAATCGTAGGATCGATACAGTGCTCCGGCATCGAGCCATGCCCACCTTTACCTTCCAGCGTGATGGTCAGGCTGTCAGAAGAGGCCATTAGCGCCCCCGGCTTCGTCACCCACTGACCGGCGGGGATCAGGGGGAAATTATGCAGCCCAAACACCGCGTCGCACGGGAACAGCCTGAACAGACCGTCGTCGATCATCCGCTTAGCACCGCCGATCTTTTCTTCCGACGGCTGAAAGATCAGATGCAGCGTCCCGTTAAAAGGCTTCTTCTCCGCCAGGTAGCGAGCCGCAGAAAGCAGAATGGCGCAGTGGCCGTCATGCCCGCAGGCATGCATCTTACCTTCCACCTGGCTTGCCCAGGGCAGCCCGGTTTGCTCTTGCATCGGCAGCGCGTCCATATCGGCGCGGATCCCCAATCTTTTACTGCCGCTTCCCACTTTTAGTGTCCCAACCACCCCGGTGCCGCCTAACCCGCGATGTACTTCATAACCCCAGCCGGTCAGCAGTTCAGCAATACGATCGCTGGTGCGGAACTCTTCAAACCCCAGTTCCGGGTTTTGGTGGAAATCACGCCGAAGGGCGATCATCTCTTCTTCACGATCCAGAATCTCTTTAATCAACATAGGTAGCTCCTTGTATTAAGCGTCAGGTTGCGTTTTCCGTTCCCGCCAGACAAGCAGCGCCGCCAGCGAAACGAAAGAGCAAAAAATCAGATACCAGGCCGGCGTCATCGGCTGACCCGTCGCTTTAAGCAACCAGGTCACGTTAAATTGCGCAAAGCCGCCAAATAGGGTGACGCCAACGGCATACACAATGCTGATGCCCGAGGCCCGAACCGTTTTCGGAAATGCTTCGAGCAGCAGCAGGAACAGCACCACCGTGCACACATTCGCCAGCACCTGATCGACAGCGATTAACGCAATAGTGATCCACAGCGGCATACCGTTCAAAATCGACGCGAAGATTGGCCAAACCAACAAGAGTGAAACGGCAAAGCAGAACGTCATGATCGGCTTACGTCTGGGCAGCCTGTCCGCCAACTTTCCTGCGAAAAAAGGGATCAGGAGCGTCATCAGCGCCGCCGTCAGGCTTATCCAATAGGAGGTCGCCGCCGGCATGTGCAGCGTGTTCACCATGTATGCAGGCATGTAATAAATGATGATGTAGAACGTTGTCGTGCCTTTCATTATCAGCAAAATGCCCAACAGCAGAGCCCGACGATGCTCCCGCCAGAGGATTTTGGCCGAGTTCTCCTTTTGGGGAGTCGCTTCAGTATGATGCGTTTCCGGCAAATGGCGCCGGATGTACATCCCAATGGGCATGATCGCCAGACCCAGAATAAAGGGCACGCGCCAGCCCCAATCGTACAGGGCCTCTTCGCTGAGGTAGTGGCTCAATCCTGCTCCCATTGCCGCCCCAAAAAGTGCCGCGCCGCCCTGGCTGGTCATCTGCCAGCTCACGCGCTGCCCGCGCCGGGATTTATCTCCGGCCTCCATCAGCCAGCTGGTTGCCGCGCCGATTTCGCCCCCGGCGGAAAAACCTTGCAGCAGGCGGCCAGCAATCAACACGATGGGCCCCAGTATTCCGACCTGGCTGTAAGTCGGCGCAAACGCCACCAGCATCACGCCAAGGGCCATCAGTCCGAGGATCAACGTCATCCCGGAACGGCGGCCATGCTTATCCGCATAGTTACCCAGCACCAGGCTGCCCAATGGGCGCATCACAAAACCGACGCCAAAGGTCGCTACCGCCAGCAGCAGCGAAACATAGTCATTACTGGAGGGAAAAAAAAGGTGGCCAATGATCACTGAAAAGAAGCTATAAACCGCAAAATCATAGATTTCTAATCCGTTACCCAATGTTACCGCCACCAGAGACTTAGCGCTGGTTCGCTCTTCCAGAGGACGGCTTTGAGGCGGCATCGCGGCGATCAACCCGCTAGCCGCTGAGGCAATACTTGCAGATGATTTCATGCTCACTTCCTTCTCATTATTTTTTGCATGTCGGGCTGTGACTTCTGAGGGTGATTCGACTATCTGCATAAAAAAAGAACATCGCAAACATAAAAATTAGTTATGGCTTTGGTTATATTCTTCGTATCCTGAAAGTGCATTTTTTGCACTATGGCGAAAGCCGATGGCGGAGTGACAAATGAAAATCAAAATAAATCAATTAGATGTATTACTAGAAGTTGCCGCACAGGGCAGCATAGGCAAGGCTGCCCGGGCGCTGCATCTCACTCAACCCGCTATTTCCAAAACCATTCAGGAGCTGGAGACGGAAATCGGCATGCCAATTTTGCAACGCTCATCACGGGGGGTGACGCTAAATGAGTACGGGCAAGTGCTGTTGCGCCATGCCAGGGATATCGATCGCTCGTTACATCAGGCGCGGGATGAAATCGATAATCTGCTCGGAAAAGCCATGCGTCAGCTGCGCATTGGATTTACCTCCGCCGCCTCTTACGGTCCCTTTAGCACCACAATGAGCCAGTACCAGAGCCGCTTTCCCGGCGTGAAGTTAATCGCCATGGAAGGCAGGCCGCTCCAGATTCTGGATGCGCTCGCTAATCAGCGGCTGGATATGGCGGTGATGACCAGTGCCAGCGGAACGCCCATCGGCACGTTTTACCAGGAAACGCTCTACGCCCTCAGCAACACCATTATTGCCGGCGAGCATCATCCCGTCACCCACACCACCACGCTGAAAAGCCTGATGCAATTTCCCTGGCTGGACTGGGATGAGCCGGGAGAGCACTCTATTCTGGGCCAGGTCTTCCGCCGCTATAACCTGCCGCTACCGCCGACGATTGTGCACTGCTCCTCGCCGTGGATTATGGCGCGCATGATGGAACAGGCGCCCATTGTCAGCATGTGGACTTCGGTCAGGCTTCGCTTTCCTGGCTATGAAAAAAACCTTCGGCCACTGACGCTTAAAGAAGTGCTGCCGGCAACCAGCGTGAGCATCGTTTGCCCCAGTATAGGGCGGCTGTCCACCGCAGGGACGACCTTTATGGAAATGCTGAGGATCAATTCGCGCGACTGGCTTCAGGACAGCGACGCGCTGGAAATGGTAGCGAGGATATAAAAAAGGCGGACAGCATTGAGCTACCCGCCTTGTTGTTCCTATACAGCTCGAATCAGAAGGTTTCCCAGTTATCGTCAGACGTAGCAGCCACGGCTTTACACGGGGCAGCCGTCGTCGCGACAGCCTTTGGCGCAGCGGCCTGGGCTTTGGCCTGGCGTTCCTGAGCGATACGGAATACGGAAACGGACTGCGTGAGCCTGCTGGCCTGTTCTTCCAGCGCAGCGGCGGCGGCGGCAGACTCTTCCACCAGCGCGGCGTTCTGCTGGGTCACACGGTCCATTTCTGCAACCGCTAATCCAACCTGATCGATCCCGCGGCTTTGCTCGTCAGAAGCAGAGGCAATCTCGCCCATGATATCGGTCACGCGGGTCACCGCATTAACGATTTCCCCCATGGTTTCCCCGGCGCTTTCAACCAGCGTTGAGCCGGTATCCACCTTGCTAACCGAATCCTCAATCAGGGTTTTGATCTCTTTCGCGGCCTGCGCGCTACGCTGCGCCAGATTACGCACTTCCCCGGCTACCACGGCAAAACCACGTCCCTGCTCACCCGCACGGGCAGCTTCAACGGCGGCGTTAAGAGCCAGGATGTTGGTCTGGAAGGCGATGCCGTCAATGACGCTAATAATGTCAGCAATTTTCTGCGAACTGCCGGCAATTTCGCTCATGGTATGCACCACATTGTCCACGACTTTACCGCCGCGCTGCGCGGTTTCAGAGGCGCTTAGCGCCAGCTGGCTAGCCTGACGGGCGTTTTCAGCATTCTGTTTAACCGTGGCAGTCAGCTGCTCCATACTCGCGGCCGTTTCCTCAAGCGAAGCCGCCTGTTGTTCGGTACGAGAAGAGAGATCGTTATTGCCGATGGAAATCTCGCTGGCGCCGCTATAAATGGCATTCGCGCCGTTGCGGACCTCACCCACGGTAATCACCAGCTCGTTTTGCATATGGCGCAGGTTCTCGGCCAGCTGCCCCATTTCGTTGGTGCCTTCCACGTCGATTTTGCGCACCAGATCGCCGCTGGCGATGTGGCGAATGCTTTCGATCAGGCGATTCAGCGGAGAGATAAGCGTGGTGCGGATCCCCTGCCAGACCACAAGGATCACCACCAGCACCACAATCAGGACGCCAATCAGGATCCAAATCGCCATGCTGTAGGAGCTGTTGCTGCTGTCGACCGCTTCCTGATAAAGGTGGTCATTTTGCTGCAGATAGTTAACGTATTGCTTCTCAAAGCCATCCTGATATCCCTGGGTTGGCTGATCGAAGAATTCATTAATTTTCCCCGCGCCAAGCAGTTGAATCAGCTCTGCCAGCGCACCGTGATAAATATCGTAGTTGCGCTTAATTTCTTGTGCGGCCGCGTCGCTTTGGCGTGGATCGCGCGGTAAAGCCTCATAAGCCGCCCACTCAACCTCAGCCTGTTTCAGCGAAGTGCTGGCAATCGCCATCAGTTCTTCAACGGTTGCACCGCTGCCAATTTTATTGGCATCCATCATGTAGCGAATACCGGCGCGGTTCAGGGTGTTACGGGTCTGCAACAGCGCGACCCAGCTGCCGTTCAGCGTTGACTGCTGCTGACGAATGGTTTGTAGAACGGTGAAATTTTCTTTGTCCTGCTTCAGCGCATTGAAGAACAATCCGCCGGAAGCTATCTGCAAAATGCCAAACAGCCCCAGGACGACCAGTAAGCTTGTAACGATTTTGATACGGTTTAACATTGCTTCTCATTCCCTGTAAGACAAGTCTTAATCATCGGCGTAACAGCAGAAAACTTTACCCAAAGCGTTTTTTTGCCGTTTTTTCTGCTACTCCCAGGAAATGGCCTGGCAATAATTCATCCTCCACACCTGCGGGGTTAAGTCGTAACACATTCATAATCCGAGTTTTTTTCACTATCATTTTTTTAATAGTCAACCAGCCCGGAGGAAGGCATGCTTACCGTTGCTATCTGTGAAAGAAATAGCCATTTTGCCAATGGCATTAAAATTATTATCCAGCAGCTCTGCCGTCAGTTTAGCGAGACTTATCATTTCCTACCGTTGGCGCACCAGGACGTCGCCGATCTGGTTTTTTTCGCGCTAGACGACAACTGGTCAACCGCCAACTGCTACAAAATACCGCAGACGACGCGCCATCAGCGGGTGATCCTCATCTGCAAAAAGCAGGATCAGGAGAACCTGATGTTTCGTCCCTGCCTGTATATGCTGCCGTCTATCTACCGTGAGGATGAGGTTGAAGATGTCAGGCTCAAACTGGCCCCCTGGATAGATCCAGAACGGCGCAAAAAAAACACCCTGCCCGTGCCTACGTCTATTTGCCACTACTGCACAACGCGGCATTTCAACATGCAGGAGCGTGAATTACTGAAGCTAATGGCCTGTGGTTACTCGCTGATTGACGCGGCTTTTATTATGCATATTGATGAAAATACTGCGCGGGATAAACGACTGTCGATTATGAAAAAACTTAATATCAAGAGCCAATATAAACTCATGAATTATATCAAACTCAATCTGCCGTTCTTGCTGGATTGAATTATTTAATTAAGTATTTTCTTATTATGCCAGGGAATTACTCTTAATTATAAAAAAAACGCGCCCCTCACTCTTCAGGGTTGCGAATTTTCGCAACCTGGAATAAGCCATCCCCGGTATTCACTCATTCGAGGCGCTGAGAGAATACGCTCAGAAAAATCTCCAAATTTGCTGAAAGCACACCACCTCTTCCTCTCAGGGCATTGATTGCTCAGCAATTCAGTAATAGCTGTCACAATTAGCGACAAAATAATGATAAATATTTCTAGAGATAACAATTTATTATCTGTTGACCAGCATATTTCCGGTTTCCGTCTGGAACCGATTGTTAATTTATTTAGCGGACACGTTATTAGCCACGAAGTACTCAGCCAGCTCGCCGCGCCATCACGCGATTCCGAGGTTTTTTTTGCAAACCTGTCGGCAGCCGACAGCGTGGCGCTTTTTTGCCGTCAGGCCAACCTGCTGAAGTCCCGACAGGCATCCGGTAGCTTCTTCCTTAACCTTCCCATTATGGCGCTGATTGACGAGCGGCTATTCGCCCGGCTGCTTGATGTTTGTGAATCATGGATAACAATTGAGATACAGGATGCTCCACTTTTTGATACGTGCTCCAGGCGGCATCAGCTTTGCCTGCGGGAGCGAATTAAGCTGTTACAGCAACAAAGGATATCGGTATGGCTGGATGACCTTACCGAGGGCTGTATTGAAAGCTTCCACCGCTACGCCATTGATGTCGGCGGAGTAAAAATTGATAAGCAAGCATTCTGGACGCTCGGTAAAAATCCCAGGGCACTTCAACGCCTGGTCGCACGGTGCGCGGACATTTCACCTCACATTATCATTGAAGGTATCGAAGACACACATCATCTCGAGCTTGCTCGCCAGTCAGGTGCCAGCTTCGGGCAAGGCTATTTATGGCCGCATAAACGCTGGCTGCTCTCTGATACCTTGTCATTGTGAGCAGGCTTATGTGCGCAGCTATGAGGCGAAATAAACACCGTCGTACCAGGACTGATTATCTTCTAAACCCCGCCAACTCCACCGCGCCACTTTTTTTTGATCGACTCGAATATATTCAACAGCAATTGATTGGGGGGCAAAAACCAAAGAAGCCCGATGCCATCCTCGTTTCTGCCGACAATTTCCTCAGCAGCGCAATCACCGGCACTCTTTTCCATCGCCTTAACATTCCCGTGCTCTCTTCGCTGGATGACGTTATCGCGCATCAGGTGCACTCTCCCGTACCGCGACTGATCGTCGACCTCGACAGCCTGGAGATCCCCACACTTGACGTTTTGAAGGCCATTCGCCAACAAATTATCACCACGCCGCAACACCAAATCATGCTGCTTAGCGCGCAGCGAAAGCCCGAAATCACACGATTTATTCAGCAGGCCGTTGGCTGCAAGATTGTCGAGCGTCGTCTGCCCCCGGACAAACTGAAACAGGCTTTAAGCCTCGGCGCCCCAGATTTGGCGGCGAGTTACGACACGCAGGTTTTTTCCCTCAGAGAGTGGGCGATTTTACTGGCGCTGAGCCGCGGAGAGTCATTGAAATCAATCGCCCTTTTACTTGAGAAACCCTATCATTACGTCGTTTATCGCTTCAACGTTTTGCTGACCCGACTGGCGCTCGATAACCGCAGTAAATTGCTGCACCTTCTACATGAAATTTCTGTTGCAAATAGCGCACATTGGCTATCGAACTAACCTACTGAGGCATAAGATATTTTAAGAATTTACTTAATTTCAATGTTCAAATTGAGTTAAAAACAAACAAAAAATTAACAATTACAACTATTCCTGGAAGCAATTATTCCGCTATGACGCCATTCAGCACTTTTTGATCCAAAACAAAATAACAACATTCAGAACTAAATGTCATTTTTTCTCCAATAAAAAGTCTTTTAACCCACCTTAACTAAAAAATTAGGTTCGTTAATTCAATTTAGAAAAAGGTCAATTAACTACACAGCATTTCGTATTGACTTAGACTTATTCCAGGAACATCAGACTTTTCCCACAAAAACTGCGCTGTATAATCACCTCATCACATATTTATATTTGCCATGGCATCTATAAGGATTACATGTGAAGTTATTTAGGCAGTCATTCTCCCGCCGACAATAACGAATTTAAAAAGGAAGAGAGTTAAAAAAAACAAGGAGGTTCCCGCATAAAGACCGGCAACCGCCAACTCACTGTTTATCACTTTCGCTGCCATTGACGCTGTGTCAAAGCGATGTTTTTATCAAACAATCGAGGCAAAAAAAAATGAAACCGGCATCCGTAATCATTATGGACGAGCATCCTATTGTCAGAATGTCGATAGAAGTTCTCCTCCAGAAAAATAAAGATATTAATGTTGTTTTAAAAACAGATGATGGTCGGGAAGTTATCGACTATATGCGCGCGAATCCAGTCGATCTGGTGATTCTTGACGTTGAACTCCCCAACACAGATGGCTTTACATTACTTAAAAGAATCAAAGGATTACAGGAAAAAACCAAAATCCTTTTCCTGTCGTCAAAATCAGAGTCGTTTTACGCAGGGCGCGCTATTCAGGCCGGCGCCAACGGATTTGTGAGCAAACGTAAGGAACAGGAAGATATATTTAACGCGGTTGAAATGTTGCTTTCTGGCTACTCCTTTTTCCCTTCGGAAACGCTGCATTTTATCAGCAGCCATAAATCACGCCGGGGAACGATGGACGATATGCCGTTATCCAACCGCGAAATCACAGTCTTGCGTTATTTGGCAAACGGCCTGTCGAATAAAGAGATTGCCGAACAGCTATTACTGAGTAACAAGACCATTAGCGCACATAAAGCTAATATATTCTCTAAACTCGGACTCACTTCCATTGTCGAGCTGATTGACTATGCCAAGGTGCATGAACTGCTATAAAGGACCATTACGCACCGGAAGCGGAAATACCGGGAAGACTCCTCCCGGTTATTTTCTGGAACCATTAACGATGCTTTAATTGTAGTTAATCAGAAACGTCGCATCCGCATTGGCCAGCCCGGCATCCGCGTTGTCCGCCGTGGCAATATAGTTTGCCCAAAACTTGAGCGTCACATCGCCGTTGGCATCAACCGGCATCGTTTTACTGGCATCATTCAACAACAATCGGGACTTATCCTCATTCAGTAGCTCAATGGCCACATTTTTCGCCGTACTGGCAGCGTTTAGCGCCAGCAGTCCCGTGCCGGTACTCTTGCCATTAAAGGTGATAGAGGCGGTACCGCTCGGCGGGCAGCCGGTTAGCTTCAGGTTAAACGGCATTGCCTGAGTTGTGCTCCCGGCGGTGCGCAGCTGTTTGGTCGGCCACGAGCCAAGCTTCACCGTCTTATTGTCCCCGCCCGTCTCCACGACACAGGTGTAATCCACGATTGTTCCATGCAGCTCAACGTTGATTTCCCCCAGCGGCGAGGCCGCTTTCACTGAGGGCACGCAGAGTATCGGGACCAGCGCCAGCGCGCTCAGGATAAACTTGTTCATCAGGTCCCCTTAGTCGAAATCAACGCGCAGATAGCCACGAGCCGTGAACGGCCCTTCCTTCGGCTTAACGCCCGTCACGCTGACCGGCCAGGCGCGAATTCCCACCCGGGCCGCAGCGGCATCATCAAGCTGGAAATTAATCTTGCTGCCAAGGTTGTTTGGCGTCAGCGGCGTACCGCTGGCGTTCGCCACGATAAAGCCCAGATCGCTGTTATCGGATATCATCATATTGCCGCTGCTTTTCTCAGCCTCAAGGCGCAGCGTGAGGTAAGCCTGGGCATCGATATTAGTGCATTTGATGCCGACCGTTTTACTTTGCGGCGTCACGCTTTGCGGGCGGTTACCGGCCCCGGCCTGGCTGAATAACGATGCCCCGATGCTGCCAAAATCAAACTCCACCACCTGCCCGGCGTTGATTTCGCAGGTCTGCGGGACTTCAACTTTGCCGCTGTAGCTGATGGTGTAAACGACGGTATCTAACGGGTCCGCAGAGGTCGTCGTTACGTAGACCCGGAACATCGTCTGGCGTGGAATCGGCACCATGTTAATAAAACGGCGGGTGACTTTAAGGCGAAACACCAGCTTCGAATCCTGTACGCCAAAAGGCTGCTGCTTAGAGACGTTCGGGTGGCTCCCCATTTGAATATAATTGCGCGGCGGGTAGAACGTACCAGCATAGCTGTCGGTGATCTGCATCGCCCCGTTAAGATAATCATTAATCTTCAGGTACTGATAACTGCCCACCACTTCCTGAACCGGCAGCTCCGTCTTGTAGCTTCGCATCGTCGTGTTCCCGATCGTGCCGGCCGGGCATTTGGCATTCACCCCGACCCACTGCGTTTTTTCCGCCAGGGTAACGACTTGCCCAACGTTGTTATTGCTGCTGTTAAATTTGTCCGACAGGTCATAAGAGACATCGGTGACGGTGCCGCTGGAGTTGTAGCACACCGTTGCGGCAGCAGGACCTGCGCAGGCCAGCAGCAAGCCACCCGCGATAACATTGCTCAGTTTCATTTTCATCTTCCTGAATCTCTCCGCACGCTATGAACAGGTGGCGGTTGCCATGACGATAGCCTGTTTCAGGCTCTCTTCCGGCAGGGAATAGTTGGCGCGGCACTGGGAACCCTTCCCGTCGCCCCACTGGATCAGCAATTTGCCTTTCAGCGGCAGGCCGCTGAGGTAAATCTGCCCGTCGTCACCGGCCATGCTGGTCACACCGCTTTGCTCTTCCCGCACCACGGAACCAAACGGCACCGGGCGGTCGCCGCGTTTAACGGTGAGGATAGCGCGTACGCCAATTCGGGCATCGAAGGTGGCGCGGACCAGGGCACCCTCCGTCGGCACTACGCTGCTGACGTTGTTTTCAATGTCGGTGTGGTTGTCCATTGTGTTGGTGTCGAGCGCTACGCGGTTGTAGCGGTAAACCGTGGCATACGGCATAACGGCATAGCCACGCCAGTCGGTTTTCACCCCGGTCTGGTTTTCAATGCTGACGCCGGAAGCGCCCGGCGCTTTAATCAACACGTTGGTGTCGCCCAGCGGCTGGCTGAAGGTCACCCCGTCCGCATGGCCGACCACGCCGCCGGAAGCCTGCCAGTTGAAGTCATGCTGGTTGCGGTCATAGTTGTAGCCCAGGCCAAGCGTGCCGTACGTGGCCTGCCAGTTGGCAGTGGCGCTGCCGGAATAGCCGTTATTGCTGGTATGCCCCTGACTCACGCTGTAGTTCAGGTTGCGACCTTCCAGCAGCGTGCCGCCGACCCCGGATTGCCAGCTATTTTTGCCGTCAGAGCTGCGGCTTGTGGCCATCGTGGCGTAGGCACGATCCAGCGCCGTATCGCGCGAATAACCGTGCCCAAGCAGCGTGCTAAACGGAATCGAAAGGTTGAAGGCGACAATCCGGTTGGTGTCTGCCAGGCCGAGCGACTTACTCCACGACCAGGAAAGCGAGTAGCTGATCCCGCGCCAGCCGCTGGAGTACCCCAGCTGGTACCAGGTGTTGTCCTGATCGGTTCCCCAGTAAGTTTGCTGGCTGCCGGAAACATAGACCGAGCCGTAATCCCCCAGAGACTGGGAGATATTGACCTGAAATCGGCCCTTTTTGTTGTAGCGCAGGTTGTGATAGCTGGTCGCCACCAGCTCCTGCCGGTTGCTGTCATTGTTTTGCCACTCGTACTGGTAGCCTTCCATATTCCGGTAGGCCACATCATCCAGAGTGTAAAAACCGCGCGTGGAGTAGCGATAGCCCAGCAGCTGGAAGTTTGTTCCGTAGCCGCTCAGGGATTTGGCGTACAGGAAGCGCAGCGACTGCCCCTGATGATCGCTGTCATCCGCCAGCTTGCTGCGCGCATGGGTAAGATCGAGCGAAATCGCCCCCCAGTCACCGAGGTTTTTCCCGGCACCTAACGCAACGGCGGTATAGCGTTCTGCCAGCTGTGTCCCACCATAGGCGGTGTAGCCGTTCGGCAGACCGGCAATCAACGTACCCTGAGTAAAGAACGGCTTATCCTGCTGGTTATTCCCGCTGCGGAAATCCCCCATCACCACATCATATTTAAACCGGCCTTCACGCTGCAGCATCGGCACGGTGGAATAAGGCACGGTGTACTTCTGTACAGAGCCGTCTTTCTCCTCTACCGTAACCTCTAAGTCACCGCTTGAAGAGGTCGGGTTAAGGTCGCTGATGGCAAACGCGCCCGGAGAGACATAGCTCTGATAAATCACGTAGCCGTTCTGGCGGACAACAATCTTGGCGTTGGTGCGGGCAATCCCGCGCACGGTTGGCGCGTAGCCCTGCAGGCTGTCCGGGTACATGCTGTCGGAAGAATAGAGGCGCGCCCCACGAAACCCGAGGCTGTCGAACACATCGCTGCCGGTGTTGCTGTCGCCCATGACCAGCTCGCCCTTGAGCGGGATAATCGTGCGCTGCAGCGTGGTACTGATATTCTGCCATTGATTCTGGTGGTGGCCATCGCCGCTGGTGTAGTTCCAGGCCCCGTTATTGCGCAGGCGCCACGGGCCCAGATTCAGGCCGCTTTGCAGGTTCAGATAGTAGCTGTCGTTGTAAGTGCCGCGGTTGCCGGTGAAGGTGTAGTTCAGCAGCGCCGCCGGGATCCCTTCATCCCACTGATCCGGGGGAATGTAACCGCGGGCGCTGTTGATTAAAGAGGCCTGTGGCAGGCTAATATCCAGTCGCAGACGCGAAAAGTCATAGCTCACTTCAGCGCCTGGCACGGCCGTAGTCACGGGGACGCACTCCCCGGACTTATATTTCGCCAGCTCAGGATACGCCAGCATATTCAGCCCGAGCCGCTTGAGCCAGTCGACGTCGAGGCAGGCCGTCAGCCCGCCGGACTTCACGGCTTCAGAAGCAGGGACTTTCGATTCCGTCGCCGTAAAATGTACGTCTTCGGTGGCAACAAATTCATCGTTGCGCCAGATGTCCACGCGATAAACGCCCGGCGGCTGGCTGCTGCCTTTTTCGAAGCGAGACAGATCCGCCACCGCCGCGGTATCGTCCGACAAAAATGCCGGGTTGAAATAGCTCTCAGCGGCAGCGAACGCGGGCCAAAATGAGGCCACAATGGTCGCCGCCAGCGGCGCTAGCGTAAACACCTTACGCGAGACTGATCTCTTCATGATTTATCGGCTTCCCTTTGCCCGCCTGGCGTTACTGCATGACACCCGCTTGTGCTTTAGTCACCGCGCCGTAGTCGTTCACAGTCTGGAAGCTCACCGCCCCCTGAACGCCGGACGGTACGGCAACCTGCACGCTATTTTTCGGTGCCACCATGGTGTTAGGCAGTTTTTCACTCCCCATTTTCAGGTTGACCAGTGAAACGTAGTAAGGCGACGGGTTACTGATCTTCAGGTACTGACCGTTGCGCGCGAAGCGAATCTCTTTCAGCGCATCTTCCGGCTGCATCTGCAGATTTTTAGGGCGTACAAACAGTTTGATGCGGGAAAGCACCGCCAGTTGAAGGACGTTTTTTCCCTCAACGCTGTTTTTATCCACGGAAGGAATGGCCTTCACGTTCATCCAGAAAATAGACTCGCGATCCGTCGGTAACGCAGGCCCGGCATAGATAATACGCAGCGTGTTTTCGCTTTTTGGCTCACTGACAAACAGCGGCGGCGTAACCACAAAACTTTTCTCTTTCTGGCCGAGATCGTTCTCGATCCATGAGTTCACCAGGAAGCGCTCTTTCGGATCGCTGTTGGTGATGGCCAGCGAAGTTTGTTTCGCGTCGGCCGGATAAATAACGCGCGTAGCGCCCAGGGCAATACCGCCCGCAGCCTGCGCATTAAAAGTCATCATCATTAAAGAGAGCATCAGTGCCGAAGCGGCTTTATATAATTTGTTCATCACGACAGGTACCATCAAAATAGCCAGAATGGAAAAGCAGAGGTTCAGGGATAAACCAGCGTGAACCAGACGTCAGAGCGAATATTTCCGGGCGACATATGCTTAGAAACCGCGCGATAACGGGCAGTAAAATGAAAACTCATTTCCTGCGTAGTTATTTCCGAATAAGACGCCGGTTCGCTATTGGGAATAATCAGCTGCTGCTGTTGGTCGAATAATGCGAGGCCAATGCCGCTGCTGGCGTCATTGCCACTTACGCTGGACGTGGCCAGAAAGACCAGAGGATCTTCCGCAGGAGTAGATCCCTGAAACGCGATGCCCACATGGTCATAAACCTCCGGGCGACAGTCCGTCAGCCGAAGGGTAAAAGGGATGCTGGGCGGCGCGTAGCTGCCAACATCTTTAAATACGTTGCTCGGGTACTGGCCCATTTGCACCGTCATTTCCTGACTTTCAGGTGCGACGGCGCAGGCGCCGTTAACCAGCTCACCCTGCATATGCACTTCCCCACCGTGGATAACCACAATGCGCTTTGCCTGAACGGGATTCACCGCAGCCAGCATCGCCAGGAGCAGGATTTTCCTTATCATCATCGTCCTCTCTGGACTCGCGTCGGACAAGCCTCATCCGTGAGGCTGAATCATCCCTGTGCTCTCAGCCGTGGCTGATTATTCGTATTTCATAACGAAAGTTGCGTCCGCGTTCGCAGCACCGGCAGTCGCGGTGGCAGCGGTTGCTTTATAGCGAGCGGTGAACGGAATGGTGTTCTCACCGTCGTTCAGAGTCTGAGCGGTAGAGAAGGTAGAACCGTTCGGAGACAGGGTCTTAGAGGTACGATCCAGGATCTCGATACCCACGCCTTTCGCGGTGGTTGCGTTCCCGCTGGAGTTTACCGCCAGCAGCGTTGGGTCGGTCGCATCAGTCTGGCCGGTGAATGCCACAGAAGCGGTGGCCGCCACGGTGCTATCGCAATCGGTCAGAACGATGTTGAATGGGATCTGGGAAGAGGTATCGCCCACTTTGGTGAAAGCGGCGGTACGGTACTGGCCCAGTTTAACGATCTGGCCGTCGGACTGAGTGCTTACCGCACAAGCGGCGTTAACCAGCTCGCCCTGGAAGTGCACGGTCCCGCCATTAACGGTAACAGGATCTGCTGCGTTAGCGGCGCTGCTCACCAGAGCAACGGTTGCGATCAGAGAAGAGGCGATTTTGCTTAATTTCATGGGTATTCCTTCATATATAAAACGCACATCGGAGTCAGGCATCCTTCATGACTCCGTTTGAATCATCATCGGTCTTAAATGACCGCATAACGCATTCCCCACATCCTGTGGGAATTCCTTAGAATGCTCAGTGGTTTCATTAGAATTAAAGACAAACGTTTCCCCAGCACATTATTTAATGTGCCGTATAAAGTTATCTTTAATAATTCAAGATGAAATTTTTATATATTCGTGATGGGCTACGAAGTATGGCTAAATTAAGCTAAATTTTATTTAAGTAATAGATACCAATTCTTTATGTTGCATAAGCTCAGTCTTAATAACGCCTAAGAAATGACCAGGTAAACCTTTCGGGAAAATGATTCTGGAGAGATAAAAGCCTCGTTAATTTAGGGGGTTATATTATTCTCTTAGCCCCAGAAAATTGTTCGTTTTTTGTTAAATTTGTTTATTTTTTGTTTGATTCAGATAAAGGGATCTTGAACGCCTGCCGCGCAATACTGAGTGAAGTTGCCAAAAGGTTAAAGACGTTGCGCAAGCGGTGATACACTGGAAGGCTTGCCCCAAACTTTGACCCAGGACTTCAGGATGAATGAAACCGCCCCCCATACCATTCCGGCAACCTCAGTAACACGCCCCAACTGGTCGGCAGTCTTTGCCATCGCGTTTTGCGTGGCCTGCCTGATTACCGTTGAGTTTTTGCCGGTTAGCCTGCTGACGCCGATGGCGCAGGAACTGAATATCTCCGAAGGCCTTGCCGGGCAGTCGGTCACGGTCACCGCCTTTGTGGCGATGTTTGCCAGCCTGTTTGTCACCAACCTGATTGGATCGACCGATCGCCGCCGCGTGGTGCTGCTTTTTGCCGTGCTGCTCACCGCCTCCTGCCTGCTGGTTTCGTTCGCGGGCAACTTCTCTCTGCTGCTGCTTGGTCGCGCCTGTCTTGGGCTGGCATTGGGCGGGTTCTGGGCAATGTCGGCCTCGCTGACCATGCGCCTTGTGCCCGCGCGCACGGTGCCTAAGGCGCTGTCCGTTATCTTCGGAGCCGTCTCGATTGCGCTAGTGATTGCCGCCCCGCTGGGCAGCTTCCTCGGGGGGATCATCGGCTGGCGCAACGTCTTTAACGCCGCCGCCCTGATGGGCGTCGCCTGTATTATCTGGGTCTGGAAAGCGCTGCCTTCTCTGCCAGGGGAAGCGGCGCACCAGAAGCAAAACATGTTTGGCCTGCTCAAACGCCCGGGCGTGCTGGCGGGTATGCTGGCAATTTTCATGGCGTTCGCCGGGCAGTTCTCGTTCTTTACCTATATTCGCCCGGTTTATATGACCCTGGCGGGCTTTGACGTGGACGGCCTGACGCTGGTGCTGCTGAGCTTCGGTATTGCCAGCTTCGTCGGCACCTCTCTTTCCGCCCCGATCCTGAAACGATCGCTCAAGCTGGCCCTGGCCTGCGCGCCATTAATTCTCGCTATCAGCGCGGCGATACTGGTGCTGTGGGGGACGAACAAAGCCGTGGCATCGGTGATTGCTATTGTCTGGGGGCTGGCCTTTGCCCTCGTACCGGTCGGCTGGTCAACGTGGATCACCCGCTCGCTGGCAGATCAGGCGGAAAAAGCCGGGTCAATTCAGGTGGCCGTAATTCAACTGGCCAACACCTGCGGGGCGGCAATAGGCGGCCTCGCGCTGGATAACCTCGGCCTGCTGGCCCCGCTTATCTTGTCCGGCAGCCTGATGCTGCTGACAGCGGTGCTGGTTACGGTGAAGGTGCGGGCTTAAGTTGTAAAAACAACAAGGCCCGCACCTGGCGGGCCATATTCGTGATGAGAAGCTACAGGCGTTTAGTTAATTCACGGCGAGCCAGCTCTGCTAAAAAACCACTTCGGCTGGCGTACTCCCTATTACCACTGACATAGCTATCGATTCTCGCCAGCAAGGATTGTGGCAACGTAATATTCAATTTTACCGATTTACCTTCGTACCGGGTAATATCGATATCAACAAATCCCCAAACGCCCCCCTGGCAACTCTCATCATTTTTATGATCGTTAATCGTCAGAGCAACAGGCACCGCTCTGCCTTTCTCGCTTTGATATTCCAGATGAGCATTAATCGCGCCATGGGCGTCATCGATAGCCTCATCGATGGTGTCTCCGGCGAAATAGCAGCCTTCAATATCCGGCACAAACCCTGACCAGCTTCCACTTTCGGCCTGGTGCAAATACACAGGATATTTCATACGTTCCTCTCTCCTGAAAGCGCTACTCGTTGGCACGCCACTTATTCATTTCTCACCCAGTTGCTTAAGAATTTTATGCAACGTTCCCGGGGCCAAATCCTTGGTTGGGTGGGGTACCACGACAGGGTTTGCCTCACCTTCTTTTTCAAAAATGTGGTGGCTGCCTCTGGTACGCACGTGTAGCCATCCCAACTTTTTCAACATCCTTATCAGCTCTGCGCTTGTCATTCCTTCATCCATGAAGTGAAATTTGGTGGTTATAATAACCACCAAAAGAGCAAATATCAATCACACCTTCGGATGCTCAGCCGCGCCAGAAAGGCTTATCCCCGAGGATTGTCGCGCGGTGCATGATACGGCGAGCCGGGAGATAATCGGCGTTGGCGTAATGCTGCGTCACGCGGTTGTCCCAGATGGCAATATCGTTTTGCTGCCAGCGCCAGCGTACTTGGAACTCTGGTTTGGTGATGTGGGCAAACAGGAAGCCCAGCAGCGTCTCGCTCTCTTTTTCTGTCAGGTTAACAATGCGCGTGGTAAAGCCTTCGTTGACGAAAAGCGCCTGCTTGCCGCTGACCGGATGCGTGCGAATCACAGGATGGCGCAGCGGCGGGTTCTTCGCCACGGCTTCGCGCCAGCGCTGGTGTTCGACTTCGCTGTGGGCGTACTTATACTCCTGGAACGATTTACGGAAATCGTGCTCGGCCTCGAGCCCGGACAACAGCTTTTTAAACGGCTCGGACAGCGCCTCATAAGCGGCAATCCCGCTGGTCCACAGCGTATCGCCGCCGGTTTCCGGCAGCTGCTTCGCCGCCAGAATCGCTCCGGCAGGCGGCGTTTCAATAAAGGTCACGTCGGTGTGCCAGTTGTCGTTATCCGGCGGATTATCGTTGTGGGTATCCAGCACGATAATTTCTTCCACGCCTTCGGCATGCGGGTAAACCGGGTGAATATGCAGATCGCCGAAACGCAGAGCCAGCGCGCGCTGCTGCTCGGGCGTAATTTCCTGCTCGCGGAAGAACAGCACCTGATGGCGGATCAGCGCGTGGTAAATCTGCTCGAACTGGTTGTCGCTCAGGCCGCGCGTTAAATCCACGCCGTCAACCTGCGCCCCGATATACGGCCCCAACGGCTTAATGTTCACTTTTTCACTCATTGCCCTTCTCCATGCCACGGGGTCAGGCGGCGCTGTAGCGCCCGTAGCCCCAGTTCTAAACAAAATGCGATGACGGCAATGACGCCGATCCCGGCCAGCACCACGTCGGTCGCCAGAAACTCACCGGCGGACTGCACCATAAAGCCCAGCCCGCGCGTGGCGGCGATAAGCTCTGCGGCCACCAGCGTGGACCAGCCCACGCCCAGCCCAATGCGAAATCCGGTCAGAATTTCCGGCAGCGCGCCCGGCAAAATCACATGCCAGATAACCTGCCAGCGAGATGCCCCGAGCGCCTGAGCCGCACGAATGCGTACCTGCTTCGCGCTGCGCACGCCCGCCATGGTGGACATGGCCACCGGCGCAAAAATCGCCAGGTAAATCAGCAGGATTTTGGATGTCTCGCCGATGCCAAACCAAATCACCATCAGCGGTAAATAGGCCAGCGGCGGCACCGGGCGGTAAAGCTCGATCAGCGGATCAAGAATGCCGCGCACGGTGGGACTCAGCCCCATTGCAATGCCCACCGGGATGCCTATCAACACCGCAGCGGCAAGCGCGGTAAGAATGCGCCCCAGGCTCGCGGCCAGATGCTGCCAAAGCGTGGCGTCCATAAAGCCCTGCGGCCCGGCGATGGTGATAAGCTTCGCCAGCACCTGCCCCGGTGGCGGCAGAAACAGCGGGCTTATCCAATGCTGCGCCGCCACCCACCACCACAGCAGCACCAACGCCACCAGCGTGGTTGCGCTCAGGGTAAGCTGACGCGAAAACGGCCAGCGCAAGGCAAGCCTGCGGCGCACGGGTTTGTCCGGAATCACTATGCTCATAAGAAGCCCTCCCGCTGATCGAACACGCGGCTCAGCACGTATTCACGTTTGGCGATAAATTCTGGATCGGATTTGATGCTTCGGCACGGCTCTCCGGCGGCAAAGCGACGGCCAAAATCAAGCTGAAGCCGCTCCAGTACGCGGCCAGGGCCTGGCGAGAGCAAGACCAGTTCCGTCGCCAGAAAGACCGCCTCTTCAATGTCGTGGGTGATCAGCAGCACCTGCCGACGGCTTTCGTGCCACAGCTTCAGCAGTAGAGTTTGCATCTGCTCGCGGGTAAAGGCATCCAGCGCACCAAACGGCTCGTCCAGCAACAAAAGCTGGGGCTTCGTCGCCAGCGCCCGGGCAATGCCCACCCGCTGCCGCTGCCCGCCCGAAAGCTGCCAGATGGCGTTTTTCGCCTTATCTTCCAGTCCAACCTTGCGCAGCATGTCGAGCGCAATCTCTTCCCGCTCGGGCTTAGCCTGCCCGGCAAGCTGCAGTCCGAAGGCCACGTTATGCAGTACCGATCGCCAGGGCAGCAGCCCTTCGTTCTGAAAAACAACCCCGCGCTCGGCGTCAGGGCCTGCAACCGTTTTGCCCTGAAGCGTAATGCTGCCGGAATGATAGGGAACGAAACCGGCGATCAGGTTAAGCAGCGTGGTCTTACCGCAGCCGGAAGGGCCGAGCACCACCAGCAGCTCGCCCTCGTCCACCGTCAGATTAATGTCGTCGAGTACCGGCTTGCCGCCGTACTCCGCGCTGAGATGCGAAACCTGTAGCATCGCCGTGTCTCCTGTTTACTGCGCCAGCGGCTTCACGAAGCGGTCGGTCACAAACTGGCTATAATCGGTGGCGACCGCCGGCACTTTGCCCTGCTCTTTCAGGAAGTGCGCGGTGTCCACGATGGCTTTATTCACCGGGCCGCTAAGCTGCTCAACCTGCTGCTTCGCCGTCAGGTAGGTATTGCCCTTCACCAGCCCCGGGACGTCGTTTTCCGGTACGCCGCTCAGGCGCGAAAGCTTGCTCAGGTTGTCCGGCTGCTGAAGCCAGCCGTCAGGATTGTCGAGGTAGCCTTTCTGAACCGCAACGGCGCTGCGGGCAAAAGCGGTGACCACATCAGGATGTTTTTCAGCAAAGTCTTTACGTACGACCCAGACGTCAAGCGTCGGGGAGCCCCATTTGCCCACCTGCGCCGAGTCCGTGAGCACGTTGCCGTCTTTTTCCAGCTCGTTCACCGCCGGAGCCCAGACGTAAGCGGCATCGATATCCCCGCGCTGCCACGCGGCAATAATTGCCGGAGGCTGAAGATTTAGAATTTGAACCTGATCCGGCTTGATGCCCCAATGCTTGAGGGAAGCCAGCAGGCTGTAATGGGTAGTAGAAATAAACGGCACGGCGATGCGTTTGCCGATCAGGTCCTGCGGCGTTTTGATGCCTTTTTTGACCACCAGCGCTTCAGAGTTACCGAGCTGGGAGGCCAGGAGGAAGACTTCAATCGGTACGTTTTGGCTGGCGGCAACGGCCAGCGGGCTGGAGCCGATATTGCCGATTTGCACATCGCCCGAGGCGAGCGCACGCACCACGCTCGCGCCGCTGTCGAACTTACGCCATTCCACTTTCGCCCCGCTATCTTTGGCAAAAGCGTCGTCGGCTTGCGCAACTTTGGCGGGTTCGGCGGAGGTTTGGTACGCCACGGTAACGTCCACCGCGTGGGCCTGAGCCGCAATTAGGGCCAGTGCAACCAGCCAGAGTGAGTGTCGTTTTGCTGCCATGATTCTGCTCCTGTCTCGGGGGAGAGAGCAGTATTTCCAACGGCAACGATTCCATAAAAGAATAAAAAATTATCGCTAATGCCTTTCCGTCCTTAGAAAAAAAGTGGGCAAGGTTAGCTGCTGAGCGGGAATAACGCCGCCCGCAGAAGGCGGGCGGGCAAGAGTCATATTAACTTAAGTCAAATCAACGTTCTTACTGCCAAAACACCAGGTCATGATAAACCCGGCCACATAGGCGATAACAATCCCGGCAACGTAAACCGCCATCCCGGCGAAGATCCCCTGATGGGAAGTCATCAGCGGAATCGACACCAAACCTGACGGCCCAAACACCGTATTCAGTCCGACGGGCAGCCCCAGCCAGGCCACCAGCCCGATAAAGAACCCGCCGATGCCGCCACCGATACAGGCGGTAATAAACGGCTTCAGGCGCGGCAGCGTCACGCCGTAAATCAGCGGCTCACCAATGCCCAGCAGGCCGGGAATAATCGCCCCTTTGATTTGCGTACGCAGGACCGAGCCTTTCGGCGAGCGGGCAAACAGAGCCAGCGCCGCGCCCACCTGCCCCGCACCGGCCATCGCCAGAATCGGGAACAGCGAGTTAAAGCCCTCGGCATCCATCAGCGCGAAGTAGACCGGGACAAATCCCTGGTGAATACCAAACACCACGGCAATCAGGAACAGCCCGGCCAGAATCGCCGTGCCGAACGGGTTGCCGTTCAGGTGCATAAACAGCCAGGACATGCCTTTGAACAGCTCGCCGCCGATGGGCATGATCGCCACAAAAGTGATCGCCCCGGTGATCAATAAGGTGATCGTCGAGGTGAGGATCATATCCAGGTTGTCCGGGATCATCCGTCGAACCTGGCGTTCGATCCACGCTCCGAGCATACAGGCCAGCAGCACGCCAATAATGTTGCCGCGCGGGTCGATAGCCAGCCCGAAGAAGGTATCCATCCCGGCGTAGTAGCCCACTTTGCCTTCCGGCACGTAGCGCAGAATAAACAACGAGGCGATGATTGCCCCGTTCACGCCGGTGCCGCCGAAAGCTTTCTGGGTGTTGAAGCCAATCAGAATGCTCAGGAAGGTAAACAGCCCGATGCTGAATACCTTCATATAGGCGATAAGCTGGGTCAGCCAGGCCGCAGGCGCTGTGCCTTCAACGATCAGCGTTTGCTGCAGCAGCGTGGCAATACCCAGCAGCAGCCCGGCGGCGATAAAGCCCGGGATCAGCGGCGTGAAGATGGTGGCAAACTTGGTGAGGAAGTTATGCACCGCGCTGTTCTGCTTCGCCTTCATCTGCTGTTTGTTCTGGCTGGCGAGCGCGGCCAGGTCCGCGCTTTCGCCACGCTCCGGCTCGCTTAAGCCCTCCTGCTTTAACAGGCCATTCATCAGCTCGCTGGCGGTTTGCGCTTTGCCGGGGCCGAGAATAATTTGCAGCTGGTCGTCGCCGTTGACCACGCCCATCACGCCGGGGATTTTCTTCAGGTCGTCGTGCTGAACGAGATCTCTGTTTTTGAGCGTCAGCCTGAGGCGCGTCATGCAGTTGCCGCAGACAAGGATATTGCCGCTGCCGCCCGTCAGGCGCAGGATGTCTGCCATCATCGAGCCGGTGATTTTCGCCATAGCTACCCGTTTAACCCCCGTAATGCTTCACGTATAAAGCCTTGTTTTTTCGCCAGCAGATCGCTTGCCTCTTCGGCTGACAGGCCGCTCAGCAGCATGAAGATCGCCGTTTTGCAGTGGCGGCGGCAGGCGCTAAGCGCCGCTTCGGCCTGCTCCGGGCTGCATTCGGTCGCCGCCACCACAATATTGACCTGGCGCTGGATCAGCTTGGCGTTGGTGGCTTCCACATCCACCATCAGGTTGCCGTAGACTTTGCCGCTGCGAATCATCGACCCGGTAGTGATCATATTCAGGATCAGCTTTTGCGCCGTCCCGGCCTTCATGCGTGAAGAGCCGGTGACGATTTCCGGGCCGACGACCGGTTCAATGGCGATATCCGCCGCCAGGCTCATTTCGCTGCCCGGATTACAGGAGACTGCGGCGACGGTGGCCCCCACGCTTTTTGCATAGGCCATAGCGCCCAGTACGTAAGGCGTGCGCCCGCTGGCGGCAATCCCTACCAGCACGTCACGCGCGCTGAAGTTCAGGTTACGCAGATCCTGCTCACCCATTTCACGGTTGTCTTCGGCGTTTTCTACCGCCTGCAAAATGGCCGGGTGCCCACCGGCAATCAGCCCGACGACCTGCTCACGCGGCGTGCCAAAGGTTGGCGGGCACTCACTTGCATCCAGGATCCCCAGACGGCCGGACGTTCCTGCGCCGCTGTAAATCAGCCTGCCGCCCAGGGCGAAAGCCTCCACCACTTTATCGACAACCTGAGCGACCTGCGGCAGCGTGGCTTCCACCGCCAGCGGCACCTGCTTGTCTTCATTATTAATAACTTTAAGCATCTCTAAGGTGGGCAGAGTGTCGATTTCCGCGCTGGCCGGATTGCGGCCTTCGGTGACCAGTTTGGTTAAGTTAATTTTCATCGGGACATCCGTTATGTGTGTTCTGTTGTGCATAGTATGGAATATTTTATTCCATGTGCGTGAACACAATCACGAATATTTTATTCCACCACAAAGGGAATAGCAGAATAACTCGGGCGAGAAAGCCGCCCTTGCGGGCGGCAAAAGAGGGAATCAGGCGATGCGGGTAAAACCGGCTTCCAGGTCAGCAATCAGTTCTTCAACGTTTTCCAGGCCAATATGGACTCGCACCAGCGTGCCGCTGAAGTCAACTTTGCCTGCCGGACGAATGTCGTTCAGCTCTTCCGGCTGGTTGGCCAGGATCAGTGACTCAAACCCGCCCCAGGAATACGCCATATGGAACAGCGTAAAATTATCCAGGTAACCCGCAAGCTGCTCGTCCGTCAGGCGCTGTTTTAGCACAAAGGAGAACAGGCCGGAGCTGCCGGAAAAGTCGCGTTCGAAGAACGCATGTCCCGGACATTCAGCCAGCGCGGGATGGTTAACCCGTTCCACCAGTGGATGAGCCGACAGCCAGCGGGCAATCGCGAGGCTGCTTTCCTCATGTTGCTTCAACCTCACCCCCAGCGTGCGCAGGCCACGGGCAGCCATATACGCCGTATCGGCATCCAGCGTCTGGCCCATCAGGTACGAGTTTTCACGCAGGCGATCCCAACAGCGTTCGTTTGCAACCGCCGTCCCCAACATGCCGTCCGAATGGCCGATGGTGTATTTGGTCCCGGCCTGAATCGAGATATCTACACCATAATCCAGCGCACGGAATAGCACCCCGGCGGCCCAGGTATTGTCCAGCATGACAACAATTTCCGGGTTAACGGCGCGAATAGACTTAATCATGCCGGGCACGTCCTGAACCTCCATGGTAATTGAGCTCGGAGACTCAAGGAAAACAACGCGGGTATTCGGCTGGATGAGCTCAGCGATCCCGGCGCCAATCAGCGGATCGTAATACGTTGTTGAGACGTTGAATTTGCTCAGGATCTTGTTGCAGAAATCCTGCGTTGGCTCATAGGCCGCGCCGGTCATCAGGATATGATCTCCGCCGCTGACAAAAGCCAGAATCGCATTGGTGACCGCCGCCGCGCCGCACGGATAAAGCGAGCACCCGGCACCGCCTTCTAACTCCGTCATCGCCTTCTGGAAGGAAAAATGCGTCAGCGTGCCTCTGCGGCCATAGAACAGTTCGCCGTTTGCCCGGTTGGCAGTGGCAAATTTTTTGGCTTTCACGCTGTCAAATACCAGCGAGGACGCGCGCTGGATAACCGCATTTACCGCCCCCTGGGTGTAGCGTTTTTCACGCCCGGCGACGATCAGCTGAGTTTCAAGATGACTTTTCTGTTTCATAAAATTCTCCCGTTATTTCCTGATTCATTCCATTCAGAGGGCTTAGCCAGCGAGGCTGTTTGCGGCCAGCGGAGCGCTGGTTTCCGGTTCACCACGCTTCTTTCCGGCGAAGCGTTCCACGATTTGTGCCGCATTAAGATCGTGGATCACGTTGATAAGCGTGGCCGGTGCATCGGTAATGGTGCCAAGCACCACCAGCAGCGGGATGGCTTCCATCGGCAGCCCCAGCGTCGTGACAATAAAGATCTCCCCGAGGAACGCGCCGCCCGGCACGCCGCCAACGATAATGGCCGACAGCACGGCAATCAGCATCGCGAGGAAGAAGGTTTCGCTGGTAAATGGCAGGCCAAGAACCGAATAGATAAAGACGATTTTCAACGCGGCAATCATCGCCACGCCGCCTTTATTGAGGTTCACCAGCAGCGGAATCGAGACATCGACGATTTCAGGGTTGATGCCCATAGCCTTGCCCGCACGCAGCGTAACCGGCAGAGTACCGAGCGAAGAGCAGGTGCCCAGCGCGGTCGCGGAAGGTTCAATCGCGTGTTTCCAGAACGCTTTTACTGCCGGAAGCCCGCCGCCAATCCACGAATAGAAAATGGAGCCAAGCACGTAATAGATAAGCGTTGCCGCCATAAATAACCCGATGGCGCGAGCGAAGGTCATCAGCAGCGAAGCATCCTGGCTCGCCATGGTTGCAGCGAAGTAGCAGCCCAGGCCGACAGGTGCCACCTTCATGATAATAGAGACAATTTTCATGATAACGGTGTTGGCGTCCTGCAGCAGAGCGGCGATGCGTTTACCCGCATCCGCCGACTGACCAATCGCTACACCGGCGATAATCGCAATCACGATCAGCGCCAGGATGTTCGACTTGGAGAACAACCCGACAAAGTCGCTGGTGGTCACCATGCTGACAAAATCCATCTCCCCTGAGCCGCCTTTCACCGAATGGGAAAGATCGATGGTCACGCCCTGGGCCGGGTTGTACCAAAGCGCCAGCAGCACAATGCCTGCGGCGGGAATAAGCGCCATGGCGATGGAAACAATAAAAATAACCACCATGATGCGGCCTAACCGTTTAAGGTCGGTCATGCCGGCAATAGATGACATCACGCTGACGCCAACCAGCGGCACAATAATCACAAACAACAGGTTGAGGAATATTTGCCCGACAGGTTGTAATTTAATGGCGTAAGTTGGGGCATAAATACCCAACAAGCCGCCGACAATAAGCGCAAATAAAAGAACAAAAGATGATTTGTAGGGTTCGAGGCGTGTCCACATAAAGGATACCTTCTCAATAAAAGTAATAATAACTGGGACGAAAATCACAATTACCAACTGCTGTAATTAAATCCCCGGACTTTTGTGATGAAAATCACTAATAATGTATAAAATTCATTTTCCAACTTCTTTATTTACTACAGCGCAATAGTTACACTTTTGAAATTGGATTGGTATGGGGAATTAATACCGTTTCCTCAAATCACTTGTGAATAAAAGGAAAAAATGAGCGCGCCAATTTCACTCAAGCATCTCGAGGTATTCGTCAAAATTATCGATTGCGGCGGGCTGTCTGAAGCGGCGGCACAGCTCAGCGTGTCGCCTTCGGCGGTGAGCAAGAGCCTGGCGGCGCTGGAGGATTTACTGGGCACAACGCTTATCAAAAGAACGACCCGCAGCATCACGCTAACCGATGCGGGGCAATATCTGTTTAACCGCGCTAATAAGTTAATTAAAGAATTCGACGATACGCTAAATACCACATCAAGCTATTACAACAATCCGCAGGGTGAATTGCGCATCACCTGTTCTATTGCGTTTGGCTACGCCAGGCTGGTCAACCTTGTTGATAAATACCGGGCGAACTTCCCCGATGTGAATCTTTATATTGACCTCAACGATAACTTTATTAATCTTAATGAATCCGACTTCGATATCGCCCTGCGAATATCCACCTCTCCGCCGCAAAATTACGCCATGCGCAAACTGGCTCCAGTTCGCTGGGCTTACTGTGCCACCGCAGACTACCTCAGCAAGAAAGGGATGCCGGGCAAACGCACGGATCTGGTCACGCACGACTGCCTGGTTTACCCAGGGCTGACACCGCAGATTAAAACTACCGACGAGCACGAACGGCAGCACCTGCTAAAAATGCGTACGCCAATCCAGGCCAACAGCAGCCTGGTACTGCTTAAATCCGTACTGGAAAATCAGGGCGTCGCCTACCTGCCCACCTATCTGATTGGCGACCATATTCAAAAGGATGAACTAACCCCGCTGCTGCTGGACGGCATCATCACTTACGAAACCCATGCGCTGTACGCCCTCTATTTTCCGAGCAAATACAGCAATCCTAAGGTCAGGTCGTTTATTGATTTCCTCGTGGGGGAGCTTTCGCCGCAGCCAGCGTGGGACAACTGGATCCCTTAATTATTTCCCTTTAGTTTTTCTGTGTTATTATCCGCCCGTTATTTCTACCGAACTTACTCAGAGGCTTGATGCTGGAGAATGTCATCATCTGATAATCAGTGCCCCGCCTGTCACAGGCCGGACTGATTATCACTGCGCTTAACTCTTATGCGAACACACGCGTTGTGTTGGCACGTTTTGCACATGATGATGAAAAGGTTTTTCAGCATGAATTTATCCCGTCAGGAACAGCGTACCCTTCACGTTTTAGCGAAAGGGGGACGCATCGTTCACACTCGCGACTCGTCAGGTCGCGTCACCGCCGTTGAATGTTATTCCCGCGAAGGGTTGCTGCTTAGCGACTGCACGCTGGCCGTGTTCAAAAAGCTCAGAACCAAGAAGCTGATTAAATCCAGCAACGGGCAGCCATACCGGATCAACACCACCGGGTTGAACAACGTTCGCGCCCAGCCGGATAACAGGTAATTGACGAGAGTCTGGATGAAACAGGCGTTTTGAAGGGCTAAAACAGATAACGGGCCATCTGGCCCGTCGAGACTGATGACAAAGCTCATGCGGATAAAGTTCTGCAATCTGTTACCTGAAAATAAACTGGAAAATCAATCCATTGATTTTCGGCTGCTAGCCACAAAGAAGGAAAAACCACGCTTTTCCCTTCTTTGTCTGCAACTTTAACGGGCCGCATGGCCCGTTATTTCAATGTTCGAGCTCGGCGGCCCGGAATTCTTCTTCGCAATACTGGTTGAAGCGTTCGCAGAACCACGTTTTCTGCTCACGACTCATGTTGCCTGTCACGGCCTGGAGATTCACCTGCTGCCCCGAAGCCTGCATATGCGCGAAGCTACGCGCCAGAAAATCAAAATTCTTTACTGCCTGTAGATCTCTGTTCATCAGCATATCCCTCTGTGAGTTAACTTTTGGGTAAGTCATATGCTTCTGGTTTCAGTATCGACCCGCCGACGATTATTTTTTGAACAATGAATGCGCTTTTGGGATTTCTCCCTGCGATATATCGAAACGCGACTTTAGCGCTGCCGAATCGGCCTTGTGAACTGCGCCGCCTCCAGCGTTAACTTTGCGGCAGTAAACCTGTCGCTGCGCACGCCAAGGACCTCCTTTTCCCACAGCGGATTCAGCGGCACGTGGTAGCCCGCGTTCTTGGCCTGAAGCACCAGCTCCACAAGATCGTCTTTGTTTTCAATAATGCACAAAGGTGCAAAGCGCCCGATTTTATGGGGCAGCGCGAACGTGGCCGGGTAGTTGCTCTCAGGATCGGTAACCGGGTTGGCGCTGTCCGTTGCGTGATGCACCACTTTTTCCCCGTCCCCCACCAGCGCCTGGTTTAGCACGCCAATCATCCTGCGGGCGCGCTCGCTCGTGTTGCCCGTTTCCTCGTCGCTCTTGCGGTAGAAACTCGCCGGGCTGTCATAGTCCCCGCGCAGCGCCTGGTGCTCAGGCAGCGTGCGGTAATTTTCCAGCCGCTGGCGAAATACCTGATGCGACACATCCGGCACCTGCAAATTATCCTCAGGCCCTAACTCGCTGACGTGCGGGGCGATGACCAGCAGATCATAATCCGCGGTGAAGGGCCGGGCTTCAGCGTGTGGGGCAAGCACCTGCAGGGGTGCACCGTGATGGGAAATTTGATACCACGCTTCTCCGCTGCCCGGCAGGCGCCGGGCCTCAAACGCATAAGGCTCCCCGCCTGGCCCGCTGGCCCTGAGATGACTCACGCCGCCGGCGCTCTCAGGCGACAGCTTGTCGATAAGCCCCTGCTCAAACAGGTCGTGCAGGCGGCTCTGGGAAACTTCCAGCGGCACGGCTGCGGCATGCCCGTCAACAATGCAGGCCTGCGTTTGCAGGTTAAACTTCGCGATTCGCTCGGGCGAGGCGTTCTCCAGCTTGCTGAACCGCTGCTCCACGCAGATAAACCCCGCCTGCGGCCCCCACGAGGCGCTTTTCCCCTTGATGTGAAATCCTTTGGTCGGATACCCGGCATCAATCAGCGCCGTTGCCAGCTTGTCCACCGGGCGAACGCCAATGATGCAATTGTGTTCCGAGGCGACTTTTTGAAGCGGGATAAGGTGCTCAGGCACGATGCCGGTTTTGCCTTTGATGTGTGAGACAAGCTGCGGGAGATCCGTGCCGGGCGTTTGACTCGCTATGGACAGGTGAAGTTCTAACGGGCGATACGCCGCAGGGGAGGATTCAACTTTCATTTTTACGGCCAGGCTCCCGGCGATAAACAACAAGCCATTGAGGCTGCGACCGGGAAAAGGCGGCCGGGGCAGCATCACGCGAAAACATCACCCAGGTGAATGCTCGCGGATTGCCCCGCCGCCCTGGTTCCGGTTAAGTCTTGTCTTTCACCGTTTCGGTTCCACCGTTATTTTTCACCGAGGCAATGCCTTTATCCCGGGATTGCTCCGTGGCGTACATCTGGCTGGTACCAATCACCTGATGATTGCCGGCCTTGAGGTTGAAGTAGAACTTCCCGTTGCTGGCAACCTTCTTGTCGTAGCGCTCCTCCAGCGGGCTGTTGGTTCGCACGGAGGCGATACCGTTGTCCGCCGAGGCGCGGGTTTTATACAGCTCGCTGGTGAGGACCACTTCGCCATTGCCCGCCTTGAGCACGAACTTAAACTGCCCGTCGCTGCTTTTGCTTAATTCGAACCAACCAGACATGTTAACTCCTTGATTAAAATCATAAACAGTTAATAGATTGGGTGAACGTCAAAAACAGTATGTACGAAAAACAAACAAATCGCCCACCCCACCTGCGCCCTGGCGGGACAAATGTCCCGGCCACGATGCGGATTTAAGATCCCGCTGGCAGTTTTCACGCTAATCTGTGGGCAACGCGGGACGGGCGTCCTGTCCTTATTTGACGGGAAATTTTATAGTGAACAGCATGAAAAACGAGAACAGACCCGGCGACTGGCTGAACGTCATTGAACGCGTGACCGGCGACCCGGTGCTGTATGAGCTGCTGAAGTATTGCCCGCTGGATATTCTGCGCAGCTGGCAGCTAAAACATTACCCACGCGGCTCGCTGATTTTTCGCCAGGGGGAAATTTGCGATGAATTCCACCTGATTGTTAAAGGGGAAATCGACGTTTTCACCACCGCCGACGACGGGCGAAAATATTCCCAGGCGCGCTATAAAAAAGGCGACATTCTGGGGGAGCTGGAAATCTTCGAGCGACGGCAATACATCTGCTCGGTAGAAACGGTTAGCGACGCGGCGCTTTTAGTGCTGGCGCGGGAAGAGTTTATTCGCTGGCTGGGGTTAGACAATTACTTTAATCAAAAAATATTACAGGCCGTGAGCGATCAATATTATCAGCTCTCCAAAAAGGCCGGGGAAGACATTCTTTATTCGTTACATCAGCGTCTTTGCCTGGTGCTGTGGCAGAAATACCAGCAAATACAGGGCAGTATTCCGCTTAATAAGCAGCAATTAAGCGAGCAGTTTGCGGTGGCTCCGCGCAGCATTAACCGCATTTTATCCGAACTGCGGGAAGACAATATCATTGCGATTCACGGCGAGCAGATTCAGGTTCTCGACCCTCAGCGCCTGCGCCAGCACGCCGAACATTAAATAACAGCAGCCAATCCTGAGCCATCCCAAATGGCTCGTTTAACGCCAGGTAACTATCATGACCCAACTCCAGCCCCATATCCGGCTCAGCCGGGAGATGACGCACGCCCGTTATGCGCTCCTGCCGGGCGATCCGAAACGCGTGGAACACGTCGCGCAGTTTCTGGACAACGTGGAAGACTTCGGCAGCAACCGGGAATATCGCGCCCTGCGCGGCTGGTTCCGCGGCGTGGAAGTGCTGGTGATGTCCACCGGCATGGGCGGGCCTTCTACCGCCATCGCCGTGGAAGAGCTGCGCCAGATTGGCGTCACCAATCTCATCCGCATCGGCAGCTGCGGAGCGATGCAAAACCACATCCGCCTCGGCGACCTGGTGATCGCCACCGCCGCCGTGCGGGACGAAGGCACCAGCCAGATGTACATCGACAAAGGCTACCCGGCCTGCGCGGACATCGGCCTGGTGCACCACCTGACTCAGCAGGCCAAACGCCTGGGCTACGCCAGCCACTGCGGCTATGTGCGCAGCCACGACAGCTTCTACACCGAACGCGAAGACGAGATTAACCAGTTCTGGTCCGGCAAGGGCATTCTCGCTGCGGATATGGAAACAGCACCGTTGATGGTAGTTGGCGCATTGCGCGGTTTGCGCATCGCCTCCGTGCTTAACGTGGTGGTTGAGCACAGCGGCAATCTGGAAGAAGGCATTAACAACTACCAGCAGCAGGAACACTCCTGCCTGCAGGGTGAATCCCGCGAGATTTTACTCGCCCTCGAAGCGCTCTACCTTGACAGCCAGGAGCAGTAATCATGGATTTCTTCAGCATTAAGAATGTGATGGTCACCATTCCGCTCGGCGAGGGCGGCTACGCGCTCTCGTGGATCGAGGCCATCGGCACCGTCTTCGGCCTGCTCTGCATCTGGTTCGCCAGCAAAGAGAAGATCATCAACTACCTGTTCGGCCTGATTAACGTCACGCTGTTTGCGGCGATCTTTTTCCAGATCCAGCTTTACGCCAGCCTGCTGCTGCAGGTGTTCTTCTTCGCCGCCAACATTTACGGCTGGTACGCGTGGAGCCGCCAGAACGAGGCCAACGAGGCCGCGCTGAAAATCCGCTGGCTGCCGCGCAGCAAGGCGTTCACGCTGGCGGCAGTTTGCCTGGTCGCCATCGCGCTGATGACTTTCTTCATCGACCCGGTCTTCGCCGTGCTGACCCATATTGCGGTGGGCATTATGCAGAGTGTCGGCGTTGCGGTTGAGATGCCGCAGCTGCAGCCGGATGCCTTCCCGCTGTGGGATTCCGCGATGCTGATCCTGTCGATTGCCGCGATGGTGCTGATGACGCGTAAATACGTCGAAAACTGGCTGCTTTGGGTGGTTATAGACGTGATTAGCGTGGTGATTTACGCCATTCAGGGCGTGTATGCCATGTCGCTGGAATACATCCTGCTGACGGCCATTGCGGTGATGGGATCTATGGCGTGGATCAAGAGCGCCCGCTCGATCGGCTCCCGGCCTCTGGCTTGAATCGTTTTATTCACATCAAGGGCCGCTTAGCGGCCCTTTTTCCCGTTCAGATATATCTCATTTATCAAGCCGGATGAAAATAAAAAGCTTTTTAAAAATCTCGCGATTTTCAGCGACCGCTTTCAACTCCCTCAGCGTATTCATCTACACTTTATTTCAGGCACAGCAGCGAGATAATTTTTAACGATCGTTAGCAGGTCTTTTTCACTCTCTCTTTTTACTGCCTTATCCGTTTTTATTTTCATTCAGGCCGCTCCCTTTAATCGCTCAAGACCACAGGATAACCTCATGAAAATATTGTTTTTAAAAATCTTCACGCTGAATTTCAACCCACAATTTTACCTATCAGAGCAATCAAACAACTCGCAAAACAGTTTGTTATAACCAGCTGACTGCCGCGCATAAGCCCGCAGCACAAAATTTTGCGACATCTGTTTTTTGCACCTTCTAATAAAAGTACGGGGTTAAACGATGAATAAGTTAAAAACATTAAAACTGGCGCTGAGTATTACCGCCCTCGCCTGCACCGGGCTGGCGCAGGCCGCCACTGTCGCCATGAACACCGTGGACGCCAGCGGCACGTCCACCCCGGCGGGCACCATTGAATACCACGCCACCCAGTACGGCGTGGTCTTTACCCCTAACCTGAAAGGCCTGCCGCCGGGCATTCACGGCTTCCACGTTCACACTAATCCGAACTGCGGCCCCGCCATGCAGGACGGCAAAATGGTGGCTGGCCTGGCGGCGGGCGGCCACCTTGATCCGGCCCACACCGGCAAACATGAAGGCCCGTGGGGCAACGGCCACCTCGGCGATCTGCCTGCGCTGTACGTCGACAGCGACGGTACCGCGACCTATCCGGTGCTGGCTCCTCGCCTGCGCATGTCAGACTTAAAAGGCCACTCGCTGATGATCCACGCCGGCGGCGACAACCACTCTGACCATCCGGCAATGCTCGGCGGCGGCGGTGCGCGTATGGTTTGCGGAGTGACGTCATGAGCAAGCGCTTCTTAACGACGGCGTGCTTCACGCTGATGATGGGCGGACTTCCGACCCTGGCGAACGCGGCTGATACCTCCATCGACGCGCCCAAAAGTGAGCACCTGCAAACCGAGCTTTATGCCCGAGGCGTGCAGATCTACCGCTGCGCGGCGGCGGACGCCGAAGCCAAAACCGGGAGCTGGGTATTCCAGGCCCCGGAAGCCGACCTGTTCAGCGACAAAGGCCTGAAGCACCTCGTCGGCAAACACTTCGACGGCCCACACTGGCAGGCCACGGACGGCAGCGTGGTGGCCGGCGCGCTAAGCGCCACTCGCCCGTCGAAAGATAAAGGCTCGATTCCATGGCTGCTGCTAACCGGCACCTCAGAGGCCCAGCCAGGCCTGTTCGTCAACGTGAGCAGCATCCAGCGTGTGGACACCCGTGGCGGCGTAACCGGCCCCGCGGTTTGCGACCCGGCAACCTTTGGCACGACGCTGAAAGTACCTTACACGGCGACTTATAAGTTTTATACGAAGTAGCGGCATGCAAAGTCCTGGCTGAAAGGCCGGGGCTTTGTGCTGATGGAGCTGTCTTCAGGGGAACGGGCGTTTACAGATATTTTATCAGCTCCCCTTTTTCGCCTAATCGATATTGACCATCACGAAAAATAACTACTGTATTTTTATATCTATCCTGCCACACCGTAAAAGCTTTATCTTTATCGATACAATTTAACGGTGGTTCCAGATCGTCAAAACATAGCCGATCGTAACCATCCGTTTCTACATAACCGTCCCCAAAATACCAAAATATAATTTCAAAAAAATCATCTTTCCCTGTACCTGGAACATCATATTTTTCTTTGAGCATATCTTTATTTTTCAACCACCAGTGTACTTTACCTTTATTTGTTAAGGGGAAGTTTTTCACTAAAATGTGGCTATAACTATTTCTCTTATGAACTGCAACAATTTCTACCGGTCGAAATGCTAACCATAAGCAATATCCTGCCAATAGACCGCCAGCTAGAAATTTCAGTCCCCTTATTATGTTACCTTTCAATTTAATCACTCCAAAAAACTGACTAAAATATAAAGCATTTTCTGTCTATTCAAAACTGCAGAAATTATATTCTAATATTCAAGCCTGACAATCTTACCGTTCTCTTCCTCTCGATAAATAGCATCATCCACAGTAAATGTAATTCCTCTGTTTTTACTATTCCTTATAGTAAAAACAGAGTTTTTATCAATGCAGTTTATTTTGGTATTCATATCATCAAAACATAGCCTGTCATACTTACCCTCTTCTTTATAGCCATCCTTAAAAAGCCCAATAGTGATAGTAAAACCCCCATAAGATGCAGGCTTTGGAATATCATACTTTGCTTTAAGTGCATCCTTATTTTCTAACCACCAGTCAATCTTACCTTTGTCTGTGAACGGGAAGTTCTTGACCAAAATACTGCTATAGTTATTTCTCTGATGAACAGCGACGATTTTAACGGATCGAAAGAACAGCCATAAGCAGTATACCGCCACTATACATCCAGCCAGACAGAAAAAACCCACCATCATTTTATTTTTTAACTGCATTTCGCCGCCCAATAATATGAATAGTGGCTTCCATATTGGTAATAAATGGTTTGAAGGCAAACTCGCTGTAGCGTTGCAGGACAAACCATATACGAAATAATCGAATACTTTTAAATTTTATTTTTAAAATATCATCATCATCCAATCCAAAATGATCCTGAACTTTATAGTGAACCTTAGCGTGATATTGTTCGTTATCAATCGTTAGGGACTTAATTGTGATATGCGTTGCCCAGGTATCATGCACGGTAATTCCCATACCATTCACCCGATCCCGAAGACGATCGAATTTTGGTAGTATTCCGTTCATAATTGTTTCTGTTAGCTCATTTTTATATTTTGCAGGATAACATCTACGCTCCCAATCAATTTGGATATCAAAAACTTTCTTCAGACGGAGCCGCGTACTGTTTTCCTCCGAGCGATCGCTCAATATTTGCTCCTCCAGCGCACTATTCAGTAATGGATGACTGAAAGGCTTCCCGCCACACTTTTGCATGTGCGTGATCATTAGTTCGATCAAAGATGTGTAAGGACCGTCCCACGAAAAAGGACGTGATAAATACCGGAACTCATCAAAGAGGATGCGAGCGCACTCCCATTCTGTCAGTTTTTTTACCTCCTTCTTAGGGCGAAAGAACTGCACCATCGGATGCTCATATGAAGGGATCTCCGTCAACGTGTAAGGATTTACACTTGTAGAAATATCTGTCAGGTGGAATTTTGCCTTCAGATCGATTTCGGACAGATCGCCGGACTTCATATCTTTGGCGTTTTTGTCATTCATCTTTTTCTGGGTTTCAAATATCTTGCAGGGAAATTGCAATGCCGGCATAAATCACGTCCTTGTATATTGTTGTCTCTATCATCCCGGTAGCCAGGCATGATAAGCAGCCTTTAGCCACTGTGTAAGTGTTGTACCTTATTAAGAGTCTGAATTCAGATTTCTTAATTGGGATTTTATTCATATCAGAGATGTTGATTTACGTCGTTCCCCGGCGCCACGGCTTCCACGTACACACTAGTCCGAACTGCGGGCCAGGCATGCAGGACGGCAAAATGGTGGCCGGCGCGCTAAGCGCCACTCGCCCGTCGAAAGATAAAGGCTCGATTCCGTGGCTGCTGCTGATCGGCACTTCAGACGCACAGCCGGGCCTGTTCGCCAACGTGAGCAGCATCCAGCGCGTGGACATCCACGGCGGCGTAACCGGCCCCACGGTTTGCGACCCGGCAACCTTTGGCGCGACGCTGAAAGTGCCTTACACGGCAACCTACAAGTTCTATACGAAGTAGCAGCATAAAGCCCTGGCCTTACTGCCAGGGATTTATGCTGCTGGGATAAATTCAGAGAGTCAGCACTAATTCGGGTGCTGAATACTTATTCCGCCGGAAGCGTTCTCCGTGACAGAAAACTCTGCGGTGACCAGATGAGAGGAAGAATTATCAGATTTTACATCGTAAGCGACTGAGTATTTTTTGCCGGGAGAGAAGGTAAAACCAAAGGCTGGCAGACAGTCTCCCTTCGCGACATAAACTGGAGCATCATCGAAAGTCTTGTACTGCACGTTCCCATGCCCTTCGTTAATTTGCACGGCCGTTATGCGCTCGTCGCTGCCAAGCGGAGACACCACGCAAACAATATTACCTTTGGCCACGACTTCTGCAGGCTGACGCGGCACCATTCTGTCGCCCGGACCAGGACACCCGGCCAGCAAGAGCACGGCAGCGGCTAACAAACATTTTCTCATAGAGTTGTTCTCACCTTCCCTGTGACTATTTTGCGATACAGCACCGGAACTTCACGGCTACTGTCTGTACCTCTGTATTTCCCCATTCGCCCGGGCCTTTGGTAGTAGGACCACACGTCTATACCATAAACCAATAACAGCCAGTAATCCGCTAAAATGGAGGCCTGCTGCTCCAGGGAATAATCTGTTAGCGCCTCTTTATCTAATTTATAGGTATATTCAGCCGCCCAGCTAAAAGCCCCCCTTAGCCTTACCCATTGCCCGTGTTGATGTTGCCACACATGGCCCAGCTCATGGATAAAAACATATTTATCTTCAAGAAAGACGCTGCCAGATGAGAAATCATCTTTATACATCCTCTTGCGGTACCACAATTCTCCGTTTGGCGTCATCGCGTAGTTTTGTTTCTGCAGGCCGAACGGGAGATAGCTGTCGCAATGAATCCATACTCGGCTGTAAGAAATTGAATCGCCGAAAACCCGGCGAGCCATTGCAATTTCGCCCAATGTCATTCTTCTGAGGCTGCCCTCTTCCGCCTGTGCGCTCATTCCTTTTCCTTAAGGTTTGCTTTTCCACAGCATAAAACCAACGCTCAATATAATCTATGTCCCGATTTCTTATTTTTCGATAGTCAGAATTTGGCGCTTAGAAATTTATGGGATAAAAAAAATGTTATGTAGCAGATGGTTCCAAAAAGTTGTGGCCGTTGGGCAGTGACCTCTGTCTAATGGAGACCACTTTATTCGCCAGGAAAAACCATGATGAAAATCCTGAAAAGCGGCATCCGCGACGTGATTGCCAGCGAAGACGTTACCGTGGTTGAGCCGGTTATGTTCAGCGACAAAGGCCTGAAGCACCTCGTCGGCAAACACTTCGACGGCCCACACTGACAGGGGACGGACGGCAGCGTGGTGGCCGGAGCGCTAAGCGCCACTCGCCCGTCGAAAGATAAAGGCTCGATTCCATGGCTGCTGCTGACCGGCGCTTCCGAAACGCAGCCAGGCCTGTTTGCCAACGTGAGCAACATCCAGCGCGTGGAAACTCGTGGCGGCGTAACCGGCCCCACGGTTTGCGACCCGGCGACCTTTGGCGCGACGCTGAAAGTGCCTTATACGGCGACTTATAAGTTTTATACGAAGTAGCGGCATGCAAAGTCCTGTCTGAAAGGCCGGGGCTTTGTGCTGACGGAGTTGTCTTCAGGGGAACGGGCGTTCACTGATATTTTATCAGATCCCCTTTTTCGCTTAATCGATATTGACCATCACGAAAAATAACTACTGTATTTTTATATCTATCCTGCCACACCGTAAAAGCTTTATCTTTATCGATGCAATTTAACGGTGGATCCAGATCGTCAAAACATAGCCGATCGTAACCATCCGTTTCTACATAACCGTCCCCAAAATACCAAAATGTAATTACATAAAAACCATCCTTCTCTGGCCCTGGAGCACCATATTTTTCTTTGAGCATGGCTTTGTTTTTCAACCACCAGTGTACTTTCCCTTTTTTTGTAAAAGGAAAACCTTCCACTAATACATCGCTGTAACTATTTCTCTGATGAACAGCAACAATTTCTACCGGTCGAAATGCTAACCATAAGCAGTATCCAGCCAATAGACCGCCAGCTAGAAATTTTAGTCCCTTTATACTACGTCTCAACAATTCGGGTACTGTCATGCTTATTCAACCTTTATAATTAAAATTTCTTATCAATATCTCTGCCGTACAACCAACCATTATTTATTGATTTTTATAACCCTGCCATTTTCATCAATTCGATAAATCCCATCGGAGAGAGTAAATCTGGTTCCATACCTCTTGCTATTACCGACAGTAAGCACTGTGTTTTTATCAATGCAGTTTACTTTTGTTGCCATATCATTGAAACAAAGCCGATCATATTTCCCCTCTTCTTTATAACCATCATTAAACAGCCAAAAAACAACACTAGAACTACCGTAGGATGAAGGCTTAGGAATATCATACTTCGTCCTTAGCATTTCTTTATTTTTCAACCACCAGTCTATTTTACCTTTGTTAGCAAAAGGAAAATTACTTACTAAGACATCGCTATAGCTATTTCTCTGGTGTACGGCAATAATTTCTACCGGACGAAATAACAACCATAAATAACACACTAAAAAAACACCACCAGATAATAACAGGCTAATTATTATTTTATTTTTTAATTCCATTACACCGCCCAATAATTTCAATGATGGCTTCCATATTGGTAATAAATGGTTTGAAGGCAAACTCGCTGTAGCGTTGCAGGACAAACCATATACGAAATAATCGAATACTTTTAAATTTTATTTTTAAAATATCATCATCATCATCATCCAATCCAAAATGATCCTGAACTTTATAGTGAATTTCAGCGTGATATTTTTCGTTATCAATCGCTAGGGACTTAATTGTGATATGCGTTGCCCAGGTATCATGCACGGTAATCCCCATGCCATTCACCCGATCTCGAAGACGATCGAATTTTGGCAGCCTGCCGTTCATAATAGCATCACTCAGATCCTTTTTTTGTTCTGCTGGATAGCATTTTCTATCCCAGTCAATATTAGTATCAAAAACTTCCTTTAGGCGGAGCCGCGTACTGTTTTCCTCCGAGCGATCGCTCAATATTTGCTCCTTCAGCGCACTGTTCAGTAATGGATGACAGAAAGACTTCCCGCCACACTTTTGCATGTGCGTGATCATTAGTTCGATCAAAGAGGTGTAAGGACCGTCCCTCGAAAAAGGACGTGATAAATACCGGAACTCATCAAAGAGGATGCGAGCACACTCCCATTTTGTCAGTTTTTTTACCTCCTTCTTAGGGCGAAAGAACTGCACCATCGGATGCTCATATGAAGGGATCTCCGTCAACGTGTAAGGATTTACACTTGTAGAAATATCTGTCAGGTGGAATTTTGCCTTCAGATCGATTTCGGACAGATCGCCGGACTTCATATCTTTGGCGTTTTTATCATCCATCTTTTTCTGGGTTTCAAATATCTTGCAGGGAAATTGTAAGGCCGACATAAATCACGTCCTTGTATATTGTTGTCTCTTCCATCCCGGTAGCCAGGCATGATAAACAGTCGCTTGCCACTGTGTAAATGTTGTACATTATTAAGAGTCTGAATTCAGATTTCTTAATTGCGATTTTGTTCATATCAGAAATGTTGATTTATATCGCCACCAATGGCTCTACGATAAATTGGGATCATAAAAGCCCATGAGTTATGCTCAATAAAATTCATTCTATTCACCGGGGCAGACCACTATGAAAATACTAAAAAGCGGTATCCGCGACGTAATTGGCAGCGACGACGTCACCATTGTGGAGCCGGTCAACCTCTACGAATGCACGCTGCAGAGCGGCGTATTCGTCGGGCCTTTTGTTGAGATCCAGCGCCACTGCATGATCGGCTCTGGTACCCGCGTCCAGTCCCACTCGTTCCTGTGCGAAAATGTCACCACCGGCAAAAACTGCTTTATCGGCCACGGCGTCACCTTCGCCAACGACCTGTTTCGCAGCGGCAGGCCAGACCCCAACCCGGAGAACTGGATAGCCATTACCCTCGGCGATAACGTTACCATAGGCAGCGGCAGCACTATCCTGACGGAGCATATTTGCAGCGGCGCGGTGATTGGCGCAGGCAGCGTGGTGACGAAAGATATTCTGGTGGCTGGGGTTTATGTTGGGAGCCCGGCGCGATTGGTGCGGGAATTATAACGACTGCCGTTAGCCGTAAAGCTGATAACCGGCATAATCGCGACGCCATCGGAATAGAACAAGTCAGAGTTGGTAAACGAATACACACGACCGGTGAGCGTGACGTTAACGTGGCTGCCATAACCCGTAACCTGCGCATTGCTTACTGCTGATATCAAAAACGGGGCACGATTCTTCAGATGCTCCACTGGATCGCCAGATAGATTGCCGTCCAGATAATAGCGATAGACATCCTAAACCGTAGCGCCTCCGCCGTTGTAGCGGGTAATATATAAGAACGTAGCATCGGTGACTTTTTGGCGGGCGAAAAACACCTCATTCGGCGAGCCATTGAAGTAATACTGATATACCGCATAGCCGCCCACAAGTAATAACAGCACAGCCGTTAACGTACAATGCAGGCTATTAATAACCGAGTTGTTTGGCATAATCCATTCCCTGTTTAATCCAGCACCGATCGTGTGGTTCATACCCAAGAAAATTCACTGACTTTTAGATTCTGCTTATAGCTTTGTAGCCCCCGGCAGGCAGTATATAATCACCTACAATTTACATTTCATTTTTGCCATAAAGAAATAAGCAGGCAAAGACATTATTAATAATCCGTATTGGTGAGCTGCCCATTGTTGTCAATAAAAAATCGGTGTATATAGCGCTTATCATTTAGGCCATAAGAAATGACATAGCTATAACCGTCCTTCCATTTCACATCAATGCAATTATCAGGATATTTTAGATATAACCCTTCATCATTTTTTATTACGGTGTATCCTGTTTCCTGAATTGATTCTATTCGGTAATAATTCAACACATCATTTTTATCAACGCTGAAACAGAGCTTTTCGTCATTGATGTACGTATATCTTGCCTGTGGCGCAGGTTTACCCCCTGGGCAACCTGTAAGCATAATGACAACCGTAAATATAGACGCTATTTTCTTCATAATAGATGCTTCTTGAAATAGGTACTGCATTTGTATATTTAACTGCCGGTTGAAATGAAGGAAACTTTATTAAGGAATCCAAACGCTGCTGTAACTGTAAAGGGTTCTAGCAGTGTCACCTCACCTAATGTTAACTGCCTGACTCCCCCGGGAGTTATAAGTGTGTCCGATGTAGGTTTTGTCCTTTCACCAACTACAATTAAAAATCCCTTTTCGTATTATGATTAACTGTCCATCGTACTACCCTGTGATAATTAAAGATAATAACCAGTTGGGAGATTATTCTTAAATCGTGAAAAATTAGATAGTGGTCACAAGTTAGCCTTCGCTAAAGAAGGAAATGAAATATTAAAATAATTTCTAATAGAACGTACTTTATTATTTAAACAAAACCCATCAAATATCTTCACCAATTAACAAGTCATGCATGTGAATTATTAAATCAATATCGAAAGATAACGTTATCTCATACTACTACTCATGAGGATAAAACTACGTTTTGCGTAGTATCCAGCGATTTCTTTTTCTTTTAAGTTAGCTATCAAACTAAGAAATAACCGTTAAATCAATAGTTGGAGGAAATCATGGCTAAAGGTTGGAATCCGGCGGACATCATCGCCGGTTTATGCAAGAAAGGAATATCGTTGGCAGCACTTTCACGAGAATGTGGCCTGGCTTCTTCAACGCTGGCAAATGCGTTAACGCGCCCATGGCCGAAAGGTGAGTTTTTGATAGCTAAGGCGCTTGGGCTTCATCCTTCTGAGATATGGCCTGAACGGTATGTTGGGGCTGATGGGGAGATTGTTGATCGTGAGAGATCTCTTCGCGGGAATCGGGAGTTAATGCCTTCGTCTCAGTGATTGCCTGGTCGTAAAAGTTTTGGGACAAACCGCTTATATGTGGCGAAGGCCGGACTCGCCAAATCAATATAACAATCTGAATTACATAAATATTAAATCATTTAAACCTTCGTTATATACTCACTTGTATACTCAATTGATTTTAGTTTGCCATCATTATAAATCAATGAGTTAGATCAATGCGTATAATCTCAGTTTTGAGCCATTTTTACCAGCAGGAAGCAACTGAAACTCTCCGCTTCAACGAGGCTTAGCTAACATCCCCGGATAGTGTTTCGCAATAATGTCATTCATCCTTTCTATCAACTCCAAGCGCTTGAACGTCAGATGGGCTGTTCCCTTTTGAAAGTAACGAATACTGAAGAACTCATCCTCGTAAACATCCTTAGCCGGGCTATCCCGAATATGTTCCATCAATCGGGTAGAGATATCACCACGGTTGTCGGGTATGGGTTTGCCATCAAGTAAAAACAGCATCCGCTCCAGATCAGCCAACTGATCCCGCCGCCAGCCCCAGTTAAGACTGAATCCCCAGCGGTTATGCGTCACCAGATTGTTAATGATGATCTTCTTACCAAAGCTACAAGGACTATTGATCTTATAATCCCATGACAGACCTTTGAACACATTGATGATCCCACGTTCAAAGACATCCATTTTATTCAGATGTAACTGCTCAAAAGTACTGAGTATATTCGCCTCGCTGATGGCAGGCAGATCGCCCTCCTCCAGGTTCTTATGCCACTGGTCGCGCGCCTGAGCATCCATCAATGCCATCATGCCAGACTTCAACATCAAATCACGCCAGATACTACGGTCAATATTGCGGGTGACGGCAGGTATCGCTTTATCAGCCTTCTCAGTCAGCCAGCTATCGAAGCGGTGCCCGGACTTCATTGCCCAATCTTGAGCTGTGCCACCGCCAATTTCTGAGGTTAGTCGTGAAATGGCATCAAGCTGCTGAATAAGTTGTTCTATCTGTTTCAGTGCGGCATCGCGGCCAGTGACCACACGTTCGATATTGGTCGAAAGGATAAGTTCGTTGTGATCTGTTAACACGTCGGGTTCTGTTTGCATAGTTAATCGTCCATAAAAGCAAACACGCCTGCCAGGAGTGGCAGGCGCATTATGCGATGAATAAAAAAGGTTGGAAGTTCAGAGGTAAAAAACCAGGAATGAGGCTCGAAGAATTCAGGTATTTATTAATCCTGCAGCTCGCCTGGCTCTGAGAATATCGGTGGCGGTCAAGAATGGCGTCTGCTCCTGCCATGTAAATCCTTTGCGGTCGATGCGTACCAGTTCATAACGTTCCACCAGAAAATTAACAGCATCGGCGAGCGTGATTCCTGCGTCGATATGCTCCTCAATGGCTGCGTCGTCATGAAATGGTGTGTCGTTAAGCGTGAGGCCGTAATGGTGCTCCAACAGATACGTTAAAAGTTGTTGCCAGACCTGCACGGGCGACAGACGTGACGAAACCGGCACCGTGGCCGGTACAGATGAAATGTGCATGGGTAGAATCCTGAGAAAAGAAGAAGAGAGAAGGTGTTACGGGGTTGGATAAATAGAGATGTAAACGTAACCGCAGCTACCACGGGTGTCAGCTATGCAGATTAAACCCGTAAGATGAATGTTCACCTGATGTTGCTGATGTGGATTTAGTTCGCCAGCACGCAGCATATCTTCCAGTTGTTCTACAATCAGCGGGAAAGCCAGATCTAATTTCTGCAGGTGAATTGGGCTAAAACTCCCCGTCAATCCAGCCCTGTCAGCCAGGTAATACAGCCGGTTGCCTTCCTGAACTAATCTTGCGCCAAATCGAGGGGTGATATCGCTTTATAGACCCCATTCATGAGGTGGTGTGATTGACATGAAAACCTCCGTTTAAAGCAAACCCTGCTCAGCAAAAGAAACCACTTCATTCCCAACAACCAAATGATCCAGCACTCGCACTTCTACCAGTGCTAGCGCTTTTACTATCCGCTGAGTGATGTGTTTGTCCTGCTGACTGATTTCTGTCGTACCTGACGGATGGTTATGCGCCAGAATTACCGCAGCGGCATTGTGTTTCAGAGCCAATTTAACCACTTCACGGGGATGAACTTCGGTATGGCTGAGTGTGCCGGTAAATAGCGTTTCGCATCCCAGTAGGCAGTGCTGATTGTCGAGATACATCACGATAAAAACTTCACGCTCCTGATGAGCCATCTGTAATTGCAGCCAGGTCTTAGTGAAGCTGGTGGAGGTAAATGGCTCACTCGGTTGACGCTGATATTTCTCCAGCAGGCGTAATGCCCGACGAATGACGCGTTGCTCGTTTGCAGGAAATACCGGGGATAAATTAAATACAGACATATTTGTTCCTTAAAACAAAAAGCCTCGCCGGTTTATTGGCAAGGCCTGAGGGAAGGGATAATAAAAAGGTTCATGAGGCAAGCTGCAGCATATTCTCAGCCATCACCCACAGAGCACGGTTGAGCTTTACATCACCGTCGATACCTTTAACAGCGCGTGTATGGGCGCGTTTACCTTTGGTGGTTCGTCCAGACAGACCGCCTTTAATCAGATTTTCCTGAATGCGCTGATAAGTGGTCCACAGGTCGTTACTCTCATCCTGCCAGCGGCGCGGGGATAGGATTTGCGATTCCGTCACCGGTTGATGCTCTTCACCAAAGCGATAAGTTAATGCCGCTTTTGCCATCGCCTGCTGAGCAGGTGGCGGTAACATCAGCGACTGCATGGCATCGCGTTTCTCTTCTACGCGATCAAAAATCCCCAGCACTTCGTAAGCTCCTTCAATGACTTTCTCCACCACGTTGCCTTTATGTGGCACACGTACCTCTCCAAAACTCTCACCGCAAATTAGTCCATTCTGGCAAACCGATCTGAATAACCCCGGCAGCATCTGGTATGAGCTGGAGCCGTCGTGGCTATTAAGCAGTATGATTTCAGGCACCTGCTTGCCAGTGATCTGGCCTTCGCGACGCAGACGTAGCATGTGCTTAGTATGTTCGCGTTTGCTCTGGTCTCGGACTCTAGTCTGGCACGCAAAGAATGGCTGAAAGCCTTCACGTTGCAGGTTATCAAGCAGGGTTATAGTCGGAATGTATGTGTAGCGATCGCTGCGGGATTCGTGTTTATTTTCTCCAAATACGCTTGGGACGTAGTGCATCAGTTCATCATGTGTTAATGGGCGGTCGCGTCGGATTTGATTTACGCTACCAAAGCGGCTTGCTAATTTCATAATAACTTCCTTAATAATAAGTATAAAAAACAGTCCAGATAGACTGAAAAGATTGTGGGCTGGGAAATTAGTAATTAAAAATGGTGGAGGTTGTTTGGGGAGGGTAACAATGATTGATGGTGTGTCGGTATTGAGTCGTATACCTTCATTGCATATATATAAATAATATAGCTCTGAAATAAAACATATCTGAACTCCCCCTGTTATAATAACAAAGGGAGGTATGAATTAAGCGCAATAATAATATATCAGCCGTGTGATAATCTTACCTCTATACCTTGAACCCTTTCGTCAATTAGTCTTTCGATAACTGACATTTTATCTGACTTGTAAAATTCAGCCAAGAAATTCAAACGTTCTTCATGGGCATCGCTGATAGATTCTCGCTCCCGTTTTTCCGACTGCTTCCGTCTGAAGTTTTTTTGATAGAATGCTTTGTTTATTTTTCTTATAGCTTTCTGTTGTATTTCATCACTAGCCACCCATAAATCTAACATGGCAAAAATGGAGTGGAAAGTTTCTACACTATTAAGTGGTTCCGGGATATGCACTGGGTCTAATTTGTTGCCTTCACCACTAGCGTGTTCTTTCTGGAATTTTTTGATGTAATTATAAGCCCATGTACATATATCGGTATGATCCTGAGTAAGCCAGCGTAATTTTACCTGCTGGTGATCATTTGCTCTCCAGAATACAAGGCGGTCATATAACCATTGCCTCATCAACGGTGCCTGATTAGTTTCAATATTGATAAAGTCCAGTAGTGCAACAATGATTGAGTATCTTTCGCTATGGCTCACGGGAGAATCTGTTAATCCAGCTTTCTGGTACCAGTTTGAGTTTGTTCCCAATTTTTTATTGATTGATTCCATGCAGCGGGAATCAAGACACATCAAGCCCCATAGCCAAAAGGTTGCCCTTTCATTTTCTTTTAGCCAGCTAAAATACTTCTCTGGGAGTAGCGTTGTATTAATTGCAAGCTCAAGCGTGGAAATGAAGTTGCTCCTCTGAATTGGATCGGGACATCCAACTTCAAGTGCAGTATTAATAATTCGCTCTGAGAGGGCTGTATCTGGATTGTTCCCGTCAAAAGCAAACTGTTTCATTCCCTGAATGTTGTTTCTGATGTACCAGAAGAGGAATCTGCTGGTTCGTATGTCCTTCACTACTATTGATGAGCGTACATTAACGGCCATTTTTCCACCTTTAAACTATGTAAAACCAGTCAAAATCATTAGTGCTATTATGAAGTTTTTTGGAAGAAAAAACGTAGCAATAAATCAAAAAAGTAGAAAAAAATGTAGTAATTACGCGTTTTTTCATAGTAATTTTGTATGGTTCACGTAGTTTTTAAATTAAAGTTAAAACCCTCAATTTTCTCCAAGAAAAAGGCTGGTTAGTGTTAAATTTGGCCCCTCTGTAGCCAAAGTAGCTTCACAGACTGAAGCCTTCAAAACAAAGACAAAGGTGTGCCACCTTGAAGAACTTTTCACCGTAGTTGTTCATACAGAAATGAATATAACCAGTCATAACTTAAGAGTTTAAATATTTATTACTGGACAGGGTTACTTAACTTCTTTCACCTGTGAATAATGGTTTTGCACTCTGCCACTCCCCTCTTTCTATTATTAAATACTGCCGGTATTAATATTATATTTATCTTCCAATCATTAAATTCTGCATGTATAAGGCATAAAAGCAGTTATTAAGATAAGTGATACCACTTTTCTGAGATCGATATAGTTCAGTAAAAAGTCACTACAGCACTTATGGCTATGTAATCAACCACAAGGAGCTGAACCATGAAACTGAATGAACGCTATGGCAAGACCAATGCACACTATATGAAACGTCTGGAAGAGATTACCCACTATGCAATGGAGGACTACGCAAGAGTTCTGGCATTTCGGGTGGATTTACGGCTGCCATCTGATAATCAGCATAAGGGATATGATTCAACGGTCATTACCCGTTTTATTGCATCACTTAAAGCACAGATAGCAGCGTATCTAAATAAGCGCAGGAGAGAGGGTAAGCGTATTTATCCCTGTAAACTGAGATATGTCTGGGTAAGGGAATTTGGCGAAGAGAAAGGCAACAAGCACTATCATATGCTCCTTCTGGTAAATCGTGAGATATTCAGAAATACCGCGCTCACTATGGATAGGTCAGCACAATATCGGGGACTGTTGGTGGGGATGGTTGCGCGCGCATGGGCTGTAGCTCTTAAGCGTACCGGAGATATGGCAGATAAAGTGCCATTCCATTTACCGGGCGTGTCTTATGAGCTGAATCGCAGGAATGGCACGAATACAGACTTTTACCGTAGCTACATTTATCACATCAGCTATCTGGCTAAGGAGTACACCAAAAACCACGATGACGGCGAACGTAACTTTGGTTGTAGTCAGGGATAGGTAAAAAGTAATTTATTACCGGAGAAGTGATTGTAATGACGGAGCACGCAACATGACCTTAAATCAACAGGTTAGTTCTGCGGCTCCTGTCTTTTACCCACTCAAAGACAGAAGGACAATCGTCATGAACAATCTTCCGACTCCCGATACCGACCTGATGAACGATAAGCTGGTGGATATGGTCTTCATCACCACCTTCACGGGTCTAACCGATAAGTGGTTCTACAAGCTGATTAAGGACGGTCTGTTCCCGAGACCCATCAAGTTTGGCCGCAGTTCCCGCTGGCGGGAAAGTGATGTCAGGCGCTGGCTGATGGAACGCATAGAAGAATCCCGCAAATAATGCCCTTGAGGCCACTTCCACACGCCTTATCCGTAAACAGCAACCCGACACAAGCGCTATGTCAGTAAACGTCTGGCAGGGCTGTTGCTGCGCGTTATTTGTCAAGGGACGCTGTAGGGATGAAATGAATGACATCCCAGCGGGGTTAAACATAATTAAAAGGGGGAAGTGTCGGATAATTGACTGACACTTACTCCCCGGACTCACCATAGTTAAATTTAATTATTGAAGGTCCAGCTACCGGAATCGGTCACAATACTGGCTTCGATAATACGGTCACATTTCATATATTTGAACGTGGCCACATCACCGAATTGATATTTGGTAGGCAGGGTTCTGTTACCGGCGCTCTCCATTTTACAGTTCCCTCTGTTAACTCTAATGGATTTCAGTACCACGTTGTCATCAGTGATTGTGAGCTGAATAACGCCATATTTAGTATTCCAGCCTTCATTGCTAACTGAGCTGCCAAACTGTACTTTAAATGGTGGTGTAGTCGATTGCTGTACCTGCTGTTGTTGAGAGGGGGTTGGTTTATTAGTCTGCTGACTACCAACGCCATTAATACCATTCTGGAGGAGGCTCCTGGAAACTTTAATGATACCCGGCTTGCAGGATACGGTGCTGGTTTCCTGACCCATTGAATTCATGACCGTGTAATAAGCATCACCTGCACCGTCATATTCCGAATAATTAAGTGCGATAGCGCCTTCAATATCGTCACTTTCTCCGCGCAACGTGAAAGAAGCGAGTCCCGCATCTGATTTAGGGATTACTTTTTGCTTCGCCTCACCGGAAGGAATGTCCAGTTTAATAACTGAACCTCCCTCTTCGGAATCACCACCGGGCTTTTCAACACTGATATATACAGTATGACTGGCATGACTGAGCGTCATTTGCTCGCCGTTTTCAAGCATGCATTGCAAGTCGTAGCCTCCATCTGCATGAGCAGACTGGGCAGCAAATAACGATATTAACAATGCAGGAACAATTAGTGGTTTCATTAAATGTTTCCTTATCCAAAAAAATGGTCCCAGGCGTTACCCGCCCACTCAATAACCTTATCTTTCCCCTTACGGGCTAGCTCTTTGACGGGACCAGGTAACGGAACAGAATCAATAAAGTCGTCAAGTATTCCGGAGAGCACGCTGGCAAAGCCGCCTTTCGCCTCCGTCTTTACGTCATCGGTTTTGTACTCTTCCTTAAACTGCGAGGCTGTGCTGCTTTTAGCTCGATCAGGCAAAGCACGGATCATCGTTTCCACCAGACGAAGGATGTTGTAGCCCTCATCGGCGGAGATAGGGATTACCGGATATAGCGTAAAGCCAAAACGTTCAGTAATGTAAGATTCTTTCTTTTCGATGTTGATGCGCTGTGCTGGGGACGGCTGATGCAGGTATGTATCCCACTCACGGAAGGGCTCGATTTTATCAACCTGGTTGAGGACGAACAAAACGCGCTCACCACCACCTGCAGGGAGCAGGACATTATTGTAGAAATGCTCATCTGCAGAAAAAGCTCGATCATCGCCTTTTATCACCCAGAGGATGAGATCCAGTGAGGGAAGCAAAGTACGGTAAAGATCTTCGTACTCTTTATCCCGTAAAGCATTCTCACCGACACCAGGAATATCAATTATCTTCAGCGAACGTTTGCCGAAGCGTATGCACAGCTCCTGAGCCTCCCGCGTACAGGCCTCAACGTCGCTGACCGCACACACTTCCCCCTGAAACAACGCATTACACACGCTGCTCTTTCCGGCACCGGTCTTTCCCATAACACCAATAACAGGTTCATAGTCGATAGCTTCACTGATTTTGTTCACCAGGTTTTCCCGCAGCGACTGAGGGAAAACATCGAGAATATCCCTGATGTCAGGTATAAGCTGCTGGCTGTCGGTTTTTATCCCATTGCTACCATTAAACATATTGCCCCATATTCCTGAAATCCCCCCTTCTCTTCTGGTGATGCCATTGGCATCAGTAATCATCCGGCTTTCGCCCTTCACCGGGTCATCCATAAAGGACTCCTTGCTTATGTTGAAATGAACGTTGCCAGTTACTCTCTGAAGGTCTGAATAACGTCACTGATGAAACGAAAGTGTGGAAGAGCCGAAATAAACTCCTCACTGGCGGTGAGTGCATCAAGTTCAGGCTTTCTGCGAAAAGAGGTGTCAAGAACAGTTACAGCGTTAACGTCTTCCATCCGAAACACCTGTAGCTTTCTCGCCCGAGTAGCTACAAGAAACCAATTTCTTGACTGGAAGATCAGGCGGCGAGGAGCCACTCCTTCGTAGCTCTTACCATTGGCTAATAGCGTGACGGCCCGGTAGTCACGGATAGCTTCGGCCAGTTCCAGAAAGCAAGTGGTCTGGGTGATTGGCGATGGCAGCCCTCCATGCCCGATAAGGCATGGAGAGCCACCAGAACTGCTGGTAATCAGCCGGATTAGTCTGCGGTTTTGAGCCGGAATTATCCCCGAAATCCCAGAGTTGAGGATAAACGCAAAGGTATTGGGTAAATGCTCTCGACCCGTTCGCCGGATAAGTCGATAACTGCCACTGGAATGTTCAAGATCCAGATGGATTAGACGCTGCTGAAAATCCCGCTGTAGAGTGCGCTCTGAGACACCAAACTCATTTGCCAGAGCTTTCAGCTCCAGGGATTGACCAGCCAACAATCGGCTGATAATGACCGATAACCTGACGGACAGGCGGTCATAATGATCATGTTGTGTTTTCATGGTGAGAACAGTCCTGAACTCCCAAAATAACCAGATATTGATATGGGAGATTATGACGTACTGGTTCGACACGTTATGTCGTACCAAAGGGAGGTGGATTGAAAAAATGGCGAAGAAATTTAAGGCCAATAACGAATTGAAATTTCTGGAAATAATTGATTTAAGAGGGGGGTTAGGACCAAATATACGACATGACCTGTCGTATATCGTATTGCCGAACGGAAGGTATGTTCCATCCACTAAAATAATTTAGTTTCGAAAATATTTATAAATCAATGACTGTATGTACCGTGATTATGTTGGTCAAAGAACCTGAAAGTGACCAATGAAATTGGCAAAGAGTTTGCCCGTAATGTGCAGACAGGAGCTACAGATCTGCGATTGCAGGTCTATAACCCATAGTTTAAATGTGGGAAATTTGAACAATTATGGCTAATACGGTAAAACATTGATGTAGAAAGAAACATAAAGGGAAGGTCAATGGAAAGTAAACAACAATCCAAGGTCTGCGTTCATCTTCTTGATCAAGAAAAGCCCTATGACTTTTCGCCAGAGCAACAAAAATCCACTTCACATTCATTTTTCCAGCGTGCATTAAAGCTGGCTTGGGATAATCGCAGTTACATTGCGACCTGCTGCTGTGATCCGGCTCAGAAACTTAAGCTTTATGTCAGAAGCCATAAAGGTTCTGGTCCATTTACTCTCTGTCGAAACCCAAACACCGGTCCTCGGCACAAACCATCCTGCTCATACTACTCTCGTGTAAATACTGATGGTGGTGCAAAAGCATATTCATCATCGGCTGTCAGGGAAGAGGAGGACGGAACCCTTCGTATCGGATTAGATTTTTCGTTACGCGTATCGACGGCGGCCCCTGAACGCGCAGCTCCGGCTGCAATACATCCTCTAAGGGAAAGAAAGCAAGTCAAATGCCTTAGGAAAATGAAGATGTTAGGTCTTCTTCATTTGCTTTGGGAAAACACAGGGCTAAACGAATGGGCTCCATCTCTGGAAGGAAAGAGAAGACTGACAACAGTAATGAGCCGTTTGTTTAAGGAAGCCAGTAGCATTAAACAAAGCCACACAGTTCTGGCCGATGTTCTATTGCGCCAAGGAAACGAGTATGCCAATAAGAAAGCTGTGAATTACGCATGTGCGAAAAGTCGCCGTCTGATCGTTATCTCAGAACTTAATGCATGGTCTCCAACTCTGAATGTTGGCAATAATCTGCCTTTGGCAGGAACCACAAAGAGCAGTCCCCCTGCCGGGATGCCTTATCTAACAATCGATAAATCCCGTTGGGAAAGTTCCTTAGCCAGATTTCCACGAGATGTAGCATGGTGGCAGCGTGGTGGTAAAATTATTGCTATTGCTGTCACCGACGTGCCAGTCAAAAAAACATCTAAAAAGTCTGGCCAGGAATATTTTTCCGCCTGTGTTCGTCAGGTGGTTTTAATGATGGTGAGTGAACGATGGATCCCACTTGATTCATCTTTCGAAGGGATCATTGAAGAAAAGCTAGCTAAGGAACGACGCCAGTTTATCAAGCCATTGATTTATGATTCTGCGGAAGATCAGTACCATCCCGACTTCATACTCACGGATGTCAATGGTACAGACTTCGTTCCTCTCGAAGTATGGGGACGTGATACTGAGGATTATTTACAGCACAGGGCTGTGAAAGAAAAATGGTATCAGCAAGAGTTTGGTGACACTTGGTGGTCATGGGACGCTGTAAGGGATCCGAGAGGCAATGAAATACCGACCTTCCCACCGCGAAAGGAATATTACGAATTTAGATACCCTATCGAGTAAAAGTCTTTTGGAAGTATGCAAGCCGCTGATGTTGTTCTACCAGCCTCATGGATTTACTTAATGCAATTAGAGCGCATCATCTTCGTTAAAAAATAAGCAATGTCGCCGCAGAGGAAAGGTCACGATGACTCTTGTAGATAGTGTCGAAGCAGGCAAGCTGACGCTCAGTGAATTGATTGATACCCTGGCAGAAGATGAAAATTATGAACCTTCCAGGTGGAATCAGCGATACCGTGAATTTACGGGGCTGCTACAGCAAGTCCCAACATTCACGGCACCTGGATCTGAAGATTTGCTCAAACGGCTTTGGTATGAACGTGATAACGGCATTGCCAGCATTCGTCAGGGTGTCCCTTCATTGGCGGAATATCAGCAAAGTCTGCCACTGCTTAGAGAACTAACCGAACGCGTTCGTCAGCAACCAGATGAAGCTACCTATCAACACGTAGGCAGTGCTCTGCAGAAGGCCAAAGAAACCGGGCTACTTAAGCGTATGTATTGGAGTTTGAGAAACCGCGTTTTTGCCGCTTTTTTGCCAGAAACCTGCACTAGTGCCGTGGATGAGAATGCGTTTACAAAAGTGGCAGATTTCTTAAATAAGAAGTTCAGCCTAGGTTTGGAACTGAATGGAAGTTGGCTGCAGAAAAACCATGAATTGAAGCAAGCCATCCACTCTAAATCCCCGAATGCAGATCCTTATTACGTAAATATGGCTATCTGGGATCTCTATGAATTGCTCCGTCAACGCGATAACGAACAAAAGCAGGAGAAAGTGTCCGATACAACATCAACAGCCAGTAGTGAACTCACCGAAATTAATACCCTACAACATTCACCAACTAATGTGATCTTCTTTGGCCCCCCAGGCACTGGCAAGACCTTCACGTTACAGCAAAAAATGAAAGAGTACACCTCTCATGCTGTACCAGCAGATCGAGATGCCTGGCTGGATTCTCGCCTTGAGTCGTTGAACTGGATGCAGGTCATAACTCTGGTGTTGCTCGATCTTGGTAAACGAGCAAAAGTTCGCCAAATTATTGAACATAAGTGGTTTCAACGCAAAGCACTATTAAATGGCCGTAGTAGCAACTTTTCACAAACTGCTTGGTCAACGTTGCAATCCTTCACCATACCGGGATCAACTACAGTCGCTTACAAAGGCCGCCGTGAACCAGCGATCTTCGACAAAACTGCCGATAGTGAATGGTTCCTAGTTGAATCCCAGTTAGAGCAAGTGGATGAGCTGCTTTCTCTATATGCTGAGTTAAAACAGGGCCCTAAATCTGCCGAAGCCATCCAGCGTTTTGCAGTGGTTACGTTCCACCAATCTTACGGCTATGAAGAATTTATTGAGGGTATCCGCGCTCGCTCTGACGAAAGTGGCAATATCTCTTACCCTATTGAGCCGGGTATCTTTATGCGCCTGTGTCAGCGTGCCAATGCCGATCCAGCACATCGCTACGCCATTTTCATTGATGAGATCAATCGCGGCAATATCTCCAAGATCTTTGGCGAGCTGATTTCGCTCATTGAAATAGACAAACGTGCGGGTATGTCCAATACAATGAGCCTGCAACTGTCTTATAGCGGTGATCACTTCAGCGTACCCGCCAATGTCGACATCATCGGAGCCATGAACACTGCGGATCGTTCTTTAGCTCTGATGGACACGGCTTTGCGCCGTCGCTTTGACTTTATCGAGATGATGCCTGATCTCTCTTTGCTGAGTGGAAGTAAGGTGAAAGGCATAGAACTCGAGTCGTTGTTAGAGAATCTCAATAGCCGCATCGAAGCACTTTACGATCGTGAACATACGCTAGGACATGCGTTCTTTATGCCAGTAAAAAATGCACTCGATGCCGGTGATGAAGAGGCTGCATTTAAACAATTGAAGATCGCATTCCAGAAAAAGATCATTCCGCTGTTGCAGGAATACTTTTTCGATGACTGGAACAAGATCAGGCTGGTGCTGGCAGACAACCAGAAACAAGACGACAGTCTGCAATTCGTGATTGAGAAAACTGACGATCTAGATACGCTTTTTGGTAACAATCATGATTTACGACGCCATGATCAGCAATCGACAGCTTACGAGCTCGAAGCATTCGATCAAGAGATCTGGAACAGGCCACAGGCTTACCGTGCTATTTACCAACCCCTACAAACCACTCTTGATGAGCAGGCTGTAAACCATGGGTGAAGTGATCTCTGTTTTTGAATATGACTTGTTAGGAAGTAAAGGTTCAGCCCCAGCTGGAGCAAAGCACTTAAATCCAGAAGTCTTTGCCTACTTGGAGGAACTTAGCCTAACTAGCATTCAAGGAAACCAGTTTATCAAACTCACCTCACGCTCAGGTTTCAAATTGCTTCAGGTGCAAAAATACGCGGGGATGCTTTCTACACCTCACGGTTTCCAACTTGAGATACTACCCAAGGTTGGTAAAAACCTCACTACTGTGAGTGCGCGAGAAACATTCATCACGATGCTAAGTCACCTGCCTGGGTTTCGACATATTCAAACCCAGCAGGCCACTCTGCAGGCACAGCGCATGTCTTTGCTCGAGATTTTTATCAGCCAGTTTTTGCAAAGCGTCAGCCGATTGCTTAAACAAGGTTTACGATCCGACTATGTGAGCGAGCAAGGTAATCTGTCTTTTATGAAGGGCAAGCTGATGCTTTCCGCGCAGTTGCGGCATAACGTGGTGAATCGTCATAAATTTTGTGTCGATTATGATGACTACATGCCAGATTGTTCAGCCAATCGGCTTTTACATTCCGCGCTGGATAAATTACTTAGCCTGAGACTTTCATCTGAGAATCAACGCTGGCTTTACGAGCTGCGCTTTGCTTTTGACGGTATCCCACTTAGCCGGGATATTGAGAGTGATATAAGCAGCTTACGCCTAGAGCGTGGTATGGCTCATTACAACGAGCCATTGGCTTGGGCGCAATTGATCCTGAGAGGCATGAACCCGAGTGCCTTGCAGGGAAATACCAAAGCAATATCACTCTTGTTCCCTATGGAAGCGGTATTTGAGTCATTTGTTGCACAAACCCTTCCCGACGAATTACCCCCTCAACTCAAAGTTAAATCGCAGGCTACCACTTATTCCTTGGTGAAGCATGGGCCTAATGACTGCTTTAAACTTCGCCCAGACTTATTGATTCAGTCGTGCCAACCGGTTCAAACCAAAATGGTGATGGACACAAAATGGAAGCTGGTGAATAACAACCCGCAAAAAAAATCACTGTACGGGCTGGCGCAATCTGACTTCTATCAAATGTTTGCCTATGGCCAAAAATATCTTGATGGGAAAGGCGAGATGTATCTGATTTACCCTGCGCATGATGACTTTAGCCAGCCGATACAACAGCATTTTGCTTTCTCAGACGACTTAAAATTATGGGTGGTGCCGTATTTGATTACGGCAAAGCGTGGTAAGAAGATGATATGGCCTGATGAGGCATTCACTTGCATTTGAAAATAACAACATTTATTTATGGTTCACCCACCATACGTCATCCTAATAATCCCTTGAGATATCGAATTGAGTAGAAGTGATGGTAGCCACTATGAACAAATACTTCATTCACAAACCAATTCCACACCATAATTATTAATTTATTTAATTAAGCTTATGCAGTATAAGAAACAATCGATTGAAAAAAATTCAGTAATGCTATATTATACTAAAAAATTATCTTTATAAGGGATTGATATGGCATCACATATGGGAGTACAAACGTTAGCAACAATAAGGAACTCTAATGTGGAACTCTTTATCCACTTTATACTTTTAAAGTTTGCTAATAATTTGAAATCAAAAGGCGATATAATTTCTTATAAAGTTGAACAACAAATAAAGTTTTACTCTGATATTGCTAATGATATATGGGATCATAAATTAACATTATTAACAAATGATAACAAATCAATTGAATTCTGGGGGCAAACCACATGTTATAAAGGAAACGCAAGAGGTGTTCCTGAGCCTAATAAAACGTATGAAGTGAGAGAAACACTTGTTGAGGGATTATGTATACGACAATACTTCGATGAGCGACCATATGTTGACTCTAGAACAATTCATTTTACAGTTGGAGATCCGCGATATACATACAAATGGTTTTTAGATTTAAAACAATCAATCTTTGATAAATCCATTTATATTGGCGAACCGAACTATGATATTTTCCAAGACATTCATAATCTTTTTGAGAATGAGTTTACAGAAGAAGGAAAACTGAAGGCTTTTGAGCGCACGCTCAATCAAAACCACGTTCTCTCGCACTATATTAACGAAACCATTAACCATTTAACCAATTGGTATATAAATGATAAATATCAAGAGTCTTATTTGGCAAAACTTCAATGGGAATTAATAAAAAAAAGAATTCACTCACGGGTTTCAAAATATACCCCCCCATCCCAAGGTATGAATATTAAAGGCAAGGTAAACGCTCTTGTCACATCTATCGATGGTAACACAACAGATCCACTAGTACGCGAAACGGCAATGATTTTACTTTCGAAGAATCCTTTTCTTAAAACGTCACTACAAATTGTTTCAGAGTGGGTTTATTATACAGACAGTTTATTCTTATTAGCTCATCGGTTTAGCTCATTATATGAATTTATTATTGAACTCTGGAACTCAAGACTACCCGAAAGGTTAGTAATTAGAAGAATATTATTACGATTAAGATCTGATGATTTCATATCATACATTCAAGATACCGACATTGTAGGTATAACTGAACATAATATTTATAATGGTGATCACACAAACGTTCAAACAACCCAGATATGTTCTAATATTTTGATTTCATTGAATGAAATGAATATCTCCTCGTCTTTAGAATTAGCAGATCTTATTTCAAAGAAAGGAAAATCCATTGTCAATGCAGCTAGATGGTTTGAGGCAAAGAATGGGACTGAATTAAAACCAAGTTTTGATTACATATTACTATATCTTATTAATAATGGTTATACTGTACACACGCCTGCCAGCTGCGGGATAAATACTACCGGTTACCATGCACAGCTCACAAATGAAACTGTCAGGCCTTATACAAATCTTAAAATTATTAAGGATAAAAATGGAAAAATAGTATGCTTGCTTAAAGCTAAATTTTTCAGGGAACAAGAATTCGCACGTAGATGTAAAGAAGAAGCTTTTGTTGGGCTTACAATAACTAACTGGTTTAATGGTAATGATTTTGTTAATAAATTAACCTTTCCTTTGATTATGTTTATCGATATGCCTTTTGAATGTACTCCAACGGATTACTCATTAAATAGGCTAATTGACTTTGGCTGGGAAATTGCATTTTCACCAGATGAACTACTTCAGAAAATTAGTTCTAGCAATATTGGATGCTGAAAATGAGCAAGATGATTACCACAGAAGATTTAAGAGAGCTTTCAATCACTTTCTGTCCAGAATTGGAATATATTATTTATAATAACTCACTAGAGTCAATATCCACTTGGGGGAAAGGACTACAAACAGGAAAGTCTATAGAATTTATAACATTATTAAGTATATTGCATAATGCTAAGAGATTGGGGTTCAGTATAGAAATCCCGCAAATTTTTTTTGAAGAGCCAGCTTTGTTTTATCAAAGAAATGTCATTCCTTATCATCATGGAGCACAGGCTGGCCATTCTAATTCAATTAGAGACAATATACCATTAAACTTAAAATTTCTGGCATCGCTAACACCAAAAGCTATTTTAAAATCCCCAGATAATAGAACATTTTTATTATTCAGAGAGGGGCATCCAATACATCTTATTGATTATGCTACAAAAAACAGGGGGCAATTTTATTTTGAAAGACCGGATATTGTCTTATGTGAGGCTCAAATAATAAACACGCTGGCTCAAGGAGTTATTAATTTCCATTATATCTCATGTGGAAAAGAAATCTCTGGCTCTCTGAAGACAATTAATCAACCAACGATACCATTAATTACATACAATAACACTGGTGTTACAACAGAATTTACTGCGGGAATCGTAGAATGTAGTGTGGGTAAAAATTCGAGCAATGCAGATACGCAATTGCTTTCATATAAAAAAATCTTCAACTCCAACGCTACTTCTATTTTAGTTAATGGAAAAAAAGACATTACGAATCATTATGATATACAGGTAACTCTTGACCTAAATAATTTTAGACCTGAGTCATTTACCTCAATTCTAAACTCTGGAGTATTAACCTTTTTGAAAAATTTTATTTAATATTTTAGAGGAGCCTTGACGTAAAATACCAAAGGCTCCAAGAAATAAGCTATTATTTATCAGATGATTAAGAAAAGCTAACACCTTCACATTGTAATTATAGCAATTCAAAAACTTTTGCAAATAATTGTGCAGAAAAGAGTGGAGGTACTGCATTTCCAATTTGTCGAGCTTTTGATGTAATCTTCCCTTCAAACTGAACCCAGTCGGGAAATGTTTGAAGACGTGCTTGTTCTCGAATAGTCAATCGCCTTGTACCTATTAGCTCTGGTAGTTTTTTATATTTGATACTTTTTAACTTCTCACATTTAATCCATGAAGGGTATCTATTCCTCATCAATTCATGAAACTCGTTTTGTGGTTCGAGTAAAATTACCTCTTCATCTGGTGCGGGGCCCGGAATAAAAGCTGATGTAGCCGGATTTTCACATAATGCAAATTCATCCCCTCTAACTCTTAGAGTAAATGCAGGCTCTGAATGAGCGTTACGATTTCGAGGTCCCCTCATTTGTGCATTAGCTCGGTGTGAAAAATAGTTACCCTGGGGTAAAAATAAATCACTTAATGCATAGTTAACAGAATTAAATGGCTCTAGTTGTGCATCTACATTAGGATGCTGTTTGTTTTTTCTATTATCATAATGCGTCACCTCAGGCCAATTAAACTTTACCCCTTGATTATTTCCAACGAAAATAGCTCGCTTGCGTAATTGCGGGACGCCGTATAATGCCATGTTGATTACTTTATAATCTAATTCATAACCGATATTTGCAAAATCTTCGATTATCTGTTGTAAAATAACTCCTCCACCAATATTAGTGATGCCCTCAACATTTTCCATCACTAGCCATTTTGGTCTGTATAAACCAACTAAATCAACGAAGTATTTGTACAAGTGGTTTCTAGGATCATCTAAAAAACGTTGTCCTCTAGCCAAAGAAAAACCTTGGCAGGGAGGACCTCCAATAATGATATCAACCTTTCCGGGTACAGTTCGCGGCTTCCACTCTTCAATTGGACAGCATGCAACATCTTGAGCCATAGGGAAATTCTTTTTATATGTAGTTATAGAATCATTATCAATATCTACTGCCCCTAGAGGAGTGCCGCCAGCCATTGCAAAACCAACACTAAGCCCACCGGCCCCGGAAAACAAATCAAAACAAGTTGGTTTCAATCCCGTTGAAGAATACACTTCTTTACCTAAAATTTTATCAATCATCTTCTTCCCGATACAGCTTGGCGATCAGCCTATCAATTTCACAGGATAACTCTTCATTATCCCCAATGCTAATCAATTTTTCAACTAAAATTTTAATTTCATTCTGAATGGGGCCATTCTCAAATACATTTTTAGGAAGTGGGAATTTTTTTACAAATTCTTTTTTAAATCTAAATCTACCTTTTGTGTTTAAATTACCTACACTTGAGCAGTTGTTAACAAAATATTCCCTTGCTAAAGAACTATTTAGTATTCCAAGGATAACCAGATTATCAGTATTCAAAAAATATGCGCCATCAGGTATTAGAGTGCCTTTTTCAACAATGGAAAAACGTTGCGTTGATGACAAATCAGGGAATGCTATTTTTCTTTTAAGCATTTCATCATAATAATTACACGCCCTCAATGCATACCAATAATTATTTTTTGCTTCAGTACGTGAGGATAAGCGGTCCTTATATTTTTCCAAATACTCCAGAACCGCCTCATCATTTATTTGTGCCTTATGAGGAATGAAAAGTATCTTATGCATTCTTTTGTTTCCGGCCCATTTTTTTATATTAGCTGGCAAAATTATTGGCCTAAGTAGTTTTTCATCAACCTCTTGGGAAAAAATAAATTCCCCGTTATCTGGAAAAATGTATGCGCTTGAGAAACCAGTGCGAATACCAGAATAGACATGAACATTTAACTCGCTCATTGGGATTGTATTTTTATAAATTGCAAATGTATTTTTTAATGAGCTCATGGATTCATGAAAAGACCACCCATCTGTTCCACTTCGATTAATGAATGCATTATTTAAATTCAATGATTTATTAAGCATGCCTGCTAACTCATCGTTATTTTTGACGTGTAGGAAATCACATGTATTATTTACCTTGTTGCTTTTACTTAAAACATATATAGCAGCATGAACATCAGCATTACAAAAAACCTTGGATTCATCAAGATCTATATAACTACTTACTTGGGCATTTTTATATAACCACCCCCTAAGCCTTTCTGCATTTTTTGCTCTAGTAAAGGAGGTTGGTGATATATATGCGAGACAACCATTTTCATTTAACGAGATAACTCCCATTAAAATAAAGCAATAATATAAATCAAATCCACTGGAATAATTATTTTTATATATCCTCTTTAATTTATCCTTATATTCAAGTGCTAATCTAGAAGATCTGATATAAGGTGGGTTACCTATAACGATATCAAATTTATGATTGTTTATCAAATCATCAAAATAGGAAAAATGCATTAAGGTATCTACGTTTAGCACTTTTAATTTATTCATACTGATTAGACGAGACACATCAAAACCATTCGTTTCGAGATATAAGTATATGCTTTTCGCAATTGACAACGCACCAATTCCAGATATCTCTGAAATAGTTATACTAGGAAGTCCATCTTCATTCTTAATATGTAACCTCTGGATATAATATTCATAAATTTTCAACGGAAATACACCGGCTCCACCGCATGGATCAAACCAATGTATTTTAGATGGATCGGTATCTTTGTTATTACTTATCCATTGTTTGAAAACTAAATCCACCATATATGAACTTATAGGCTCGGGCGTCTCAATTACACCTAAATTTAGTCTTTCTTCAATAGTCCCATGATTGTAAAAATACTCTTTACTAATCACTTGAGCAGGTTTTTCATTTTCAAAATCAAAGGATTTAATGATTTGCCTATCAATATGGTCATAATTAACGATGATTTTTTTTAGGATGCTTTCTATATTCTTAAACTTTTTCATCACGCTCTCTCATTTTTTTTCATGCTTTTTAGTTGATGATATGATTACTGCTTCGGTTTAAAAGTAAATGGATTAGTTTCTTTTATTCGATTAATCTCGAGGAAATCCGCCCACCACTGCAGCATCAATCGACGTTCATCTAGGTGCTCGGCTTTATGAATGTATGCAGCCCGCACAGAGTTGCGCTCCATATGGCTCATCTGCCGTTCAACTGCATCCCTGGACCACAACCCTGACTCAATCAATGAACTACATGCCATAGTCCTGAAACCATGCCCGCAGACCTCAACCTTCGTGTCATAACCCATCACGCGCAGCGCCTTGTTCACTGTATTTTCACTCATAGGTTTACGAGGGTTGTGATCTCCAACGAAAACAAAATCACGCTCGCCACTAAGCTTGTGAACCTGTTTAAGGATTTCTAATGCCTGGCGAGACAGCGGTACTAAATGAGGTGTACGCATTTTCGAGCCACGCTGTGAATGTTTCACTCCTTCAATAGCTTCTCGTTCAGCCGGTATTGTCCACATTGCCGTTTCAAAATCGATTTCAGACCAACGCGCAAAGCGCAATTCACTGGAACGAATGAAGATCAATAAGGTGAGCTCAACGGCCAAGCGGGTCAAAGGGCGTCCAGTGTAACCGTCAATTCGGCGGAGTAGTTCAGGTAGACGTTTCAGCTCAAGTGCAGGGCGATGGACACGGTTACTGGAAGCAACTGCTCCAGACATCTCTTGGGCCGGGTTGTAATCAATCAAGCCACTTTGCACTGCATAGCGCATGATTGCTGTGGTTCGTTGCTGAAGACGAGAAGCGACTTCAAAGCGGCCTGTAGCCTCTACGATTTTAATGGGTGCAAGCAGGTCTCGAGTCTTCAGCTCTTCAATGCTCCGCTTGCCAATAGCGTGAAACAGATTATCTTCCAGGCTCTTCAGTACCCGTCGACTGTGATCCTCTGACCATTTCTTGTTAGTTGCGTGCCACTCTCTGGCAACTGACTCAAAGGTAATAACCTCTTTCGTCTGCTCTTCTTTTACAGCCCGCTTGTGATCGCGAGGATCGATACCTGCAGCAACAAGCCTTCTAGCCTCTTCTCTCTTTTGACGAGCACCAGCCAATGAAGTTTCAGGGTAAACCCCAAAAGCCATCAGGTGCTGCTTACCACCAAAACGAAAGCGGAACCGCCAGTATTTTGAGCCGTTAGGGTGAATAAGCAAAAACATGCCATCCCCATCGACAAGGGTGTACTCCTTTTCCTGTGGTTTTACGGAACGCACTTTAATATCTGTCAGAGGCATAAAAGTTCTCCTTCCATGTGCCACTGTGAGTATACAACCATTATCGAACCAGCATATATACTCGGTTCTATACTCACAAGCGACTTGATGTGGGTTGACTCAGATTGACTTCTGTTGAAAGGAAAATCGCGGAAAGCCTTGCGGATACTGGATTTCAGGCACAAAAAAAGACGTCCGTTGACGTCTATTGATGTTCCGATGGTGCCGAAGGCCGGACTCGAACCGGCACGTATTTCTACGGTTGATTTTGAATCAACTGCGTCTACCGATTTCGCCACTTCGGCACTGAAGGGGTATGCGGAAACGTTGTGGATTATACCTGTCGCTGGCGGCCTTGCAAGCGGCGCTGTGCGTAAGTGGCGTTAAGTGCTGAATTTTTCAGCGACCTGCAGCTTTCCTCATTGCCCCCTCTATAAACAACTCTGCGGTTTACATTCCCGCTCGTTTGCGATGTGATTTGCTCTCAGCCAGGCCACACAACGGAGCCCCCATGTCCAATCCCACTCCCCCCATGCGAGTCGCCATCATCGGGCCAGGGCAGATCGCCGGGAACGTGCACGCGGCTTACTATGCCACTAATTCCTCTCTGGCTTTGGTGGCGGCCTGCGGGCGCGATCTGGCTCGTACTCGGGCGTTTGCGGATAAATTAAATATCCCCGCGGCGTATGACGATGTCGGGCAGATGCTGCGTGAGGCGAAGCCGGAGATCGTCAGCGTTTGCTCGCCCAATATTCTGCACTATGAGCACGTGATGCAGGCTCTGGAGGCGGGTTGCCATGTGTTGTGCGAGAAGCCCCCGGCGATGACGGTGGCGCAGGCAGATGAGATGCGGCAAGCGGCGAAAAAGGCGAACCGGGTGCTGGCCTACAATTTCCATCATCGATTTGCGCTGGACAGCGCCCTGCTGCGCGAGCAAGTTCAGGCCGGGGCGCTGAGGGATGTCTATGTCACCACGGCCAAAGCGCTGCGCCGCAGCGGCGTGCCGTCGTGGGGGAATTTTATCAGCAAGGATTCGCAGGGCGGTGGCCCGCTGATCGATCTCGGCATTCACATGCTGGACGCCGCGCTTTATGTGCTCGGCTTCCCCAAAGTAACGCGGGTGATGGCCCACAGCTTCCGTAGGCTGGGCAACACGAAAAACAGCGGGCAATTTGGCGAGTGGGATCCGGCGCTTTATACGGTGGAAAACGCGCTGTTCGGCGTGATCGAGTTCGAGGGCGGCGGCATTCTGCGGCTGGACACCTCTTTTATTCTCAACATGGAAGAAACCTCGCAAATGAACGTCGAGTTCTGCGGCGAACGCGCCGGTGCCACGCTGTTCCCGGCGCATATTTATCACGACCGCGACGGCAAGCTGGAAACGCTCCAGCGTCGGGAGGCCGCCGACGATCGCCGTCATTTCCGCGCCATGGAGAGCTTTGTCCGCCACATTCAGGGCGAACCGATTATGGTGGCCAATGCCGAACAGGGTTATGTCGTGCAGCAGATCGTCGCCGCGCTCTACGCTTCGGCGGAACAGGGCGGCGGCTGGGTAAAGCTTTAACCCTCCTGGGCACATTCCACCAGGTCGCTCCTCCGCCCAATGTTCTACACTGGTTGCAGAGCCAATATGGAGGAAGAGCGATGTCTGTTATCAAAAGTTATGCCGCGCCAAAGGCCGGTGCGGAGCTGGCGCTTCAGGATTTCGACGCGGGCGATCTGCTGCCGGAGGATGTCGAGGTGAAAGTCGAGTACTGCGGCATCTGCCATTCGGATCTGTCGATGATCGACAACGAATGGGGGTTCTCGCAGTATCCGCTGGTTGCCGGGCATGAGGTGATTGGCCGCGTGCACGCACTGGGGTCAGCGGCACAGAACAAAGGACTCAAAGTCGGCCAACGCGTCGGCATCGGCTGGACGGCAAGAAGTTGTGGCCACTGCGATGCGTGTATCAGTGGCAGCCAGATCAACTGCCAGCAGGGCAGCACCGCAACCATTATGAATCGCGGCGGCTTCGCCGACAAAATTCGAGCAGACTGGCAATGGGTAATCCCGCTGCCGGATTCTATTGATATCGAATCCGCAGGGCCGCTGCTGTGCGGCGGCATCACGGTGTTTAAACCGCTGCTGATGCACCACATCACCGCCACCAGCCGCGTGGGCGTGATCGGTATCGGCGGCCTCGGGCACATCGCTATCAAGCTGCTGCACGCCATGGGTTGCGAGGTGACGGCGTTCAGCTCTAACCCGTCCAAAAAAGAAGAAGTGCTGGCGATGGGCGCGGATAAAGTGGTGAACAGCCGCGATCCGGCCGAGTTAACCGCGCTGGCAGGCCAGTTTGATCTGATCATCAATACCGTCAACGTCGACCTGGACTGGATGCCGTACTTCAAGGCGCTGGCGTACGGTGGCAACTTCCACACGGTTGGCGCAGTCATGAAGCCGTTCGAGGTGCCGGCCTTCACCCTGATTGCCGGGGACCGCAGCATCTCCGGGTCAGCAACCGGCTCCCCGCACGAGCTACGTTCGCTGATGAAGCTGGCGGGCCGGGCGAAGGTGCAGCCGCAGATCGAGCTGTACCCGATGTCGAAAATCAACGAAGCCATCCAGCACGTACGCGACGGCAAAGCCCGCTACCGCGTGGTGTTGAAAGCGGATTTCTGATGTAAAAAAGGCTCCCTCGGGAGCCTTTTTAGTCACTTAACCAGCCCGGCAAATACCTCAGCCACGGCGACCGCCCCCGGATCTTTCACCCCATCGAGGTTGTCGCTGTTCACATAGGACGAGCGCCCGGCGTTGGCTTTTTGCATCTTCGCCGTGTCGGCCGCGCCCTTCTCTGCTGCCTTCGCGGCGGCTTTCAGGTCTTTATCGCTCAGAGCTTCCAGCGCCGGCTGCAGGGCGTCGATTAACGTTCTGTCGCCCAGATCCGCCCCGCCGTAGCGCTTCATCTGCGCCAGGCCAAACAGCAGGGACTCCGCCAGCGGCTGCTTCTCACTGACTTTTTGCCCGGCGGCGGTGAAGAAGATCGACATCAGCACGCCGCTGGAGCCGCCCATCACCGTTGCCAGTCGCTCGCCTACCAGCCCCAGCAGCGCGGCGGTATCGTTTAGCGGCAGCTTGCCTTTGTCGTTCAGGTTGGCGATGTCGCGCGCACCTTCGGCAAAGGTTGAGCCGGTGTCACCGTCGCCCACTTTGGCGTCCAGCGCGTTGAGGTGGTTTTCCTGGGCGATCAGCGTTTGGGTCACGCTTACTACCAGGGCTTTCACCTCGTCGTTAGCGGAAGGTTTTACCGCGTGGTCTTCGCGGATAACCGCCTGCTTCTGCTCCGGCATCGGGTGATATTTCACCATCGGCTGCCAGCCTGCGGTTTCCACGTCAGATTCAAGCGCCTGAATAAAGTCCGGGCTAAGCTTGATGGCGGAGAGCGAGAAGCCTTTCATGTCCAGGGCGCTGACCAGCGGCGCGGGGCCGATCAGATATTTGATCTGCGAACCGAGATCCGAATGCATCAGCTCTTTGGTCAGGAGCGCCATTTCTAGCGAGGAAACGCCGCCGAGGTTGTTGATCAGCACCGCCAGGTCGCTCTCTTTGCCCGTCGCTTTGCGCAGGTGCTTCACCAGCGTGGCAATCACTTCTTTGCTGTTTTGGGTATCCACGGTGCTGGCACCCGGCTCTCCGTGAATGCCCAACCCAAGCTCGACGTGGCCGCCTTTAATGCGCCCTTCTTCTTCCTCGCTGCCCGGCAGGTTACAGGTTTGCATCGCCACGCCCATGCTGGCAATGCTGTCGCAGGCCTTTTGCGCGATGTCCCGCACGTCGCCGAGAGATTTGCCCTGCTCTGCGGCATAGCCCGCAATTTTGTGCACCAGCGCTGTACCAGCGATGCCGCGCGGCTGTTTGTTATCCGGCAGCGAAATATCGTCGCCGACGATCACCATCTCGACCTTCAGCCCGTGCTTTTTGGCTTTCTCGGCGGCCAGGCCGAAGTTAAGCCTATCCCCGGTGTAGTTTTTGACGATCAGCAGGCAGCCGCGATCCCCGGTGACGCCGACAATGGCGTTCAGCACCGCATCCACGCTCGGGGAGGCAAACAGGTCGCCGCACACCGCCGCAGTCAGCATCCCTTTGCCGATGAAGCCGACGTGCGCCGGTTCGTGGCCGGAGCCGCCGCCGGAAATGATCGCCACTTTGCTTTTGTCCCAGTCGCTGCGGGCCACCACGCGGATGGCCGGGTCGATATCCAGCCGCACAAGGTTGCGGTAGCGGGAACTGACAATGACGCCTTCGATGGCATCGTTAACCAACTGCTTGCGATCGTTATAAAAGAATCTGGACATAGCTTTCCCTGGTTGTGTAAGAGATCTGCCAAGCATAGACCTTTGCCGGGCCGAGGGGGTAAACATGGGAAGATCCTGATGCTCAATTCGTGCGGAAGGCTATGCTTTAGACAAATGTTGCCACAGGGAAACGCTCATGACTGAACCACTGCTGATTGCCAGAACCAAAGAGACTGAACTGCATATTCTGCCCAACATGGCGAACCGCCACGGGTTGATCACCGGCGCAACCGGGACGGGCAAAACCGTGACGCTGCAGAAACTGGCTGAGTCCTTCTCAGAGATTGGCGTGCCGGTGTTTATGGCAGACGTGAAGGGAGATTTAACCGGCGTGGCCGAAGAAGGTGCCGAGTCTGAGAAACTCCTCGCCAGGCTTGCCAATATCGGCGTGGTGGACTGGTCGCCACACGGCAATCCGGTGGTGCTGTGGGATATCTTCGGCGAGAAAGGGCATCCTGTTCGCGCCACCGTCTGCGATCTCGGGCCTTTGCTGCTGGCACGGCTGCTGAACCTGAATGATGTGCAAAGCGGCGTGCTGCAGATCATTTTCCGCATTTCGGACGACCAGGGCCTGCCGCTGCTGGACTTTAAAGACCTGCGCGCCCTGACTCAGTACATCGGTGATAACGCCAAAGCCTTCCAGACGCAGTACGGCAATATCAGCAGCGCTTCCGTCGGGGCCATTCAGCGCGGGCTGCTATCTCTTGAGCAGCAGGGCGCGGAGTATTTCTTCGGCGAGCCGATGCTGGATATCAAAGACTGGATGCGCACCGATTCAAACGGTAAAGGGATCATCAATATTCTGTCGGCGGAAAAGCTCTACCAGATGCCGAAGCTGTACGCCGCCAGCCTGCTGTGGATGCTGTCCGAGCTTTATGAGCAGTTGCCGGAAGCGGGCGATCTCGATAAACCGAAACTGGTGTTCTTCTTCGATGAGGCGCACTTGCTGTTTAACGACGCCCCGCAGGTTCTGCTGGATAAAATCGAGCAGGTGATCCGCCTGATCCGCTCCAAAGGCGTTGGTGTGTACTTCGTGACGCAAAACCCTGCCGATGTGCCCGACATTGTGCTTGGCCAGTTGGGTAACCGCGTCCAGCACGCCCTGCGTGCCTTTACGCCCAAAGACCAAAAGGCGGTGAAGGCAGCGGCGCAAACCATGCGAGCGAATCCGGCTTTCGATACCGAAAAGGCTATTCAGGAACTGGGCACCGGCGAGGCGCTAATCTCCTTCCTCGACGCCAAAGGCAGCCCGACTGTGGTCGAGCGCGCGATGGTGATCGCCCCTTGTTCGCGCATGGGTCCGGTGACGGACGACGAGCGTAACGGCCTGCTGAATCACTCCCCGCTGTACGGCAAATATGACGAAGTGATTGACCGGGAGTCGGCCTACGAGATCCTTCAAAAAGGCGTGCAGGCTGCGGGAGAGCAGCAGGACGCGCCGCCCGCCAAAGGTCAGGGCGTGGCGGTGGACGACGGAATTCTCGGCGGGTTGAAGGATATTCTGTTCGGCAGCACCGGGCCACGAGGCGGCAAGCGCGATGGCGTGGTGCAGACGATGGCAAAGAGTGCGGCCAGGCAGGTAACGAACCAGATTATTCGCGGCGTACTGGGCAGCATTATGGGGGGGCGTAAGCGGTAGGTTCTGCGATTTCCCCCTCACCCTGCCCCTCTCCCTCAAGGGAGAGGGGATTTTTCTCTTTCTGCCCGTTCAATTGAGCCAGTGCTTCTTTCTTCCCCCTCTCCCTTCCAGGGAGAGGGCCGGGGTGAGGGTAATAACCTCTGCAATAACAGCCACATGACTCACCAGGTCAGTTTTGTGCTAGATTACGCCGGTTTTTGGAAATCAGTCAGAAGAAAAGATTAAATAATGCGCAAATTCTGGACAAAAGAAGAAACTTTGTGGAGTTTCGCCTTATATGGTACTGCCGTTGGCGCAGGAACCCTTTTTCTCCCTATTCAGCTCGGCTCAGCCGGCGCCATCGTTCTGCTTCTTACGGCATTGATCGCCTACCCGCTGACCTACTGGCCGCACCGGGCGCTCTGCCAGTTTATCCTGTCGGCAAAAACCCCAGGCAGCGGCGGCATCACCAGCGCCGTGACCCACTACTACGGCAAAACAATCGGCAACCTGATCACCGGGCTCTACTTCGTCGCGTTCTTTGTGGTGATTCTGATTTATGCCGTCGCGATTACCAATTCTTTGATCGAGCAACTGGCCAAACACGGGCCGATTACGACCACAATCAGAGTGCTGGTTAGCCTTGGCGTCGTTGCGGCGCTGAACCTGATCTTCCTGATGGGGCGGCAAGTCACCATCAAAGTGATGGGATTCCTGGTTTTCCCGCTGATTGCCTACTTCCTGTTTTTATCCCTCTATTTGACCAGCAGCTGGCAGACGTCTTTGCTGACCGAGGGCTTAGTCCTCGACCGCCACGCATTGGGTGAGATCTGGATGTCGATTCCGGTGATGGTATTCGCCTTCAGCCACACGCCCATTATTTCTACTTTTGCCGTAGCGCAGCGCGAAAGCCACGGCGAAGGCGCGATGAATAACAGTAAGAAAATCATGCGCGTCGCCTATTTTGTGATTTGCTGCAGCGTGCTGTTCTTCGTGTTTAGCTGCTTCCTGTCTATTCCGGCTCAGGATATTACAGCGGCGAAGGCGCAAGGCCTGACCATCCTGTCGGCGCTGTCGATGGTGCCGGGCACGCCGGCCTGGCTGGGTATTTCAGGCTTTATCGTTGCGATAGTGGCGATGTCCAAGTCGTTTCTGGGCACCTATTTCGGGGTGATTGAAGGGGCGACGGCGATTGTTAAGTCCACGCTGGGCGCGGCAGGTATGAACCGAAGCCGGGCCTTCTGCCGGGCGCTGTCTATTACCCTGATTTCGCTGCTGACCTTCGTGGTGTGCTATATCAACCCGAATGCGCTGGCGATGATTTACGCCATCAGCGGGCCGCTTATCGCACTGATTTTATTCATTATGCCAACGCTGTCGACATATCTCGTGCCCGCACTTAAGCCTTGGCGTTCGCTGGCGAATCTGTTGACGCTGATTATCGGGATCTTGTGTGTGTCGGTGATGTTTATTCACTGATTTCACTCACCCCGGCCCTCTCCCAAAGGGAGAGTGGGAAAGAAACACTAAAAGGCAAGAAACACAGAAGAGTATCAGTGAGATTCCCTCTCCCTTTTAGGGAGAGGGTTAGGGTGAGGGTAAACTTATCCCGCTCTTTTCGTCAGCATCCAGAGGCTGATCAGCAGGAAGGTCACGCTAGGCAGCAGCGCTCCCAGAATCGGCGGAATGTTGTATACCAGCGTTAGCGGGCCAAACACCTGATCCAACACGTAGAAAATAAAACCGAAGCTTATCCCCGTCACCACTCGTACGCCCATCGGCACGCTACGCAGCGGGCCAAAGATGAACGACAGCGCCATTAGCATCATTACCGCCACCGAGACCGGGGCGAAAATCTTGCTCCACATATTCAACTGGTAGCGTCGGGAGTCCTGGCCGCTGGTTTTCAGGTACTTGATGTAATCATAAAGTCCACTGATCGACAGCGAGTCAGGATCAAGCGCAACCACGCCAAGCTTGTCGGGCGTCAGGTTGGTTTTCCATTCCCCGCTCACGGTTTGCGACCCGGTAATCTGCTTTGGATCGGAAAGATTTGACTCGTCAACCTGCGACAGGCGCCAGACTTTATGCTGAGCGTCATACTTCGCCGCCGCGGCATTGCGAACCGAAAGCAGGCGGCGCTCACCGTTGAAGTGATAAATCATGATGCCGGCAATTTCTGTCTCGCTGTTGACGTGATCGATATATACGAAGTCATGGCCGTCTTTCGCCCAAATGGAGTTGGTTGTGGACAGCAATGAGCCGCCAAGCAGCATTTGCGCACGGTAATTACGCGCCATTTGATCGCCCTGCGGGGCAACCCACTCGCCGATTGCCATTGTCAGCAGAACCAGCGGAATCGCGGTTTTCATTACCGAGGAAGCGATTTGCATACGCGTAAAGCCGGACGCCTGCATCACCACCAGCTCACTGCGCTGAGCCAGCATCCCCAGCCCCAGCAGCGCGCCTAATAACGCGGCCATCGGGAAGAAGATCTGAACATCTTTTGGCACGCTGAGCAGGGTGTACATCCCCGCACCCGCTGCGGAATAAGAACCCTGGCCCGTTTTTTTCAACTGGTCAACGAACTTAATAATTCCCGACAGCGACACCAGCATAAACAGCGTCATCATGATGGTGTTTAAGATGGTTTTACCGATGTAACGGTCAAGTACACCAAACATTTAAGCCGCTCCTTTATAGCTAAAGCGGGCACGCACTTTGCGCATCGGTACCGTATCCCACAGGTTCAGGGCAACGGCCAGCGCCAGGTACGCCAGGTTGACCGCCCACATCCAAATCATCGGATCCAACTTTTCCTTTGACCCGCTGGAACGCAAAGAGCTTTGCAGCAGGAAGAAGACCAGATAGAGCAGCATGGCTGGAAGCATCGACAGCACGCGCCCCTGACGCGGGTTCACCACGCTCAGCGGGACTACCATCAGGGCCATAATGACCACCGACATGATGAGCGTCAGGCGCCAGTGCAGCTCGGCTCGCGCAGAAGGCTCCGGATTCTTCCACAATTCGGTCATGCTCATTTGGCTGATATCGGAGGGATCAAGCATCACCGCCTGATGGCCCACCACGGCCTGGTAGTCTTTAAAATCTGTAATACGGAAATCGCGCAGCGTTGAGGTTCCTTCAAAGCGCGTGCCGGTATTCAGCTTAACAATCTGCGTGCCGTCCGGGCGCTGGAAGATTTGGCCAGAGTCCGCGACCACCACGGAAGGACGTGTATTGCCCTTCGGACGCACCTGAACAAGGAAAACATCGTTGAATGTTTTGCCCCGCACGCTTTCGATAAACAGCACCGCGCTGCCGTTGGTCGCCACCTGGAACTGCCCTTGCGCCAGGGCAGCCATACCAGGGTTCGCTCTGGCTTCAGCCAGCACTTCGTCCTGGTGACGAGCGGACCACGGGTTCAGCCACATCACGTTTACGGTGGCCACAATTCCGGTGAAGAGTGCGAGAACCATCGCGGCTTTGACCAGTACTGCTTTACTCAGACCGCAGGCATGCATTACCGTGATTTCACTCTCGGTGTACAAGCGGCCGAGCGTCATCAGTAAGCCGAGGAAAAGGCTCAGGGGAAGGATTAGCTGCGCCATTTCAGGCACACCTAAACCCAGCAAAGATAAAACCAGATTTGTCGGGATTTCGCCGTCGGCCGCAGCACCGAGGATCCTAACCAGCTTCTGAGCAAAGAAAATCAGCAGCAGGATGAAAAGGATCGCCAGTTGGCTCTTAAGCGTCTCCCGAACCAGATACTTTATGATAATCACATTAAATACGCCTGTAGAAACGAGTCTTTTTGCAGGAAAATCGCTTGTTTCATCGCTTATACGTCATTTATTCTCTTTAATCGTCGAAAACATCGCTAAGATTAGATAGCCCGGCGAACTCGCATTACGGGACGATGTTCAGACACAATAGAAAACGTAAATCCATTCGTTAAGATTAACACGAAGTCATCGCAACAGCGGAGATGAGTTACGAAAGCTTGCAATTCTAGCCTGTAGCCCCCGCCGTTGTCTTTAAGATTCAGGAGCGTAGTGCATGGAGTTCAGTGTAAAAAGCGGTAGCCCCGAGAAACAGCGTAGTGCCTGCATCGTTGTGGGAGTCTTTGAACCGCGTCGCCTGTCCCCGATCGCAGAACAACTCGATAAAATCAGCGATGGCTACATCAGCGCGCTTCTGCGCCGTGGTGAGCTGGAAGGAAAACCAGGGCAAACCTTATTGCTTCACCACGTACCGAACGTGCTGTCTGAACGCATTCTGTTGATTGGCTGCGGCAAAGAGCGCGAGCTTGATGAGCGCCAGTACAAGCAGGTGATTCAGAAAACCATCAACACGCTCAACGACACCGGCTCAATGGAAGCCGTTTGCTTCCTGACCGAGCTGCACGTCAAAGGCCGTAACACCTACTGGAAAGTACGCCAGGCGGTTGAGACAGCTAAAGAGACGCTGTACAGCTTCGATCAACTGAAAACCAACAAAACCGAACCACGCCGTCCGCTGCGTAAAATGGTGTTCAACGTGCCAACTCGTCGTGAGTTGACCAGCGGGGAGCGCGCCATTCAGCACGGCCTGGCTATCGCGTCCGGCATCAAAGCCGCGAAAGATCTCGGCAACATGCCGCCAAACATCTGTAACGCCGCTTACCTGGCTTCTCAGGCTCGTCAACTGGCGGACTCGTTCAGCAAAAACGTGGTCACCCGCGTGATTGGCGAACAGCAGATGAAAGAGCTGGGCATGCACTCCTATCTCGCGGTAGGCGAAGGCTCGCAGAACGAATCACTGATGTCGGTGATTGAATATAAAGGCAATGCCTCCCCGGATGCTCGTCCGATTGTGCTGGTTGGCAAAGGCTTAACCTTTGACTCCGGCGGTATCTCCATCAAACCTGCCGAAGGCATGGATGAGATGAAGTACGACATGTGCGGCGCGGCTTCCGTTTACGGCGTGATGCGCATGGTGGCGGAGCTGAACCTGCCGGTGAACGTCATTGGCGTCCTTGCCGGTTGTGAAAATATGCCAGGCGGGCGCGCTTATCGCCCGGGTGATGTGCTGACAACGATGTCCGGCCAGACCGTTGAAGTGCTAAATACCGATGCCGAAGGCCGTCTGGTGCTGTGTGACGTGCTGACCTACGTCGAGCGCTTCGAGCCAGAAGTGGTTATCGACGTCGCAACGCTGACCGGCGCCTGCGTCATCGCCCTTGGCCATCACATCACCGGCCTGATGTCGAATCACAATCCGCTGGCGCACGAGCTGATCAGCGCGTCTGAGCAAGCCGGTGACCGCGCATGGCGTCTGCCGCTGGGTGACGAGTATCAGGAACAGCTGGAGTCCAACTTTGCCGATATGGCAAACATTGGCGGCCGTCCTGGTGGCGCGATTACGGCGGCGTGCTTCCTGTCTCGCTTTACCCGCAAGTACAACTGGGCTCACCTGGACATCGCCGGCACCGCATGGCGCTCCGGCAAGGCAAAAGGCGCAACTGGCCGCCCTGTCGCCCTGCTGTCCCAGTTCCTGTTGAACCGTTCCGGGTTTAACGGCGAAGAGTAAGCGTAAAGCTTTACCCTCACCCCGGACGGGCATAAAAAACGCCGTTTGGTTCCCTTGCCCCTCTGGGGAGAGGGTTAGGGTGAGGGGCAACAACATTCAACTTAACAAGCTGGTCTCATGAAAAACGCAACGTTTTACCTGCTGGATAACGACACTCATGCCGAAGGGCTAAGTGCCGTGGAACAGCTGGTGTGCGAGCTGGCTGCGGATGGATTCCGTGCAGGCAAGCGGGTACTGGTCGCCTGCGAAAACGAACAGCAGGCGATTCGCCTCGACGAAGCGCTCTGGCAGCGAGATGCTCAGGCATTCGTCCCACACAATCTGGCTGGTGAAGGCCCACGCTACGGCGCGCCGGTTGAGCTGGCATGGCCTCAGCGCCGCGGCAGCGCCCCCCGGGATTTGCTGATTAGCCTGCTGCCACAGTTCGCAGATTTTGCCACCGCTTTCCTGGAAGTGATAGACTTCGTACCTTACGAAGAATCCCAGAAACAACTGGCCCGCGAGCGCTACAAAGCGTACCGCGTTGCCGGTTTCCACTTGACTACGGCGACCTATACCCCGCCGGGAACGACATAGCAGACAATGGAAAAGACATATAACCCGCAAGATATCGAACAGCCGCTTTACGAGCACTGGGAACAGCAGGGCTACTTCAAACCGAATGGCGACACCAGCCAGGAAAGCTTCTGCATCATGATCCCACCGCCGAACGTCACCGGCAGTTTGCATATGGGTCACGCCTTCCAGCAAACCATCATGGATACCATGATCCGTTACCAGCGCATGCAGAGCAAAAACACCCTGTGGCAGGCGGGCACCGACCACGCCGGTATCGCAACGCAGATGGTTGTAGAACGTAAAATCGCCGCCGAAGAAGGCAAAACCCGCCACGATTACGGCCGCGATGCGTTCATCGACAAAATCTGGCAGTGGAAGGCAGAATCCGGCGGCACCATTACCCGTCAGATGCGTCGTCTCGGTAACTCCGTAGACTGGGAGCGCGAGCGCTTCACCATGGACGAAGGCCTGTCCAACGCGGTGAAAGAAGTGTTCGTCCGTCTCTATAAAGAAGACCTGATTTACCGCGGCAAGCGCCTGGTCAACTGGGACCCGAAACTGCGTACCGCGATTTCCGATCTCGAAGTTGAAAACCGCGAGTCCAAAGGCTCCATGTGGCACCTGCGTTACCCGCTGGCCGACGGTGCCAAAACCGCAGACGGTAAAGATTACCTGATTGTCGCCACCACCCGCCCGGAAACCGTTCTCGGTGATACCGGCGTGGCCGTTAACCCGGAAGATCCGCGTTATAAAGACCTGATTGGTAAATTCGTGGTACTGCCGCTGGTTAACCGCCGCATTCCTATCGTGGGCGACGAGCACGCGGACATGGAAAAAGGCACCGGCTGCGTGAAAATCACCCCGGCGCACGACTTTAACGACTACGAAGTTGGCCGCCGCCATCAGTTGCCAATGATCAACATTCTGACCTTCGACGGGGATATCCGTGAAGCCGCAGAAGTGTTCGATACCAACGGCGAAGAGTCCACCGTTTACGCCTCCGACATCCCGGCTGAATTCCAGAAACTGGAGCGCTTTGCAGCACGTAAAGCCGTGGTCGCGAAGTTCGATGCAATGGGCCTGCTGGATGAAATCAAACCCCACGACCTGACCGTGCCTTACGGCGACCGCGGCGGCGTGGTTATTGAGCCAATGCTGACCGACCAGTGGTATGTGCGTACCGCGCCGCTGGCAAAAGTGGCGGTAGAAGCCGTTGAGCAGGGCGACATCCAGTTCGTGCCTAAGCAGTATGAAAACATGTACTTCTCCTGGATGCGCGATATTCAGGACTGGTGTATCTCCCGTCAGCTGTGGTGGGGTCACCGTATCCCGGCCTGGTACGACGCGGAAGGCAACGTGTACGTTGGCCGCAACGAAGCGGAAGTTCGCGCCGAAAACAACCTGGGTGCCGACGTGGCGTTGAACCAGGACGAAGACGTGCTGGACACCTGGTTCTCCTCTGGCCTGTGGACCTTCTCCACCCTGGGCTGGCCGGAAAACACCGAAGCGCTGCGCACCTTCCACCCGACCAGCGTTATGGTCAGCGGCTTCGACATCATCTTCTTCTGGATTGCCCGCATGATCATGCTGACCATGCACTTCATCAAAGATGAAAACGGCAAGCCGCAGGTGCCGTTTAAGACCGTCTACATGACCGGCCTTATTCGCGATGACGAAGGCCAGAAGATGTCCAAATCCAAAGGCAACGTTATCGACCCGCTGGACATGGTGGACGGCATCTCTCTGGAAGATCTTCTGGAGAAACGTACCGGCAACATGATGCAGCCGCAGCTCGCGGAGAAAATCCGCAAGCGCACCGAGAAACAGTTCCCGAACGGCATCGAGCCGCACGGCACCGACGCCCTGCGCTTTACCCTGGCGGCGCTGGCCTCTACTGGCCGCGACATCAACTGGGACATGAAGCGCCTGGAAGGCTACCGCAACTTCTGTAACAAACTTTGGAACGCCAGCCGCTTCGTGCTGATGAACACCGAAGAGCAGGATTGCGGCTTCAACGGCGGCGAAATGGTGCTGTCTCTGGCCGATCGCTGGATCCTGGCCGAGTTCAACCGCACCGTGAAAGCATACCGTGAAGCGCTGGACAGCTACCGCTTCGACATCGCCGCCAACATCCTGTACGAGTTCACCTGGAACCAGTTCTGTGACTGGTATCTGGAGCTGACCAAGCCGGTCATGAACGGCGGTTCTGAAGCCGAACTGCGCGGCACCCGCAATACGCTGGTGAACGTGCTCGAAGGTCTGCTGCGCCTGGCACACCCGATCATTCCATTCATCACCGAAACCATCTGGCAGCGCGTGAAAGTGCTGAAGGGCATCACCGCAGACACTATTATGCTGCAGTCATTCCCGGCCTACGATGCGTCTCAGGTTGATGAAGCGGCGTTCGCAGACACCGAATGGCTGAAGGACGTGATCACCGCGGTGCGTAACATTCGCGCCGAGATGAACATCGCTCCAGGCAAACGTCTGGACGTGCTGCTGCGCGGCTGCAGCGAGGAAGCAATTCGTCGCGTGAGCGAAAACCGCACCTTCCTGCAGAACCTGGCTCGCCTGGAGAGCATCACCATCCTGCCAGTCGATGACAAAGGTCCGGTTTCCGTGACCAAGATTATCGACGGCGCAGAGCTGCTGATCCCGATGGCCGGTCTGGTAGATAAAGCCGCTGAGATCGAGCGTCTGGTGAAAGAAGTGGCGAAGATCGAAATCGAAATTGGCAAGATCGAAGGCAAACTGTCCAACGAAGGCTTTGTCGCCCGCGCGCCAGCTGACGTTGTCGCCAAAGAGCGTGAGCGTCTCGAAGGCTTTGCCGACGCCAAAGCGAAGCTGATTGAGCAGCAGGCCGTTATCGCCGCGCTGTAATCGGCCCCAGGCATAATTCGCCCCGCACCTCGGTGTGGGGCGTTTTTTATGCAGCTTGCGCCCTCCGTAATGAAGTGCTATTAACTGCTTTTATCCTTCCCTAAGCCTATGAGTCACATGATGAACACCACAGCCCCGGTCGATGTGAAGCTCCAGCTGCGCCGGATTACTGCCGAAGACAATTCGGCTATCGCCCGGGTTATTCGCCAGGTGTCCGCCGAATACGGCCTGACCGCCGATAAAGGCTACACCGTTGCCGACCCTAATCTTGACGAGCTTTATCAGCTCTACAGCCAGCCAGGCCATGCGTACTGGGTGGTAGAAATCAACGGCGAAGTGGTGGGGGGCGGCGGCGTAGCGCCGTTATCGTGTAGCGAGCCGGACATTTGTGAGCTGCAGAAGATGTATTTCCTGCCGGTGGTTCGCGGCCAGGGATTAGCCAAGAAACTGGCGCTGCAGGCGCTGGATCACGCCCGGGATCAGGGCTTCAAGCGCTGTTACCTGGAAACCACCGCATTTCTGAAAGAAGCCGTTGGGCTATACGAACATTTAGGCTTTGAGCATATTCCTGCCCCACTAGGCTGCACCGGCCATGTGGATTGCGAAGTCACCATGCTCAAAACGCTGTAATTCTCTGTGAAACGGCGTGCACTAGTGCAGCCAGTGCACGCCATCTTCAGACTGGAAGTAGCCGTTATAGCGCATCTGAAAAGCCGTGATCTCCGGCTTCTCCGGCTCCATCTCTCGTAAAAACCCCTGTGCCAGGCGAACCTGAGCGTCAGTAATCGGTGTGGCAAGCCGGGCTTTTTGCAGCCTTCGATACCACTGCTGGAGATTTTGATCGCTGCCGTCGACAATCACCATCTGGCAAATCAGCAAAACCTGCGCCGCATTTTGCAAATGGGACTCATCCGGGCGGTGCAAATACTGTAAAAACGCGTCGCCCTGTGCTTTCCCCATTTGATCGATCATCGATTCAACCGGCACCACGTCGATCCCCAGCCGCTCACTCAGTCGGCGAATAGCCCGCCGTGAATCCGACGTGAGCACCCGAAAGCCGACAATAAACACCACGCAAAGCGTGGCTAACATAATCCAAATCATGAAGTTAAATACCCGGCAGCTTAACGACAATTTGCTATCAATGAATGCCGGGCAGTATAGCGCAATCACTTTACCCAGTAATGCCTCGCGCTGGCGTTATTCGCGGGCATAAAAAAGCCCGGCGTTATACCGGGCTGGAACAGTTCAGAATGCGCTTAAGCGATTTTCAGCTGCTGGATCTTTCTCTCGCGGCGAATTTTGCGCTCTTCAAATACCGCCACGATGGCCATCAGCACGATACAGCCGATTGCGGCGGCATCCAGGGCAGCGAACGTGCCTGCCCAACCGGTGAGACCGAAGATTGGCGTCCCGTCGGCAATCATCCCCAGGCCCAGTTTGGCGAAGCTGTCGCCGATCAGGTAAGCGAAGGTGCCTTTGATGCCGTCGGCCGCGCCGATAGCTTTCTTAGGCACGAAGCCGACTGCCGCCACGCCGATCAGCAGCTGCGGGCCAAAGACCAGGAAACCAAGGGCAAACAGCGAAGCCAGGTAAACGTACTGATTACTGGCATGCTGGTACACGCCCAGCGTGGCGATGATCAATGCCAGCGCTACGCAGGCCACCAGCGCACGACGGCCATTGGCAAGGTCAGACAGCCAGCCCCACAGCAGCGTGCCAACCAGCGCGCCCACTTCAAACAGGGTGAAGCCCTGAATCGCCACTTCTTTGGAGAGTTTCAGCTCCTGGAAAGCATACACGGTGGACCACTGGTCGATACCGATACGCACCACGTACAGGAAGATGTTGGAGAAGCACAGCAGCCAGATCACTTTGTTTTTCAGCACGTACTCAACAAAGATCTGCCATTTGGTCATCGAATTGTCTTCGGCTTCTTTGTCTTCTTCGCTGACCTCTTCGCCAAACAGCTCTTCGGCGGTGCCGAGGCCGTAGGACTCAGGGGAATCGCTGCCGTAGCGCAGGGCAATAAAACCGACAATCAGGGCAATAACGGACGGGAAGATAAACATCCCGATAACGTGGCCGTTAAACAGGTAGTTAGCGCCAAACAGGGCCACACCGGCCGCGCCAGCGCCGCCGAGGTTGTGGGAGATGTTCCACATGCCCAGGTAGCTGCCGCGCTTGCGGCGTGGCGTCCACTTGGTGATGGTCGAGTAGCTGCACGACCCGCCGGTGCTCTGGAAGAAACCGCTCAGAGCGTAGAAAGCAATCATCAGGAACAGGCTAACCGAGCCTGCGCCCATGCTGGCGCTGAAGCCGAGCATACAGATGGCGGAAAGGATCAGCATAAACGGCAGGAACTGCTTGGTGTTCTTCCCGTCTGCGTAATAAGAAACCAGGGTCTTGCCCACGCCGTAGGTAATGGAGAAACCGAGGCCGATCATCCCCAGCTGTGTCATGCTCAGCCCGTAGGTGGAGATCATGTCGTTCTGGGCGATGTTAAAGTTTTTGCGGATCAGGTACATCGTCAGGTAGCCAATAAACACCACCAGATACGACTGCATGAACGGTTTGAACCACATTTTTCGCCGCACTTCGAGCGGCAGATCCAGGGTGGGCTTACGCACCTGGTTTAGAAAGGCCAGCATGGATGACTCCTGATTTGAATACCTGCTTAATGGCAGGCATTGTAAAAATCAGCGAGCAAACTGGCCTGAGACAGCGTCCAGGCCGAACCGGGAAAATTTCTTAGTTTTGCCCTTTATGGCGCAAAAGGGTGAGGAGTATCACGCTTCGTTAGCCTCGCGCGGGGCCTGAGCGTTCAAGAACGGCAGCAGTAGCAAAGCCGATATCCCGGCGGCAATCGCGATCACGGCAAAGAAGCCGCTCCAGTGCCAGATGTCGATCACCCGCGCCAGCGGCCAGCCGGAAAGCGAGGCGCCAAGATAGGCAAACAGCCCGACAAACCCCGTCGCCGCGCCCGCCGCCTCTTTGTGCGAACATTCTGCCGCCGCCATGCCGATCAGCATCTGCGGCCCAAACACGAAGAAGCCGGTGGTAAAGAAACAGGCCGCCTGCATCACGTAGCTGGCAAAGGGCATCAGCCATAGCGAGCCCACGGAAAGCAGAATGCCTGCCGCGAAGATCAGGTTCATCGGGCCACGGTTGCCGTTGAACAGCTTGTCCGAGCCCCAGCCCGCCACCAGTGCGCCGATAAATCCGCCCAGCTCAAACATGGTCACCGCCGAGTTCGCGGTAACCAGTCCGACCCCCAGCGTTTCGGACATGTAAAGATTACCCCAGTCGTTGATCGCCGCCCGCACCACATACACCAGCACGTAGCACAGCGAGAGCAGCCAGATGTAAGGGTTAACCAGCACATACTTGTAGAGGATTTCTTTGCGCGTCAGCCCCGCGCCTTCCTGCTGCTGGGCGATTTCCAGGGCGTCATGCTGCCAGTCACCCACCGCAGGCAAGCCCACGGTTTGCGGCCTGTCGCGTAGCCGCCAGCAGAGGAATAACCCGGCGATAATCGCCAGGCCACCGGCGATCATCATCCCGACACGCCAGCCGTACTGCAGCGCCGCAGCACCCATGATGATCGGGATTAACGCCCCGCCCACGTTGTGCGCCGTGTTCCAGACGGCCCACCAGCCGCCGCGCTCGCTGCGGGAATACCACGCCGTCAGCAGCCGGGCGCAAACCGGCGATCCCCAGCCCTGGAAAAAGGCGTTCAGCGCCCACAGCAGCGCAAACGCCCAAAGCGAGGTCGAGAAGCCAAACAGAATATTCACAATGCCGGTAGCTATCAGCCCAATGCCCATAAAGTAACGGGCATTGGAAAAGTCACTGACAATCCCGGAGAAGAACTTCGACAGGCCGTAGGTGATGTAAAACAGCGTCGCCAGCAGGCCGATATCGGTGCGCTCCATCACGCCGGTGGCGAGGATTTCTGGCGCGGCGGCGTTAAAGCTTTTGCGGGTAAAGTAAAACAGCGCGTAGCCGAGCCAGATAGTGATCAGGATATGACGACGCCAGTAGCGGTAGCGGGCATCAATCTCACTTTTGTCGCTAAGCGGCGCGGCGCTTGCCGGGACTTTTAAAAAACTGAACATGCTCGCCCCTCAGGCATAACGTAATGGCAGGCTGACGCTGACGCGCGTGCCGTGAGTGCAGGAAATAGCGAACGTCCCGCCCAGCGCCGTCACGCGCTCACGCATGCCGGTAAGCCCAAAGCCCTGCTGCCCGGACCCCGGCGGCAAACCGCTGCCGTCGTCTTCGATCACCAGCATCAGCCGCTCGTCCTGCTGCCAGCCCTGGAGCGTTACCGCGCTGGCGCTGGCGTGCTTGACGATGTTATTGAGCCCTTCCTGACAAACGCGGAACAGGGTCACGCGCTGCCCCTCGCTAAGCAGAGGCTCATCGATTCGCCAGTTGATATGGCCGACGATGCCGCGACTTTCCAGCTCCATTTCGCGCATCAGGGAACGAATCGCCTGCTCGAGCGATAAATCATCCAGCTGGCGCGGGCGTAAGCGCCCCAGCAGACGACGAACGGAGTCATAAACCCCCAGCGAAAGCTGTTCAATATGCGCGCCGCTGCGCTTAACGCCCTCACTTTCTGGCGCCAGCCGCTGCACGATCCCGGCCTGGGTACGGATCGCCGTGATGGTTTGCCCAATGTCGTCATGCAGCTCCCGCGCCACTTCCCGCCGCACGCTTTCTTCGGTTTCCAGCAGGCGTTCGGCCAGGCGGCGATTTCGCGCCAGCTCGGTTTGCAAAGACTGGTTCAGTTCACGCAGGCGCTGGATCCCTGCGCCCAGCAATAACCCGGTCAGGCTTTGAGCCAGCAATGAAAGCAGAAGATCCACCGGATGATCGTGCCAGGTCTGGCTGGCAATCAGCGCGATGGCGTTCATCAGGGTGGCAATCAGTGCTCCCTGCCAGCCGTAGTGCCAGGCCAGGGCGATAATCGGCAGCGCCAGGCAGAACGGCGTAAAACGGGAGAGTTCGGCGGGTAACCCCAACTGCAGCCAGAGGCTGACGGCAAACAGCAGTAAATACCAAATCAGATGCCGCCCGCGCCAGTTAACCGGCTGGGAAACCAGCGCCGGGCCGAGAGGCTGCCAGACGGTGCTGGTCAGATAGTGCCAGAGTACCAGGCAGGTCGGCGCCAGCGTTAACCCACCGGTCAGGGTCAGCAGCAGCGCATTCAGGGCATCGCTGCCCTGGTTCAGCCACGGCAGCGACTGCAGCAAAGCGGCCGCGATAAGCGCCCCGCCCTGGCGCAGCAGAGTCCGCCAGTCACGCTGATGACGATAACGAGAAATGAGCGCCACAGGCAGGATGGTGAGCACTCCGCCCAGCATTAACAGCGGCAGATGCGCCAGCGCCACTTCCTGCGCGAGCCAGAAAAGCATCAGCCACTCCGCGCCCAGCAGAACCGGCCAGTAGCCGCGCGGGCACTGCAGCATCAGCCCTAAACGCAATCCAAAGGGAAATAACAGCACCGCCAGCTCAGGCCGCTCCACCAGATGCAGGCTGATGCTCCACAGGCAAAACCAGCCGGCGGAAAAGATAAAGAAACTGGCGATAACGGCAATCAGCCGCGAGAAGAAAGGCCGCATTACCAGCCGTCAAACAGGCGTCGCGCCAGCGCCACATCGTTGCTGACGTCGAGCTTTTCCATCAGGTTGGCGCGGTGCACGTGCACCGTTTTTGGCGAAAGTCCCAGCTCGGTGGCAATCTCTTTCACCGCCATGCCCTGCGCCAGCTTTTCAGCCACCTGCCGCTCGCGCTTCGTCAACGGATCCTGCCGCCCGGCGGCCAGCTTCATGGCAATGTCCGGCGTCAGGTAGCACCCGCCCGTCGCCACCGTGCGCACGGCGGCAATCAGTTCGTCGGGGCTGCAGCGTTTGGATAAAAAGCCGCGCGCGCCAGCGTTCAGCGCCTGCTCCACCAGCGCCGGGCTGTCGTGCACCGACAGCATGACGATCGCCATTCCTTTTGGTAACTGGCTTAACAGCTCCAGCCCGGAAATGTCCGGCATCGAGATATCGCAAATGCACACCTGCACGCCCTGCCCCGGCAGCCCGGCCAGCGCCTCGCGTCCGGAGCCGAACTCGGCCACGACCTGAAAATCCGCCTCCAGCCCAAGAAGTTGGGCAAAGCCGGAGCGGACGATAAGGTGGTCGTCGATAAGGGCGATAGCGGTCATGATGCTTTCCAGGAAGGTAAAAAAAACGCGCTTACCTTAGCGATAAGCGCGTAGCTGTTCAAGCCTTAAGCGATTTCGATCGCTATCGCTACGGGTTATTCCTGCGCAACCGACAGGCGAATGATCCCGGCCGCGCGGGCTGGAGGCAGCTGCAGAACGTTGCGCCACAGCTCCTGAACCTGGTTACAGACCAGCCCCTCTTTGCCCACCGCTTTATGCGGATCCGACATAAGCTGGAGGTCGCTCCCGTAGCGCTTAGTCAACTGCTGCACGATGGGCTGAATGTCTTTGCGGGCCCGATCGCGCTCGGCGTCAGTTACGCTGTGTTTGTCTGCGCCGTAGGCGGAACGCATCATCGCCGCATCCACCTGCATGCGGCGCATCGTCACATCCTTAGGCAGTATTTTCGTGGAGTTGATGCCGCCCTTCACGTCCGGGAACAGGAAGCGGAAACAGGCGTCGTCACTGGATTTTTGCACCATCGCCGTTTGCTGCATGTTCACCTGCATAAACGCCACGACGTTGTCGTCCGTCGCGCTTTGCAGGCGCTTGGTCTCCACCGCGAGGATCTGCGGCTGGATGGTGTCGATCACTTCCTGCTCGGTTTTCCCCTGCTGGTGCATCTCTACCGCCTGCTGGCGAATGGACATCCACAGCGCGGGTTCCTGCTCTTTCAGCACCTGGTAAACCGGCATCCGGGCCATCGCGTCATCCAGCCCGGCCAGTTCCTGCCCGGCCCGATCGCGAGGAATAAGGTATTTTACGTCAAAGATGTTCCACGCCATGATGGCAACCAGCGCAATGGCCACCGCGCCCGCTTTACCGACCCAGCCTTTCTTGCGGAATACCGCTACCACCGCGGCGATCACAGCCCCGACATAGCCTGCAATAATGACGTGGGTCCAGTTCATGGTACATCCTTCTACTCTGCGGCGGGTACGCCGCTGTGGAAACGAAACTCGTCGTCATGGCTTTGGATAAGCCCGGCCTCAACCTTGCCAAAGAAACGCACGCGTTCACTGATATCGCCCCCGGCAATCTGCTCCGCCAGGGTTAAATAATCCTGATAATGGCGCGCCTCGGAGCGCAGCAGCGACAGGTAAAAACGCTGTAATTCATCATCCAGGTGCGGCGCCAGCGCGGCAAATCGTTCACAGGATCGCGCTTCAATGTAGGCGCCGCAGATAAGTTTATCGACCAGCATCAGCGGTTCATGAGTACGAGTTTCACTCAGTAAACCTTTAGCGTAGCGGCTGGCGGTGATTTTGGCGTACGGGATGTTACGGGCAATCATAATTTCCCGCACCTGCCAAAAATGGTGCAGCTCTTCTTTGATCAGCAGCACCATGCTGTCGATAAGCTGCTGCCCCCAGCCGTTCGCCGTTTTCGGCATGATGCTTTTGCTCAGCCCTTTGTGGAGCGAGAGAAAATCGGGTTCCTCGCCGTCACGGAAGGTAAAGGCTTCATAAGGCTGGAGCCAGGCCAGCAGCGCCTGGGAACTCTCTTTATCGGCAACGTATTTGCGGATCAGCAGCATCGCGGTTTGCGCGGCTTTCAGCTCGCACACCATGTGGTCGGTTAGCAGCAGCGGCAGATTTTCCGGGCGACGTGCCTTTTGAATCCACGCCTCGGGCGTCGGGCACTGCAGGAATTGGGTAATCGGGGAGAGGAGTTGCTGGTAGTCCATGAGGATATCCTGATGCGCAGCGGCTGAACGCCGCTGCACCGCTTACTTTTCGTAAAGGACAGCATAATCACTGCCCACACTTTTGTCAGTAAGCCCGGCAACAAAGAGCGTGCTGCACTATTTCACGGCTAGCCCTGAAACCGCGTGGGTTAGCTGCTCAGCGCGACCATAGTTGAGTTCAGCTATGCAAGACAGCCGCCTGATTTCACGCGCATTGCCTGCCGCACCTCCGCTGAGCGAAGCCGCAAGCTGGCATTGACCGTTGCGGTAATGAATGAACCGTTGATTTGATGTCTCGAGCGCTGCGCTAGCTTTCTCGATATAGCGCTGGTCTTCATCCCATTCGGCGATTCTGGTGGCGGCGGATTTGCTGGCTTTTTCCAAAACTTGCTCACTCTCTTTCGACTGCTTAATCAGACAGTCACGCATCCCCGCCTCCGCATATTCACTACACGCTTCTCGCAGGGCCGTGGCATCCTTAACTGGCTGAGGATCGTCAGCCAGCGCCAGCAGCGGCAAACAAGCGGCGATAACCAGGCAAGCTTTCAGTGTCATTTGCATAAAGCGCTCTTCCCTTTTTTAATCAGTGATAATGCGTAATCGAGTTTTCTGGAATAGTTAGGATCGCCGCCGCCGTTATAGCGAAGAGCGATCGTCGTGGTCGAAATGCTCCGCCATCCGGCAATCACTCTGCGAGCGTTTGCCTTCTGGCACTTGAGCGTCTGACCAGCACGGAGAATCTTGACCTGTGGATTAAGCTTTTGCAGCAGTTCCAGAGTGCTTCCCTGCGCTTTCGCTATTTTTGCCAGGCTGTCACCGGGTTTCACGGTGACGTCATAAATTTTGCTGTCAACAGTGAGTATCGTTCGGTGCTCGAATTGCGCCATACGCATCAGCAGATAGCCGATGCCCGCACGCAGGTTATTTAACGGCGTGGTTCTGATCGTGGCGACGGTTAACTGTTTTTTCCACGCGTCAGGCAGGATGAGCTCACCGCCTTCCTTACCGGACAGGAAAGATGTCATCCCAGGATCGCCCTTAACACCGATTTGCATAGGTCGGAAATGCCAGTCAGAGCTCAGGGCTCCCGTTTCGACCCAGACCATCGCTTTAATCAGATGCCAGTCCAAAGTCCTGTAGCCTGGCGTAGAGGAGAGATGGCGATTGTATCCATCGACTACCCGCTGGATGTCACAATCCCAGGCATTCCACCGCGTCTCGCCGGGGGCCTTATTAATACCGTCCTGCCACTTTTCAAAACCTGTTCTGGGCGTTTTTTGTGCCGGGGGCGAGGAGGGAGTAAGACTGGAAGCTGTCATATTACACATCCTGTGCTGACTGATAATTGAAATGGCGAGACTTTAGCCTCATTTGCGCATTTTTAATACAAGATGACGATGCTAAGGCAGAATAGGTGGCCTGAAAATCATTTATTTAAGAAGAAAGGAAAAAAGAGAATTTTGCCCGATCGGGTAAGAATGACACATGCCAGGCGCAGCGGCTGAACGCCGCTGCGCCGCTTACTTTTAGTGACGAACGCCGTCGTCGTCTTCGTCCTGATATTCGTCGCCGTCTTCTTCACCCTCTTCGCCGTTCGGGTCTTCGAAGTAGGTACCCCAGCCGTCGTATTCCACACCGAATTTCTCGGCCAGGTTCAGCAGTTGCTCAACCTGGGCACCGATCAGCTCAGCGTTCAGCGCGCATTCGCTCAGGATATCGCAGCAGATGACGGTATCACCCTCTTCCACTTCCAGCTCTTCCGGGTCAGTCACTTCATAACCGAGCTTGAACGCTTCAACGGCCGCTTTCTCCAGCGTTTCGAAATCATCCGCAGAAAGGTGGTGTTCGATGGTGTACAGCGCGTCCGGGTCGCTCCCGTCGTCCAGCAGTTCTTCAATGATTAAACGTGTTTCTTCGCGCTGTTCTTCCAGCTGTTCTGGATTTGCCATGGCCCTTTCCTCAAATGTGTCGGCAGATACTCTCATTTTCACACACGCCGGGGTTTGCCTCCACCTTTCACCGCAAAGTTTTAACACACGGGGTTGCAATTGAATATTCATACATATAAATTGAATTTTAATTCAATTAAGGCTTGCGCCCTGCGAGGAAAAAATGAGTCACTTCTATCAGAAAAACTTTCTTAAGCTGCTCGATTTTACCCCTGCTCAACTGAACGAATTGCTGACCCTGTCCGCCAAGCTGAAAAGTGACAAGAAAAAAGGAACAGAGATTCAGCACCTTACTGGTAAAAACATTGCGCTCATCTTCGAAAAAGATTCGACTCGTACTCGTTGCTCTTTCGAAGTTGCCGCTTACGACCAGGGCGCCCGCGTCACTTATCTCGGCCCAAGCGGCAGTCAGATCGGGCATAAAGAATCAATTAAAGATACCGCTCGCGTGCTGGGGCGCATTTATGACGGCATCCAGTACCGCGGCTACGGCCAGGATATCGTCGAAACCCTTGCCAGCTATGCGGGCGTGCCGGTGTGGAACGGCCTGACCAACGAATATCACCCGACCCAGCTGCTGGCGGATTTGCTCACCATGCAGGAACACCTGCCGGGCAAAAACCTGAATGAGATGACGCTGGTGTACGCCGGGGACGCGCGCAACAACATGGGGAACTCCATGCTGGAAGCTGCCGCTCTGACCGGGCTAGATTTGCGCCTGGTGGCGCCTAAAGCCTGCTGGCCGGATGAAAAGCTGGTCGCCGAATGCAAAGCCATGGCCGAAAAGACTGGCGGAAAAATCACGTTAACCGAAGACGTTGCCGCGGGCGTTAAAGGGGCGGATTTCATCTATACCGACGTCTGGGTGTCGATGGGCGAAGCCAAAGAGAAGTGGGCCGAGCGTATCACCCTGCTGCGCCCTTACCAGGTCAACAGCGCCATGCTGGCGTTAACCGGCAACCCGCAGGTCAAATTCCTGCACTGCCTGCCGGCGTTTCACGACGATCAAACCACGCTGGGTAAACAAATGGCGCTGGAGTTCGATCTGCACGGCGGCATGGAAGTCACCGACGAAGTTTTTGAATCCTCCCACAGCGTGGTGTTCGACCAGGCTGAGAACCGGATGCACACCATCAAGGCCGTGATGGTCGCCACGCTGGCAAACTAGTTTCTTCGCTCCCAGGGCTTCTCCTGGCCCCTCGGCGGCTTTCCGCCCGAGGGGTTTTCTTTTCTCCCGCCTGGTTATTACTAAAAATGTTGCGCGTCTGATGCACGCCCAGCATTTTTTATGCACTAAAAGGACATAACCTCATCTCCCTCTCTTTTTATGCCCCACACAACAGTCTGTTTTCATTAAGATAAAAAGAATAAATCCGCTGCGCTCACAGTTTGCATGCACTGCATTAATAGCAAAATAAAAATAACTATTTTTCCGTGAACTTCTCTTCACGGCATTAAACAGATTCCATAATGAATAATCATGCAAACAGAAAATAAAAACCAATGATAATCAATACATTGCGACATTCACCCTTAGGAATAAACTTACATATTTTTAACACACCAAAATAATTAAAAACGATTTATCGTATAATTATGCATTCATCAATCTCAGTTAAATCACCGTTCTCTGACAGCCATCAATTAATAACAAAACAAATAAAAACCACCTTGAGCGCGTGATAAATCTCACATTAAATGGTTGTGAAGAAATTAATATACGCCTCGACGAAAAATTTACAGGTTAATAAAATCGCGACGCAATATTTATTGCGCCAATGGCACGTCTATCTCCGAATTAATGCAAAGGAATAGTCATGGACAAACATTATGTCGGCTCCGAAATAGGTCAACTACGCAGCGTGATGCTGCATCGCCCAAACCTCAGCCTGAAAAGACTTACCCCTTCAAACTGTCAGGAATTGTTATTTGACGATGTGCTTTCCGTTGAGCGCGCCGGTGAAGAGCACGACGTTTTTGCCAATACGCTGCGCGGTCAGGGCGTGGAAGTTCTGCTGCTAACCGACCTGCTGACGCAAACGCTGGACGTCAGCGATGCCAAGGCCTGGCTGCTGAACACCCAGATTTCAGACTATCGGCTCGGGCCGGCATTCGCCTCGGACGTTCGCGGCTGGCTGGCTGATATGCCACATCGCGAACTCGCCCGTCGCCTTTCTGGCGGGCTGACCTATGGGGAAATTCCGACACACATTAAAAATATGGTCGTGGATATTCATGCCACAACAGACTTTATTATGAAGCCGCTCCCCAACCATTTATTCACCCGAGATACTTCCTGCTGGATTTATAACGGCGTCTCTATTAACCCAATGGCAAAAGCCGCTCGCCAGCGCGAAACAAATAACTTAAGGGCCATTTATCGCTGGCATCCGGCATTCACCGACGGGAAATTCATTAAGTATTACGGCGACGAAAATATTAATTACGATCATGCCACGCTGGAAGGCGGTGACGTATTAGTGATTGGCCGGGGTGCGGTATTAATTGGCATGTCCGAACGAACCACCCCTCAGGGCATTGAGTTCCTCGCTGAATCATTATTCAGGCATCAACAGGCAACACGCGTGATTGCCGTCGAGCTACCGAAGCACCGCTCCTGTATGCACCTCGATACCGTCATGACTCATCTCGATCTCGACACCTTCTCCGTTTACCCGGAAGTCGTCCGCAAAGACGTGCAGTGCTGGACGTTAACCCCTGACGGCCACGGCGGCATCAAACGCCAGCAGGAAACCAGCCTGGTGAACGCCATCGAAAAAGCGCTGGGTATCGATCAGGTCAAGCTCATCACCACCGGCGGCGATGCTTTTGAAGCCGAGCGCGAACAGTGGAACGACGCCAACAACGTGCTGACCGTTCGCCCCGGCGTGGTCATCGGCTACGAACGCAATATCTGGACCAACGAGAAATACGACAAAGCCGGGATCACCGTCCTGCCTATTCCAGGCGATGAACTGGGCCGCGGACGTGGCGGCGCGCGTTGCATGAGCTGCCCGCTGGAACGCGACGGGATTTAAGGGAGGAAAGCATATGCAACAGAAACCCACTCTCGTAGTCGCGCTCGGCGGGAATGCCCTGCTGAAGCGTGGTGAACCGCTGGAAGCCGACCTGCAGCGTAAAAATATTGAGCTGGCGGCAAAAACTATCGCCCAGCTCACCCACGCCTGGCGCGTGGTGCTGGTGCACGGCAACGGTCCGCAGGTCGGCCTGCTGGCCCTGCAAAACAGCGCCTACCAAAACGTAAGTCCTTATCCGCTGGACGTTCTCGGCGCTGAGAGCCAGGGAATGATCGGCTACATGCTGCAGCAGGCGCTGAAAAATCATCTGCCTGACCGCGAAGTCAGCGTGCTGCTGACTCAGGTTGAAGTGGATCCGCAGGATCCGGCCTTTAGCAATCCGACCAAGTACATCGGCCCGGTGTACAGCAAGGAGCAGGCGGATGCGCTGGTACGTGACAAAGGCTGGTCGGTAAAAGCCGATGGCCAGTATTTCCGCCGCGTGGTGCCGTCCCCGCTGCCTAAACGCATCGTCGAAAGCGATGCCATTACGGCGCTTATCCAGCGTGACCACCTGGTTATTTGTAACGGCGGCGGCGGCGTGCCGGTGGTGGAGAAAGCCGATGGCTACCACGGGATTGAAGCCGTCATTGATAAGGATCTTTCCGCCGCATTGCTGGCTCGCCAGATAGAGGCCGACGCCCTGCTGATCCTCACTGACGCAGACGCCGTTTATCTCAACTGGGGCACACCAGCGCAGCGCCCGCTCACCAGCGTGACGCCAGCCGAGCTTGAAAGCATGAGCTTCGATGCAGGCTCGATGGGGCCAAAAGTTTCCGCCTGCAGTCACTTTGTCGCCAGTTGCCACGGTATCGCCGGGATAGGTGCGCTGGAGGATGGCCCGGCAATTCTGGCCGGGGAGAAAGGCACGTTAATTCGGGAGCCGTGAAAGCCCCCTCACCCTAACCCTCTCCCCAGGGGGAGAGGGGACAGGAAACGAAACAGAATCACCAGCATTTCCCCCCTCGCCCTTCCAGGGAGAGGGCCGGGGTGAGGGTAAAAAAACTTCTCATTCAAAGGATAACGAAAATGACTATCAACCTAAAAAACCGTAATTTCCTGAAACTCCTCGACTTCAAACCGGCAGAAATTCAGTACCTCATCGACCTGGCCCGTGAACTGAAGGCCGCCAAACAGGCCGGAACAGAGAAAAAAACGCTATGCGGTAAAAACATCGCGCTGATCTTCGAGAAAACCTCCACCCGTACCCGCTGCGCCTTTGAGGTTGGCGCGTTTGACCAGGGCGCGCTGGTGACCTATCTGGGGCCAAGCGGCTCGCAAATCGGCCATAAAGAATCCATGAAAGATACCGCTCGCGTGCTGGGGCGGATGTACGACGGGATTGAATACCGCGGCTATGGCCAGGACATTGTCGAAGAGCTGGGGGAATACGCTGGCGTGCCGGTGTGGAACGGGCTAACCAATGAATTTCACCCGACCCAGATCCTCGCCGACCTGATGACCATGCTGGAGCACGCTCCGGGTAAAAAACTGCAGGATCTCTCCTTCGCTTATCTCGGCGATGCCCGTAACAACATGGGCAATTCCCTGATGGTGGGCGCAGCCAAAATGGGCATGGATATTCGTCTTGTCGCGCCGAAAGCCTTCTGGCCTGAAGCAGCGCTGGTCGAGCAATGCCGCACCATCGCCAAAGAAACCGGCGGCCGCATCATGCTGACGGACAGCGTGGAAGAAGGCGTTGCGGGCGTGGATTTCCTCTACACGGACGTTTGGGTTTCGATGGGCGAGCCTAAAGAAGCCTGGGCTGAACGCGTAAGTATCATGACGCCCTACCAGATTAACCAGAACGTCCTCAACGCGACCGGCAACCCGAACGTCAAGTTCATGCATTGCCTGCCTGCCTTCCATAACGAACACACCAAAGTCGGCAAAGAGATCGAAGAAACCTACGGCCTGAAGGGGCTGGAAGTGACCGAGGAAGTCTTTGAGTCAGCACACTCCATTGTCTTCGACGAAGCCGAAAACCGCATGCATACCATTAAAGCCGTAATGGTCGCCACGCTCGGCGCGTAACGCTGTCGGGCAGTGGGAACCCCTCGCTGCCCGTATTGCCCTTGTGCTGCTTCGCGCAGCGGGAGAAAAGGAAATGGCCGATGTTACCCATGAAGGTGCCGCAGACACCTCCACAAGCAGTGAAAGAAAACTAGGACTCAGCGCGCTGGTGGCGCTGGTTATAGGCTCCATGATTGGCGGGGGCGTTTTCAGCCTGCCGCAAAACTTTGCTTCGGTAGCGTCCCCCGGCGCATTGCTGATCGGCTGGGCCATTACCGGCGTCGGCATGCTTTGCCTGGCGTTTATTTATCAGAATCTCAGCGCTCGCTGCCCGGATCTTGACGGCGGCGTTTACAGCTATGCCCGAGCCGGGTTTGGCGACTTTATTGGCTTCCAGTCCGCCTGGGGCTACTGGTTCTCCGCCTGGCTCGGGAACGTCTCTTACGCGGTGCTGCTGTTCAGCGCCATGAGCTTTTTCATTCCGGTGTTTGGCGACGGGAATAACCTGCCGTCGATTATCGGCGCCTCCATCGTGCTTTGGTTAGTTCATGCCCTGGTACTTCGCGGGGTGCGAGAAGCCGCCTACATCAACACCATCCTCACCGTGGTCAAGGTCATCATTCTGCTGGTCTTTATTGTCGCGGTGCTGATTGCCTTTCGGATTGGCGTGTTCACGGCGGATTTCTGGGGCCGCATGATGCTGGTCGAAGGATCTCGCCCGGAAATTTTCGACCAGGTTAAAAACACCATGCTGGTAACTACCTGGGTGTTTATCGGCATTGAAGGGGCAACCGTTGTTTCTGCCCGGGCCGCAAAACGTGAGGATATCGGTAAGGCAACGGTCATTGGTCTGCTGGGCGCGCTGGCGATTTACGTGCTGGTCAGCGTGCTGTCGATGGGGATCCTCGATCAGGCGAGCCTGGCCGGGCTGAAGAATCCGTCGATGGCCGGCGTGCTGGAAAGCGTGGTCGGGGCATGGGGAGCGAAGTTCGTTGCCGGAGGCGTGATTCTGTCCGTAGCCGGCGCGCTGCTGGCCTGGACGCTGTTTGCCGCAGAATTACCGCGTGTCGCGGCAATTGACGGCATTTTCCCTAAAATTTTCGCCAAAGAGAACGCCCGTCATTCACCTTCGTTTTCACTGTGGATCACCAATGGCTTAATTCAGCTCTTCCTGATCCTTACCCTGTTCTACGCCGCCGGCTACCAGGCGCTATTCTCCATTGCCACGGCGGCCATTTTACCTCCGTACCTGTTCAGCGCAGCCTACGGGCTGAAGCTGGCCTGGACCGGGGAGCGCTATGGACAGGGGGAATCACGAACCGGCGGCATCGTGCTTGGCCTGATTGCCACGGCTTACGGCTTCTGGCTTTGCTACGCCGCAGGCGATTCGATGTTGCTGAGCTCGCTGTTATTCACGCCGGGCATTCTGGTGTTCCTGTGGCAGAAAAAAACCCAGGGTCAGCCGCTGCTGAAAAGCTATGAACTGGCGATCGCCGTGGCCATTCTGGCTCTGGCCGCATGGACATTAAAACTGGTCATAAGTGGAAATTTACAGATAGCCTGACGCCATTAACGCCACGATTGTGGCGTTAAACGCTTCATCTCCATCCATTGGCAACATTTTAAAAAGATAAAATTAATAAAAATCATTTCTATCAATAAATTACGTTCATCCACCGTGCAATGAAAACGCACCGGCCATCACAGGAGTGTATAGAGATCATGAGGACATCCCGCCTCTCGTTCGAGAAAGAGCAGCGCCAGCTTGAACTGTGCCAACAGCTCATCAGCCACAAGAGTTATCACTCCCAGGAGCAACTGCGCCATGACCTGAAACAGCACGGCTTCGAAGCCATCAGTCAGTCCACCGTCTCCCGCCTGCTCAAGCTGCTGGGCGTTATCAAATTGCGCAATGCCAAAGGGCAAAAAATCTATGCTCTTAGCCCGCAGACTTTGCCCCAGCCCAACGCGGCGCGTTCGGTGGCCGAAATGGTGTTAAGCGTTGAGCACAACAGCGAATTTGTCATGGTGCATACGGTGTCAGGCTACGGCAAAGCGATAGCAAAAATTCTCGATCATCACGCCATCGCAGAGATTTTGGGCGTGGTCGCCGGCAGCAGCGTGGTCTGGATTGCGCCGCGTGAAGTGCAAAAAACGCCGCTGGTGCATCGCCGCATCATGCGTATGCTGGGACAGGCCTGAATGCACCGCAACCGATTGCAGCGCCCCTGAAAAAGTGTGATTTTAGCGCTTGCAGAGAACACCCACGCGCGTATAATGCGCCACAATTTGCCGGGAGGAAGCATGGTTTACTGTGTTCAAAAAAATGTCGCAGCTCGACGTCTGAAAGCAGACGCGGCAGGGCGTTTTTCTTCCCGTTGCACCGTCGAATGTCTAAATTCCCAAATTGCTAAGGCCCCTCGTTGAGGGGCCTTTTTTTTGCCCGTCGGCCCGAGAACAGGAGAGAAGCATGACTAACCCGCTCTATAAAAAACACATCATTTCCATCAATGATCTCAGTCGTGAAGAACTTGAACTGGTGCTGGCAACCGCGGCAAAGCTAAAAGCTAATCCACAGCCGGAGTTGCTGAAGCACAAAGTTATCGCCAGTTGCTTCTTTGAAGCGTCGACCCGAACCCGCCTCTCGTTTGAAACCTCCATTCACCGTCTGGGCGCGTCCGTGGTGGGTTTCTCCGACAGCAGCAACACTTCGCTGGGCAAGAAAGGTGAGACGCTGGCGGATACCATCTCCGTCATCAGTACCTACGTGGACGCCATTGTGATGCGCCACCCGCAGGAAGGCGCGGCTCGCCTGGCCACCGAGTTTTCCGGTGAGATCCCGGTGCTGAACGCCGGTGACGGCGCGAACCAGCACCCGACCCAAACCCTGCTGGATTTATTCACCATTCAGGAAACTCAGGGCCGCCTGGAGAACCTGAATATCGCCATGGTCGGCGACCTGAAATATGGCCGCACCGTGCATTCGCTGGCCCAGGCGCTGGCGAAGTTCAACGGCAACCGCTTCTATTTCATCGCGCCAACTGCCCTGGCTATGCCGCAGTACATTCTCGACATGCTGGATGAAAAAGGCATTGCCTGGAGCCGCCACGAGTCTATCGACGAAGTGGTGGGCGAGCTGGACATTCTGTATATGACCCGCGTGCAGAAAGAGCGTCTGGATCCGTCTGAGTACGCCAACGTTAAGGCGCAGTTTATCCTGCGCGCCGCCGACCTGGCCGGCGCACGCGGCAACATGAAGGTGCTGCACCCGCTGCCGCGCGTGGATGAGATCACCACCGACGTAGACAGCACGCCGCATGCCTGGTACTTCCAGCAGGCCGGGAACGGTATTTTTGCTCGCCAGGCGCTGCTGGCGCTGGTGTTGAATCGCGAACTGGTTTAAGTGAGAGGACAAGAAGATGACGCACGATAATAAATTACAGGTTGAAGCCATCAAGCGCGGCACCGTTATCGACCACATTCCGGCTCAGGTTGGCTTTAAGCTGCTGACCCTGTTCCAGCTGACCGAAACCGACCAGCGTATTACCATCGGCCTGAATTTGCCGTCCCGCGAGCTGGGTCGCAAAGATCTGATCAAAATTGAAAATACTTTCCTGACCGACGAGCAGGTGAATCAGCTGGCGCTGTACGCCCCGCACGCCACGGTGAACCGCATCGACGAATACGAAGTGGTGGGCAAAAGCACCCCAAGCCTGCCGGATCGCATCGAGAAAGTGCTGCTGTGCCCGAACACCAACTGCATCAGCCACAACGAGCCGGTGGCTTCTTCGTTCGCCGTGAAGCAGCGCGCCGACGATATCAGCCTGAAGTGCAAGTATTGCGAGAAAGAGTTCGCTCGCCACGTGGTTCTGGTAGATTAACGACCACTAATGACAAGCAATCTCCCGTCCCTATAATGGGCGGGAGTTTATATCCAATACTAAGGAGAAAGTATGTCACGTACGCTTAGCACGGAAAATGCACCGGCCGCTATCGGTCCTTATGTTCAGGGTGTCGATCTCGGGAGCATGATCATCACTTCCGGGCAGATCCCGGTTAACCCAAAAACCGGCGAAGTGCCGGAAGATGTAGCCGCTCAGGCTCGTCAGTCCCTGGAAAACGTGAAGGCTATCGTTGAGTCCGCGGGCCTGAAAGTGGGCGACATCGTGAAAACCACCGTGTTTGTGAAAGATCTGAATGATTTCGCGACCGTGAACGCCACCTACGAAGCTTTCTTCAACGAACATAATGCGACCTTCCCGGCTCGCTCTTGCGTTGAAGTGGCTCGTCTGCCGAAAGACGTTAAAATCGAAATCGAAGCTATCGCCGTTCGCCGCTAGTTCGCCGTCGCGCTTTGCTTCTGGCCCCGCTTTTACGGGGCCATTTCTTTCTTACTTCACGGCAGCCCGCAGCAGTTTCTCCAGCGGATACACCGCCGCAATCACCACTTCATCACGAGTCTGCGCCGCAGCATCCAGCTGAGCCTGAATGGCTTTCAGCTCGTCATCGCTGAGCGAACCTTGCTTCGCCACCAAATCCGTCAGCCTTAAGCCCAGCCCGGCGAGCTTGTCCACGTCTTCAGCAACCGGCTTGAGCGGTTTTAGCACGTAGTTGCCGTCGATCAGCGCCAATACGTCCGGGGTGTTGTTCTGCCAGCGAGTGAAGATATGGCGCAACGCTTCCGCACTGTTCCCGTCTTCCCTGTCGGCAATCAGTTTGTCCACCCAACCGTTAATCGCCCTGACCTGCCCACTTTCTGCCCCAAGCGCATCGGCAAAGCGGTTCAGCGGCTCAAAGTGGTTGTAATTCCCGGCCTGGAATTTCAGATGCTGGCGCGTGTAGTACTGCGCCGGCTCAATGGCCTGGGCGAGGATTTGCAGAGGCATGATCTCCGGTGTACCGGCGAGGCGAGTGAGCTGCGTAACGGACTCGGTATGCTGACGCAGGCCAACGGAAACCGTGGACCAGGCATCAATGGCCTGCATACGCTGGTACATATTGTCCACGTCTGTGACGTCTTTAGCCGACCACAGCCGCTCGGCTACGGCAAAAGTCCGCGGCCAGAGCTTGATATCCAGCAGCGGGGAGATCACGTTTTCCGCCCACAGCGCCGCTTCGCCGCCGAGGATATTGCTCATCTGCGCTTCGGTTGGGAGCACAGGCTGTTTGCCATCCGGGATGCCTTCGAGCTTCTGCCCGGTCGCCGGATAGCGCACGTTGCCCACCAGGAAGTAGCCATTAAGCTTGTCGTTTTCCAGCGTGACTACCGGGCGCGTTTCACCCATCCAGGTGTCTACCGTAAAGGTTACCTGAGTTGGGCTCAGCCATTTTACGTCATGAACTGCACGGCGGGATTTACCCTTGAAGTCGATGAATCCGCGCCAGCCGCCGTCACTTTTCACCAGCGTAAAACTGCCTTCTACCGCGCTACCTTTCAGGCGAGGCATGCTGAAGAACCAGCTCTGCGCGCTGTCGGCCTCGCGGATGTGATCCACCCCGTTTAGCCCAACCGGCAGGACTTCATTGCGGTAGTGGTAGGCGGTGGACTGCGGCTGATCGAGGTAAAAGCCCGTGGACAGAATGCCTTTGTAGCCGTGGGCCGCAATCGCCCCCAGCGAATCCTGCCCCTGCCAGGACTGGATCAAAATGTTCTTCGGCAGATCCGGGTGATAAATCTCATCCCAGCCCATCATCTGGCGCTTATGTTTCTCGAGGATCTTCTCCAGCCGCTGGTTGAAGTACGTTTGCAGCGCGTGAGAGTCCGCCAGGTTGTGCTGCTTCATAAATTGCTGGATGGCGGCGTTTTCTTTCCACTGGGTGTCATCCACCTCATCACCGCCGATATGCAAGTAACTGTCCGGGAAAATGGCTGTAACTTCGCCAATCAGCGTATCAACAAATTTGTAGGCCGCTTCGTTTGCCGGGTTTAGCAGCGGCTTCAGAACGCCCCAGTTGCGCTCCATTTGGTAAGGCCCCGGCGCGCTCATCAGCTCCGGGTAAGCGACAGCCAGCGCGGAACCGTGGCCCGGCAGGTCGATTTCCGGCACCACGCGAATGCCCAGCGAGGTGGCATAGCGTACCACCTGTTTCATTTGCGCCTGAGTGTAGAACTGCCCGTCGCTCGCCAGCTGCTGCAGCTTTGGATAATGCGTCGACGCAAAGCGCCAGCCCTGATCGTCCGTCAGGTGCCAGTGGAAGACGTTCAGCTTGGCGGCGGCCATCCCGTCCAACTGACGGAGAATGTCGTTCACCGGCATAAAGTGGCGAGCCGAATCAAGCAGCAGCCCGCGCCACGGGAAACGCGGGATATCTTTGATTTCGACATAAGGAATCGATGTGTTTTGCGGGCCATTTTGAATCAGCTGCAGCAAGGTCTCCATGCCGCGCATTGCCCCAAATCGCGTGTTAGCGGTGAGCTTCACGCCGTCCGCCGTCACGCTTAAGGCATAACTTTCGTCGCTGTCAGCTTTAGGCAGTGGATCAACGGCTTGTTTAATTTGAATAGCAATCGTGGGTTTGGCCGGCTGTGCAGCCGCAGGCTGAAGCTGCCAGCCGGTTTGCAGGCTGATGCGCTGCCGCCAGCGGTCAATAGCCCCTTCGAGCTTGTCGCCGCTAATGGCAATAGACACGGCGTTAGTCAGCGGCAGGCTGCCCTGCGTGGCCGGGAGTTCGACCTGCTGCGGCCAGGGCATTAGCGGGAGATCCCCTGCGGGAGCGGCCTGCGCCTGGCAGGCAACGGCGATACCTGCGGCCAGCAGGCTGAAACGAAGCGATTTGAACATGGATAATCCTTTCACGTGACGGGCCAGAAAACAGCAAAAACAATCTGTTATCACGTGAAGGATTTTTCAGCAAGGCGGTGGCGAGACGTGGATCACATCTCGCCAATATTTGGATTACTGCCAGCCGTAACGGCGGCTATAGAAACCTTTTACCGCCTGAGTCAGCATCATGTAGCCTGCCAGGATGATCACCAGCAGCGGGAAGTAGCTCAGCGGCAGCGCCTGCAGGTGGAGATACTCCGCCAGCGGGGAGAACGGCAGCGCAATCCCGAGCGCCATCACCAGCAGCGTCATCACCATCAGCGGCCAGGCCGGACGGCTTTGCAGGAACGGAATGCGACGGGTACGGATCATGTGCACAATCAGCGTCTGCGACAGCAGGCCTTCCACGAACCAGCCGGACTGGAACAGCGTTTGCGCTTCCGGGGAATTGGCTTTGAAAATCCACCACATCACGCCGAAGGTCACGATATCGAAGATGGAGCTGAGCGGCCCGAAGAACACCATAAAGCGGCCCAGGTCGGCCGGATTCCAGCGCTGCGGCTGCTTGATTTGCTCATCATCGACGTTATCAAACGGGATCGCGACCTGCGAGACATCGTACATCAGGTTCTGAATCAGTAAGTGGATCGGCAGCATCGGCAGGAACGGCAGGAAGGCACTGGCCACCAGCACGCTGAAGACGTTGCCGAAGTTGGAGCTGGCGGTCATTTTGATGTACTTGAGCATGTTGGCGAAGGTACGACGGCCTTCAATCACGCCCTCTTCCAGCACCATCAGGCTTTTTTCCAGCAGGATGATGTCGGCAGCTTCACGGGCGATGTCCACCGCGCCGTCAACGGAAATACCGATATCCGCCGCACGTAACGCTGGAGCATCGTTGATGCCGTCGCCCATAAACCCAACCACATGGCCTTCACCGCGCAGCAGGCGAACGATACGCTCTTTGTGCATCGGCGTCAGGCGGGCAAACAGCGTGGTTTGCAGCGCCACGCGCGCCAGTTCGTCATCGCTCATCTCTTCGATGTCGCTGCCGATAATCAGGTCGCCGACTTCCAGACCGACTTCACGGCATACTTTCGCCGCGACCAGTTCGCTGTCGCCGGTCAGGATTTTCACCGCGATGCCGCTGGCTTTCAGCGCTTTTAACGCCGGAGCGGTGGTTTCTTTCGGCGGATCGAGGAAGGCAATGTAGCCTTCGAGGATCAGGTCGGACTCATCCACACGGCTGTAGTCTGCGCTGCGGGCTGGCAGGAATTTGGTGGCAACGGCAACCACGCGCAGACCCTGGCTGTTTAGCGAGTCGGTTACGCTGCGAATGCGCGCCAGCATCCCTTCACTGAGCGGCACAATTTCGTCCCCGTGGCGCACGTGGGTACAGACGTTGAGGATCTCCTGCAGCGCGCCTTTACAGATAAGCTGATGCACGTCGGCCTGCTCGGAGACCACAACCGACATGCGGCGACGGTCAAAGTCGAAAGGAATTTCATCTATTTTGTGCCAGCGGGCAACCGCCGTGCGGGCGTGATCGGCATCGACGCCTTCCAGTACCGCCACGTCGAGCAGATTTTTCAGGCCGGTTTGATAGTGGCTGTTCAGCCAGGCGGTATGCAGCACGCGATCGCTTTGCTCACCGAAGATATCGGTGTGGGTTTCCAGCACGATGCGGTCCTGGGTCAGGGTGCCGGTTTTATCGGTACACAGGATGTCCATCGCGCCAAAGTTCTGGATAGCATCCAGGTGTTTCACAATGACTTTTTGCTTCGACAGTTTGACCGCCCCGCGCGCCAGCGTGGAGGTCACAATCATAGGCAGCATTTCCGGCGTCAGGCCGACGGCAACGGAGAGCGAGAACAGCGCCGCTTCCCACCAGTCGCCCTTGGTGAAGCCGTTAATCAGCAGGACCACCGGCACCATCACCAGCATAAAGCGGATCAGCAGCCAGCTTACGCGGCTGATACCCCGCTGGAAGGCGTTAGGTTCGCTTTCCTGCTGGGTGACACGTCCGGCAAGCTGGCCGAACCAGGTGTTGCCGCCGGTGGCGATAATCATCGCCAGCGCGGTGCCGCTGACCACGTTGGTGCCCATAAAGCAGAGGTTGTCGCACTCCAGCGGGTTGTGCTGGTCATGTTGGCGGCTGACGGCAACTTTCTCGACCGGCAGAGATTCCCCGGTCAGCGACGCCTGGCCAACAAACAGGTCACGCGCCTGAATCACGCGCAGATCCGCCGGGATCATGTCACCTGCGGCAAGCTTAACGATATCCCCCGGCACCAGTTGGTCCAGCGGAACTTCGACATAAGCATATTCACCCTGTTCGTTGATCACACGCAGCACGGTCGCAGTGTTGCTAACCATCGCCTTCAGCGCATCCGCCGCGCGGGTGGAGCGGGTTTCCTGGATGAAGTTCAGCAGCGTGGAAATGACCACCATCAGCGCGATGACGCTGGCGCCAAACAGATCATCTTCCGTTGCGTAGGAGAAAATCCCCAGCGCCGTCAGCAGCAGGTTGAACGGGTTGCGGTAACAAACCCAGAGATGCACAAACCACGGCGCGGGCTGCTGCGCCGGGATCTGGTTCAGACCGTGGGTTTCACGCGCCTTTTCGACTTCGCGAGCGTCCAGCCCTTCCGGGTGGCTGCCAAACTCAACGTAGAGCTGCTCTTCGCTGGCGGCGGCATATTTCAGGCAGGCCTGGGTCAGCGTCGCCGGAATATCGGCGGCCTTCGCCACCACTTTCCCGTCAGGCATAGGATCGCGCTGCACCAGGCGGCGCGGCAGATGGCGGCTCAGCTGGGACATCAGCTGGCGTGTGAGGTTTTTGAATTGCATAAACGTCCTTAGCACCGTCTTGAGCGGTACCTAAGTTTCCTGCAGGCGCAACAAAGCGGCATCAGGCAGGAGAGCATCAACAAGCAGGGACGTAAAAGAGAGCGGTCGTCACTGCCTTACAAAACCGGTAAGGCAGCGGGCGTTAACCTGTGGCTTACCGGAAAATTCCTGTTACTTCAGGGTGAGGACTGGGATCGGGTTCCATGTCATCTCCGGTAGCGTTGAAAGAAAAATAGCATTACGCCTTCTGGCATAATGAGAATGCCAGGTATACTACGCCCGTAAAACTAAACCGTCTGTAAACCAGATTTTGCCCATATCGGGAACGGGATAGCGCGTTAAAACTTTACTCCTGATAAGTATATTCTAAATAATCCGGATTACAGGTTGGTGGCAAACGAGTGACAATCACCGCATTCGTGTCCCAAAGGGAACAGGGCTAGCCGCCATTGTCCAACCAGCCAATTTGCACCGTGACCGCCAGGGAAAAGAACAACCATGCAAAGTCGCCTTACCATCAAAGATATTGCCCGCCTGAGCGGCGTGGGGAAATCTACCGTTTCTCGCGTATTGAACAATGAAAGCGGCGTCAGCGCCCGCACGCGGGAACGGGTTGAAGCGGTAATGCAGCAGCATGAGTTTTCCCCCTCCCGCTCGGCGCGCGCGATGCGGGGCCAAAGCGATAAAGTCGTCGCCATTATCGTGACCCGCCTGGACTCACTGTCGGAAAATCTGGCGGTGCAAACCATGCTGCCTTGCCTTTACGAGCAGGGCTACGATCCGATCATGATGGAAAGCCAGTTCTCACCAGAGATGGTTGAGGAGCATCTTGGCATGCTGCGCCGCCGCAACATCGACGGCGTGATTCTGTTTGGCTTCACCGGCATCAACGAGAAAGTGCTGCAGCCATGGCGTTCCACGCTGGTGCTGATGGCGCGAGACGCCAGCGGCTTCGCTTCGGTGTGCTATGACGATGAAGGCTCTATTCACATCCTGATGTCCACGCTTTATCAGCAGGGTCACCGGGACATCAGCTTCCTTGGCGTACCGCACGGCGACGTCACCACCGGTTACCGCCGCCACCAGGCGTATCTCGCTTTTTGCCGTGACCACGATATCGTTCCAAATGCCGCCCTGCCCGGCCTTGCCATGAAGCAGGGCTACGAGCATGTGGTTGAAGTTCTGACCCCGAAAACCACCGCCCTGCTGTGCGCCACTGACACCCTGGCGCTGGGCGCAAGCAAATATCTCCAGCAGCAAAACCGCAGCGATATTCAACTGGCGAGCGTGGGGAACACGCCGCTGATGAAATTCTTGCATCCTGAAATCATTACCGTTGACCCAGGCTACGCCGAAGCCGGTCGTGCCGCGGCTTTACAGCTGATCGGGCAGATTTCTCAGGGCCAACAGCTGCGGCAAATCGTCATCCCTAGTCACCTGCAATAAAACCGCCCCTGACCGGGATTTTGTGATCTTCGCCCGGTTTCGGGAACGTTCCCATTTTCGTAAAATAGAAACCTGGCTACCCTTACAACAGGTCATTACCTCCTACCCAGGGTGTTACTTATGAGCAAAGTAAAACAACAAGACATCGACAAACTGATCGAACTGGTTGGCGGGCGCGAGAATATCGCCACCGTCAGCCACTGCATTACCCGACTGCGTTTTGTGCTGAACCATCCCGAAAATGCCCATCCTAAAGAGATCGAAAATCTGCCCATGGTGAAAGGCTGCTTTACCAATGCCGGCCAGTTCCAGGTGGTTATCGGTACCGATGTGGATGATTACTACAAAGCGTTGATCGCCACGACCGGGCTGGACTCCGCCGACAAGGAGCAGGCCAAAACGGCGGCGCGTCAAAACATGAAATGGCACGAGCAGCTGATCTCCCACTTCGCAGAGATCTTCTTCCCGCTGCTGCCTGCGCTTATCAGCGGAGGCCTGATCCTCGGTTTCCGTAACGTCATTGGCGACCTGCCGATGAGCAACGGGGAAACCCTTGCCCAGATGTACCCGGCGCTGAAAACCGTCTATGACTTCCTGTGGTTGATTGGTGAAGCGATCTTCTTCTATCTGCCGGTGGGCATTTGCTGGTCTGCGGTGAAGAAAATGGGCGGCACGCCGATCCTCGGCATCGTGCTGGGCGTTACGCTGGTCTCCCCGCAGCTGATGAACGCCTACGAACTGGGCACCAAGATCCCGGAAGTGTGGAACTTCGGCTGGTTCACTATTGAGAAAGTCGGTTACCAGGCACAGGTTATCCCGGCGCTGCTGGCCGGTCTGGCGCTCGGCTTCATCGAAACTCGTATGAAACGCATCGTGCCGGATTATCTTTATCTGGTTATCGTACCGGTTTGCTCGCTGATCCTGGCAGTTTTCCTGGCGCACACCGTCATCGGGCCGTTTGGCCGTATGATCGGCGACGGCGTGGCGTTCGCGGTTCGCCACTTGATGACCGGCAGCTTCGCCCCTATCGGCGCTGCGCTGTTTGGTTTCCTGTATGCACCATTGGTGATTACCGGCGTTCACCAGACCACGCTGGCCATCGACATGCAGATGATCCAGAGCCTGGGCGGGACACCGGTTTGGCCGCTGATTGCGTTGTCTAACATCGCGCAGGCTTCTGCGGTTGTCGGCATCATTATCTGTAGCCGCAAGCAGAATGAGCGTGAAATCTCCGTCCCGGCGGCCATTTCTGCCTACCTCGGCGTCACCGAACCGGCTATGTACGGGATCAACCTGAAGTACCACTTCCCGATGCTGTGCGCGATGGTCGGTTCCGGCCTGGCTGGCCTGCTGTGCGGCCTGAACGGCGTGATGGCGAACGGGATTGGCGTCGGCGGTCTGCCGGGCATCCTGTCCATTCAGCCTAAGTTCTGGGGCGTCTACGCCATTGCAATTGTTATCGCGGTGATTGTGCCGATTATCCTGACCTCCATCGTCTACAAGCGTAAATTCCGCCAGGGCACGCTGCTGGTGGTGTAGTGAGATAAACCGGGGGCAGAAATGCCCCCTTTTCGTCAGAGCAAAGTGACTTTTTCTCGCTTTGTGGGTTATCAGCTGAAAATCAGCCCGTTGATTTTCCTTGTTTATTTTTGATGGCACTTACGGTTCTTTCTACTGCCAGAAGTTTGTCATCAGTTTATGGGGCAATTCCGCCCCTTCAGCTAGCAGGAACTCGCTATGAATATCACTCCTCCGTGGTGGCAGAACGGCGTCATCTACCAGATTTACCCGAAGAGTTTCCAGGACACGACCGGCAGCGGGACCGGCGATCTGAAGGGCGTGATTCAGCGTCTGGATTACCTCAAAACGCTGGGTGTAGATGCCATTTGGCTGACGCCGTTTTATGTGTCGCCTCAGATAGATAACGGCTACGACGTCGCTGACTACTGCGCGATAGATCCGACCTACGGCACGCTGGAAGATTTTGATTTGCTGGTGGCCGAAGCCCACCAGCGCGGTATTCGTCTGGTGCTCGATATGGTGTTTAACCACACCTCCACGGAGCACGACTGGTTCAAGCAGGCGCAGGATAAACACAGCCCGTACCGCGAGTTCTATATCTGGCGCGACGGCACGCCGGATATTCTGCCGAATAACTGGCGTTCGAAGTTTGGCGGCAACGCCTGGCAGTGGCAGGCGGAAACCGGGCAATACTATCTGCATCTTTTCGCGCCTGAGCAGGCAGACCTTAACTGGGAAAACCCGACGGTTCGCGCCGAGCTGAAGAAGGTTTGCGAGTTCTGGGCCAATCGCGGCGTGGACGGCCTGCGCCTCGACGTAATTAACCTGGTTTCAAAAGACCAGACGTTCCCGAATGACGTGCACGGCGGGGATGGGCGCCGTTTTTACACCGATGGCCCACGGGTTCACGAGTACCTGCGGGAATTCAGCCGCGATGCCTTTAAGCCGCTCGGCCTGATGACCGTCGGCGAGATGTCCTCCACCTCGCTGGATAACTGCCAGAAATATGGCGCTCTCGACGGCAGCGAGCTGTCGATGACCTTTAACTTCCATCACCTCAAGGTGGATTATCCTGGCGGTGAGAAATGGACGCTGGCAAAACCTGACTACGTGGAGCTGAAGTCAATCTTCAACCACTGGCAGCAGGGTATGCACAACGTGGCATGGAACGCGTTGTTCTGGTGTAACCACGACCAGCCGCGCATCGTGTCCCGATTTGGTCACGAAGGCGAGCTGCGAACCACCTCCGCGAAGATGCTGGCGATGGTGCTGCACGGCATGCAAGGCACGCCGTACATCTATCAGGGGGAAGAGATTGGGATGACCAATCCGCATTTCTCCAGCATCGATCAGTACCGCGACGTGGAAAGCCTGAATATGTTTGCCGAGCTGCGAACCCTTGGACGCGACAGCAACACGCTGATGGCTATTCTTGCCAGCAAGTCACGCGATAACAGCCGCACGCCGATGCAGTGGGATGCCGGCAGTAATGCAGGCTTTAGCGAAGGCACGCCGTGGATTGGCCTGTGCGATAACTACCAGACGGTCAACGCCGCAGCGGCGCTGGAGGACAAAGAGTCGGTCTTCTATACCTACCAGCAGTTGATCAAGCTGCGTAAGGCAGAACCGGTGCTGACCTGGGGGAATTATCAGGATCTGCTGCCGGAGCACCCGCTGGTGTGGAGCTACAGCCGCCAACATGAAGGCCAGACGCTGGTAGTTGCCGCAAACCTTAGCGCAGAGGCGCAATGGCTGCAGCTGGAAGGGCACGAAGGTGAATGGGAAGTACTGATGAGTAACTACGCTGATGCCGCCCCTAAACCTGCGGAGATGAGCCTGAGGCCGTTTGAGGCGGTGTACTGGATTAAGCGTTAGTCTGATTACTGACAACCCCCAATGTCGCTTCTGACCCTCACCCTACCCCTCTCCCTCAAAGGGAGAGGGAATAGATTGAGTACTGCTTTACCCCGTTGTTTGCCCCCTCGCCCCTTTGGGGAGAGGGCCGGGATGAGGGGAAATCACCCTTTTAGCGCCTGAACCCGGCTCAGCCAGCCGTTAACGCCTTCGTCGATCAGCACTTCCGTAATCGTATTCGCCCCCTGAATAAGCGCAGGAGCCTGCCATATCATACCGGTCTTATTCGCCATCGCGTGGAACGGCAGCAGCAGCTCTTCCACCGTGTAGCGGTTAGCACCTTCTGCACGATAAGCCTCCGCCTGGCCGCCCGTCGACGTCATGACCATCAGCTTTTTGCCGTGCAGCGCGGTGCCGTTAGTCCCGTAGGCAAAGCCAAAGGTTAGCACCTGATCCTGCCAGTCTTTCAGGATCGCCGGGGAGCTGTACCACCAGAACGGGAACATCAGCACAATCGCGTCATGTTCCACCAGCAGCGCCTGTTCACGCTCAACGTCAATCTGATGATCCGGGTACTCACGCTTAAGTTCGTGCACGGTGACGCCTGCGATGCTTTTCAGGGCCGTAACGCCAGCGCGGTTAATACGAGATTCTTCAGGGGCACGATGTGCCGCCAGCACTAATATTTTATTCATCTTTCAGACCTCATTTTTGGGATGAGGCTATCTTTTCAGATGACAGGACTTACCTGTAGTCCATAACATGGCACATCTGTTTCAACCAAAGGTTACAAGCATGATGCTTTCCGCTGACGTTCATCGGCTCATTCCCGCTTTTCTGGCGGCGGCAGACTGCCAGAGTTTTTCCGAGGCAGCCCGTCAGTTGGGCATTACGCCCGCGGCGGTGAGCAAAAGCATACGTCAGCTTGAACTGCGGCTGGGCATCGTGCTCTTTGTGCGCAATACGCACTTTGTGGTGCTGACCGAAGAAGGGACTGCGCTGCGTGAAGAGGTCGCTCCGCTGTGGCAGGCGCTGAACCAGGCGCTGGTTAATCCGGGGGCGGAACCTTCGGGGCTGCTGCGCGTCAGCGTGATCCCTGGCTTTGGCCGTCACTGCCTGATGCCGATCCTGGCCGAATTCCAGCGGCGCTATCCGCTGATTCGCTTTGAGATGTCGATGGAAGCCCGCAGCGTCAACCTCATTGGCGAGCGCATTGACGTGGCCATCGGCCACCGCACGGTAAGAGATAACCGCGTGGTGGCGCGCGAACTGTATACCTCGAAAATGATTACGGCGGCGTCACCGGCCTATTTAGCTCAACACGGAACGCCACAAACGCCAGAAGATCTCGCGAAGCATCGCTGCCTCATCCACCGCAACTCCGGCACCGGGCGCCTTCAGCAATGGATGAATAACGAAACGCTGTTTGATGAGCCTTCAGCCTGGTTTATCTCCACCTCGCCAGATTCTCTGATGGATGCCGCGCTGTCCGGCATGGGGATCGTTTATCTCGCCGACTGGTATCTCACCCGTCCCATCACCGAAGGCAAATTAGTGCCGATTTTGCAGGGTTCAGCCCCCGAGCCGCAGCAGCTCTGGGTGAAGTATGCCGGAGGAAAAATCCCGCCAAAGACTCGGGTGTTTGTAGAATATTTATACGAAAAATTAATCGGATAATTTCCCTCCCATAGACAACGCCCGCCGTTTCTACCGCCCCCGATTTACTTTGTTCTGAATCAATAAAATCGCAAACATGTTTGATGCAAATCACTATATATAGAACTTAGAATGCATCCCGGCCCTACATGTTGTATTCATCGACTATTATAACGACAAGGCCCTCAGGATAAGCTTGGGGATTATCTGTGGATAAAAAGGGCCAACTTTCGGGAAATTTTGACAGGACAACTGGCTACGAGCTCCCGGAGATCCCCCTACATTTGTGGATAACCTAAAAATAAACGGAGAAATCATGACACCGCATGTGATGAAAAGAGACGGGTGCAAGGTACCTTTCACTTCAGAGCGCATCAGAGAAGCCATTCTGCGTGCAGCTAAAGCAGCGGGAGTCGATGACGCGGACTATTGCGCCACCGTCGCAGATATCGTCAGTCAGCAGATGGCCGGTCGCAGCCAGGTCGACATCGGCGAGATCCAGGTCGCCGTGGAAAACCAGCTCATGGCCGGAAACTACAAGCAGCTGGCGCGCGCCTATATTGAGTATCGCCATGACCGCGATATTGAGCGCGAGAAGCGTGGCCGCCTGAACCAGGAAATTCGTGGCCTGGTTGAGCAGACTAATTCCGCCCTGCTCAACGAGAACGCTAACAAAGACAGTAAAGTGATCCCCACTCAGCGCGACCTGCTGGCCGGGATCGTCGCCAAGCACTATGCCAAGCAGCACCTGCTGCCGCGCGACGTGGTGCTCGCGCACGAGCGCGGCGATATTCACTATCACGATCTCGACTACTCTCCGTTTTTCCCGATGTTCAACTGCATGCTTATCGATCTCAAAGGTATGCTGACCCACGGTTTTAAAATGGGTAACGCCGAAATCGAACCGCCAAAATCCATTTCTACCGCAACGGCGGTTACCGCGCAGATCATCGCCCAGGTTGCCAGCCATATTTACGGCGGAACCACCATCAACCGCATCGACGAAGTGCTGGCCCCGTTTGTGACCGAAAGCTTTAACAAGCACCGTAAAATTGCTGAAGAGTGGCAGATCCCCGACGCGGAGGGATATGCTCACTCCCGCACCGAGAAGGAGTGCTACGACGCCTTCCAGTCCCTTGAATACGAAGTGAATACCCTGCATACCGCCAACGGGCAGACGCCGTTTGTCACCTTTGGTTTTGGCCTCGGTACCCGTTGGGAATCACGCCTGATCCAGACTTCGATTCTGCGCAACCGCATCGCCGGCCTGGGTAAAAATCGCAAGACCGCGGTGTTCCCAAAACTGGTCTTTGCGATCCAGGACGGTCTGAACCATAAGTTCGGCGACGCCAACTACGACATTAAGCAACTGGCACTGGAATGCGCGTCCAAACGCATGTACCCGGACATTCTTAATTACGATCAGGTGGTGAAAGTCACCGGCTCGTTTAAAACGCCAATGGGCTGCCGCAGCTTCCTCGGCGTATACGAAGAAAACGGCGAGCAGATCCACGACGGGCGTAACAACCTCGGCGTGATCAGCCTGAACCTGCCGCGCATTGCGCTGGAAGCCAAAGGGGATGAAGCCACCTTCTGGAAATTGCTGGACGAACGCTTACTGCTGGCGCGTAAAGCGCTGATGACCCGCATTGCCCGCCTGGAAGGCGTCAAAGCCCGAGTGGCCCCGATCCTCTATATGGAAGGCGCCTGCGGCGTGCGCCTGAAGGCCGACGACGACGTGTCTGAGATCTTTAAAAATGGCCGGGCGTCCATTTCCCTGGGCTACATCGGCATCCACGAAACGGTGAACGCCCTGTTCGGTAATCAGCACGTATATGACAGCGAAGCCCTGCGTAAGAAAGCTGTTGCTATCGTGGCTCGTCTGCGCGAAGCCACCGACAGCTGGAAGGCAGAAACCGGCTACGGCTTTAGCCTCTACAGCACGCCAAGTGAGAACCTGTGCGACCGCTTCTGTCGTCTGGATACCGCTGAGTTCGGCGTCGTGCCTGGCGTTACCGACAAAGGCTACTACACCAACAGCTTCCACCTCGACGTGGAGAAAAAGGTGAATCCTTACGACAAAATAGATTTCGAAGCACCTTACCCACCTCTGGCTAACGGCGGCTTCATTTGCTACGGCGAGTACCCGAACATCCAGCACAACCTGCGGGCGCTGGAAGATGTGTGGGATTACAGCTATAAGCACGTGCCTTACTACGGCACCAATACGCCAATCGATGAATGCTACGAGTGCGGCTACACCGGCGAGTTCGAATGTACCAGCAAGGGCTTTACCTGCCCGAAATGCGGTAACCACGATGCGGCGCGCGTGTCGGTTACCCGCCGCGTATGCGGTTATCTCGGCAGCCCGGACGCACGTCCGTTTAACGCCGGCAAGCAGGAAGAAGTTAAGCGCCGAGTGAAGCACCTGGGCAACGGGCAGATCGGTTAAGCCATAAAGCGAACTCCCCTCACCCTAACCCTCTCCCCTAAGGGGAGAGGGAACAGTCTGTGTAAATACTTACGCCGCGCGCTGGTTTTCTCCCTCTCCTGTGACAGAGGGCCGTGGTGAGTGAGGCAGCTATGGCGTCAATTGAGATGCGAAAATGAATTATCACCAGTACTACCCCGTCGACATCGTCAATGGCCCCGGCACTCGCTGCACGCTGTTTGTCTCAGGCTGCGTGCATGAATGCCCCGGCTGCTACAACAAAAGCACCTGGCGCGTAAATTCGGGCATGCCGTTTACCGCAGAAATGGCCGATCGCATTATTACCGACCTGAACGACACCCGCGTTAAGCGCCAGGGAATCTCGCTTTCGGGCGGCGATCCGCTGCATCCGCAGAACGTGCCCGAGATTCTAAAGCTGGTGCAGCGCGTGCGTGCCGAATGCCCGGGCAAGGACATCTGGGTGTGGACGGGATATAAGATCGATGAACTGAACGCCGCACAGCAGGAAGTGGTAGCGTTAATCAACGTGCTGGTGGACGGTAAGTTTGTTCAGGATTTAAAAGATCCGGCGCTTATCTGGCGAGGCAGCAGTAACCAGGTCGTTCATCATCTGCGTTAAATCAGGCTTCCCGATAGCTGGCGGGAAGCTTCACTGCAGCACATCATGACGATGCACGTTTCCCCATTCACACATCATATCCAACACCGGGATCAGCGACTTACCGCGCTCTGAAAGGCTGTACTCTACCTTGGGCGGAATTTGCGGATATTCGTTCCGGATAATCAACCCGTCATTCTCCAGTTCTTTCAGCGTCAGGCTCAGGGTTCTGAACGAAATAGTCTCAATGCTGCGCTTGAGCTCGTTGAAGCGAATCACCGGCTTATGCTCAGCCAGCGCATAGAGAATGATCATTTTATATTTCCCATTCACCAGCGACAGCGTGTAGGCAAAGCCCGTGTCGCCCATAAATGCGCAAGAATCCGGCACAGCCTTTTCGCTCATAACACTATCCTTTGGTATAGTACATATCAACAATGACAGTATTGTACTTTAATTTAAAGCTCCCTATGATGCAAACATCAAACAAACGATAATGGACAGCGACCTCAAGAGGAATTAACCATGAATACGTTAATTGTTGTTATTCATCCGAATATTAATGAGTCTAAAATTAATAATCGCTGGGTAAGTGAATTAGAAAAGCATCCAGCGTTATATACCGTCCACAATCTTTATCAGGCTTATCCAGATGGCGTTATTGATGTGGAAAGGGAGCAGAAACTGATTGAACAACACGATAAAATTATTCTGCAATTTCCGCTGTACTGGTTTAACAGCCCACCGTTGTTAAAGCAGTGGCTGGATGAGGTCTTTACCTATGGCTGGGCCTACGGCTCTACCAGCGGGCATAAGCTCAGAGGCCGTAAGTTCGCACTGGCAGTGAGTGCCGGCATCAAAGAGGAGGATTTTTCCACTGACGGCCGCTATCAGCATTCGTTACAGGAAATACTTCTGCCGTTTGAAATGACCGCGAAATATGTCGAAGCGGATTATCAGCCTTTCTACGCATTTTATGGCGCCGAATATGAAGTTTCCGCCCAGCAACTGGAAAGCAGTGCTAAAGGATATATTGATTACCTGCAGTCCTTTTAATATTTAGCCTTTAACACCTGACAGTTATCTTCTCAATAGTTTATTGAGCGGCATGCCTTTGCTATTAAAAAGCCATGTAATAATGTGGCTTTTATTTACAAAACCAACGTAAATAATGCCACATAATCTCTCTGGAACAATTACTCCACGGCATACTGCTGAGCGCGTTCTCGTAGTTCGGCAGAATTAACAATCGTTACTCCTTCCCGAACGGGGTTGAACGCTTCAAAAAGCAGGGCTTTTGCCACGTCCAACGATTCAATGGCTTTGAGATTGCCGGGCAGCATTTTAAAAATCGGCAGCATGACGACTTCGTTTAAGCGACGGGTTTGGCGATGTCCCAGCAGCATTGAGGGGCGGGCAACAGTCAGACGCGGCCAGGTTTGCGCTATCAGCGTATCTTCCATTTCACCCTTCACGCGGTTGTAGAAGAACGGCGAGCGGCTGTTCGCGCCCAGCGCGCTGACCACCAGCATCTGTTTTGCCCCAAGCCGCTGGCCCGTAAGAGCGGCGTCCACGACAAGTGTGTAATCGACCAGGATAAACGCCTCTTTGCTGCCGGCCTCGCGAAGTGTTGTACCCAGGCAGCAAAAGACCGTATCAACCGGTTCCGTGACCTGCGCGAACGCGTCTGACAGCTGTGGATCGTGTGGATTAACAACCTTGTTCAGCGCTACCGGCAGCGGACGGCGGGTGGGTGCCACAATCGAGGTAACGCGCGATTCCTGACTAAGCAGGCGGAGTAAATGGCCGCCCACAAGCCCCGTGGCGCCGACGATCAGAACACGACTCATACTGCCTCCTGAGAATGAATTTACTCGTCACGTAGCCAGTGTAGCTTTTTCCCGAAGCCGAGCGTGTTGTCAGTCATTTTTAGCTCACCCAGCCGAATTTCCCACATCGGGGCCGACATGACTTTGGCTATCGGGAAACGCTTCAGGTAGCGAATACGAAAGTCGGCCGCTTCTTCTGCCGCCAGCAGACGAATTTCCCCCCGGAACTGTACGCCCCGGATAAGCGCCACGGTTTTGGGCTGGCCGTTTATCGTCCCGGCGACCGGGGCCTGCTCCCCAATCAGCTCACCGTGGTGGGATGAAGTCTCGCTCAACAGATAAAAGGCCACGCGTTCAGGGTCGAAAATGTAAAACGCGTTCGCGCACCAAAGCGAATGCCCACTGCCCACGCAGTAGCTGAGAACATGTTGTTTTGTCAGCCAGCGGCTGATGGCATTGAGTGATTCCATCGTCATCCTGAACAGTGTTACTCTGCGACAAATGTTAATTATGCGCCCGCCCTATGACTCCCTGGTATCTCTATTTAATTCGCTGCCCCGATAACCGCCTTTATACCGGCATCACCACCGACGTAGTTCGCCGCTTTGCCCAGCATCAGTCAGGGAAAGGAGCCAAGGCGCTGCGCGGCAAGGGGGAGCTGGATCTGGTATTTAGTCAGGTGGTGGGCAACCGGTCGCTGGCGCTGCGGGCCGAATACCGAATTAAACAGTTGAGCAAGGCCGAGAAAGAGCGGCTGGTAGTGGGCAAGGTAGCCCTTGAAGACCTGCTGACAAGCCTTCAAGGGGAAACTCGCTAAACGGTGTTGAAGTGGTCAGAATATTCTACCAGGCCACTGACGCCGTTCAGGGCATCATCCGCCAGCGGATGAACCTGGAATGCAGCTTCGGTGCCAGGCCAGCGGCAGCGCAGATCGTAACGGGCCGCAGGCTGGAAGCCAAGATGACCATACATCTCCGGCGAACCCAGCGTGACCACGGCGGCATAGCCAAACTCATTCAGGGAATCCAGCCCTTCGTATACCAGCTGTTTGGCAATGCCCTGCCCGCGAACCGACTCATCCACCGCCAGCGGTGCAAGTCCCACCCACTGCAGCTCTTCGCCTTCTACAGCGACCGGGCTGAAGGCCACGTAGCCAATCACCTGCCCTTCATCGTCGGTGGCGACGAGACCCAGCGTTAACAGCCCGTCTTCCCGCAGTGCTTTCACCAGCTCAGCTTCACCCTCACCTTCAAAGGAACGGCGCAGCAGCGCGTCGATGCCGGGTGCATCAATGGGAATTTCTACACGAATTAACATGGCTCACCTATCGAATTACCTTCAGGGGCGGCGTTGTGTTTCAAACCCGCCTCAACAAAATCAGCCAGCTGTAATAGCAGGATGCGCAGCGGTTTAGGCATGGCATCCAGCTCAATGGCATCCATTAGATTCTTCACATATAACCCGAGTTCCGTGTCGCCTTCAATAACCAGACGACGCTGGAAAAACAGGGTATCAGGATCCTGCTTGCGAGCGGCGATCAGCAACAGATCGTTGGCCTCAGCGCTAAAGCTCACATCTGCAGGTGCATCGTCGCACACCAGCAGCTTATTGTCCTCAACGGAAGTAAACCACTTCAGGCCCAGATCGCGTACTTCAATACTTAGCCAGCGGCCTGCCAGAAAGTCCAGCTCGCCATCCTGCAGCGCCTGACGGAACTGCCAGCCCAGCACCTGCTCCAGGACCTGACGCTTAACGGCAAAAGGGGTTAGCTTGACCGGAACCCGCAGCAAAGAAGGACCAGCCTGAACCAGGCGAGAACGCAGTTTATCGAACACGGGTTTAACTCCTTTAAAAGATTTGTCGCTATTTTGCCATAACGACAATTCCCGATGGCGCGCCAAATCAACAATTCCGCAGGTTGCTGCGGGGCCGAATTGGCGGCGGCGACACTAAGCAATACGCCTTTCTCTGCCCCAAATCAAAAATTGTCGCCGACAGGTTAACTAAAATCCCGGTTCGTTAACAATTATGCTGCCCGTCCCTGTGCAGCGCGGGCACGTATTCATGCCCCCTATGATTCAGGATAAAATATGGAGTTGCTTTGCCCGGCCGGAAACCTTCCGGCGTTGAAAGCGGCCATCGATAACGGTGCAGATGCGGTGTACATCGGCCTGAAAGATGATACCAATGCGCGTCATTTTGCTGGTCTTAATTTCACCGAGAAAAAGCTGCAGGAAGCCGTCAGCTACGTGCATCTTCGCGGCCGTAAGCTGCATATTGCCATCAATACTTTTGCCCACCCGGACGGCTACTCCCGCTGGCAGCGGGCGGTTGATATGGCCGCCCAACTGGGGGCCGATGCGCTGATCCTGGCAGATTTAGCCATGCTGGAATATGCCGCTGAGCGCTATCCACACATCGAGCGTCATGTATCGGTGCAGGCTTCGGCCACCAATGAAGAAGCGATCCGGTTTTATCATCGCCACTTCGATGTTGCCCGCGTGGTGCTCCCGCGCGTGCTTTCTATTCATCAGGTCAAACAGCTCGCTCGCGTCACGCCGGTGCCGCTGGAAGTCTTCGCTTTTGGCAGCCTGTGCATTATGGCGGAAGGGCGTTGCTATCTTTCGTCTTACCTTACCGGCGAGTCGCCCAATACCGTGGGTGCCTGCTCCCCCGCTCGCTTTGTACGCTGGCAACAAACGTCCCAGGGGCTGGAGTCCCGTCTCAACGACGTGCTGATTGACCGCTATCAAGACGGCGAAAATGCGGGCTATCCCACCCTCTGCAAAGGGCGCTATCTGGTTGACGACAGGCCTTACCACGCGCTGGAAGAACCCACCAGCCTTAACACGCTCGAACTGCTGCCGGAGCTGCTCGCCGCCAATATTGCGTCGGTGAAAATCGAGGGCCGCCAGCGCAGTCCGGCTTATGTGACTCAGGTGGCAAAAGTCTGGCGCCAGGCTATCGATCGCTGCATGGCCGATCCCAAAGGCTACCAGGCCCAACCTACCTGGATGGAGACCCTGGGATCTATGGCCGAAGGCACGCAAACAACGCTTGGTGCCTATCACCGCAAATGGCAGTAGGGAAAAGCATGAAATATTCATTAGGGCCGGTGCTTTACTATTGGCCAAAAGAGACGCTGGAAAAGTTTTATCAGGCCGCGGCGAAAAGCCGGGCCGATGTGATTTACCTGGGTGAAGCGGTATGCAGCAAGCGCCGGGCAACCAAAGTTAGCGACTGGCTGGATATGGCGAAAATGCTCGCAGGCCAGGGCAAGCAGGTGGTGCTTTCCACGCTGGCGCTGGTGCAGGCTCCGTCAGAATTGGGGGAACTGAAGCGCTATGTAGAAAACGGCGACTTTCTGATTGAAGCCAATGATATCGGCAGCGTGAATATGGCCGCCGAGCGCAAACTGCCGTTTGTCGCCGGGCATGCGCTCAACTGCTATAACGCCGTGACGCTGCGCCTGTTATTAAAACAGGGCATGACGCGCTGGTGTATGCCGGTCGAGCTTTCCCGCGACTGGTTAGCCAATATGCTCCAGCAGTGCGATGAGCTCGGCATTCGTAACAAATTCGAAGTGGAAGTGCTGAGCTACGGCCATCTGCCGCTGGCTTATTCCGCCCGCTGCTTTACCGCCCGCTCCGAAGACCGCGCCAAGGACGAATGCGAAACTTGCTGCATTAAGTACCCCAATGGCCGGGATATGCGCTCTCAGGAGCAGCAGCAGGTCTTTGTGCTGAACGGCATTCAGACCATGAGCGGCTATGTCTATAACCTCGGCAATGAGCTGACGTCGATGAAAGGGCTGGTGGATATTGTTCGTCTGTCCCCCATGGGCTTAGGGACGCTGGATATTTTGAACGCCTTCCGCGCTAATGAGAACGGTAGCGCACCGCTGCCGCTGGCCAACCGCAGCGACTGTAACGGCTACTGGCGACGCGTCGCCGGGCTGGAGCTTCGGGCCTGATAATAGCTCACTTTGTTAACAAATTTGGTCATTGTTTAATGCACTATTAAAAGTGCAGCTTTTCTGGCCGGCGCGGTATTCCTGCGCCAGGCTGGAAGAAGACCTTCAATCTGATGACTACGCTGTAACTAAAGTGAGCGGTTATGACTGACAAAAATGTTGCTTTCTCGGTGCTGGATTTAGCGCCGATCCCTCAAGGCTCCTCGGCGCAGGAGGCTTTTTCCCACTCTCTGGATCTCGCCCGGTTGGCCGAAAAACGCGGCTACCATCGCTACTGGCTGGCGGAACATCACAATATGGTCGGTATTGCCAGCGCGGCAACCTCGGTGCTGATTGGTTACCTGGCCGCGAATACCACCACGCTGCATTTAGGTTCCGGCGGTGTGATGCTGCCGAACCATTCCCCGCTGGTGATTGCCGAGCAGTTCGGTACCCTCAATGCGCTTTATCCGGGGCGTATCGATCTCGGACTTGGTCGTGCGCCAGGCAGCGATCAGCCGACCATGAGGGCGTTGCGACGCCATATGAGCGGCGACGTGGATAACTTCCCCCGGGATGTTGCTGAGCTGGTGGACTGGTTTGATGCCCGCGATCCGAACCCGCATGTACGCCCCGTGCCGGGTTATGGCGAAAAGGTACCAGTCTGGCTATTAGGCTCCAGCCTGTACGGCGCTCAACTGGCGGCACAGCTGGGCCTGCCGTTTGCTTTTGCCTCGCACTTTGCGCCAGATATGCTGTTCCGGGCGCTGCAGCTCTACCGTGAAAACTTCAAGCCGTCCGAGCGGCTGGCAAAACCTTACGCGATGGTCTGCATCAATATCGTGGCGGCAGACAGCACCCGCGATGCCGAGTTCCTGTTTACTTCCATGCAGCAGGCTTTTGTTCGCCTCCGTCGCGGTGAAACCGGGCAGCTTCCGCCACCGGTGGAGAATATGCACCAGCTTTGGTCTGCCTCTGAGCAATATGGGGTTCAGCAGGCACTGAGCATGTCTCTGGTGGGGGATAAAGCGAAGGTGCGCCACGGCCTGGAGTCCGTTCTGCGCGAAACTGAAGCGGATGAAATTATGGTTAACGGCCAGATTTTCGATCACCAGGCGCGCTTACATTCGTTCGATTTGGCCATGCAGGTGAAAGAAGAGCTTTTAGGCTAACGTGGTGTGGGGCCCTCTCAGCTCGGAGGGCCCGTTAGTATTTATTTATAAACCGGCAGGACGTCGAAGGTAGACAGGATGTGTACCAGCGCATTGCCCACGCCAAAGATCAGAATCAGGGCAATCATCGGCTTGCCACCCCAGACGCGGAATTTCGGGCTGCCAAAGCGTTTACGTGATTTTCTCGCCAGCAGCGCAGGGACAATGGCCGCCCAGATCGTCGCCGCCAGTCCCGCATAGCCAATCGCATACAGGAAGCCGTTCGGCCACAGCAGACCACCGACAATCGGCGGGACGAAAGTCAGCAGTGCCGTTTTCAAACGCCCCAGTGCGGAATCGTCAAACCCAAACAGATCCGCCAGGTAATCGAACAGCCCCAACGTGACGCCGAGGAATGAGCTCGCCACCGCAAAGTTCGAGAACACCACCAGTAACAAATCCAGGCTTCGGCTGTTGAGCACGCCGCTCAGCGCCTGCACCAGCACGTCAATGTTGCCGCCCTTCTCCGCGATGCCAATAAACTCAGGGCGTGGAATATTCCCCATCGTTCCCAGCAGCCAGATGGTATACAGCCCCAGCGCCATCAGCGTGCCGTAAACCAGGCAGCGAATAATGGTGCGAGGATCTTTGCCGTAATACTTCATCAGGCTAGGTACATTGCCGTGATAGCCAAAAGAGGCCAGGCAGAACGGCAGCGTCATTAATAAATAGGGCGTGTAGGAGGCATTGCTCTCCGCCACGTTAAATAGCGTTACTGGCGTGACGTGCCCAAGCAGGCTGCCGAAGGTCAGGAAGAAAGTGATGACTTTGGCACCAAGCACAATGGCCGTCATGCGGCTAACCGCTTTGGTACTCAGCCAGACGATAAACGCCACAGCCAGCGCAAAGGCGAGCCCCGCCAGGCGAGCCGGCACGTCCAGCGACATCTCTGAAAACGTATGATGCAGGATGGAGCCGCTGGCAGAAATATAGGCGTAAGTCAGGATATAAAGCACAAACGCAATCGACAGGCCGTTGATCGCGTTCCAGCCGCGCCCCAGCAGATCTTTAGTGATAGTGTCGAAGCTGGAGCCGATGCGGTAGTTCAGGTTCGCCTCCAGGATCATCAGCCCGGAATGCAGCATGCAGAACCAGGTGAAGACCAGCGCAGCCAGCGACCAAAAGAACCAGGCCCCCGACATCACCACCGGGAGCGAAAACATCCCTGCACCAATGATTGTCCCACCGATGATCATCACCCCGCCAATTAACGAAGGCTTTGTGCCGGGGGCGGTTAACGTTGTCATATCGAATCCCTGAAAAACTGAGCACGACGAAATTGTCTTATGCGGTTCATTGTACCAGTACATGAGTACAAAAGGGATAAAAAAAACCCCGATTGCAATAACCGGGGCTTTTATCACTGCCGTTTAAAAATAATACGGCAGATTATAGGTCAATTATGCATCACCGAAGCGACGACGAGCGGTTGCAGCTCCGTCTTCGCGACGCGGGCCACGACCACCTTCACGGCGTTCACCGCTGAAGCTACGGCCAGCACCGGCACCAGCGCCTTCGCGACGTGGGCCACGACCGCCTTCACGACGCTCGCCGCCGAAGCCACGGCCACCGCCGTCACGACCGCCGCGGCGTTCGCCACTACGCTCTGGACGAGGCTGCGCGTCACCCAGCAGTTGCATATTCATCGGCTTGTTCAGAATACGAGTGCGGGTAAAGTGCTGCAGAACTTCACCCGGCATGCCTTTCGGCAGCTCGATGGTGGAGTGGGTCCCGAACAGCTTGATGTTACCGATGTAACGGCTGCTGATGTCGCCTTCGTTAGCGATAGCGCCAACGATGTGACGAACTTCAACCCCATCATCACGGCCCACTTCAATGCGGTACAGTTCCATATCGCCAGCATCACGACGTTCGCGACGCGGACGATCTTCACCACCACGCTCTGGACGATCGCCACGTGGGCCACGGTCATTACGGTCGCCGCGACGTTCGAAGCGATCGTCACGCTCTTTGAATTCGCGACGTGGGCGCATCGGTGCATCTGGTGGCAGGATCAGAGGACGTTCACCCTGAGCCATTTTCAGCAGTGCTGCAGCCAGCGTTTCGATGTCCAGCTCTTCTTCAGCGGAAGGCTGAATTTTTGCCAGCAGGCCACGGTACAGATCCAGATCGCTGCTTTCCAGCTGCTGCTGAACTTTAGCGGCGAATTTAGCCAGACGACGCTCACCCAGCAGATCTGCGTTTGGCAGTTCTACTTCAGGAATCGTCAGCTTCATGGTGCGTTCGATGTTGCGCAGCAGGCGACGCTCGCGGTTCTCAACGAACAGCAGCGCACGGCCAGCACGGCCAGCACGACCGGTACGGCCGATACGGTGAACGTAAGACTCGGAGTCCATCGGGATGTCGTAGTTAACAACCAGGCTGATACGCTCCACGTCCAGGCCACGGGCCGCAACGTCGGTGGCGATCAGGATATCCAGACGACCATCTTTCAGGCGCTCCAGGGTCTGCTCACGCAGCGCCTGGTTCATGTCACCGTTCAGCGCGGCGCTGTTGTAACCGCTACGCTCCAGCGCTTCAGCCACTTCCAGAGTCGCGTTTTTGGTACGAACGAAGATAATCGCCGCATCAAAGTCTTCTGCTTCCAGGAAACGAACCAGCGCTTCGTTTTTACGCATGCCATAAACAGACCAGAAGCTCTGGCTGATGTCCGGGCGAGTAGTTACGCTGGACTGAATGCGCACTTCCTGAGGATCTTTCATGAAGCGACGGGTAATACGACGAATCGCTTCCGGCATGGTGGCAGAGAACAGCGCGGTCTGATGTTCAGCCGGGATCTGCGCCATGATGGTTTCAACGTCTTCGATGAAGCCCATACGCAGCATTTCGTCCGCTTCGTCCAGGACCAGACCTTTCAGGCCGGACAGGTTCAGAGTGCCGCGTTTCAGGTGGTCAAGCAGACGCCCTGGGGTACCCACAACAATCTGTGGTCCCTGACGCAGAGCGCGCAGCTGCACGTCATAACGCTGACCGCCGTAAAGGGCAACAACGTTCACGCCGTGCATGTGTTTAGAGAAATCCGTCATGGCTTCAGCAACCTGAACCGCCAGTTCGCGGGTCGGGGCCAGCACCAGGATTTGCGGTGCTTTCAGCTCAGGATCGAGGTTGTTCAGCAGCGGCAGAGAGAACGCTGCGGTTTTACCACTACCGGTCTGGGCCATACCCAGAACGTCGCGGCCATTCAGCAGGTGTGGGATACACTCAGCCTGAATGGGTGATGGCTTTTCGTAGCCCAGATCGTTCAGGGCCTGAATGATGGAGGCGTGCAGCCCCAGATCAGAAAAAGTGGTTTCGATGATATCAGTCATGTAGTACATGTGCCTCGTTGATGGCGGCCAGTCTACGTAACTCATCGTGAAATTGATCTGCAATTTTCATTGAAAAGTGTGAACCGGCTCAAATTTGATTGATTAACGAACAAAAACGCCCTCACCCGTGAAGGTGATGACTTTAGTTAAAAAGTTTATGGGACGATCGTTGTTCGTCAGCTATTGCTGGTCCGATTCTGCCAGGTCGTCTTGCTCCTGGCCCAAGAGCGCTAATTCCAACAATGCATAACGATGCTCAACGTAGTTGTGTACGTTGTTAGCAACCGCTAACTTGAACAGTGCCTTGGCGCTGTCCTTATCCCCCAGACTTAGGTAGTACTTACCTAAATAGAAGTTGGTTTCACTGAGATGCTCAGCGAGCGAGGTGTTATCCGTTGCGTCCGCCTTGAGGCGTTCCATTAGCTCTTTTTCGCTAATGTTGCCCAGGTAGAACTCGACAATATTCCATCCCCATTGCTCTCTATCCGATTTCTCGAGACGCTGTTGTAGCGCCACTTTGGCCTGTTTTTCGTCCAAATTGCGTTCAGCAATATAGAGCCACAGGCTACGGAAAGGATCGTTGGGATCGTCTTGATAAAACGCCAGCAGATCATCTTGCGCTAAACGATAACGACCACCGTAATAGAGGGCGATACCGCGATTTAAGTGCGCGTAGTTGTAAGTTGGATCAAGCTCAAGTACAGAATCAAACGCTTCATAGGCAGCATCAAAATTGCCTGCCTGCGTTAAATAAATGCCTAAGTAATTGAATACTTCAGGCATATCGGGACGGATGGCCAGCGCTTGTGAAAAATCATTCCGCGCCAGAGCCCTCAGACCGAGGCTATCATACAACACTCCGCGCTCATATAAAAGCTGTGCGCGTTCGTCATCGGTTAAAGCCCGACTGGCAAGTATTTGTTCCATGCGTGCCAGAATCACTTCCTGCTGCAGCGTAGGCTGCAATGGCACCGCTAATACTTCGTTCTTACGCCAGGCAGAGTTGCTGCATCCGGCCAGCGTGATAGCTGTCGCAACGAAACACCAGCGCAAAAAAGGCTTCATTTCCTACTCCCGAAGACAACAAATGGATGAACGTCCTGTCCCCCGGCTGCAAACGAGACATCCTGTCCCGTAACAAACAGCTCTCCATGTCACCATGGAGAGCTTAATTGGCAAACCTTACTCAGCTTCTGGCGCGGCTGGTGCTGCACCTTCTGCCGGAGACTGCTCGGTTGCTTCTTTAATGCTTAAACGGACGCGGCCCTGACGGTCAACTTCCAGTACTTTCACCGGAACTTCCTGACCCATCTGCAGATAGTCAGTCACTTTCTCTACGCGCTTGTCGGCGATTTGAGAGATGTGAACCAGACCTTCTTTACCGCCGCCGATAGCAACAAACGCACCGAAATCAACGATACGAGTGACTTTACCGTTATAGATACGGCCCACTTCGATTTCCGCGGTGATCTCTTCGATACGACGGATAGCGTGTTTCGCTTTGTCGCCGTCGGTCGCTGCGATTTTAACGGTACCGTCATCTTCGATTTCGATGGTGGTGCCGGTTTCTTCAGTCAGCGCACGAATTACAGCCCCACCCTTACCGATCACGTCTTTGATCTTGTCTGGGTTGATTTTAATGGTGTGAATACGTGGTGCGAACTCAGAAATATCGCCACGCGGTGCGTCGATAGCCTGCTCCATCACGCCCAGAATGTGCAGACGCGCACCCTTAGCCTGGTTCAGAGCCACCTGCATGATTTCGCGGGTGATACCTTCGATTTTGATATCCATCTGCAGCGCAGAGATACCTTCACGGCTACCGGCTACTTTGAAGTCCATGTCACCCAAGTGATCTTCGTCACCCAGAATGTCGGACAGAACAACAAAGTTGTCGCCTTCTTTCACCAGGCCCATCGCGATGCCCGCAACGGCGGCTTTGATTGGCACACCAGCGTCCATCAGTGCCAGAGATGCACCGCACACAGAGGCCATGGAAGAAGAACCGTTAGATTCGGTGATTTCAGAAACCACACGAACGGTGTACGGGAATTTGTCAGCTTCTGGCATAACGGCCAGAACACCACGCTTCGCCAGACGGCCGTGACCAATTTCACGACGCTTAGGCGAACCTACCATCCCGGTCTCGCCTACGGAGTACGGAGGGAAGTTGTAGTGGAACAGGAAGCTGTCAGTGCGCTCGCCCATCAGCTCGTCCAGCGTCTGTGCGTCACGTGCAGTACCCAGCGTGGCGGTAACCAGCGCCTGAGTTTCACCACGAGTGAACAGTGCAGAACCGTGAGTGCGCGGCAGAACACCAGTACGCACGTCCAGACCACGAATCATGTCTTTTTCGCGGCCATCGATGCGCAGTTCACCAGCCAGGATGCGGCTACGAACAACGTTTTTCTCGATAGCGTGCAGAATGTCAGACAGTTCAGCGGCATCCAGAGATTCGTCTTCTGCGGTCAGCGTCGCGATAACGTCAGCTTTGATGACGTCAACCTGTGCATAACGCTCTTGCTTCTCAGTGATGCGGTAAGCATCGCTCAGACGGGATTCAGCCAGCGCGGCAACGCGCGCATTCAGCGCTTCGTTTACCGCTTCAGGCTGCCAGTCCCAGCGTGGTTTGCCGGCTTCGGCAACCAGCGCGTTGATTTCTTTGATAACAACCTGCTGCTGATCGTGACCGAAGACAACGGCACCCAGCATCTGGTCTTCGCTCAGCAGTTCAGCTTCGGATTCAACCATCAGCACTGCGCTTTCGGTACCGGCAACAACCAGATCCAGCTTGCTGGTTTTCAGTTCTTCAGCGGTCGGGTTCAGCACATACTGGTCATTGATGTAACCAACACGAGCGGCACCGATTGGGCCGTTAAACGGAATACCGGACAGGCTCAGTGCTGCAGAAGCACCGATCATGGCTACGATATCAGGGTGAACCTGCGGGTTAACGGAGACAACGGTGGCGATAACCTGCACTTCGTTGACGAAACCTTCAGGGAACAGCGGGCGAACCGGGCGGTCAATCAGACGCGCAATCAGGGTTTCGCCTTCGCTTGGACGGCCTTCACGACGGAAGAAGCTACCTGGGATACGACCAGCAGCGTAGGTACGCTCCTGATAGTTAACGGTCAGCGGGAAGAAGTCCTGGCCTGGCTTGGCTTTTTTCTGGCCAACAACGGTAACGAATACCGCGGTGTCATCCATGCTTACCATTACAGCAGCGGTAGCCTGGCGAGCCATCATGCCGGTTTCAAGCGTGACCGTATGCTGGCCATACTGGAATTTACGAACGATCGGATTCAGCAAAATAAGATCCTTTAAAATGACGGGCAGCACGTGGCTTCACGCGCCGCCGTTGGTACCCGACCTTCATCGCATCCTCGCGACTAATGACAATCCTAACCCGCTCTGACGGGTAAAGCCTCTCATTAGCCGCGCGAACCTCTGCAATAAAGATCACACTCAGCAACAATACATTAGTTTCCATAGAATTGCTGCCGTCTGGTTGAAAAAAGGGGCCCTTACAGGCCCCTTTTTCTGAAACTCGCAAGAACTAGCGACGCAGACCCAGGCGCTCGATCAGGCCAGTGTAACGTGCTACATCTTTACGTTTCAGGTAGTCGAGCAGTTTACGACGCTGAGAAACCATACGCAGCAGACCACGACGGCTGTGGTGATCTTTTTTGTGCTCTGCAAAGTGACCCTGCAGGTGGTTAATCTGTGCAGTCAGCAGTGCAACCTGAACTTCGGTAGAACCGCTGTCGTTAGTACCACGACCAAACTCGGAAACGATTTTAGCTTTAGCTTCAACGCTTAGAGACATTTTCAACTCCAACATTATAGATAAATAAACAGGGTGCCGATCTCTAATTCAGCAACCCCAGTGCACGCCTGAACCGTTTGTTAAACAATCGGCCAGCCGTTAAGCCGCGCTATTTTACCTGTAGCGCCCTTTTACCGCAAGGTAGCGGCAAAAGTCAGACGGGATATTCGACGACCAGACGACGCGGAGCAACCCGGCCCTCGCCATCGATTTCACCCATACCGATGAATTTCTTCTCTTCGCCTTCGGTGACGCGCACCAACCCTTCGGCCTGAACGCCTGCCACCCGAACTGGATTACCGTTTTTAAAGTAGACGGCAACTTCAGGCAGCAAATTCACCAGCGGGAAATCGGAGGCTGGGCTGTCCATCGGCATCAGCAGCGGATCCAGCATTTCCGCTGGCTCGCGCCCCTGCCGATGTGCCTGTTCTACCAGCTCATTAAGCTGCTCCAGAGTGACCATCCGCTCAATCGGATATTTACTTACAGCCAGACGACGCAGGAAGATAACATGCGCCCCACAGCCAAGTTTTTCACCGAGATCGTCAACGATCGTACGAATGTACGTTCCCTTAGAGCAATGGACTTCCAGCTCCAGTTCATCCCCTTCATGGCGAATAAACAACAGCTCGTACACCGTGATTGGGCGAGCTTCACGTTCAACATCAATCCCCGCGCGCGCGTATTCGTACAGGGGCTTACCCTGATGCTTAAGCGCAGAGTACATCGATGGAACCTGCTCGGTATCCCCGCGGAAGCTCTCCAGCGCGGCAGCAAGCTGCTCGGTGCTAAAGCTAATTGGGCGTTCCTGGACCACAATGCCGTCGGCATCTGACGTGTCCGTGCGCTGCCCAAGTTTGGCAATAACGCGATAACGTTTGTCGGAGTCCAGCAGGTACTGGGAGAACTTCGTCGCTTCACCAAGGCAAATCGGCAGCATACCGGTCGCCAGCGGATCCAGCGCCCCGGTATGACCCGCGCGGTTCGCGTTATAAAGACGTTTTACTTTTTGCAGTGCGTCGTTGGACGAAAGGCCCTGAGGCTTATCGAGCAACAGTACACCATGAATATCACGACCGCGACGACGAGGACGACTCATCAATCCTCCTTGCTGTCGTCCGTATTCACGCGACGCTCGTCATCATGACGGATGACATTGGAAACCAGGTTAGACATGCGCATCCCTTCAACCAGCGAGTTATCGTAGAAGAAGGTCAGCTCAGGCACGATACGCAGACGCATTGCCTTGCCAACTAAAGTTCGGATATAGCCCGACGCGTCCTGCAGAACTTTGATGCCTTCTTTGATGGCATCTTCGTCTTTGTCGTTCAGGAAGGTCACAAATACTTTGGCATACGCCAGGTCACGGGAGACTTCGACCCCAGAAACGGTGGTCATCATGCCCAGACGCGGGTCTTTAATTTCACGCTGCAGGATAATGGCAATTTCTTTCTGCAATTCCTGAGAAACGCGCTGCGGGCGACCAAATTCTTTCGCCATAATAATTTCTCCAGACAAAACGGGGGGCACACGGCCCCCCTAAGATAGTTGATGCGGTACGGCTATCAGGAGATGGTACGCTTGATCTCGATAATTTCGAAGACTTCGATCATATCGCCCACGCGCACGTCGTTGTAGTTCTTAACGCCGATACCACATTCCATACCGTTACGGACTTCGCTTGCGTCATCTTTGAAGCGGCGCAGGGATTCCAGCTCGCCTTCATAGATAACCACGTTGTCGCGCAGTACGCGGATTGGGTTGTGACGTTTCACCACACCTTCGGTAACCATACAGCCAGCAATCGCGCCAAACTTCGGTGATTTGAAGACATCACGAACTTCAGCCAGGCCGATGATCTGCTGTTTCAGCTCTGGAGACAGCATACCGCTCATCGCCGCTTTCACTTCGTCGATCAGGTTATAGATGACGGAGTAGTAACGCAGATCCAGGCTTTCTGCTTCAATCACGCGGCGCGCAGACGCATCAGCACGGACGTTGAAGCCAACCAGAATGGCGTTGGATGCTGCAGCCAGCGTTGCGTCAGTTTCGGTGATCCCACCCACGCCGGAACCGATGATTTTAACTTTAACTTCATCGGTAGACAGTTTCAGCAGGGAGTCGCTGATTGCTTCCACAGAACCCTGAACGTCTGCCTTCAGCACGATGTTCACTTCGGACACTTCGCCTTCGGTCATGTTGGCGAACATGTTTTCCAGTTTGGATTTCTGCTGACGAGCCAGTTTCACTTCACGGAATTTACCCTGACGATACAGAGCAACTTCACGAGCTTTCTTCTCGTCACGAACAACGGTCACTTCGTCACCCGCGGCAGGCACGCCGGACAGGCCGAGGATCTCAACTGGAATAGAAGGACCCGCTTCGGTCACTTCACGCCCCATCTCGTCACGCATCGCACGTACACGGCCGTATTCGAAGCCACACAGAACGATATCGCCTTTGTTCAGAGTACCTTCACGCACAAGAACGGTAGCAACCGGACCACGACCTTTATCCAGGAAGGATTCGATGACCACGCCGCTTGCCATACCTTTACGGACGGCTTTCAGCTCCAGAACTTCGGCCTGCAGCAGGATTGCATCCAGCAGGTCGTCGATACCGGTACCGGCTTTTGCAGAAACGTGGATGAACTGGCTTTCGCCGCCCCACTCTTCCGGCATGATGCCATACTGGGACAGTTCGTTTTTAACGCGATCCGGATCCGCTTCTGGCTTATCGATTTTGTTCACCGCGACAACTACCGGTACCTGCGCCGCTTTTGCGTGCTGGATAGCTTCAATAGTCTGTGGCATTACGCCATCATCGGCAGCAACAACCAGAACAACGATATCCGTTGCCTGAGCACCACGAGCACGCATAGAAGTAAATGCTGCGTGACCTGGGGTATCCAGGAAGGTAACCATTCCGTTGTCGGTTTCTACGTGGTAAGCACCGATGTGCTGGGTAATACCACCCGCTTCTCCGGAGGCAACTTTAGTAGAACGAATGTAGTCCAGCAGAGAAGTTTTACCGTGGTCAACGTGACCCATGATGGTCACAACCGGTGCACGGGTTTCTGCCGCAGCGCCGGTGTCACGGTCGCTCATTACCGCTTCTTCCAGCTCGTTCTCACGACGCAGGATAACTTTGTGGCCCATCTCTTCAGCAACCAGCTGAGCGGTTTCTTGATCGATAACCTGGTTGATGGTCGCCATTGCGCCCAGCTTCATCATCGCTTTGATGACCTGAGAGCCTTTAACGGCCATTTTGTTAGCCAGTTCAGCAACGCTGATGGTTTCACCAATCACAACGTCACGGTTAACGGCCTGTGCTGGCTTGGTGAAGCCCTGCTGCAGGCTGCTTGGCTTACGCTTACCTTTGCCACCGCGAACGGCTGCACGAGCTTCTTCACGGTCAGCTTTAGACTCGCCGTGCTTACCGCCAGCTTTTTTCTGACGCGGCGCTTTAGCTGCAGTACGACCACGACCACGACCGCCTTCAACTTCACGATCGTTTTCGTCTTCTGCCTGACGAGCGTGCTGGGAAGTGGTGACGTGATAGTCAGACTTATCGTCTTCCACCTTCTCCTGCTCTTCCCAAACGCCAGCGTTAGCTTCAGCCATTTTACGGGCTTCTTCCGCCACGCGACGGGCATCTTCTTCGAGTTTGCGACGGGCTTCTTCTTCAGCTTTACGCTTCAGTTCAGCAGCTTCCGCTTCACGGCGAGCCTTCTCGGCGTGGGCGGCTTTCGTCATTTCATCAGTTTGTTGATTGCTCACTTTGTCTTTTTCCGCAGCTTCACGTTTCGCTTTATCAGCGGCTTCGCGCTTAGCTTGTTCTTCAGCTTCACGCTTAGCTTTTTCTTGTGCCGCACGTTTGGCAGCTTCCTCTGCCTCACGCTGGGCTTGCTCTTCCGCTTCACGCTGCGCCTGTTCTTCCGCAGCAAGGCGTTCTGCCTCTTGCGGATCACGTTTCACAAAGGTGCGCTTCTTGCGGACTTCGATTTGTACCGATTTACTTTTCCCACCGGTACCTGGAATGTTTAAAGTACTGCGCGTTTTGCGCTGTAAAGTCAACTTGTCTGGGCCTGAACCATGTTCGTGGTTCAGGTGTGCCAGCAGCGTTTGTTTCTCTTGCGCCGAAACGGAGTCATCAGCAGACTTCGGGATCCCTGCGTCAGCAAATTGCTGTACCAGGCGGTCCACGGAGGTCTGAATCTCTGCGGCCAGCGCTTTTACGGTTACATCTGTCATGCTGTTCCTTCCTGCTACAGTTTATTACGCTTCGCCGCCAAACCAGCAAATGTTACGCGCTGCCATGATCAACTCGCCGGCTTTCTCATCCGTTAAGCCTTCGATATCAGACAGGTCGTCAACACCTTGCTCGGCAAGGTCTTCCAGCGAGCTAACACCACGAGCAGCCAGTTTAAAGGCCAGCGGGCGATCCATCCCTTCGAGGTTCAGCAGATCCTCAGTAGGTTTTTTATCGCCAAGGCTCTCTTCTTGTGCCAGAGCCAGTGTGGTGAGCGCGTTTTTAGCGCGATCGCGTAATGCTTCCACGGTATCTTCATCAAGGCCGTCGATTTCCAGCAGCTCTTTCATTGGCACATAGGCCAGTTCTTCAAGCGTGGAGAAACCTTCTTCGACCAACACGGTGGCGAAATCCTCGTCAATATCGAGGTATTTGGTAAAGGTATCAATAGCCGCATGCGCTTCAGCCTGATGTTTAGCCTGCAGGTCATCAACGGTCATAACGTTGAGTTCCCAGCCGCTCAGCTGTGATGCCAGGCGAACGTTCTGACCGTTACGGCCAATGGCCTGCGCCAGGTTGCCTGCCTCTACCGCGATATCCATCGTATGTTTGTCTTCGTCGACAACAATGGATGCTACGTCGGCCGGTGCCATTGCGTTGATAACAAACTGCGCCGGGTTGTCGTCCCACAGCACGATATCAATACGCTCACCGCCTAACTCAGTAGAAACCGCCTGAACGCGCGCACCGCGCATACCAACGCAAGCACCGACCGGGTCGATACGTTTGTCGTTTGTTTTCACGGCGATTTTGGCGCGAGAGCCCGGATCGCGTGCGGCGGCTTTAATTTCGATAACTTCTTCACCGATTTCCGGCACTTCAATGCGGAACAGTTCGATCAGCATTTCAGGTTTGGAACGGCTAACGAACAACTGCGCACCGCGAGCTTCAGGACGTACTGCGTAAAGCACGCCGCGAATGCGGTCGCCCGGGCGGAAGTTTTCACGTGGCAGCATATCTTCACGCAGAATCACAGCTTCAGCGTTGCCGGACATGCCTTCCGATTTCAGTTCAAGGGAGATATTGTCGCGGTTAACTTTTTTCACTACACCGGTAACAATCTCACCTTCCTGATCGCGGAACTGATCTACTACCATCGCACGTTCGGCTTCGCGAACCTTCTGCACGATAACCTGCTTCGCAGTTTGAGTGGTGATACGGTCAAAGGTGACGGACTCAATTTCGTCTTCAACGTAATCGCCGAGGCCGAGAGCCGGATCTTCAAACTGAGCCGCTTCGAGAGTGATTTCACGCGTAGGTTGAGTGACTTCTTCAACGATAACCCAACGGCGGAAGGTATCGAAATCACCGCTTTTGCGGTCGATCTCAACGCGAACGTCAATTTCTTGCTCGTATTTTTTCTTGGTCGCCGTTGCCAGCGCACTTTCCAGCGCTTCGAAAATCTTCTCACGCGGCAGCGCTTTTTCGTTGGAAACTGCTTCAACAACAGCCAAAATTTCTTTGTTCATCCTGGGTTTTCACCTCAATCCAAACTATTAAAAGTGGGGTACCAGGTTCGCTTTCTGGATGTTGCTCAGCGCGAACACTTCGTCTTTTCCTTCGACCGTTACCGTGATCATCTCACCGTCTACGGCTTTAATAATACCCTGCCATTTGCGGCGGTTTTGCACAGCCATACGCAATACAATGCTCACTTCTTCGCCGGTAAAACGAACGTAGTGTTCTGCGGTGAACATTGGGCGATCGAGGCCAGGTGAGGACACTTCCAGGTTATAGGCCACGGTGATGGGATCTTCGACATCCAGTACGGCACTGACCTGGTGACTGACATCAGCACAATCATCAACATTGATGCCATCTTCACTATCAATATAGATGCGCAGCGTAGACGTGCGGCCCCGAACGAATTCGATGCCTACAAGTTCATAGCCCAGTGCTTCGACCGGTGCTGAAATCATCTCTGTTAATTTTTGCTCTAATGTGGACAAGCCCACCCCCAAGACATAAAAAAAGGGCATATAGCCCAGTTATTCTAAAGTCAGATAACAAAAAACCCCGATAAATCGGGGCTTTATATAACTGAACCCTGTATGCCGCAACTGCGGCCCGGACACCGTCCAGGAGAATTTTTTTCTAAATTCTTCGCGAAGGCACCGAAACTGGTGTTCACAGTATATTTGAAAAAGAACTCTCAGGGAAAGTGGTTGCGGGGGCCGGATTTGAACCGACGACCTTCGGGTTATGAGCCCGACGAGCTACCAGGCTGCTCCACCCCGCGTCCGAAAACGTGGCAAATACTACGCCAGAATTGCATTAAATGCAAGAATTGCTAGGATTTGGTACCGAGGACGGGACTTGAACCCGTAAGCCCAATCGGGCACTACCACCTCAAGGTAGCGTGTCTACCAATTCCACCACCTCGGCACTCTTTGAATACGGTAACCTTCATGTCACCGCATTGAAGCTGACAAACTTACTGTGGGATATCGCTGCTCGGCTTGGTAGGTGCCGCTGGCGCAGTCTGCTCAGTTTGTGCTGGCTGACTTAAATTTTCCCACTCGCTTCCTTTACTGGTTTTGTTGGTGCTGAGGTTACCCAGAACCAGGCTCAGGATAAAGAACAGCGTTGCGAGCACACCGGTCATGCGGGTCATGAAGTTACCAGAACCACTTGAACCGAATAACGTAGCGGAAGCGCCTGCTCCGAAGGAGGCTCCCATATCAGCGCCTTTACCTTGCTGCAGCATGATAAGACCTACAAGGCCCAACGCTACAATAAGGAAAACAACCAAAAGAGCTTCGTACATAATCAACCTGTTCCTTGCGGGGTTACCGCACGCCAATTGCTTCAAACCAGTTAAGCGGATACGTTTGTCATTACCCACTGAAGCGGGTGAGAATACTAACCAAAGCCAGACTGGTGCGCAAGGGCAATTTATTAACAATGCACTGACTGCGGAAAAAAACAGCAAACAAGTAATTTCCACCAAAGAAACAGGCGGCAACTGCCGCCTTTTCAATCAGTTTGCGAAGAAAAAATATTAAACGGCCTTCACTGCGTCTGCGATCTGATGAGCAAACGCGGTAACCTGGGCTTCATCTTCACCCTCGACCATCACGCGAATGAGTGGCTCCGTTCCGGATTTACGCAGCAACACCCGTCCACGGCTGCCCAATGCAGCTTCCACTTCAGCCGTAACGCGCTTAACCTCTTCGTTTTCAAGCGGATCGCCGCTGCCTGCGGTAAAGCGAACGTTAACCAGAATCTGCGGGAACAATTTCATTCCGCTGCAGAGATCGTGCAGGCTCATATGGTTACGAACCATTGCGGTAAGCACTTGCAAACCTGCGACTATGCCGTCACCGGTGGTGGTTTGGTCCAGCAGAATGACGTGACCGGAGTTTTCAGCCCCAATTCGCCAGCCTTTCTCCTGCAGTTTTTCCAGAACATAGCGGTCGCCAACTTTCGCGCGGGCAAAAGGAATACCCAACTGCTTCAGCGCGACTTCAAGTCCCATATTACTCATTAGCGTACCCACGGCACCGCCGCGAAGCTGCCCCTGACGTAATCCTTCCCGGGCAACGATATAAAGGATCTGATCGCCATCGACTTTAAGGCCCTGGTTATCCACCATAATTACCCGGTCGCCGTCGCCGTCAAACGCGATGCCTAGATCGGCTTTTTCCGCCAGCACGCGCTCTTGCAGCATACGCACATCGGTCGCACCGCATTTTTCATTAATATTCACCCCATCCGGCTCACAGCCGATGGCAATGACTTTTGCACCCAGTTCACGCAATACATTCGGGGCAATGTGGTAAGTCGCGCCGTTGGCGCAGTCTACGACGATTTTAAGGCCATTAAGGCTCAGTTCGTTCGGGAACGTGCCTTTGCAGAATTCAATATAGCGCCCTGCTGCATCGACAATACGGCTGGCTTTACCCAACTCCGCCGAATCCACGCAGGTGATCTCTTTTTCCATCTCCGCTTCAATAGCTTCTTCGACCTCATCCGGCAGTTTAGTCCCGTCGATCGAGAAGAATTTTATACCGTTATCATAGAACGGGTTGTGTGAGGCGGAGATAACAATCCCGGCTTCAGCGCGGAATGTACGAGTTAAATAAGCAACTGCAGGCGTAGGCATTGGACCAGTAAACGAAGCAGACAACCCGGCTGCAGCCAGACCTGCTTCCAGTGCAGATTCCAGCATGTAGCCGGAAATACGCGTGTCCTTACCGATAATAATCTTACGCGAACCATGACGAGCCAGGACTTTACCCGCAGCCCAGCCAAGCTTCAGAACAAAATCGGGGGTAATAGGTGCATCGCCCACGCGACCACGGATACCATCGGTGCCAAAATATTTACGGTTACTCATAGTATTTGTTTTCCTTCACTGAAAGCGTAGCTTCGACCACGCGCATAGCTTCAACAGTCTCTTTTACGTCATGAACGCGAAGAATTTGAGCCCCCTGCATCGCAGCAATCACCGCGCAGGCAAGGCTACCGCTCAGGCGCTGATCCGGGCCAACATTAAGCAGTTGCCCGACCATCGATTTACGGGACATGCCTACCAGTAGCGGCATACCGTAGCGATGAAATTCCGAAAGGCGAGCCAATAACTGATAATTGTGGGTGAGATTCTTACCGAAACCAAAGCCCGGGTCGAGCAGCAATTTATCTTTTGAAATCCCTGCGGCTTCACAGCGGGCAATGTGCTCCACAAAAAAGCGATTCACATCGGCAAATACGTCATCGTACTGTGGTGCCTGTTGCATCGTTTTCGGTTCGCCCTGCATATGCATCAGGCAAACAGGGAGCCCCGTTTCCGCAGCGGCAGCTAGCGCACCTGGCTCCGTTAAGGAACGAATATCGTTGATAAGATGCGCCCCTACTCGTGCAGATTCGCGAATAACTTCGGCTTTCGATGTATCCACTGAGACCCAGACTTCAAACCGTTGAGCGATCGCGTCGACCACCGGAATAACGCGCTCAAGTTCTTCTTCTGTGCTCACCTCTGCCGCGCCAGGCCGGGTTGACTCTCCGCCAACGTCGATGATTGTCGCCCCGGCATTGATCATCGCATTTGCATGCTTGAGGGCCTCAACCAGGGAATTGTGCTGACCACCGTCGGAAAAGGAGTCCGGCGTGACGTTTAAAATCCCCATGACGTGAGGATGCGAGAGATCCAGCGTGGAGCCTTGCGCGGTGAGTTTCATTCTTCTTCCTTTGCGTTCGTCTTAGGCTGTACAAAAACAAAAACCCCGGGGCAGGCCCGGGGTTTATAGATTACTGCAAAAACATCTCGGTGAGCGTCTTATTTGTCGCCCAGTTGCTCAGACATCGTGTTGCCCGGATTTGGCGTACGTGGTTCATCAACCGGACGCGGCGCATTCGGGGTACCGTTGTTGTCAGAGTTATTGTTGTTTTTGCTCGCATCTTCCCAACCTGCTGGCGGGCGAACTTCACGGCGCGCCATCAGATCGTCAATCTGCGGGGCATCAATGGTTTCATACTTCATCAATGCGTCTTTCATGGTGTGCAGAATATCCATGTTCTCATTCAGCAACTGGCGAGCACGGGCATAGTTGCGTTCAATCAGGGATTTAACTTCCTGATCGATGATACGCGCAGTCTCATCAGACATATGCTTCGCTTTTGCCACTGAACGGCCCAGGAATACTTCACCGTCTTCTTCCGCATACAGCAGCGGGCCAAGTTTGTCGGAGAAGCCCCACTGAGTCACCATGTTACGAGCCAGGTTAGTCGCTACTTTAATGTCGTTCGACGCACCGGTAGAAACATGTTCTGCCCCGTAGATAATCTCTTCAGCCAGACGACCGCCATACAGCGTGGAAATCTGACTTTCCAGTTTCTGACGGCTGGCGCTAATTGCGTCGCCTTCAGGCAGGAAGAAGGTCACACCCAGGGCGCGGCCACGAGGGATAATCGTTACCTTATGGACCGGATCGTGCTCCGGTACTAGGCGACCGATAATCGCATGGCCTGCTTCGTGATAAGCGGTCGATTCTTTCTGCGCTTCCGTCATCACCATGGAGCGGCGTTCTGCCCCCATCATGATTTTGTCTTTCGCTTTCTCGAATTCAACCATCGACACCACACGCTTGTTACCGCGAGCAGCAAACAGCGCAGCTTCGTTTACCAGGTTAGCCAAATCGGCACCAGAGAAGCCAGGTGTACCACGAGCGATAATTGCGGCATCGATGTCCGGTGCAAGCGGTACGCGACGCATATGAACTTTCAAGATTTGCTCACGGCCACGAACATCTGGCAGACCCACGACAACCTGACGGTCGAAACGACCAGGACGCAGCAGCGCAGGGTCAAGCACGTCAGGACGGTTAGTTGCCGCAATAACGATGATCCCTTCGTTACCTTCAAAGCCATCCATCTCAACCAGCATTTGGTTCAGGGTTTGCTCACGTTCGTCGTGACCACCGCCCAGACCAGCACCACGCTGACGACCTACGGCATCGATTTCATCGATGAAGATAATACAAGGTGCCGCTTTTTTGGCCTGTTCGAACATGTCACGCACACGGGATGCACCAACACCAACGAACATTTCAACAAAGTCAGAACCGGAAATTGTGAAGAACGGTACTTTCGCTTCGCCAGCAATCGCTTTTGCCAACAGCGTTTTACCCGTACCCGGAGGGCCGACCATCAGGACACCTTTCGGGATTTTACCGCCCAGTTTCTGGAAGCGGCTCGGCTCACGGAGGTATTCAACCAGCTCACCCACCTCTTCTTTCGCTTCATCACAGCCAGCGACGTCAGCAAAGGTGGTTTTGATTTGGTCTTCCGTTAGCATGCGCGCCTTGCTCTTACCGAACGACATGGCACCTTTGCCACCGCCGCCCTGCATTTGACGCATAAAGAAGATCCAGACCCCAATCAGCAGCAGCATTGGGAACCAGGAAATGAAGATAGTTGCCAGCAGACTTTGCTCTTCAGGCGGTTCGCCCACAACTTTCACGTTCTTGGTAATCAGATTATCAAGCAGCTTGGGATCATTAACGGGGATGTAAGTCGTGTATCGGTTACTATCTTTCTTGGTAACGTTGATTTCACGTCCGTTGATGCGCGCTTCGCGAACCTGGTCCTGATTAACTTCAGACAGGAAAGTGGAGTAATCCACCCTACGGCCATTTGACTCGCTGGGCCCAAAGCTCTGGAATACAGACATTAGCACAACGGCAATGACCAGCCAGAGTATTAGGTTTTTCGCCATGTCACTCAAGGGATTAACCTCATATTACAACTGTGTTAACAAACAGCGTCAGGGTACTATAGTTTGCGCCCGGTCGCTACAATGTACACTTCACGTGAGCGGGCACGAGAAGAGTCCGGTTTACGAACTTTAACCGTCGTAAACAGGGAGCGAATTTCTCGCAGGTATTCATCGAAACCTTCGCCCTGAAACACTTTCACTACAAAACTACCGCCCGGCGCCAGCACGTCCCGACACATTTCCAGTGCCAGTTCAACCAAGTACATAGCGCGGGGAATATCGACTGCCGGTGTCCCGCTCATGTTTGGCGCCATATCTGACATGACAACCTGCACTTTACTGTCACCAACACGTTCCAGCAGGGCCTTGACGACTAATTCATCACGAAAATCGCCCTGAAGGAAGTCCACACCAACGATAGGATCCATTGGTAAAAGATCGCAAGCGATGATTCGCCCCTGATTCCCGATTTGCGTCACGACATATTGTGACCACCCGCCGGGTGCAGCACCAAGATCAACAATAGTCATTCCTGGCTTAAAAAGTTTGTCACTTTGCTGTATTTCATCAAGTTTAAACCAGGCACGGGACCGCAACCCCTTTTTCTGTGCCTGTTGAACATATTTATCGCTAAAGTGTTCCTGCAGCCAGCGACTGGAGCTGGCAGAACGCTTCTTACCTGTCATCTCAATATCCAACTTTGTTCATCGTGAATAGCAGGCTAACTAACAATCAGCACAGCCGATTTGGCGATACACTGGAGATGGCGGTAGAATGAACCGTTTTCAATCCCAACGTAAGCAAAAAATACGATGAATCTGAGTACTAAACAAAAACAGCACCTAAAAGGTCTGGCCCATCCGCTCAAGCCGGTGGTTATGCTTGGCAATAATGGTTTGACCGAAGGGGTACTGGCCGAGATTGAACAAGCGCTTGAGCACCATGAATTAATCAAGGTGAAGATCGCAACGGAAGATCGCGAAACCAAAACCTTAATTGTGGATGCCATCGTGCGGGAAACCGGCGCCTGTAATGTACAGGTCATCGGTAAAACGCTGGTGCTCTACCGCCCTTCTAAAGAGCGTAAGATTTCTCTGCCGAAATAAGCAGAGGTGTGCAAAATGCCACGCTATGTTCGTTGATAAAAGGCCGCTATGCGGCCTTTTTCTTTTCTTTACAATACGCCAACCCTTTAGCCAGCGTAGTAAAAATTACAAATATTCTACTTTTAAGATTTCGAATTCGACATCACCGCCCGGCGTGCGAATTACGACAACATCGTCGCATTCCTTGCCCACAAGACCGCGAGCAATAGGCGAGTTTACAGAAATAAGATTCTTTTTAAAATCAGCCTCATCGTCGCCAACGATGCGATAAGTAAGCTCTTCATCACTGTCCAGATTCAATACTGTTACGGTAGTACCAAAGATCACACGGCCGTTATTTGGCATTCTTGTGACGTCGATCACCTGAGCATTAGAAAGCTTCGCTTCGATATCCTGGATGCGGCCTTCGCAAAAGCCCTGTTGCTCACGCGCGGCATGATATTCAGCGTTTTCTTTCAGATCGCCATGCTCGCGAGCTTCAGCAATCGCAGCAATGATTTCAGGGCGACGAACGGACTTCAGGAAATCCAGTTCTTCGCGGAGTTGTTCAGCGCCACGTAAGGTCATCGGAATAGGTTGCATTTGTTATACCTCTTAAAATCAGTCCTCTGCAGCAGGGTAAACACCGTGCTGGCTTAAGAGCATGGCCGGTAACGCAAGTCTCTCCGGCAACAAATAAAAGAAAACCGACCCGGGGTAATGACTCCAGGTCAGTAACAGTTTTCAAATTGACCGGTATTTTACCCTGGAGTTCCCTGAGGGTCATCGTTTACTTTGCACCATAATGCACCGTAGTATGGCGGTCACGTTTCCAGGCCGTTACCGCGAGATTATGCGATTTTTGAGATTTGTCATTGGGTTGACCGCTGCCGTAGCCATCAATGTTCAGGCTGCGAACGTTGAAGAGTACACCTCCCAGTTGCCTGACGGGGCGAACCTGGCGCTGATGGTACAAAAAGTCGGTGCGACAAGCCCGTTCATTGATTATCACAGCCAACAAATGGCTCTGCCTGCCAGTACGCAGAAAGTGATTACGGCGCTAGCGGCGCTCCTTCAGTTGGGCCCGGATTTTCGTTTTACCACCACGCTGGAAAGCCGTGCTCAAATCGATAATGGCGTACTTAACGGCGATCTTATCGCTCGTTTCGGCGGAGATCCTACGCTTAAGCGTCAGGATATTCGCAACATGGTTGCCGAATTAAAAAAAGCGGGCGTCCAACAGATTAAGGGCAACGTGCTGGTCGACACGTCTATTTTCGCCAGCCACGATAAAGCACCGGGCTGGCCGTGGAACGACATGACACAGTGCTTCAGCGCACCACCCGCCGCCGCCATCGTGGACCGTAACTGCTTCTCTATTTCCTTATACAGCGCGCCAAAAGCTGACGATTTAGCCTTTATCCGCATTGCTTCGTACTATCCGGTCGTGATGTTTAGTCAGGTCAGAACGCTGGCCAAAGGTTCTCCTGACGCCCAATACTGCGAACTGGATGTTGTCCCGGGCGATCTCAACCGCTATACGCTTACCGGCTGCCTTACACAACGTGCCGATCCGCTGCCCTTAGCCTTTGCCATTCAGGATGGTGCAAGCTATGCAGGTGCCATCATTAAAGATGAACTGAAGCAGGCAGGGATCAGCTATAGCGGAACACTACTGCGCCAGACTCAACCCAACGAACCGGGCACGGTGATAGCCAGCAAACAGTCAGCCCCGTTGCATGACCTGCTTAAAATCATGCTCAAGAAATCCGACAACATGATTGCCGATACCGTATTCAGGACCATCGGACATAACCGGCTGGGTGTTCCTGGCACCTGGCGGGCAGGTTCTGATGCTGTACGCCAGATATTGCGCCAAAAAGCGGGCGTAGATTTGGGGAACAGTATTGTCGTCGATGGTTCAGGCCTTTCGCGTCATAACCTGATTTCACCGGCCACAATGATGCAGGTGCTGCAATACATCGCGCAGAATGATAATCAGCTAAACTTTATCTCTATGCTGCCGCTCGCGGGCTACGATGGCTCTCTGCAGTATCGTGCCGGCCTACATCAGGCTGGCGTGGATGGGAAAGTGTCGGCGAAAACGGGTTCATTGCAGGGTGTTTATAATCTGGCTGGCTTCATCACCACGGCAAGCGGGCAGCGCATGGCCTTTGTGCAGTATCTCTCTGGTTATGCCGTTGAACCAGCGGACCAGCGTAATCGCCGCATCCCGTTAGTGCGCTTCGAAAGCCGGCTTTACAAAGACATTTACCAGAATAACTAGTTATGAAACTGCTTATTGTTGAAGACGATTTACTGTTACAGGAAGGTCTTGCGCTGGCGTTAGGTGGGGAAGGCTACGCGCTGGACTGCGCCGCGACGGCTGCGGAGGCTGATGCCTTGCTGCAAAGCGGTGAATACAGCCTGATTATTCTCGACCTGGGGCTTCCGGACAAAGATGGTGCCACGCTGTTGAGTCAATGGCGTCGGCGTGGGGTAAAAAACCCGGTGCTAATCCTCACGGCTCGTGACGCGCTTGAAGACAGAGTAAATGGTCTGGACTCCGGCGCGGATGATTATCTGGTTAAGCCTTTTGCGCTTGCAGAACTGCAGGCGCGTGCGAGAGCGCTGATCCGTCGCTACCAGGGACACAGCGACAATCTGCTTCAGGAAGACGATTTAACCCTCAATTTGCAGACTCAGCAGGTGCTGCTCGCCAATCAGGCTGTAGAAATTACGCCCAAAGAGTTCGCTCTTCTGACACGCCTGATGATGCGAATCGGCCAGACGGTCCACCGTGAAACGCTACAGCAGGATATTTACAGCTGGCAGGACGATCCTGGCTCCAACACTCTTGAAGTACACATTCACAACCTACGCCGAAAATTAGGCAAAGACAGAATCAAAACCGTGCGCGGCGTTGGCTACAGGCTGGAAAGCCGCTCATGAGCAGCATGCGCCGGCGCCTGATGATCCTGCTGGCGCTTATTCTTCTTTTCTTCCAGTTGATTAGCGTTGTCTGGCTGTGGCATGAAAGCCGTGAGCAGATTGGTTTTTTGGTGAGTGAAACGCTCTCCGCAAAAGCCCGAAACCAGCAGGTCGAAAAAGAGATTCGTGAAGCGATTGCTTCCCTGTTGGTGCCTTCTCTGGTCATGGTTGCCTTTACGCTGTTTTTCTCTTTCTGGGCAATTACCTGGATAACCCGCCCGCTGAATCAGCTGCGTTCAAGCCTGGCTAACCGCTCAGCCGACAACCTCACTCCCCTGCCTATGTTTTCCGACATGGACGAAATGGTGGCTGTAACCAATTCCCTCAACCAGCTGCTTGGCCGGCTGGATCATACGATTCAACAGGAGCGCTTATTCACTGCCGATGCGGCCCATGAACTGAGAACACCGCTTGCTGGTCTCAGGTTACATCTGGAATTGATGGTAAAAAATGGGGTAGCGCAGGCCCCGATGCTGCTAACACGTATCGATCAGCTTATGCATACCATTGAACAGCTCCTGATGCTTTCGCGCGCCGGGCAAGCTCTGGCCAGCGGGCATTACAATACGCTGGTCTGGAGTGACGACATCATTGCGCCGCTTAAAATGGAAATGGAAGAGTTGGCGGCACAGCGCTCGCAAAAGCTAACCTGGCCTGCAGCATCCGCTCTGACCGTGCAAGGTGATGCCGTGCTGCTGCGTTTAATGTTGCGTAACCTGCTGGAAAATGCCTCCCGCTATAGCCCGGAAAAAGGCGAAATTCATATAGCATTGACGGAAAAAGAGGGTGGAACGATCTTGAGCGTGGCCGACAGCGGCCCGGGCATTAAAGACGAATATCTTCAACAAATCACGGAACCCTTCAGGCGTATGGATCAGCGCTATGGCGGTAGCGGACTGGGTCTGAACATTGTGCAGCGGATTGTTCAACTTCACCATGGCCGCCTGGCATTAGGCAATCGTGCGGAAGGCGGCTTGCAGGCTGACTGCTGGCTTCCGAACAGCATCCAATAAAAAAGGCCGGGAGCACCGGCCTTCTTCGTTGAGACTTACTTCTGGTAGATAATTTCGACGCCTTCGTCGTCTTCATCATCCCAGTCGTCATCCCAGTCTTCTTCTGCTTCAGCTTCCATTTCATCGAGCTGTTGGCGATGGTAATCATCCCACATAAACTCGACTTTCTCTGGCTGCTTAGCGACCTCAGCCGCCGTAATCGGGTTCTCGATGATAAAGGTCATCACATCCCAGCAGAGATCTTTGACGCCCATCTGGCTGGCAGCGGAGATCAGGTAGTATTTATCTTCCCAACCAAGCGCTTCGGCAATGGCTTTCGCTTTTTCTTCGGCCTGCGCTTTATCCATCAGATCGATTTTGTTAAACACGAGCCAGCGAGGTTTTGACGCCAGGCTTTCGCTGTATTTCTCCAGTTCGCCAACGATGATGCGGGCGTTTTCAACCGGGTCAGAGCCATCGATAGGTTCAATGTCAATGAGATGCAGCAATACGCGGCAGCGCTCAAGGTGTTTAAGGAAGCGAATGCCCAAACCAGCGCCGTCAGCGGCGCCCTCGATAAGCCCCGGGATATCCGCGACAACGAAGCTCTTTTCATTGTCCATACGAACAACGCCCAGGCTTGGCACTAGCGTAGTAAACGGATAATCAGCCACTTTTGGCTTCGCTGCAGATACCGCGCGGATAAAGGTAGATTTACCCGCATTTGGCATACCCAGCATACCGACATCGGCCAGCAGCATCAGCTCTAGCTGCAGATCGCGTTTTTCACCCGGAGTCCCCATCGTTTTCTGACGTGGGGTACGGTTTACGGAGGATTTAAAACGGGTATTACCCAGACCGTGCCAGCCGCCTTTGGCAACCATCAGCTTTTGGCCATGCTGCGTCATATCGCCCATGGTTTCACCGGTGCCCTGATCGATCACTCGGGTACCCACTGGTACCTTTACAGTGACGTCATGCCCACGTTTACCGGTACAATCGCGGCTTTGGCCGTTCTGGCCACGTTCTGCGCGGAAGGCCTTTTCAAAACGATAATCGATAAGCGTATTCAGGTTCTCGTCGGCTTCAAGCCATACGTCACCACCGTCACCACCATCACCACCGTCCGGGCCGCCTCTCGGGATATATTTTTCACGACGGAAGCTAACGCAGCCGTTACCGCCATCACCTGCTACGACCAGGATCGTTGCTTCATCAACAAACTTCATCTTACTTCTCCGTAAATCATTCGCCCGAACGCTGCACCGGCGTGATCGTTTCGGTTTTATGCCAGCGCCCCCAAAGGCGGTGGCCAATCGCGGAATACATCGCACCAGCCACAACCACGAGAGCCCCGATATAACCCACAAGGTTAAGCATCGGTATGGCGAAATACTCGGGCCAGGCCTGAGACAGCAGGTCTGAGAACAGCAACGTAAATAACGGGGTTAGCGTAATGATGGCGCTAACCTGGGAGGCCTGCCAGCGCGCCATCGCCTCAGCGAGCGCGCCATAGCCTACCAGCGTATTCAGACCGCAGAAAACCAGACATGCCAGTTGCCAGCTACTGAGCTGGAAAATCACACCAGGTTTTGCCAGCGGCAAAAGTGCAATAGTACATAAAGTGTACAACAAAAAGAGGATCTGCTGTGAGGCTAACCGGCGTAATAACACTTTCTGCGCCACACCATAGCTGACCCAAACCGTTGCCGCCAGCACGCCGAAGATAACACCAAGGGTGTAATCCGTCAGGCGGGTAAAAATCTCTACAAGACTGGTGTTGAAGAACATCACCAGACCACACAAGAGCATCATGGCACCAATAATCTGCGTGCCACGCATTCTCTCTTTTAGCACTACTACGCTCGCCACCATCATCCCGACAGGAGAAAGCTGGCCAATAACCTGAGACGCAGTAGGACTTAAATACTGCAGGGAAGAACTAAAGAGCAGAAAGTTGCCAAATAATCCCCCAGTGGCGATCGCTAACAGTACTAGCCACCGGGGCTTACGGAACATCCTGAGCGGCGGTAATTTCCCCCGAATCGCAAGGAAAATACCCAGGCCAATACTGGCCATCAGAAATCGATAAAATACCACGGTTGGTGGCGCCATCACCGGAAGCACCTGCTTCATCGCTATGGGTAACGCCCCCCAGCACATCGCCGTGGTTAACGCTAAAAGAATACCGATTCCCGCCTGCTGCCCCATGCCCATTCCCTGTCTTAATTTACCAGGCGTACAATGTAAAAAGCCCCGCAACACGTTGCGGGGCTTTCATCCGTTACCGGACCGAAAAACTTACTCAGCAACGATGCTGATGTATTTACGATTGTTCGGGCCTTTAACTTCGAATTTCACTTTACCGTCTGCTTTAGCAAACAGGGTGTGGTCACGACCACAACCTACATTGTTGCCAGCGTGGAATTTGGTACCACGTTGACGAACGATGATGCTACCAGCCAGTACAGTTTCACCACCAAAGCGTTTTACACCCAGGCGTTTTGCTTCTGAATCGCGACCGTTACGAGTTGAGCCGCCAGCCTTTTTATGTGCCATTTAATCTACTCCTCAGGTCTTAGGCGCTGATGCCAGTGATTTTCACATCAGTGAACCACTGACGGTGGCCCGCTTGCTTACGATAGTGTTTACGGCGACGGAACTTAACGATTTTAACTTTCTCGCCACGACCGTGAGCAACGACTTCAGCTTTAATAACGCCACCATCGACGAAAGGAACGCCGATTTTGACTTCTTCACCGTTTGCGATCATCAGAACTTCAGCGAACTCAACAGTTTCGCCAGTTGCGATGTCCAGCTTTTCCAGGCGAACGGTCTGACCTTCGCTTACTCGGTGTTGTTTACCACCACTTTGGAAAACCGCGTACATATAAAACTCCGCTTTCCGCGCTTACCTTACATAGGTTTCAGGTAGCGCTATAAATATTCACAATAGGGCGCGAATATTACGCAAATCGTGAGGGTTTGACAAGCCCGATCGTCAATTACCGTAGAAAAAAAACGCAACAGCACACACACCGTTTATCTGCCTCGTTTTTTCAGTACAATCTGTACTACAGTATCGAACCTCAACCCTCTCGTTATGCCATATGGATATGGAATAAACAGGACGAAAGCCAGACTTTTGCGATGAATTTAGAAAAAATTAATGAGTTAACCGCGCAAGATATGGCGGGTGTCAATGCGACAATCCTTGAGCAATTGAATTCCGATGTTCAACTGATCAACCAGTTGGGCTACTACATCGTCAGCGGTGGCGGTAAACGCATCCGCCCAATGATTGCCGTACTTGCCGCGCGGGCGCTTGCTTACGAAGGGCAAGCACATGTCAGAATTGCAGCGCTGATCGAATTTATACATACCGCCACGCTACTTCATGATGACGTCGTGGACGAATCAGATATGCGTCGGGGTAAAGCCACAGCCAATGCCGCTTTCGGCAACGCTGCGAGCGTTTTGGTCGGCGATTTCATCTATACGCGAGCATTCCAGATGATGACCAGCCTCGGTTCGCTGAAAGTGCTGGAAGTGATGTCAGAGGCCGTAAACGTTATCGCTGAAGGCGAAGTGCTACAGCTGATGAACTGTAATGACCCAGACATTACTGAAGAAAGCTATATGCGGGTCATTTACAGCAAAACGGCCCGCCTGTTTGAAGCTGCGGCTCAATGCTCGGGGATTCTGGCAGGCGCAACGGAGATTCAGGAAAAAGCGCTGCAGGATTATGGGCGGTACCTGGGTACTGCGTTTCAACTCATTGATGACCTGCTGGATTACAGCTCAGATGGGCAAACGCTGGGTAAAAATGTCGGCGATGATCTGAACGAAGGCAAACCGACGCTGCCGCTGTTACACGCCATGCGCAACGGCTCACCAGAGCAGGCTCAGATGATTCGTGAAGCGATCGAACAGGGAAATGGCCGTCATTTACTGGATCCCGTACTGAGAGCTATGTCGGATTGCGGTTCTCTGGAATGGACTCGTCAACGCGCCGAAGAAGAGGCAGATAAAGCAATCGATGCCCTTTCAGTGCTGCCTGATACTCCTTACCGTGAAGCGCTAATTTCTTTGGCGCACATGTCCGTTCAACGCGACCACTAACATCAACTTTAGCGCGCCAGTTGGCGCGCTAAAGTTTCCAGTAAAACAGATCCTCAACCCTTCCCTCTTTCCTGAATATTTCATTCTCACTAGCTTTCATCATATTTGCGGATGAAAACACAGAATCTATTATTCCTTGCACTTACTGGAATTATTTGGAAATTTTTATGTTATAAATTTCCTGTGCCATCGCTCATCTCAGAGCAGGATTAGTAAGATCACAGGGAGAGATTATGGAAAATCAATTTGTGGACTGGCATCCGGCGGACATTATTGCCGGACTGCGAAAAAAGAAAACGTCGCTCGCCGCCTTATCACGCCAGTCAGGTTTAAGCTCATCAACGCTCGCCAATGCGCTGTCTCGCCCCTGGCCCAAAGGGGAGTTTATTATCGCTAAGGCTTTAGGTGTTGCACCACAGGTTATCTGGCCTTCACGCTACCACGACCCGGTGACACGTGAGTTTATCGACCGAACACGGAAGATCCGGCAGCTATAAAAAAGCCGGGGCATGCCCCGGCTATCCGTCTTGAAGGGAGGATGTTTACTCGCTTCCCTTGACGCGGTCGATCTTAGCCCCCAGCGCCTGAAGCTTATCTTCAATGCGCTCATAGCCGCGATCAATGTGGTAAATACGATCCACTATCGTTGTCCCTTCTGCGATACAGCCCGCCAGAACCAGACTTGCAGACGCACGAAGATCGGTTGCCATTACCTGAGCGCCGGAAAGCTTTTCGACACCGTGGCAGATAACTGTATTGCTTTCGATCTCAGCATGCGCGCCCATACGGATTAATTCAGGCACATGCATAAAGCGGTTTTCGAAGATAGTTTCGGTGATAACGCCCGTCCCTTCCGCCACCAGGTTCAGCAGGGTGAATTGCGCCTGCATATCGGTAGGGAAACCTGGGTGTGGAGCAGTACGCACCGTTACGCCTTTTGGACGTTGGCCATGCATATCAAGACTGATCCAGTCTTTACCCGTTTCAACTTCCGCGCCAGCTTCACGCAGCTTCGCCAGAACAGCATCCAGAGTATCCGGCTGCGCGTTACGGCAAAGAATTTTACCGCCAGAGATTGCCGCAGCCACCAGGAACGTCCCGGTTTCAATACGGTCAGGCAGCACGCGGTAAACGCCCCCGCCCAAACGAGCAACGCCTTCGATAGTAATACGATCGGTGCCCGCACCGCTGATCTTCGCGCCCAGGGTGTTAAGGAAGTTCGCAGTGTCGACGATCTCCGGTTCACGGGCAGCGTTTTCAATGATCGTTTTGCCTTCCGCAAGCGTGGCCGCACTCATGATGGTCACGGTTGCACCCACGCTGACCTTATCCATCACGATATGAGCACCTTTAAGGCGGCCATTTACCGACGCCTTAACGTAGCCTTCTTCGAGCTTAATCTCCGCACCCAACTGCTCCAGACCAGTAATGTGCAAATCCACCGGACGAGCGCCAATGGCACAACCACCAGGCAGAGAAACCTGCCCTTGGCCAAAGCGAGCAACCAGTGGCCCTAGCGCCCAAATAGAGGCTCGCATGGTTTTCACCAGGTCATATGGCGCACAGAAAATATTTACGCCGCTGGCGTCAATGTAGACGGAACCGTTGCGCTCAACTTTGGTACCCAGCTGGCTCAGCAGCTTCATCGTGGTATCAATGTCTTTCAGTTTTGGAACGTTCTGAATCTCTACCGGCTCTTCCGCCAGAAGCGCGGCGAAGAGGATTGGCAGCGCGGCGTTTTTAGCCCCTGAGATTGTGACTTCTCCACTCAGGCGGGTAGGCCCCTGCACACGAAATTTATCCATTGAAACTGCTCTCTTTTAAATTCAAAACGTTATCACCAGCCTGAGCCGATGATTCAAAAACCATTCAGTTTGCGATCGCGCGCCCACTCTTCTGGCGTATAGGTCTTAATAGACACAGCATGCATGCGATTATCCGCGATAAATTCCATCAGCGGGGCATACACGGTTTGCTGTTTTTTGACGCGACTTAACTCGGCGAATAACTCACCCACCGCTATAACCTGAAAGTGGCTGCCATCGCCTGAGACGTGGACTTCCTGGAGGGGCAGTGCGTTCATCAGCACTGTCTGAATTTCATGATTTTCCATGGGGTATCTATTCGTCGATTAATAAATGATGAAATAAGCCACACATCTTAGAGGAAAGTGGCGTCCGCTTAAATAAGCAAAAAGCCCCAGAACTTAGCAGTTCGAGGGCTTTGAAAGTAACGTGCTGAAATCATTAGCCTGCCAGATGTGGCAATAGCGCCTCTGGCAGATTGTAGAGTTGAGCCAGTGTGCGCAAATTATCAGTAGCGCCCCTAAGCTCAATCTTGTTCCCCTGGCGAGCCACGATGGCTGTCAGGTGAATAAGCAACGCCAGCCCGGCGGTATCAACGCGAGTTAAGCCACTTAGCTCAAAGAGACTGATACCCGTGACCATTTTCTCACGCTGCTGCCAAAGCGAATTAACGGTGACGCCATCCAGCTCTCCGAAGAAATGCAGCGTTGCACCGTCCTGCTTCCAGCTTAGTTCTTCCGCCATTACTTTTTACTGTCCAGGGTAATTGGCTGTTTCGAAATCGACTGCAGCTGCGCGGTCAAACCATCGATACCTTTCGTACGGAGCAGATCGCTCCACTCGTTTTGTTTGGTGGTGATCATGCTGATCCCTTCGGCAATCATATCGTATGCCTGCCAGTTCCCGGTTTGGCTATTTTTACGCCATTGGAAATCAAGACGCACTGGTGGACGCCCATTTGGATCGATTATCGTCACACGGATCGCCACAATATCAGCATTACCAAGAGGTTGCTCCGGGGCGATTTGATAAGTCTGACCGTGATACAGCGCCAGCGCCTGACCATAGGCCTGCTTCAGGTACTCTTCAAAAGCCTTGAAGTAAGCGTCACGCTGCGCAGGCGTAGCATCTTTGTAGTAACGCCCTAACACCAGCGCCCCCGCGTATTTTACCTGAACATAAGGCAGCAGTTCCTGGCCAACGATATCCCGCAGATAATTCGGATTCTGTCGAATTTGAGGCTGCTCGTTTTTCAGGCGATCAAAGGTCTTCTGCGCCGCCTCATTCATTAATTTGTAAGGGTTGGTCTGGTCTGCCGCCATCGCAAATGGGGCGATAACCAGCATAGCTACCATCATAAGACGCTTAAACATCACTTGTTCCTCTTAAATTAATTCGTAGTACCTGACTGCGGTGCAGCATCAGTATGGCCTGCGGAATGCGCTTCAGCATCGCCAGAATTCTTATTGTCGCCGTTGCCGCTCTTGTAAAGGAACTGACCTATCAGATCCTCAAGAACCAAAGCAGATTTCGTATCCTGAATGGTGCTGCCATCTTTCAGCATAGATGACCCCAGTTCCGGGTCGTCAAAGCCGAGGTTAAGAGCAATATATTGCTCACCCAACAGGCCAGACGTGCGAATCGCCAGAGAGCTGGTATCCGGAATCTGGTTGTAGCGCTGTTCAATGTCCAGCGTTACGCGAGGCAAATAGGTTTTCGGGTCAAGAGCGATACCATCAACTCGACCAATAACAACACCACCAAGACGAACCGGCGAACTCATTTTCAGGCCACCGATGTTGTCGAAGGTGGCATATACCCGATAAGTCGGTTCGCTACGCAGAGAGGTAACATTCGCCACTTTCAGACAGAGAAAAATAATAGCGACCAGCGCGACCAGCAGAAAAGCACCAACCCAAACTTCAAATTTCTTTGTTTGCATGAACTCAATTCCCAAACATCAGTGCTGTCAGCACAAAATCGAGGCCCAAAACGGCCAGAGAAGCGTGCACAACGGTGCGCGTGGTTGCCCGGCTAATCCCGGCAGAAGTCGGAATAGCATCGTACCCGTTGAATAACGCAATCCACGTTACGGTAATGGCGAAGACTACGCTTTTAATCACGCAGTTAACCAAATCCAGCCGCCATGAGACTGCATTTTGCATTGCTGACCAGAAGAAACCGGCATCAATGCCTTTCCAGTTCACGCCCACCAGAGCACCACCCCAAACGCCCACGGCAACGAAGATAAGCGTCAGAAGCGGCAGCGAGATAACCCCAGCCCAAAATCGCGGTGAAACGACGCGGCGCAGCGGATCGACAGCCATCATCTCCATGCTGGACAGCTGTTCCGTCGCACGCATCAGGCCAATTTCGGCGGTTAAAGCAGAACCCGCACGCCCGGCAAACAGTAGCGCGGCAACAACCGGGCCAAGTTCACGGAGCAGTGAAAGCGCCACCAGCATGCCTAGACTCGACTCAGCGCTGTAAGTCGTCAGCACAAGATAGCCCTGTAAGCCAAGCACCATCCCGATGAACAGGCCGGAAACCATAATGATCAACATCGACAGTACGCCGACATTATAAAGCTGACGAACCAGCAACGGCGCATGCTTGCGAAACTCCGGTTTCCCTACCAGCGCGTTGAATAACATCAGTCCGGCACGTCCAAACGAAGCGCAGGTTTTTATCCCGCGTCGCCCGAGAGATGCCAGTGCATTTAGCAGCATGAGCAGTTTAGCTCCTCGTTCCAGGTAATAAATCTTGTTGATAATCCCCGGCTGGATAACGGAATGGCACCGGGCCATCCGCGATCCCATCAAGGAACTGTCTAACGCGTGGATCGTGGTTTTCACGCAATTCCGCCGGGCTACCTTGAGCAATAATGTGCTGATCGGCAGCAATATAAGCGTAATCCGCGATGCTTAATACTTCTGGTACATCGTGTGATACCACAATGCAGGTGACGCCAAGAGCGCTGTTAAGTTCTGAAATAAGCTTAACCAGCACGCCCATGGTAATGGGATCCTGTCCGACGAAAGGTTCATCAAACATAATCAAGTCTGGCTCAAGCGCTATAGCACGGGCCAACGCCGCGCGGCGCGCCATCCCGCCAGATAATTCAGAAGGCATAAGATTGGCCGCCCCGCGAAGCCCCACGGCTTCCAGTTTCATCATCACCGTGCTGTGCAATAGCGGTTCTGGTAACTGAAGATGTTCACGCAGTGGATAAGCCACGTTTTCAAACACATTAAGATCGGTAAATAAGGCGCCGGATTGGAACAGCATACTCATGCGTTTACGCACGGTAAAAAGCCGTGAGCGCGACATCGACGGTACGTTCTCACCATCAAAAAGGATCTCGCCGCTGTCCGGCTGGATCTGCCCACCAATAAGCTTCAACAGCGTAGTTTTACCGATCCCCGATGGCCCCATGATCGCCGTCACCTTGCCGCGTGGTACCGTCAGCGAAATATTCTCGAAGATCTGGCGCTCGCCGCGAGAGAAACTCATCCCACGGATCTCAACCAGATTGGCTTCTGTCTGACTCATCGCCCTTCCTTTTTTATGTTTGCCGGCAAGCATGGCCTCAAAGGGATGCTAAAACCCAACATTTTTACAGAATATTACCTGCGCAGGTTAGCGAAAGCTGGCATTTGTTTTACTTTTTCGCCGCATAAAGTCAGAATTAAGACTTATCGCCAGGCTCAGGCTGCACTTCGTTTTGCCCGACCCTTCAGCCCCTCAGGATCGGCGATTATACCCTAATAAAGGATTTTTCATGCTGTTAGCTACGGCGCTATTAATTATTGGTTTACTCCTGGTGGTCTATGGTGCCGACCGTTTAGTTTTCGCCGCAGCGATACTTTGTCGCAGCATCGGGATCCCGCCGCTGATTATCGGCATGACGGTGGTCAGCATTGGCACTTCACTGCCTGAAATTATCATCGCCAGTACGTCAGCGCTGCACGGCCAGTTGGATTTGGCCGTAGGGACAGCTATCGGCTCAAATATCACTAACATTATGCTGATCCTGGGGCTCGCCGCGCTGCTGCACCCATTTACCGTTAATTCCGATATTCTACGTCGTGAATTGCCTCTAATGTTGGCGGTGAGTGCCGCCGCAGGTCTGTTTCTCTATGACGGTGAACTGACGCAGGCCGAGGGCGTCATGCTGCTGACAATCGCAGTGTTATATCTACTCTTTATCATTAGAATAGGCCGCCTTGCGGAACGGCAGGGGATCGATAGTCTGACGCGGGAGCAGCAGGCCGAACTCCCTCAAGAAGGCAGTCTGTCCGTCGCATTTTTATGGCTGGGAGTGGCGTTGGTTATTATGCCGATGGCAACGCGAATGGTCATCGATAATGCCTCGGTGCTTGCCCATTATTTTGGCGTAAGCGAACTGGTTATCGGTTTGACGATCATTGCGATTGGTACCAGTCTGCCGGAATTAGCGACCGCCATAGCCGGCGCGCGCAAGGGCGAAGATGATATTGCGATTGGTAATATCATCGGTTCGAACATTTTTAACGTTGTGTTTGTGCTTGGCATTCCTGCGTTGGTGGCACCGGGCCACCTCAACCCGTTAGCTTTTGCCCGGGATTATTGGTTGATGTTAGCGGTAAGTGCTGTTTTTGCCCTGCTCTGCTGGCGCAAACCTCGCCAAATCGGCAAGCTCGCGGGCGCTCTGTTAACATGTGGATTCATCATATGGATTGTGGTGCTGTGGTTCGTTGCGCCACCTGTCGTCGAATAAAGCGGAAACGGGAATTATGTCTCATATAGATTTAGCGCCGGGTTTTGACTTTCAACAAGCGGGCAAAGACGTGCTCAATATTGAACGTGAAGGCCTGGCTCAACTCGACCAGTACATCAACGACGATTTCTCGCTGGCCTGTGAGAAGATATTCTATTGTCCCGGTAAAGTTGTTGTCATGGGGATGGGAAAATCGGGTCATATTGGGAAAAAAATCGCGGCAACCTTTGCCAGTACCGGCACGCCAGCCTTTTTTGTGCACCCAGGAGAAGCCAGCCACGGTGATTTAGGCATGGTCACGGCACAGGATATCGTCCTGGCGATTTCTAATTCCGGCGAGTCGAACGAAATTTTGGCGCTCATCCCGGTATTAAAGCGCCTTCAGGTGCCTTTGATTTGCATGACCGCCCGCCCGGAAAGCTCAATGGGCCGTGCAGCGGATATTCATCTGTGCATCAAAGTGCCTCAGGAAGCTTGCCCTCTCGGCCTCGCGCCAACCTCCAGCACAACGGCGACGCTGGTTATGGGCGATGCGCTGGCCGTGGCGTTACTGAAGGCTCGTGGTTTTACCGCTGAAGATTTTGCTCTGTCTCATCCTGGCGGCGCGCTGGGGCGTAAGCTATTACTCCGCGTGAACGATATCATGCACACGGGTGATGATATCCCGCACGTAAGCAAAGAAGCCTCTTTGCGGGATGCGCTGTTGGAGATTACCCGTAAAAATATGGGGATGACGGTCATCTGCAATGACCTGATGAAAATAGAGGGCATCTTTACCGATGGCGATTTACGTCGCGTGTTCGATATGGGTGTTGATTTACATACCTTACGTATTGCGGATGTCATGACAACGGGAGGCATTCGCGTACGCCCTGGCACATTAGCTGTGGACGCATTAAACCTGATGCAGTCACGCCATATTACTTCGGTTATGGTGGCGGATGGCGACCAGTTGCTGGGTGTGGTACATATGCATGACATGCTACGCGCGGGCGTAGTTTAAAAAAGGATTAGCCTTAATGAGTAACCATGATGCGCTGCTTAATACCTGCTACGGGCCGGTAAGCGCGCAGGTCATAGCGAAAGCGAAAGAGATTCGCCTGCTGATTCTGGACGTTGACGGCGTAATGTCTGACGGCCTTATTTACATGGGCAACAGCGGTGAAGAGCTGAAAGCCTTTAACGTACGCGATGGCTATGGCATTCGCTGCGCCCTGACCTCCGGAATTGAAGTCGCTATTATTACAGGCAGGAAAGCAAAACTGCTGGAAGATCGCTGCGAAACGTTGGGCATTACCCACCTTTATCAAGGGCAATCCGATAAAGTTGTGGCGTTCCACGATCTGTTGTCAAAGGTTGCGCTTTCTCCCGATCGGGTTGCCTACATTGGCGATGACCTGATCGACTGGCCAGTCATGGAACGGGTCGGTTTAAGCGTTGCCGTTGCAGACGCCCACCCATTATTGACGCCAAAAGCGGATTACGTGACCAGAATCAGCGGCGGGCGAGGCGCAGTGCGGGAAATCTGCGATCTCCTGTTGATGGCGCAAGGCAAGCTTGATGAGGCGAAAGGGCAATCCATATGAGCAAGACCAGACGTTGGATTATTTTCCTGCTTGCCATTGCGGCATTAGTGCTTATCGGCCTGAATCTGACGGAGAAGGACGAGTCCGGCGTAACCGTTAACAGCGATACGCCAACTTATCAAAGCGAATTTTCCACGACAGTCGTATACAACCCACAGGGCGCGCTGAACTATAAGCTTATTGCTCAACACGTTGAATACTTCTCGGATACGGGTATTTCATGGTTCACCAAACCCGTCATGACCCAGTACGATGAAAATAAAATCGCCACCTGGGAAATTCAGGCGGATCGCGCCAAACTTACCGATGACAAAATGCTTTATTTGTATGGCAACGTCGTCGTCACTGCGTTAACACCTGACTCTCAGTTACGCAGAATCACGACGGACAATGCGCAGGTGAATTTAATTACTCAGGATGTCGCTTCTGACGACCTGGTGACTTTGTACGGCACCACATTTAACTCCAGTGGCCTGAAAATGCGTGGCAACTTACGCAGCCAAACTGCACAGCTGATTGAAAAGGTTAAAACCTCATATGAAATCCAGAATAAACAAACTCAGCCTTAAACTTGTTCTGCTTGGTTCGCTTTTTGCCGTACCGCTGTCAGCCTGGGCACTGACCGGTGACACCGACCAACCTATTCATATCGAATCCGACCAACAGTCTCTCGATATGCAGGGCAACGTCGTTACCTTTACCGGCAATGTCGTTGTGACTCAGGGCACGATCAAAATCAACGCCGATAAAGTCGTTGTGACCCGCCCAGGCGGTGAACAAGGCAAAGAGGTGATTGATGGCTACGGTAACCCAGCTACTTTCTATCAAATGCAGGACAACGGTAAGCCGGTAAAAGGCCACGCGTCCACCATGCATTATGAATTGGCTAAAGATTTCGTTGTACTGACCGGCAACGCTTACCTTGAACAGCTGGACAGCAACATCACCGGCGACAAGATCACCTACCTGGTGAAAGAGCAAAAAATGCAGGCGTTTAGCGAGAAAGGCAAACGCGTGACCACCGTGCTGGTGCCGTCTCAGCTGCAAAACAAAAACGGCCAGCAACCGGCACCAAAAAAGAGTAACTGATTCGTTATGGCAACTTTAATTGCGAAAAACCTGGCCAAAGCCTACAAAGGCCGCCGCGTAGTCGAAGACGTCAGCCTGACCGTTAAATCAGGTGAGATCGTTGGGCTGCTCGGGCCAAACGGCGCCGGTAAAACCACGACGTTTTACATGGTAGTGGGGATCGTGCCACGCGATGCAGGTAACATCATTATTGATGAAGAAGACATCAGCTTGCTGCCACTTCATGCTCGTGCGCGTCGCGGCATCGGCTATTTGCCGCAGGAAGCGTCCATTTTCCGCCGCCTGAGCGTGTTTGATAACCTGATGGCGGTGCTGCAGATTCGCGATGATCTGACGTCAGAGCAGCGTGACGATCGCGCTAACGAGCTGATGGAAGAGTTCCATATCTCGCACCTGCGTAATAACCTCGGGCAGTCACTGTCCGGCGGTGAACGCCGCCGCGTAGAAATTGCTCGCGCGCTTGCGGCAAACCCGAAGTTCATTTTGCTGGATGAACCCTTTGCCGGGGTTGATCCTATTTCCGTTATTGATATCAAACGCATTATCGAGCACCTGCGTGACAGCGGCCTCGGCGTATTGATTACAGACCATAACGTCCGCGAAACGCTGGCCGTCTGCGAACGCGCCTACATCGTTAGTCAGGGGCACCTGATTGCCCACGGTACACCGGAAGAAATCCTTGAAGACGAGCAAGTTAAGCGAGTCTATCTGGGCGAAGAGTTCAGACTCTGATAGGGTGGGAAGTCTTACACGACTTATTTGAGGACGTTTGCTCTGAACATGAAGCAAGGTTTGCAATTACGGCTTAGCCAACAACTTGCTATGACGCCCCAGCTGCAGCAGGCCATCCGTCTGCTTCAGCTCTCAACGTTAGAGCTTCAGCAAGAACTCCAGCAGGCACTGGACAGTAATCCATTGCTTGAGCAAACCGACCTGCATGATGAGATCGATACTCAGGAAGTGCCTGAGAGCGAAGCAATGGACACCCGTGAAGCCCTCGAGCAGAAAGAGATGCCCGATGAGCTGCCGCTGGATGCCAGTTGGGATGAAATTTACACCGCTGGAACGCCTTCAGGTACGGGAACTGACTATCTGGACGACGAGCTGCCTGTCTACCAGGGCGAGACCACCCAGTCCCTGCAGGACTACCTGATGTGGCAGGTCGATTTGACGCCATTTTCCGATACGGACGCCGCTATCGCGACGTCTATTGTCGATGCAGTGGATGAAACCGGGTATCTCACCGTGCCGCTGGAAGACATTCTGGAAAGTCTGGGCCACGACGATGTAAGCCTTGACGAAGTGGAAGCCGTCCTCAAACGCATCCAACGTTTTGATCCCGTCGGCGTCGCAGCACGAGACTTACGCGATTGCCTGTTAATTCAGCTTTCTCAGTACGCCAAAGAGACCCCATGGCTGGCGGAAGCCCGGCTTATTGTTAGCGATCATTTAGATCTGCTGGCAAATCACGACTTCCGGACGTTGATGCGGGTCACGCGTATCAAAGAGGACGCGCTTAAAGAGGCCATGTGCCTGATTCAGTCCCTCGATCCTCGCCCCGGCCAGTCGATCCAAACGGGTGAACCTGAGTACGTTATTCCTGATGTACTGGTGCGTAAGCACCTGACGCGCTGGGTTGTAGAGCTTAACGCAGACAGCATCCCGCGCCTCAAAATCAATCAGCAATACGCAGCCATGAGCGGCAACACGCGCAATGACAGCGACTCGCAGTTCATCCGCAGCAACCTGCAGGAAGCGAAATGGTTGATTAAAAGCCTGGAAAGCCGCAATGATACGTTATTGCGCGTGAGCCGATGCATTGTCGAACAGCAGCAGGCCTTCTTTGAGCACGGTGAAGAGCATATGAAACCGATGGTGCTGGCCGATATTGCTCAGGCAGTGGACATGCACGAGTCGACAATTTCGAGGGTGACCACTCAGAAATATTTGCATAGCCCACGCGGCATCTTTGAATTGAAATATTTCTTCTCCAGCCACGTCAATACCGAAGGCGGCGGTGAAGCCTCCTCCACGGCAATTCGGGCGCTGGTGAAGAAGTTAATTGCTGCGGAAAACCCCGCCAAACCGCTGAGCGACAGTAAGTTAACCTCAATACTGTCGGATCAAGGTATTATGGTGGCGCGCCGCACAGTTGCGAAGTACCGAGAGTCTTTATCCATTCCACCGTCAAACCAGCGTAAACAGCTGGTGTGACTTTACCGATAAGGAAGACACTATGCAGCTCAACATTACGGGACAAAACGTCGAGATCACTGAAGCACTGCGTGAATTTCTGAACTCGAAGTTTGCCAAACTGGAGCAGTACTTCGAAAGAATCAACCAGGTCTATATTGTATTAAAGGTGGAAAAAGTCACCCATACAGCGGATGCTACGCTGCATGTGAACGGTGGAGAACTGCATGCCAGTGCCGAAGGCCAGGACATGTATGCGGCGATTGACGGCCTGATTGATAAACTGGCCCGACAGTTAACGAAACACAAAGATAAACTAAAACAACACTGATAATCCGGGCATCCGATGTGCATATGGCCGGCCCGCTGCTTAAGTCGCGGGCCGTTTGCACAAAAGTGCTTAGGTGAACTTATGATGAACAACGATTCCGCTCTACAACTGAGCAATGTCCTTAACCAGGAATGTACTCGCAGTGGCGTCCACTGCCAGAGTAAAAAACGTGCGCTGGAAATCATCAGCGAACTGGCAGCCAAACAGCTTGGCCTTCCACCGCAGGTCGTTTTCGAAGCCGTACTGACCCGTGAGCGTATGGGCAGTACCGGCATTGGCAACGGTATCGCTATTCCCCACGGCAAGCTGGAGGAAGATACGCTTCGCGCCGTCGGCGTCTTTATTCAACTGGAAACGCCAATCGCTTTTGATGCCATCGACAATCAACCGGTTGACCTGTTATTTGCGTTACTGGTACCTGCTGACCAGACAAAAACCCACCTGCACACGCTTTCCCTGGTGGCCAAGCGTCTGGCGGATAAAACCATTTGTCGCAGGCTGCGCTCAGCCGGCAGTGACGAAGAGCTTTACCAGATAATTACTGAAACAGAAGTCGATCACGACAGCGAAAATGAATAATCGGCGCGTTTGATGTCTCAGACAGATAAATCGGGAGAATGATTACATGGTGCTGATGATTGTCAGCGGCCGCTCAGGTTCAGGGAAGTCTGTAGCCTTGCGCGCACTGGAAGATATGGGATTCTATTGCGTGGATAACCTGCCGGTTGTCCTGTTGCCAGAGCTGGCAAAAACGCTTGCCGATCGGCAAATCTCTGCTGCCGTCAGCATAGACGTGCGCAACATGCCGGAGTCGCCGGAAATCTTCGAGCACGCAATGGACAGCCTGCCGGACGCTTTTTCTCCGCAGCTGCTGTTCCTTGATGCCGATCGTAATACGCTAATCCGCCGCTACAGTGACACGCGCCGCCTTCATCCGCTTTCCAGCAAAAATCTCTCTCTGGAAAGTGCGATTGACGAAGAAAGCGATCTCCTCGAACCACTAAAATCCCGCGCGGACCTGATCATCGACACCTCCGAAATGTCGGTACACGAATTGGCGGAGATGCTGCGTACTCGTCTGTTGGGAAAACGTGAACGCGAACTCACCATGGTGTTCGAGTCTTTTGGCTTTAAGCACGGCATACCGATTGACGCCGATTATGTGTTCGACGTGCGTTTTCTTCCTAACCCGCACTGGGATCCAAAACTGCGTCCAATGACCGGCCTCGATCGCCCTGTCGCCGCCTTCCTCGACAGGCACACAGAAGTACACAATTTTATCTACCAGACCCGCAGCTATCTTGAGTTATGGTTACCGATGCTTGAAACCAACAACCGTAGCTACCTGACCGTGGCGATTGGCTGTACCGGCGGTAAACACCGTTCGGTTTATATTGCAGAGCAGCTGGCTGACTACTTCCGCTCACGCGGGAAGAACGTCCAGTCCCGTCACCGCACGCTGGAAAAACGTAAAACATGAGCGTAAAGCAGACCGTTGAAATCACCAACAAGCTGGGCATGCACGCGCGCCCGGCGATGAAACTGTTTGAGCTGGTACAAAGTTTTGACGCAGAAGTGATGCTGAGAAACGAAGCGGGCACCGAAGCTGAAGCCAGCAGCGTGATTGCCCTCCTGATGCTGGACTCCGCCAAAGGAGGCCACATAGAAATAGAAGTCACAGGCCCGGAAGAAGAGCAAGCCCTGGCGGCCGTGATTGCTCTGTTCAATGCCGGATTTGACGAAGACTAACCGCCGTGCGCGGATCTAACCGCGCCCTATTTTCCATACTGCGGCAACGTTACGCGCTGTCACGCAAATATTCTCGCCCGCCTTTTCCAACGCCTCCGCCAGCGTCTGAACCCGATTAAGCACCGAAAATACAGCGTCGAGCCCGTGCTGATGGACTACGCCGTAATCAGTCGTCATACCGCCAGCCAGCGCGATAACCGGCACCTGAAAACGCTTCGCCACTCTCGCCACGCCTATCGGCGTTTTGCCATAAATGGTCTGGCTGTCTATACGCCCTTCTCCGGTGATAACCAGGTCCGCCCCCTGAACAGCCTCGGCAAGCCGCAAAGCTTCGGTGACAATTTCCACACCGGGCTGCAGGCGGGCATGAAGCAAACCAAACAAAGACGCCCCCATGCCCCCTGCCGCCCCGGCACCTGCTACGGCAATCACATCCTTACCGCTGATGTGCTCCAGCTGTTCGCCATAATGCCTGAGTGCAGTATCAAGCTGCATAACCTGCTCGGGCGTAGCGCCTTTCTGCGGCCCAAAGACCGCTGACGCACCGCGCTCACCGCACAGCGGATTATCGACATCACAGGCCACCAGAATGTCGCACTGTGCCAGGCGGGCATCCAGTTGGCTAACATCAATCTCTGCAAGCTCAGCCAGGGCAGCACCGCCTGCGCAAAGCACATTACCCTGTGCATCACGAAGCCTGACGCCCAGCGCCTGCATCATGCCGGCCCCGCCGTCGTTGGTCGCACTGCCACCGATACCAATAATGATTTTACGTGCGCCGCGATCCAGCGCCGCCAGAATAAGCTCCCCGGTGCCAAAAGTGCCGGTCAGCAGCGGATTTCGTTTTTCGGGCGGCACCAGATGCAGCCCTGAAGCGGCCGCCATTTCAATGATGGCTGTTTCGCTATCGCCCGTGATGCCAAAGAAAGCCTCAACAGGCAGCCCCAGCGGGCCGGTCACCGTTACAGGGATAATTTGCCCGTGCGTCGCGGCAACCATCGATTCAACGGTCCCTTCTCCTCCGTCGGCCATCGGCAGCTTGATATACTCTGCGTTCGGGTAAATCTCGCGAAAACCTTGCTCAATGGCCTCGGCGACCTGCATCGCGCTCAGGCTCTCTTTGAAAGAATCGGGGGCAATAACAATTTTCATGGCAACCTCATTAACCCGCTAAATTAAACACACCAAACATCAGGGTTGAAACAAAAGCGATGGCCAAACCAACGGCTGTTTCGTAGGGAAGCAGTTTTAAGCGTTCATGAACCTGCATATTCACGCTGCCCCCGGTGGCATGGAAAAAGCTGCCGTGCGGCATATGGTCAAGCACCGTCGCCCCGGCATGGATCATTGCCGCCCCGGCGAGTGCAGAAATTCCCATATCGACAAGCGTTGAGCTAAACACCGCAGAAGCCACCGCCGTTCCTGCCGTTGTTGATGCGGTAGCCATGGACATCAGCGCCCCGGAAAAAGGTGCCAGAAGGTAGGACGGCATACCGGAGGCCGTTAAACCGTTAATCAGCACATCCTTCAAGCCGGAGTTGGCGATGATCCCGGCCAGCGTTCCGGTCCCCAGCAGCATAATCGCCACCGGAGACATACGCGCCAGCCCCGACACCATAAAATGATTTGTCTGCCGCCACTGCCCCATCACTATAGCCCCAATCAGGCCGCCTATCGGCAACGCAACCAGCGGATCAATCGCAATGCCGGCAATCGGGCGAAGTGCAAGCAGGCAAATAGCCACCAGCGGCGCCGCTATTGCCGCGCCAAACGCAGGCAAGGCCTTTTCTTTTTCCCCGGCAATCAACTCACTGCTGGCAACTTTAGAGCCCCGATGCTGCAACCGCTTCGCCAGAAAATAGGCGAGCGCCAGCCCAAACAGACCCGGTACAACGCCCGCCATCATTAAGTCGGTGAGTGGAACGTGGAAAGCGTCAGCCGCCGCAATCGTATTAGGATTGGGCGACATTACATTGCCGGCCTTCCCGCCGCCAATCATCGCCAGCAGTATAGCCATTTTCGAAATATCGGCCCGGTGGGCAATCGCCAGGGCAATAGGAGAGACCGTGATAACGGCAACATCAATAAATACGCCGACGGCGGTCAGCAACATGGTCGCCACTGCCAAAGCGAACAGCGCCCTTTTCTCACCCACCTTACGGACAATGGTTTCGGCAATTGTGTTGGCTGCCCCGGACTCAATCAGCACGCCCGCCAGTATGCCTGCCCCGAGAATGCGCAGTACCGCATTGGTAATCCCCTGCGCCCCGGTAATCATAAGCGAAAGCGTCTGCACTAAATCAGCGCCGCCAACTAACCCGCCAGCCAGAGCGCCAGCAATCATGCCGTAGGCCGGAGGAACCTTGCGTAAAATTAGGACAATAGAAACAACCAGCGCCACCAGGGCGCCCAGAGCCGAAACCGTGGTCATGAATCACTCCTGTTTTGATTTTTTTAGGGAGATCGAAAGGTACGGCGGGACATTACCCTGAGCGGGCTGCAAATAGCTTGAGAGAAAACACCAGAAAATGGGCGGTGAAAGAAACGTTTTCTTGTAGATTACTACAAATCAGTCGCTGAGCTGCATACCAATAAACAGCTGAAGAGTCGAATCTAACTTATTAATATCTAAAGCCGTTATCGACTCTATTTTACTTAGCCGATAGCGCAATGTATTGACGTGAATATGCAGCAATTTTGTCGTTTGAGACAGATCACAATTCTGTTCAAAATAGCAGCGCAGCGTGCGGCGAAGCACGCCTTTCGGATCGGCTTCACAAAGCGTTTTCCATGCTCGCCCCATTTCCTCGGCCTGCCAGCTGCCGGAAAGTCCGTTGAGCAACACAGGCAATAAAAAATCCTGATAGTACAAAATCGACCGGCCAATTTTTTGCCGTGAAGCCATCTCATGCAGCGCCACGGCGCTAAGCCAGGATCGTCGTAACGCGTCGTCGCCGTCGAAGCATCCCCCAACTGACAGGGTGACTTCAAAATGCGCCAGCAGCTGAGAATGAAGTTTGCGCAGCGTTTTTTTCAGCAATGCCTGCCACTCCTCAGGCCGGCCACCGCCAAGGGGTAGTAGCATTGCGATTTGTTCAAAACCGAATGGCGTGACTAATGCCTGGTTGTCGTAGCCGCCAAGCCGCTCGAGCAGCTCCCGCTGACGCAAAACATCTCGAGAGGGAAAATGAATCATCAGCGCAAACCGTGGCAATTCAAGGTCTACGCCAAGGCCGCTGGCCATAGGGCGCAGTTCCGCCAGACTTTGCTGGCCTGAAATAATCTGCGCGGCGAGCTGCTCCCGGTAGCGCTTTTCCCACTGATTTTGCTCAAGCATTTCCGCCTGCTCAAGGATCAGCTCGGCCGCCATTTTGACCAGTTCGGCATAAGCCTGCACTTTCTCTGGCTCACCAGAAATCCCCACCACGCCAACGATTTTCTGGCGAAAGACGATGGGCAAATTAATACCGGGTTTAACCCCTTTCAGCCGCCGGGCAGAAGCCTCATCAATAATCACGGTCCGGTTTTCCGTCAGCGCCAGGACAGCACCTTCATGGCGCTGATACAGACGGCGTGGATCGCCAGAGGCAATAATCACCCCCTGCTCGCTCATCACATTCACCGAGTGATCGATGATGTTCATGGTGCGCTGGACAATTTGCCGGGCGGTATCTTCTTTCAGGCAAGAGGTCATCATAGCGTTTACCTTGTCGTGGAGAGCGCGCGAGTGCGTTGGATGCGGCTTATTTTAAATTGTGCTGCTCAAGGAATGACTCTCCGCCCAGCTGGCGCATCTGTCGCAAAATCCACTGCTGGCGCTGGCGAATATAGCCTGAAGGCGCATTAGCCTTAAAACGAATTGGGTTAGGCAGGACGGCGGCGAGCAGCGCTGCTTCGGCAGGTGTCAGGCGGCTAGCTGGCTTGTTGAAGTAACGACGGGAGGCTTCTTCCACGCCGAAAACACCTTCACCAAATTCGGCGATATTGAGATACACCGTCAGAATACGTCGCTTGCTCCACGCGGTTTCGAGCCCCACCGTGAGGCCGGCTTCCAGCCCTTTACGTAGCCAGCTCCGTCCATCCCACAGGAACAAATTTTTTGCGGTTTGCTGGGAAAGCGTCGACGCGCCTCGTACCCTATTTTCGTTGCGTTCATTATGGGCCAGCGCCTTTTCGATGGCATCAGTATCAAAGCCCCAGTGCTCGGGAAATTTTTGATCTTCAGAGGCGATCACTGCCAGCCCCATCCACGGCGAAATATCATCCATGGAAACCCAGTCAGAATGGGCAACGTAACCGAAGTTACCGCTGAACCACGCGCTGAACTGCCGCTCCACCATCACTGCGGAAAACGGCACCGGGAGGAAGCGGAAGGTCATGATGCCCATGAACCAAATCGCCAAAACCGCCAGAACCGCTTTTAACAGCCAGCGTTTAACCCACTGCCACGGCGCGAAACGCCCTTTACTCATGCGCTAAGTTCCAGCACGCGGGCAACCAACTTGTCGATCCCGGCAGCGGCCTCAGCGATATTTTGCGCGAGCATGTAAGCAGGAGTGGTGACAACCTTCTGTTCTTCGTCCACCACGATATCATCCACCGGGCAAGGGATGTGTTCTGCCCCCATGGCTTCCAGTAACTCTGCGGTATCGATGTCGGTGCCGATGGTCAGACGCACAGGCATATCCAGAATCTTTGGCAGCATCGCCGGGGCAATACACATAAAACCGAGCGGCTTGCCCTGTTCGTGGCATTCCCGTGCAACGCGACGGAGATCGGCATCAACCTCACAATCTGCCCCCTTTGAAGCAAAAGTGCTTAGATTTTTCGCCGCGCCAAAACCGCCGGGCACAATCAATGCGTCAAGGTTTTCAGACAAAGCTTCATGCAACGGCTGAATATTGCCACGAGTAATACGCGCAGCCTCCACCAGCACGTCGCGAGTTTCTGCTGCAGCTTCGCCGGTTAAATGATCGATCACGTCAGACTGAGGTTTATCCGGCGCGAAGCAAACGGCTTCCGCACCAGCGCGAGAAATGGCCAACAGCGTTAATACGGCCTCATGAATCTCACTGCCGTCATAAACCCCACAGCCGCTCAGCACTACGCCTATTTTTTTCATCCGTCAGTTCCTTTTCGTTCCGGGTGAATCAGTATCAGCCACGTTAATTTGATCGCTATGCTTCACATATTTTACTGATTCACGTAACAAATATTTTAAGGTTTGCTATCTTATATGGCTGACAGCCCGCGAATTGCTGGTTGTGCCGTTCAATAATTCAACGCTAAAAAAGGCGCAACCCTGTTTTCCCTGGTGTTGGCGCAGTATTCGCGCACCCCGGCCTGGCCGGGGTCATTTTTTTCCAGCTTCCGCAACCCACGCTTTTAATACGCTAACGTCATGTTGCCACTCTTGTTTCAGCTCTTCGATCCATTCACCGACATTATCAGACCACGCAGGCAAGTCCGGGGACTGAATTTGCTGGGCAACCTGCTGTAAATGCCGCAAACCAACGGAGCCTGCCGCACCTTTAATTTTATGCCCCTCTTCCACCACGCCTTTGTTATCCCGCGCGGTCATATTGGAATCGAGCACCTCTAAATAACCCGGCATCATTTTTTCAAACATCGCCAGGCCATCGGTAATGAGTTTTGGGCCCACCAGCTCGATATATTGTTCGAGCATCGGAATATCGAGTAATGCTTGCTGTTTTTCACTATCGACTTTTGTCACCACAGGCTCCTTATCCGTTATCTGCTTATCCCAGAATTTTTGGATCATCGACATCAAGGCCGGCACGGCGAGCGGCTTACTCAGCACGTCATCCATCCCGGCCTCAAGATACTCAGTCTTGTTTTTCAGCACGTTGGCCGTGAGCGCCACCAGCGGCGGCAGTTCCTCTTTGCTAAAGCGTTTATTCAGCTCGCGAGAAATATCAAGCCCGGTCATATCCGGCAACTGGATATCCAGCAGCACAAGGTCATATTCGCCCGGTATAAACATCTCCAGCGCATCTTTCCCAGTCATTGCTACGTCAACGCTATTGCCAAGCTTCTCGAGTACAGAACGCGCCACGATGACGTTAAGCTCAATATCCTCCACCAGCAGCACATGCAGGGCTGGCAGCGGCATATCGTCATCTTCCAGCGTGTCTTCCACTTCCTCAGCCACGCTCGGCGCCTGAACGGTCAGCGTGAACAGCGAACCTTCACCCGGCTTGCTGGTCACGGTAATATCCCCGCCCATGCTTTTTGCCAGACGGCGAGAAACCGCCAGCCCAATCCCCGTTCCTGTCGCGGGCTTGCCGCCGTGACTGTCTTTAACCTGATAGTACATAGCAAAGATTTTGTCCTGCTCGTCCACCGGAATGCCAATCCCGGAGTCCTGAACCTCAAAGCGCAGGCAGCTCTCTTCTTCGTAACGAACGCGTACCGTGACTAATCCCCCCTTCGGCGTGAACTTCACGGCATTGCTGATCAGGTTCCAGAGGATCTGGCGCAGACGCGTCCCGTCCGTCACCACCTTGTGCGGCAGCGGCAGCGCTGGGTCCATCACAAATGACAGCCCTTTCTGCTGAGCCTGCAGGCCTGAGAGGTTTTCCAGATCGGCAAGGAAGCTGGTGAAATCCACCGGCTGGTTATCGAGCTGCACTTTGCGGCGCTCGAGCTTATCCATATCAATGATATCGTTGAAAATATTTCCCAGCGTGATGGCCGACACGTGGATCGTTTTCAGGTAATGGGTCTGCTCGGCGGTGAGATCGGTGTCCAGCAGAATACGGCTCAGGCCGACAATGCCATTCAGCGGCGTACGCAGCTCGTGGCTGATGGTGGAGATAAAGGTGGTCTTGTCCCGGCTCGCACGCTCCAGCGCGTCCTGATAGCGTTTACGCTCGGTAATATCGCGGCCAAAGCCCATCAGCCCGTGGCGTTTACCGACGCGGTCGTAATAAGGCACTTTACGAATTTCAAAGCAGGCTTTGCGGCCATCCGGGTAATCCAGCCACTGCTCATAGGTCAGAGAGACATTATGACGAAACACTTTTTCGTCTGTTTCCAGCACTTTCTCAGCGGCTTCGGCAGAGTACACATCCTGCGGCTTGAGATGGATAAGCTGTTTCTCGCTCTTGCCGGTCAGCAGCTCCATCGCCCGGTTGCAGCCTGAAAACTCCCGGTCTTCGTTGCGGTAGAAGACCAGATCGGGCGAAGCATCAAGGAAAGAGCGCAGGAAAGAGGATTGTTGCTCAAGCCGGATTTGCGTCTCTTCACGCTCCTGCATCTCAACTTTGAGCTGCTCCAGCATGGTCTGGCGCTCGGCCTCCGCTTTGACACGGTCGGCGATTTCCTGGTTTAGCTGGGCGATATTGTCCTTAAGCTGCACGTTCAGAATGAGGTCTCGCTCGCGCATCTCCTCCAGCTTTTCCACCAGCTTCGACAGCCGCTGCCTGGACTCCTCAAGCTGTTCTACCACAACCGACAGGAAGTAAACCGCCCAGGGCGTAATCAATAAACCAAAGAAGATAGAGCGGACAACGTCGATACTTTCAACCTGGCCGCTCAGCAGCATGGTGACGGCCATTTGCACCACCATCGCCAGCACGACCAGCGCCGAGGCCAGCAGCAGGGAGAAGCGCACCAGCCCCAGCTTCACCATAAGATCAACGTAATACTGCGCCAATAACCGAATTTGCTTCATGGAACGATTCCTTCGCCTTGGATGCGCTAAATATACCGCAAAAAGGAACCGGGCTCAGGATTTACGAAAGAACTGAGAGATCCCACGGCGTACCCAGCGCTGACCCCTGCGCCCCGTGCGTTTGCAAATACCTGTCGATATCCACCATCGCGGCCCAGCGGTTCTCACACCATAAAGGCGCAAGCAAGGTTGGGCGCCGGGCATTAGCCGAAATACGATGGAACACGACATCAAGCGGTGTATGGCGAATCATTTCTCCCGCGGTGACGACATACTCATCCAGCGCGATCCCCTCAAGGCGACCAGCCCGCCAGCTTTTGGCCATTACGCTGCCGTCAACAATATGCAAAGGATGCAGCTTCAGGCCGTCCACACCGGTTTCAACCACTTTCTCCAGCGTGTCCATACATTGCTGCTGGCCTTCACCCGGTAAACCGACAATAAGATGGCTGCAAACTTTTAAACCTCTCGCTCGGGCCCGGCGGGTAGTTTCCTGATAACAGGCAAAATCGTGCCCCCGGTTGATACGGTGCAGCGTTTTGTCATTCGCCGTCTGTAACCCCAGCTCCAGCCATACCTCATAGCCCTGTGCATGATAATCGCTTAGCAAATCCAGCACGCTGTCGGGCACGCAGTCAGGCCGGGTACCGACGCACAGCCCCACGATGCTGGTCTGGCTCACCGCCTGCTGGTACATCGACCGCAACACCTGCACTTCAGCCCAGGTGCTGGTATAGGCCTGGAAATAGGCCAGATAACGCTGAGCGCGGTTCACCCGGCTGGCCTGGTGTGCGAGCTGCTCAGCGATGGAATTGTGCTGCTGCGCTTCGTCAGCGAAAGAGGCCACGTTGCAAAAAGTACAGCCGCCTCGCCCGATAGTCCCATCGCGATTGGGGCAACTGAAACCACCATGCAGCGTGAGTTTATGGACTTTTTGCCCATAGCGACGAGAGAGATCGCCGCCAAACATATTGACTAATTTCTGTAACTGCATAATCTGAGGGGCCGTCCCGAAAAAGGGACCTAGCCTGCCATTTTCTTCTCGCACCGGCGATGACCTGGATCAATCGCTTTGGCGCAGCCTTATCCATTGCATATAAACTCAAAATAAGTGCAACTCTATTCACATAGCACTTGATTACTTTTCCTTATGACGCCGCCCTTTATTTAAAGAATATGACGAACGGTGAAAAACAGTGTCATGCTGCACTCCGCGGGGGTTAAGCAGCATATCATGCTGGCAATATCATTCATGCCAGCATGGTCTGGAGTTTCACGGCCATTCGGATAGTGAGGACGATCACATAACACTCGGCGTTCACCGTCGTCCCCCCACAGCCAAAAAGGCAAAAAAAACCATTAAATTCATTTAATTAAGCCACTCTTAGTACGATTCCGTATAAATAAGAATGCCATTTGACCTGTGTGCTCTTTCCCGATAAGTTGGAAATCCGCTGGAAGCTTTCTGGATGGGTTCTGTGCCCATCATATTTATGCAGTAATTGAGATTCCCTCTAAAGCAAGTCCTCAACACTTGTGACACCGGATGCGTTGGACATTAAGAGGGCGACACGCGAGGCAAGCGTATGATGCGCAAACCCCGTCGCCATGCCCTTGCTGCGTCCACGCGCAAACGGTTGGGAGTAACGTAGAGCCTGGGGAGGTTCACTGATATGTTGTACGATAAATCCCTTGAGAAGGATAACTGTGGTTTCGGCCTGATCGCCCACATAGAAGGCGAACCTAGCCACAAGGTAGTGCGTACCGCTATTCACGCGCTAGCCCGCATGCAGCACCGTGGTGCCATCCTTGCCGACGGTAAAACCGGCGACGGTTGTGGCCTGCTACTGCAAAAACCCGATCGTTTCTTCCGCATTGTTGCAGAAGAACGCCAGTGGCGTTTGGCCAAGAACTATGCCGTTGGCATGATTTTCCTGAACCAGGATGACGCGCTTGCCCGCGCCAGCCGCCGCATTGTTGAAGAAGAGCTGCAAAACGAAACCCTGTCTATTGTTGGCTGGCGTGAAGTGCCGGTGAACAAGGACGTGCTCGGTGAAATCGCCCTCTCCTCTCTGCCACGTATTGAACAAATATTCGTTAACGCCCCGGCGGGCTGGCGCCCTCGTGATATGGAACGCCGCCTGTTTATCGCCCGTCGCCGTATCGAAAAACGTATCCAGGAAGATAAAGACTTCTATATCTGCAGCCTGTCTAACCTGGTGAACATTTATAAAGGTCTGTGTATGCCGGCTGACCTGCCGCGCTTCTACCTGGACCTGGCGGACCTGCGCCTGGAATCGGCCATTTGCCTGTTCCACCAGCGCTTCTCCACCAACACAGTGCCACGCTGGCCGCTGGCTCAGCCGTTCCGCTATCTGGCGCACAACGGCGAAATCAACACCATCACCGGTAACCGCCAGTGGGCGCGCGCCCGTACCTATAAATTCCAGACGCCGCTGATCCCCGATCTGCACGACGCTGCGCCGTTCGTGAACGAAACCGGCTCCGACTCCAGCTCCATGGATAACATGCTTGAGCTGCTGCTGGCCGGCGGGATGGATATCGTACGCGCCATGCGTCTGCTGGTTCCGCCTGCATGGCAGAACAACCCGAACATGGATCCCGAGCTGCGCGCCTTCTTTGACTTTAACTCCATGCACATGGAGCCGTGGGATGGCCCGGCCGGGATCGTGATGTCTGACGGACGTTTCGCCGCCTGTAACCTGGACCGTAACGGCCTGCGTCCGGCGCGCTACGTGATCACCAAAGACAAGCTCATCACCTGCGCCTCTGAAGTCGGAATCTGGGACTACCAGCCGGATGAAGTGGTAGAGAAAGGCCGCGTTGGCCCGGGTGAGCTGATGGTTATCGACACCCGTGTCGGGCGTATTCTGCACTCCGCTGAAACCGATGCCGAGCTGAAAAGCCGCCATCCGTATAAAGAGTGGATGGAGAACAACGTTCGCCGCCTGGTGCCGTTTGAAGACCTGCCGGATGAAAAAGTAGGTTCGCGGGAGCTGGACGACGATACGCTTGCCAGCTATCAGAAACAGTTTAACTACAGCAGCGAAGAGCTGGATTCAGTGATCCGCGTGCTGGGCGAGAATGGCCAGGAAGCCGTGGGTTCAATGGGCGATGACACCCCATTTGCCGTGCTTTCCAGCCAGCCACGCATTATTTACGATTACTTCCGCCAGCAGTTTGCGCAGGTGACCAACCCGCCAATCGATCCGCTGCGTGAAGCGCACGTTATGTCCCTGGCCACCAGCATTGGCCGTGAAATGAACGTCTTCTGCGAGGCAGAAGGCCAGGCACACCGCCTGAGCTTTAAATCGCCGATTCTGCTGTGGTCTGATTTCCAGCAGCTCACCACGCTGGAAGAGGAACACTATCGCGCCGATACGCTCGACATCACCTATGACGTGACCGAGAAGTCGCTGCACGAAACGGTGATGGCGCTGTGCGACGAAGCTGAACGCATGGTTCGGAATGGCACCGTCTTGCTGGTGTTGTCCGACCGTAATATTGCGAAAAATCGCCTGCCGGTTCCGGCCCCGATGGCCGTAGGCGCCATCCAGACTCGCCTCGTTGAGAAGAGCCTGCGCTGCGATGCCAACATCATTGTTGAAACCGCCAGCGCCCGCGATCCGCACCACTTCGCCGTGCTGCTGGGCTTCGGTGCGACCGCTATCTACCCGTATCTCGCCTATGAAACCCTGGCGAAGCTGGTCGACAACGGCGCCATCGATAAAAACTACCGCACGGTGATGCAAAACTACCGCAACGGCATCAACAAAGGGCTGTACAAGATCATGTCCAAAATGGGCATCTCGACTATCGCCTCTTACCGTTGCTCTAAGCTGTTCGAAGCGGTGGGTCTGCATAAAGAAGTGTCCGAGCTTTGCTTCCAGGGCGCGGTCAGCCGCATCGGCGGGGCAGGCTTCGGCGACTTCCAGCAGGATCTGCTGAACCTGTCCAAACGCGCCTGGCTGGTACGTAAGCCGTTGGATCAGGGTGGCCAGCTGAAATTCGTTCACGGCGGGGAATACCACGCCTATAACCCGGACGTAGTGCAGACGCTGCAAAAAGCGGTGCAAAGCGGCGAGTACAGCGACTATCAGCAATACGCGAAACTGGTTAACGAGCGCCCGGTCGCCACGCTGCGCGATATGCTTGCGCTGAATCCGCAGGACGAGTCCGTCAAAATTGAAGACGTTGAGCCAGCGACCGAGCTGTTCAAACGCTTCGATACCGCGGCAATGTCCATCGGCGCTCTGAGCCCGGAAGCACACGAATCCCTGGCTGAAGCGATGAACAGAATCGGCGGGAACTCTAACTCCGGCGAAGGCGGTGAAGATCCGGCGCGCTACGGCACCAATAAAGTGTCCCGTATCAAGCAGGTTGCTTCCGGCCGCTTCGGGGTGACGCCTGCCTACCTGGTCAACGCCGACGTTATCCAGATTAAAGTTGCGCAAGGCGCGAAGCCGGGCGAAGGCGGTCAGCTACCGGGCGATAAAGTGACGCCTTATATCGCCAAGCTGCGCTACTCCGTGCCGGGCGTGACGCTGATTTCCCCTCCGCCTCACCACGATATTTACTCTATCGAGGATCTGGCGCAGCTGATTTTTGACCTGAAGCAGGTTAACCCGAAGGCGATGATTTCCGTGAAGCTGGTTTCCGAACCGGGCGTCGGCACCATCGCAACGGGCGTAGCCAAAGCCTATGCGGACCTGATTACTATTGCTGGCTACGACGGCGGCACTGGGGCAAGTCCACTGTCATCCGTGAAATACGCGGGCTGCCCGTGGGAACTTGGTCTGGTGGAAACCCAGCAGGCACTGGTGGCTAACGGCCTGCGCCATAAGATTCGTCTGCAGGTGGACGGTGGCCTGAAAACCGGCCTCGACATCATCAAGGCAGCAATTCTTGGGGCAGAAAGCTTCGGTTTCGGTACCGGGCCAATGGTTGCGCTGGGCTGTAAATACCTACGAATTTGTCACCTGAACAACTGCGCTACCGGCGTGGCAACTCAGGATGACAAACTGCGTAAAAACCATTACCACGGCCTGCCGTTCAAAGTGACCAACTACTTTGAATTCATCGCCCGCGAAACCCGAGAACTGATGGCGCTGCTGGGCGTGAAACGTCTGGTTGATTTGATTGGCCGTACCGACCTGCTGAAAGAGCTGGACGGGTTTACGGCGAAGCAGCAGAAGCTGGATCTCTCTGCCCTGCTGAAAACGGCTGAACCGATGCCGGGCAAAGCGGTGTACTGCACCGAGCATAACCCGCCGTTCGATAAGGGCGACCTTAACGCACAGCTGCTGAACCAGGCACAGGCGTATGTGGACGACAAGCAGAGTAAAACGTTCTGGTTTGATATTCGCAACACCGACCGTTCGATTGGAGCTTCTCTCTCCGGCTACATTGCCCAGCAACATGGCGATCAAGGCCTGGCGTCTGACCCAATCAAGGCGCACTTTAACGGTACCGCAGGCCAGAGCTTCGGCGTCTGGAACGCGGGCGGCGTTGAGCTGCACCTGACCGGCGATGCCAACGACTATGTCGGTAAAGGTATGGCGGGCGGGCTGATTTCTCTGCGTCCACCGGTAGGCTCAGCCTTCCGTAGCCACGAAGCGACCATTATCGGCAACACCTGCCTGTATGGCGCCACCGGCGGGAAGATGTATGCCGCAGGCCGTGCAGGCGAGCGTTTCGCGGTGCGTAACTCCGGGGCGATTACCGTGGTTGAAGGCATCGGTGATAACGGCTGTGAATACATGACCGGCGGTATCGTCTGTATTCTGGGCAAAACGGGGGTTAATTTCGGGGCTGGTATGACGGGCGGCTTCGCCTACGTACTGGACGAAGACGGTGAATTCCGCAAACGCGTGAACCCGGAACTGGTTGAATTACTGAATGTGGAAGAGCTGGCGATTCATGAAGAGCACCTGCGAGGCATGATCACCGAACACGTTCAGCTGACCGGCTCCCAGCGCGGCGAAGAAATCCTGGCCAAGTGGCCGGCATTCGCCTCGAAATTCACCCTGGTTAAACCGAAGTCCAGTGATGTTAAAGCATTGTTGGGTCACCGCAGTCGTTCCGCAGCTGAGCTGCGGGTGCAGGCGCAGTAAGAGGTCACGATGAGTCAAAACGTTTATCAATTTATCGACTTGCAGCGCGTTGATCCGCCGAAGAAGCCGCTGAAGATCCGCAAAATTGAATTTGTGGAAATCTACGAGCCGTTCTCTGAGGGGCAGGCCAAGGCTCAGGCCGACCGCTGCCTCTCCTGCGGCAACCCGTACTGCGAGTGGAAGTGCCCGGTTCATAACTACATTCCAAACTGGCTGAAACTGGCCAATGAGGGGCGCATTATTGAGGCAGCCGAGCTGTCTCACCAGACCAACAGCCTGCCGGAAGTCTGCGGCCGCGTTTGCCCGCAGGACCGCCTTTGCGAAGGCTCCTGTACGCTGAACGACGAGTTCGGGGCGGTGACTATCGGTAACATCGAGCGCTATATCAACGATAAAGCGATTGAGATGGGCTGGAAGCCGGACCTGACCGGCGTGAAGCAAACCGGTAAACGCGTGGCTATCATCGGGGCAGGCCCTGCCGGGCTTGCCTGTGCCGACGTTCTGGCACGTAACGGCGTGAAGGCGGTGGTTTACGACCGACACCCAGAAATCGGCGGTCTGCTGACCTTCGGTATTCCAGCCTTTAAGCTGGAAAAAGAGGTGATGACCAAGCGTCGCGAAATCTTCAGCGGGATGGGGATTGAATTCAAACTCAATACCGAAGTGGGCCGCGATGTGCAGATGGACGAGCTGCTGAGCGAATACGATTCCGTGTTCCTGGGCGTCGGCACCTATCAGTCGATGCGCGGTGGTCTCGAAAATGAAGACGCGCCTGGCGTGTATGACGCCCTGCCGTTCCTCATCGCCAATACCAAGCAGATCATGGGCTTCGGCGAAACAGCTGAAGAGCCGTATGTCAGCATGGAAGGTAAACGCGTTGTCGTGCTGGGCGGCGGGGACACCGCTATGGACTGCGTGCGTACTTCAGTGCGCCAGGGTGCAACCCACGTGACCTGTGCCTACCGTCGTGACGAAGAAAATATGCCGGGCTCTAAACGCGAAGTGAAAAACGCGCGCGAAGAAGGCGTGGAGTTCCAGTTCAATCTGCAGCCGCTGGGCGTGGAAATTAACGCAAATGGCCGGGTGTGCGGTGTGAAAGTGGCCCGTACCGAGCTGGGTGCGCCGGATGCGAATGGCCGTCGTCGCCCGGAGATCGTCGCCGGCTCCGAGCACGTATTGCCTGCCGATGCGGTGGTAATGGCCTTCGGTTTCCGCCCTCACAGCATGACCTGGCTGGAGCAGCACAGCGTTGAGCTGGACAGCCAGGGGCGTATTCTCGCACCAGAAGCTAGCGAGAACGCTTTCCAGACCAGCAACCCGAAAATCTTCGCCGGTGGCGATGCGGTTCGCGGTTCCGATCTGGTGGTCACCGCTATTGCTGAAGGGCGCAAAGCCGCAGACGGGATCCTGAACTTCCTCGAAGTATAAGCGTTAAAATCTGGCGGCTCAGGCTGCCAGATTGCGCCGAATCCTCCATAAAAAAAGCCAGTCTTTCGACTGGCTTTTTGTTATTTCACCACGCGCAGTGCGGGGCGACCACCGCGAGGCGGCGGCGGATCGTCATCCGGGTTATTGTCATCATCGCCGTGATCCGGGCGATCGCCGTCAATAACCTGCATAACTGTTTCAGTCTCACCGATAACGGGCTGGTCATCGTTGTGGCTTTCAGCGTCTTCATCATAGCCCGCTTCCGGCTCAAACATGGTGCCCGCGCCATTTTCACGTGCATAGATAGCCAGCACGGCAGCCATAGGTACGTTAACCTGGCGAGGTACGCCGCCGAAACGCGCGTTAAAGCGCACTTCGTCATTGGCCAGCTCCAGATTCCCTACGGCTCGCGGGGCGATGTTCAGCACAATTTGCCCGTCACGCGCATACTCCATCGGAACCTGTACGCCCGGTAGTGTGATATCTACCACCAGATGCGGCGTGAGCTGGTTATCCAGCAGCCACTCATAAAAGGCCCGCAGCAGATAAGGACGGCGCGGCGACAGCTGCGACATATCCATCAATTAGCCTCGGGTCTGCAGACGCATTTCGCGCTCAGGTTCGGTCAAAGAGGCCAGGAAGGAGTCACGCTCGAAGACGCGGGTCATGTACCCTTTCATCTCTTTGGAGCCCGCACCTGTCAGCTCAATGCCCATCTGCGGCAAGCGCCACAGCAGCGGAGCCAGATAGCAGTCGACCAGGCTGAACTCGTCGCTCAGGAAGAAAGGCTTCTGGGTAAAGACCGGGGCGATACTCAACAGCTCTTCACGCAGCTGCTTACGAGCGGCTTCCGCTTCCTGCGCTGAGCCGTTCATCACCACGTTCATCAACGAATACCAGTCTTTCTCAATGCGGTGCATGTACAGACGGCTTTCACCACGCGCAACCGGATAAACCGGCATCAAAGGTGGGTGCGGGAAACGCTCATCAAGGTATTCCATGATGATGCGGGATTCCCACAGCGTCAGCTCGCGGTCAACCAGGGTCGGTACGCTGTGATTGGGGTTGAGGTCAATCAGATCCTGAGGCAGGTTATCCGTTTCCACATGCTCAATTTCAACGCTAACACCTTTCTCAGCCAGGACGATACGGACCTGGTGGCTGTAGATGTCAGTAGGACCGGAAAACAGCGTCATCACCGAACGTTTGTTGGCAGCGACAGCCATGAAAACCTCCAAGTTTATCCAGAAAATTACTGCTAATAGCCGCAAGCGGCGACTAACCTGACCGTTATTACCCAATGCTTCGCCGAAACATCGCTGACGCCTTATCAGGGCGAAAACAACTGGATGCCGACATTTGGGCAGAAAATTGGATGATAGTTTACCAGATTTTACTGGTTTTGTGGTGGTCGTATATCGAATTTGCCTGAAAGGCAAATAATTTCAAAATGTTAGAAGCAATAATATAAATTACAGGCATAAAAAAACCCGGTACCAGGACCGGGCTTTTTGCCAACTGTCTTGCTGCCTGAACAGGCAGAGAACAATTAACGTTTGGAGAACTGAGGACGACGACGTGCTTTACGCAGACCGACTTTCTTACGTTCAACCTGACGAGCATCACGGGTAACGAAGCCAGCTTTACGCAGCTCGGAACGCAGGGACTCATCGTACTCCATCAGAGCGCGGGTGATACCGTGACGGATCGCACCAGCCTGACCAGAGATACCACCACCTTTAACGGTGATGTACAGATCCAGTTTCTCAACCATGTCGACCAGTTCCAGCGGCTGACGAACTACCATGCGGGCAGTTTCACGACCGAAGTACTGTTCCAGAGAACGTTGGTTGATAACGATTTTGCCGTTGCCCGGTTTGATAAACACGCGAGCTGCGGAACTTTTGCGGCGACCAGTGCCGTAGTATTGATTTTCAGCCATTGCCTATAATCCCGATTAAATGTCCAGAACTTGCGGTTGCTGTGCCGCGTGGTTGTGCTCGGTGCCCGCGTAAACTTTCAGTTTACGGAACATTGCACGACCCAGCGGGCCCTTTGGCAGCATGCCTTTAACCGCGATTTCAATCACACGCTCAGGACGGCGGGCAATCATCTCTTCAAAGGTCGCTTGTTTGATACCACCGATGTGGCCGGTGTGGTGGTAGTACACTTTGTCAGTACGCTTGTTGCCGGTTACAGCAACTTTGTCAGCGTTCAGAACGATGATGTAATCACCAGTATCAACGTGCGGAGTGTATTCCGCTTTGTGCTTACCGCGCAGACGGCGAGCCAGTTCAGTAGCCAGACGACCTAAGGTCTTACCTTCAGCATCAACGACATACCAGTCGCGCTGTACAGTTTCTGGTTTAGCTGTAAAAGTTTTCATTAAAAGCTTACCCAATATATAGTTACACGTTGGTGAACACCCAAACGTTTAAAATCAGTCGAGGTTCACGCGACATTGTCCAGCAAACCTACCCCTTCGAATAGCCTATGCCGGCACGACAAAAGTTTTGGGAAAAAAACTTTGGTTGTAACGTGGGGTCGCAAGATTATAGAGAAGTCGACCTCAAAGATCGACCACAATTTGTCGTTGATATCACATATTCATCGTCACGGCAGATGAGGCCGGCGTAAATACTCTTCACTTTGCATTTCCTGCAGCCTGGAAAGACAACGCTGGAACTCAAACTTAAGCCTTTCCCCTTGATAAATATTGAATAGCTCGGTCTCAGCAGACACCACCAGCTTGACGTGGCGCTCATAGAATTCGTCCACCATAGCGATAAAACGGCGAGCCTCACTCTCCATCAACGTTGTCATCACCGTTACATTAAACAGCAGGACGGTGTGGAACTGGCGCGAAAGCGCGATGTAATCATGTTGGCTGCGCGCGTCCACGCATAGCGTGTTGAAATCGATAGCCAGCGTCTGGTTTGCGGCCCCCATCGTCACCATTGGCCGATGGTTGATTTCCAGTACCGGCGCCCCTTCGCGCTTTGCCCCGGCCAGAGCGACATAAAGCTTTTCCATTTGCAGCGCGGAGTCTGCATTCAGCGGTGACAGCCAAAGGTGCGCCTGAGTCAGCGTTCTCAGGCGGTAATCAATCCCGGCATCCACGTTCATCACGTCGCAATAGCGTTTGATTGCTTCGATGGCGGGTAAGAACCGCGCGCGCTGCAGCCCATTGCGGTACAAATCATCCGGCGGGATGTTCGAGGTGGCCACCAGCGTGATGCCTCGCGCAAAAAGCGCTTTCATTAATGTACCCAGCAGCATGGCATCGGTGATATCAGAGACAAAAAATTCGTCGAAGCACAGCACATCCGTTTCGGCCTTAAAGCCGTCAGCAATAATTTCCAGCGGATCCGTGTGGCCCTGCCGCTGCGCCAGCTCTTCGTGAACCCGAAGCATAAAGCGGTGAAAGTGCAGCCTGAGTTTGCGCTCTCCCGGCAAACTCTGAAAAAACATATCCATCAGCCAGGTTTTACCTCGCCCCACGCCTCCCCACATATACAAACCCCGGGCGGGCTCCTGCCCGGCCTGAACCTCTTTTTTACCGAACAGCTTGCCGAACTTAGTCAGCAACCCACCGGCAGGCGCGGGCGTAGGTGCAACGGACAATGCTTGCCAGATAGCGTCCAGGCGCATAATCGCTTCGCGCTGCACATCATCAGGTTGAAAACTGCCTTCTGCCAGGGCCTGCTGGTAGCGCGATGCAGGAGAGAGATTTTGCATGGTATTATTATCTTCCCTTTATAATCGGATAGCCGTTAACTGCCTTTTTCGAACCGGTTGTCCAAAAAAAGGCCGTTCTACCCTAAGCGATGCAGCGTCAGGATTCCACTTCTCTTAGGTTAACGGTTATAGTGGCTACATTACCCTACGGAATCACAAGATAACGGGAGAAGTTCATGACTTGGGAATATGCGCTTATTGGGTTAGTAGTGGGCCTTATTATCGGCGCCGTAGCCATGCGTTTCGGCAATCGTAAGCTGCGCCAACAGCAAGCTCTGCAGTATGAGCTGGAAAAAAACAAAGCGGAGCTTGAAGAGTACCGCGAAGAGTTAGTCAGCCATTTTGCCCGCAGCGCCGAGCTGCTGGATAACATGGCGCACGATTATCGCCAGCTGTATCAGCACATGGCAAAAAGCTCCAGCAGCCTGCTGCCGGAGATGACAGCGGAAGCCAATCCGTTCCGTAACCGTCTTGCCGAGTCTGAAGCCGGGAACGATCAGGCGCCAGTTCAGATGCCGCGCGATTATTCAGACGGTGCTTCCGGCCTGCTTCGCGCCGGTGCAAAACGCGATTAATCCCTGTTTTAGCTTTTCCGGGGCACAGTTCAGGTGCCCCATCCATTCCTGACCCAGCTATCATTTAATTATCTTGTGCTTTCTTATTACGCCATTGTGAGTCGATTGATCTTTCAATAACATCAATTGCGTGAGTGGGCATTCCTTTTTCCAGGTGACGAGAGCCAGCATCCAATGAAGAAACAAACACGGCTGTTGAATGCATTAGCGTTAAGCGTCGCTCTGACGCTCGGCGTATCCCCTCTGGCAAGCGCGTCACTGCCTTCCCAGGTTCCAGGCCAGCCGGCTTTGCCAAGCCTTGCGCCGATGCTGGAAAAAGTCTTACCGGCGGTCGTCAGCGTACAGGTTGAAGGCACCGCCTCAGCGTCCAGCCAGAAAGTGCCGGAAGAGTTCAAAAAATTCTACGGCGATGAAGCCCCCTCCGACACACCTCAACAGTTTGAAGGCTTGGGTTCCGGCGTCATCATCAACGCCGCAAAAGGCTATGTCCTGACCAACAATCATGTGATTAATCAGGCACAGAAAATCAGCGTGCAGCTGAATGACGGGCGTGAATTTGATGCCAAACTGATTGGCGGGGACGATCAGAGCGACATCGCGCTACTTCAGTTGCAAAACGCAACCGGGCTTACCGAAATCAAAGTGGCCGACTCTGACAAGCTCAAAGTGGGTGATTTTGCGGTTGCGGTGGGTAACCCATTTGGCCTCGGTCAAACAGCGACTTCCGGCATCGTTTCCGCACTGGGCCGCAGCGGCCTGAACCTTGAAGGTCTGGAAAACTTTATTCAAACAGATGCTTCAATCAACCGTGGTAACTCCGGCGGCGCGCTGCTCAACCTGAACGGCGAACTGATTGGCATCAACACTGCGATTCTTGCTCCCGCAGGCGGCAGCGTAGGGATTGGTTTTGCTATCCCGAGCAATATGGCCCAAACCCTCGCTAAACAGCTGATGGAATTTGGTGAAATCAAACGTGGCCTGCTGGGAATCAAAGGCATGGAGATGAACGCCGACATCGCCAAAGCGTTTAACCTTTCCACCCAGCGCGGTGCCTTTGTCAGTGAAGTTCTGCCTCAGTCAGGGTCGGCAAAAGCGGGCGTTAAAGCCGGGGATATCATCACCAGCCTGAACGGTAACCCGCTGAGCAGTTTCGCCGAATTACGAGCGAAAATTGCCACAACCGAGCCCGGCACCGTGGTGAAACTGGGCTTGCTGCGCGACGGCAAACCACTGGAAGTGAGCGTGACGCTGGACAAGAGCACCGCCTCTTCCGCAAGCGCAGAAATGATCCTGCCGGCGCTGCAGGGTGCCACGCTAAGCGATGGGCAACTGAAGGACGGCGGCAAGGGCATTCGTCTGGATAACGTGGATAAAGGCACGCCTGCGGCTCAGGTTGGTCTGCACAAAGACGATATCATCGTCGGCATTAACCGTGAGCGAATTCATACCATCGCCGAAATGCGCAAAGTGCTGGAAACCAAGCCTGCGGTCATTGCGCTGCATGTTGTTCGCGGCGAACAGAGCCTCTATTTGCTGTTGCGTTAACGGAAGCAGAGAAACGGACATCGTCTGTACGATGTCCGTCCAACTCATGCTATTCTGCGGTCGATCTCTCACTTATTAACTCAAACTCATGTTTCTAAAGATCTTACGTTCGGTGATCATTGGGCTGATTGTTGCGGGGCTGCTGCTGCTCGCGATGCCGTCGTTACGCAAAGCCGTGGGCCCACTTGCGCCTGCACAATATGACAGCACCGACGAAACGCCGATGAGCTTTAATCCGGCCGTGCGCCGCGCTGCCCCGGCGGTAGTGAACGTATACAATCGCAGCGTCGGCAATAACGGCCAAAACCAGCTTCAAATCAAGACGCTCGGCTCCGGCGTTATCATGGACGGACGCGGCTACATCATTACCAATAAACACGTGATCAACGATGCCGAGCAAATCATCGTTGCGCTCCAGGACGGGCGAGTGTTTGAAGCCCTGCTTATTGGGTCCGATAGCCTGACCGACCTGGCTGTGCTGAAAATCAACGCCACCAACCTGCCGATCATTCCTATTAACGGCAAGCGCCAGCCCCATATTGGCGATGTGGTCATGGCCATCGGTAACCCTTACAACCTGGGGCAGACGGTCACGCAGGGCATTATCAGCGCGACCGGCCGCATCGGCCTGAGCCCTTCGGGCCGACAGTCGTTCCTGCAAACTGACGCCTCAATTAACCGCGGTAACTCCGGCGGGGCGCTGGTGAATTCGCTCGGGGAACTGATGGGCATCAACACCCTGTCGTTTGACAAGAGCAATGACGGCGAAACGCCGGAAGGGATTGGTTTTGCGATACCAACCCAACTGGCGACCAAAATAATGGATAAGCTCATCCGCGATGGCCGGGTTATTCGAGGCTACATCGGCATTGGCGGCAGAGAAATCACCCCGCTGCATGGCCCTTCCACCGGCATCGATCAGCTGCAAGGGATTATCGTTAATGCTGTATCCCCGGACGGCCCGGCAGCTCAGGCTGGTATTCAGGTTAACGACGTGATTATCTCGGTTAACCACAAACCGGCTATCTCGGCGCTGGAAACCATGGACCAGGTGGCGGAAATTCGCCCGGGCTCGGTGATTCCGGTCGAGGTCATGCGTGAAGACAAGAAACTCACGCTGCAGGTCACCGTGCAGGAATACCCCGCCGGAAGCTAAACGGCAGACATAAAAAAACCGGAACCTGAGTTCCGGTTTTTTTTATTCAGGCGTCGATTACTTAACGAATTCTTCGCCCAGTTGGATATCTTTCTTCAGGGTATCCAGCATGCCTTCCATCGCGTTTTTCTCAAATGCGCTGAGGGTGCCGATAGCTTTACGCTCAACGATACCATTTTTACCCAGCAGCAGCGGCTGGGAGAAGAAACGTGCGTGCTCGCCGTCGCCTTCAACGTAAGCGCATTCCACAACGTTGCTTTCGCCTTTCAAAGCGCGAACCAGAGACAGACCGAAACGAGCCGCAGCCTGGCCCATAGACAGCGTTGCGGACCCGCCACCGGCTTTCGCTTCAACCACTTCAGTACCCGCGTTCTGGATACGTTTGGTCAGGTCAGCGACTTCCTGCTCGGTGAAGCTCACGCCAGGGATCTGGGACAGCAGCGGCAGAATGGTTACGCCAGAGTGGCCGCCAATCACCGGGACTTCGATATCCGTTGGCTGCTTGCCTTTCAGCTCGGCAACAAAGGTGTTGGAGCGGATGATATCCAGCGTAGTGACGCCGAACAGTTTGTTCTTATCGTAAACGCCCGCTTTTTTCAGCACTTCTGCGGCAATCGCCACGGTGGTGTTTACCGGGTTGGTAATAATACCGATGCAAGCTTTAGGGGCGGTTTTCGCCACTTGCTCGATCAGGTTTTTCACAATACCCGCGTTCACGTTGAACAGGTCGGAACGATCCATACCTGGTTTACGTGCAACACCTGCGGAGATCAGCACCACATCTGCACCCACCAGCGCAGGGGTAGCATCTTCGCCGGAGAAACCTTTGATTTTCACGTCAGTCGGGATATGACTCAGATCCACCGCAACCCCTGGGGTTACTGGCGCAATGTCATACAGAGAGAGTTCTGAGCCTGAAGGCAGTTGGGTCTTAAGTAGAAGGGCAAGCGCCTGGCCGATACCGCCAGCTGCGCCGAGGACTGCAACTTTCATCCTAAACTCCTTATTATGGTTAGCAAAATCGTGCCGTAACTCCATGCGGTGGCGACCATAATCCAGAGAGGAGATAATTACAATCTTCCCGCCGCCAGATTGCGATATAAAGCAATCACCGACCGCGTTGCTGCTGCATTTACTCGCCGGGAGGAACGACGCCATAGCGCCCGGTCACGACCTGATGTGGTTACATCAACGGCGGTTACATTACCCCTCCGCGCACACCAAAACAACATCATTTTGATAACATTTAATTTACTTTGAAGCTTATTTGCGAGTCGTGACACAGGCATGTTCGCCGATAACGAAATTTGATAAAATCGCCCGCTTTCATAACATTATTTCAGGCTGATCTCCGCCGGATGATTCTCCCACGCTATTCAGGCCGCCGTAAAATCAGGCACCTGAAGGAAGATGAACAATTTGCATAAAAATTCATTTAAATGCATAATAATGTTATCTCTTTTACCCAGGATAGGTTATTTATGCGTAACTCCTCAAAACAAGAAGAATTAGTAAAGGCTTTCAAAGCATTACTTAAAGAAGAGAAATTCAGCTCACAGGGCGAGATAGTTCAGGCGTTACAAAACGACGGCTTCGAAAACATCAACCAATCCAAAGTGTCCCGCATGCTGACCAAATTCGGCGCGGTAAGAACGCGTAATGCAAAAATGGAAATGGTCTACTGCCTGCCTGCCGAGCTGGGCGTCCCGACGACCTCCAGCCCGCTAAAAAACCTGGTTCTGGATATCGACTATAACGACGCCGTCGTAGTGATCCATACCAGCCCTGGCGCCGCACAGCTCATTGCTCGCCTGCTGGACTCACTGGGAAAAGCGGAGGGTATTCTGGGCACCATTGCCGGGGACGACACTATTTTCACCACGCCAGCCAATAACTTCACGGTGAAAGAGCTGTACGAAGCCATCCTGGTGCTGTTCGAACAAGAGCTGTAATCACTCCCCCTCTTCTCAGCCCGCCGTCACGACGCGGCGGGCCTCTCAGTCGGTAATCTTCCGTAAATAAACCTCAATCCAGCGTATGGAATTGCTTCAATACCATTCCACAGGGCATTGTTCTGCGTGTTACCGCACAAATAGTCAAATTCACCCATATCTATGATTTTACTTATATTTAACAAAAAAGCCGTGATAAAAACGTCTTTTTAATAACTATCAGGAATAAAAAATCATTACGTTAATTTAAAGTTGCATAGGCAACAATTAGCAGGGTATTAATTTTTCCCGTAACTAGTGTATACTTGATTTCGTGATGAGGGTCACAGAACGATGACCCAACCAAAAGAATACGACGAGGAAAAAACCATGAACATGAAAGCCACTTTAGTTACCGCCAGCCTGCTCTCCGCTCTGTCATTCGGCGTTTTCGCCGCTGACTCTATCGACGCTCAGCAAGCGCAGAATCGCCAGTCACTGGGTACCGTTTCCGTTGATGACATCGGCAGTTCTCCGATGGATATGCACGAGATGCTGAACCAGAAAGCAGAGCAAAACGGCGCTTCCGCTTATCGCGTGATCGAAGCACGCACCGGTGGACACTGGCACGCAACGGCAGAACTGTACAAATAAGCGTTCTTAGCCCTAAGCCAGTTGAATAGAGTTGAGTAGAAACGTTAAGCCTCGGCGGCCCCAAGTAGAAAAATCGCGATTAAGCCCTTCCGGCCGCCACGTTAAACCTTCAGGAGTAAAGACTATGAAAACCAAATTAACTATCGCCGCACTGAGCCTGCTGTCCGTTATCTCTTTAGGCGCTAGCGCTGCCGCACACCAGATCAACAGCGAACAAGCTCAAGGCCTGCAATCCATGGGTTCCATTTCTGTAAGCCAGGTCGGCAGCGCACCAATGGATATGCGTCAGGAATTGTCCCAGAAAGCCACAGAACAAGGTGCCTCTGCTTACCGCGTGATTGAAGCCCGTAGCGGCGATAACTGGCACGCAACTGCAGAGCTGTACAAATAAACCCTCGTCGTACTTGTCCTACGACTTTGCCCCCGCTCGCCGGGGGCTTTTTTATGGCCGCTGATCAAACGCTAGCCGTGAATGTTAAAGCGGAGCTGGCCTTCCAGTTCTTCTTCTGCCTCGTCAAAAAGCAGAATGAGCGCCCCGAACCTGCGCCGCTTGCTCTCCGGCAAATGCGCAAATTCGATCTCCACGGGCAGCGGTAACATTGACGCCGTGACCACGTCCCACAGGCTATCCAGGTCGTGAACCTGCTCTTTGCGTAGCGCGAGTTGCTCCGCAAACTGGCGATAGAAAGCCAGGTTGTCCTCGATGTGGTTAAAATCAAAAGTAAATTTTTTCATCGCTGCCGCCCCGACTCTTTTAAGCAAGCGCTGAGCTAAAGCCCGCCGATATGTAGCGTTTTCACTTCAAGGAACTCGTCCAGCCCCAGCACGGAGCCTTCACGCCCTAACCCCGACTCTTTCACGCCGCCGAAGGGCCCCAGTTCCGTAGAAACAGCACATTCATTGATCCCAACCATGCCACTTTCCAGAGCCTGAGAGACGCGGAAAACGCGCTGTAAATTCTGGGTATAGAAATAGGCCGCCAGCCCAAATGGCGTATTGTTGGCTCTTTCGATGACCTCTTCTTCCGTTTCAAAGCGGAAGCAGGCCGCAAGGGGGCCAAACGTCTCTTCCCTGGCCAGTTTCATATCATCGTTAGCGTTGATGATAACGGTGGGCTGCCAGAAATTGCCGCCCAGCGCATGGGGCTTGCCGCCGACAAGCGCTTTCCCACCTTTCGCCAGCGCGTCATCAACATGCTCTCGTACTTTTTCCACCGCAGATTGCTCAATCAGCGGCCCGACAATCACGCCCTCTTCCAGGCCGTTGCCTACTTTCAGCTTCCCAACCTCTGCAGCAAGCTTATTCACAAAACTGTCGTACACATTTTGCTGGATGAAGAAACGGTTAACGCTGACGCAAACCTGGCCAGCATTACGGAATTTGTTAGCAATGGCACCTTTTACCGCCGCGTCAATATCCGCGTCATCAAACACGATATAAGGCGCATTTCCCCCCAGCTCCATCGACACTTTTTTCATCGTTTCTGCGGCATTGCGCATCAGCGTTTTGCCCACCGCCGTTGAACCCGTGAAGGAGATTTTGCGCACCTGATGGCTGGCCATAATGGCATCGCTAATTTCCTGGGTTTTCCCGGCCACGGCATTCAATACGCCGTCCGGCACGCCGGCCTGCTTCGCCAGTTCCAGCAAAGCAAAAGCGGAAAGAGGCGTGTTATTCGCGGGCTTTATCACTCCGGTACAGCCAGCGGCCAGAGCAGGCCCGAGCTTGCGGGTCAGCATCGCCATGGGGAAATTCCACGGCGTGATTGCCGCGACTACGCCGACGGGTTCACGCGTGGCCAGAATGCGAGAACCGGGCTTAACCGGAGGAATAATCTCGCCGTTGGCGCGTTTGCCCTGTTCAGCAAACCACTGAATGAAGCTGGCGGCGTAATCCACTTCACCCTCAGCCTCTTTGAGCGGTTTCCCCTGCTCAAGGGTCATTAACCGGGCGAGCCAGCTTTTGTTCGCCAGCATCAGTTCAAACCAACGGTAGAGAATTTCAGATCGCTGTTTGGCGGTTTTCGCCCGCCAGGCGGGGAAAGCTTTGCTGGCGGCCTCAATCGCGGCGTCGGTTTCTCGTTTGCCGGCTCTTGCCACTCTGGCCACTATTTCTCCCGTAGCAGGATTCAGCACATCAAAAGTGTCTTCGAGCGAATGCCACTTGCCTGCGACCAGATAGCCGGTTTTAAAGAGCTCACTTTGCGGGAGTGTCTGATTCGTCATAATAGCTCCTGTTCATAAGTGTTCATCCCATGGACCGCAGTTAAGTATAGATAGAAAAAAGCCGACGCAGGCGTCGGCTCTTCAGGCTAAGGTTGGGCTCAGGCGTTAATCAGCGTATGCCGGTAGCGATGTAAAATGTCCGCCAGCCGCTTCACCGGCTCGGTGACCTGCCGCGGCGCTTCCCACAGGCGAAGTTTCTCTTGATAGATTTCCAGCTCGCCTAAAAGGCTTTCGTAATAGCGCTCTCGCTTATCATCACTGCTGGCAGAAATCACCTTATCCGCCGTTTTACGCAACTGCCGGTGGAAGGCAGAGAGATCGTCATTGACCGGGATAGGCGCATCGCGCAGGCGTTGATGCGCGATGATTAGCGTCAGCGCAAGGCGATAACGATCTATGTCGCCAGGGAACATGTTCAACAGTAAAAACAGCTGCTGATACAGCGCCGGAAGGTGGTTCTCTTTCCGCCGGGCATTATTGGTCGTCAGCGCCGATACCGCAGCGGAGACAAACTGGTTCAGTAGCGTGCGGCCCGTGCGCTCTTTCGAATTATCTCGGATCAGCAGGATCACCATCATGGCCAGGAAACAACCGACGATCTGCCCCAGCGCGCTGTCGAGGAAGCTGCTGAAATGGAAAGTCATCGGGTTATCCAGCACGATAATATTTATCGTCCCGGCCAGCGCCCCCATAGAACCCAGCCGCCGCTTCTGCACCTCAATGCCCATAAAGAAACCCAGCAGGGCAAGGCTGATACACAGCAGCAGCATACTCTGCTGCGTGGACGGCAGCACCACAAGGAAGTAGAACGCGCCGAGCGGCAGCGCCACCAGCATGCCATACAGGAAGTCGAGCGAAACCATGCGCGGGTTAGGCAGGCGCATTGCCAGCGCCGTCACCACCGCAATCATCACCATCGCGCCGCTACCGGATGTCCAGCCGGTCCAGAGCCAGAACAGGCTTCCAAGCACGCAGGAAATCGTCGTGCGCCAGAAGTTAATCATCGCGTGGTGGCCCTCGGCGGATTCCACCTTCACCACCGCTTCACCGTTCAGCACTTCTTCTTCAATCGCGCTCACGCGGCTATTACTGATAAACCCGCGCTTCAGCAACAGATAGCGGGTCGAGGCGGAAACCCAGGATCCGATGGTTATCGGTGTGGCCTTTTCGCCCATCGCAGATATCGCTCGGCGCAGCAATTTCATCCGCTTATAAACGTCGTCGGCGGTTTCCACTTCGACGGCAAAAAGCTGGCGGAATTCTGGCGTGACGTATTCGGGCCGGGTGTTTTGAATCAGGAAAGTTTCACAGGCCTGGGTGATCAGCGTCAGCGAAAGGGTGTTGATCGCTTTCAGGCGTCGGTTGGCCTTCGCCCAGCGGGCGGATTCCATATTCAGGTTGGCACGCATGCCGTTCAGCGCGGTGACTTTACGCACCAGCCCGCTCCAGGCTTTATCCACCTCTTCTTTGTCGCCGTGGGCAATACAAAGCTGCATCAGGCGGTATTGGTCCACCAGCAGGTTATCCAGTTCCCGGTCAATCTCCTGCTTGATGGAACGCGGAGAAAACAGCAGGTCGGCGACGATGGCACACACAATCCCGATAACGATTTCGCTACAGCGTTCAACGGCAAACTGCGGCGTAGTGAGCGGAGCAACCTGAATAGTGACCACAATAATCAGCGCAGTGTAGCCCGCGAGGCCCCAGGCGTAGGAGTTTTCGACGCGAACAAGCGAGGAGATCCAGGTACAGAATCCGGCCCAGATACAGCACACCAGCAGCATGACAACCGGGGCACGGATCAGCGTGATAATGATGACCAGCGCGGCCGCACAGCCAATAAATGTCCCGATAATGCGCAGCATCCCGCGGTAGCGTATGGCCCCGGAATAAGGCTCTCCTCCAGCGGCAAAGGCTGGCCCGGCGGCCACAATCGCGGCGGTCAGCACCGCCCAGCGCGGCGTTTCCAGCTCAAAGTGAAAACCGACAAACACCGCCAGAACAATGGCGAAAGCGAGCTTTATCGCAAAGCGGACGTGCAGCCTGGAAATGTTATACATAGCGGCCTGCTTAACCGAACTCGCGCAGACGATGCATCAGCTTAATAAAGGCTGAGTCATTCTCCGCTTTGCGGTCTTTTTCTCCCGTCACAACGACGGTGGCCGTTGTCCCGGCGGGATACAGATTCCCCATCTGTTCATCAAGGCGGATTCTGACCGGCACACGCTGAGCAAGGCGCACCCACTCAAGGTTGGAGTCGACCGTTGCCATGCCTTTTGAATCGCTGGTACTGCTGGCGTTTGTCACTCCGGCAGAGATGCTGTCGACGCTGCCGCGCAGCACGCGGTTACTGCCAAGCGGCGTGATCTGTACGCGATAGCCCGGACGAATTCCTTCCAGTTTGGTTTCTTCCATGTAGGCCAGAATGTAGAACGAATTCTGTTTCACCAGCGCGACGGACGCCGCGCCGCGGTTAATAAATTCCCCGGTGTGCACGTTAAGGTTGGTTACCCAGCCGTCCGCTGGGGCACGAATGACCGTGCGCTGCAGGTCTAGTTTGGCCAGATCGCGCGTCGCCTGGGCTTTATCTAGTTGATGAAGAACGGTTTGCAGCGAGTTGTTGGACTGATCAATCTCTTCGCGCGACATGGCCTGAATGCCAAGGGAGTTACGCCGTCCGGCTTCACGACGTTTTTCAGAGGACAGCGCCTGGTAATAAGCCACGTCTGCTTCGGCCTGCTCGAGCGCTTTCTGGTAGCGCGGCTGGTCGATGGTGAACAGCACCTGGTCTTTTTTCACCAGTTGGTTGTCCTGAACGTTCACGCTGGTAATAAGCCCGGACACGTCCGGCGCAATGGCAACAACGTCAGCGGTGAAACGCGCGTCTCGTGTCCACGGGGATTCGGTGTAAAACACCCACGCACGGAAGATAGCGATGAAGGCCAGCAGCACCAGCAAAAGCGTGATAGCGGTACGGGTTATGTTTCTTGTTAGTATTTTCACATCAACCTCAAACGAACAAACGCGAAATCAGATAAAAAAGGCAGCAATAGAGCGCTGTATTGAATAATGCAGGGTGCCAGACAAAATCATAAATGCCGGTTGGGGTCAGCAGCCGACGCGCCAGCCAGAACGCGGCGAGCGACAGAATTAATTCGAAGAATATCGGCGGAAAGGAAAGACCGAATATTACGATAACCGGAAATAGACTCATTTTGACCTTGATAAGATAATGCAGGCGATACATAACTCGACGACAAACCGCGACGGAGAGGCCAGAAAAGGCGGGCGAGCGTGCGGTATGAGTTATGTTAATAATAATATATTAACGTAACTGTTACCCTGTTATCTATAATGTGTGATCTAAATCACTTTTCACTCAGAGTGAACAATGGAACGACTGAAACGTATGTCGGTGTTTGCCAAAGTCGTTGAACTTGGCTCCTACACCGCTGCCGCAAGGCAGCTACAAATGAGCGTCTCTTCCATCAGCCAGATCGTGTCCAAGCTGGAAGATGAGCTACAGGTTAAGCTGCTTAACCGCAGCACCCGCAGCATTGGCCTGACCGAAGCCGGTAAAATTTATTATCAAGGCTGCCGCAAAATGCTGCACGAAGCACAGGAAGTCCACGAGCAGCTTTACGCCTTTAACAACACGCCTATCGGCACGCTGCGCATCGGTAGCTCTTCAACTATGGCACAGAATGTTCTCGCCGACATGACCGCCGAAATGCTGCGTGAACATCCCGGCCTGACCGTCAACCTGGTCACCGGCATACCGGCACCTGACCTGATTGCCGATGGTCTTGATTTGGTCATTCGCGTCGGCGCTTTGCAGGATTCTAGCCTGTTTTCCCGCAGGCTGGGGTCAATGCCAATGGTGGTTTGTGCCGCCAAAAGCTATCTGCACATTCACGGTACGCCGGAAAAACCGGCTGATTTGGCTAACCATTCATGGCTGGAATACAGCATCCGGCCGGATAACGAATTTGAGCTGATTGCGCCCGAAGGGATCTCGACCCGCCTGTTGCCGCAGGGCCGCTTTGTCACCAACGATCCGATGACGCTCAGCCGGTGGCTGAAAGCCGGGGCAGGTATTGGCTATGCGCCGCTGATGTGGGTGATCGACGAGATCAATAGCGGACAGCTGGAGATCCTGTTCCCACGCTATCAGTCCGATCCCCGTCCTGTGTACGCGCTGTATACCGAAAAAGACAAACTGCCGCTGAAGGTGCAGGTATGTATTAACTATCTGACGAACTATTTTGTGAAGGTAGCGGAGCTTTATCAGGGCGTGCAGGGCAGGAACGGGAAGGCAAAACAAACGGGCCGGAGCTAGTCCGGCCTCATATTAACTCAGGCAGTGCCGCCCACGGTCAGGTTATCAACCTTCAGGGTTGGCTGGCCGACGCCAACCGGCAGGCTTTGGCCTTCTTTACCGCAGACGCCGACGCCGTTATCCAGCGCCAGATCGTTCCCAACCATCGAAATTTGCTGCATGGTTTCGATGCCGGACCCAATCAGCGTGGCGCCTTTCACTGCCCTGGTCACCTTCCCTTTTTCAATCAGGTAGGCTTCCGAGGTGGAGAACACAAACTTGCCGGAGGTGATGTCTACCTGACCACCGCCGAAGTTTGGCGCGAAGATGCCGTAATCCACGGACTCGATAATCTCCTGCGGCGTGGATTTCCCGGCCAGCATGTAGGTGTTGGTCATGCGCGGCATCGGCAGGTGGGCATAGGACTCACGGCGACCGTTCCCGGTAGGCGCCACGCCCATCAGGCGGGCATTGAGCTTGTCCTGCATATAGCCTTTAAGAATGCCGTTTTCGATCAGCACGTTGTATTGACCCGGCACGCCTTCGTCATCAATAGAGACGGAACCACGGCGGTTAGCCATCGTGCCATCATCCACCACGGTACAGAGTTCGGAGGCCACCAGCTGGCCCATCTGGCCGCTGAAGACCGAAGTCCCGCGACGGTTAAAGTCGCCTTCCAGACCGTGCCCGACCGCTTCGTGCAGCAGCACGCCTGGCCAGCCTGCGCCCAGTACCACCGGAAGCATTCCCGCCGGAGCAGCAACGGCGGACAAATTAACCATCGCCATGCGCACGGCTTCTTTCGCCCAGGCATCAGCCCGCACTTCGCCGTTCACGCTTTCCAGGAAATACTCATAGCCAAAACGACCGCCGCCGCCGCTTGCACCGCGCTCGCGCTTGCCGTCTTCCTCAACCTGAACGCTAACCGACAGGCGCACCAGAGGGCGAACATCAGCCGCCAGCGTCCCGTCCGTGGCCGCAACCAGGATCAATTCATACACGCCGGTCAGGCTGGCGCTAACTTCCTGCACTCGGGCATCCGCGGCGCGCGCAACGCTGTCCACGCGTCTCAGGATGTCGAGCTTCTCTTCACGCGTCATGCTTAGCAGCGGATCGGCGCTGGTATAAAGCGCACTATGCGGAACGTTACCCAGCGTACGGGCGCGTCCGTCGCCCTGCTCACGAACGATGCTGCGGGCCGCATGAGCGCTTTGCTCCAGCGCTTGCAAAGTAATTTGATCGGCATAGGCAAACCCGGTTTTCTCACCGCTAACCGCACGAACGCCAACGCCCTGATCGATATTCCATGAACCGTCTTTAATAATGCGGTCTTCCAGCACCCAGGATTCATGATAGCTGGACTGGAAATAGAGATCGCCGTAGTCGAGACGGCGCTCGGACAGCTGCCCGAGAATGGAAAACAGATCTTGATGGGTTAAGCCATTCGCAGACAGCAACTGCTCACTTACCAGGTTAAGACTCATCGTTTCGCTACTCTTATTGCTTATCGCCCGTTTGGCGAGGAATGGTTTATTTATGGAGCTTGCGGCAATTAACCGCTAACGTCAAATCAGTGAGCTTCGCTGGTGCGCGGCTGCCGCAGCACTTCATCAATTTTCGGTTTATCTACCGGGCCGGTAATGCTGTAGCGCAGCACCGAGATTTTGCTCCACAGCGGGCCAAGCACTTTACTGGCGGCAAACACCGCGGCGCCGACTATTGGGTTAACCGCAAAAGCGGTAGCCACGCCTACCGTCGCGGAGATTTCAGGGGCAACAACCGCTTCCATATTTAGCTCACGACGGACTAAGTCCACCGAGCCTTTCATCGCGATATCCGCCTCAAGCCCGTCAACCAGCGTGTCGTCAGTATGCAATACGCCATCTTTTATCCAGGCGGTGCTGCGAATCGAGTCGTAGTAGAATCCGCTGCCAAAGGTATCGCTAAAATCGAAACGGAGTTTGCGAAGCAGCGCGTCAAAGCTGACCAGGCGCAGAAGTTGGCCCGCATGGCCCGTGCTGACGTCGGTAATTTGCCCTTTCCCCAGCCTGGTATGCAGAATACCGTTCAGCGAAGCTTCATCCGGCTTCCAGGGTACCGCCCGCCAGTGCAGGTCATAATCAACGTCGAAAGAAGAGCCCTGCAGCGGCGTTTTCACGCCAAAGAAGTTCGCGGCCGCGTCGAGCTTCTCGCCCTTCAGCTTGCCTTTCAGGGAAGTACGTTCGCTGCCGGGTTTATTCACCCATTCACCGTCGGCGGTGAGGCGAGCAAAGCCGGTATCAATCAGCCCATTGGCCAGCTGCAGCGTGTCGCCATTAATGGTCACATCCCCATCGATACGGCCATATTTCTGTCCCCACAGCCAGCACTCCGCGCAGCGCAACTGCACATTTGGCCAGCCACGGAAGCTAAGCGTATCGCCGCTTTCCGGGACCTGCTGCGTCTTCGTTCCGTTTGCACCACTCGGGAGAACGCTCCAGTTCGGGTTGAAATAAAGATACTTAACGCTGGCCTGCCAGGGCGCGTTGTTCTTCATGTTCAGCGAGGCATTAATTTCACGCCCCTGGGCCTCAACCTGCGTGCCGTTCATCTCCGGGCGAGAAACCAGGCTCAGGTTATGCCATTGCTGGCCCGCCAGCGTTAATGCCGGGGTCCGCAGTGTCACTGCGGACGGGAAGACGGCAGATCCCCCAACGCTGTCCGCCGCGCCTTCACTGAAGAGCGCCAGCCACTGAGCGCCGTCCATTGCAGGGAGATCGAGCTCCACGCCCGGTTGCTCTGGCAGAGGCGGCACAGTTTTACTGTCCGTCGCCCAAATAGCCCGGTCGAGGGTGAGTTTCTTATTCAGCAGCCAGCGGCTGGAGAAGTGATTGAGCGCGCCTGCATTGCCCGTGAGATCGAAGCTCTTTAAATCGCCCTTAACGGCGATATTCAGCGGCAGCGCTGCCCCGGATTTTTTATCTACAGGCGCAGGTAAGTGACTGCTCACATTCTTCAGATCGCCCGCCAGATCGACCTTGTAACTGGCGCTGCCGTGATAAGGCAGCGTAATACCCACGTCGCCTTTCCACGCGATGTTTCCGCTGAGCGCGTCGTTGACCTGCTTCGGCAACACACCGGTTTTATTGGGCTGCCAGTCGCCGCTCAGGTTGACGCCAATCTGATAGTCTTTATCGCCAGTTTTGGTGTTGAAGTTCAGGCTCACCGGCTGATTAAACCAGCTCGCGCTCATCGCTTCACTCTGCAGGTCACCGTTGGTAAAGCTGAATTTGCCGCTCAGATTATGCAGCGTACTGTTCAGCGGTTTGATCAGCAGCGTGTTGTTGTTCAGCCGCACATCGCCTTTGGCCGTTGTCATTTCACCAGTGAGAGGAATATCCAGATGTAAGCGGGCATTCACATCGCCGCCAATCTGGAGTTCATCCAGCGCGGCAGCCAGGGAATCCTCCAGCGGCGTATCTTTGAAATAAGGCCCTACCGCATTGCCCGGGCCATTGATGTCGGCATCTATCAGCAGCTTTTCTTTGGCATAATCGGGGATGTTTGCCGTCAAGTTAGTGGCCGTTACACCGCCCAGCTTGACCGACTTGCTGTTCATCCACAGCCCGTTATTGATGAAATCTAGCGTGATATCGAGGTTTTCCAGCGCAGGCCAGTCCGGCTGGAAAGCAAATTTTGCGTTACGAAGCGGGACGTACACCTCAAACTGGCCTTCATTGTGCTCGTAGGGGAAAAGATGTGGGTTGCCGCCGTACACCAGCGTGGCGTTATCGGCCTGGCCACCCTGAATCGCCGAGCTGAGATAATCCGTCAGCTCTTTGCCCATCAGGTTTTCCGGGAAGTAGCGCCAGGCGTCCGCACCGTTATCGGTGCTAATGCCCGCCAAAATGCCCAGCCACGGATCGCCGCTGGCGGGCTGGAAGTAGCGGAAATCGCCACGCGCCCAAACGGAGCGAGCCTTAACGTCGATATTCTTGCCGTCTAGCTGGAAGCCGTCTGCGTTTTTCTGCCAGGCAAGCGTCGCTACGCCTTTCTCAATCTCAAGCGGCGCGCGGAAGACGGTTTCATAAGGCATTTTTGCGTCGGTTATTTCGGCATTAAGCTGCCCGTTTGCGACGCTGCCGGTCACCGATCCTGAGAAGTGCTCCGCGCCAGGCAACAGTTTCCACTGCTTCCAGCTCACATCTTTCCACCGGGCCTGCAGACGAGTCAGCTCGGTTTGCTGGAGCGGAATGTCCAGCGCCAGCACGTCAATGTGGCCCTGAGGCTGCAGCGAAGTCCAGATATCCCCCAGCTGCGGCGAAATTTTGGCGGCAATCGGCAACAGGCCATTAAACCTGTCCAGTTCCATATTGCTGGCGCGTACGCGAAGTTCATCGCTGCGCTGGCTTTGTTTCCCGCCTACATCCTGCGGGGCTACCCAGGCCACAGAGAGCGAGCCTTTCGGCCACGCCTGGTCATCCAGCGTGATATTGGTAGAAGGGACGGAGATCTGCCAGCTGGATTTCTCCCGGCTGACCTGAGCGGTAAGATTATCGACCGAAAGCGAGTGCGTCACGCTGCCGGAACCCGGCCAGCTTGCCCCGCCTTTTTTCAGCCAGATGCTGCCGCCGCTGATATCCCCTTCTTTCACATCCATCCAGGCTTCGAGGCTAAAACGGGCGCTTTTCAGGTCGACATTGTCTTCCATCCAGCGGCCCAGCCAGGGCTTCACGTCGACGTCATCTGCCTGCAGCCAGACCTTGCCGTTGTTCAGAATCCCGTTTTCATCCCGCAGATCCATACGAACGTTGGCCACGCCGTGCTGGCCGTTAAAGCTGGACAGGCTGACCTGGCCTTCTGCGCGGTGGCGGTTTTTACCGTTAAGCCAGGTCAGTTGAGGAATAGAAAGTTCGGCCCGCTGGCCGGAGAGCGTCAGGAAGCTAAGGGAGCTGTCGCGAAGATCGAAGTGATCGAACTGACGAAGGAAAAGATCGCTGATTTTGTCCGCTTCCAGCGTACCATCTCCACCGTTCTGGCTGAGCGGCGTGTTGGTACGCATTTGCAGCTGATAGAAGGTCAGGTCACGAAACTGCCAGCGAGCGTGCAGCAGGCTTTGCCAGACATCCAGCGCCAGCGTAACGCGTTTGATACTCAGCGTGCCGCCGTCTTTGAGGCCGGCCTTAACGTCGCGAACATCAAGCGTGGGGCCAAAATTCTCCCAGCTTGCCTGTAACTTACTGACTTCCACCGGCAAACCTGTGGCGGCTTCAATTTTATCCAGCAGCGCGGGCCGCCAGGCATCCAGGTGCGGCAAAACGAGCCGCAGGCCACTCACCAGTAGCGCGACGATAACAACCAACGTTACGCCTGTGAGCAGCAGAATGCCGGGCAGTCGCCTCACCTTTCTCTCCTTGTCAGCCTTACGGGCAAAATGCACATCCGCACATTTGAGGTTGCTGACAAAGAGGGAAAAAGCGTGGTTTTTCCCTCTTTGTGATTATCAACCGAAAATCAACGAATTGATTTTCCTGTTTTTTTTGACTAAACGTCTGGTATTTCTTCTATCATCAGAGGTTTGTCAGTCGTCTGCAATGCGCATTTACATCATCACGACGTCGAACTGCTCCTGATTGTAGAGCGGTTCAATCTGAACTTTGACCTGTTTACCCACAAAGATTTCTACTTCAGCCAGCGCGTGAGACTCTTCGCTTTTCAACGCCTCGCCCACCGCAGGAGAAGCATAGACCAGGAAACGGTCGGAATCGTAGGCATGATGCACACGAACGATTTCACGCATAATTTCGTAGCAAACCGTTTCCACCGTCTTTACGGTGCCGCGACCGTGGCAGGTCGGGCATTCGTTGCACAGCACATGCTCTACGCTTTCGCGCGTGCGCTTGCGAGTCATCTCGACCAGGCCGAGCTGGGAGAAGCCGTTAATGCTGGTCTTCACGCGATCTTTGCTCAGCGCCTGCTCGAGAGAATGCAGCACGCGGCGGCGGTGATCTTCATTACTCATATCGATGAAGTCGATGATGATAATGCCGCCCAGATTACGCAGCCGGAGCTGGCGCGCGATGGCCTGAGTCGCTTCGATATTTGTATTAAAAATTGTGTCGTCGAGATTGCGATGGCCCACGAACGCGCCGGTATTAATATCCACCGTGGTCATCGCTTCGGTCTGGTCAATCACCAGATAGCCGCCAGACTTCAGTTCCACCTTACGCTCCAGCGCACGCTGGATTTCATTCTCAACGTCGTAGAGATCGAAAATCGGCTGGCGGCCGCTGTAATGCTCGATTTTGCTGGTCATCTCCGGCATGTACTCGGCGGTAAATTCCAGCAGCATTTCGTAAGTCAGGCGGGAATCAACGCGAATTCTGTCCAACGCCGCGTCGGCAAAATCACGCAATACGCGCTGGGCCAGCGCCAGTTCACCGTACATCTGGTAGCGGGTTTGATTGCGTTTTTTACGCTCGCTGACCTTGGTCCATACGCGCTTCAGGTAAGCCGCATCAGAGGCTAAATCTTCTTCACACACGCCTTCCGCAGCGGTACGAATAATGAAACCACCTTGCTCATCGCAATACTCATTCACGATACGCTTCAGGCGGTCGCGCTCGGCTTCGCTTTCGATACGTTGGGAAACACCGACGTGAGAAGCGCCGGGCATGAAAACGAGGTAACGGGAAGGAAGCGTGATGTCGGTGGTCAGGCGAGCGCCTTTGGTGCCCAGCGGATCTTTGACCACCTGCACCATTAAATCCTGCCCCTGGCGAACCAGTTCGGCGATGTCGCGCACGCTAAAGTTCTTTTGCTCCTCACCGGCGACGCACTCGGTGTGCGGCATAATGTCAGAAGCATGAAGGAATGCCGCCTTGTCCAGGCCAATATCTACAAACGCCGCCTGCATTCCAGGCAACACCCGGCTAACGCGACCTTTGTAGATATTCCCTACTATTCCGCGGCGCGCTTCGCGCTCAATATGAATTTCTTGCAGTATGCCACCGTCAATATAGGCCACCCGCGTCTCTGATGGGGTAACGTTGACTAATAGTTCAGCCGTCATCTTTTCCTCGTCCGTCACGCAGCGCGTGAAAATTGCTCAGCAACTCACCAGTTTCCACCAGCGGTAATCCCACCACTGCATGATAACTGCCATTAATCCTTTTAACGAAACAGCCACCAAGCCCCTGAATGCCGTAAGCTCCGGCTTTGTCCATAGGTTCACCGCTGGCAATATAATCGGCAATATCCTGTTCGGATAAGCGGCGGAACGTCACATCGGTCACCACCAACGCTTCCAGCACCTGACTGGCGTCGGCAATAGCAACTGCCGTCATCACCTGATGCTGATTGCCGGAGAGCAAACGTAGCATCTGTGCGGCATGCTCTGTATCCCGTGGTTTTTCCAGCACTTCGCCGTTGAAGATAACGATTGTATCCGCACCCAGTACAGGCAAATCTTCGGCGGCCATCGCCACCCCGGCCTGCGCTTTTTCGCGCGCCAGACGGCGAACATACTGTTCCGCGCTTTCGTGCGGCTGCCGCTGTTCTTCAATGCCAGGCACGAGGCGCTCGAAAGAAACGCCCAGCAGGGTCAGAAGCTCCTGACGGCGAGGCGAACCGGATGCCAGATACAACGTAGTCATGTTTACCTTTTATTGCACAGCGAATTGCTGGCGAACTTTGCGCATTAACAGGAAAATCCAGGGCCACAGGATACCGTTAACTACACTACTCCAGAACACTTCCGGTCTGAAAGAGACGTTGATCACTAAAAATTCTGACCAGAAAACAATGATGTCTGTGACCAGCGAGAGCAGCATGACAACCAGCGCCTGCTGCCAAAGGGCGAGGTTACGGAAAAGCTGGTATTTCAGCGCCACCAGGTAAGCCACAATACTCAATGATAGAGCACGCACGCCGAGCGTGGAGCCGCTAATCAAATCCAGTATGGCGCCCACAATAAAACCCGTCCCGACGTTAACGCGGTGCGGCAGAGCTAAAATCCAGTAAAGCAGAATCAACAATACCCAATCCGGCCGGTAAAACTTGAGGTCATCCGGCCAGGGCATGACCTGCAGTAGCAGGGCAATCAAAAATGAAAGCCAGATAACCCAACGGCCCTGGCTGCGATAACTTCCCACTACTGTGCTCCCGTAGCAGGCTGTGTGATACCGGTTGCTGGCGCTGGGACCGGCGCAGGAGGGCCCATTGAACCCGGCGGCGGCAGAACCTGAGGCATCATCTGCATCAGACGCTCATTGGCCACGCGGTGGACTTCCTCTGGCGGCATTGGCGACGAGCCGTTTTTATCCGCGCCCCAAAGCAGCAACAGATAGCGCAGACGCTGCAGACCGGCGGTAGGACGAGCCTGAATCACGGTATAGGCGCGCTGGGTATCCAGCTTAACGGATGATACAACGCCAACCGGGTAGCCTTCAGGGAAGCGGCCGCCAAGACCAGAAGTCACCAGCACATCGCCGACACGAATATCGGTATTGGCCGGCAGATGCTCCAGCTGCAGATCGTCCGTGCAGCCGTTACCGGCGGCAATCACGCGGATATCGTTACGCAGTACCTGAATAGGCAGCGCGTGAGTGGCATCGCAAATCAGCAGCACCCGGCTGGTCAGCTTCGCGACTGCGACAACCTGGCCGACAACGCCTTTATCACTGATAACCGGCTGACCTTCGTACACGCCGTTCACGCTGCCCTTGTCGATCACCACCTGATCGCTGTACGGATCGTTAACGGTGGAGATGACCTGGGTCACCATTTTTTGTTCATCCTGACGCAGCGGGGAACCGAGCAGCTCGCGCAGGCGCGCGTTCTCCTGCCGGTATTGACCCAGCATCAGCAATTCACTGTTTTTCAGGATTAACTCCTGACGCAGAACCCGATTTTCAAGTTCAAGTTGGTCGCGCGAGGCCAGCGTTTGAGACACGCTGTCGAGTAATTCACGGGGACCATTAGAGACAAAATAGAAAGGACTGACGGCTGTATCCATGTATGTTCGAATCTGGCTGAACATACCGAGGCGACTGTCGGCGATAATGACACCAAGCGCCACCAGCACCGCCAAAATAAGGCGAATCTGTAGCGACGGGCCACGGCTAAAAATTGGCTTCATAGGCTATGCGTATTCCCAAACCAGCAAGCAGGGGCAGCGCAAAGCTCCCCCTGGCCTGTGGCTGTTACTCTTCGCTAAACAAGTCGCCGCCGTGCATGTCGATCATTTCCAGTGCCTTGCCGCCGCCGCGGGCAACACAGGTCAGTGGATCTTCTGCAACTACTACCGGGATACCCGTCTCTTCCATCAGCAGGCGATCGAGGTTACGCAGCAATGCGCCACCGCCGGTCAGAACCATACCGCGCTCGGAGATATCGGATGCCAGCTCTGGCGGGCACTGTTCCAACGCAACCATCACCGCGCTAACAATACCGGTCAGTGGCTCCTGCAATGCTTCGAGGATTTCGTTAGAGTTCAGGGTGAAGCCGCGTGGCACACCTTCAGCCAGGTTACGGCCGCGAACTTCGATCTCACGCACTTCATCGCCCGGGTAGGCAGAACCGATTTCGTGTTTGATACGTTCCGCGGTCGCTTCACCAATCAGTGAACCGTAGTTACGGCGCACATAGTTAATGATAGCTTCATCGAAGCGGTCACCGCCGATACGTACGGAAGAGGAGTAAACCACGCCGTTCAGGGAGATAACGGCCACTTCGGTGGTACCGCCACCGATATCCACAACCATGGAGCCGGTTGCTTCAGATACCGGCAAGCCTGCGCCAATTGCCGCAGCCATAGGTTCTTCAATCAGGAACACTTCACGTGCGCCTGCACCCTGTGCGGATTCACGAATAGCACGGCGTTCAACCTGGGTAGCACCTACCGGCACACACACCAGCACGCGCGGGCTTGGGCGCATGAAACTGTTGCTGTGAACCTGTTTGATAAAGTGCTGCAGCATTTTCTCAGTCACGAAGAAGTCAGCGATAACGCCGTCTTTCATCGGACGAATAGCCGCGATGTTGCCCGGGGTACGGCCCAGCATCTGTTTAGCATCATGGCCTACGGCCGCAACGCTTTTTGGCGAGCCGGCGCGGTCCTGGCGAATGGCCACAACGGAGGGCTCATTCAGTACGATGCCTTGTCCTTTCACATAAATCAGGGTATTCGCAGTACCCAGGTCAATGGACAGGTCATTGGAAAACATGCCACGAAATTTTTTCAACATACTAAGGGATAATCCTGAAAGCTGGGGCGGATACAAAATCCGCTTACTTTACCAACCACACGCTACAGCGACAAGGCGCAAAAATGTTCTGCAACGGTGAAAAATAGTGCAGTTCACTACGGCTGTAACACTTTTGAAACGTCTTCCTACATGGCGTTCAGAAATGCGGCAAACGCGGTAGAATAAACGAACAGCTAACAGCAGCAAACCGGTTCATAACGGCTGCGACAATCTGGCTGGCAGGCTGACTAGCCCCCTTGAGATGCAGCGCGCGTTATTCTACGTGAAATAATGGCAAACGGCAGGTTAAACCGAGTATCTTTGTGAATATTTTTTCACATTACTGTCAAGCGGCTGAGATGCGGCGATAAAATCGCCCTGCGCCCCCGCAACCCCGTTATCAATCAGCGTCTGCCACTCGCCGCGGGTCCTCACTCCTGTGGCAAAAACATGGATTCGCGTCCCGTTACAGGCTTCAACCAGGCTCTTCACAAAAAGCTGGTTTTCGGTACGCTTGCCGATGCTTCTGACCAGACCCGGATGCAGCTTGATTAACTCCACATCCAGCTCTTTTATATAAGTTGTGCTGACGACCGTTAATCCCGCCTGGATAATCACAACCCTTGCCCCTAATGCAGTGATTAACCTTACAACATGTTGCAATCGGCTGATGTGTTGACAGACATCTGCCTCAGCAAGTTCAAAAATAATCCGTGCGCGCTTCGATTTTTCGCACTGCATCAGCGAATCACGCAGCCAGCGCTGGAATGGGGCGCGGATCAGCGAGTCAACGGTAATTTGAATGGCAAGGGTTTCTTCCGGCCAGAAGTTTAGCAGCGGCAACAGCCTGGACACGATCTGCCGATCATATTGTTCGGATAAACCAAATTGCCTGACCATCGGCATGTATTCAGCCGACAACACCTCCTGCTCACCGTCGAAGATACGGCACATGATTTCACGGTGGTGAACCACCCCATGTTTATCAACCGCGGGTTTCTGGTAAAAGCGCGGGCCGCCCTGCTTGAGGACCTGCTCAAGCAAAGTGCGCCATTTCACGTTGCCCCGGCCCTGTTCAGGGAGCTTATCGTCGTAGACGGACCAGCTGTTGGCCCCCTGGAAAGCGGCATTGCGGGTCGCGATTTCCGCATGCTCCATAACCTGCTCTTTTGTTTGCCCGCTGCGCCATGCGCAAATGCCAATGTGCAGCATATCGCTACGATCAACCATACGGGTTGACGGCAGTGCATCCACGGAATTCAGCAGTTGGCTGGCAATACCATCCGCTTCTTTCAGCGTACGGTGCGGCAGCAATACCGCAAAATCACTGCGGAAATAGCGGGCTAATAACGCGCCAGGGTAGCGCATCACAAAGGTCGAGAGCAGGTTAACCAAAGTGAATAAGTATTCTTCAACCGGGCCGTTGCCCCAGGTCTCTTTTAATAGCTCGAAATCAGGCAGGCGAATCATCATCACCACGCCGTGAGCACCGACTTGCTCCTGGCCTTCCAGCAGCGTGGCCAGTTGGTTATCAAAGAACAAACGGTTATTGAGGCCGGTTTTAATGTCCTGGGCGGCAAATGCCCTGATGAGGGTATCCACGCGGCTTCGCTGCTCGCTGGCGCTTTGCAGGTCCGAAAGTAGGGCATCCATTGCGCTGCTCACCAGCGGCGGCCATTCATGCACGGAACCACGCACTTCTGCCCCTCGCTCCCCGCTAATGATTTTTCCGGCTCTGATTTCCAGCAGCTCTTGCCCGGAAAGCTGTCGTCTCAGCCAGCGCCCGGCCAGGAAGAGCACCACCAGCATAAAAGCGACCGCCGCAGTTAATGGCGTCGTGGTAAACATGGCGTGATAGTAGACAGCAATCGGGTCGAGATAAGTCAGCTGCAGCGTCATACCTGGGTGCTTCATCAACGCGACGTTAATAGTGCGGTAGGTATATTGCGTCCCTGCCGGGCGATAGCCTTCGGGTAAAACGTGCTGGAAGAGGTAAGTTTTATCCGCCATCAGGCGAATTTCGGTGATATCCACCGGTATCATCAGCTCGCTAAAGTGATCCACCAGATCCTGGGGCGAGCGTGAGACCAGTTGGTTATCAACGATCGTGGCAACCGCCATAATGCGCTGCTGAGTTTTGTCGTGAACAGAGTTATAGAAACTTAGCAGGCACCCAAAGAGCGTAACGAAAATCGCAAGCCCGGTTAAAAGGGTAATAAAGGCTGAAAGTTTCGTCGTTAATCGCATCCCTGTGTTAACTCCGGTTAGTGAAAATTAACCACACTCATCATGGGCCCCAAACGAGGAAGCATTAAATAGCAAAGGCCGACCTCAGGCAAACGAAACCCCTCGGGAATTTCTGAGCATTTATTGCGTCAGGTCGGCTCTTCACATCAGTATCGGAGTATAGTCTGCTAAGATTTTTTTCCCATTGCTACCGACCGAGGAACGCCCATGCAGGCATTAATCCTGGAACAGTCCGAAGGCCAAACCCTGGCCGCGGTAAAAACGATCGACCACGACGCGTTGCCAGAAGGCAACGTCACCGTGGAGATTGATTACTCCAGCCTGAATTACAAAGACGCGCTGGCCATCACCGGCAAAGGCAAAATCATCCGTAATTTCCCGATGGTGCCGGGCATCGACTTTGCTGGCAAAGTGCTCACCAGTGAGGACACTCGTTTTCAGCCGGGCCAGGCGGTGCTGCTCACCGGCTGGGGCGTTGGAGAAAACCACTGGGGTGGCCTGGCAGAAGCCGCACGGGTAAAAGGTGACTGGCTGGTTGCAATGCCCGAAGGTTTAGATGCGCGCAAGGCGATGATTATCGGCACGGCCGGTTTTACCGCGATGCTCTGCGTGATGGCACTTGAAGACGCAGGTGTGACGCCAGAAAGCGGCGAAATCGTCGTCACTGGCGCAAGCGGCGGCGTAGGCAGCACTGCCATCGCGCTGCTGCACAAACTGGGCTATAAGGTGGCCGCCGTATCCGGCCGCGAAAGTACGCATGATTACCTTCGCAGCCTCGGTGCCGACCGTATTCTTGGCCGCGATGAGTTCGCCGAAACCCGTCCGCTGGAAAAACAGCTCTGGGCCGGCGCCATTGATACCGTCGGCGATAAAGTGCTGGCGAAAGTTCTGGCGCAAATGAACTACGGCGGCTGCGTGGCGGCCTGTGGCTTAGCCGGTGGCTTCGCGCTACCAACCACCGTCATGCCGTTTATTCTGCGTAATGTTCGCCTGCAGGGTGTGGATTCCGTCATGACGCCGCCGGATCGCCGCGCGGCCGCCTGGGCACGCCTCGTGAAAGACTTGCCGGATGCCTTCTACCAGCAAGCAACGACCGAAATCGGCCTGGCAGAAGCGCCAAAGTACGCCAGCGATATCATTAACAACGCCGCTCAGGGCAGAACCCTGGTAAAAGTGCGTTAAACCTTGCCCGAGGAGCGACGCCCTGTCGCTCCTCAAATTTCAATTTTTCGTGACATATTCGCCGGAACGCTTTCTCTCGGTCATGCTTAGGCTATCGCTACGAGGAGAACGTCATGAAAAAGGTCACCCGGCTCACCGAAGCCGACGTTACGCCAGAATCCGTGTTTATGATGAAGCGCCGCCAGGTACTGAAAGCGCTGGGCATCAGCGCGGCCGCCCTGTCACTCCCTCAGACAGCCAACGCCGATATTCTGTCCTGGTTCAAAGGTCACGATCGCCCCCCGGCACCTGCCGGCAAACCGCTGACGTTCACTAAGCCAGAAGAGTACCAGGCCAAACTGGCCCTGACCCCGGAAGACAAAGTCACGGGCTACAACAACTTCTATGAATTTGGCCTGGATAAGGCCGACCCTGCCGCTAACGCCGGCGGGCTAAAAACCGATCCCTGGCAGATTAAAATCAGCGGCGAAGTGGCTAAACCCATGACGCTCGATCACGATGACCTTTATAAGCGCTTCCCGCTGGAAGAGCGCATTTACCGTATGCGCTGCGTTGAGGCATGGTCGATGGCCGTCCCCTGGATTGGCTTCCCGCTTCACAAGCTGCTCGCTATGGTTGAGCCCACCAGCAACGCAAAATACGTTGCCTTTGAAACGCTTTATGACCCGGAGCAGATGCCGGGCCAAAAGGACCGGTTTATCGGGGGCGGGCTGCAATACCCTTATGTAGAAGGATTGCGGCTGGATGAAGCAATGCATCCGCTCACGCTGTTAACCGTGGGCGTTTATGGTAAAGCTCTGCCGCCGCAAAACGGCGCACCGATTCGCCTTACGGTGCCGTGGAAATATGGTTTTAAAGGCATTAAATCGATTGTCAGCATAAAACTGGTGCGCGAGCTGCCGCCTACGACATGGAACCTTGCCGCACCGAATGAATATGGTTTCTACGCCAACGTAAACCCGCACGTTGATCACCCTCGCTGGTCACAGGCTTCAGAACGCTTTATTGGCTCGGGCGGCGTGCTGGACGTTAAGCGCCAACCCACCCTGCTGTTCAACGGCTACGCAGACCAGGTCGCCTCGCTGTATCGCGGCCTGAACCTGAAGGAGAACTTCTGAGTGCGCCTGACGGTAAAACAGATTACCTGGCTGAAAGTGGGGCTTCATCTGGCCGCTTTCCTGCCCTTCGTCTGGCTGTTTTACGCGGCAAGCCAGGGACTTTTTAGCGCCGACCCGGCAAAAGACATTCAGCATTTTACCGGCAGAATGGCGCTCAAACTGCTGCTGGCGACGTTACTTGTCACGCCACTCGCGCGTTACGCTAAACAGCCGCTATTGATTCGTACCCGCCGCCTGTTGGGCGTGTGGTGCTTCGTCTGGGCGACGCTGCACCTCACCAGCTATTCCCTGCTTGAGCTAGGGATCAGCAATCTTGGCCTGCTTGGCCAGGAACTGGTTTCCCGCCCTTATCTTACGCTGGGTATCATTTGCTGGATTATCCTGCTGGCCCTGGCCGTGACGTCGACCCAGCGAGCGCAGCGTTTTTTGGGTGCCCGCTGGCAGAAATTGCATAACTTCGTCTATCTGGTCGCGATCCTCGCACCGATTCATTTCCTCTGGTCGGTTAAGATTTTGTCCCCTCAACCCTTGCTTTATGCGCTGGGCGCGATCATTCTTCTTGCACTTCGCTACAAGAAGTTTCGCCAGTGGTGGCGCTAGCCAAAAAGCGTGTGCTTCTCCGCAGAATAAACATCGATCGGTATCCTTAACTGGATATCGGTTGATCATCTTCCCTGATAAGACCAGTATTTAGCTGCCAAATGCTACGAAATCGTTATAATGTGCGACTTCGGTTTTTTCTGACGACCATTTTCGGTTCGAAAAGGTGACAACCGGAAAACTTAGGTATATTTTGTAAATTGCCTACTAATCGCAGGAGATGGCAGCACGATGTCGGGTGAATTTCACATTTTGCTTTTGAATGGCCCTAATCTAAACATGCTGGGCACGCGGGAGCCGGAGAAGTACGGCCACCAGACGTTAGCAGAAATTGTTAACACGCTTGAGGCGGAGGCAACCAGCCTTGGCGTGACGCTCAGTCACCTGCAATCTAACGCCGAATATGCGTTGATTGACCGAATTCATCAGGCCAAAGACACTGTCGACTTTATCCTGATTAATCCGGCCGCGTTCACGCATACCAGCGTCGCGCTGCGCGATGCGTTACTGGCGGTGGATATCCCGTTTATCGAGATTCACCTCAGCAATGTGCACGCGCGTGAACCGTTCCGCCATCATTCCTATCTATCAGATAAGGCCATCGGCGTGATCTGCGGATTAGGCGCTGACGGCTATTCATATGCTTTACAGACGGCGGTAAAACGCCTGTCAAAATCCATCTAAACAAAGAGTACGGAACCCACTCATGGATATTCGTAAGATTAAAAAACTGATCGAGCTGGTTGAAGAATCAGGCATCGCTGAACTGGAAATTTCTGAAGGCGAAGAGTCTGTACGCATCAGCCGCTCCCCGGCAAACGCTGGTTTCCCAATGATGCAACAGGCTTACGCTGCGCCAATGTACCAGCCGCAGCCACAGCCGGGTCTGGCTCAGGCCGTTGCACCAGCCGCAACCCCAGCAATGGAAGCCCCTGCAGCTGCTGAAGTCAGTGGTCACATCGTACGTTCCCCAATGGTCGGTACCTTCTACCGTACCCCTAGCCCGGATGCCAAAGCGTTTGTGGAAGTGGGCCAGAAAGTTAACGTGGGCGACACCCTGTGCATCGTTGAAGCAATGAAAATGATGAACCAGATCGAATCAGATAAAGCCGGTGTGGTGAAAGCAATTCTGATTGAGAATGGTCAGCCGGTAGAATTTGACGAGCCGCTGGTCGTCATCGAGTAACGAGGCGAACATGCTGGATAAAATTGTCATCGCCAACCGCGGCGAGATTGCACTGCGTATTCTTCGTGCCTGTAAAGAACTGGGCATCAAGACTGTCGCTGTGCACTCAAGCGCGGACCGCGATCTGAAACACGTATTACTGGCGGATGAGACGGTCTGTATCGGCCCGGCTCCGTCCGTAAAAAGCTACCTGAACATCCCGGCAATCATCTCTGCGGCGGAAATCACCGGCGCGGTAGCGATTCACCCGGGTTACGGCTTCCTGTCAGAAAACGCCAACTTTGCCGAGCAGGTTGAGCGTTCCGGCTTTATCTTCATCGGCCCGAAAGCTGAAACTATCCGCCTGATGGGCGACAAAGTTTCCGCGATCACCGCGATGAAAAAAGCGGGCGTACCAACGGTACCAGGTTCTGACGGCCCACTGGACGGCGACATGGATAAAAACCGTGCCCATGCAAAACGCATCGGCTACCCGGTGATTATCAAAGCCTCCGGCGGCGGCGGCGGTCGTGGTATGCGCGTAGTGCGCAGCGACGCGGAGCTCGAGCAATCCATCAACATGACCCGTGCGGAAGCCAAAGCAGCTTTCAACAACGACATGGTTTACATGGAGAAATACCTCGAGAACCCACGCCATATCGAGATTCAGGTTCTGGCCGACGGCCAGGGGCACGCTATCTATCTGGCTGAACGTGACTGCTCCATGCAGCGCCGCCACCAGAAAGTCGTTGAAGAAGCACCTGCCCCGGGCATCACGCCTGAGCTGCGTAAATTCATCGGCGACCGCTGCGCCAAAGCCTGTATCGACATTAACTATCGCGGCGCAGGTACCTTTGAGTTCCTGTTCGAAAACGGCGAGTTCTATTTCATCGAAATGAACACCCGTATTCAGGTAGAACACCCGGTTACCGAAATGATCACCGGCGTTGACCTGATCAAAGAGCAGCTGCGTATCGCAGCCGGTCAGCCGCTGTCCATCAAACAGGAAGACGTTCACGTTACCGGCCACGCGGTGGAATGCCGTATCAACGCCGAAGACCCGAACACCTTCCTGCCAAGCCCGGGCAAAATCACGCGCTTCCACGCGCCTGGTGGTTTTGGCGTGCGTTGGGAATCGCATATCTACGCCGGTTACACAGTACCGCCGTACTACGATTCAATGATTGGGAAGCTCATCTGCTACGGCGAAACGCGTGAAGTGGCTATTGCCCGCATGAAAAACGCCCTGGCAGAACTGATTATCGATGGCATCAAAACTAATATCGATCTGCAGACCAAAATCATGAACGACGAAAACTTCCAGCACGGTGGAACCAACATCCACTATCTGGAGAAGAAACTCGGTCTTCAGCACTAAGTTTCCGTTGAACATGTCGACAAAAGGCCGGATTTCCGGCCTTTTTCTTTTTTTATCCTCCGACAGGATGGATGCGTTACAATCCCCGCTTTCTGCGAACTCAAGGGACAAAAATGGACAACCGTTTTGTTCAGGCCCATAAAGAAGCGCGCTGGGCGCTCTGGCTGACCTTGCTCTATCTTGCCGCATGGTTAGTGGCTGCTTACTTACCTGACAATACACAGGGGATCACCGGCTTGCCGCACTGGTTCGAGATGGCCTGCCTGCTGGTGCCGCTACTGTTTATCCTGCTTTGCTGGCTGATGGTGAAATACATATTCCGCGACATTCCTCTGGGGGATGACCATGCAAAATGAAGTGATTGCCGTGCTGGTTATCTACCTGATCGCGGTCTTTGGTCTTTCCGTTTATGCCATGCGCCAGCGCACATCAGGCACCTTTCTGAGTGAATATTTCCTCGGCAGCCGTTCGATGGGCGGCTTCGTCCTGGCCATGACGCTCACCACCACCTACATCAGCGCCAGTTCGTTTATCGGCGGCCCGGGTGCAGCCTATAAGTTCGGTCTGGGTTGGGTGCTGCTGGCCATGATTCAGATCCCAACGATCTGGCTTTCTCTGGGGATCCTCGGGAAGAAATTCGCTATCCTGGCACGCCGCTATAACGCCATCACGCTGAATGACATGCTCCAGGCTCGCTACCAGAATCGGGCCGTCGTCTGGATTGCCAGCATTAGCCTGTTGGTCGCGTTTGTTGGCGCGATTGCCGTCCAGTTCATCGGTGGCGCGCGTCTGCTGGAAACCGCCGCAGGGATAAAGTATGAAACTGGCCTGCTGATTTTCGGGATCACCATCGCGCTCTATACGTCCTTCGGCGGCTTCCGCGCCAGCGTGCTCAACGACACCATGCAGGGCATGGTAATGCTCATAGGCACCATCGTGCTGCTGGTCGGCGTGGTTCATGCCGCTGGCGGGCTGGGCAACGCGGTACAAACGTTAGAACACATCGATCCGAAACTCGTCAGCCCTCAGGGCGCGGGTGACATTCTGACGCCAACGTTTATGGCTTCCTTCTGGGTACTGGTCTGTTTTGGCGTGATCGGCCTGCCCCACACGGCGGTACGCTGTATCTCTTATAAAGACAGCAAAGCCGTGCACCGCGGCATCATCATAGGCACCATTGTGGTCGCAATCCTGATGCTGGGTATGCACCTTGCTGGCGCGCTGGGCAGAGCGGTACTCCCGGGCCTGACGGTGCCGGATCTGGTTATCCCTACGCTGATGATGCAGGTTCTGCCGCCCTGGGCCGCTGGGTTATTCCTGGCCGCGCCAATGGCCGCCATTATGTCCAACGTGAACGCCCACTTGCTGCAGGCCTCCGCGACGATCGTGAAAGACCTGTGGCTTAGCGCAAGTCCGACTAAAATTCATCAGGAGCGCCGCCTGAAGCGCATTTCCACCACCACTACGCTGGTGCTGGGCATTCTGATGATGCTGGCCGCCTGGCGACCACCTGAGATGATTATCTGGCTTAATCTGCTGGCCTTCGGGGGCCTTGAGGCCGTTTTCCTGTGGCCGCTGGTGCTGGGCCTCTATTGGGAGAAAGCGAACGCAGCAGGCGCGCTGAGCGGCATGATTGTCGGCGGCGGACTATACGCGGTGCTCGCCAGTTTTGGCCTGCAGCTTCTGGGCTTCCACCCGATTGTGCCTTCGCTCCTGTTCAGCTTGCTGGCGTTCCTGATAGGTAACCGTTTTGGTCGTGCCGTTCCGGAGCCCCTTCTTGTTTCCACTACTGATAAATAAAGAGTTTCGCCATGCCATGGATCCAACTGAAAATTAACACCACCGGCGGCAACGCTGAAAGCTTAGGCGATGCGCTGATTGAAAGCGGGGCGGTTTCCGTCACCTTCCAGGACACCCACGATACGCCGGTCTTTGAACCGCTGCCGGGTGAAACTCGCCTTTGGGGCGATACCGACGTTATCGGCCTGTATGACGCGGAAACCGACATGGAAGAAGTTGTCGCTATCCTCGAGCACTGCCCTTTGTTAGGCCAGGGTTTCCACCACAAAGTGGAACAGCTGGAAGATAAAGACTGGGAGCGCGAATGGATGGACAACTTCCACCCAATGCGCTTCGGCAACCGCCTGTGGATCTGCCCAAGCTGGCGCGATGTGCCGGATGCAACTGCCGTGAACGTGATGCTCGACCCGGGTCTGGCGTTTGGCACCGGAACCCATCCAACCACCTCGCTGTGCCTCGAATGGCTCGACGGCCTGGACCTGGCGGGCAAAACTGTGATCGACTTTGGTTGCGGCTCCGGGATCCTGGCGATTGCCGCTCTTAAACTGGGGGCCGCAAAAGCTATCGGCATCGATATCGATCCGCAGGCAATTCAGGCGAGCCGCGATAACGCTGAGCGTAACGGTGTTTCTGACCGGCTTGAGCTTTACCTGCCGAAAGATCAGCCAGAAGTCATGAGCGCCGACGTGGTGGTCGCTAACATCCTGGCAGGCCCTTTGCGTGAGTTAGCGCCGTTAATCAGCGTGCTGCCTGTTGAGGGCGGTTTACTTGGCCTTTCCGGCGTTCTGGCAAGCCAAGCCGAAGGGGTGTGTGAAGCTTATGTCGATAAGTTCACGCTTGACCCGGTTGCGGAAAAAGAAGAGTGGTGCCGTATCACCGGCCGCAAGCAAGGCTGATCAAAATAACGGCATACGGACATCGCGCCGTGTGCCGTTTTCAGCCAGTTTTAGTGAACAAGCCACATGTAAAAATGAGAGCTTGTTCGCATAAAAACCCCAAAACCGACCACAAAAACAGCGGTTTATCTGGTAAAAATAGCCTGTTGGACAGCATATTTCTGCTAACTTTCAGGAAAATTTAAAACAGCATGAAATAAACGAAAAATCCTAACCATCTGATTAATTGAATGAATTACGTATTCTCGCCGCATTTGTTGCCGCTTCATTGATCTGTGACAGAGGATTGTTCAAAGTTTGGCCTTTCATCTCGTGTGAAAAATGCGTAATATACGCCGCCTTGCAGGCACAGTATGGTCATTTCTTAACTCATGCGCATCGGACACCACCAGCTCAGAAATCGCCTGATCGCAGCACCTATGGCTGGCATCACTGACAGACCATTCAGGACGCTGTGCTACGAGATGGGAGCCGGGTTAACCGTTTCCGAGATGATGTCCTCTAACCCAGAAGTTTGGGCGAGCGATAAGTCCCGTTTACGCATGGTTCATGTGGATGAACCGGGTATTCGCACCGTGCAAATTGCCGGCAGCGTACCGGAAGAGATGGCAGAAGCCGCGCGAATTAACGTGGCTAATGGCGCCCAGATTATTGATATCAATATGGGTTGTCCGGCAAAAAAGGTGAATCGTAAGCTGGCAGGTTCAGCGCTTCTACAGTACCCGAGTCTGGTAAAGGACATCGTGACGACGGTAGTGAAGGCAGTGGATGTTCCTGTGACGTTGAAAATTCGTACCGGCTGGGAGCCCGCGCACCGTAACTGTGTAGAGATTGCCCAACTGGCTGAAGACTGTGGGATTCAGGCTCTGACAATTCATGGACGCACACGCGCCTGTTTATTCCAGGGCGATGCTGAATACGACAGCATTCGGGCAGTTAAGCAGAAAGTTTCCATTCCGATTATCGCGAATGGTGACATTACTGACCCGCTTAAAGCCAGAGCTGTACTTGACTATACGGGGGCTGATGCCCTGATGATAGGCCGTGCGGCTCAGGGAAGACCCTGGATCTTTCGGGAAATCCAGCATTATCTGGACACTGGAGAGCTGCTGCCCCCCTTGCCTCTGGCAGAGGTGAAGCGCTTACTTTGCTCGCACGTTCGGGAACTGCATAGCTTTTATGGCGATGTAAAAGGTTACCGAATTGCTCGTAAACACGTCTCCTGGTATCTCCAGGAGCACGCTCCAGATGACCAGTTTCGGCGCACATTCAACGCCATTGAGGATACCAGCGAACAGCTGGAGGCGTTGGAGGCATACTTCGAAAATCTTGCGTAATGAAATAAAGAGCTGACAGAACTATGTTCGAACAACGCGTAAATTCTGACGTACTGACCGTTTCCACCGTTAACTCTCAGGATCAGGTAACTCAAAAGCCCCTGCGTGACTCGGTTAAACAGGCACTGAAGAACTATTTTGCTCAACTGAATGGTCAGGATGTGAATGACCTGTATGAGCTGGTACTGGCTGAAGTTGAACAGCCACTGTTGGACATGGTGATGCAATACACCCGCGGCAACCAGACCCGCGCTGCCCTGATGATGGGTATCAACCGCGGTACGCTGCGTAAGAAACTGAAAAAATACGGCATGAACTGATACTAATCAGTTAGTGTTGTGAAAAGGCGCGACTCGGCATGGGAAAGCGCCTTTTCTCTTTTCTACACCCCGAATCTGACGTTTTTCCTCATCATTCATCGCTGCATCGCCCTTTCCTTCACTTTGTTTACACTTCACACGCTTTGCAATTATTCCTCGATCCTGTGGTCTGAGTCGCAGTGGTAAAATAGCCACATTCACACCGGTGCAGCATCCGTGAAAGCTTCGTACCTTTATGGGCACCTACGAGAGCAATCCCTGTTCCGGCGTTTGGTAAAACCGAGGTTCAAAATGACTAAATTCATCGCTGTCGCGTTGCTCACTACTTTTCTGGCTGGCTGTGCGACCGATTCCCCTTGCGTACCGGTCTATGATGACCAGGGGCGCCTGGTGCACACCAATACCTGTATGAAAGGCACCACTCAGGATAACTGGGAAACCGCTGGCGCGATTGCCGCCGGTACCGCTGCAGTGGCAGGCGTAGCCCTGGGTATCGTGGCACTCACCAAATAAGTTCCCCCCTCGACCAAAGCGCGAGGCTCTCGCGCTTTTTTGTTTCTTCTTCCTGCAACACCTGAATCATTTTGCTCTGAAATGCGCCGTTAGTTGCAGGCCTGCACTATTTCGGCGCATTTTCTTGCCCATACCTTCATGGCTACCTGCCTTCTTCTTCATAAGACGCCCCCGCAAAAACCTGGCATCCCCTTTGCTTTAAAGACTATGACTCGGGCATTTGCCACGAATACGGATCTGGCACCTCCCGGATGCCATTTCGCCAATAATGATAATTTTGCCACTCAGGATGCATTTATGAAGAAGATGATGATCGCCACTCTGGTCGCTACCGGCACGCTGTTTGCGATGGCTAATCAGGCTCATGCAGGCACCACGCTGGATGCCGTCAAAAAGAAAGGCTTCGTGCAATGTGGAATCAGCGATGGTCTGCCGGGCTTTTCTTACGCTGACGGCAGCGGCAAGTTTACCGGTATCGATGTGGATGTTTGCCGTGGCGTGGCGGCGGCAGTCTTCGGCGATGCTTCTAAAGTCAAATACACGCCTCTGACAGCAAAAGAGCGCTTTACGGCGCTGCAGTCCGGCGAGGTAGATATTCTTTCCCGTAACACCACCTGGACTTCTTCCCGCGACGCGGGCATGGGGATGGTGTTCACCGGCGTCACTTACTATGACGGTATCGGCTTCCTGACCCACAATAAAGCCGGCCTCAAAAGCGCGAAAGAGCTCGACGGTGCCACGGTTTGTATTCAGGCCGGAACCGACACCGAGCTGAACGTCGCCGACTACTTCAAAGCCAATAAGATGAAGTACACGCCGGTCACCTTTGACCGTTCAGACGAGTCGGCCAAAGCGCTGGAGTCCGGGCGCTGCGATACTCTGGCCTCAGATCAGTCTCAGTTGTACGCCCTGCGCATCAAGCTCAGCAATCCGGCAGAATGGCTTGTGCTGCCAGAAGTCATCTCTAAAGAACCCCTGGGACCCGTTGTACGCCGCGGGGACGATGACTGGTTCTCCATCGTGCGCTGGACGCTGTTCGCCATGCTGAATGCCGAAGAGATGGGCATTAATTCTAAAAACGTCGACCAGATGGCCGCCAACCCGACCACGCCGGATATGGCGCACCTGTTAGGGAAAGAGGGTGATTTCGGCAAAGACCTGAAGCTGGACAACAAGTGGGCCTACAACATCGTGAAGCAGGTCGGTAACTACGCTGAGATTTTCGAGAGTAACGTCGGTGCCCAAAGCCCGCTGAAAATAAAACGCGGCCAGAACAACCTGTGGAACAACGGTGGGATTCAGTACGCCCCACCAGTTCGCTAAGCGACATACCAGAACAGGGCACTGCCCATTGCGGTGCCCCAGATTTATGTTCCTGTTACTGAGGTTTGCTTATGCGTCATCACCGCCCAGCCGTGAAGGCCGACTTATCTTTTTCTAACCCCTCGGTTCGCGCCTGGCTGTATCAAATCATCGCCATCGCCTTGGTTATTGGCGTGGCGGTTTATTTGATTCACAACACCATTACCAACCTGGACAGCCGCGGTATTACCTCCGGTTTTGCCTTTCTCGATCGCGCCGCCGGGTTCGGCATTGTCCAGCATCTTGTCGACTACGATCAGGGAGATACCTACGGCAAAGTCTTTGTTGTTGGGCTGCTGAATACCCTGCTGGTGTCTGTTCTCTGTATTGTATTCGCGACATTTATCGGCTTCTTTGTGGGCCTGGCACGCCTCTCTGATAACTGGCTGGTGCGTAAACTCTCTACCTTTTATATAGAGACGTTTCGCAACATCCCCCCACTGCTGCAAATTTTCTTCTGGTACTTTGCCGTGCTGCGTAATCTGCCGGGCCCACGCCAGGCTCTGGATGCCTTTGGCCTGATGTACCTGAGCAATCGCGGGCTGTCTCTTCCGGCTCCGATTATGGGGGAAGGTCTGCTGGCATTTGCGGTTGCCATTCTGTGCGCACTGATCGTTTCTGCTGGCCTGTATCGCTATAACAAAATGCACCAAATGAGAACCGGGCAGATTCGTCGCACCTGGCCCGTGACGATCGCGTTGATCGTTGTGCTTCCGCTGCTGGCGCATTTGATCTTCGGGGCAGCCCTTCACTGGGATATTCCAGCTCTGCACGGTTTCAACTTCAGCGGTGGGATTGTACTTATCCCTGAACTGGCGGCTTTAACGCTGGCGCTGTCGGTTTACACCTCGGTCTTTATCGCGGAAATCATTCGCTCAGGTATTCAGTCCGTCCCCTTTGGCCAGCATGAGGCGGCTTTGTCCCTGGGTCTGCCTAAGCAGGTGACGCTTCGCCAGGTGATTGTGCCCCAGGCGCTGAGAGTCATCATTCCGCCGTTGACCAGCCAGTACTTGAACATCGTCAAAAACTCTTCCCTGGCAGCAGCCATTGGTTATCCGGATATGGTGTCTTTGTTTGCCGGCAGCGTGCTTAACCAAACGGGCCAGGCTATCGAAACCATCGCTATCACGATGTCCGTTTATTTGCTTATCAGCCTGGTTATTTCGCTGCTGATGAACGTCTATAACCGCCGTATCGCCCTCGTCGAGCGTTAAGGAATGTCGATGACTAAAGTTTTAACGGCGCACGACGCCCGCCAGGCAGCTAACCACCCGGAACGAATCTGGCGCTGGATGCGTAAAAATCTCTTCTCCAGCTGGCTGAATACTCTGCTCACACTGCTTTGTCTCGGGCTGATGTGGACGCTTATCCCTCCGCTTCTGAACTGGGCGGTTTTCCAGGGGAATTGGGTAGGTGAGACAAGAGCCGACTGTACTCAGGGAGGGGCGTGTTGGGTCTTTATCCACGACCGCTTCGGGCAGTTTATGTATGGACTTTATCCTCACGAATTGCGCTGGCGCATCAACCTTGCACTGATCATTGGGTTACTTTCCGTAGCCGCAATGTTCTGGAAGTCGCTTCCTCACCGTGGTCGCTATATCGCCGCCTGGGCCGTGACCTATCCGCTCCTCGTTTGGCTCTTGATGTACGGTGGATTCCTGGGGCTGGACCGCGTGGAGACTCGTCTTTGGGGCGGATTAACCCTCACGCTAATCATTGCTTCCGTCGGCATCGCAGGCGCCCTGCCGCTGGGTATTGTGCTGGCACTAGGCAGACGATCGCGCATGCCGGTTGTGAGAATCCTTTCAATAATGTTTATCGAATTTTGGCGAGGTGTACCGCTGATCACGGTGCTGTTCATGTCTTCCGTGATGCTGCCGCTGTTTCTACCGGAAGGCACCACCATCGATAAACTGATTCGGGCATTGGTCGGGGTGATTTTATTCCAGTCAGCCTATGTGGCCGAGGTGGTTCGTGGCGGGCTGCAGGCTCTGCCCAAAGGGCAATATGAGGCAGCAGAGTCATTGGCGCTTGGTTACTGGAGAATGCAAGGATTGGTGATTTTACCTCAGGCCCTGAAGTTGGTGATCCCGGGGCTGGTGAACACGATTATTGCGCTGTTTAAAGACACCAGTCTGGTGATCATCATCGGCCTGTTCGATCTGTTTAGTAGCGTACAGCAAGCCACTGTCGATCCGGCCTGGCTGGGGATGTCGACAGAAGGCTATGTCTTTGCCGCTATCGTCTATTGGATTTTCTGTTTCAGTATGTCGCGCTATAGCCAGCATCTGGAGAAGCGCTTCCACACCGGCCGCACGCCGCACTAAGGATTATGATGAGTAAAATGACACTGCAGGCTGCCGACACGATGATCACATTGGAAAATGTGAACAAATGGTACGGGCAATTCCATGTTTTAAAAGATATTAATCTCAATGTGAAGCAGGGTGAGCGTATCGTGCTGTGTGGGCCATCGGGCTCCGGGAAATCAACGACTATTCGCTGTATTAACCATCTTGAAGAGCATCAGCAGGGGCGTATTGTCGTTGACGGCACAGAGTTGAATGACGATCTCCGCAATATAGAAAAAGTCCGTACCGAAGTCGGCATGGTCTTTCAGCACTTTAACCTGTTCCCACATTTAACGGTCTTGCAGAACTGCACCCTGGCTCCGATTTGGGTGCGTAAGATGCCGAAGAAAGAAGCGGAAGCGCTGGCGATGCATTATCTCGAACGAGTACGAATCGCTGAACATGCGCATAAATTCCCGGGGCAAATATCCGGTGGCCAGCAGCAGCGTGTGGCCATTGCTCGCTCGTTATGCATGAAGCCTAAAATCATGCTCTTCGATGAACCGACGTCTGCACTTGACCCGGAAATGGTGAAGGAAGTGCTGGATACCATGATTGGCCTGGCCGAATCCGGGATGACGATGCTGTGCGTGACTCACGAAATGGGGTTTGCGCGTACCGTTGCCGACAGGGTTATCTTTATGGACCGTGGAGAGATCGTAGAGCAGGCACCGCCTGAAGAGTTTTTTGCCCATCCGAAATCGGAAAGAACGCGAGCTTTCTTGTCTCAGGTTATCCATTAAACGACAAAGGCCGCGGACGCGGCCTTTTTTATGCTGTTTTGCACATCTCTGAAAGCAAAAAACCCCGGCCTTTCGGTCGGGGTTAATGCTTTATTTGATGCCTGACAGTTCCCTACTCTCGCATGGGGAGACCCCACACTACCATTGGCGCTACGGCGTTTCACTTCTGAGTTCGGCATGGGGTCAGGTGGGACCACCGCGCTACGGCCGTCAGGCAAATTCTTTTCTACGTGCCGAACTTTAACCTAAAAAGTGGTGCTGATACCCAGAGTCGAACTGGGGACCTCACCCTTACCAAGGGTGCGCTCTACCAACTGAGCCATATCAGCACGCTTAATTTGATGCCTGGCAGTTCCCTACTCTCGCATGGGGAGACCCCACACTACCATCGGCGCTACGGCGTTTCACTTCTGAGTTCGGCATGGGGTCAGGTGGGACCACCGCGCTACGGCCGCCAG
>NZ_VWWS01000006.1:0-402713 GCF_011752855.1 Enterobacter sp. Ap-867 | reverse complement strand
AAAGAGCAGTGAGTCAGTCGCTTTCGCTTGCTAACTCGAGGTGGCGTATAATACGCTTTCCTCTTTCAGAGTCAAGCGTTTATTTTCGCTTTCGTCTGACTGACTACCGGGTTGTGAAGCCGCTTTCAAAGCCGCTTCGCCGTGTCAGTGGAGGCGCATTATAGGGAGTTCTCAGAGCCTGACAACCCCTAATTTGAAAAAACTTTCTGACCGCATTCTTTTTCACCAACGGCGCGCAGAAAGCCAGCAAATCCGGGATATTTGCTGCATAAATCACCGCAAAATCACCGCCGGTGGCATACTAGGGTAAGAAATACAGCTAAAGGAATTGCGTCATGTCTTTATCCACTCAACAACTCGCCGCCCAAAAAAACCTTTCTTATGTGCTGGCAGAGAAAATTGCCCAGCGAATTCTCAAGGGTGAATATGCGGCAGGCAGCATTCTTCCGGGCGAGATGGAACTGGGTGATCTCTTTGGCGTCAGCCGGACAGCCGTTCGTGAAGCCGTCAAGACGCTAGCCGCTAAAGGCATGCTGTTGCCTCGCCCAAGGATTGGCACTCGCGTCATGCCCCGCAGCCACTGGAACTTCCTTGATAAAGAACTGATAGCCTGGTGGATGACCAAAGATAACTTCAGCCATGTAGTAGAAGAGTTTTTGATTATGCGTAATAGCCTGGAGCCACAGGCCTGCGCATTAGCCGCTATTAATAGTAATGAGCAGCAGCGAACCAGGCTTACTCAACTGATGGCGCAAATGACAGAACTGCAGACGGCCTTTGACCGTCAGCGGTGGATTGAAGTGGATATGGCCTACCACGAACTTATCTATGAAATGAGTGGTAACCCTTTCATGACATCTTTCGCGAACTTATTCAGATCGATTTATTACAATTACTTCACCGCGATTACCGATAACGAAGTCATTAAGCTCGATTTGCATCAGGCGATTGTGGATGCCATTGCTAAGGGAGAGGGACAGGCCGCTTTTAACGCCTGCCTGGCGCTATTAAAGGAACCCGTCACTCATCTGTAGTCTAAAGCGCACATAACCTTCAGGATAATAATGACGAAAACAGCACGCAGCATGGCCGGCCTGCCTTGGATAGCCGCAATGGCTTTCTTTATGCAGGCTTTGGATGCCACCATCCTTAACACCGCGCTACCGGCAATAGCCCATAGCCTGAATCGCTCCCCGCTGGCCATGCAGGCTGCCATTATTAGCTACACCTTAACCGTCGCCATGCTTATCCCGGTAAGCGGTTGGTTAGCGGACCGCTTCGGCACACGCCGCGTATTTATGCTGGCCGTTAGCCTGTTCACTCTCGGCTCTTTTGCCTGCGCCATGTCTGGATCTTTAACCGAGCTGGTCATCTTTCGCGTGATTCAGGGAATTGGCGGCGCGATGATGATGCCGGTTGCCCGTCTGGCATTACTTCGGGCTTACCCACGCAGCGAGCTGTTGCCTGTACTTAACTTTGTCACCATGCCCGGTCTGGTCGGCCCCATTATCGGCCCACTGCTCGGCGGCGTTCTGGTCACCTGGGCAAGCTGGCACTGGATATTTTTAATCAATATTCCGATTGGCATTCTGGGCCTGCTGTATGCCCGCAAGTACATGCCCAACTTCACCACGCCGAAGCGCGGGTTTGATATGAGCGGCTTCTTGCTATTTGGCGCGGGCCTGGTGCTGATATCCAGCGGGGTTGAGCTGTTTGGCGAGCGGATTGTCGCCAGCTATATAGGCATGTTAGTGATTCTGGGCGGGATTTTACTGCTGCTGACTTATGTCTGGCATGCCCGCCGCGTTCCAACGCCGCTTATTCCCCTGCCTCTCTTTAAGACGCGTACCTTCTCCGTTGGCATAGTCGGCAATATAGCCTCACGCCTCGGCACCGGTTGCGTGCCTTTTTTAATGCCGCTTATGCTGCAGGTGGGGTTTGGCTATTCAGCATTATTGGCTGGCTGCATGATGGCACCTACGGCGGTCGGTTCGCTACTGGCTAAATCGACCGTCACGCAGGTGCTGCGCTGGCTGGGCTATCGTAAAACGCTGGTCGGGATCACATTGGTCATCGGCCTGCTGATTGCCCAGTTCTCGCTGCAGTCACCGGGCATGGAAGTCTGGCTGCTGATCCTGCCCCTCTTTATATTAGGGATGGCAATGTCGACGCAGTTTACGGCCATGAACACCATCACCCTTGCGGACCTGACGGATGAAAACGCCAGCAGCGGCAACAGCGTGCTGGCCGTAACTCAGCAGCTTTCAATTAGCCTTGGGGTTGCCGTTAGTGCCGCGGTGCTTAGAGCATGGGAAGGCATAGAAAGCGTCAATACCATCGAGCAATTCCACTACACCCTGTTGACGATGGGCGCGATAACGCTGGTCTCATCGGCGGTATTTTTGCTACTGCGCTCCAAAGACGGGCGCAACTTAATAAAAGAACGTCACAAACCTTAAACGGAGCTTCGCTCCACCAGCTCTGGCGTCAGCAGTAACCGTTGCTGCGCCAGGTCTGGTTGCCCCATCCGGTGGATCAGCACATCCACGGCCAATTCGCCTAGCTCATCTTTGGGCTGGTGAATCGTCGTCAGCGGCGGCGTCATGTAGCGTGCAAGCTCAATATCATCGTAGCCAATCACCGCCATATCCTGCGGAATGCTAAGACCAGCCTGATATAAAGCATGGTAGGCCCCAACGGCCATAGCGTCATTCCCCATGAATACAGCGTCCGGCCTGTTCGCCAGGGTAAGCAGTTCGCTCATGGCGCTAAACCCGCCCTGAAACTCGAAGTCGCCAATAATTTCATAGCCCGGATGAATAGCCAGTCCGGCCTGAGCCATGGCTTTGCGGTAGCCTTCAAGGCGCAGTCTGGCAGGCGTTTTATCCTGCGGCCCGGCGATGCAGGCAATACGGGTATAGCCATTGTCGATCAGGTGCTGTGTCGCCATTTCTCCGCCGAGCAGCGAGTTATCCTGAATCACATCGCTCTGCCCCTCAAACGGAGCCCAGTCCATCATTACTGTCGGGATAGTCGGGTAGCGGTTGATGATTTCAGGCGAAGGCTGATGCGTTTCGGTGCACAACAACAGTAATCCATCGACGCGCTTTTGCAGCAGCGTTTCCAGATTTCGGTTCATGCGGTGCTCATCGCCTTCGGTGTTACACAGCACCAGGCTGTAGCCGCGCTCAAAGCAGCTGCGCTCCACGCCTCGAACCAGCTCGGAATAGAAGGGGTTGCTACTCGCGGTGATCAGCATACCGATGGTATGCGTTTGATTCAGCTTGAGGCTGCGAGCCAACGCAGAAGGCGCATAGTTCAGCGTTTTTACCGCGGCCTCAACCTTCTGACGAATGGCATCGCTAACAAAGCGATCGTTATTAATGACGTGGGAAACGGTAGAAGTAGAAACGCCCGCCAGGCGGGCGACGTCTTTCATGGTAGCCATGACTTACCTCTGCTGCTGCAGGAACTCATCTATTTCCTTGCGCCACGGCACGGAAGGCTGAGCGCCTTTTCGCGTCACGGCAATTGCGGCGGCAGCGTGAGCAAATCGCACGGCATCTTCCATCGGCTTATCTTCGAGCAATGCAGTCACCAGCGCACCGTTAAAAGTGTCGCCAGCGGCAATAGTATCGACAGCTTTTACCTTAAAGCCCGGCACTCGTTTGCCGTGACCTTTTTCGCTTAGCCATACACCACGGCTGCCGAGCGTGATAATCACTGTGTCGATACCTTTACCGTGCAGCACTTCAGCAGCTTTGGCAGCATCTGCATCATTCTCAACCCGCACGCCAGTCAACTTTTCTGCTTCCGTTTCGTTCGGAGTGATCATATCTAACAGAGACAGAAGCTCATCAGAGAGCTCACAGGCCGGGGCCGGATTCAGAATCACTTTGGTCTGGTGCTGATGGGCAATTTTCGCTGCAGCCAGAACGCTCTCAAGCGGGGATTCCAGCTGCATTAATAACGCCGAAGCATCAGCAATTTTCTGCTGTTGCGCTGCCACCAGTTCGGGAGTCAAAGCGGCATTCGCGCCGGCGTGAATGCCGATCACGTTTTCACCTGCGCCGTTGACAAAAATCAGCGCCACGCCGGTCGCTTCATCTTTAATGGTACTGATTGGCGAAGTATCAATATTATCGCTGGCAAGCTGCTTACAAACGCGGCCACCGGTATCGTCATCGCCCACACAGGCAATAAACGCAATGTCTGCTCCACTGCGCCCTGCCGCAACGGCCTGGTTCGCACCTTTACCGCCGAACGCCACCTGATACCCCTGCCCGGTGACGGTTTCACCCGGCGTTGGGAAATGTTCGAGGTTGAGGATATGGTCAGCATTGATGCTGCCAAGAACGACGAGTTTGCCTGTGCTTTTCATATCTTAATATCCAGTTTGAGTGCGCCGCTCATGCCTGAGCGGCGCGTTGCCCTGCTTTTCTTTAATTCTTATTTGGTGATCAGTTTCAAATCAACCGGGATTTTCGCATCCACTTTCTCGCCTTTCAGCACTTTATCAGCGGTTTCCACACCGATAACGCCGATCTGGTCAGCCATCTGAGCCACTGTCGCGCCCAGTTTGCCGCCTTCAACCGCTTTCACGCCGTCAGCCGTACCATCGAAACCGACGACCAGCACATCAGATTTACCCGCGGTTTGCAGCGCACGCAGGGCACCCAGTGCCATTTCGTCGTTCTGAGCAAACACAGCCTGAACGTTAGGGTGTGCAGTCAGCAGGTTCTGCATAACGTTCAGACCTTTAGTACGGTCGAAGTCAGCGGGCTGGCTGGCCAGCACGTCAAATTTATGTGCCGCAACAGCCTGTTTGAAACCTTCACCACGTTCACGGGCTGCGGAAGCACCAGCAATCCCCTGCAGTTCAATGACTTTCGCGCCGTCGCCCAGTTTCTTAGCGATGTAATCACCGGCCATTTTGCCGCCAGCAACGTTATCAGAAGCAATGTGGCTCACCACGGTCCCCTGGTTTGCCATACGGTCGAGAGTGATCACCGGGATTTTAGCCTGGTTTGCCATCTTAACGGCATTGCCCACCGCGTCGGAATCCGTTGGGTTAATCAGCATTAATTTGGTGCCGCGAACCGTTAAGTCCTGCACGTTGGCCAGCTCTTTTGCCGGGTTGTTTTGTGAATCCAGCACCACCAGGTTGTAGCCCAGCTTGTCGGCTTCTTTCTGCGCGCCATCTTTCAGCGACACGAAGAACGGGTTATTCAGGGTAGACACCACCAGCGCGATGGTGTCTTTTGCCATGGCGTTTGCGCTTACGGTGGCGCTCAGGGCGACAGCGGAAACCAGGGTAGCCAGTTTTTTCATGTTCATAGTCAGATGTCCTGTAGGGTTATGGTTTTACTGCTTTTTATTGTCCACCAGCACCGCCAGCAAAATTACCACCGCTTTGACGATCATCTGGTAATAAGAAGAAACACCTAATAAATTCAGACCGTTGTTCAGGAAGCCGAGGATCAATGCCCCGATCAGCGTGCCGACAATCCGGCCTTTGCCGCCCGCCAGGCTGGTACCGCCCAGCACAACCGCCGCAATAGCATCCAGTTCATATCCCGCACCCGCCGTTGGCTGCGCAGAGGAAAGACGTGCTACTTCGATGATCCCGGCCAGCGACGCCAGCAGACCACACAGAGAGTAGACGATGATTTTCACTTTGTTGACGCTAATGCCTGACAGGCGCGTTGCCGCTTCGTTGCCGCCGAGCGCATAGATGTAACGCCCCAGGCGAGTATGGTGCAACATGTACCACGCGGCCAGGAAGACAATCGCCATGATCCAGACCGGCGTTGGGATCCCCAGCGGGCGGCCAATACCGAACCAGCCAAACAGATCAGCATTGTCCGAGAAGCCGGTATTCATCGGGCTGCCGTTGGTGTAAACCAGCGTCACCCCGCGCAGCAGCAGCATCATCACCAGGGTGGCAATAAAGGCCTGAACCCGCCCTTTCGCTACAATCACACCCGTTACGGCACCAATGGCAGCCCCAAGAGCCAGCGCAGCCGCAACGGCCACCAGCGCATTGACCTCAAAGCCCACAATCGAGGCCGCCACCGCCCCGGTCAACGCCAGAAGAGAACCGACGGACAGGTCGATCCCGGAGGTCAGAATGACCAGCGTCATCCCCACCGCCATAATGGCGTTCACCGACGTTTGCTGCAGGATGTTGAACAGGTTATTCACGGTAAAGAAGTTCGGGCTCAGGGCCGAGACAATCGCAATCAGCACCAGCAGAGCGATCAGCGATTTTTGCTCCATCAGCCACGCTTTGGTGAACCAGCGACGGGTGGACACGGTCTGGGTACTCATTTATCTAACTCCTGATTCACTCGATTAAGCTTGCCAACGGCCGCGGCCATCAGCGCCTCCTGGGTGGCTTCTTCACGGGAGAACTCCCCGCTCAGTCGCCCTTCGTGAATAACCATAATGCGGTCGCTCATGCCCAGCACTTCCGGCATCTCGGACGACACAAGGATGATGCTCAACCCTTCGGCTTTAAACTGGTTAATTAACTGATAAATTTCTTTTTTCGCTCCAACGTCGACGCCACGAGTTGGCTCGTCGAGGATCAGCACTTTCGGACGGGTCATCAGGCCACGCGCGATGGCAACTTTCTGTTGGTTACCGCCGGACAGCAGGCCAATTGGCTGTTCCATGGAAGGCGTTTTGACGTTGAACAGGCGAATAAAGTCCTGCACCGCCTGCTGCTCATCTTTATGCTTCAGGCTGCCAGCCCCGCGACTGAAATAACGCAGCGCGGTCAACGACATGTTCTCCTTCACCGACATCCCCAGAACCAGCCCATCACGCTTGCGGTCTTCAGAGATATAAACGATGCCATTAGCCAATCCATCTTGCGGAGAACGAGTCACTACTTCACGGCCATCCAGCGCCACATAGCCACCGCTTCTCGGCAGCGCGCCATAAAGCACTTTCATCAATTCGGTACGCCCGGCACCCATCAGCCCGGCAACGCCGAGGATTTCACCTTTACGCAGCGTGAAAGAAACCGCCTTCACGCCGGGGCCAGATACGTTATCGACCCGCAGGCGAATATCGCCGGGCTGTTTGTCCAGATGCGGATACTGGTCTTCCAGCTTGCGGCCAACCATCATTTCGATCAGGGTATCTTCGGTAAGCGTGGAGACTTCGCGCTCGGCAATAAACTGCCCGTCACGCAGCACTGTCACGTCGTCGCACACCTCAAAAATCTCTTTCATGCGGTGGGAGATATAAACGATGCCGCAGCCCTGAGCCTTCAGCTCACGGATAACGCGGAACAGCGACTCGGTTTCCGTGTCGGTCAGCGCATCGGTCGGTTCATCCATGATGATGACTTTGGACTCAAAGCTCAGCACCTTGGCAATCTCAACCATTTGCTGATCGCCAATCGACAGCTCGCCCACCAGACGCTCGCTGGTGTAGCGTAAATTCAGCTTCGCCAGCAGCTTGTCGGCTTCACGGTACATCTTCTTCCAGTCAATGTTGCCAAAATGCCCGACAAACTCGCGGCCAAGGAAGATGTTCTCCGCAATGCTGAGCTGCGGGATCAGGTTGAGTTCCTGGTGGATAATCCCGATACCGGCTTCCTGAGACGCTTTTGGCCCGCTAAAGGCAGTTTCTTTTCCCAGCCACAGCAGCGAACCGGCATCTTTGGTGTAGATCCCGGTCAGGACTTTCATCATCGTGGATTTGCCGGCGCCGTTCTCACCCACCAGCGCCATTGCGCGGCCCGGGTAAACGTTCAACGCCGCACCAGACAGGGCTTTCACCCCTGGGAACGATTTATCGATCCCTTTAAGTTGCAGTAAGGGTTCCATGCTGACCTCCTCAGAAGGTTACGCCGGCACAGAGAATGATATTCGCATACGGGGAACACTCCCCGCTGCGAATAACCGCATGTGCATCCGCGGTGTGCTGCTTGAACTGCTCATGGCTGATGTAACGAATAGTTATGGTGTTTCCCTGGTGTTTTTGCAGTTGCTCAATATGGCTGAGCAACGTTTCGTGAAGCACGGGATTATGTTGTTTGATTTCAGAAGCAATGATTGCCGCCTCAACCTGCATTTCCTGCGTTACCACATCCACGACCTGCATAAAGCCCGGAACGCCGTGAGTTAATGCCAAATCAATGCGCTGGGTATGGCGCGGAATTGGCAGCCCGGCATCGGCAATCACCAGTGAATCGGTGTGCCCCAGACGGGAGATAACGGCCGAAATATCAGCGTTAAGAACGGTACCTTTCTTCATTTTCCTGCTCCACTAGCGAAACGTTTCGCTGATAATGAGTGTAGGAAAAGAGGTGGCGGTTAAACAACCACCAGGTTAAAGAAGTGTGATCAACATCGAAACGTTTCGCTAATAAATGCAAAACGGTACCTGAGTACCGTTTTTTAGTCTTTGCGCCCTCTCCTTGTGGGAGAGGATTGGGGTGAGGGCATCAGGCCAGTAAAGACTGGCTGACTTAAATCTCGACCTGGGTGCCCAGCTCGATAACCCTGTTCGGCGGGATCTCAAACTGGTCAGGCGCGCGCAGGGCATTTCGCTGCAGGGCGAGGAACAGCTTGCCGCGCAGGCGGAGATACCACGGACGCTTACCGATAATCAGCGACTCATGCGACATGAAGAACGAGGTTTCCATCATCCGACAGCTTAGGCCTTCCAAACCACAGCGGTGGAAAATCTCTTCCACGTTCGGCGTTTCACGCCAGCCGTAGCTGGCCACCACGCGCCAGAAGGTGGGTGACAGCTGCTCAATAGAAACGCGTTTAACGTTGTGAACGTATGGGGCATCTTCGGTGCGCAGCGTCAGCAGTACGACTCGCTCATGCAGCACTTTGTTGTGCTTCAGGTTGTGCAGCATGGCAAACGGGATCACGTTCAACGCACGGGACATATAAACCGCGGTGCCCGGTACGCGAACCGGCGGAGACTTCTCAAGGGACGCAATCATCGCTTCCAGCGAGTTACCGTGCTCGTGCATACGGCGCAGCAGGCGGAAACGCTCGCTCTTCCACGTCGTCATGATGGTAAACATGACAAGCCCCAGCGTGAGCGGCAGCCAGCCGCCAGAGACGATTTTCTCGAGGTTAGCAGAGAACAGCGGCACGTCGATAAACAGGAAGCCCACGCACATCAGGAGCACGGCAATTTTATTCCAGTGCCAGTTTTTGCGCGCGACGGTGCAGCAGAGAATCGAGGTCAGCACCATCGTGCCGGTTACTGCGATCCCGTATGCCGCCGCCAGGTTACTTGAATGTTCGAAGCTAACGATGACGATCACCACGGCGATATACAGAATCCAGTTAATCGCCGGAATGTAAATCTGCCCGGACTCCATTTCTGAGGTATGGATGATGCGCATTGGCGAGAGATAACCCAGGCGAACCGCCTGACGAGTCAGCGAGAATACGCCGGAAATCACGGCCTGAGAGGCAATAACCGTTGCCAGCGTCGCCAGGACCAATAAAGGGATCAGCGCCCAGTCAGGTGCCAGTAGGAAGAACGGGTTTTTAATCGCTTCCGGGTTCTTTAACAGCAGCGCGCCCTGGCCAAAATAGTTCAGAACTAATGAAGGCAGAACCGCGATAAACCATGCGATACGAATCGGGAGCTTACCAAAGTGCCCCATATCGGCATATAGCGCTTCAACCCCGGTTATAGCCAGCACAACAGCGCCGAGAGCAACGAACGACACGGCTTTGTACTGCACGAAGAAATTCACCGCCCAGGCCGGGTTAAGCGCCTGCAGAACTTCCGGGTTGCCGATGATACTGCGCGCGCCCAGAACAGCGAGCGTCAGGAACCACAGCAGCATCACCGGAGCAAACAGCTTGCCCACCATCCCGGTACCGTGCTTCTGAATCATAAACAGCAGCGTCAGAACAATAATAGAAAGGGGAACAATGTACTGATCGAGCTGCGGCGCGGCTATCTCAAGACCCTCTATGGCCGACATCACCGATATCGCCGGTGTGATAACCACCTCGCCGTAGAAGAAGCTGCCGCCAATCAACCCCATGATCACCAGTACAGAGGTCATTCGCGCCGTCGTATTACGCCCGGCAAGCGACATTAGCGTTAAGATCCCGCCTTCCCCGGCGTTATCCGCCCGCATCACGAAGGTGAGATATTTGATGGAGACGACCAGTACCAACAGCCAAAAAATTAACGACAAAAAGCCAAACACGGCGTCGCGTTCAACGCCAAACCCAAACTGCCCGGACAGGCATTCACGAAGGGTATAAAGCGGGCTGGTACCTATATCACCGTACACAACCCCGATAGCAGCCAGCGTAACGGCCGGCAACGATTGTTTATTATCAGCGCTCATAGACTAATCTTTTGTTGGAATCCCGAAAACGTGTGCTTAGTCCCTTGGCCCACAAAACGGCGCACAGTATGCACGATAATTGTGTAAATCGTACTCCTAAATGCATTTGACTTATCTCAGCTCAAACGTTGCATGCGGCATAATCAGCACATTAACTGGCTAAAAATAAACGCTATACTCGCGTTTCTCCACAGGGTTAACCGCGTAAGGATGCAAAGCTAATTATGGCTCAATCACATTTGCTGGCTGAAAGAATTTCTCGTCTCAGCCAGGCGCTGGAAAAGGGACTTTTTGAACGTCAGCACGCCGTTCGTCTCTGTTTGCTGGCGGCGCTGAGCGGCGAAAGCGTCTTTTTACTTGGTCCGCCAGGCATTGCAAAAAGCCTGATCGCCCGCCGCCTGAAATTCGCCTTTCGCGAAGCGCGCGCCTTTGAATATCTAATGACTCGCTTCTCAACGCCAGAAGAAGTTTTTGGCCCGCTTTCTATTCAGGCGCTGAAAGATGAAGGCCGCTATGAGCGCCTGACCGCCGGCTACCTGCCGGAAGCCGAAATCGTGTTTCTGGATGAGATCTGGAAAGCGGGCCCGGCAATTTTAAACACCCTGCTGACCGCCATTAACGAACGCCGCTTCCGCAACGGCGCCAGCGAAGAAAAAATCCCCATGCGCCTGCTGGTGGCCGCCTCTAACGAGCTGCCCGAAGCGGACAGCAGCCTGGAAGCGCTGTATGACCGCATGCTAATCCGCCTGTGGCTCGACAAAGTACAGGACAAAGCGAATTTCCGCTCAATGCTCATCAGCCAGCACGACGAAAACTTTAATCCGGTCACCGAAAACCTGCAGGTTACCGATGAAGAATATTTCACCTGGCAGCAGCAAATTGGCGGCGTCGAGCTGCCGGACGACGTTTTTGAACTGATCTTCACCCTGAGGCAGCTGCTTGAGGCCACGCCGGGGGCTCCTTATGTATCCGATCGCCGCTGGAAAAAAGCCATTCGTCTGCTGCAGGCCTGCGCCTTCTTTAACGGCCGCGATGCCGTGGCGCCTATCGATCTTATCCTGCTCAAAGACTGTCTGTGGCACGACACGGCAACCATGAATTTGATGCAGCAGCAGATTGAAGTTTTGATGACCGGCCACGCGTGGCAGCAGCAGGCCATTCTGAGCAAGCTCAGCGGCATCGTCCAGCGCCGCCTCCAGCTTCAGCAGCAAAGCAGCGATCGGGACGCTTTCACCGTGCTCAAGCAGACAGGCATGTTCAGCCGCAAGCCGCAGTATCAGCTCCCGGATGAGATAACCGGCGAAACGCTAACGCTTTTACTGCAAAAGCCGCTGAAACTGCACGATATCGAAGTGATTCATATCACCCTGGCGCGTGAGGCGCTGGCGCAGTGGCTTAATAAAGGAGGCGAGATCCGCGGCAAGTTGAACGGCATTGGTTTTGCGCAGTTGCTTAACCTTGAAGTGGACAACAGCCTGCACCTGACCATTCGCGATGTTAGCCTCCAGGCCACACGGCTGGCGCTGCCGGGCCACCAGCAACAGGGCGTACCGGATGAGATCAAAAAGCAGTTTGACGATCTCGACGCCGCGTTACACCAGCAGCACGAGCGCTTTAACGATCAGCAAAAATGCCTGTTTATTGAAAGCGACTGGCTGGGAAAAATTGAAGCCAGCCTGCAGGACGTTGCGGCACAGCTGAAACAGGCCCGGCAATGATAAGCGTTGAAACGCTGGATATGATCCTGACTATTGGTGAAGGCGAACTGATAGAAGAGATCATTATTACCCTGCTGGCTGCCCCGCAGCTGGCGGTGTTTTTCGAAAAATTCCCGCGTTTGAAAAAAGCAGTTAGTGAAGACTTACCTCGCTGGCGAGACCAGCTTAAAGGCCGACTGAAGGACGGACACGTCCCGGATGAGCTGGCGCAGGAAGTCCTTTGCTACCAGCAGAGTCAGTTACTCACCACCGGGCAGCTCATCATGCGGCTGCCGGAAATTATTCAGCTGCTGCATAAGCTCGGCTCGCCGTTCTATGAACAGGCCAAAACGCTGGTGGCTGATAACCCGCACTTCACCCCGGCGCAGCATACGCTGTTTCTGCAGCGCTGGCGGTTGAGCCTGGTTGTACAGGCCACGTCGCTTAACCAGCAGCTGTTAGAAGACGAGCGCGACAAGCTGCTGGCGGAGATTCAGGAGCGGCTGGCACTTAGCGGGCAACTGGACCCCGCACTTGCCGAAAACGATAAAGCAGCGGGCAAGCTGTGGGACATGAGCGGCGGCACGCTCAAGCGCGGGGACTATCAGCTGATTGTGCAATACGGCGAGTTTCTCACCGGCCAGCCCGAGCTGATGCAGCTTGCCGAACAGCTGGGCCGCTCCCGCGAGGCAAAATCGGTCCCGCGGAAAGATTCCCCCACGGAGCCCTGGCGTATGCTGGTTCGGGAACCTGCCACCGTGCCCGAACAGGTTGACGGCCTACAGCGCAGCGACGATATCCTGCGCCTGCTGCCGCCCGAACTGGCAACCCTGGGGATTACCGAACTGGAATTTGAGTTCTACCGCCGCCTGGTGGAGAAGCAACTGCTCACTTACCGTCTGCACGGTGACGCATGGCGTGAAAAAATCATCGAACGCCCGGTCGCCCATCAGGATTTTGACGAACAACCTCGCGGGCCATTTATTGTCTGCGTGGACACTTCCGGCTCCATGGGCGGGTTCAACGAGCAATGCGCAAAGGCTTTTTGCCTGGCGCTGATGCGCATTGCCCTCGCCGACAACCGGCGCTGCTTTATTATGCTGTTTTCCAGCGAAGTGGTGCGCTATGAGGTCAGCGGGCGGGACGGCATCGATCAGGCGATCCGTTTTTTAAGCCAGCACTTCAGCGGCGGGACGGATCTTGCCAGCTGTTTCCGCTCGATCCTGGAAAAAATGCAAACCGGAGACTGGCACGATGCCGATGCGGTGGTGATCTCAGATTTTATCGCCCAGCGGCTACCGGACGATGTCGTCAGCAGCGTGAAGGCGCTGCAGCGGCAGTATCAGAACCGCTTTCACGCGGTCGCCATGTCGGGGCATGGAAAACCCGGCATCATGCGCATCTTTGACCATATCTGGCGCTTTGACACCGGGATGAGAAGCCGCCTGCTGCGTCGCTGGCGGCGCTAAGACTCACAGCAGGTCGCTAACCTTAGCCTGCACTTCTGGCGACCAGACGCCGCACTGAACCTGGCCAATATGCGGCAGCTGAAGCAGCAGCATCGTCAGACGAGACTGGCCAATGCCGCCGCCGATGGTTTGCGGCATTTCACCTTTCACCAACGACTGGTGCCATTCGAGCTGGAGCCTGTCTTCATCTCCGCTGATCGCCAGCTGGCGCTTCAGGGTGTCCGCATCCACGCGGATCCCCATAGAAGAAAGCTCCAGCGCATCTTCCAGCACCGGGTTCCAGACCAGGATATCGCCGTTCAGCCCCGGTAAACCTGCTTCCCCGCCGGTTGACCAGTCATCATAATCCGGGGCGCGGACGTCGTGACGTTTCCCGTCCGACAGCTTGCCCCCGATACCGATTAAGAAGACCGCGCCAAGTTCTTTAGCGATAGCCCGCTCGCGGCCTTTTGCGTCCAGACCAGGGAAGCGCTGCAATAACGTTTCGCTGTGAACAAAATGGATTTTCTCCGGCAGCAAGGCGGCCAGGCCAAACCGTTCACTCACTTCAGCCTCGGTAGCCTTAATTGCCGCCCAGATGCTCTCTACGGTTTGTTTTAGCGTGCCGGTGTGGCGTTCGCCGTCACCCATCACGCGTTCCCAGTCCCACTGATCGACATAGACCGAGTGAATCGGGGATAAACGGTCTTCATCGGGGCGAAGAGCTTTCATGTGCGTGTAAAGCCCTTCGCCCGCGCTGAAGTCGTGCTGGCCGAGCGTTTTTCTTTTCCATTTGGCCAGCGAATGCACCACTTCAAACTGCGCCTGCGGCAAGGTTTTCACCTTCACCTGCACTGCTTTCTCGCTGCCAGATAGGTTGTCCTGTGTGCCATCCCCTACGCGGCTGAGGATCGGCGCCTGTACTTCTATCAGGCCCAGCTTCTCTTCCAGTTGACGGGAAAAATGGGTTTTCACAAAACTGATCTGACGTTGTTTAGCAATCCAGGCGGTTTTCATGGCTTTTCTCTTTGTTGTGGTGTTTCTTCCATCGATTAAGCAACAGAAACGTCATCGTATTCAATAATCAACAATAAAAAAGGCCAGCCTCTTTTTAATCGACGAATTTAAGGCTATAAAAAATGGAAAATCGGCATTTATCATAGGAAAAAGTGATGGATAATTATCAGATCGACAATCTCGATCGCGGCATACTCGAAGCATTAATGGCCAATGCCCGCACCGCATATGCAGAACTGGCCAAACAGTTTGGCGTCAGCCCGGGCACCATTCACGTCCGCGTCGAAAAGATGAAGCAGGCGGGGATCATTACCGGGGCGCGTATCGACATCAGCCCGAAGCAGCTCGGCTACGATGTCTGCTGCTTTATTGGCATCATTCTGAAAAGCGCCAAAGATTATCCCTCCGCTCTGACCAAGCTGGAAAACCTGGATGAGGTGACTGAGGCTTACTACACCACCGGCCACTACAGCATCTTTATTAAGGTGATGTGCCGATCCATTGATGCCCTCCAGCAGGTACTTATCAACAAGATCCAAACAATCGATGAAATTCAGTCCACTGAAACGCTGATCTCGCTGCAGAACCCGATCATGCGCACTATCCGGCCCTGATCGTTAATTTTAATACCCATATTATCCACAGGTAGATCCCCGCTCTTTCACAGCGTACAATACGCGACGATTTGAAAAGGCGGGACACAATGGCTGATATCACTCTGATTAGCGGCAGTACTCTGGGTAGTGCCGAATATGTAGCAGAACATCTGGCAGAGAAGCTTGAAGAAGCGGGACACGGCACTGAAATGCTGCATGGCCCTCTTTTAGAAGATCTTAAAGCCAGCGGTATCTGGCTGGTGGTCTCTTCCACACATGGTGCTGGCGATCTGCCGGACAACCTGCAGCCTTTCTATGACGCTATAAATGAACAGCGCCCGGATCTGAGCGACGTAAGCTATGGCGCGATCGGGATCGGCAGCCGTGAATACGACACGTTTTGCGGTGCTATAGAGAAGATCGATCTGCTTCTGACCGAATGCGGTGCAACCCGCATAGGATCCTTGCTCAAAATTAACATCCTCGATCACGACATTCCTGAGGATCCAGCCGAAATTTGGGTTGGTTCCTGGATTAATTTACTCCCTGAAGTGTAAAGATTGCGCGATCAGATGTGGATAACTCTGGTTAAAAGCTTGGATTAACCCGTAGTTATCCCAATAACAACCGCTGTTCACTTTTTGAGTTGTGCATAAACCTCAATTCTGATCCCAGCTTATACGGTCTGGGATCACCGGTAGTACACAGCAAACGATCCTTTCCAGGTTGTTGATCCTAAAATGGATAAATGGCTTATCCACAGAGGTGGTCGATCCTAATAAGAGATCACAATAAAGAGATCTTTAAATAAAAAAGATCTTCTTTTAATAACCGAAGATCCCGATGCTTTCTCGAAAGACTAAAGTTGAGTAGAATCCCCAGCCCGGGAAGTCACAAACCCTCATTCGCGAAACCGAGGCAGTTACCATGTTTTATCCAGATCCTTTTGACGTCATTATCATCGGCGGGGGTCATGCAGGCACAGAGGCGGCAATGGCCGCAGCTCGTATGGGTCAGCAGACCCTGCTTCTGACACACAATATCGACACGCTGGGACAGATGTCCTGTAACCCGGCTATTGGCGGTATTGGCAAGGGACATTTGGTTAAGGAAGTGGATGCTCTCGGTGGCCTGATGGCTACCGCGATCGATCATGCAGGCATTCAGTTTAGAATACTAAACGCCAGCAAAGGCCCTGCAGTCCGCGCCACTCGTGCTCAGGCAGACCGCGTGCTTTACCGTCAGGCCGTACGCACCGCGCTGGAGAACCAGCCAAACCTGATGATTTTCCAGCAGGCGGTTGAAGATCTTATCGTTGAGAACGATCGTGTCGTCGGTGCGGTCACCCAGATGGGGCTTAAATTCCGCGCGAAAGCGGTTGTGCTGACGGTAGGCACCTTCCTGGATGGTAAGATCCACATCGGGCTGGATAACTACAGCGGCGGCCGTGCGGGCGATCCTCCGTCGATCCCGCTCTCACGTCGCTTACGTGAACTGCCTTTGCGCGTCAGTCGCCTGAAAACCGGGACACCTCCGCGCATTGACGCCCGCACCATTGATTTCAGCGTACTTGCTCCGCAGCACGGAGATAACCCGATGCCGGTCTTCTCCTTCATGGGGAACGTGAACCAGCACCCGGAGCAGGTACCTTGCTACATCACGCATACCAATGAGCAAACTCACGAGGTCATTCGTAATAACCTCGACCGCAGTCCAATGTATGCAGGGATTATCGAAGGCATTGGTCCTCGTTACTGTCCGTCTATCGAAGACAAAGTGATGCGTTTTGCCGATCGCAACGCGCACCAAATCTTCCTGGAGCCTGAAGGGCTGACCAGCAACGAGATTTACCCGAACGGGATCTCCACCAGCCTGCCCTTTGACGTTCAGATGCAAATCGTTCGTTCGATGAAAGGAATGGAGAATGCGAAGATCGTTCGCCCAGGCTACGCGATTGAGTATGACTTTTTCGATCCGCGCGATCTGAAACCAACGCTGGAAAGCAAATTTATCCAGGGGCTGTTCTTTGCTGGTCAGATCAACGGCACCACTGGTTACGAAGAAGCCGCTGCTCAGGGTCTGCTTGCCGGTCTCAATGCCGCTCGGTTCTCTGCCGAGAAAGAGGGTTGGGCACCGCGTCGCGATCTGGCTTACCTTGGCGTGCTGGTTGATGACCTGTGCACTCTGGGGACCAAAGAACCGTACCGTATGTTTACTTCCAGGGCTGAATATCGCCTGATGCTGCGTGAAGACAACGCCGACCTGCGTCTCACCGAAGCCGGTCGTGAGCTGGGTCTGGTGGATGATGCTCGCTGGGCTCGCTTCAACGACAAACTGGAAATGATCGAACGTGAGCGTCAGCGCCTGAAAGATATCTGGCTGCACCCGAACTCTGAGCAGGTAGCAGAGGTGAACGCGCAGCTCAGTGCCCCGCTTTCCAAAGAAGCTAACGGCGAAGATCTGCTGCGTCGCCCAGAAATGACCTACGCGGCGATGACGCAGCTGTCGACCTTTGCGCCAGGACTTCAAGATCCTCAGGCTGCCGAACAGGTCGAGATCCAGGTTAAATACGAAGGCTATATTGCACGCCAGCAGGATGAGATTGAAAAACAGCAACGCAATGAGAATACTGTGTTACCAGCCACGCTCGACTATAGTCAGGTGAGCGGGCTGTCTAACGAAGTGATCGCCAAACTTAACGATCACAAACCGGTTTCCATTGGCCAGGCATCGCGCATCTCGGGTATTACCCCTGCGGCAATCTCTATTTTGCTTGTCTGGCTTAAAAAACAAGGGCTGCTGCGACGCAGCGCTTAAAAACAGACGACAACAGGCCAGGCAATCCTGGCCTCTTTTTTTGATGGGTTTATGACGTGCTGACTAAATTATCTCGCCTGCTGAAAGAAGCGGGCATCACTCTCCCTGAAAATCAGCAGCAGCAACTGGTGGGCTATGTCTCGCTGCTCGACAAATGGAACAAGGCCTATAACCTCACTTCGGTGCGTAATCCTGATGAAATGCTGGTGCGGCATATTCTGGATAGCATCGTGGTCGAACCGCATTTGCAGGGCAGCCGGTTTATCGACGTTGGCACGGGCCCTGGTCTGCCTGGGATCCCGCTGGCAATCGTGCGCCCTGATTCGCATTTCACCCTGCTGGACAGCCTCGGCAAGCGTGTGCGATTCCTGCGTCAGGTCCAGCACGAGCTGAAGCTGGAAAACATTACTCCGGTACAAAGTCGCGTGGAGGATTTTCCGGCGGAACCTCCGTTTGACGGCGTTATCAGCCGGGCTTTTGCCTCGCTAAGCGACATGGTGAACTGGTGTCACCATCTGCCTGCTGCGCACGGGAAGTTCTATGCGCTGAAAGGGGTGCGTCCGGATGAAGAAATTACCCAACTGCCTGCCGGATTCACCGTTGAAAATATCGTCAAACTCAACGTGCCGAGCCTGGAAGGGGAGAGGCATTTGGTGCTGATTAAGGCAAACAAAACTTAATATTTATCAAAAAACGACGCGATAGAGATGTTTCACTGAGGTTAAAAAACGGCGGGGCGATCGATGTAATGGTTGGTTACATTTAACCAATCTTTAACTCGGATTTATCCTGCTTTTAACTTAAAAGTGATTAATTACCAGGGTAATAATTTTATTCGAAAATATCATCCGGCTAAAATTATGCCGAAAAACGGCCTTTGTCGGATGTTAAAAGTTTAACTGGAATGTCAATGAAAGGTTTTTATGATGTTTCAGCTTGTTTTAAACAGAGTGCACATTAATCAGCTTAATTATCAGTCATCTGTAATTAGTGCTTTCTTAAGCGGCAAAATAATGTCTGCCGATAAGATGTTTAATTTGTGATCGTGTGCACGCTTTGCTGTCAGGGATTTCGGCTTATTTGCACTTTTTGAGGAAGCCGATGCGATTCACCAAAAGTCAGAAAACGGCTCTGCGGAAAATTAATTAAACATTTGTTCACCTTTTCGCTACTTATTGTTTGAAATCACTGGGCCGCACCGTATAATTTGCTCGCTTTTTGAGGCTTGACTCAGCGTCGCAAAGACAGTTTTATACGACACGCGACATACCTCATAGGTAGCAGGAGTTAGGAAACGTCATGTCTGTGTCGCTCTTGAGTAAGAACGTAGCCCGCAAGCTTCTGTTCATCCAACTTCTGGCTGTGGTAGCAATTGGACTGCTGTTTTGCCTTAAAGCTCCTTCTTGGGGCGCTTCCGCTCTCGGTGGAGGCCTGGCGGTTTGGTTGCCAAACGCGCTGTTTATGATTTTTGCCTGGCGTCATCAGGCGCATACACCCGCAAAAGGCCGCGTGGCCTGGACATTCGCTTTCGGCGAAGTGCTAAAGGTGATTGCGACCTTCATCATTTTAGTGGTGGCGCTGGCGTACTTTAAGGCGGTGGTATTGCCGCTAATAGTGACGTGGGTTTCGGTGCTGGTTGTGCAGATACTCGCACCAGCTGTAATTAACAACAAAGGGTAAGAGGCATCATGTCTGCAGGAGAAATCTCTACACCGCAGGAGTATATAGGTCACCACCTGAATAACCTTCAGTTGGACCTGCGTACTTTCTCGCTGGTGGATCCGCATAACCCCCCGGCTACCTTCTGGACGCTCAACATCGACTCCATGTTCTTCTCAGTATTTCTGGGGCTGGTGTTCTTGGTGTTGTTCCGTAAAGTGGCGAAAACCGCAACCAGCGGCGTCCCGGGTAAATTTCAGACTTTTATCGAGCTGATTATTGGCTTTGTGCATGGCAGCGTGAAAGACATGTACCATGGCAAAAGCAAGGTTATCGCTCCACTCGCCCTGACGATTTTCGTCTGGGTCTTCCTGATGAACTTGATGGATCTGTTGCCTATCGATCTGCTGCCGCTTATCGGCGAGCACTTCTTAGGCCTGCCAGCCCTGCGCGTGGTGCCGTCTGCGGACGTGAATATCACCCTGTCTATGGCGCTAGGCGTGTTTATCCTCATTCTGTTCTACAGCATCAAAATGAAAGGCATTGGCGGCTTCACGAAAGAGCTGACGCTGCAGCCGTTCAATCACTGGGCATTTATTCCTGTCAACTTAATCCTTGAAGGGGTAAGCCTGCTGTCCAAACCTGTATCACTGGGTCTGCGACTGTTCGGCAACATGTATGCCGGTGAGCTGATTTTCATTCTGATTGCAGGTCTGTTGCCGTGGTGGTCACAGTGGATTCTGAATGTGCCGTGGGCCATTTTCCACATCCTGATTATTACGCTGCAAGCCTTCATCTTCATGGTTCTGACGATCGTCTATCTGTCGATGGCGTCTGAAGAACATTAATTTACTTACCACTACTGCGTTTAACTGAAACAAACTTGGAGACTGTCATGGAAAACCTGAATATGGATCTGCTGTACATGGCTGCCGCTGTGATGATGGGTCTGGCGGCAATCGGTGCTGCGATCGGTATCGGCATCCTCGGGGGCAAATTCCTGGAAGGCGCTGCACGCCAACCAGATCTGATTCCACTGCTGCGTACTCAGTTCTTTATCGTTATGGGTCTGGTGGATGCAATCCCAATGATCGCTGTTGGTCTGGGTCTGTACGTGATGTTCGCCGTCGCCTAGTGAGCGATGTTTGAGTCATCTAGTAATATCAGAACGTTAACTAACAAAGAGGCATTGTGCTGTGAACATTAACGCAACAATCCTCGGCCAGGCCATCGCGTTTGTCCTGTTTGTTCTGTTCTGCATGAAGTACGTATGGCCGCCATTAATGGCAGCCATCGAGAAGCGTCAGAAAGAAATTGCTGACGGTCTTGCTTCTGCAGAACGTGCTCAAAAGGACCTTGACCTTGCACAGGCCAACGCGACCGACCAGCTGAAAAAAGCCAAAGCGGAAGCTCAGGTGATCATTGAGCAGGCGAACAAACGCCGTGCCCAGATCCTTGATGAAGCGAAAACTGAGGCAGAGCAGGAACGTAATAAAATCGTTGGGCAGGCTCAGGCAGAAATCGACGCTGAGCGTAAACGCGCTCGTGAAGAGCTGCGTAAGCAGGTCGCTCTGCTGGCAATTGCCGGTGCCGAGAAGATAATCGAACGTTCCGTAGATGAAGCTGCTAACAGCGACATCGTCGATAAACTGGTCGCTGAACTGTAAGGAGGGAGGGGCTGATGTCTGAATTTGTTACTGTAGCTCGCCCCTACGCCAAAGCAGCTTTTGACTTTGCCGTCGAACACCAGAGCGTAGACCGCTGGCAGAATATGCTGGCGTTTGCTGCCGAGGTAACGAAAAACGAACAAATGGAAGAGCTTCTTTCCGGTGCCCTGGCACCAGAAACGCTCGCAGATTCGTTCATCGCCATTTGCGGCGAGCAGCTGGACGCCAATGGCCAGAACCTGATTAAGGTGATGGCTGATAACGGTCGTTTAAAAGCGCTCCCGGATGTTCTTGAGCAGTTCGCGCATTTACGCGCGCTGAGTGAAGCGATTGCAGAGGTTCAGGTAACCTCTGCGGCTGAACTTAGCCATGAACAGCTTGCAAACATTACGTCCGCAATGGAAAAACGTCTGTCACGCAAAGTTAAGCTGAATTGCAAAATCGATAAGTCTGTTATGGCGGGCGTTATCATCCAGTCGGGTGATATGGTCATTGACGGTAGCGTACGCGGCCGTCTTGAACGCCTTGCAGACGTCTTGCAGTCTTAAGGGGACTGGAGCATGCAACTGAATTCCACCGAAATCAGCGAACTGATCAAGCAGCGCATTGCTCAGTTCAATGTTGTGAGCGAAGCTCATAACGAAGGTACTATTGTTTCTGTAAGTGACGGTATTATCCGCGTTCACGGCCTGGCCGATTGTATGCAGGGTGAGATGATTTCCCTGCCGGGTAACCGTTACGCTATCGCACTGAACCTGGAGCGCGACTCCGTAGGTGCGGTAGTGATGGGCCCATACGCTGACCTCGCCGAAGGCATGAAGGTTAAGTGTACTGGCCGTATTCTGGAAGTTCCGGTTGGCCGTGGCCTGTTGGGCCGCGTGGTGAACACCCTGGGTGCACCAATCGACGGTAAAGGTCCGGTTGATAACGATGGCTTCTCGCCAATCGAAGTTATCGCGCCAGGCGTAATCGAACGTCAGTCCGTCGACCAGCCGGTGCAGACCGGTTATAAATCCGTCGATGCGATGATTCCAATCGGCCGTGGCCAGCGTGAGCTGATCATCGGTGACCGTCAGACCGGTAAAACCGCGATGGCAATCGATGCCATCATCAACCAGCGTGACTCCGGTATTAAATGTGTGTACGTGGCTATCGGCCAGAAAGCGTCCACCATTTCTAACGTGGTTCGTAAACTGGAAGAGCACGGCGCACTGTCCAACACCATCGTTGTTGTGGCAACTGCTTCTGAATCCGCTGCACTGCAATACCTGGCACCATATGCTGGTTGCGCAATGGGCGAATACTTCCGTGACCGCGGTGAAGATGCGCTGATCGTATACGATGACCTGTCTAAACAGGCTGTTGCTTATCGTCAGGTTTCCCTGCTGCTTCGTCGTCCACCAGGTCGTGAAGCGTTCCCGGGCGACGTGTTCTACCTCCACTCCCGTCTGCTGGAGCGCGCATCCCGCGTTAACGCGGAATACGTGGAAGCTTTCACCAAAGGTGAAGTTAAAGGTAAAACCGGCTCCCTGACCGCTCTGCCGATCATCGAAACCCAGGCGGGTGACGTTTCTGCGTTCGTTCCAACCAACGTAATTTCGATTACCGATGGTCAGATCTTCCTGGAAACCAACCTGTTTAACTCCGGTATTCGTCCGGCAGTTAACCCAGGTATTTCGGTATCTCGTGTTGGTGGTGCTGCTCAGACCAAGATCATCAAGAAACTGTCCGGTGGTATTCGTACCGCGCTGGCACAGTATCGTGAACTGGCTGCGTTCTCTCAGTTCGCATCCGATCTGGATGAAGCCACCCGTAAACAGCTGAGCCACGGTCAGAAAGTGACCGAGTTGCTGAAACAGAAACAGTATGCCCCAATGTCTGTTGCACAACAGGGTCTGGTGCTGTTCGCGGCTGAACGCGGTTACCTCGAAGACGTGGAACTGGCGAAAATCGGTAGCTTCGAAGCCGCTCTGCTGGCTTACGCTGACCGTGATCACGCTCCGCTGATGCAAGAAATTAACCAGACCGGTGGCTATAACGACGAGATCGAAGGCAAGCTGAAAGGCATCCTCGACTCCTTTAAAGCAACCCAGTCCTGGTAACGTCTGGCGGCTTGCTCTAGGGCAAGCCGCAAGGCATTGAGGAGAAGCTCATGGCCGGCGCAAAAGAGATACGTAGTAAGATCGCAAGCGTCCAGAACACGCAGAAGATCACCAAAGCGATGGAGATGGTCGCCGCTTCCAAAATGCGTAAATCGCAGGATCGCATGGCGGCCAGCCGTCCTTATGCAGATACCATGCGCAAAGTGATTGGTCACCTTGCGAACGGTAATCTGGAATATAAGCACCCATACCTGGAAGAACGCGACGTTAAGCGCGTGGGCTACCTGGTGGTGTCGACCGATCGTGGTTTGTGCGGCGGTTTGAACATTAACTTGTTCAAAAAAGTGCTGGCGGATATGAAAGAGTGGTCCGATAAGGGCGTTCAGAGCGAACTCGCGATGATCGGCTCTAAAGGCGTTTCTTTCTTCAACTCCGTTGGCGGCAACGTGGTTGCTCAGGTTACCGGCATGGGAGATACCCCTTCCCTGTCTGAACTGATCGGCCCGGTGAAAGTGATGCTGCAAGCCTACGACGAAGGTCGTCTGGACAAGCTGTACGTTGTCAGCAACAAATTTGTTAACACCATGTCTCAGGTTCCGACCATCACTCAGCTGCTGCCGTTACCGGCATCAGAAGATGAGGATCTGAAGCGTAAATCCTGGGACTACCTGTACGAACCGGACCCGAAAGCGCTGCTGGACACCCTGCTGCGTCGTTATGTTGAGTCTCAGGTTTATCAGGGCGTCGTAGAAAACCTGGCCAGCGAGCAGGCCGCACGTATGGTGGCGATGAAAGCCGCAACCGATAACGGCGGCAGCCTGATTAAAGAGCTGCGGTTGGTATACAACAAAGCTCGTCAGGCCAGCATTACTCAGGAACTTACCGAAATCGTCGGTGGTGCGTCCGCGGTTTAAACCAGGTTTATTACCCTAAATAGTTCGGTTTGCAGAAAGACGCCAACTGAGCAAATCCTCAAGAGCTTACTTCAGTAAGTGACGGAGGTGAGGGAAGGCAGTCAACGCATCTGCAAATTGAAATATGACGGGTAAACGAATTACGTAGAGGATTCAAGATGGCTACTGGAAAGATTGTCCAGGTAATCGGCGCCGTGGTGGACGTCGAGTTCCCTCAGGACGGCGTACCGCGCGTTTATGACGCGCTTGAGGTACAGAACAACAATGAGAAGCTGGTGCTGGAAGTTCAGCAGCAGCTCGGCGGCGGTATCGTGCGTACCATCGCAATGGGTTCCTCCGACGGTCTGCGTCGCGGTCTGCAAGTCAATGACCTCGAGCACCCGATCGAAGTCCCGGTAGGTAAAGCGACCCTGGGCCGTATCATGAACGTGCTGGGTCAGCCAATCGACATGAAAGGCGACATCGGCGAAGAAGACCGTTGGGCTATTCACCGTGCAGCACCTTCCTACGAAGAGCTGTCCAGCTCTCAGGAACTGCTGGAAACCGGCATCAAAGTTATCGACCTGATTTGTCCGTTCGCTAAGGGCGGTAAAGTTGGTTTGTTCGGTGGTGCGGGCGTAGGTAAAACCGTAAACATGATGGAGCTGATCCGTAACATCGCGATCGAGCACTCCGGTTATTCCGTGTTTGCGGGCGTGGGTGAACGTACTCGTGAGGGTAACGACTTCTACCACGAAATGACCGACTCCAACGTTCTGGATAAAGTAGCACTGGTTTACGGCCAGATGAACGAGCCACCAGGTAACCGTCTGCGCGTAGCGCTGACCGGTCTGACCATCGCGGAAAAATTCCGTGACGAAGGCCGCGACGTTCTGCTGTTCGTTGATAACATCTACCGTTATACCCTGGCCGGTACAGAAGTATCTGCACTGCTGGGTCGTATGCCTTCTGCGGTAGGTTATCAGCCAACTCTGGCAGAAGAGATGGGTGTTCTTCAGGAGCGTATTACCTCCACCAAGACCGGTTCTATCACCTCCGTACAGGCCGTTTACGTTCCTGCGGATGACTTGACTGACCCGTCTCCGGCGACCACCTTTGCGCACCTGGACTCAACCGTTACGCTGAGCCGTCAGATCGCATCTCTGGGTATTTACCCGGCAGTTGACCCGCTGGACTCCACCAGCCGCCAGCTGGATCCACTGGTTGTTGGTCAGGAGCACTACGATACCGCGCGTGGCGTTCAGTCTATCCTGCAGCGTTACCAGGAACTGAAAGACATCATCGCGATTCTGGGTATGGACGAACTGTCCGAAGAAGACAAACTGGTTGTAGCACGTGCGCGTAAGATCCAGCGCTTCCTGTCTCAGCCATTCTTCGTAGCAGAAGTCTTTACCGGTTCTCCAGGCAAATACGTTTCGCTGAAAGATACCATCCGTGGCTTTAAAGGCATCATGGACGGCGAATACGACCATCTGCCAGAGCAGGCGTTCTACATGGTTGGCTCCATCGACGAAGCCGTTGAGAAAGCGAAAAAACTTTAACGCCTAATCGGAGGGTGACATGGCTATGACTTACCACCTGGACGTCGTCAGCGCGGAGCAGCAAATGTTCTCCGGTCTGGTCGAAAAGATCCAGGTAACGGGTAGCGAAGGTGAGCTGGGTATCTACCCAGGTCACGCCCCGCTGCTCACCGCCATTAAGCCTGGTATGATTCGCATCGTTAAACAGCACGGACATGAAGAGTTTATCTACCTGTCCGGCGGTGTTCTGGAAGTTCAGCCGGGTAACGTAACCGTCCTGGCTGACACCGCAATTCGCGGTCAGGATCTCGACGAAGCGCGTGCCCTGGAAGCGAAACGCAAAGCTGAAGAGCACATGCACAGCTCCCACGGTGACGTGGATTACGCTCAGGCTTCTGCTGAACTGGCTAAAGCGATCGCCAAACTGCGCGTTATCGAGTTAACCAAAAAAGCGATGTAACTACCTGCTTGAAAAGACAAATGCCAGTCCGGGAAACCTGACTGGCATTTTTTATTTCTCAGCTTTATTCCATGCTCAAAATAACCATAAAACCAGCTAGATAGCGGTTTTCTCGGGGTGTTTAGCCCCTGTTTCGGCCTTAATTCTCATGGATTCTGCCGCGATTACTGCTATAAAAGACGCAGATAATCTCAAGGCGGTGAAATTAGCAGCAACGTATTTTTTGGTGCAAAATATGTAGAATTTTCAAGGCTAAATCGCTTTACTTCACACACTAAACAGATTCAGGACACGTATGTCAAACAGCGCAATGAGCGTGGTTATCCTTGCCGCCGGCAAAGGAACCCGCATGTACTCAGATCTTCCAAAGGTGCTGCACACGCTGGCTGGGAAGCCAATGGTTCAGCATGTCATTGATGCCGCTAATAAATTAGGCGCCCAGCGGGTAAACCTGGTGTATGGCCACGGCGGGGATCTGCTAAAGCAAACCCTGAACGACGGCTCGCTTAACTGGGTACTGCAGGCGGAGCAGCTGGGAACCGGCCACGCGATGCAGATGGCGGCACCGTTCTTTGCCGATGACGAAGACATTCTGATGCTGTACGGCGATGTGCCGCTGATCTCCGTCGAAACTTTACAGCGCCTGCGTGAAGCTAAACCGCAGGGCGGCATTGGTTTGCTGACCGTTAAGCTTGATGATCCGACCGGCTATGGCCGCATTGCGCGGGAAAATGGCAAGGTCGTTGGCATCGTTGAGCATAAAGACGCCAGTGAAGAACAGCGCAAAATCAATGAAATCAACACCGGGATTCTGGTGGCTAACGGCGCAGATCTGAAACGCTGGCTCGGCAAGCTGGATAACAACAACGCCCAGGGCGAGTTTTACATCACGGACATTATTGCTCTGGCTCATGGTGAAGGGCGTGAGATTGCCGCCGTTCATCCGGATCGCCTGAGTGAAGTTGAAGGCGTGAATAACCGCCTGCAGCTTTCTCGCCTGGAACGCGTTTACCAGACGGAGCAGGCCGATAAGCTGCTGCTGGCGGGCGTTATGCTCCGCGATCCGGCTCGGTTCGATCTACGCGGTGAATTCACGCACGGGCGCGATGTTGAAATAGATACTAATGTCATTGTGGAAGGCCGCGTTACGCTGGGTAACCGCGTGAAGATTGGGACCGGCTGCGTGATTAAAAATGCCGTTATCGGTGATGACTGCGAAATCAGTCCGTATACGGTTATTGAAGATGCGACGCTTGAAGCCGCTTGCACCATCGGGCCATTTGCCCGCCTGCGCCCTGGCGCGGAACTAGCGGAAGGCGCTCACGTGGGCAACTTCGTTGAAATGAAGAAAGCTCGTCTGGGGAAAGGTTCTAAAGCGGGCCATTTGAGCTACCTCGGTGATGCCGAAATTGGCGACAACGTGAACATCGGTGCAGGCACAATTACCTGCAATTACGACGGCGCGAACAAACATAAAACGATCATTGGCGATGACGTGTTTGTTGGCTCTGATACTCAACTGGTGGCCCCGGTTACCGTGGCCAGCGGTGTCACCATTGGCGCCGGGACGACAGTGACGCGCGACATTGCTGAAAATGAACTGGTGATCAGCCGCGTAAAACAGAAACACATTCAGGGCTGGCAGCGTCCGGTTAAGAAAAAGTAATTTCCCCTCACCCTAACCCTCTCCCCAAAGGGAGAGGGAACTGGACTGAGATGGCTTTCCCTTCCTCTCTAAGGGCCAGGGAGCTGAACAAAACACAGATTTCCTCCCTCTCCCTTCCAGGGAGAGGGCTGGGGTGAGGGTCGTTCTTGAAAACGCCCCGCCCAAAGGCAGTAACCATAAAAATAACCCCACTCTCTACAAGGCTCGGGGCTCCGGAAAACCGGAATAAACAGGTCAGCGACAACACATGGCTAACGCCATTATCAGGACTTAAAAATTATGTGTGGAATTGTTGGCGCAGTGGCGCAACGTGATATCGCTGAAATCCTTCTCGAAGGGCTTCGTCGTCTGGAATACCGCGGGTACGACTCTGCGGGCCTGGCGGTTGTTGACGACAAAGGTCACATGACCCGTCTGCGTCGTCTGGGTAAAGTACAGAAACTGGCGGAAGCTGCGGAAGAAACCGCTCTGCATGGCGGCACCGGGATTGCCCATACCCGTTGGGCAACGCACGGCGAACCTTCAGAAATTAATGCTCACCCACATGTTTCCGACCACATTGTGGTCGTACACAACGGTATTATCGAAAACCACGAGCCGCTGCGTGAAGCGCTGCAGTCTCGCGGCTACACGTTTGTCTCCCAGACGGATACCGAAGTTATTGCTCATCTGGTGCATTGGGAACTGGAGCAGGGTGGCACGCTGCGCGACGCTGTCCTTCGCACTATTCCTCAGCTTCGCGGCGCTTATGGCACCGTAATCATGGATACCCGTAACCCGGATGTGCTGCTGGCCGCGCGTTCCGGTAGCCCGATGGTCATCGGCCTGGGCATGGGTGAAAACTTTATCGCCTCCGATCAGCTGGCACTGTTGCCGGTAACCCGCCGCTTTATCTTCCTCGAAGAAGGCGATATCGCAGAAGTGACCCGTCGCGCGGTGACCGTTTTTGATACTAAAGGCGAGCAGGTTCAGCGCCCGGACATCGAATCCAATCTGCAGTATGACGCGGGCGACAAAGGCATTTACCGTCATTACATGCAGAAAGAGATCTACGAGCAGCCGAACGCCATCAAAAACACCCTGGCCGGGCGCATCAGCCACGGTGAAGTGGATTTGACGGAGCTGGGGCCAAAAGCCAATGAAATGCTCTCTCAAGTTGAGCATATTCAAATCGTAGCCTGCGGTACGTCCTATAACTCAGGCATGGTTTCCCGCTACTGGTTTGAAGCGCTGGCCGGCGTGCCTTGCGATGTCGAAATCGCCTCTGAATTCCGCTACCGCAAATCTGCGGTGCGCCGCAACAGCCTGATGATCACCCTTTCCCAGTCTGGCGAAACGGCGGACACCCTCGCGGCGCTGCGCCTTTCCAAAGAGCTGGGCTATCTCGGTTCGCTGGCGATTTGTAACGTGGCAGGCTCTTCTCTGGTGCGTGAATCCGACCTGGCGCTGATGACCAATGCCGGAACGGAAATCGGCGTGGCCTCAACCAAAGCGTTTACCACTCAACTGACCGTATTGTTGATGCTGGTGGCTAAGCTGAGCCGCCTGAAAGGCGCTGATGCACAGGTTGAGCAAGATATCGTACATGGCCTGCAGGCGCTGCCAAGCCGTATCGAGCAAATGCTGTCCCAGGACAAACGCATTGAGCAGCTGGCGGAAGATTTCTCTGACAAACATCATGCGCTGTTCCTTGGCCGTGGCGATCAGTACCCGATCGCCATGGAAGGTGCGCTGAAGCTGAAAGAGATCTCCTATATTCACGCTGAAGCCTATGCGGCAGGCGAGCTGAAGCACGGCCCGCTGGCGCTGATCGATGCTGATATGCCGGTTATCGTTGTGGCTCCGAACAACGAGCTGTTGGAAAAACTGAAATCCAACATCGAAGAGGTTCGCGCCCGCGGTGGCCAGCTGTATGTGTTCGCCGACCGTGACGCCGGCTTTACCAGCAGCGACAACATGCACATCATCGAGATGCCGCATGTGGAAGAGGTGATTGCGCCTATCTTCTACACCGTGCCGCTGCAACTGCTGTCCTACCACGTGGCGCTGATCAAAGGCACCGACGTGGATCAGCCGCGTAACCTGGCGAAATCAGTAACGGTTGAGTAATTTTTTGTCACTAATCAGTCGCGATTAGCGGATGGAAAAGCCGTTTCTCACCAGATCAATAATGCTATAAACGAAGCTAACCTCGGGCGAAATACCGGGTTAGCTTTCGCATCCACCCTGCGAACGGCGAGTTTGCAGGGTGTTTTTATTTCTGAGCGGGAAACAACAAATGTCGGCAAACAAACCTCACTGTCGGCTGGTCAAGCCGCAGCCAGTATTTATAGGCAAGCAGGGGCTTTCTTATCAGGTAGGTGTTTCAAAGGAGGCCGTCGACTCACAGCATATCCATATGCAGCTGGCGACCATACCTCCTCGTTCGCAGGCTAAAGCCCACAAGCACGAACACCATGAAACCGCAATTTATGCCCTGAGCGGAACTTCGTCGGTGCTTTATGGCGATGGGCTGGAGCATTTTCTTGAGCTTCCCGCCGGCAGTTTTCTTTATATCCCAATGGATACCCCGCACCTGCCTTACAACAATACTGATGAGCCTGCGGTGGTGATTATTTCGCGGACCGATCCTAACGAGCAGGAGAGCGTGGTGATGATGCCCGAGCTGGACAGAGACGTGCTCTAGCGTCGCCGGATAAATTGTCGCGGAGTCATAGAGAAGCCCTCTACGCAGTTGAGGGCTTTTTTGTTATTTAATTTTCTGGGCGAGTTCATCAATCTTGCGGGAAAGCTGCTCGTTATCCCGCTTCAGGCTGTCCATTTTGGATTGCTGCTCATTGGCTTTACTTTCCATTTGAGACAGTTTGTTTTTCATCTCATCCAGCCTGGTTTCCTGCTCATCTATTTTCCTGACGCTACCGTCGTAATTTGACTGCAACTTTTCCAGGCGATCCTTCATCTCGACAATTGTGCTTTCCTTAATCGATGTAGGGACGAGGGTATTACTTCCTGAAAAGGTGGCGAGCGTTGAGCTGAAACTATCCGTATTACGTGCTTCAACGGCATCAGCGTAAACGGTAGAGGCTGTCATAATGAGTGATATCGTACATAATACAGACAGATAGGCTTTCATTTTTAAACACCTTTTTAAATAAACTGAATTTAATGATGCTTTAAAAAACATGGGGTTGTGTGTTTTTTTATGGCGCTGAGCGGATTGTCATAAAACTGTCATAATTCGTACATTTAACTGTCACCAAACTGTCCTATTTTCTACCCTGTATTCAATTAAACAACAATTTACGAACATCTGGCAGGAGACATTATGAACGTTATGCGTACCACTGTCGCAACTGTTGTCGCCGCGACCTTATCTCTGAGCGCTTCTACTGCGTTTGCAGCTGCAAGCCTGACTGGCGCTGGTGCAACCTTCCCTGCGCCGGTGTATGCCAAGTGGGCAGATACCTACCAGAAAGAAACTGGTAACAAGGTGAACTACCAGGGTATCGGTTCCTCCGGCGGCGTGAAGCAAATCATTGCTAACACCGTTGACTTCGGCGCTTCTGACGCCCCTCTGGCGGATGACAAATTACAGCAAGAAGGCCTGTTCCAGTTCCCTACCGTAATCGGTGGCGTAGTGCTGGCGGTTAACCTGCCTGGCTTCAAGTCTGGCGAGCTGGTTCTGGACGGCAAAACCCTGGGTGACATCTACCTGGGCACCATCAAAAAATGGAACGACCCGGCGATTGCTAAGCTGAACCCAGGCCACAAACTGCCGGATCAGAACATCGCGGTTGTTCGTCGTGCTGACGGCTCCGGTACTTCCTTCGTGTTCACCAGCTACCTGTCTAAAGTGAACGAAGAGTGGAAATCTAAAATTGGCGCAGGCTCTACCGTTAACTGGCCAACCGGTCTGGGCGGCAAAGGCAACGACGGCATCGCAGCCTTCGTACAGCGTCTGCCAGGCTCCATTGGCTACGTTGAATACGCTTATGCTAAGCAGAACAACCTGACTTACACCAAGCTGCTGTCCGCTGACGGTAAGCCAGTTAGCCCGACCGAAGCAAACTTTGCTAACGCGGCTAAAGGCGCTGACTGGAGCAAATCCTTCGCACAGGATCTGACCAACCAGAAAGGTGACGAAGCGTGGCCAATCACCTCCACCACCTTCATCCTGGTTCACAAAGAGCAGAAAAACCCTGAGCAGGGCGCAGAAGTGCTGAAGTTCTTTGACTGGGCATACAAATCTGGCGCGAAAGAAGCTAACGCCCTGGATTACGCAACGCTGCCAGCCTCTGTGGTTGAACAAGTTCGCGCTGCATGGAAGACCAATGTAAAAGACAGTTCCGGTAAGGCGCTGTACTAAGTGCAAAAATCTGGGGTAACAGGTATGTTACCCCGGTTTATTCAGCAACTACGAAGAGTACGCTATGGCTGTGACTAAGCCGACGTTTAAAGCCCCTGGCAAACAAGGCGATGTAATTTTCAGTGCGCTGGTAAGACTGGCTGCGCTGATTGTGCTATTTCTGCTGGGTGGGATTATCATCTCGCTGTTTATCTCCTCGCTGCCGAGCATTGAGAAGTTTGGCTTCTCTTTCCTCTGGTCCAAAGAGTGGGATGCCCCTAATGAAGTATTCGGCGCACTGGTGCCGATCTACGGAACCCTCGTAACCTCGTTTATCGCACTGCTGATTGCGGTTCCGGTGAGCTTTGGTATCGCGCTTTTCCTGACAGAACTTGCGCCTGGCTGGCTGAAGCGCCCGCTGGGTATCGCCATTGAACTGCTGGCGGCCATTCCAAGTATCGTGTACGGCATGTGGGGCCTGTTTATCTTTGCTCCCCTGTTCGCGACTTACTTCCAGGAACCCGTAGGCAACGTGCTCTCTGCCGTGCCTATCGTTGGCGCGCTGTTCTCTGGCCCTGCGTTTGGTATCGGCATTCTTGCCGCCGGCGTGATCCTCGCCATTATGATCATCCCTTACATTGCCTCCGTGATGCGCGATGTCTTCGAACAAACGCCAGTGATGATGAAAGAATCGGCCTACGGCATCGGCTGTACCACCTGGGAAGTTATCTGGCGCATTGTTTTGCCGTTCACCAAAAACGGCGTTATCGGCGGCGTGATGCTTGGCCTTGGCCGTGCGCTGGGTGAAACCATGGCGGTGACCTTTATCATCGGTAATACCTACCAGCTCGACAGCGCCTCACTGTATATGCCGGGCAACAGTATTACCTCTGCGCTGGCGAACGAATTTGCCGAAGCAGAATCCGGCCTGCATACCGCCGCGCTGATGGAGCTTGGCCTAATTCTGTTTGTGATTACCTTTATCGTACTGGCTATCTCTAAGTTCATGATTATGCGCCTGGCGAAAAACGAAGGGGCTCGCTCATGACCACGATGGAAATGCAAAGCAGCGCGGCACTGGCTGAGTCGCGCCGCAAAATGCAGGCGCGTCGCCGCATGAAGAACCGTATCGCCCTGACGCTCTCTATGGCGACCATGGTGTTCGGTCTGTTTTGGCTGGTGTGGATCCTGTTTTCCACGGTAACCCGCGGCATCGACGGCATGTCGCTGGCGCTGTTTACCGAAATGACGCCTCCGCCTAATACCGCGGGCGGTGGCCTGGCTAACGCCCTGGCGGGCAGCGGCCTGCTGATCCTGTGGGCGACCGTTATCGGTACGCCGCTGGGCATCATGGCCGGGATTTATCTGGCCGAATATGGCCGTAAATCCGCCCTGGCCGAAGTGATTCGTTTTATTAACGACATTCTTCTGTCCGCCCCATCGATTGTGGTCGGTCTGTTCGTTTACACCATTGTGGTGGCGAAAATGGAACACTTCTCCGGCTGGGCGGGCGTGATTGCGCTGGCGCTGCTGCAGGTGCCTATCGTCATTCGTACCACTGAAAACATGCTGAAACTGGTGCCGGACAGCCTGCGCGAAGCCGCTTACGCACTGGGAACACCAAAATGGAAGATGATCTCCGCGATTACGCTTAAGGCGTCCGTCTCCGGGATTATCACCGGCGTGCTGCTGGCGATTGCCCGTATCGCTGGCGAAACCGCTCCGCTGCTCTTCACCTCCCTCTCCAACCAGTTCTGGAGCACGGACATGATGCAGCCTATCGCCAACCTGCCGGTGACCATTTTCAAATTTGCGATGAGCCCGTTTGCCGAGTGGCAACAGCTGGCCTGGGCAGGGGTGCTGATCATTACCCTCTGCGTGCTGCTGCTGAACATTCTGGCGCGCGTGATTTTCTCGAAGAGTAAACACGGTTAAATTTTACGGCGCGGCCCTCGCGGCGCCGGACGGAGATTAAGACACAGATGAGTAAGGTTGATTTAGCCCCAGGCAAAATCCAGGTTCGCGATCTGAACTTCTATTACGGTAAGTTCCACGCCCTGAAGAACATCAATCTGGATATCGCGAAGAACCAGGTTACCGCCTTCATTGGGCCGTCAGGCTGTGGTAAATCCACCCTGCTGCGTACCTTTAACAAAATGTACTCGCTCTACCCTGAGCAGCGTGCAGAAGGTGAAATCCTGCTGGATGGGGAAAATATTCTCACCCAGAGCCAGGACATCGCCCTGCTGCGTGCCAAAGTCGGCATGGTCTTCCAGAAGCCGACGCCGTTCCCGATGTCTATTTACGACAACATCGCTTTTGGCGTGCGTCTGTTTGAAAAGCTGTCCCGCAGCGACATGGATGAACGCGTGCAGTGGGCATTGACCAAAGCCGCGCTGTGGAACGAAACTAAAGATAAACTGCACCAGAGCGGCTATAGCCTCTCCGGTGGTCAGCAGCAGCGTCTGTGCATCGCTCGCGGCATCGCGATTCGCCCGGAAGTTCTGCTGCTGGATGAGCCGTGTTCCGCGCTTGACCCGATCTCCACCGGGCGTATTGAAGAGCTGATCACCGAGCTGAAAGAAGACTATACCGTAGTGATCGTGACCCACAACATGCAGCAGGCGGCGCGTTGTTCTGACCACACGGCGTTTATGTACCTCGGCGAGCTGATCGAATTCAGCGAAACCGATACGCTGTTTACTACGCCAGCGAAGAAACAAACCGAAGATTACATTACTGGCCGCTACGGTTGATTTGGAGAGCGCGATGGATAACCTCAACTTAAACAAACACATTTCTGGCCAGTTCAACGCCGAGCTGGAGTACATCCGTACTCAGGTGATGACGATGGGCGGGCTGGTGGAACAACAGCTCTCCGACGCGATCACCGCGATGCACAACCAGGACAGCGAGCTGGCGAAGCGCGTTATCGCCGGTGACCAGAAGGTCAACATGATGGAAGTGGCGATCGATGAAGCCTGCGTGCGTATCATCGCCAAACGCCAGCCTACCGCCAGCGACCTGCGCCTGGTGATGGCGATCATCAAAACCATCGCCGAGCTGGAACGTATTGGCGACGTAGCGGACAAAATTTGCCGCACCGCGCTGGAGAAGTTCTCCCAGCAGCACCAGCCGCTGTTGGTCAGCCTGGAATCGCTGGGGCGCCACACCGTGCAGATGCTGCACGACGTGCTGGACGCTTTTGCGCGTATGGATCTGGACGAAGCGGTGCGTATTTACCGCGAAGACAAGAAAGTTGACCAGGAATATGAAGGCATCGTGCGTCAGCTGATGACCTACATGATGGAAGACTCCCGTACGATCCCAAGCGTGCTGACCGCGCTGTTCTGCGCCCGTTCTATCGAGCGCATCGGTGACCGCTGCCAGAACATCTGCGAATACATCTTCTACTTCGTGAAGGGGCAGGATTTCCGTCACGTGGGCGGGGATGAGCTGGACAAGCTGCTGGCGGGTAAAGATCCGAAAGAGTAAGCATTTCCGTTCCCTCTCCTTTTAGGAGAGGGGTCGACGCTTCTTCCCCCCTCTCCTAAAAGGAGAGGGCTGGGGTGAGGGGCCGTTACTTCCCGAACAAACGCCGAGAATTATCCTCGATCTTCCCTGAAATTCTGCGCTTCTGCATCGTTCTGCTCCAGCTTACCGACAACCCAGCCGCTGACAAAAGCCGATGATACTGTGAATCATCAAACGGCATATGCCAGGCAATGGCGATAGCTTCTGCCACCGTCACGTCGCTAACGCGAGAGGCCAGTTCCAGCGGTGCATCGGCGGAAACATACCCCGCCAGAATCACGCGATAAAGCCAGCCGCAGTAGCCCGCTTCCTGCATCCGCGTTGCCATATCCTCTACGCCAAAATGGTAGTTCAGCTTAAAGCAGGGCGAACGAGGCTGAGTCACCTGAATCAGCGCTTCACCCCAGCGGTAAATATCCCCCATACAGACGTTCTTTTCCGTCATCCCTTCCGTGGACAGGTTTTCGCCGAAGGCCCGGGCGTTAAACAAATCGCTTTTATCCGGGAAGAGTTGCGCCCAGTGCTGATAATGCTCGCGCGGATAGTGGCACAGCGCCCTGTCTGGCCCACCGTGAATCACTTTCTCCGCCTGCTCGTCGCCCTCCAGCCCAAGCTCGGTCAGGCGAAGTTCGCCGTCCACCTGCACCTTGGCGATGGCGCTGGGCCGACTCCCTTCGTAAGCACGGATCTGGCCAACGTAAACCTGAAGCGGATAGCGATGCATAAGCGACTCCCTGCGAAATAGACATAAAAAAAGCGAGCCATCAGGCTCGCTTCTCTAAGGTCGGATTGCAACCTTATTTTTTAGCGGCGAAACGTGCTGCTGCTTCGTCCCAGTTAACCACGTTCCAGAACTCTTTCGCGTAGTCCGGGCGACGGTTCTGGAATTTCAGGTAGTAAGCGTGTTCCCAAACGTCCAGGCCCACAATCGGGAAGCCGGAAGCGCCGGAGATAGCTTCGCCCATCAGCGGGCTGTCCTGGTTTGCAGTAGAAACTACAGCCAGTTTGTCGCCTTTCAGTACCAGCCACGCCCAGCCGGAGCCGAAACGGGTAGCGGCTGCTTTTTCGAACTCAGCTTTGAACGCGTCAACGCTGCCGAAATCGCGCTCGATAGCGGCTTTCAGGTCACCTTTCAGCTCGGTACCTTTTTTCAGGCCTTTCCAGAAGAAGCTGTGGTTAGCGTGGCCACCAGCGTTGTTACGCAGTACGGTTTTCTTATCCGCAGGCAGCTGATCCAGTTTAGCGATCAGTTCTTCAGCAGACAGGCTGGCAAACTCAGGCAGGGATTCCAGCGCGGCGTTCGCGTTGTTGACATAAGCCTGGTGGTGTTTGCTGTGGTGGATTTCCATGGTTTCTTTGTCGAAATGCGGTTCCAGCGCGTCGTAAGCGTAAGGCAGGGATGGCAGTGTATAGCTCATATTCATCGTCTCCATTAACGTAGAGCGGCTGTAATGCTGTTAACGCCGCGTAATCAGTCGGTTCATTATAGTTAATTAAATGATATTGAAAATGTTTATCAATGCCGTACTTAGCGTGTGGTTATAACTTTTCTTCATGAAACCACGGCTTACGGCTATAACGCAGCGGGTAAAAAGCCATTTTCCCAGAGTAACGGCGAATTGTTACCCGGTCGTGACGTAACGGCATGAGAAGAACCTGAGAGGAGTACAAATTGTGATCGCCATCGGCGGCACTCGCTGAATTTTGCCAGCTTCATCGGGTGCGCGGCATTGCCCTGAAGGTTAGCCCGCAGCTCACTCTTTAGACTCGTTGACATTGCAGGCTGTCGCAGAGGCGACGGCCCAAAAACAGCGAGGGTTAATCATGAGCAATGCAATCACGATGGGGATCCTGTGGCATCTGATCGGCGCCGCCAGCGCCGCCTGTTTTTATGCCCCGTTTAAAAAAGTGCGGCACTGGTCCTGGGAAACCATGTGGTCCGTCGGCGGGATTGTCTCCTGGCTTATCCTGCCGTGGGCGGTGAGTGCCGTACTGCTACCCGATTTCTGGGGGTATTACGGGTCGTTCAGCGTGGCCACGCTGCTGCCGGTGTTTTTGTTTGGTGCCATGTGGGGCATCGGTAATATCAATTATGGCCTGACGATGCGCTATCTGGGGATGTCGATGGGGATTGGCGTCGCTATCGGCATCACGCTGATTGTCGGCACATTACTGACCCCGATCATCAATGGCAAATTTGCCATGCTGACGGGTACGCCAGGCGGACGCATGACGCTCCTTGGCGTGCTGGTGGCGCTTATCGGCGTGGCTATTGTGACCTGGGCCGGGCTGCTAAAAGAGCGTCAGATGGGGATTAAAGCGGAAGAATTTAACCTGAAAAAAGGGCTGCTGCTGGCAATGATGTGCGGCATTTTCTCCGCCGGTATGTCATTTGCGATGGATGCAGCGAAGCCCATGCATCAGGCGGCGTCGAATCTGGGCGTCGATCCGCTTTATAATGCCCTGCCAAGCTATGTGGTGATCATGGGGGGCGGCGCCGTTATTAATCTGGGCTTTTGCTTTATCCGACTGGTAAAAGTAAAAAACTTGTCGGTAAAAGCCGATTTCTCGCTGGCAAAATCGCTGATTGTTACCAACCTGATTTTATCGGCACTTGGCGGCCTGATGTGGTACCTGCAATTCTTCTTCTACGCCTGGGGACACGCTAAAATTCCGGCACAGTATGACTACATGAGCTGGATGCTGCATATGAGCTTCTACGTGCTCTGCGGCGGGCTGGTAGGGTTAATCATGAAGGAGTGGAAGTCCGCGGGGCGCAGGCCGGTTGGCGTACTGGCGATGGGCTGCCTGACGATCATTCTTGCTGCCAATATCGTCGGCCTGGGCATGGCGAACGGATGAGGCTCAACGAAAACGCTGGCGCCATAACCTTGGCGTCACGCCCGTCTCTTTGGTGAACACCACGGAAAAATAGTTACTGTCCTCGAAGCCGCACTGGGCGGCGATCTCGCTGATTAACAACTCGCTGTGGCGCAGCAGATACTGCGCCTGGCAAATACCTAGCTGGCGCAGATACTGGTTTAGCGTCATGCCCGTTTGCTGGCGAAACAGGGAGCGCATCTGCCGCTCTGTCACCTGATGGTGGTGGCAAAACAGCCCGAAATCAAACGGCTCTTCAAGGCTGTTTCCCAGTGCGGCCATCAGCAGATCCAGCGTTTCACCCTCACTCAGGCTGGCGGCATCGGCCACCCGATAGCGATGGCGGCGCAGGGTTATCAGCAGTTGTAAAAACAAGCTTTCCGACAGGCAGCGTGACAGGAGGTCCGTTTTCGGACTTTCATGCTCGAGCTGCCCGATGATCTGACGTACCTGCGCCATGCCCTGGCTACCCAGCCGCCAGCGAGGATCGCTGTCGCTGCCGTGGGGAGGGTTAGACAGCAGATCCCCCCAGTTAACGTTTAACGCCAGCCTTTCCGGGCAGTAAATAATGTTATGCAGGACCAGATCGTGCACTGATTCGTAGCTGTGCTTATCTTCCGCACGAATGTAGAACAAATCGCCACAGGTGATGCGCCAGGGCCTGCCGTTAAGAATGTGCAGCCCGTTGCCGCGCCAGACCACCACCAGTTCACAAAATTCATGGGTATGCTCGGCAAAAACGTTTTGAGGATAGCGATCGGCCACCGCGACCGGCTGCGTATCGGAGGCAAAAAAATCCGCTTTTTTAAGCACTAACTGGCCTGGCACAGACGTCGCTCCGTGACTGAATGGGCTGAAATCATTGCTTTTTTTCGCCTAAAATACGGTGACGTCAGCCACGTTATACCAACGGAGTATCCCGGCCCTGGCGTACCACCCTGGGAGAGTAAGAAAACTCTCGCTTAAAAAGCGTGGAGAAATGGTTACTGTCGCCAAAGCCGCACTGAAAGGCGATATTCGTCACGCTTTCCTCGCTATGTCGCAGTAAATAACGCGCTTTCATCAAACGGAGTCGGTTGAGGTAGCGCTGAGGCGTGAGCCCGGTTTTCTGATTTAACAGGCGATGCAGGGTTCTCAGCGAGAGCGTAAAAGAGGCTGCCAGCTGCTCCCAGCAAACCTCTTCCGAAGAGTGATCTTCCAGCCAGAGAAGAAGCTGGTTTAAGCGCTCGTCGGCCCCGCCCCGATTGTCTGCCTGATTCGCCTGGCTCAGCAACACCAGCAACTGCATAAAGAGAAGTTCTCGCCTGGCGAGGGCAGGCGCCGTGTTTTCCGAACTCAGCGCCTCAAACTGCTCGATAAACCCTTTCACCTGACGCAATACGCCCTGATTGACCCGCCAGTGTGCCGGATAATAGCCGTCTTGTTCCTGCGGCAGGAGTTTGTGCAGCCCGGATAGAAAGCAAAAGGCTTCCGGCTCACGATACAGAATATTGGTCAGGCAGAGGTTTTCGGTGTGCTCAAACTGATGATGATCGTGATCGCGAACAAAGCAGATGGAGCCGCCGCTCAGGGTAAAAGGTTGCCCGTTGAAAATATGGGAGCCGGTGCCGTGTTCAACAATAATGATTTCATTGAAATCATGGATGTGCTCAGGGAAGTCCGGCTGAGGCTGGCGGGGTTCAATGGCCACCGATATCCCGGCATCTGGAAAAAAATCCACGCTGTGTAATACCGTCATGATTGCTTCTCACTGTGCTAACAATGGGTCGATAGTAGAGAACCGCGCCCGGCATCACCTTAAATTTTCGACACAAAATCGTGCATAAAGCGTTCTTTTTTGAAGATGAAACGGGCTTTATCGGGAAATGTGTGTGCGGTCACAGGCGTGAAGCGCGGCCTTTCGAGGCGGGCAAAGTAAATATGTGAACTCTCTCTCGTTCATCTTTGCCTCTTTGCCAGGCGGGAACGCACGCTGTCATTGGGATGAAGGCAGGGGCAGAGCGGCATTTTTAGACTGATGGGCAATGACGCCAATAAGGACTCCCATCATGACTTTTAGCCACAGCGTTGCCGTCGATCTCGGTGCCTCCAGCGGCCGCGTGATGCTGGCGTGCTATGATCAAGCCGCCCGGCAGATCTCCCTGCGGGAAATTCACCGCTTTACCAACAGCCTGATTCGCATTGACGGCCATGACTGTTGGGATCTTGACAGCCTCGAAGCTGAAATACGCCTTGGGCTACAAAAAGCCTGCGATGAAGGCGTGCGAATCGACAGCATTGGCATCGACACCTGGGGCGTGGATTTCGTTCTGCTTGATGAAAATGGCCGCCGAGTGGGCCTGCCCGTGTCCTATCGCGATAGCCGGACGGACGGCGTAATGGCTCGGGCTATCAGCGAGCTTGGGCGCGAAGAAATCTACTGCCGCAGCGGTATTCAATTTTTACCTTTCAACACGTTATATCAGCTTCGTGCACTGGTAGAGCAGCACCCGGACTGGGTAAAGCGAGCCGCTCGCGCGCTGCTGATCCCGGATTATTTCAGTTTTCGGCTTACCGGGGTGATGAGCTGGGAATACACCAACGCCACCACGACTCAGATGATAAACATCCAGACGGACAGCTGGGACAGCCAGCTGCTGGCCTGGGCAGGGGTGCCGGAGCGTTGGTTTGGCACACCCACGCATCCCGGCGTGATGAGCGGCGAGTGGGAATGCCGTGAAGGCAACAAAATTCCGGTAGTCAGCGTCGCTACCCACGATACGGCCAGCGCGGTAATTGCCGCTCCTCTGGTCGGGGAAAACGCCGCTTATCTCTCCTCCGGGACCTGGTCATTAATGGGTTTTGAAAGCAAAACGCCCTGCGTCAGCGAGGCGGCGCTGGCGGCCAATATAACTAACGAAGGTGTGGCAGAAGGGCGTTATCGCGTCCTGAAAAACATCATGGGGCTGTGGCTGCTGCAGCGCGTTTTCCGCGAAAGCGCGGGAATGGATATCCCCGATCTTATTGCCCTGGCACAGCGTCTGCCCGGCTGCCGCTTCACCATCAACCCCAACGACGATCGCTTTATCAATCCGGTCAACATGAGCCTTGAAATTCAGGCCGCCTGCCGTGAGGCGAACCAGCCGGTGCCGGAAAGCGATGCAGAGCTTGCGCGCTGTATTTTTGACAGCCTGGCCTTGCTCTATGCCGAGGTACTGCGCGAGCTGGAAGCGTTGCGAGGCGAGCCTTTTGGCTGCCTGCATATTGTCGGCGGCGGCAGCCAGAATCATTTCCTCAACCAGCTTTGTGCCGATGCCTGTGGGATCCCTGTTGTTGCCGGGCCGGTGGAGGCTTCAACGCTGGGAAACATTGGCTGTCAGCTGATGGCGCTGGACGTGATTCCAGACGTAGACGCCTTTCGCCACCTCGTGCGCCAAAACAGCAATCTCATTTCCTTCATGCCGAACCCGGACAGTGACATTCGCCGCTACGTCGGGCAGCTACGGCAAAACATTCAGACACGTAAGGAGCTTTACGCATGACCACTCAAATCGAAGAAGCCTGGGCCCTGGCGAAACAGCGTTTTGCCGCAGCAGGCGTTGATGCGGAGGAGGTTTTACGCCAGCTCGATCGCCTGCCAGTCTCCATGCACTGCTGGCAGGGTGATGACGTCGCCGGGTTTGAAAGCCCCGAAGGCGAGCTAAGCGGCGGCATCCAGGCCACGGGCAACTACCCAGGTAAAGCGCGTAATCCGGCTGAACTGCGCGCCGATCTGGACTGTGCTCTGAGCCTGATCCCCGGGCCAAAGCGATTGAATTTGCATGCGATTTATCTCGAGTCCGACGAGCCTGTCTCTCGCGACTGCATCAAGCCTGAGCATTTCAAAAACTGGGTTGAATGGGCTAAAAACCATGGCATGGGGCTGGATTTTAACCCTTCCTGCTTCTCTCATCCGCTAAGTGCGGACGGTTTTACGCTGTCACACGCCAGGGATGAAACCCGCCAGTTCTGGATCGATCATGTTAAAGCCTGCCGCAAAATATCGGCTTACTTCGGCGAACAGCTGGGAACGCCATCGGTGATGAATATCTGGATCCCGGACGGCATGAAAGATATCACCGTCGACCGTCTGGGCCCGCGCAGGCGTCTCGTGGAGGCGCTGGATGAAGCCATGGCTGAAAAACTTAACCCGGCACACCACATTGATGCGGTGGAAAGCAAACTGTTCGGTATCGGCGCGGAAAGCTACACCGTCGGTTCCAATGAGTTTTACTTCGGCTATGCCACCAGCCGCCAGACGGCCCTGTGCCTCGATGCTGGCCACTTCCATCCCACCGAAGCGATATCCGACAAAATCTCCAGCGCCATGCTCTACATCCCGCGCCTGCTGCTGCACGTCAGCCGCCCGGTGCGTTGGGACAGCGACCACGTTGTGCTGCTGGACGACGAAACCCAGGCGATCGCCAGCGAAATCATCCGTCACAACCTGTTTGACCGCGTCCACATTGGCCTCGACTTCTTTGATGCCTCAATCAACCGCGTTGCGGCCTGGGTTATCGGCACGCGCAACATGAAGAAAGCCCTGCTGCGGGCGCTGCTTGAGCCCACAGCCCAGCTTCGCCAACTGGAGTTGGCAGGCGATTACACCGCCCGCCTGGCGCTGCTTGAAGAACAGAAATGTCTGCCGTGGCAGGCCGTCTGGGAGATGTACTGCCTGCGCCACGACACTCCAGCGGATGCCTCCTGGCTGAGCACTGTTCGCCAGTATGAACAGCAAATTTTAGCGCAGCGCGTGAATTGACCCTCACCCTAAAAGGGATAGGGAGAAACCGACATTCTTACTGAACAATTCCCTTTCCCCTTTGGGGAGAGGGAACGTCTTAAGGAACACGAAACAATGCAGAACATCCTCAACTCATGGTTTATTCAGGACATGGTGAAGGCCACCGGCGATATGTGGCTAAAGGGCTGGGACGAGCGCAACGGCGGCAATATTAGCCTGCGGCTGGATGCCGAAGACGTCGAATATTACCGCGACCAATTCAGCCATGCACCGCACCGCGTCGCGCTAAGCCAGCCTGCAGAAATGCTGGCGGGATGCTGGTTTTTGGTGACCGGTTCAGGCAAGTTTTTCCGTAACGTTCAGCTCGATCCGGCGGACAATCTGGCGCTGCTGCAGGTCAGCAACGATGGCCAGTCCTACAGCATCCACTGGGGGCTGACCAACGGCGGGATGCCAACTTCAGAACTCGCAGCACATTTCCAGTCCCACGGGGTACGCAAGCTCATCTCCGGGGGGAAAGATCGGGTGATCATGCATTGCCACGCCACCAACCTGATTGCGCTAAGCTACGTCCTGCCGTTGGAAAACGCGGCCTTCACGCGCCAGCTTTGGGAAGGCAGTACCGAATGCCTGGTAGTCTTCCCGGAGGGTATCGGCATTGTGCCGTGGAAGGTGCCGGGCACTGACGACATTGGCACCGCCACCGCAGAGCAAATGCGCGCTCACAGCCTGGTGCTGTGGCCACATCATGGCATTTTTGGCACCGGGCCTACGCTCGACGAAGCCTTTGGCCTGATAGACACCGCTGAGAAGTCGGCTGAAATCCTGGTGAAAATCTATTCGATGGGCGGCATGAAGCAGACTATCACTCGCACGGAACTGGTGGCGCTTGGCGAGCGTTTCGGCGTCACGCCACTTGCAGAAGCACTTAAGGATTGAGGAGCAAAAGATGAGTTTTATGCTGGCACTACCCAAAATCAGCCTGCACGGAGCGGGCGCCATTGGCGATATGGTGGAGCTCATCGCCGAAAAACGCTGGGGCAAAGCGTTAGTGGTAACCGACGGACAACTGGTGAAAATGGGGCTATTAGATAGCCTGTTTGCGGCGCTGGACGAGCATAACCTGCCTTACGAACTGTTCGATGAAGTGTTCCCCAACCCGACCGAAGCGCTGGTGCAAAAAGGCATCACAAGATTTAACCTGGCCGACTGCGACTACCTCATTGCTTTCGGCGGCGGCAGCCCGATTGATACGGCGAAAGCGGTGAAAATCCTGACCGCAAACCCGGGGCTTTCCGTGCATTATTCCGGTGTCGGGAAAGTAAAAAATGGCGGAGTTCCTCTGGTGGCGATTAACACCACGGCGGGCACGGCGGCAGAAATGACCAGTAATGCGGTGATCACCGACAGCGAACGTCAGGTGAAAGAGGTGATCATCGACACCAATCTCATCCCGGATATTGCCGTGGATGATGCCAGAGTCATGGTGAATATTCCGTCCTCCGTTACCGCTGCAACTGGGATGGATGCGCTTACCCACGCCGTTGAAGCCTATGTTTCCGTCAGCGCACATCCGTTAACGGATGCCAACGCGCTGGAGGCCATTCGCCTGATAAACACTTGGTTGCCGAAAGCCGTAGACGACGGGCAGAACCTGGAAGCGCGTGAAATGATGGCCTACGGCCAATATCTCGCGGGGATGGCGTTTAACAGCGCCGGGTTGGGGCTGGTACATGCGATGGCGCACCAGCCGGGCGCGACGCATAACCTGCCGCACGGCGTATGTAATGCGATTTTGCTGCCGGTTGTTGAAGCCTTTAACCGGCCAAACGCGGTGCCTCGCTTTGCTCGTCTGGCGCAGGCTATGGGGAGCGATACTCAGGGGCTGACCGACGAGCAGGCAAGCCATAAAGCCATCGAAGCGATTCGCGCGTTATCCGCCAGGGTTGGCATCCCGTCCGGCTTTCGTGAGCTTGGCGTTCAGCCTGCCGATATTGAAGGCTGGCTGGACAAAGCGCTGGCCGATCCGTGCGCGTCGTGTAACCCAAGACCCGCCTCGCGCGAAGAGATCCGCCAGCTTTATCTGGAGGCGCTGTGATCAGGAAAGCTTTTGTGATGCAGGTTAATCCTGACGCCCACGAAGAGTATCAGCGCCGCCATTCGCCGATTTGGCCCGAGCTGGAAGAGGTGCTTAAACAGCACGGCGCTCATCGCTATGCGATCTATCTGGATGAACAGCGCCATCTGCTGTTTGCCACGGTAGAAATTGAGTCCGAAGCGCGCTGGAATGCGGTGGCCGACACCGACGTTTGTCAGCGCTGGTGGCAGCATATGCGCGACATCATGCCCAGCAACCCGGACGGCAGCCCGGTCAGCCAGGCGCTAAAAGAAGTGTTCTGGCTCGAATAAAAAACAAGGCCCGGTTTCCGGGCCTTTTATTCTCTCTTAGCGAGTGGCGGCGTCTTCCAGCGCTTTGTGGATGACGGAAGACAGCTCGGCGACGTCAAACTTGGCGACATAGCCGTTGGCACCGACTTTACGGACGTGATCTTCGTTGGCGCTGCCGGAAAGTGAGGAGTGGATCACCACCGGAATGTGCTTCAGAGAAGGTTCGGTCTTAATGTTGCGGGTCAGGGTAAAACCGTCCATCTCCGGCATCTCGATATCGGTCAGCACCAGGCCGATTTTGTCGGTGATAGGCGTGCCGGATGCTTTGGCATCGGCAGCAATAAGTTTGATTTTTTCCCAGGCTTCCAGGCCGGTCGCGTGCATGATGGCCGGAATGCCCATCCCCTTCAGGCCCTGCTCCAGCATCGAACGCGCGACTTTGGAATCTTCGGCAACAATAGCCACCGCACCGGGCTTCAGGGTATAAGTTTTCTCTTCTATCGCGGCAATATTCACATCTCTCCCGGATGGGATAATGTCATAGAGGATCTGCTCCACGTCCAGCACCAGCGCCAGGTCTTTGCCGGTTAGCGGGTCGTCAATATTGGCGATGCTGGTGATATTGCGGCTGCTGACCCCGGCCTCGGCGGCGTGCACCTGGCTCCAGTCGAGGCGAATAATGTTCTCCACGGACTCCACGGCAAACGCCTGGGTGCTGCGGGCATATTCGGTGATCAGTAATAAATTCAGGCCGGTGGTCGGCGTGCAGCCGGTGACCGCAGGCAGATCGATAACCGGGATAATCTGGTCGCGAATATTAGCCATGCCCAGCAGCGGTGATTCCATGCCTGCGGCACGGTTAATCTTCGGCATCGGCACAATTTCACGCAGCTTAAAAACGTTGATGCCGTACAGCTCGGACTTGCTGTCGTGCTGGCTGGTGCCTAAGCGGAACAGCAGCAGCTCGAACTTGTTGGATAACGCCAGGTTGGCCCTTTCATCAATATCTTTCTGAAAACTATCCATTTTAACCTCAAGTGATAACCCGGCCTCAGAACCCAACCGTACGGAGTGAATGCTTGTCTAAGTTATCGGCAGCGTCTGGAAAAAATGAAGGGAAAAGGCGAAATGATTTCGCTTAGAGGGGCGTGATACCCCTCTAAGCGGGGGGCGCTTACTTTTTCTTGTTCAGCATCGCTTTGAGGTCGGCAAACGGATTATAGGTTGCTTCGCCTACATCCTTTTGCGCGTCCTCTCCGGCAATCACCGTGGAGCCGTACTGGTCGGCCTCGGTGTATTTAGAATGTTCATGATCGTGGCAATACAGGCATAAAAGCTCCCAATTGCTGCCATCTTCTGGGTTATTGGTGTGATCGTGATCCATATGGTGAACGGTCAGTTCACGCAGATTAGAATAGACAAACTCGCGGGAGCAGCGCCCGCACACCCACGGGAAAAGCTTCAGCGCCTTTTCGCGGTAGCCGCTTTCCAGCCGCGTATAGTTCTTGGGGATAATTGCCATGATTCAGGTTCCAGACAAAAAATGTAGGGTTATGCCCAGTTTCCGGCTAAAGCACGTCTTTATCAATCCCCAGGCGCTTCATCCGGGAAAGTAACGTGGTGCGCTTCAGCCCTAATCGCTGGGCAGCGCCGCGAGGCCCGGCCACCACGCCGTTAGCTTCTTTCAGCACGCGCAGGATGCGCTCGCACTCGTCCTCATCTTCACGCCTCTCTTCTTCCACACACGGAGAAAGATGGCGTTCCAGAGGAGGGCGGTGATCCATTTCGGGCAGGGAAAGGTGCAGCACGCTGCCCCGGGTTAACAGCACCGCCCGCTCAATCACGTTTTCCAGCTCCCGCACGTTGCCTGGCCACTCCATGCGGCTCAGGGCGCGCAGCGTTTCTGCCGGAATACTGTCGATGTTGCGGTTCAGGCGGCGGGCGATTTTGAAAGTGAAGGATTTTACCAGCAGCGGGATATCCTCCGGGCGTTCGCGCAGCGGCGGCAGCGTGATAGGAAACACATTCAGCCGGTAATAAAGATCGCTGCGGAACTCCCGGTCGGCAACCATCTCTTTCAGGTTGCGGTTAGTGGCGGCGATCAGGCGCACGTCCACTTCCTGAACCTTATTGCTGCCGAGGCGCTCAAACTCCTGTTCCTGCAGCACGCGCAGCAGCTTGGGCTGCAGCTCAAGCGGCATATCGCCCACTTCGTCGAGGAACAGCGAGCTTTTATCCGCCAGCTCAAAGCGGCCAATGCGCTGATTGTTCGCCCCGGTAAACGCCCCGCGCTCGTGGCCGAACAGGTCGCTCTCCAGCAGCCCGGCGGGCATCGCAGCGCAGTTGATCTTCACCATCCGGCGGCTGTTGCGCTCGCTCAGGTTATGGATCGCCCGGGCAATCAGCTCTTTACCGGTACCGGTCTCGCCGAGGATCAGCACGGTGCTGTCGCTGCTGGCCACCATCTCCACCTGCTTAAGCACGATAGACATCGCCTCGCCGCGCCCGATAATTTCGCCAAAATCGCTGTCGACGTTATTAATCTGCTCGGTGAGGTAGAGGTTTTCATCCACCAGATTCTCTTTCAGGCGGTTGATTTCCTGGTAGGCGAGGGCGTTATCCACCGCGATGGCAATACGTTCGGCAATCTGGCGCAGCAGCTTGAGGTTGGCTGGCGTAAAGCCCTGCTCGCTGCATTTGGCGAGCTTCAGGACGCCCAGCATATTGGGACCGAACTTCAGCGGCAGCAGGCAAAGCGTCTGAGGTTTGTTGTCCCACATCTCCAGCAGCATCCGCTCATACGGCGCCAGTTTGTCGCCAGGGCAAAGATTGAGCAGCAGCATTTCGCCACTTTTAAAGACGCGTTCTGACAGCGTGCCTTCCTCAAGCACGTCGCTTTGATCGTGAATCGGCGAAGCTTCATCCACAAAGTGAGTGGAGTAGAGCGTGAGCCGCGACTTGCGGCTGCTTTTCAGCACGATGCTGATGGAATCAATGGCGAAGTGATAGTGAATTTCCCGGGCAATCTCGCTGATCAGTTCGTCCAGGTCCAGCTTCGACAATACCGCGTTGGTGACGGCCACCAGAATGCGAAAATCGTCGCGCTCCCGGCACAATAACTGGTGATCGTGGCTCGAATTGAGCCGGGTCTGAATTTGCTCGGTCACCAGGCCGACAATTTGCGCCAGGGTATAAAGCCGGTTCAGCTCTTTTTCCGTCCAGCCATCCGCCCGGTTGCGGATAAATTCGCAGCCGCCGAAAATTTTGCCTTCGGAGGCCAGCGGTAAAAGGCAGTAGCGGCCAAAAGGAGCATACAGATCCAGGCTTGCCATTTGCGGCCAGGTTTCATCGAACTCTTGCTGGCTGCAAATCAGCGCCTCCGGGCGCGACAATATGCGGCGCACCGGGCCGCTGGCCAGAGCCATTTCATCTTCGTAGTGCAGTTCCTTGCCGTGTTTATCCTTGCCATAAAAACTCACCCGCTGATGCTGGGGATGGTAAAGCAGAATGTTAACGCGATCGGCCAGCGCGCCCTGTTTCACCAGCTGCGTCAGGCTGCTGGCGAGTTCGTTGAGATCGGGCTGCTGGAGCAGCATGCGGGTGATATCAAACAACCCCTGCTGCCCGAGATCGCTCATCGGCGTGTATGACATTTTTGCTTTCCATTGAAATGCCCTGCGGCGGGTGCAGGGCTAAAAAATATAATTAATATAAATATTGTTTAAGTTTAGTCAGCGTTGCGTGAATGCATACTGGTGCAGGTCAACAAATGCGCGGTAAGGGTTCAAAATGCGGCAGATCGAGCGTGCGTTTTACGCCATAAAGCCCCGCGACGCACACGCCTTTTCGCTCTACAACCTCACCCACGACAGCCGCCTGTTTGCCGCAGGAGTGCTGCTGTAACGCCTGAATAACGGCCGGGGCAGACTCGGGAGACGCGGCGATAACCAGCTTGCCTTCATTAGCAAAATTTAACGCATCCAGCCCCAGCAGTTCACAGACGCCGCGCACCGCCGGGTTCAGCGGCAGCTTGTTTTCGCTGATTTCCATTCCGCAGCCGCTGGTGTCGGCAAACTCGTGCAGAACGGCATTTACCCCGCCGCGCGTGGCGTCCCGCAGCGCTTTTACGCCGGGAATCTGCAGCAGCGGGGCGATCATCGGCGCCAGCACCGCGCAATCGCTTTGTAGGTCGCCGTCCAGCCCCAGCTTCTCGCGCAGGTTGAGGATGGTTGCGCCGTGGTCGCCGAGCGTGCCGCTCACAATCAGCCGATCCCCTGCTTTGATCTGAGCCGCGCCCCAGTTAACGCCCGCAGGAATAGCGCCTATCCCGGCGGTATTGATAAACAGCTTGTCCGCCGCGCCGCGCGGTACGACTTTGGTGTCGCCGGTGACAATGGCGATATTTGCCGAGCGCGCGGCATTCGCCATACTGGTGACCACGCGCTCCAGCGTTTCAAACGGCAGGCCTTCTTCAAGGATAAAACCGCACGACAGCCAGCGCGGTGTAGCCCCGCTCACCGCGACGTCGTTGGCCGTGCCGCACACGGCCAGCTTGCCGATATCCCCGCCGGGAAAAAACAGCGGATCGATAACGTAGCTGTCGGTAGAAAACGCCAGCCGGTCGCCGCAAGCTGTCAGCTCTGCCAGCGAAAGCCTCGCCTGATCTTCCTGCTCGGCCAGCCACGGATTATCAAAAGCCCGCATAAACAGGCCGGCGATCAACTGCTGCATCGCCTGGCCGCCGCTGCCGTGGGCCAGCTCAACGGTTTTCATACTTCACACTCCTGAGAACGGTACTGATACCACGCCGCGCAGGCTCCTTCGGAGGAGACCATCAGGGCGCCGAAGGCGTTTTGAGGATTACAGTCGCGGCCAAACAGCGGGCATTGCTGCGGCTTGCAGCGCCCGATAAGCACGTCGCCGCAGCGGGCTTTCGGGTCGTCGTAAACCCGCTGCGGTTTGGGCTGGAAATGGTCTTCGGCATCAAACTGACGGTAGGCTTCGGTGAGCTGCACGCCGGAATCACCGATTACGCCCAGGCCGCGCCATTCCGCTTCGCCGCGCACCGTAAATACGTCGCTTATCGCCTTCTGCGCAAGCAAATTGCCTTCTTCCGGCACGACCCGGCGGTACTGGTTTTCTACCAGGCTGCGCTGCCTGATTTTTTGCTCGACCAGCATCAGCACGCCCTGCAGCAGATCGAGCGGCTCAAAGCCGGCCACCACCAGCGGGCGCTGGTGCTCAGAGGCAATAAAGTCATAGGCTTCGGTGCCAATCACCATGCTGACATGCCCCGGCGCCAGGAAAGCGCCGATGCCGTTGTCGGGCTGGGAAAGCAGGCTGCGCAGCGTCGGGATCAGCGTGATGTGCTGACAGAAGAAATAGAAATTATCGATGCCCTGCGACTTTGCCTGTTGAAGCGTGATTGCCGTGGCGGGCATGGTGGTTTCAAAGCCGAGGCCAAAGAACACCACTTTGCGCTCCGGGTTCTGGCGAGCCAGCGTCAGCGCGTCCATGGGCGAGTAAATCACCCTGACGTCCGCGCCTCGCGCCTTCGCCTGCATCAGCGAGCCGTTTTTACCCGGCACGCGCATCGCATCCCCAAAGGTACAGAAAATCACTTCCGGGTGGCTGGCTATCTCAATGCAGGTGTCGATTCGCCCCATCGGCAGCACGCAAACCGGGCAGCCGGGGCCGTGAATAAACTCGATATTTTCCGGCAGCAGCTGATCGAGGCCGAATTTAAAAATAGCGTGGGTATGGCCGCCGCAAACTTCCATGATGCGCAGCGGGTGGCTCGTCGTGTAGTTCAGCAGCGTGGCGCGGGATTTCAGCGTTTCAATCAGCTGCATCACGCGATCTGGATCGCGGTATTCATCGACGTAGCGCATCAGCGACGCTCCTCGCCATAAAGCAGTGCGCCAACGTCCGGCTCAACCTCGAACATGTTTTGCAGGGCATCCAGCGTGTCCCGCGCCTCGGCTTCATCAATCATGCTCATGGCGAAACCGACGTGAACCAAAACCCATTGCCCCACTGCGGCGTCGCCCACCAGCGTTAAATTCACGTCGCGCTGCACGCCGCAGACGTCCACTTTCGCGCTGCCGTCGGCCAGGCGCTCAACAATTTGCCCCGGGATGCCTATGCACATCGCTCCGCCTCCAGCCAGCTAAGCCACTCGTCCATCCCTTCGCCGCTGGTCGCGGAAACCAGAATAATTTTGATGTCCGGGTTAACCTCGCGGGCAAAAGCTAAGCACTTGCTGACGTCGAACTGCAGGTAGGGCAGCAGGTCGATCTTGTTCAGCAGCATCAGTGACGCCGCGGCGAACATATGCGGGTATTTCAGCGGCTTATCTTCGCCTTCCGTCACCGACAGCACCGCGACCTTATGGCGCTCGCCTAAATCAAAGCTCGCCGGGCAAACCAGGTTGCCGACGTTTTCGATAAACAGCACGCCGTCGCGTTCTAGCGGCAGGCGCAGCATGGCATCGCGAATCATCTGGGCATCAAGGTGGCAACCTTTCCCGGTATTCACCTGAATGGCTGGCGTGCCGGTTTCGCGGATGCGCGCGGCGTCGTTCACCGTTTGCTGATCGCCTTCGATAACCGCGCACGGCACTTTGGCATTCAGGCGCTTCAGCGTCTCGGTGAGCAGGGTGGTTTTACCGGAGCCGGGGCTTGAGACCAGGTTCAGCACCAGCTGATTGTGGCTGGCAAAGCGGTCGCGGTTATGGGCGGCGAGCTGGTTATTTTTGTCGAGCACGTCCAGCTCGATCTCCAGCATCTTACGCTGAGTCATCCCCGGCGCGTGGGTGCCTGCCGCGCCGTGACCGTAATGCAGGTCGCCCTGTTCGTCAACCGTAGGGGCAAACTTGACGCCGGTGATCTGCTGCAGCGGGCGTGCCGCCGGGGCAAACGGGGCACTGCGAAAGCCAGAGTGGGGATTACGTTCGTCCCCTTCAATGTACAGGTTGCCTTCACCGCAACCGCAAGTGCTACACATAAGCTATCTCCTGATCGATTTCCAGACGCTTAATCTGCATGCCGTCATCCGCCACGATGCGCAGGTTGCTGCCGTTACAGTTGGGGCAGCACTTCACGCGCTGGGTCAGTAAGGTGACGAACTGCTGGCAGTCATGGCACCAGCATTCGGCTTCCTGCTGGTGGATATGCAGCTTGCAGCCTTCTGCCAGGGTGCCGCGGCAGACCAGATCAAAGCAAAACTCCAGGGCGCTGGTTTCCACGCATGAGAAGGCGCCGACCTCCAGCCAGACGCCGGTCACGCGACGGGCATTGTTCTGGCGGGCGTGGTTTTCGATAAGTTCGACTGCGCGCTGGCAAAGGGTGATTTCGTGCATGGGGCCTCCGGGGGTAACTGGGGCAGGTAATGCAAGGACGGTGCCAGGCTTTTTCTTTGCCCCTCACCCCGGCCCTTTCCCCGAAGGGGCGAGGGAGAATTCTTTTAAGAAAAGGGAACGTTTATCCCCCTTCCTTCCGGGAGTAGCCTGGCCTGCTTTTATCCCCTCTTCCTTCCAGGGAGAGGGTTAGGGTGAGGGTAAAAAAGTGCCGTCAGCCAAAGTCAAAGATGACGAAATGACATGTCATTCTGCTCGCTAAAGACACTTTTATCGGTTAAATCCATTTAAAAACAATAAATTAAAAACATGGCACGAAACGTGCCTTACGGAGGGACAAGCACTAACAGAGCGAACAAAACATGAACATTTGGGAACTGAGCGAAAAAGCAGAGTACATCGCCGACAAGCACCAGCGGCTGCTTTCGCAGTGGCATCTGTACGGCAACACCCTGATTCAGGGGATCACCTTATCCAAAGCGAAGCTGCATCACGCCGTGGGCTGCAACCCGGACGAAAGCCTGCGCTTCTTCTTATTTGACCACTTCGTCATTCAAATCAATCTCGCCGAAGGCTTTAACAGCCACACCATCGAGTACAGCATCGAACTGCGCGACGGCAGCGATAACGTGCTGATTGCCAAGGCGACTATCGACGATGACGGACTGATTGATAACGCCGTCAGCAACCGCGACCGCGAAAAATTGCTGGAACACTACCTCGAGCTGATCCGCCCGGTGTACGACAGCCTTTATCTGGCCGTGCAGCAAAACACCCCGTTATCCATGGCGCTGCTGCAAAAGTCCGCCGTGGCATGAAGAGATCTGGGGTGTCGAGAACTGTCGAACCGGCAGCTTTTCGGCATGTTTTCGTCAAAAATGACGATTGTCACCTGAGGAAGAACTGGTGAACCGTTTTGTAATCGCTGACTCAAAATTGTGTATGGGCTGCCATACCTGTGAAGCGGCCTGCGCCGAGACGCACCGCCTGCACGGCCTGCAGTCCATGCCGCGCCTGAAAGTCATGCGCAACCTGAATGAATCTGCGCCGCAGATGTGCCACCACTGTGAAGACGCCCCCTGCGCCGGGATTTGCCCGGTCAACGCGATAACCCGCGTGGACGGCGCCGTGCAGCTGAATGAAAGCCTGTGCGTAAGCTGCAAACTTTGCGGCATCGCCTGCCCGTTCGGCGCCATTGAATTTTCCGGCAGCCGCCCGCTGCATATTCCCGCCAACGTGAACAGCCCGAAAGCGCCACCTGCGCCTCCGGCCCCGGCTCGCGTTAGCCCGCTGCTGGACTGGGTTCCCGGCGTTCGCGCTATCGCGGTCAAATGCGACCTGTGCAGCTTCGACGAAAGCGGCCCGGCCTGCGTTCGCACCTGTCCGACCAAGGCGCTGCGGCTGATCGACAACCAAGACATCGCCCAGGCCAGCAAGCGCAAACGTGAACTGACGCTTGGCGCGACGCTTGGCGACCTGACCTTGTTTACCCAGCCAGAGGCGAGAAAATGAATGCTTTTTTACTGATTCACTGGGCGCTTTTGGGATTTGTCACCAGCGCTGTGTTAGCCGGCGCTCTGGCATTTTCAAAGCCCGTTAGCGGCTTTATCGGCGGCGTTGGCGGCGCAATCAGCGCCGTGCTTTTGCTGATCGCGGGCGTTCAGGCGCTGCTGGGCTTCAGCGGCGATGCGCAAATCTGGCACTGGCACCTGCAGCTCAACGCTTTCAACGGCGTCTGGCTGGTAACGGTGGCCTTAAGCGGCCTGTTTATTTCCGTCTATAACTGCGCCTGGCATCGCCATCCGGCGATAAAAGCCGACGGCCTGCTGATTAACTTAATCCTGGCGGCAAGCGTTGCGGCGCTGGTAGCCGACAACTTTGTCACGCTGGTAGCGATGGCGGAAATCATCTCCCTGGCGGGTTATTTCCTCACCGGCTGCCAGCAGTCCGGGCAGCTGTGGTTTGCCCTTGGTCGTCTGGGTACCGTGCTGCTGGCAATGGCCTGCTGGCTGCTGTGGCAGCGCTACGGCACGCTGGGTTATGGCGATCTGCGTCATCTCCTTGACGGCGCGCCGCTGCCGGCCCCGGTACTGATCCTCGCGCTACTCGGCTTTGGGCTGCTTGCCGGGATTATTCCGCTGCACGGCTGGGTGCCGCAGGTGCATGCGAATGCCTCCGCGCCTGCCGCCGCGCTGTTCTCCGCCGTGGTGTTGAAGATTGGCCTCTACGGCATTATGAGCTTCTCGCTGATCGGTAATACGCTGCCGCTGTGGTGGGGTGTGCTGGTCGTGGTGGTCGGCATGATCACCGCGTTTATCGGCGGGCTTTACGCGCTGATGGAGCACAACATCAACCGCCTGCTGGCTTATCACTCCCTTGAAAACATCGGCATTATTTTGCTGGGCCTGGGCTGCGGCCTGATCGGTATCGCACTGCATGAGCCGGTGCTGGTGGCGCTGGGCATGACCGGCGGCCTTTATCATTTGTTCAACCATAGCCTGTTCAAAACCACGCTGTTCCTCGGCACAGGTGCCGTCTGGTTCCGCACCGGACACCGCGACATCGAGAAGCTGGGCGGGATCGGCAAACGCATGCCGGCTATTTCGCTGGCGATGCTGGTTGGGCTGATGGCGATGGCCGCGCTGCCGCCGCTGAACGGCTTTGCCGGGGAGTGGGTTATCTATCAGTCGTTCTTCCGCCTCGGCAGCCTGCCGCTGTTTGTGGGCCGTTTTATCGGGCCGCTGCTGGCCGTGGGGCTGGCAATCACCGGCGCACTGGCGGTCATGTGCATGGCGAAAGTCTATGGCGTCACCTTCCTGGGTGCGCCGCGTACTAAAGAAGCGGAAAACGCGACCTCTGCGCCGTGGCTAATGAACGTCTCAGTCGCCCTGCTTGCCGCATGCTGCGTAGTTGCCGGGGTTGCTGCCCCGTGGCTGCTGCCTCTGCTTCAGCACGCCGTGCCGCTGCCGCTTCAACCGGCGCATACCGCCGTGTCTCAGCCGATGATCACGCTGTTGCTGATTGCCTCTCCGCTGCTGCCGTTTATTTTGATGATCGTTTTCCGCGGCGACCGCTTGCCAAATCGCTCTCGCGGCTCGGCGTGGGTCTGCGGCTACGACCACGAACAGGCGATGGTGATCACCGCGACGGGCTTTGCCCAGCCGGTAAAAGCGGCGTTTGCGCCTTTGCTTAAGCTGCGCCAAACCCTGAACCCGGTGAAGTGGATCCCTGGCTGGCAGTGCGAGCGCCTGTCCGGCACGTTCCGCCGCCTGGCGATGGTTGAGCTGGCGGTCTTACTGGTGGCGATGGTTGCCTGAGGAACTGATATGAATACGTTTTTATTCGCTCTTATCCAGGCGCTGGCGCTGTTTTTTGCCGCGCCTCTGCTGGCAGGGATTACCCGCGTGACGCGCGCCCGCCTGCATAATCGCCGTGGCCCCGGAGTGCTGCAGGAATACCGGGATCTGTTCAAGCTGCTGGGCCGCCAGAGCGTGGCCCCCGCCGCCTCTGGCTGGGTTTTCCGCCTGATGCCGTTCGTGATGGTGGGCGTGATGCTCACCATCGCCACCGCGCTGCCGGTGGTGACAATTGCCTCGCCGCTGCCGTCATTAGGCGACCTGATAACCTTAATTTACCTGTTCGCCATCGCCCGCTTCTTCTTCGCCATCGCCGGGCTGGACACCGGCAGCCCGTTCACCGGGATTGGTGCCAGCCGTGAAGCCATGCTTGGTGTGCTGGTCGAGCCGATTCTATTGCTTGGTTTGTGGGTTGCCGCGCAGGTTGCCGGCAGCACGCACATCAGCAATATCGCCGGGACTATTCACGCCTGGCCGACGGCGCAAAGCCTGACGCTGGTTCTGGCCTTCGCAGCCTGCGCCTTCGCCACCTTTATTGAAATGGGCAAGCTGCCGTTTGACCTCGCCGAAGCCGAGCAGGAGCTGCAGGAAGGGCCGTTGTCCGAATACAGCGGCGCGGGCTTTGCGGTGCTGAAGTGGGGCATTTCGCTGAAGCAACTGGTTGTGCTGCAAATGTTTGTCGGCGTGTTCCTGCCCTGGGGGCAAATGAGCGCCTATAGCTGGGGCGGGCTTGTCCTTGCCCTGGTGCTGGCCGTTGTGAAGCTGGTGGCGGGCGTGCTGATTATCGCGCTGTTCGAAAACAGCATGGCGCGCCTGCGGATGCTTGAAACCTCACGCATTACCTGGGCCGGTTTTGGTTTTGCCTTTTTAGCCTTCGTCTCCTTGCTGGCGGCGTGATTTAAGAGAACCTATCGATGTCTGAAGAAAAAATTGGTCAACACTATCTCGCCGCGCTGCATCAGCAATTCCCGAATGCAGTGATCGACGAAGCCTGGCAGACCAAAGACCAAATCACCGTCACCGTGAAGCTCAACATGCTGCCGGAGGTGGTGGAGTGGCTTTACTACCAGCAGGGCGGCTGGCTTTCGGTGCTGTTTGGCAACGATGAGCGCCAGCTGTGCGGCAGCTATGCGGTGTATTACGTGCTGTCGATGGAAAGCGGCGTGAAGTGCTGGATCACCGTGCGTGTGGAAGTGGATGCCGACAAACCAGAGTTCCCGTCCGTCACGCCTCGCGTTCCTGCCGCCGTTTGGGGCGAGCGCGAAGTCCGCGATATGTACGGCCTGCAGCCGGTTGGCCTGCCCGATGAGCGCCGCCTGGTGCTGCCGGACGACTGGCCTGACGATCTTTATCCGCTGCGTAAAGACAGCATGGATTACCGTCAGCGCCCGGCGCCGACCACCGACAAAGAGACCTACGAGTTCATTAACGAGCTGGGCACGAAAAAGAACAACGTGGTGCCGATTGGCCCGCTGCACGTCACTTCTGATGAACCCGGCCATTTCCGCCTGTTCGTTGATGGCGAAAACATTATCGACGCCGACTACCGGCTGTTCTACGTCCATCGCGGCATGGAAAAGCTGGCGGAAACCCGCATGGGCTATAACGAAGTTACCTTCCTGTCCGATCGCGTGTGCGGCATCTGCGGCTTCGCCCACAGCACCGCCTATACCACCTCGGTGGAAAACGCGATGGGGATTGTGGTGCCGGAGCGCGCGCAGATGATTCGCGCCATTCTGCTGGAGGTTGAGCGTTTGCACAGCCACCTGCTGAACCTCGGCCTGGCCTGCCACTTTGTCGGCTTCGACTCCGGTTTTATGCAGTTCTTCCGCGTGCGTGAAATGTCGATGAAGATGGCGGAGATCCTGACCGGGGCACGGAAAACCTACGGCCTGAACCTGATCGGCGGCATCCGCCGCGACCTGCTGAAAGACGACATGATCCAGACCCGCCAGCTCGCCCAGCAGATGCGCCGGGAAGTGCAAGATCTGGTGGATATCCTGCTGAGCACGCCGAACATTGAGCAGCGCACCGTCGGCATTGGCCGCCTTGACCCACAAATCGCCCGTGATTTCAGCAATGTCGGCCCAATGGTGCGTGCCAGCGGCCACGCCCGTGATACCCGCGCCGATCACCCATTTGTCGGTTACGGCCTGCTGCCGATGGAAGTACACAGCCTCGACGGCTGCGACGTGCTTTCCCGCCTGAAAGTGCGGATCAACGAAGTCTTTACCGCGCTGAACATGATTGATTTCGGTCTGGATAACCTGCCGGGCGGCCCGCTCGCCGTGGAAGGCTTTACCTACATTCCAAACCGCTTTGCCCTGGGCTTCTCAGAGGCGCCGCGCGGGGACGACATTCACTGGAGCATGACCGGCGACAACCAGAAGCTGTACCGCTGGCGCTGCCGTGCGGCGACGTACGCCAATTGGCCAACCCTGCGCTACATGCTGCGCGGCAACACGGTGTCCGACGCCCCACTGATTATCGGCAGCCTTGATCCTTGCTACTCCTGCACCGACCGCATGACGGTGGTGGACGTGCGCAAGAAGAAAACCCAGGTGGTGCCGTACAAAGAGCTGGAGCGCTACAGCATTGAGCGCACTAATTCGCCGCTGAAATGATTTTGATGCCTGGCTTTTGAGGGAAACCCCCTCACCCTAACCCTCTCCCCAAAGAGGAGAGGGAACTGCATCGAGCCAGATTTCCCCCTCTCCCTTTCAGGGAGAGGGCCGGGGTGAGGGTCAATCATTCAGGCCAGGCAAACAAGGAAAACGCATGTTTAACTTCATCAAAAAAGCCATCAAGGGCGGCGTGGCAACCGAGTCTTACCCGCTCCAGCCCATTGCCGTCGATCCGAATTTTCGCGGCAAACCGGAGCACAATCCGCAGCAATGTATCGGCTGTGCGGCCTGCGTGAACGCCTGCCCGTCCAACGCCCTGAGCGTTGAGACCGATCTTGCCGCCGGGCAACTGCAGTGGAGCTTTAACCTCGGGCGCTGCATCTTCTGCGGGCGCTGTGAAGAGGTTTGCCCGACGGCCGCCATCAAACTCTCACAGCAGTACGAGCTGGCGGTGTGGAACAAAGCCGACTTCCTGCAGCAGGCCAGCTTCCCGCTGTGTAACTGTCGCGAATGTGGCCGCCCGTTTGCCGTGCAAAAAGAGATCGACTACGCCATTGCGCTGCTTGAGCACAACGGCGATTCCCGTGCGGAAAGCCGCCGTGGGGCATTTGAAACCTGCCCGGACTGCAAGCGCCAGCAAAGCCTGGTGTCGTCCGACCGGATCGACTTTAGCCGTCAGATGAGAGAGGCCAGCTAATGAGTAACCTACTGGGGCCGCGCGACCACAACGGCATTCCGGTGCCGATGACGGTGGACGAATCTATCGCCAGCATGAAGGCGTCGCTGCTGAAAAACATCAAACGCTCAGCCTACGTTTACCGTGTGGACTGTGGCGGCTGTAACGGTTGCGAAATCGAGATTTTTGCTACGCTTTCGCCACTTTTCGATGCAGAACGCTTTGGGATCAAAGTGGTTCCTTCCCCGCGCCATGCCGATATTCTGCTGTTTACCGGGGCGGTAACCCGCGCGATGCGTTCCCCGGCGCTGCGTGCCTGGGAGTCGGCGCCCGATCCTAAAATTTGCATCTCCTACGGCGCCTGCGGCAACAGCGGCGGGATCTTCCACGACCTTTACTGCGTCTGGGGCGGGACCGACAAAATCGTGCCGGTCGATGTGTACATTCCCGGCTGCCCGCCAACGCCCGCCGCTACGCTGTACGGGTTTGCGATGGCGCTTGGCCTGCTGGAACAAAAAATCCATGCGCGCCCGGCAAGCGAGCTGGACGTTGAGCCGGCAAAAATCCTCCACCCGGATATGGTTCAGCCGCTGCGCGTGCGGATTGACCGCGCCGCCCGTCGCCTGGCCGGTTACCGCTATGGCCGCCAGATTGCCGACAGCTACATGACTAACCTGACAACCGGGGGCGATGCCGTTCAGCAGTGGCTGAGCGCGGAAAACGACCCACGCCTGACGGAAATCGTCACTAACCTTGAGCAACTGGTTCATCAGGAGCGCGTGTAATGAGCGAGTCGGTGGTGTTCTGTCAGCTCAGCCGCAAGTTTGTCGATGAGAACGACAACACCCCGGCTGACGCTCAGCAGGTGGTCTACTACAGCCTGGCGATTGGCCACCATTTGGGGGTAATCGACTGCCTGAAAGAGAGCCTGGTTTGCCCGCTGGAAGCCTATCAGGCGTGGATTGCCACGCTTGAAGCTGACGGCGAAGCCCGGCGCAAAATGAACGGCGTGCCGCGCTACGGCGAGATTGTTATCGACCAGAATCACGTGGTGATGCTGGCCCGGGCGCTGGATGCCGCTAAGCCGACGCAGACCCCGGCACAGCAGGCCTGGAGCCAGGCGCTGCTCGACATGCTGCAGGCCATTCAACAAGAACCCGCCATCTATCTGATGGTAAGGAGACGCTATGACTAAGGTACTGCTTTGCGTAGGCAACAGCATGATGGGCGACGACGGGGCTGGCCCGCTGCTGGCCGAGAAGTGTCAGGCTTCTCCGCAGGGTGACTGGGTGGTTATCGACGGCGGCAGTGCGCCTGAAAACGACGTGGTTGCCATCCGCGAACTGCATCCGGAATTGCTGCTGATTGTGGATGCCACCGACATGATGCTCAACCCCGGCGAGATCCGCGTCATTGACCCGGACGACATCGCCGAGATGTTTATGATGACCACCCACAATATGCCGCTTAATTATCTGGTCGATCAGCTGAAAGAGGACGTGGGGGAAGTGGTGTTCCTCGGCATTCAGCCGGATATCGTCGGCTTCTACTATCCGATGACGGAGGCGGTGAAAGCGGCGGTGGAGCAGGTTTATCAGCGTCTGGCGACGTGGACGGGTTTTGGCGGGTATGAGCCCCTCACTATTTCAGAGAGCGAAACGCCTTTCTAGTCTTTCCCCTCACCCTAACCCTCTCCCCATGGGGGAGAGGGGATCAGAACGGCAGTACTTCTTTTCCCCTGCTTACATGCGAGAAAGAGCCTGATTCTTTTCCCCTATTTACATGGGAGAAAGGGTGCGATTCTTTTCCCCCTCTCCCTTTCAGGGAGAGGGCCGGGGTGAGGGTCATTAATGACTACTGTTACCAAAATGACATCGTCAAAAGTGTCGAATATCCCTCTTACCTCTCGTCAAACCCGCTAACCGCGCGGCCTGCAAATCTGGCACGCTTTATGAATAACCCCACGCAATAACACACTTATTGCAGGAGTTCATGATGAACCGCTTCATCATTGCCGATTCGAGCAAATGCATCGGCTGCCGCACTTGTGAGGTGGCGTGCGTGGTCTCTCACCAGGAGAACCAGGACTGTTCGGCGCTGACCCCCCAAACCTTCTTACCGCGTATTCACGTCATCAAAGGCGTGAATGTGTCTACCGCCACCATGTGTCGCCAGTGCGAGGACGCGCCCTGTGCCAACGTCTGCCCTAACGGCGCCATCAGCCGGGACCAGGGCTTTGTCCACGTCATGCAGGAACGCTGCATCGGCTGCAAAACCTGCGTCGTTGCCTGCCCTTATGGCGCGATGGAGGTCGTCGTGCGGCCAGTGATCCGCAACAGCGGTGCCGGTCTAAACGTGATGGCGGAAAAAGCTGAGGCCAACAAATGTGACCTTTGCTATCACCGCGAGGCTGGCCCGGCCTGCCTGGAAGCCTGCCCGACCAACGCCATCCTGTGCGTGGACCGTAACCGGCTGGAACAAATGAGCGCGGAAAAACGTCGCCGTGCCGCGTTAGATGCCCCTGCGGCGCTGACGTTCTAATCCCTTTGCATTTCAACTTTTAACAGGTCTGTTACTGATGAAAAAAATTACCAGCGTCTGCCCTTACTGCGGGGCCGGCTGCAAACTGAAACTGGTCGTTGAGAACAACAAAATTATTCGCGCCGAAGCGGCCGGGGGCGTGACTAACCAAAACGAACTCTGCCTGAAAGGCTACTACGGCTGGGATTTTCTTAACGACACCAAACTGCTGACGCCACGCCTGACGCAGCCGATGATCCGCTACGAGAAGGGCGGCAAACTGCAGCCGGTAAGCTGGGAAGAAGCGATTAGCTATACCGCTGCGCGTCTGAAGGCGATCAAAGAGCAGTTCGGCCCTCGCGCCATTATGACCACCGGTTCTTCGCGCGGAACGGGGAACGAAACCAACTTTGTGATGCAGAAATTCGCCCGCGCGGTGCTGAACACCAACAACGTCGACTGCTGCGCCCGCGTGTGCCACGGCCCAAGCGTGGCCGGGCTGCAGGCAACGCTGGGGAACGGGGCGATGAGCAACTCCATCGGCGATATCGAAAACTCCAAATGCCTGCTGGTGGTGGGCTACAACTGCGCCGATTCGCACCCTATCGTGGCTCGTCGGGTGATTAAAGCCAAAAGCAACGGCGCGAAAATTATCGTCTGCGACCCGCGCCGCATCGAAACCGCCCGCATTGCCGATCAGCATCTGCAAATCAAAAACGGCTGCAACATGGCGCTGGTGAACGCCTTTGGCTATGTCCTGCTGGAAGAGCAGCTGTACGACAAAGAGTACGTCGCCAAATATGCCGAAGGTCTGGAGGCTTACCGCGAAACCGTGAAGGACTACGCGCCGGAGGACGTCGAGCATTTAACCGGCGTACCGGCTCTGCAGGTTCGCCAGGCGATGCGTACCTTCGCCGCAGCGCCATCCGCCACCATCATGTGGGGCATGGGCGTAACCCAGTTCGGCCAGGCGGTAGACGTGGTCAAAGGGCTGTCCAGCCTGGCGCTGCTCACCGGCAACCTGGGGCGTGAAAACGTTGGCGTTGGCCCAGTACGCGGGCAGAACAACGTGCAGGGAGCCTGCGATATGGGTGTGTTGCCTAACCAGTTCCCCGGCTACCAGGATGTGGTTGATCCTGAAGTGCGCGCGAAGTTTGCTAAAGCCTGGGGGATTGACCCGGCGGTGATGGATGACAAAGTTGGCGTGCGCATTACCGAAGTGCCGCACCTGGCGATAGAGGGCAAAGTCAAAGCCTACTACATCATGGGTGAAGATCCGCTCCAGACCGAAGCGGACCTGGGCCTGGTGCGCAAAGGATTTGAGGCGCTCGACTTTGTGGTGGTGCAGGACATCTTCATGACCAAAACCGCCGAAGTCGCTGATGTGCTGCTGCCCGCCACGTCCTGGGGCGAGCACGGCGGCGTCTTTACCTGTGCCGACCGGGGCTTCCAGCGCTTCGAGAAAGCCATCGAGGCGAAATACAACGTGAAGCGCGACTGGGAAATCATCAGCCTGCTTTCGACGGCGATGGGCTACCCAATGCACTATGAAAACAACCAGCAAATCTGGGATGAGCTGCGTGAGCTGTGTCCGCTGTTTTACGGCGTCACCTACGAAAAAATGGGCGATATGGGACACGTGCAGTGGCCTTGCCCGACGCTGGACCACCCCGGTACGCCGTATCTCTACAAAGACAGCAAATTCGACACGCCAAGCGGCAAAGGGCAACTGTTTGCCGCCGCCTGGCGTGCGCCCGCCGAAGTGCCTGACGATACCTACCCGCTGGTGCTTTGCACCGTCCGCGAAGTCGGGCACTACTCCTGCCGCTCGATGACCGGTAACTGCGCGGCGCTGCAAACCCTCGCGGATGAACCCGGCTTTGTGCAAATCAACCCGCTGGATGCGGACGCGCTAGGTATCAAAGATCGGCAACTGGTCTGGGTAAGTTCGCGTCGCGGCAAGGTTATCAGCCGCGCGGACGTGAACGAGCGCATTAACAAAGGCTCCGTCTATATGACCTATCAATGGTGGATTGGCGCCTGTAACGAGCTGACTCAGGACAATCTCGACCCGATCTCCAAAACGCCGGAAACCAAATATTGCGCGGTGAACGTTAGCGCGATTGAGGATCAGGCGTGGGCGGAGAGCTATGCGCAAACGACCTATAACAGCATGAAGGCGCGGCTGCGCGAGGCGGTGGAAGCGTGATTTTTACCCTCACCCCGGATGAAGGAATCGTGGAGTCTGAACTCGATTTGTCCCCTCTCCCTTCTGGGGATAGGGCCAGGGTGAGGGGCACCGAACTCCGCATTCGCGGCAAAGTCCAGGGCGTTGGCTTCCGCCCCTTTGTCTGGCAAATCGCACAGCGGCTGAAGCTGATGGGCGATGTCTGCAACGATGGCGAAGGCGTTGTGGTTCGTCTGGTGGCCAACCCGGAAGCGTTTCTGAGCGAACTGCACGAATACTGCCCGCCGCTGGCGCGCATCGACAGCGTGGCGCAGCAGCCAATTTTCTGGGACGTTTTGCCCCAGGACTTTAGCATTCGCCACAGCGGCCATGGCGCGATGGACACCCAAATCGTACCGGATGCCGCCACCTGCCCGGAATGCCTGCGCGAGCTTAACGATCCGACCGACCGCCGCTACCGCTACCCGTTTATCAACTGCACCCACTGTGGGCCACGTTTCACCATCATCCTGGCGATGCCTTATGACCGCCCGTCCACGGTGATGGCGGCGTTTCCGCTCTGTGCCGCCTGCGAGGAAGAATATCGCAACCCGATGGACAGGCGTTTTCACGCTCAGCCGGTAGCCTGCCCGGACTGCGGGCCGCAGATCTACTGGCAGCAGGGCGCGCAGCGACTGGACGGCGAGCAGGCGGTCGCCCTGGCCGTTGCCGCGCTGCGTGAGGGAAAAATCGTGGCGGTTAAAGGTTTGGGCGGTTTTCACCTTGCCGTGGATGCCCGTAACAATGCCGCCGTTGAACGCCTCCGGGCGCGTAAGCAGCGTCCCGCCAAACCGCTGGCGGTGATGATTGCTACGCCCCAAGGGTTGCCTGATGAGGCCATGGCGCGGCTTGCCACGCCTGCAGCGCCGGTGGTGCTGGTGGCGAGTGATGTTTTGCCTGAGCTGAGCGCTGCCGTGGCGCCGGGGCGAAACGAAACCGGCGTAATGCTGCCCGCTAACCCGCTCCAGCACCTGCTGGTTCAGGACTTTGGTGGCCCGCTGGTGATGACCTCCGGGAACCTCAACGGCAGACCGCCAGCCATCGACAATGCTCAGGCGCTTCAGGATTTGGACGGTATTGCCGACGGTTTTCTGCTGCATAACCGGGACATTCTTCAGCGCATGGACGACTCGGTGATGCGAGCCAGCGGCGAAATGCTGCGCCGTGCGCGAGGTTTTGTGCCGGATGCGCTTCCTTTGCCCGCTGGCTTTAAAGACCTGCCGCCGATTCTGGCGTTGGGGGGCGATCTCAAAAATACCTTCTGCCTGGTTCGCAGCGGGCAGGCGGTGCTGAGTCAGCATTTTGGCGATTTGGCTCAGGAGGGCGTGGAGGCCCAATGGCAAAGCTCGCTGGCGCTGATGAGCGAGATCTACGGCTTTAAGGCAGAGCATGTCGCGCTCGACGCGCATCCTTACTACCGCAGCGCGCAGGTGGGACATGACATGGCGCTTCCTGTTACTGAAGTACTGCATCACCACGCCCACACGGCGGCCTGCCTGGCCGAACACGGCTGGCCGCTGAACGGCGGCAGCGTCATTGCCCTTGTGCTGGACGGCATTGGCTATGGCGAAGCTGGCCAGCTTTGGGGCGGCGAATGCCTGCTGGTGAATTACCGGCGCTGTGTCTCTCTCGGCGGATTGCCGGCCGTGGCGTTGCCGGGGGGAGATCTGGCCGCCGTGCAGCCGTGGCGTAACCTGCTCGCCCAGTGCGAGGCGTTTGTGCCCGGCTGGCAGCGTTATCCCGAAACAGAAGCTGTGCGGGCGCAGGCGTGGCGACCTCTGGCAAAAGCGGTGGCTCGCGGAGTTAATTCCCCACTAGCCTCATCCTGCGGGCGGCTGTTTGATGCCGTTGCCACCGCGCTCAACTGTGCGCCTTACCAACAAAGTTATGAAGGCGAAGCCGCCTGTCACCTTGAAGCCCTGGCGCTGGACGCTGGCCCCTGCTCGCACCCTGTCACGCTGCCGTTGGTGAACGGTCATCTCGATCTGGCGGCCTTCTGGCGGCAATGGTTTGGCTGGCAGGGCGAGGCCGGAGCGCGGGCCTGGGCGTTTCACGATGCCCTGGCGAAAGGCCTGTCGGCGCTGGTTCGCCATCATGCCCTGCTCACAGGCGTGACCACCGTGGCCTGCTGCGGTGGCGTGCTGCACAACCGGCTGCTGCGCGAGCGCCTGGCGTTCTATCTCTCCGATTTCACCCCTCTCTTCCCGACGCGGCTTCCCGCCGGTGACGGGGCGCTTTCCCTGGGGCAGGCAGTGGTTGCCGCTGCCCGCTATTTGAATCACCACAAGGATAAAAAAGATGTTAATGCGTGTTCTTCGTGACAACCCGCGCGCCGGCCTGCTGCTGGCGGTTTTAGTGGCTGCTAACTTTGCCGCCTGGGCCTGGGCGCTGGCGGCGTTTAACCACAGCTCGGCGCTGATGGCGGCCAGCCTGTTGGCCTGGTGCTACGGCCTGCGCCACGCGGTAGACGCCGACCATATCGCCGCGATTGATAACGTCACCCGCAAAATGATGCAGCAGGGCAAACGCCCGTTTGGCGTGGGAGCCTGGTTCTCGTTGGGTCACTCCAGCATTGTGATTCTGGCTTCTGTCGCCATTGCAGCTACTGCTGCGGCTTTCCAGCAAAAAATGGACTGGTTCCATGACGTTGGCGGCGTGATCGGCACCGCCGTGTCGGCCTGCTTCCTGCTGGCGATGGCGCTGGTTAACTTGGTCATCCTGCGTGGCGTGTGGCGCAACTTCCGCCAGCTTAAACGCGGTGAACCGCTGGCTGCAGATGCGACGGAAATGACCGGCGGCGGCATGATGAGCTGGCTGTTTAACTCTGTTTTTCGCCTGATCGGCAAAAGCTGGCACATGTACCTGGTCGGCTTCCTGTTCGGCCTCGGCTTTGACACCGCCACCGAAATTGGTGTGTTGGGCATTTCTGCCGCCAGCGCCTCCAGCGGCATGTCCATCTGGTCGATTCTGGTATTCCCGGCGCTGTTTGCCAGCGGCATGGCGCTGGTGGATACCCTCGACAACGTGATTATGGTGGGTGCCTACGGCTGGGCGTTTAACAAACCGCAGCGCAAGCTCTACTACAACATGACGATTACCGGCACTTCTGTGGTGGTGGCGTTGTTTATCGGTGGGCTTGAAGCGCTGGGCCTGCTGGCTGATAAATTCCAGTTAGAGGACGGGATCTGGCAGTGGGTTGGCGCGCTCAACGACAACCTCGGCAACGCCGGATTTGTTGTGGTCGGGCTGTTTATCGCCTGCTGGGGGATTTCGATGCTGAACTACCGCTGGAAAGGCTATGACGCTTTAGTGGTGAGATAAGAAAACGGGGCATTAAGCCCCGTTTTACATTGTTACTCGTTATTCGGCTTCCGCCCAGGCTCGCTCAATCTCTTCAGCCAGGATTTTCACCCCTGCCTCGATCTTTTCCGGCTCCGGGACATAGTTCATGCGCATGCACTGGTGCGTGTGCGGCCACGGCTTGTCCAGCCCCGGGAAGAAGTAATCGCCCGGCACCATCAGCACGCCGCGCTTTTTCAGGCGCTGGTACAGCAGCTCGGTGGTGATCGGCAGGTCTTTAAACCACAACCACAGGAAGATAGCGCCTTCCGGCTTGTGGATCAGGCAGCGTTCCGGCGACAGATAGCGGCGGAGTACGGCGATAGTCTCCTGCACGCGCTGGTAGTAAAACGGCTTGATAACCGTTTCAGACAGGCGCAGCAGATCGTTCCGCTTAATCATTTCGCAGGCCATGGCTGGGCCAATGCCGCCCGGCGCCAGGCTGATAATGCCGTTCATGTTACTGATGGCGGAGATGATTTTCTCGTTAGCGATAATGATCCCACAGCGGCTGCCCGGCAGGCCGAGCTTGGACAGACTCATGCACAGGATGATGTTCGGGTTCCACAGCGGGCGGGCTTCGCTAAAGATGATGCCGGGGAAAGGCACGCCGTAGGCGTTATCGATCACCAGCGGAATGCCGTGCTGGTTCGCCAGCGCGTCCAGCTTCATCAGTTCTTCGTCGGTGATTACGTTGCCGGTCGGGTTCGTCGGACGAGATACGCAGATCATGCCGGTATCTTCGCCGATATGCAGGTGTTCGAAGTCAACGTGGTACTTAAACTGGCCTTCCGGCAACAGTTCGATGTTCGGACGGGTGGAGACAAACAGCTCTTCTTCCAGTCCGGCATCCGCGTAGCCAATGTACTCCGGCGCCAGCGGGAAGAGCACCTTTTTGGTGCGACCATCCGCATGACGTCCGGCGAAAAGGTTAAACAAGTAGAAAAATGCACTCTGACTGCCGTTTGTTAGTGCAATATTCTGTGGTTCGATGTCCCAACCCAGTTCATCGCGCAGCATACCGGCAAGCAATTTTAGCAGTTCACTTTTCCCCTGCGGACCGTCGTAGTTGCATAGCGTGTCGGTCAGTTTACCGCTGGCCAGCATCTCGGAAAGCAGCTGCTGGAAGTAGTCGTTCATCGCCGGGATCTGCGCAGGGTTGCCACCGCCAAGCATGATGGCGCCTGGTGTGCGCAGGCCGTCGTTGAGATCCTCCATCAGGCGGGTGATGCCTGCATGGCGGGTGAATTTATCGCCGAAAAGTGAAAACGTCATAACGTGGGTCTGCTGAATACTTTTGAAAAGAGGCTAACCATAGCGCTACAAATAACGCCGTGCAAACCCGGTAAGCATAGCCACTGTTGGCGAATATGCTGTGTGATTTGTGCTGTGCAGCAGGATATGTTGAAGCCGGGCGCTCTTTTCAGGGATGTGGCGTTATTACCCTCACCCTAACCCTCTCCCTCACGGAGAGGGAATAAACCGCTTATTTTCTCCCTTGCTGAGGGGCTTTAACGCCTATGGATTGCCCGCCCACACCACGATCACCTTGTCATCCCCGCTGACCCGGCTAAAGGCATAGCCCTGTTTTACGCTCAACGTGGTTTGTTTTCCTGCGCCGATGGCCTGGTGGCGGGCGCGGAACTGGCTCAGCTTCTGCCAGTGGGCAAGCGTTGTGGCCTGCGGGCCGGTGGCATCCTGCCAGTTCATGTCTGAGCGGGTGCCCTGTAGCGGGTCAGAGCCCGTCGGGCCAAACGGCCTTTGGGTTTCATCCCCGTAGAAAATCTGCACCGCGCCTGGCGTGAGCAGCAACAGCTCCGCCGCTTTTTGTCCACCTTCCCGGAACAGGCGGGTGTCGTGGGAGGAGAGGTAGCTCAGCACGTTGAATTGCTGAAGTTTGTCAGACATTTGCTGCCAGGTCGGGCCAATCGTGGCCAGGCAATCTACGGCTTTGGCCGCCTGTTCCTGATAGTCGAAGTTGATCATCGCGTCGAAGCCGCTGGCGTAGTAGTCGCTTTTCATCACGCCGTGCCCCCAGGCTTCGCCCGTCATCCAGAACGGTGCATCGTCAATTTTTTTGTCCGGGTTGACTTGTTTCCATTCAGCCAATGCCGCGCTGGACTGCGTTTTTAATTGCTGCCAGGCCGCTTTTTCGACGTGTTTTGCCGTATCGACCCTGAAGCCATCAATGCCGTAGTCACGCACCCACTGACTTAGCCAGTGGGTCAGGTAATCGCGAACCGTGTAGCCCGGAATCGCCTTTGCAGCGGTATCCGGCTTGCGGCTGTAAAACGCCGGTAATTCTGCTGGCGCGGTCGCTTCGGTTTTCAAATCGGGCAGGAAGGCGAGCGACATGGTTAAATCGTCAAAGCCGGGATTGTCGTAATCGCCAATATCCGTTCTGATCCAGGCTTTGCCCCACCACTTATCCCACGCGGCCTTGTCGCTGAAGTTGATGTAATCGTTAAAGCTGTGCCAGCTTTGGCCCGGGGCTGGCTTCCAGTCAGTCCAGCGCTCGCCGAGGGTTTTTTTAAGTTCATCACCTTTGAGATAGAGGGCGCCAAACTGGTATGCCTGCATGTCGGCGAGCGTCGCGTATCCGGTGTGATTCATCACGACGTCAAACAGAATGCGGATCCCGCGCTGATGGGCTTCATCCACCAGTCGGCGGAGATCGGCTTCGTTGCCCATGTTGGCATCAAGCTTCGTCCAGTCCTGGGTGTAATAGCCGTGGTAGGCGTAATGCGGGAAATCACCTTTGGTGCCGCCGCCCACCCAGCCGTGAATTTGCTCCAGCGGGGAGCTTATCCAGAGCGCGTTAACGCCAAGCTGCTGCAGGTAATCCAGTTTGCTGGTCAGCCCGGCAAGGTCGCCGCCGTGGAAGGTGCCTATTTCCTGCATGCCGTCTTTATGGCGGCCATAGCTGTGGTCGTTCGCCGGGTTGCCGTTTTCAAAACGGTCGGTGAGAACGAAATAGACCGTCGCATTCTGCCAGCTAAACGGGGCAGGCTTCGCCACAGTGGCAGATTCCAGCAGCAATAAAGCGCCGCTTCCGGCCGCGGGCATCAGCGTGATGTGGCCTTGCTCAACCTGGGCCGTATTCCCGCTGTAGAAATCCCGCACAACCGATCCTTCAGCAAAAGTGCTGCTGACATCGACGTTGAGCGGCTTTCCATCCCATTTCGGGCACTGCGCCATCACTTGCAGGGGCTGACTGCTGGCCTCCGGCTGAAGGGTAAGCATCAGCGTTGGCGTCCCGCTGCGGGTATCTATTTGCGCCTGGTACTCTCCGGCGCGGAAAACCCGCCACGTCGGGGCATCCCCGGCGCAGGGCGTCAGGGACAGAACCTGATTAAGTTTGATGGCCTCTGAGGGCTGCCAGCATTGATTATCCTGCGTCAGCCTGAGGGGAAGGGTACTTTTATCGAGGTCTGTTGCGCTGGTAAACAAGCCCGGATGTGTGGCCTGAAAAGCAGAAAGCCCAGGCGCGTTCCAGCCCGCGAATGCAAGGCAGGGCGTGAACAACAGGCAGAGAGAGAGTCGTGTCATACGCATCATCCAGTGAGGATTTATTGCGCAGTTTGCCATGCCCCTGGAAACATGCGCTCATCCTGCCCGTGTGTTTTACAGGGTGTAGCCGCCGGGGTGAGTGACGGCGTTAACGTTTTTATTTGTTCGTTAACCAGTGGCCGAAGTGGGCGCTCAGCGTGTTGCGGGTGGCGAGCAGCTCATCGATTGTTTTGGTGAGTCTGGCGTTCAGGGTTTCACACTGCTCAAAGCTGTAATGGTTATCGGCGCGCAGATTCTCGAGTTTTTCCTGCAGGATCGCCACTTCCGCTTCCGCTTTGTAGCGCGCTTCCTGCTGGGTTTTAATCAGTTCGTCGGCGGCTTCCAGGCGCTGATGAAGCTCGGCTTTTTCCCGCTGATGTGTCTCCAGCAGCCCGGAGCCGGACTCTTTCTGGCGGTTCAGCAGGCTTTTCAGCTCGTCGATTTCCCGCTGCATCACGCTGCGCACCAGGGCAGATTCTTTCAGGTGCATTTCCTGACTGATATTCAGCGCTTTCTGGAGCTCTGTGACCTGTTTTTCATATCGTTGCAGGCGGGCGATTGTTTCTACGGTGTTACCCTGAGCGGAGCGCTGCTGGGCTTCTCGCAGCTGGGCAAGCAGGCTGGTGGAGAGTGACTCAGCTTCTCTCAGGCGACGGAGGGTTTCCGGCGAGTCCTGGTAAACCGTTTTGGTTTGCGGCGGTTTTTCACTGATGCGAACAAGATTAACGTTGACTAATGCTGCGCTAACCTCGGCCTGAATTTGCTCTTTATTATGCGCTTTCATACGGTTGCACGCGCTGGCAAGGAAGCTTGCGGCTTCGTTAGCGTTCGCCGTTGCAAAGGCTTTTTTTATCAGGTTCTGCACCAGGCTCATGTTGCCAGTTTTCCTGTATCAAATGTTATTTGAGCGCCTTAACCCCGGTCGTTCCGCCGTCAGGCTATTGCCGCCGCCACCTTAAAAATATAACCAATAATCTCACTCTCTAAATGCGGGAATCATCCTCCGCAGTGCATTTTTTTACTGTGCCGCGAAGTGTGATTAAGCCCCGAATTTTACAATACTTTTTATCACCATAAGAAGTTCATAGGTGACATTGTTTCGGAATAGTACTATTTCTAAAGGTGCTCTGAGCGGTTAATTTTGATATAATTCGCCTCTGTTTTTCTAAAACCTTTTAAAAAATAAGGCACTGGAAACGATCGATCCGACCAGGAGAGCTAATGATATCACCCCCATTTCGACGATTCGGGGCCGCGATACTCATGTTGCTGACCGTGGGCTTTTCAAGTCACGCGCTCGCCAGTAAACATGAGCCTAAATCGCACAGCAAGGCCCATATAACGAAAGTAAGCAGCAAGAAAGCGGTAAGCAGTAAACTGGCAAGTAGTAAAAAAGAGTATTCTCGCAATAGTGAAAATGGTTCGCTTCCTGATTTGCGAAAATACCCTTCCGGGACACCAAGGAAAAAAGCGTTTCTCCGGACGGTCATGCCATATATTACCCGCCAAAATGCAGCGATAACTGCCGACCGTAACTGGTTGATTTCAAAGCAGTACGAAAAGCGCTGGTCGCCGACTGAGCGTGCACGTCTGAAAGAAATTACCCAGCGTTACAAGGTGGCGTGGCGCGGCAATACCAACCGTGTGCCGTGGAACAGCCTGCTGGAAAAAGTCGATATCATTCCTACCAATATGGTGGCGACAATGGCAGCGGCGGAAAGCGGCTGGGGCACATCTAAACTTGCCCGCAGCAACAACAATCTGTTTGGCATGAAGTGCACCAAGCGCCATTGCAACAGCGAGCCCGGTAAAGTGAAAGGTTACCTGCATTACGGCTCTGTGAATGAAGGCGTGAATGCTTACGTCGCTAACCTGAATACCCATCCGGCCTATTCTTCGTTCCGTAAAGAGCGTGCCAAGCTGCGCAAAGCGGATCAGGAAGTGACGGCTAATAATATGATTCACAAGCTGAAAGGGTATTCGGCGAAAGGCTCAAGCTATAATAACTTCCTGTTCGCGATGTATCAGAGCAACCAGCGTTTAATGCTGCCGAATTAATTTTCATTGCCTGAATGAAATAAACAATGCCCTCTTCGGAGGGCATTGTTATTTATACTCGTCATACTTCAAGCCGCAGGCGCGTTTGCTGCACCCGCTCACCTCAGTCACATAGTTAGCTATGCTCCTGAGGATTCCCGGCCTTGCCGCCTTCCTGCAACTCGAATTATCTAGAGTATGGTTTTAAACTAAAATTTCGCTAAAGCGATCGCGGTGTTCTTTAGGCGTGGCGTCATACTCTTTTTTAAATACCGAATAGAAATATTGCAAAGACGGGTAGCCGCACATCTGTGATATTTCATTGATAGATAAAGAAGTTGAAATCAGTAGGCTGCGCGCTTTTTCCAGTTTTTCGGCGTGGATTACCGCGTGAATCGTCTCGCCGACCTCTTCTTTAAAACGTTTCTCCAGGTTCGAACGTGAGATCCCGACCGCATCCAGCACTTGTTCGACCTTGATCCCTTTGCAGGCGTGATTGCGGATGTAGTGCATCGCCTGGATTACCGCCGGGTCATGCAGCGAGCGATAATCCGTGGAGCGGCGTTCCACAACCCTCACCGGCGGCACTAGCACACGCTGGAGCGGCAGGATTTCGCTGTCCAGCAGGCGGTGTAGCAGTTTGGCGGCCTGGTAGCCCATCTGACGTGTACCCTGTGCTACTGACGAAAGCGCGACCCGCGATAAATAACGGGTCAGCTCCTCGTTATCGATGCCGATAACGCAAAGCTTTTCCGGGACGGGGATATGCAGGTGCTCGCAGACCTGCAGCAGGTGTCGGGCTCGGGCGTCCGTGACCGCAATAATGCCGGTTTGCGGCGGCAGCGTTTGTACCCAGTCCGCCAGGCGGTTTTGGGCGTGCTGCCAGTTTTCTGGTGCCGTTTCTATGCCCTGATAAACCACGCCCCGGTACTTTTCCTTCGCAACCAATTGACGAAAAGCGTGCTCTCGTTCGGCCGCCCAACGTTTGCCGCTCGAGCCGGGCAACCCATAAAACGCAAAACGCTGCACGCCTTTCTCTTTCAGGTGCAGGAAGGCGCTTTCCACCAGCGCGTGGTTGTCGGTCGCGATGTAATGCACTGCGGGATAGTGCTCCGGCGTGTGGTAGGAGCCACCGACGCCGACAATCGGGACTTCGGCGCCTTCCAACAAGTGTTCAATCTCCCGATCGTCAAAATCGGCAATCACGCCGTCGCCCAGCCACTCTTTGATATTATCGATCCGGGCGCGAAAGTCCTCTTCGATAAAAATGTCCCATTCTGACTGAGAGGCCTGCAAATATTCCCCCACGCCTTCGACTACCTGACGGTCATAGACTTTATTGGCGTTGAATAGCAGCGTAATGCGATGACGTTTCTCAAACATGCCGATAGTTTCCCGTAGCTAACCAGATGTCTGCATATCACAGCCGCGAGCGCGCCGGGAAACGCCACCCCGGCATTGTGATCGTTTGCACGTTTTGCCCGCCAGGCACATTACGCCCGGCGTTTGGTCGCAGAATCCATCCACACCGCGAGCAGCAAAATGGCGCCTTTCACTATGTACTGCCAGAAGGTCGGGACGTCCATCATGCTCATGCCGTTGTCGAGCGAAGCCATAATAAATGCCCCCATCACCGCACCGGCAACGCTGCCGATACCACCCGCCAGGCTGGTTCCACCAATAACACAGGCGGCAATGGCATCCAGTTCGGCGATGTTCCCGGCGGAAGGTGAGCCTGCTCCGAGGCGCGAGCTAAGAATCAGCCCGGCAATCGCCACCATCAGGCCGTTTATAGCAAACACCGCTAGCTTGGTACGCTCAACGTTGATTCCCGAAAGGCGCGCAGCATCAATATTGCCGCCGATGGCGTAGATGCGGCGGCCAAACGCAGTTCGGGTAGCCATAAACATCCCGGCGAGCAGCAGCAGCGCAAGGATCAGTACCGGCGTGGGAACGCCGCGATAGTCGTTCAACAGCCAGATGGCGCCGAGTACGATCACGGCGGTGATTGCCTGTCGGCCAACAACGCCACCCGACGCGGGCGCGGCAAGGCCCAGAGCCTGACGGCGAATGCGTAGCCGCCATTGCCAGGCAATAAAGCCCATCAAACCGATAACGCCAACGGTAAAGCCAATGCCGTCTGACAGGTAGCTTTGCCCGATTTGCGACATGGCTCCGCTGGTAGGCGACACGGTGGTGCCATTGGTGATGCCGATTAAAATTCCCCGAAACGCCAGCATGCCCGCGAGCGTGACGATAAACGACGGCACTTTGCGATAGGCAATCCACCATCCGTTCCATGCCCCGAGAACCAGGCCCAGGGCCAGCGTGACAACAATCGTGAGTGGCAGAGGCCAGCCGAGCCAGACATCAAAAATGGCCGCTACGCCGCCCAGAAGACCCATCATTGAGCCAACCGAGAGGTCGATTTCAGCCGAAATAATGACGAACACCATGCCCACCGCGAGGATGCCGGTAATGGCCGTTTGCCGAAGGAGGTTGGAGACGTTGCGGGCGCTCAGGTAAGCGCCGTCCGTTTGCCACGTAAAGAACAGCATGATGACCAGGATGGCGGCAATCATGACAAAAACCTGCAAATTCAGCGATTTTAATGCCCCAACGGAGGCGCGGCCTGGTGCCGTCAGTTTCATTTCAGACAAATTGCTTTTCGACATGGGGGTCACTCCTCAGGGCGGCTTCCATGACCTTTTCCTGGGTCAGATTATGGTTAATCAAATCGGCTTTAATGCGGCCTTCGTGCATTACCAGTACGCGATCGCTCAGGCCGAGCACTTCCGGTAGTTCAGAGGAGATGACAATGACGGCGATCCCCTGCTGCACCAGTTGATTGATAAGTTTGTAAATCTCGTATTTCGCGCCAATGTCGATGCCTCGAGTGGGTTCATCGAGTATCAGGATGCGCGGATTGAGCAGCAGGCAGCGGGCAAGAATTGCTTTTTGCTGGTTCCCACCGCTCAGGCGGCCAATCGCCAGGCTGGGCGATGACGTTTTGACTTTCAGGCGTGTCAGCGACTGCAGCATGCAGTGCTGCTCTTGCGCTTCATCCAGGCTGCTTAGTGCGCCAGTAAACTGACTCAATGCGGCAAGCGTGATGTTTTGCCCCACGGCCATGACCGGCACGATGCCGTCCTTCTTACGATCTTCCGGCACCATGGCGATGCCGTGAGCGATAGCCTGCTGACAGTTATTGATATGAACCTGCTGCCCGTCGATGTAGATCTTTCCTTCCCAGCGCCCCTGCCAAACGCCAAACAGACACTGCACCGCCTCGGTTCTTCCGGCCCCGACCAAACCGGCAATACCCAGGATTTCCCCTTTTCGCAGAGAAAAAGAGGCATCGTTGACCCGCTTGATGTGCCGGTTGACCGGGTGCCATGCGGTCAGGTGTTCGACGCGCAGGATCTCATCGCCGGTTTGGTGTGGTTCGCTGGGGTACAGCGCCGTCAGTTCCCGGCCAACCATCATGGTGATGATATCGTCCTCGCTCATCTGCTTAGCTTCGCGGGTGCCGATGGGCTGCCCGTCGCGAATCACGCAGATGGTGTCGGAAATGGCTTTGACTTCATTGAGCTTGTGGGAGATATAAATACAGGCGATGCCGTGCGCCTGCAGATCGCGAATTATCCCGAGCAGTACGGCGGTTTCCTGCTCGGTGAGCGAAGCGGTGGGTTCGTCCAGAATCAGCAACCGCACCTGCTTGTTCAGCGCCTTCGCGATCTCAACCAATTGCTGCTGCCCCAGTCCTAAATCTCCTACGCGAGTTTCCGGGGAGAGCGTAAGGTTCACCTGGGCAAGCAGCTTCTGGCAGCGTAACGTCATGGCATCGAAGTCGAGCAGGCCGTGGCGCGTAATTTCTACGCCGAGGAAGATGTTTTCCAGCACCGTAAGATGCTTCACCAGCGCCAGTTCCTGATGAATGATGGCGATGCCTTTGCGCTCAGTGTCGCGAATATGACTCGCCTGCAGCGGCTCACCGGCAAACCAGATCTCACCTTCATAGCTGCCGTGATGGTATATACCACACAGCACTTTCATCAGCGTGGATTTGCCCGAGCCATTTTCACCGCACAGCGACATCACTTCTCCAGCGTCCAGGGCCAGACTCACGTTATCCACGGCTTTTACTTGCCCAAAGGATTTGGTGATGTTTTTCATTTCCAACAAATGAGGCATAAGGCTCCTCCTGGTGAAAGAGAAGGCCCGCGTATGCGCAGGCCCGGTGGCTACAGATCGCTCTTTTTGTGGAAACCGTCGGCAATGACGGTGCTGTCGATATTGGTTTTTTCCACCTCAATAGGCGTCAGGAGGCGGGAGGGAACATCTTTCAGGCCATTATTTAATGTGGCATCTGCGGCTGGTTGTTTACCTTCCCCCAGCTCGACGGCAATTTCGGCGGCGGTATCTGCCAGTTTGGTAATAGGTTTATAGACGGTCATTGTTTGGGTACCGGCAATAATGCGCTTAATGCCCGCGAGATCGGCATCCTGACCTGAAATAGCCACTTTCCCCGCCAGCCCCTGCGCGCTAAGCGCCTGAATTGCACCGCCCGCAGTGGCGTCGTTGGAGGCGACAACGGCATCAATCTTGTTATTGTTCGCGGTCAGGGCATTTTCCATAATTTTCAACGCGTTTTCCGGCAGCCAGCCGTCAACCCACTGATCGCCGACGACTTTAATTTTTCCATCGTCGATATAAGGCTTTAATACTTTCATCTGCCCGGCGCGGAATAATTTCGCATTATTATCCACCGGCGAACCGCCCATTAAGAAGTAATTCCCCTGCGGCACTTTACTCACAATGCTTTTTGCTTGTAATTCACCGACTTTTTCATTGTCGAAAGAAATATAAAAATCAATGTCAGCATTATTAATCATGCGGTCGTAGGCGAGCACTTTAATGCCTTCGCGTTTAGCTTCTGCAACCACGTTACTTAATACCTGGCCGTTGTAGGGGATAATCACTAATACATCAACGCCGCGGTTAATCATATTTTCAATTTGCGACATCTGGGTTTCTTCGTTGCCATTAGCGGACTGGACAAAAACTTTCGCCCCCAACGATTCCGCTTTTTTCACAAAAATATCGCGATCTTTTTGCCAGCGCTCCAGACGAAGGTCGTCAATCGCCATACCGATTTTCACTTCTTTTGCGATGCCGCTTACGCTGGTCAGGATAAGTGAGGCGCATAGCGTAACTAAGATGTTCTTTATCTTCATGTTATTTACCTGTAGGGGGAAAGTGGCTTATCGGAATAAAGAGTGATTCATATCAGCAGACGGTTTGAATTGTTATCGTTCATGGAGAAAGCATCAATTACTGATTTTTATCTTCGCGTTATGTTTTTTTGTTTAATCGTAAAATTATGATGGCGATCTGATTTCATATTGAATGACCAGCCTGTTGCACTAATTTATGGAAGCAGTTACGCGATGTTTATTTATTATTTTATTCTTTTTTTGCGAGGTGACGCACATTTGAGTATTCTCTCAATCCCAGAGTGAAATAACGTAATTGAGCAACCGTCAGGGAAAACTCAGGATGAGCTGACCAGCTATCCTGCCGCAGTTTTCTGATGACGGAGTTAACTATGCAAGCTTATTTCGACCAACTCGATCGCGTGCGTTTTGAAGGCCCTAAAACCACCAACCCATTGGCGTTTCGTCACTACAATCCGGATGCATTAATTCTTGGAAAACGCATGGAAGAGCACCTGCGTTTTGCGGCCTGCTACTGGCACACATTCTGCTGGACGGGCGCGGATATGTTCGGCGTGGGTGCTTTCGAACGCCCGTGGCAGCAGGCCGGAGACGCTATGGCGCTTGCGAAGCGCAAGGCCGACGTGGCGTTTGAGTTTTTCCAGAAACTGGGCGTGCCATATTACTGTTTTCATGATGTTGACGTGTCGCCTGAAGGCTCGTCGCTTAAGGAATACCTGAACAATTTTGCACAGATGACGGAAGTCCTGGCGCAAAAACAACAGGACAGCGGCGTGAAGCTGCTGTGGGGCACGGCTAACTGCTTTACCCACCCTCGCTACGGCGCTGGGGCAGCAACGAATCCCGATCCCGAAGTGTTTACCTGGGCGGCGACGCAAGTCGTGACGGCAATGAACGCCACGCATCAACTGGGCGGGGAAAACTATGTGCTATGGGGCGGGCGTGAAGGGTATGAAACCCTGCTGAATACCGACCTGCGACAGGAGCGCGAGCAAATCGGGCGCTTTATGCAAATGGTCGTTGAGCACAAGCATAAAATCGGCTTCCGTGGCGCGTTGCTTATCGAACCGAAGCCGCAGGAACCGACCAAGCATCAGTACGATTACGACGTGGCGACGGTCTACGGCTTCCTGAAGCAGTTTGGTCTCGAAAAAGAGATAAAGGTTAACATTGAGGCTAACCACGCGACGCTCGCCGGTCACTCATTCCACCACGAAATCGCCAGCGCGATTGCACTGGGTATTTTTGGCTCGGTGGATGCTAACCGGGGCGATCCGCAGCTGGGCTGGGATACCGATCAGTTCCCGAACAGCGTCGAGGAAAATGCGCTGGTGATGTATGAGATCCTGAAAGCTGGCGGGTTCACGACGGGTGGCCTGAACTTTGACGCCAAAGTGCGCCGCCAGAGTACCGACAAATATGACCTGTTTTATGGTCATATCGGCGCCATGGATACGATGGCGCTGGCGCTGAAAGTGGCTGCCCGCATGGTTGAAGACGGCGAGCTTGATAAACGTGTCGCCAAACGCTACGCCGGGTGGAATAGTGAGCTGGGCCAGCAAATTCTTAAAGGGCAGATATCGCTCACGCAGCTGGCGCAGTACGCTGAGCAGCACAAGCTGGCCCCGCAGCATCAAAGCGGGCATCAGGAGCGGCTGGAAAACCTGATTAACCACTATTTGTTCGATAACTAAACTTGTTTGCGCCGCTGAAAAGCGGCGCGATATTAAGGAGCTACCATGTATATCGGCATCGATCTTGGCACCTCAGGCGTGAAGGCGATCCTGCTCAGTGAAGCAGGTGAGGTGATGGCTACATGCAGCGAGCCGCTGACTGTATCCCGGCCTCATTCCCTGTGGTCCGAGCAAGATCCCGAACACTGGTGGCAGGCAACGGACCGTGCAATGCGGGCGTTGGGCGTGAAACATGCACTCAGCGGTGTAAAGGCGATTGGGCTTGCGGGTCAGATGCATGGGGCAACGTTGCTGGACAGCAAACAGCGCGTACTCCGCCCGGCTATCCTTTGGAACGATGGCCGCAGCGGCGAGGAATGTGCGCTGCTGGAGAGCAACGTAGAAGAGGCAAGAGCGATAACCGGCAACCTGATGATGCCCGGCTTTACCGCGCCTAAGCTTCTGTGGGTCGAGCGTCATGAGCCGGAGATCTTTGCGCAAATCAATAAAGTGCTTCTGCCGAAGGATTATCTGCGTCTTAGAATGACCGGAGAATTCGCCAGCGACATGTCCGATGCGGCAGGCACGATGTGGCTGGATGTGGCTAAGCGCGACTGGAGCGACACAATGCTCGATGCCTGTCGCCTCTCCCGGCGGCATATGCCTGAATTGTTTGAGGGCAGTGAAATAACCGGTGTACTAACGCGAGAAGTTGCAGAAGCCTGGAAAATGCCTGCTGTGCCCGTTGTGGCGGGAGGAGGAGACAATGCCGCTGGAGCTATCGGCGTCGGCATGGTTGATGCCGGACAGGCAATGCTATCGCTCGGGACATCCGGGGTTTACTTTGCCGTCAGCGACGGCTTCCGCAGCAGGCCGGAAAGTGCAGTACACAGTTTTTGCCATGCGTTACCTAACCGCTGGCATTTGATGTCGGTGATGCTCAGCGCGGCCTCCTGCCTTGACTGGGCAGCTAAACTCACTGGCCTCGGCAGCGTACCGGCTCTACTGGCGGCGGCGGAACAGGCAAATCAGGACGCCGGTGTGGTTTGGTTCCTGCCTTATCTTTCCGGGGAGCGTACTCCGCATAATAACCCGCAGGCTAAAGGCACCTTTTTTGGTCTGACCCATCAGCACGGCCCCGCCGAGCTTGCCCGTGCGGTGCTGGAAGGCGTGGGCTACGCGCTGGCGGACGGGATGGACGTTGTGCACGAATGCGGCATTACGCCAGCCAGTATTACGCTGATTGGCGGCGGTGCGCGCAGCCCGTACTGGCGGCAAATGCTGGCGGATATCAGCGGCCAGGTGCTGGATTACCGCACCGGCGGCGACGTTGGGCCCGCGCTTGGGGCGGCGCGCCTGGCGCAAATTGCGCTCTCACCGGGCCAGTCTTTGCAGGCTCTGTTGCCTCAGCCGCCGCTGGAGCAAAGGCATCAACCTGATTTGGCTCGCCACCAGCGCTATGCCGGGCGCCGCCAGGTCTTTAACCAGATTTATCAGCAGCTGCTGCCGCTGATGTCCTGAGTGTCGTGTTCACTTTCCCCTCACCTTATTCCTCCCCTCAATGTGGCAAGGGGGATCACAAGCTAAGGTTGGCATGATTTATTCCCTCTCCCTTCCAGGGAGAGGGAATAAATTGCGGTTGAAGAAGATGCCGGACGTGCAGCGAGGCGTTCATCGTCTCAAACCAACACTATCCTGTCCGTTTTTGGTATTAGCAACCGTGAAATCCCTTGTCAGAATGGTTTTAACCTCACTAACAAGGAGTCCAAAAATGTCACGTACAGCGCTGATCAATATTGATACCCAGCAGTCTTTCTTTCACCGGGATTATTGGCGGGAGGATGATGTCCCGGCGTTCCAACGGGCGATGCTGGCACTCATTGCAGGCTGCCAGCAGAAAGGCGTGCCGGTGGTGGATATCTTCCATGTGGATGAAGACGATGTCTTTTCGCTGGCCTCCGGGTTTGTTACGCCGATGCCATTTTTACGCCATCAGCCTGCGGTCAGTTTCCAGAAACACGTCCACAACGCGTTTACCGGTACCGGGCTGGATCATTGGCTCCGTGCCCGAGACATCAACCACCTGATTATCTGTGGGATCCGCACCGAACAATGCTGCGAAACCACTGCGCGAGTGGCCTCCGACCTGGGCTACCGGGTTTCTTTTGTTAGCGAGGCGATGCTGACCTTCCCGATGACCTGGAAAGGCGTTACGCTGGACGCCGCCAGCCTGCGCCATCGCACAGAAACCGTGCTGGCAGGGCGGTTCGCCGAAATTCAAACCGTAGCCGAGTGCCTGGAGTCGCTGGAATGAGTGTGGGGGTCTGGTTTGTGGTGCTGCCGGGGGTTTTGTCCCTCGATCTGAGCGGCCCGGCGGAAACGCTGGTGCTGGCGAGGCACGCGTTTGATCTGCACTACATTGGCCCGGACCCTGAGGTCGAAACCTCTATCGGCCTGACGTTCAGCGGTATTCAGCCGTTACCTGAGACCCTTCCCGCCGGAAGTCTGCTGGTGCTGCCCGGTGTATGCGATTCAAACCGCTTTTTTGCCACGCCGCAGGCGGAAGAAGTCCGGCGTTGGTTAACCCGGCTGCAGCCGCAAATCCATAGCCAGCAGCTTAATCTGATGTGCGTTTGTTCCGGGGCGCTGCTGGCAGCCCGTGCGGGTTTGATGCACGGCATTCAGTGCACAACGCACCATGACGTGCTTGAAAGACTGAAAGCCGCTGCACCGGGCGCGCAGGTGAAAGATAATCGCATTTTTCTGGAAGATCGCGGTATATGGACCAGCGCAGGGATTACATCGGGGATCGATCTCGCTTTGCATTTGATTAACCGCCACTGCGGGCCACGGATGGCACTCGATGTTGCCAGAGAGATGGTGGTCTGGTTCCGCCGTTCGGGAGACGATCCGCAGCTTTCGCCCTGGCTTCGCTACCGGAACCACATTCACCCGGCGGTGCATCGCGCGCAGGATCTGCTTTCGGCTGCACCTGAGGCTGCCTGGCCGATCCCGGAAATTGCTAACCGGGTTCACGTCAGCCCCCGACATTTATCCCGCCTTTTTCAGCATCACCTGGGCATTTCCGTGCGCGACTACCTGGAACAGCTCCGGCTGGCGGTGGCGGAACAGCGGCTGCAGCAGGGGCAGCGTATGGAACAGGCCGCCAGCGCCGCCGGGTTTTCCTCTCCGCGCCAGCTTCATCGGGCCAGAGGCCGGAGCCGCGACGCTTAGCTCACCAGCTTTTTGCGGTCAAGTTTTCCCAGCCCAACGGCCAGCAGCAGGCTGCCCACCAGCGTCGCGCCGAAGATCCACAGAATATCCAGCACTGGCCAGTGGGTCAGCTCGATATTATGGGTACGCAGGTAATGGATAATCAGCGCATGAAACCCATAAATACCCAGCGAGTAGCGTGAGATAAACGTCAGGCCGGGCAGCGGGCGCTGGTTCAGGCAGTTTTTGGCGACGACCAGCAGGCTGATGGCGGCGATAAACACCAGCGGGCCGCAGTAGACGTAAAAGGTTTCGGCGAAGTTTTTGTTGATTTCCAACTGCCGATGCGTGCCCAGCGCAATGGAGATGACGCAAATCACAAACAGGCCGCCTGCCAGGCCGCTGACGCCTTTTCTTTGGGTTTCGAGCATCCCAATCGCCCGGCCAAGCAGCCCATAAAGCACGTAATAGAAGGTGTCGCCGTTGATGTAGAGGTTAACGGGCAGCCAGCGCATATTGCCCACCGTCTGCGGCACCGTGTTGGGGTTGGCCACCACGCCAAGCAGCACCATCAGCCCCAGAATTGTCACGGCACTGACTTTCTTCACCTGTATCAGCGGTGAAAGCAGGTAAATCACCATAATCGCGAAGAAAAACCACAGGTGGTAGAACACCGGCTTGACCAGGATATAGCGTAGCGCAAGGCCTGTGCTGATGGGGGTAAACAGCCAGATATACAGCAGCGCAATGGCGCTATAAAACAGCAGGCAGCTGGCTATCCGTAGAAAGTGCCGCTGCTGCGCGCTGCGTTCACCAAAAAACAGGTAGCCGGAAATCATGAAAAACAGCGGGACGCTGACGCGAGAAGCCGAGTTCAGAACGTTTGAAAAGTCCCAGCTAAACGCGGTGACGGTGTGTGGATTCGTGATGTACCAGGTTGTAGTGTGGATCATGACCACCATCAGGCAGGCGATGCCCCGAAGGTTATCTATCCAGTTTATTTTTTGCTGCATTCGTCCCTCTGAACCCGCTTGCTTACCCGTGTCCGGAAATGTCTGAGTTTGCCCGGCGCATCTTGCTATCCCCGTGGCGGCTTCGCAAAATGCTTGCTGCACGAGGAGTTGATATAAGAAACCGAGTTTAACGTACTGGTAGCGAATGATGATGGCAGAAAGAAAAAATAGGTTCCTCTTAACCGCTTTTCTGGCGTTAATGCTCAGCGCCTGCAGTTCTACGCCGCAGGAAGGCCAGGCCGCGCAGAAGTTGCGCCCGGTGGTTCACACCGAAGCAATGGAGCTTGCCTGTAAAAATCAGGCCGCTTATCGCTACAACACCCAGCCGCAGCGTATTAATCTGTCAGATTTTAAGCAGTATCAGGCCAGCTACGAAATGATGGGCAGCACCGCCCGCAAAGAGGGGTTTACCTGTTCGTTTGACGAAAGCGGTCAATTTTCACACCTTTCCAGCCGCGAAAACCTCAACCAACGCGCAACAACCTGACGCCTTTCTCCCTCACGGCCGTTCCGTTGCCGTGTTGATACAACTCGACCGCGTTTGCGTATATACTGGCCGCTTCTCTTAAATCCACCGAACGCGTGCGAATTCAACATGCAAAAGTTTGATACCAAGACCTTTCAAGGCCTGATCCTGACTTTACAGGACTACTGGGCTCGCCAGGGCTGCACCATTGTTCAACCTTTGGACATGGAAGTGGGCGCAGGCACCTCTCACCCGATGACCTGCCTGCGTGCCTTAGGGCCGGAGCCAATGGCCACCGCTTATGTGCAGCCGTCCCGCCGTCCTACCGATGGCCGCTACGGCGAAAACCCGAACCGTTTACAGCACTACTACCAGTTCCAGGTAGTGATTAAGCCTTCTCCGGACAACATTCAGGAGCTGTACCTCGGGTCGCTGAAAGAGCTGGGTATGGATCCGGAGATCCATGACATTCGTTTCGTGGAAGATAACTGGGAAAACCCAACGCTTGGCGCGTGGGGCCTGGGCTGGGAAGTCTGGCTCAACGGCATGGAAGTGACGCAGTTCACCTACTTCCAGCAGGTTGGCGGCCTCGAGTGCAAGCCGGTAACCGGCGAAATCACCTACGGTTTAGAGCGCCTGGCCATGTACATTCAGGGCGTAGACAGCGTTTACGACCTCGTGTGGAGCGACGGCCCGCTGGGGAAAACCACCTACGGCGACGTGTTCCACCAGAACGAAGTGGAGCAGTCCACCTATAACTTCGAATACGCCGACGTGGACTTCCTGTTCACCTGCTTCGAGCAGTACGAGAAAGAAGCGCAGCAGCTGCTGGCGCTGGAAACTCCGCTCCCGCTCCCGGCCTACGAACGTATTCTGAAAGCCGCTCACAGCTTTAACCTGCTGGATGCGCGCAAGGCCATTTCCGTGACCGAGCGCCAGCGCTACATTCTGCGCATTCGCACCCTGACCAAAGCCGTGGCCGAAGCCTACTACGCTTCTCGTGAAGCGCTTGGCTTCCCGATGTGCAATAAGAAAAACTAAGAGGCCGCCATGTCTGAAAAAACTTTTCTGGTGGAGATCGGCACTGAAGAGCTGCCACCAAAAGCCCTGCGCAGCCTGGCTGAATCCTTCGCTGCCAACGTTACCGCCGAGCTGGATGCGGCCAACATCGCCCACGGCGAAGTAAAATGGTTTGCTGCCCCGCGTCGCCTGGCGCTGAAAATTGCTAATCTGGCGGCTTCACAGCCGGATCGCGAAGTCGAAAAACGCGGCCCTGCGGTGTCTGCGGCATTCGATGCTGAAGGTAAACCAAGCAAAGCCGCCGAAGGCTGGGCTCGTGGCTGTGGGATCACCGTTGACCAGGCCGAGCGTCTGGCTACCGACAAAGGCGAGTGGCTGATGTATCGCGCCCACTTGAAGGGCGAAAGCGTGCAGGCTCTGCTGCCGAACATGATCGCTACTTCTCTGGCTAAGCTGCCGATTCCTAAGCTGATGCGCTGGGGCGCGTCCGATATCCAGTTCGTGCGTCCGATTCACACCGTGACGCTGCTGCTGGGTGACGAACTGATCCCTGCCACTATTCTGGGCATTCAGTCCGCCCGCGTCATTCGCGGCCATCGCTTTATGGGCGAGCCAGAGTTCACCATCGACAATGCCGACCAGTACCCGCAGATCCTGCTGGAGCGCGGGAAGGTCATTGCCGATTATGAAGCGCGTAAAGCCGTCATCAAACGTGATGCCGAAGAAGCCGCCCGTAAAATCGGCGGTCAGGCTGACCTGAGCGAAAGCCTGCTGGAAGAGGTCACCTCGCTGGTGGAATGGCCGGTGGTGCTGACCGCGAAGTTCGAAGAGAAATTCCTGGCCGTGCCTGCTGAAGCGCTGGTTTACACCATGAAGGGTGACCAGAAGTACTTCCCGGTCTACGCGGCCGACGGCAAACTGCTGCCGAACTTCATCTTCGTGGCGAACATCGAGTCCAAAGACCCGGTGCAGATCATCTCCGGTAACGAGAAGGTGGTTCGCCCGCGCCTGGCAGATGCCGAGTTCTTCTTCAATACCGACCGCAAAAAACGCCTGGAAGACAATCTGCCGCGTCTGGAAACCGTGCTGTTCCAGAAAGAGCTGGGCACCCTGCGCGACAAAACCAACCGTATCGAAGCCCTTTCCGGCTGGATTGCGGGCCAGATTGGTGCCGACGTGAACCACGCGACCCGTGCAGGCCTGCTGTCCAAGTGCGACCTGATGACCAACATGGTGTTCGAGTTTACCGACACCCAGGGCGTGATGGGCATGCACTACGCGCGCCACGACGGCGAAGCGGAAGACGTGGCGGTTGCGCTGAACGAGCAGTACCAGCCACGCTTTGCGGGCGATGCTCTGCCGTCTAACCTTGTAGCCTGTGCGGTAGCGATTGCCGACAAGATGGACACCCTTGCGGGCATCTTCGGCATCGGCCAGCATCCGAAAGGCGACAAAGATCCGTTTGCGCTGCGCCGTGCCGCGCTGGGCGTGCTGCGTATTATCGTCGAGAAAAACCTGCCGCTGGATCTGCAGACCCTGACCGAAGAAGCGGTTCGCCTCTACGGCAGCAAGCTGACCAACACCAACGTGGTGGATGAGGTTATCGACTTTATGCTGGGGCGCTTCCGTACCTGGTATCAGGAAGAAGGCCACGCGGTTGATACCATCCAGGCGGTACTGGCGCGTCGTCCAACCAAACCGGCTGATTTCGATGCTCGTATGAAGGCGGTTTCCCACTTCCGTACTCTGGAAGCGGCGGCGTCTCTGGCGGCGGCGAACAAGCGTGTTTCCAACATTCTTGCCAAGTCTGACGAAGTGCTGAACGACACCGTACAGGCCACCGTGCTGAAAGAAGCCGAAGAAATTCGCCTGGCGACCAACGTTGTCGTGCTGCGCGATAAGCTACAGCCGTACTTCGCCGAAGGCCGTTACCAGGAAGCCCTGGAAGAGCTGGCGAACCTGCGCGAGCCGGTGGATGAGTTCTTCGACAAAGTGATGGTAAACGCAGAAGATAAAGATCTGCGTATAAACCGCCTGACGCTGCTGACCAAGCTGCGCGAGCTGTTCCTGCAGGTGGCGGACATCTCTCTGCTGCAGTAATTGCCTTGGGTTGTGACGAAATCCCAAAACCCGCTTCGGCGGGTTAATTTGCCGACAAAGAGGGAAAAAACGTGGTTTTTCCCTCTTTGTGATTATCAGTTGAAAATCAATGAATTGATTTTCCTGGTTTATTCTAAAATCCATTCCGTGCCGTTTTTCTCGTCATTTTGATTGTCCTTCTCATCAAGTCTCCTTCGAATTTTTATTAATTTTTTTACTTTCAAATATCAATGGATTAACAGAAAGTCGCGTCAGAGGCGGTAAGGGAAATCTGCGCCGAACCGATATATCTCATATCGGCCATTACCTCAGGAACGTTGGGCGCTATGAAAAATATCAAAGTTATCACCGGAATTGTCACTACGCTGGGGATCTTCAGCGTGCTCTTGCTGGTGACCGGGGTTCTGTACTACTCCTCCGTCAGCAGCGATCGCCTTAACTTCCAGAATACCGGCCTGCTGAACTACCAGCAGCAGCAACTGGGCGGCAGCTTCCAGACGCTGGTTGAAACTCGCGTCACCATCAACCGCGTGGCGATTCGCGTGCTGAAAAATCAGCGCGATCCTGCCTCGCTGGAGGCGATGAACAAGCTACTAACGAATGCCGGTGTGCTGCTGGCCGACGCGCAAAAGCAGTTCTCCAGCTACATGGATTCCGACGATGTGCCGGGTCAGGATAAAGCCCTCGACGACAAAGCGGCGGCCAGCTTCAAGCAAATGCACGACGTCATGGCCCAGTCTATTCAGTTCCTGAAGGCCGATAACTACCAGGCTTATGGCAACCTCGACGCCCAGCAGGCTCAGGACGATTTCAAAGCCGTTTACGGCCAGTGGCTGACTCAGAACACCCGGCTGTTGAAGGCCGCCAGCGCGGAGAACCAAAGCAGCTATACCGGTATGCTCTGGACGCTGGGCACCATTTTACTGATTGTCATCGCGGCGCTGGTGGTTATCTGGCTGGGGCTGCAGCGCGTGCTGCTGCGCCCGCTGAAAAACGTAATGGGGCATATCCAGGCGATCTCTGAGGGGGATTTAACTCGTACGATCGACGCCGAAGGGCGCAGCGAAATGAGCCGCCTGTCTGCCGGGCTTAAATCCATGCAGCAATCGCTGGCGAAGACCGTGAGCGTGGTGCGTGACAATGCGGATTCTATTTACACCGGTGCCAGCGAAATCTCTGCCGGCAGCAGCGATCTTTCCTCCCGCACCGAGCAGCAGGCGGCGGCGCTGGAGGAGACGGCGGCCAGCATGGAGCAACTGACCGCGACCGTGAAACAGAACACCGATAACGCTCGTCAGGCCACCGGTCTGGCGAAAAACGCCTCCGAAACCGCGCAAAAAGGCGGGCGCGTGGTGGATAGCGTGGTCAGCACCATGAACGAAATCGCCGAAAGCTCTGGCAAAATCGTGGATATCACCAGCGTTATCGACAGCATTGCTTTCCAGACCAACATTCTGGCGCTGAACGCCGCGGTAGAAGCTGCGCGTGCGGGTGAGCAAGGGCGTGGATTTGCCGTGGTTGCGGGAGAAGTCAGAACGCTGGCTAGCCGCAGCGCACAGGCGGCGAAAGAGATTAAAGTGCTGATTGAAAACTCGGTGTCGCGCATTGATACCGGCTCCAGCCAGGTGCGAGAGGCGGGCGCGACCATGAAAGAGATCGTCTCGGCGGTCACCCGGGTGACTGACATCATGGGCGAAATTGCGTCGGCCTCTGAAGAGCAAAGCAAAGGCATTGAACAGGTGGCGCAGGCGGTATCTGAGATGGATAGCGTGACCCAGCAGAACGCCTCGCTGGTGGAAGAGTCCGCTTCTGCCGCTGCGGCTTTGGAAGACCAGGCGAGCGAGCTACGCCTGGCGGTGGCGGTGTTCCAGCTCCAGCAATCCGGCGGACGCCGTGTGGAGGCGGTGCAGGAAAAACTTCGCCCGCAGCCAGCGACGTTGAAACCGCAAACGGCCTCAGCCTCTGATGCAAACTGGGAAACGTTCTGATTTTTTTCATTGCCAGTGCTGAGCGAAGAGACTCCGGGGGTAGTTTCCGAATGTACAGGACTTCCGATTCCACCCTCCGCGAATAGGCATGATTCATCCTGCTGACGGCTGGCAGGATGACACTTTAAATTGTCCGGGCGTCTTGCCAAATCTCAACCGAAACGCCTCTATGTAAGCGCTGATATTGCTGTAGCCGCTTCGCTCGGCGACTTCACCGATGGGTAAACCCGAAGTTATCCACTGGAGTGAGGACACTATTTTCGCCTGTTGCCGCCACTGGCTGAAACTTAACCCGGTTTGCTGATTGAATAAACGGCTGAGATTTCTGACGCTTAGTCCCCATTGCTGAGCAAGCTGCGCCTGATCGAGCCTGGTGTCGGGATGTCTCAATAATTCCTCTGCAACGTTACGCGCCCGGCGATCCGAAGGCAAAGTGAGCTCGAGAGGCCATTGTGGGAGCTGCTTTATTTCATGGCTCAAGAGCGTGAGAAGGCTACATAAATAATCAGATGACAGGGGTTGGTTAACATTAAGTTCTAAACGCGCCAGCAGCGCAAACACAAAATGGTCGACCCCATAAATCCCCGGTTCAGGTGGGAATAAGGTGCAGGAGGCTGCAGAGAGATAAAGGCTGCTTCCTTTGACGTTGCCCGGAAACCAGGCCCGGTGCTCTATTCCGGTGGGAAACCAACCCAGCGTGCCGGCGGTAACGTGCCACTGCGCCTGTAGCGTTTCAATCACCATCACGCCCTGCTCAAGCCAATAAAGCTGTCCCGAGGTATGTTTGTGCCAGGGCGTTGAGTGTTGGCGCAAATAATCAATTTTTTGTGTTTTTATCATATGGCTGATTAACCGTAAAAGTTGTCTTGATACGGATATTATCCAGTTATTAATGGTTTGTAGACTGGGGGCTCCAACAAAAGGAGTTTTCTATGAAATCGCAAAGCCAGAGCGTCATTGACGCATTACAGGAAATTATTTGTAGCCCCGAGCATGATGAACAAAAAATTGCACAGTACTTTGCTGCGGATTACCGGCAAATCGTCGATGGCAAATCACTGAGCTATGATGACTTCATTAATCATATGAGCGCGCTAAAAGTGCAGACCCAAAAAATGCATCTGACAGTTAAGGCGGCCGTTGGGGAAGGAGACACCGTATTTACGCAGCACTATGTAAAGGTCGAGAAAAATGAGGCTGAATGGAGTGAATTCGAAGTGTTTGCCCGATTTACCTTACTGGCTGGAAAAATTCATCGTTGCGAAGAGGTAACCCGGATGATTCACGGGGTGAGCGAGGACAGTGATTTTGGCAGCAGGCGCTGATTTTCTTTAGTACCCACTACGATGTTGCCAGAGACAGGAGCTAAGATGGTGGCTTATTAATGACAAACCCCGCGTCATGGCGGGGTTGTTTTCTTGCGGTACAGCGGTTTTCTAACTGATTAACTGTTTACTAAGGCCTGGGTTGGCCTGAATCAGACGCATTAATTTCAGTTCGGTGATGGAGGGCTTGAGTCGTCTGGACTCCCATTCCTGCACCATCGTTACGCTAACCCCCATCACCTGAGCAAAATCATCGATTTTTAGTCCGGTACTTTTACGTAGCTGCTCAAACTCCGAGAAGGCGCTGGGTTTCTGACTCAGGCTAACGGCCTGATTATCTTTAAAAACAATCTGCTCAAGACTGCTAAGCAGCTCAATCATTGGATCTTTATATTCCATTGAGAACTCCTCATAAATCACACAGCGAGAACGTGAACGCAAAGAAGCCTATTAACTGTAGCTGGATTTAAAGCGTGCGTGGGATCACGCTAGTGGCTAAACGTGCTGCAAAAAATGCTTATGCGTTTCAGCTGAATACGCAGTCGAAGTAAGCGCTTGAAAAGTCATAGATGCAGGCTTTTAGTATAAATATGTAAATAGTTATGCGGTTTATGACATCATGCCTGGAGCAGAGGTGTTGGCCGCAGCGGGCAAAGATAAAATTTTGCTGGACATGCCTAATGTACTCACATTAAAAAATAACTCATCCGCTGATGCGGTACAAAACTAAATAAAATTAGAACGGCCGTTATTAATTAGATGTCTAATGAATTAATTGTGTATTTTGTTTTGCTGTCGTTTATTTATCCTGCGTTTCACTGTCGGTGCTATACGTTGTATTTTGCGGTATCTGAATATAAAAAGATATGTTTTTAACATTTACCATTAATTCAATGATTTCAATTCCTTAATACCTAACCGTGGTTTTAAATAAAGGAACTTAATTTTGAAAAAATCTCTGGCAATCTCGGCATTTGCTTTATCCCTTTTATTTCCTGTATTAGGCCAGGCTGAAGATGGAAAAGCTTATTTAACCGTTGGCGGCGGCGTCGCGTTTGCGCCGGCTTATCAGGGGGCGGATAAATACCGGCCAACGGCGCTTTACGATTTGAGCATCGGCTACAGTCACGGAAGCTGGGGCAGCGTGAGTCTTGGGAATAATGGCCTTAGTTGGGCGCTGCCGCTGGATGAGCCTTTTGGCGTGGCGCTCTTGCTTGATTATGACTCAGGCCGGGATGAAGTTATTAATACGCTTGATGGCAAAGACAGAACGCTTAAGGGCATGGGCGACCTGGGGGGCGCTTTGCAGGCGGGCGTGGAACTAAGCTATCTGTTGGATCCCTTCCGCAGCTATGTAAAGGTGCTGCAGGCGACGAAGAAAAGGCATTATGGCGGAGAGGATTTAGGCCGCACTTTACTGGCTGAACTGGGGGTTGGCACCGTAACGCCTCTTAACGATCAGTTCTCTCTGCAAACAAATCTCTCCACAACATGGGCAAACAGCGGCTATCAACGCGGCTATTTTGGCGTGACTCCCGAGCAGGCGCAGCGCACGGCCTTTTCTACCTGGCGACCAGGCAGTGGTTTTAAGGATGTCACGCTGACCGCAGCGCTAAATTATGAATGGACCCAAAATATTGCGCTACAGGCGGGGGCGGGAGTCACCGCCTTAGTGGGTGATGCCGCCGACAGCCCAATTGTTGCAAAGAAAGTGGCCACGCTGAGTTTTGTCAGCGCCAGCTACAGTTTCTGATATTGGCCCTGGACGAGGATGTGTTTGCATAAGCGGCCAGATTAGCGGCCGCTTTATTATTTACTCTGCATGACTAAACCTTGCTAAGTAGAAGGTCTTTGTTATTCCTCAGCCAGTGCCTTGCCAAAGTTCAGGCAGAGAGGCAAAGCTTGCTCAGAGCGGAAAGAGATTGTTGCGAAAGGGTATCTTGCGAAGGGCGGTTGGACTATTCTTAGCATCGTTATTGGGTGGCAATTTGCCAGGTAGTGCATTGGTGACAGGAGTAGAAATGATGGCGACAGGTAAGTCCTGGTCTCGCTGGTTTGCGCCGCTGGCGGCGTTATTAATGGTGGTGAGCCTGAGTGGTTGCTTCGATAAAGAAGGCGATCAGCGTAAGGCGTTCATCGATTTTCTGCAAAACACGGCTATGCGTAGCGGCGACCGCCTGCCGACGCTGACGTCCGATCAGAAAAAACAGTTTGGCCCGCTGGTCTCTGACTACGCCATTCTGTACGGCTTCTCCCAGCAGGTTAGCCAGGCCATGGACGAAGGCATGAAGCCGGTTGTGGATAGCGTGAACAGCATCCGCGCTCCGCAGGATTACATGACCCAGCGTGACGCGCTGCGCCAGGCTAACGGTTCGCTGAACGTTTTGGGTCAGCAGGTTCAGAATGCCAAGATGCAGGCCGACGGTGCGCTTGCAGCGCTGAAGCAGCCTGACGATCTGAAAACCGTTTACTATCAGGTTTACCAGAAAGTCGTCACCGGCCCGGCGAACGCCATGGCGCCGTTGATCCCTGCCGCGCAGACCCTGACCCAGCAGCTGGTGCAGGTGGGTGATTTTATTGCCCAGCAGGGAACGCAAGTTGGCTTTGCTAACGGCGGGATTCAGTTCCCGACTTCCCAGCAGGCAAGCCAGTACAACTCGCTGATTGGCCCGCTGTCCGCTCAGCACCAGGCATTTACTCAGGCCTGGGCCGCAGCGCAGACTGCTACGCAGTAAGTTTTATGCTCTAAGAAAAAGCGGAGCGCTTCACGGCGACTCCGCTTTTTTTATGGCTGATATTCTCGATAAAAGGATGGCCGGCTGGGTTATTTAATAAACGCTTTTTATTTACTTGACGGATTTTAAAATATACCCTTTTAAAAGGACTTAATAATTAGCACGGAGCGGCTATGTATGTTTTACAGAAATGACGTTATTAGTTATCTGCAGTCAAATAAAATTCTTGCTCTAAAGCTTGATCGTGCAGTCATTGGGGTTCGGAAAGCAGTCTCACATCAGATTGAAACCATTGGCGCGGGGGCAACGCGGGCTTTGTATTACACATCATGCTTTACTGAAGAGTACCAGGATGTGTGCCAGCAGCAAAAAACTGAAGATATCAGATTTACTGGGGGTGTTATTTATTTGTTGCGAAATGGTGGCGTTGTTATTGATATGCTGGAAATTTACTTTGCCGAGATTTTTAAATTTAAGACATCTGAGCAATTACAATACATCCAGAAAAAGCTGATGGCTGTAAATGTCCATGTTGCTACTGGAGCATTTATCAAAAATGGACTTGCATTAGCTATTGCACGTTCAGTTGCTATTAGAATGAGGTTGAGTTTCAACATACAGATGATAGCAGGCCATATGTCGAGTGGATTAATAATGGCGACAGGGATGTATGGTTCAGTCCAGAAAGCCGCAGATAGCGCACACCGACTTCGTGCTGCCTATCCAGGCTACTATGCTGCGCTATACGCACAAGGTCTGGAAATGATGTATTTCCTGATAGAACCATTGTTTCAATATTCTCGTGCACGAGATGTACTTCGAGCATCAGATGACGAAATTATCGACATTATCACCAGCATGGCTCGATAACTATGATGAATCTGATAAAGAGATTTTTTAGAAGAGTGTTTAAGTCCCTTGTTGGGGTGTATGGTCCGCAGTTAATAATTATTGTATACGCATTAGTGCAGATTCACTTTTTTCCAGGTGCTCCACTTTGGCTTGTGCCAGTTTTCGCTATATTCATAATTTATATATTTGCACGCTATGTAAGATGGTAGTAGGCGTATTGCTGATGGTATCACAGGAGAGGGTTCCATAGTTATGATGAATATGATTAAAAGATTCTTTAAGCGACTTTTTAGATCTTTATTTTTCCCCTGTATTCCTACAGCAGCAACGGCCTTGTTCGCTATTCTCTGGATCTATTTTTTTCCTGATGGCCCCATCTGGCCTGTTGGTGTTTTCGCCATAGTTATGATTTATATCGTTGCCAGATACTTAAGATGGTGAGGTGCAGGGGAATCTATCGTGGATTATTGATAAAATAATTATATTTATATGCGAGAAAACATAAATGCAGGAAATGATCATGCGGTATAAGACCGAGGCAGCCTCATACCGGCATAACGTCATTTATTCGACGGGCTAGCTTTTTTCTGGCCCGCCGGAAAAGCTATTTCAGTACCTGCGGATTCACGCAGTTCACTTCCACCCTGCCGGTTAACGCGGTAATCAGGTTTTCCACCGCGCATTCTGCCATGCCGTAGCGGGTTTCATGGGTGGCGGAACCGATGTGCGGCAAGGCCACCACATTCGGCATGCCGAGCAGCGGGGACTCCAGCGGCAGGGGTTCTTGTTCGAAGACATCCAGTCCGGCGGCGTGAATTTTTCCCTCTTCCAGCGCCTGAATCAGCGCTTTCTCGTCCACCACCGGGCCGCGCCCGACGTTGATTAAAATGGCCGAAGATTTCATTTTCGCAATTTGCTCTGCACCAATCAGGTGACGAGTTTCGTCGCTTAGCGGCAGCAGAATACAAACGAAATCAGACTCGGCCAGCAGGGTGTCCAGGTCGCAGTAGCGAGCGTTAAAGCGCTCTTCCGCTTCCTTATGATGGCGGCGGGCGTTGTACAGAATTGGCATACTGAAGCCGAAGTGCGCGCGCTGTGCCAGCGCCAGGCCGATGCGCCCCATGCCCAGAATACCGAGCGTTTTATGATGCACGTCGATACCAAACCAGTCAGCGCCAATACTGCTTTGCCATTCGCCGACCTTCACGCGCTCGGCGACTTCCACCACGCGGCGTGCGCTGGACAGGATCAGCGCCATGGCGGTATCGGCGACGGTTTCGGTCAGCACCGTCGGGGTGTGCATCAGCACAACGCCGCGTTCGTTCAGGGCGTCCACATTAAAGTTATCGTAGCCGACAGAAACGGTAGAAGCTGCCCGCAGCTTTGGCGTATGCGCGAGAAACGCTGCGTCGACCTTGCCGCCGGAGCCGAGGATACCTTCCGCATTGGCAAACAGCGCTGCGTTCGCTTGCACGGTTTCCGGGCTGATATCGTCAAGCTGGGTGACGGTAAAGTGGCTTTCAAGCCGGGACAGCAGATTGTCAGGCAGTGCCTTGTAGAGGATGACGGACGGCTTCATGAGATTCTCCGTTTTCGGTTAAACGCGAACCGGGCGTCAGAGCGCCCGGCGCGGGGTCAGGCGTGATGTGCGCCGGACGGAATTTGTTGATGATTAGCAGGCTTCACAATCAGAGTAAGCCATACCGAGGCGAGCAGCGCCAGCCCCATAAAGACATAGGACGCCGCCGGGCTGCCGGTGGCGCCGTTCAGGTAGCCCACAAACCAGGAGCCGACGAAGGAGCCCAGCGCGCCCATGCTGTTGATTAAGGCCATCGCGCCGCCGGCAACGTTCTTCGGCAGCATCTCCGGGATAATGGCGAAGAAGGGGCCATAAGGGGCGTACATCGCGGCCCCGGCAATCACCAGCAGCGTATAGGACACCCAGAAATGGTTGGCACCGACCAGCCATGAGCCGAGGAATGCCAGGGCACCGATCAGCAGCAGCGGCCAGACAAACAGCTTCCGGTTTTGCATTTTGTCCGACGCCCATGAGACGGCGATCATCGCGATGGTCGCGGCCAGATAAGGCACGGAAGAGAGCCAGCCGACTTCCACCATTCCCATGCCTGACGCGCCCGCGCTGCGGATAATCGATGGCAGCCACAGCACGAAACCGTACACCCCGATGCTCCAGGCAAAATACTGCATACACAGAATAACCACGTTACGTGACCGGAAGGCTTCACTGTAGTTACGCACGGCTTTGATGCCTTCCTGCTCTTTCTGTAACTGCGCCTGCAGGGCGGATTTTTCACTGTCGGACAGCCAGCCCACCTGAGCCGGTTTATCTTTTACCAGCATCCACCAGGCAAACGCCCAGATAACCGCCGGGATCCCTTCGATGATAAACATCTCACGCCAGCCGAAGGCCTGAATCAGGTAGCCGGAAACGACCGACATCCACAGCACGGTGACCGGGTTGCCGAGGATCAGGAAGGTATTGGCGCGGGAGCGTTCGGATTTGGTAAACCAGTTGCTGATGTAAATCAGCATCGCTGGCATCACCGCCGCTTCCACCACGCCGAGGACAAAGCGGATGGCGGCCAGCATTGGAATGTTGCTCACCACGCCGGTCAGCGAGGCGCAGCCGCCCCACAGAATCAGGCAGACGAAGATAAGCTTACGCACGCTGCGGCGCTCGGCGTACATCGCCCCGGGGATCTGGAAGAAGAAGTAGCCGAGGAAGAACAGGGCTCCCAGCAGCGAGGAAATGCCTTTGGTGATGCCGAGGTCGTCGTTGATGCCTGCGGCGGAAGCGAAGCTGAAATTGGCGCGGTCGAGGTAAGCCAGGCTATACGTGATAAACACGATAGGCATGATGTACCACCAGCGCTTTGGCGCGATTGTCTGGTTTTTCATGAGAGTGCCTCTATCTTGAGGTTAACCGTATCGCTTTGTTTGTAGGGGACAGAGCGATGGATTTGGCGTTATTCGCCCAGTGCGCTTCGGGTCGGTAGCCCTTCGCTGTCACCGATGACCTGTATCGCCAGTGAGCCGATTTTGTTGCCCCGGCTGACTGCCTGATGCAAAGATTTCCCTTCCAGCAGGGCGCTGATCACCCCGACCGCAAAGCCGTCTCCGGCCCCCACGGTGTCCACTACGTTTTCCACTTTTACCGCCGCCACGGCGCCTTTCTCGCCGTCTGCGGTTTTATACCAGGCGCCGTCTGCGCCGGTTTTTAGCACCACGACCTTCACGCCCTGATGCAGATAAAAATCGGCGATCCCTTCAGGTGTGTTTTGACCTGTCAGCACAATGCCTTCTTTTACGCCGGGCAGCACCCAGTCGGCCTGGAATGCCAGCTGGTTAAGCTGTTTCACCATTGCGGCTTCGCTGCGCCACAGCACCGGGCGCAGATTCGGATCGAAGGAAAGCGTTTTGCCCTGCTGTTTCATCGTGTTGGCCGCGTGGCTCAGCAGCGCAAGAGACGTGTCAGAGAGTGCCGCCGCCACGCCGCTCAGGTGCAGATGGCGAGCCGAGAGGAAGTACTCCTCGTTGAAATCGGCCACAGATAAGTGGCTTGCGGCGGAGTCTTTACGGAAATACTCCACAATGGGATCGGTTCCATCTTCGACTTTGGATTTGAGCTGAAAACCGGTGCGGTACTGCTCATCGACCGTCACTCCGCGGCTGTCGATGTTTTCTTTCGCCAGCTGTTGCAGCACGTAGCGGCCAAAAGAGTCGTTGCCTACGCGGCTTACCCAGCCCACCTTCAGGCCCAGGCGAGCCAGCCCCGTGGCGACATTTAACTCCGCGCCAGCCGCGCGTTTCACAAAATGTTCGGCGGCGGCAAGGTCGCCGGTTTCGCTGGCGACAAACATCGCCATCGCTTCACCTATCGTGATGACATCCAGCTGATGCATGGTTATTCCTCGCGTAAAAGATTGACGTAATGCCGGGTAACTGCGACCAGGTCTCGCCCTTCCAGCGGAAACTCAATGCCGCGTGGGGCATCTGGCGGCAGCATATTCAGCAGCCCTTTCCAGTCTGAACTGGCATCATCCAGCGCCACAGCGCGGTAGCGGTTATGCTGGGCGACCGCTGTTTTGACGTGGATATAGCTCACGGAAGGTGCCAGCGTGCGGGCGGCCTGCTGTGGAGAGTCGTCCACCCACAGCCAGTTGGCCATATCGAAGGTGAGCGTCACCGGCAGGTTGTGAACGCCACAGGCGGCCTGGAAGCGCTGCATTGGCGCAAGTTTGCCGCTGTCGGTTTGGTCGTTTTCCACCACCAGCGCCACGGGGCTTTCGCTGAGCCACTGTTTTAGCGTGTCGAATGCCCGGGCGGTGTTGAACTGCCCGAGAGAGAGCTTCAGCCAGCGGGCATTTAGCTGGTGGGCCTCCTGCAGAAGTGAAGGGATCAGCGAGTTTAGCTTGCCGTCGCCCGTGAACAGCGGCTCCGGCGCGGAATAGCAGGCCTCAAGCCCGTGCTGGGTAATTTCTCCGGCCACGGTCGACAGAAAATCCAGCTGTGTGGCGGTGAACAGTTCGCGGCGGATTTCTACGCCGTCGGCCCCCGCTTCAGCAATGATCGGCAGCACCGCCTGTTGGCCACCGAGGGCGGCAAGGCGGTCGTGGCCGTAGGCGGCGGTGACGACAATAATTTTTCGCGGCATGGTGGTCTCCAGGCGATAACAACGAACGACTAATGTTATTTACGCTAGATGGAACCGGTTCCAAAGAAAAGACCCTGCTTGCCAATTTTTGAGCGCCATCACGAACAAAAGATTTAGCGGGAGGTGGAGCCTCGCACGATAAGCTCGCCGGAGAATAGCTGTTCACGTACGGTTTCAGCGGTGCCTTCAATGCGCCTCACAACTTGCTCCAGCGCGGCGTAGCCTATCTGCCAGGTAGGTTGCTTCAGGGTGGTGATGCCGACGCCGGCAAGTTCCGCCCACTCCAGCTCATCAAACCCCAACAGCCCGATATCGCTGCCCCAGCTCAGGCCGAGGCGGCGCATTGCGCGGGCAACCTGCAGCGTTAGCGCGCCGTTGGCGGAGATCACCGCTTTACGCATACCGCGGTGGCGGGAGTGGAACTCGCGAAGCGTGTTGTCTATTCGTTCTGCTTCATGCAGCGGTGTTTCGGCATTTTCGGCAATTATGCCGGAATGACGGCCTAAAGTGCTGCGAAATGCTCGCAACCGCTCATGGCGGGTGTTCACCATGCCAAGCGGTTCGCTCAGGAAAAGGAGAGCTTCGAAGCCCTGCTCGATGAGGTGTTCGGTGGCGGTTGTTGCGGCCTGAATGTTATCCAGCCCGACCATGTCACAGGCAAAGTCCGGGATTTTGCGGTCGATAAGCACCATCGGCAGGGCGGACTGTTGCAGGCGGTTGAGCCCTTCTTCACGCATCCCAACCGCATTGACTACAATCCCCTCAACCTGATAGCTGCGCAGCAGGTCGAGGTAGTGCAGTTCCTGATCGACTTCGTTGTTGGTGTTACACACCAGCGGCGTAAAGCCTTTCTCGCGGCAAGCGGCCTCTATACCGCTCAGCACGTCGACGGAATAAGGATTGGTGATGTCGGCAATGATCAGCCCGATAAGGCGGGTGCGCCCTCGCTTCAGGCCTCGCGCCATCTGGCTTGGGCGGTAGTCGAGTTCGGCAATGGCGCGCTCAATGCGCCCACGAAGGTCATCAGACAGCGCGTTCTGCTCACCGTTAAGGTAGCGGGAAACGCTGGTCTTCCCGGTCTTCGCCGCTTTCGCGACATCGCTTATCGTAGGGCGCGCTGCCTTGCCGTTCATAGCCGTCTCCAGAGGGTTAACCCTGCGGAGAGTAACATATTTTTATGCGGGGAAAAGTGAGGTGGCGTCTTTACACCGGTCAGGCAAACCGCGCCACGGCCCATTCAATAAATACCCGCAGCCTGGCGCTAAGGTGGCGGTTGGAAGGATAAACCAGGTACATCTGTTCCGGCGGCGGTGGGTAAGCCTCAAGCACGCTGACCAGCCTCCCGCTGTCGAGATACGGCTGGGCGGCAAAGCGAACGACCTGGGTTAAGGCCGCCCCGGAAAGCGCGATGGCGAGATGGGCGTTACTTTCGTTGACGCTAATCTGATAGCGGTGCTGCATCTCGATGGTTTTTCCCCGATCGACAAAGCGCAGCGGAGAGATGCGGTCATTGCGCGCGTGGCGGTAATGCGCCAGCGGGTATCCCTGTTCAAGTTCTTCGGGCCGGGAAGGCGTGCCGTAGCGCTGAAAGTAGTCCGGCGTGGCGCAGGTAACCCAGTCCATAGTAAACAGGCGGCGGGCAATCAGCGTGGAATCAACCAGTGGGCCGCTGCGTATCACGCAGTCCGCATTGTCGTTGATTAAATCGACCAGTCGGTCGCTGACGCCAAGATCTATGGAGATACCCGGGTAGCGTTCAAGAAATTCCGGCAGCGCGGGAATCAGTATCTCGCGAGAGAAAGATCCGCCGACATCCACGCGCAGCACGCCCTGAGGCTCGGTTTGTGATTCGGTCATGCTGCCTTCCATCTGCTCCAGGTCGGCCAGCCATTTTACGGTGCGGCGGTAGTAGCATTCGCCCTCTTTGGTGACCGATACGCTGCGGGTTGTGCGCTGAAACAGCTTGGTCTGCAGGTGGTTTTCAAGATTTTGAATCAGTTTAGTGACGGTCGCTTTCGGCATACTCAGAGAGTCGGCGGCACGGGTAAACCCGCCGGTTTCCACCACGCGATTAAACACCCGAATAGCCAGTAAATGATGATCCATAGCCGTCCTCAACGAAAAACCCTGCCTCCGGCAGGGTTTTGTTTATCCACGTAAACAATCATCCACATTGTTTAGCGCTAATCATCCGGCTGTGCAAGGAGAGGCCGAAAACCAGCGTGGCCGAGAGCAGCAGCGCCCCGCCAAACAGCATGGCGCTGCTGACGCCGTGCCAGTCTACGACTTCACCGCCGATCAGGGCACCTGATGCCAGGGCAACCTGAATCACCGTGACCATCAGCGCCTGGCCTGCTTCCGGCGCGTCCGGCACCGCTTCAAACATCCAGTTTGTCGCGCAGACCGGCACGGCCCCAAAGGCCAGGCCCCACACCAGCACCATTACCGTGGCGCCCGCAAGGCCGCTAAGCAGTGGGGAAACGAGCAGGATAATGGCCAGCATCGCCGTCGCCAGAATGAAGGTCCCGCGCAGGCTGCGCTCCGCCAGGCGTTCCCCGATAAAGGTACCCAGCAGGCCAACTGCGCCGTAGGCCAGCAGTTGGAAAGTGATCGCCGACGGGCTGAGCACAAAGACCTGCTGCAGCAGCGGACGCAGGTAGGTGTAAGCCGAGAAATGGCCCACAAACAGCAGCACAATGGCGATAAGCCCAATGCGGGCCATAGGCAGGCGCAGCGGAGACAGCAAATCCTGAATGGTGAGCGCCCGGCCAGGCGGCACGGAAGTCAGCAGGCGAAACTGGGCAAGCAGCGTGATGGCGGCTAAACAGGCGCTGGCAAAGAATGCCGTACGCCAGCCGAACAGGTCGCCGATGAATGCCCCGGCGGGGACGCCGCACACCGCGCCGACGGACACGCCGCTAATGATCAGTGCCACGGCGCGTCCCTGGCTCGCTTCCGGCACAAGGTGACGGCCATAGTTCATCGAGAAGGACCAGAACCCGCCGACGGAGATCCCCAGCAGTACGCGGCCCAGCAGCATCATCGGGAAGTTAACGGCCAGGGCGGACACCAGATTTGAGACGACCAACAGCAGCGACAGGCCAAGCATCAGCAGGCGGCGGTCGAGGCTGCCCGAAGCCAGACTCAGGACCGGGGCCGCGACGGCGGCAACAATGCCTGGCATGGTGACCATCAGCCCGGCGGTGCCGGTGGAAATATTCAGGGAAGGTGCGATGTTGGTCAGCAAACCGATGGGTAGAAACTCGGTGGTAACCATGACAAAGCAGGCCACGGTCAGGGAAAAGACCGCGATCCACGGGGATGTGGCAGGTTTATCTTTATTATTCGACATAGTATTGCGCTTCCGCAGAGACATGCATGAGTGACAGGGATCACAATTTACTCAGTCAGCGGCGGGGGATAAATGCAGGATTTATGATTTCACTGTTTCTGTGGGGGAATAATACGGGAGTCTGCCAGGTTTTCTTGGAAAAAATAAATTAATCAATATGTTGTGAAAAAACCCTCTCCTTTTAAGGAGAGGGTGAAAACGATTAACGCAGTTCCCCGTTCACATCCTGGTCAACTGCGAAACACGCCACCAGCTGGCCATTGCCGTAGTCTTTCAGCTGCGGCTGGAGCTGGGTGCATGGCCCGAAGCGACGGCTGCAGCGGGCGTTAAAGGCGCAGCCCGGCGGCGGGTTCAGCGGGCTTGGCAGCTCGCCGGTCAGCTTGATGCGTTCGCGACGTTCGTCCGGGTTCAGGCGCGGCGTGGCGGACAGCAGCGCCTGGGTGTACGGGTGGCGCGGGTTGGAGAAGATTTGCTCTTTGCTGCCCTTCTCCACGCAGCGGCCGAGGTACATCACCATCACTTCATCGGCGATGTGCTCTACCACCGACAGGTCGTGGGAGATGAACACGTAGGACAGCCCCAGATCCTGCTGCAGATCCATCATCAGGTTCAGTACCTGAGCACGCACCGACACGTCGAGTGCGGAGACCGGCTCATCGGCAATCACCACGTCCGGGTCAAGCATCAGGCCCCGAGCGATAGCGATACGCTGGCGCTGGCCGCCGGAGAACATGTGCGGATAGCGGTCGTAGTGCTCGGTTTTCAGACCCACTTTCGCCATCATCTCCAGCGCTTTTTCGCGGCGCTCGGCTTTGCTCAGGCTGGTGTTGATTTGCAGCGGCTCTTCCAGGATCTGCCCCACTTTTTTACGCGGGTTCAGCGAGCCATAGGGGTTCTGGAAGACGATCTGGATTTTCTGCCGGCGCAGCTTTTCCGCCGAGGCGTCCGGGATCAGCAGATCCTGGCCCTGGTAGTAAAGCTCCCCGCCGGTCGGCACTTCGATCATGGTCAGCAGGCGGCCGAGGGTGGATTTCCCGCAGCCGGATTCACCGACGACCGCCAGCGTTTTGCCGCGTTCGAGGGTAAAGCTTACGCCGTCCAGCGCTTTTACCAGGCGTTCAGGAGCGAAAAAGCCCTTCTTCACCGGGTAATGTTTTTTCAGGTCGATGGCCTGCAACAGCGGTTGCGCGGTGGCCTGTGGGGTACTCATAGGGTTGGCCTCCCGGCATCATCGAGTGGGTAGTGGCATTTGGACTGACGCCCGTCTGCCAGCAGGGTTAACGCTGGCTCTTCGCTGCGGCATTTGTCGGTCGCATACGGGCAGCGTGGGTTCAGCAGGCAGCCGTTCGGGCGGTCGTATTTGCCCGGTACTACGCCCGGCAGCGAGGCCAGACGCGCTTTATCCTGAGCAAATTCCGGCAGCGCACGGAGCAGAGCCTGGGTGTACGGGTGACGCGGCGCGCGGAAGATATCGTGGGACGAACCCGCTTCCACAACCTGCCCTGCGTACATCACGATGATTTTATGGGCGGCTTCGGCAACCAGCGCGAGATCATGGGTGATCAGGATCAGCGCCATGTTCTCTTTTTGCTGCAGCTCCAGCAGCAGTTCGATGATCTGCGCCTGAATAGTTACGTCGAGCGCGGTGGTTGGCTCATCGGCGATCAGCAGCTTAGGACGACAGGCGATCGCCATGGCGATCATCACGCGCTGGCTCATCCCGCCGGAAAGCTGGTGCGGGTAAACGTCGAGACGTGAAGCCGGGTCAGGAATACCCACCTGGGTCAGCAGGTCGATTGCGCGCTGGCGGCGGGTTTTCTTGTTACCCCCCTGGTGCACCTTAATGGCTTCCATAATCTGGAAACCGACGGTGTAGCACGGGTTCAGGCTGGTCATCGGGTCCTGGAAGATCATCGCCACTTCGGCGCCCACCAGGTTGCGGCGCTCTTTCTCAGAAATGCGCTTCAGATCCCGGCCGTTGAATTCCAGTTTTTCCGGCATCACCCGGCCAGGGAAGTCAATAAGCCCCATAATCGCCAGCGAGCTGACGGATTTACCGGAGCCGGACTCGCCCACGATGCCGACAACCTGCCCCTGATCCACGCTATAGCTGATGCGGTCCACGGCACGGAACGGTGCGTCTTCGTCGCCGAAGTGCACCGATAATTTATCTACATTTAATAACGCCATCTCGAACCTCTTACTGCTTCAGTTTGGGATCGAGCGCGTCACGCAGACCGTCACCCATCAGGTTAAATGCCAGCACCGTTAGCAGGATTGCCAGACCTGGGAAGGTCACAACCCACCAGGCACTCTGCGCGAACTGCAACACGTCGGCGAGCATGGTGCCCCACTCCGGTGTTGGCGGCTGCGCACCCATGCCGAGGAAGCCAAGAGCGGCCATATCGAGAATGGCGTTTGAGAAGCCGAGCGACGCCTGAACGATCAGCGGCGCAAGGGTATTCGGGAAGATATTCACAAACATCTGGCGAACCGGGCCAGCGCCCGCCACTCGGGAGGCGGTCACGTAGTCGCGGTTAACTTCCACCAGCACCGCAGCACGCGTTAAACGCACATAGTGCGGCAGCGCGACGAAGGTTAGCGCCAGCGCGGCGTTGCCGATGGACGGGCCGAAGATAGCCACCAGCACCAGCGCCAGCAGCAGGCTTGGCAGTGCCAGCATGATATCGACCACGCGCATGATGATGTTGTCGACCACGCCGCCGAAGTAACCGGCGACCAGGCCCAGCATAATCCCCATCACCAGCGACAGGACAACCACCAGGCAGCCGACCAGCAGCGACAGGCGAGCGCCGTACATCAGGCGGGACAGCACATCGCGACCGACGTCGTCGGTGCCGAGGATGTAGCTCCAGCTCCCGCCTTCCTGCCACACCGGCGGGTGCAACAGCGCGTCGCGGAACTGCTCCGCTGGCGCGTGGGGCGCGAGGAAGTTAGCGAAGACGGCGATGAAGATCATGATGGCGACGTACACCAGGCCGATCACCGCCCCTTTATTGCGTTTGAAGTAGTGCCAGAACTCCTGGAAAGGCGTCATCGGCTTGGGTGCTGCCACCACTTTGTTTTCTGTCAGTTGCGTCATGATGGCCCCTTATTTCTTATGGCGTATACGCGGGTTCACCACGCCGTACAGCAGGTCTACCAGCAGGTTGACGAGGATAATCATCGTCGCCACCAGCAGCACGCCGCCCTGGACTACCGGGTAGTCACGACGCTGCAGAGCGTCAATGAGCCAGCGGCCAAGACCCGGCCAGGAGAAGATCGTTTCCGTCAGGATGGCGCCCGCCAGCAGAGTACCGACCTGCAGGCCGATAACCGTGACGACCGGCAGCATCGCGTTGCGCAGGGCATGAACCACGATCACGCGCATGCGGGTCAGACCCTTGGCGCGAGCGGTACGGATGTAGTCTTCGCCCAGCACTTCCAGCATGGAAGAGCGGGTCATACGCACGATAACCGCCAGCGGAATAGTGCCCAGCACAATGGCAGGCAAAATCATGTGGGCGACGGCGTCAATAAAATCACCCGGCTGGCCCCAGATAGCGGTATCTATCAGCGCAAATCCGGTGAGCGGCAGGGAGTCATCAAGGAACACGGTGTCGCTGATGCGCCCGGACACTGGCGTCAGGTTCCAGTGCACCGATACCAGCATGATGAGCATCATACCCCACCAGAAAATTGGCATGGAATAGCCGGTCAGCGCGAGGCCCACGGCGGTGTGGTCGAAGATTGAACCACGCTTCACGGCGGCCATAACGCCCACCGGAATGCCGACGGCAACGGCGAAAATCATCGCGCAGATGCCGAGTTCCAGCGTCGCTTTAAAGCGCGGCACGAACTCGTCCCAAACCGGGAGGCGGCTCTTTAATGAAATGCCCAGATCGCCATGCATTACGCCCCAGATGTAATGGAGGTACTGCTGCCACATTGGCTTGTCGAGACCCATCTCGGCCAGCAGTTGGGCATGACGCTCAGGAGAAATACCGCGCTCTCCGGCCATGATCATCACCGGGTCTCCGGGGATCATATGCACGAAAGCGAAGGTGAGTAGGGTAATACCTATAAACGTGGGGATGACTAACCCCAGTCGTCGGAGGATGAACTGCAGCATATCCCGGATTCTCTGTAGTGACGGAAAGCCTGGTAACTGTTCCGTCTGTATTGCTCACAAATGTTTCCCCCTCTCCCTTTGAGGGAGAGGGTCGGGGTGAGGATGGACAACGCCAATACCCCTCACCCTAACCCTCTCCCCATGGGGGAGAGGGAATAAAGCACGTTACTTTTATTATTCGACGGACACGTTTTCGAAGTGGTGTTTGCCCAGTGGATCAACCACGTAGCCTTTAACTTCTTTACGCACTGGCTCGAACACGGTGGAGTGAGCGATGATCAGCGCTGGCGCCTGATCGTGCATCACAACCTGAGCCTGTTTGTACAGTTCAACACGCTTGTTGTGGTCGTCGGTGGCGCGAGCCGGCTGAATCAGATCTTCAAACGGCTTGTAGCACCAGCGAGAGTAGTTGGAACCGTCTTTCGCCGCGGCGCAGCTGAACAGGGTGGCGAAGAAGTTATCCGGATCCCCATTGTCGCCGGTCCAGCCCATCATTACGGCCTGGTGTTCACCGGCTTTAGCACGCTTCAGGTACTCGCCCCACTCGTAGGTCACGATTTTGGCGGTCACGCCAACTTTCGCCCAGTCAGCCTGAATCATCTCAGCCATGCGGCGAGCGTTCGGGTTGTATGGACGCTGAACTGGCATCGCCCACAGGTCAACGGTGAAGCCTTTGTCCTGACCCGCTTCTTTCAGCAGCGCTTTCGCTTTTTCAGGATCGTAGGTGTAGTCCTTCACGTCATTGTTGTAGCCCCACATGGTTGGTGGGATCAGGTTTTTAGCCGCGGTGCCCGCGCCCTGATAAACGGCTTTAATGATCGCTTCTTTGTTCACCGCGTAGGTCAGCGCCTGACGCACTTTCACGTCGTCAAACGGCTTCTTCTCGGTGTTGAAGGAGAGATAGCCCACATTCAGGCCAGCCTGTTCCATCAGATTGATGTTCTTGTCTTCTTTCATACGGGCAATGTCGGCCGGGTTCGGGAACGGCATCACCTGACATTCGTTTTTCTGCAGTTTGGCATAACGCACGGAAGCGTCAGGCGTGATGGAGAAGACCAGGCGATCGATCTGCGGCTTGGTACCCCAGTAGCCCGGGAAGGCTTTATACAGAATACGGGAGTCTTTCTGGTACTGCAGCAGCTGGAATGGACCGGTACCAATTGGGTTCAGGTCTGTTTTTTCCGGGGTGCCGGCTTTCATCATGTTGTCCGCATATTCTTTAGAAAGAATAGAGGCGAAGTCCATGGCCATGTCCGCGAGGAACGGTGCTTCCGGGCGAGCCAGCACGAACTGCACGGTGTTATCGTCGACTTTCTTGATCTCGGTGATCAGGTCAGGCAGGCCCATACCTTCGAAGTATTCGTAGCTGCCGCCAGAGACTTTGTGATACGGGTTGTCTTTGTTTTTCTGACGGTCGAAGGAGAACACAACGTCGTCGGCGTTGAAATCGCGAGTCGGTTTGAAGTCTTTATTGTCCTGCCACTTCACGCCTTTACGCAGGTGGAAGGTGTAGGTTTTACCGTCCGGGCTAACGTCCCATTTTTCAGCCAGGCCTGGGATGATTTCGGTGGTGCCGGTTTTAAATTCCACCAGACGGTTATAAATCGGTACGGAGCTGGCATCGTAAGTCGTGCCGGAAGTGAACAGCTGTGGGTTAAAGCCCTCTGGGGAACCTTCTGAACAATAAACCAGGGTTTTGGCTTGTACGCTTGCTGCAACGGTCATGGCAACCAGGCTCAGACCAAATTTCAGCATCCCTGACTTCTTCAAGGAAATACTCATTATTCTGCTCCAATTATGTGTCGTGTTGTGTTTTGTAACCGTCTGACCATTGTTATTGGTGGGTGGTCGGTACGGTGTGCCCGGAGGCGGTGGTGAGGCTAGCAGTTCCTTTCGCGAGTCATGCATGGAGGTAGCACAGACGGTCCGTAAATAGCCCCTCTCGTCCTACAATCTGTCAACAGATTAAGGAAACGTCAATACAGGTCACGGGGATTTACAAGCAAGGTGGGATTCGGCGGGCAAAGATTAAAAAAACCTTCCGGGGACATTTCCAGCAGGGAAATTTATGCTACAGGCTTGTTACCAGAATATTGCACTGCTTAATTTGCAACCTATAGCGCGAACCGATTGTCCGGAATAGGTAAAATTTTGTGTTAAACGATGAATTGTTGCACGATTTATTTTGTGATCTGCATCGCTCACAGCGGAAAATGCTGTCTGCCATCATAAGCGGCGGCGCAAAAAACCATGCTTTTCCATAACCAAATACGATGAATTAATCGGGCCTGGCAGAGGCAAAACTGGCAGAAACTGAGGCGAATAAACGGCGAGGTTCAAAATATAAAAACACTCCGTAGCATGGAGTGTTTTATTTAATTGTTGGATGCGGCGTGGATATTAATTCACGGCTTTATCCGGCACGTGGCACCAGTTGTTATTCTGGTTAATCCCGCCGTTAGGCGAGGTGTAGCCCAGGCAACCGAGAATGGTGTCGAACAACTCAACGTGGCGATGCGGCACCTTCATGGCTGCCTGCTCTTGCAGATGTTTAAAGGCGGCGGCAGCCGTTGGATTGGCCAGGTATTTATCCGAGGCCCAAACCAGCAGCGGGACGCGGAATTGCTCCGGCGGTGCCATTTTCCGCGGCGTGCCGTGCAGATGCATGGAATCGCTGATGGATTCGCCGTGGTCGGCGGCGTAGAAGACTATCGCCTTCTTATCGCGAAGCTGGTCGAGCACGCTGTCTATCATCGTATCGACATACAGGACCGAATTATCAAAGGCGTTAATCAGCATCTCCTTTGAACAGCCTTTGCCAATATCAATGCATTCTGGCGTCCATTTCGCAAAGCTGCGCGGGTAGCGCTGGGCATAGGAGAAGTGGGAGCCTTTGGTATGCAGAATGATCAGATGTTTGCCGTCAGGATTCTGCTCGAGAGATTGCTTCATCTCATCAACCAGCAGCATGTCGTCCACGGTTTTACCGCGATTGCGGGGCTCGGCGGCGATTTGTTCGCGGAAGGCAAGGGTGTCCGGCATGGCGTTTTTGTAGAACCAAATTTCGCTCTGCATGGCGTAAAGGTCGGTACTAAACCCCAGCTGTTTTAAGACCGCGAAGATGTTTTGCTCTTTCAGAGTACGCTGAGGGTTATCTTCTGCCCCGCCTTCGCGGACGAACATGCAGCGCAGCGATAGCTTGGTTGCGGTGTCGCAGGATTCCCCGCGGAAGGCGACCAGATTTTTCTCTTTGGCGAGGTTCGGCGTGGTGTCACGGCCATAGCCCAATATTCCCATATGATCCCAGCGCGTGGTTTCGCCAATAATAAACACCACATAAGCGTCGTCCAGTCCCGTCGGTGTGACGTAGGTGAACTTTTTCGTCGGGTTCATTAGCGAACCGTTGCCGGTGGATTCGTCGGCATTCGCCCAGGCAAACAGCCCCAGGGAGGAAACCCAGTTGACCGGCACATAGGAGCTGGCCACCACCCCGCCGTAGCTGGCCATATCCGTCGTTGAACCTTGCTCATCGTCGGACTGCATTTCACCCAGCATACGCAGAGGCGCCCAAACCAGCAGCCCCGCGCAGAGCAGGATAGCGATGTTTTTGATGCGCTGGCCGGGGGTTTTCAACTGCTGAAGCAGCGTGTCCTGGGCGCTGTTGAACCAGATAAGGAACAGCGGGATAGCGCTGACCAGCGTCATCCAGATGGCAAAGTGGTAGCCCACAACTTCTTTAGAAAGATCGATATCGGTGGTCATCACCGAGGCAATAATGCCGTAGCCAATCACCACGTTGAAGAAGGTCATGTAGTAGCTGGCGGCCACGGAACACAGCACCACGAAGGAGGCCAGCACCCGCCAGAGATTGCGGCCAAAGAGCGACAGCAGGCGTAACAGGAAAAACGTCACCAGCAGGCAGGCGAAAAACTCTGCCGCGGCGGCCAGGCCCTTCCAGGCGATGAAGAGCTGGGCACGGCTATCAAAACGTTGGTAGAAAACAGAGATATTCAAAAACCAGCCAATGTATACCCCCAGCAAGAGACACAGTTTTTGCTGGGATAATGTTTTTATGTAATTCATGCAGGGCATCCAGGCGATATAAAATATAAGCGCTATTCAGACCGTGGAGTCGCCAGCTAGTTCTGAAAAGCTTGTGAAACGAAGAGGATTCCTGGTGAGAGGGCAAAATTCGAAGAACATGGCCGGTTTTTAACAAAAAAAGACCCCAGTTTTAGGCCGGGGTCTTTTTGCCGTGTGCTTAGCAGAGAGAATCAGGGCTTCGAGGCCGCATGCAGTTCATCGTAGACATAATGCCGGTAGCTATTAAACAGCGTTGTGTCCGGGCAATCATTCAGCCTGCCCTGGCACAAATGGCGCATATCGATATTGGCCTGATAGAACGGCGACACTTTTAGCTGGGCCTGTTCGAGCAACATCCCCCCAAGGAAAGCGATGTCGGTGATGGCGCCCAGGTCAGCCACCGGCGGGGCATTATAATTATCCCGCAGGCTGAATTGTGAAAGATGGACCGGATCATCCTGTTCCGTGGTGTAGCCATTGGCCCAGTCTATGGCTGGCTGGTGGTCGCCAAAGTACATAAACATGGTCGGACGCGGGCGTTGGTCAACAAACTGGAAGAAGTCAGCCAGCGCGGTTTCTGAGTTTTTAATCTTCTCAACGTAATGGCTGAATTTCCCGGCGGCATCCTTGTTCTTCATCGCCGACGTGAGCTGGTAATCATCGGCATGCCCTGCGTCATAAGGGCCGTGTTCATACATCGTTAAGGCATAAACAAACACGGGTTTATCGGTGTGGTTGGCAAGGAGCTTTTTAACATAGCTCAGGACATCTGCGGTGGGAATGTGCCACAGGTTATCTGCCAAATCACCCGGGTAGCCCAACTCCTGCGGCTGGATAATTTTATCCACGCCCATCATGGTGTAGGCGTGGCCGGCGTTATAGGCCGATTTGTTGAATGGCGTCAGAACCACGGTGTAATAACCGTTGTCTTTCATCTGCTTAAACAGGCTGTCGTTGACGTGATCGACCGCGGAATAAAACACCGAATTTTTCAACGCCCCGAAATCATCGCTGCGCATGCCGGTTAAGGCTGCGAACTCAGACAGCCAGGTGCCGCCCCCGAAAGTTTGCACGCGCATCAGCGTGTGGGCTTTCACCTTATTGTCCTGCTCAAACATAGAGAAGTGCGGCAGTAATTGAGGATCAGGCACTTTATACAGGCGCGGATCCACCGTTGATTCCTGCAGCAGCAGAACGATATCAGGCTTCACGCTGGCTGAGGCGGTTGTCTTGTTATTCAGCGCCGCCGCGCGGGAAATAAATTCCTGAGACGTCGCCTGAGGGAACGTTGGCGCGTCATAGCTGGCCTGGATGCCAGACAGCGCCAGGTTTGACAGCACGCCGGTTCCGCCAGGCAGTTTGGTGGCCCAGTCGTGCTGATTCTTCATTACGCTGTGGCTAAGCGTTGACGCCGAGCCCAGCATCACGCCGAGGGCAATCAGCGGGGCGAGCATCCCTTTCCGCCGCGGTACGGTGCGCCAGCTGATAATAATCGTCAGGATAAGCAGCGCTATCATTGCCGCAACGGCGATACCGGCGGAAGGATAATGCAGCAGCGTGCCCGCATTGGCCGGATCGGCCATCAGGTAAAAATCGCTAAACAGCAGCTGGTCTTTGTAATAGTGGACCTTAAGCTGGTTACAAAATTGCAGCAGGATCACCAGCAGGCTGCTGGTCCCGACGGCAAAAATGACTCTGGCGGAGAGTAAATAAAACAGTCCGCAGGTAAAAATGAAGGCACTTGCCGCGATAACAAGAGGGTAGATATCGCGCGGAGAGTTACCCGCAATGATGATCAGGGCTGCAATTAGAAGCAATGTGACATAAAGATATGTCCAGAGCGATTTTCGGCTGGTTTTTTGTACCATAATGCTCGTTTCTCTGTGGGACTGTTCTGGATAGCAAATGTTGTCTTAGGAGAGACATCCCTCTGCTGGCCTGACGCGTGAAAAGAGGATAAGGCGGTTAGAAGGGGATTTATCCTGGCCGGGATAATACAGCTTGTGGTGAAAAAGTCTCCCCAAAGACGGTTATTTCATTGCTGTGGTTGTGTTTTTGTTTGAAGAGGGCAAGCGAGGCGGGGATGAATTGCGTTAAGGCCGCCCTATTCGGCGGCCTTAATATGGGTGTGACGAGGCTATCAGGCGTGGGCGTGCTTGTGATTGAGTACGGCGCGTACCGGCTGGCGAATCGTGGTGGAAATTGCCAGCGACAGAATCAACAGCGCGAAGATAACGCAGAAGGTCACGTAGAAGCCGCCGAACAGCGAGGCGATGATGGAGCCGCAGATACTGCCGATGCCGAAGCCCAGGTAAATCACGCCGTAGTTTTTGGTCAGATTGTTCAGGCCAAAGAATTCGCTGACCAGCGAAGGGTAAACGGTGATGGTGCCGCCAAAGTTAAAGGCAACGCAGGCGATGGCCGCAAAGAAGGTGGCTTCGTTGAGTGGGGCAAACAGCAGGGCCGCCATACCGACCAGAGAAATCACCTGACCAATAGTTATCACGCGGATACGGGCAATTTTATCGGACAGGATACCGAGCACCAGGCGGCCGCTAAGGTTAGCAATGGAGATAACGGTGACCGCGTTGGCGGCGGACATTGCATCCAGGTGAACCATGCCCTGAGCGATATCTTTTGCAACGCCGATAACGTACAGGCCGCTCATGCAGGCGGTGAGGAACATCAGAGCCAGCATCCAGTATTGCGGCTGGCGCATAGATTCAGCGAGAGTGAAATCGGTTTTTGCCGCGCCGTTTGCGGATTTAGTTTCCTGCAGCGGGGCATCTTTCATCATGGTGGCGCCGAACAGCACCATCACCATCGCCAGGCCACCCCAAATCATAAAGGTGTTTTCCAGGCCGTAGGCCGCCAGCAGGTGGGTATCAATGTATTTAAAACCGAGGCTGCCGAGGCCATAGGCGCCGATGGAGAAGGCAGAAATCAGGCCTTTACGTTCCGGGAACCACTTCACGCAGTTCGACAGCGTCAGCAGGTAGCCAGCGCCGTCCGCCAGGCCAACCAGCACGCCCGCCGTGAGCCAGAGCATCATCAGGTTGTTGGCATGTGCGGTGAAGAACAATCCGGCTCCGAGCAGCACACCCGCCGCCATGGTGACTTTACGCACGCCAAAGCGGTCCTGCAGTTTGCCCGCCACGGAAGAAGAGATGGCGAGGCCAAGGCTCAGCAGGCCGAAGGAGAAGGCGACCTGGCTGATTGGCGCGTCCAGTTTCTGGGACAGCGCGCTGTTGAACAGGCTCCAGGTATAAACGGAACCCAGCGCGAACTGAGTAATGATGGTTCCGATGAGGGTTAACCAGCGAGTACGGTTGTAGGTGGCAGTGTTCATGGCAGATGTCCTGCGAATCTAAGGGAAGTTATCTGCCGCCTACGATAGCGAAGCGCCGTTTATTCCAGGAAAAAACGGCATGAAATGCATGAAGAACGGAATGAAGTGCCTCTGAAACGGTATGAACGGCCTTCCTGTTGCACTTTATGTTTTGTTGGTTAGTGCTCGCTATCGTTGTGTTGTGCGTATTTGCTGTATATCAAATGTTAAACCATAAATGAGATATAGTTAACATTTTGCAAAATTACCGGTGTTAAGTGCCCTTTCTTTGATCTCATTCAGGGTTGCGAAATATCCCGGATTCACTATTGTCAGAAAGTAAAATTTACCCGCGCTCGGCAGGTTACAGGGAGAGCTAAATGGAACGTTGTGGCTGGGTCACTCAGGATCCGCTGTATCTGGAGTATCACGACACAGAGTGGGGCGTGCCGGTTACCGACGGGCAGAAGCTCTTTGAGATGATTTGCCTGGAAGGCCAGCAGGCCGGACTGTCGTGGATCACCGTGTTGAAAAAACGCGAAAATTACCGACAGCGTTTCAGGCATTTTGACCCCTATGCCGTGGCGTTGATTCAGCCGGAAGAGGTGGATGTGCTGATGCAGGATGCCGGCATTATTCGCCACCGAGGGAAAATCGAGGCGATCATCACCAACGCCAAAGCTTTCCTCGCGATGGAAGCTAACGGCGAGAGTTTCCCGGATTTTGTCTGGGGATTTGTCGACCATACACCTCAGGTGTCCTATGCCGCTTCACTCAGCGAGGTCCCGGCCTTTACGCCGACGTCAGATACGCTGTCTAAAGCGCTAAAAAAACGTGGGTTTAAGTTTGTGGGATCGACAATCTGCTATTCGTTTATGCAAGCCTGCGGCCTGGTCAATGACCATGTGACGGGCTGCTTCTGCCACCCTGATGTTCGCCAATGATCCAGCTGTTTAACATTGGGGAAATGGATGCGCTCATGGCGCTCTGGCTGGAAAGTACTATCGACGGCCATCCGTTTATCCCGGAAAGCTACTGGTACGAAAGCCTCAACCTGGTACGCAATGTCTATATTCCTCAGTCAAAAACGTGGGTTTATCTGCACCAGCAGCAGACGGTGGGGTTTATCAGCGTGATGGATCGGCAGTTTATCGGCGCGCTGTTCGTGGCACCTTCTTTCGCCGGGCAGGGGATCGGCGGCGAATTGCTGACGAAGGTGAAGGCGGAATACCCGGCCTTAAGTCTCGAGGTGTATCAAAAAAATCGCCGGGCGGTGCATTTCTACCACCGCCACGGCTTTCATATCGAAGAGAGCGCCTGGCAGGAAGAAACGCAGCACCCGACGTGGATTATGAACTGGCAGGCGGATCAAACGCCGTCACGACAGGAGCAGGACCAGTAAATTTCTCCGCCCAGACGAGGGAGTTATTTGCCGCGCAGCCGTTGGCCAGCCGCGAAGACGGAATATCCATGGTGAGGACGTTAACCGCGCCGTTTTTACACAGCCGGTCTTCATCCAGGTCGGGCCATGCGCCCTGGTGGATACACACCACGCCGGGCCTGATGCCATCGGTTACCTGAGCGCCAACCAGCACCTGCCCGCGAGCGTTCCATACCCGCACTAAATCTCCGTGAGCGATGCCGCGCGCTTTAGCGTCAATCGGGTGCAGCGTAATAGGCTCTCGCCCGGCGATGGCGTACTGGTCGCGCAGTCCGGCATAGTTCAGCTGGCTGTGCAGGCGGTGAGCCGGATGGGATGAAAGTAGCTGTAGCTGGCCGGAGGCAGCATTGCCCTGCCATTCGTCTGGTGGCAGCCAGCTTGGGTGCGGCGGGCAGTCGGCATAGCCAAAGCTGGCGATGCGCTCAGAGTAGATCTCAATTTTACCGCTCGGCGTTTTGAGTGGGTTTGCCTCAGGATCGTCCCGAAAAGCGGCAAAGCGAATAAATTCGGCATTTTTCGCATTTTCTGGCATTTCTATCAGTTGGTTAGCTGCCCAGAACTCACTGAAGTCCGGGAGATCGATCTGCTGCGTAGCGCCACGCTGACGGGCGATATCATAGAAAGACGCCAGCCATTCAAGCTCATTTTTCCCTTCGCTGAACCGTGCTTCACCGCCGGATTCCCATCGTTCGCTTAGCTCTGCAAAAATATCAAAGTCATTTCTCGCTTCTCCCTGCGGGGCGACGACCTGTTTCATGGGGACCAGATGCTGATTGCTGTAATCACCGGTCATCGTCATGTCGTTCCGCTCGAACGAAGTGGTCACCGGCAGAACGATATCGGCGTGTTTTGCCGCTGCGGTCCAGAAGCATTCGGAGATAACGATCAGCTCAGGCTTTTGCCAGGCTGCGGCCAGGCGGTTAGTGTCCTGATGATGGGTGAAGTTACTGCCGCCGGCCCACCACAGCATACGAATGTCCGGGAAGGTGTGCCGTTGCCCGTTGTGCTGGTAATCCCTGCCGGGGTTTTCCAGCGCCTCGACGATGCGCGCCACGGGGATTTTCTCCACGGCATCGGTGCCGCCTTTAAGAGAGCCCTGCAGGGAACCGAGAACCGCTGCGCTGCGGGTCGGGTTGCCGCCGTTGGCGAAGTGGTAGGAAAGACCAAAGCCGCCGCCCGGAGTGCCAATCTGGCCCAGCATGGCGGCCAGCGTGACCAGCATCCAGTGTTTCTGTTCGCCGTATTGCTGGCGCTGCATACCCCAGCCCGCCATCAGCATGGTGCGCTTGCGGCTGAAAAGATCGGCCAGATTTTCGATGGTTACCGCGGGGATACCGCAGATCTCAGCCGCCCAGGCCGCACTTTTGGGCGTCCCGTCAGCGTTGCCGAGCAGATAAGCTTCAAATTTGTCGTAGCCATAGGTGCAGCGGGCGAGGAAAGCGGTATCGTGCCTGCCGCGAATGACCAGCGTGTGGGCAATGCCGAGCATCAGCGCTACGTCGGTGCCCATATGCGGGGCGATCCATTCGGCTCGTTCCCCGAAGAAATCCACCGTTTCAGAGCGCATCGGGTCGATGGCGACGATCGTTTTGCCGCTGTTTTTTAGCTGTTCGAAGAACTTCACGCCCTGTTCGTCGCTGGCATTCCAGGCAATCTTCAGCGTGTTGAGCGGGTTCGCGCTCCACAGCACCACGACTTCGCTGTTCTCAAGCAGCAGCGGCCAGCTGGTCTGTTGCTGGTAAACCTCGTTAGAGCCCACCACGTAGGGCATGATCACCTGCGCAGCACCGGTGGAGTAGTCGCCGGAATGCCCGGTATAGCCGCCCGCGAGGCTCATGTAGCGCTGAAGCAGCGTGGAGGCTTTGTGCAGCACGCCGTTGGATCGCCAGCCGTAGGAACCAGAGAAAATGGCCGCCGGACCGTGGCTCTCGCGAATGCGCTTGTGCTGCTGGTGAATCAACGTCAGGGCATCATCCCAACTGATGCGGACATAGTCATCTTTACCGCGAACTCCCTGCGGCTTATCCGGAGAGGCCAGAAACCCTTTTCGGGCCATAGGAAACGCCACGCGAGCTTTGCTGTGAACCTGGTCGGGCACGGCACTTTGTAGCGAGTTTTGATGACCGGTTTCAAGCGCGCCGCGAGAGTGGTAAACCCGTTGCCCGTCGGTTTCGACCAGCATGGGGCCCCAATGTGCGGCGGTGAGGATCTGTTTACGTGCAGGCGATGTATAGGCCAATTTGGGCTCCGCGATGGCAGGTGCTGGGCTGTACGCCCGCGTATTTATGTTCACTATTCAGAATTCTTACCGGAATTTTCTACACGATTTGCCGTCATAATCAATCGCCGGGCGCATATCCGGCAAAGGATGAATAAGGATAGAAGGAAATAAGATGAAAAAACGCGTCATGATTATCGCCGCCGTCGTGTGTGGCACCTTAGCGGTTTCCGGCTGCACCACCAATCCGTACACCGGCGAAAGCCAGGCCGGAAAATCTGGCATAGGCGCCGGGATTGGCTCGCTGGTTGGGGCGGGCGTGGGGGCACTTTCGTCATCGAAGAAAGATCGCGGCAAGGGCGCGCTGATTGGCGCCGCGGCTGGTGCAGCCCTTGGAGGCGGCGTCGGTTACTACATGGATGTGCAGGAAGCTAAGCTGCGCGACAAAATGCGCGGAACCGGCGTGAGCGTGACCCGCAGCGGCGATAACATCGTGCTGAATATGCCGAACAATGTCACCTTCGACAGCAGCAGCGCCACCCTGAAACCGGCGGGTGCCAATACACTGACCGGCGTGGCGATGGTGCTGAAAGAGTACCCCAAAACGGCGGTTAACGTGGTCGGTTACACCGACAGCACCGGCAGTAACGAGCTGAATATGCGCCTGTCACAGCAGCGTGCAGACGGCGTAGGAAGCGCGTTGATTACCCAGGGCGTTGAGGCCAGTCGTATTCGCACCACCGGTGCAGGCCCGGCGAACCCGATCGCCAGCAACAGCACCGCGGATGGTAAAGCTCAAAATCGCCGCGTAGAAATTACCCTGAGTCCTTTGGGTTAACGTAATGTCCGGCAGTGGGCTTGGCAGCCTCTCGATATGACGTCTTTTTCTTTCAGGAATCCATCTCGCTGAAGATTTAGACTTATTGCAGTTGTTGCACAGTATTTTCGATTTTCGCCATAAAAAAACCGGCGCACCAGGCACCGGTTTTTGATCTTCTAAACACAAACATTATTGCGGATACGGTACCCAGTCACCCCCGCTCAGGCGGACATAAGGCTTATCCTGATACTTCAGTACCACTGCCGTTGAGTTTTCTGAAACCGGGGCAGTTTGTGGCAGATTGCTGGTGAGCGCGCTCCAGTCCACCTGGTCGGCAACAAAGTTTTTGCCGTCCACCGAGCGGGAAACCAGTTCTGAAATCGCCAGATAGCTGCTTGGCTGGTTGATTTCAATGGCATCGCCGCTGTGCGGTGCTTTCATGCCGATGAATTTCACGCCTGCCGGCACGTGGGTGATGTCAGGACTCGGGATGTCACGCAGCCCGGAAACCTGCATTTTATCGCCTTTCAACGCCGCACCGTGCTCCGGCACAATCACCACCATGACTTTGCGGTTCGACTTCTCAAGCTCGGTCAGGAAAGAATCCAGCTCATCGAACAGCTTCTGCGCCCGCGCCTTATAGTCGGCTGTTTTGCTGTTGCCTGGGTAATGGTTACCGTCGTGCAGCGGCACCAGGTTGTAGAAGGTGGCCGTGCGCGGGTTCGCGCCGTCATTTTGCTCACCCTGCAGCCAGCGCTGCAGTACGGCGGTGTCGTCGTAGATTGGCGAATTATCAAATGCCAGCAGATTGCTCGGCAGCCCGCTTTGATCCATCAGTGGGACCTGAATCCCGCCGTTTTCCCGCACTTCTTTCAGGAAGTTACCGAATACGCCGTTGTGGTCCATCATCAGTTGCTGCTTGAAGCCGAGACGGGCCAGGTCATCAAACAGATAGCATTGATTGCCGGCGGGTTCATAAAGCCCTTTGTGAGACGACTGCCCGCAGCTCGCGCGGAGCAGGCGGATAGCCGCCGGGCCGCTGTAGGAGGTCGCCGAGTTGAAGTTCTTGAACAGAATATCGAAGTGTTTCCACAGCGAGTGCGAGCTGAGGCCTACCGCCTCGATGTCGGACCATGAGAGGGAACAAATATTGATGATCAGCAGCTCAAAGGGCTGTGCGTCAGCGGGCAGTGCGTCCGGGAATTTGGTCTGCCGTTTGGCTTCGCTGGCGTAGAAGTTGTTCAGCCAGGCGGTAATATTGTCGCTTGTCGGCGGGGCCGTTTGTGCCGGGATATCACCGGAAGAAGGTGCTGCAGTATTGGCGGCGGCCGTTGACCCGGCGGTAGCGCTGGCGTTAACGGAGGCCGTTGTTTGTGAGGCGGAGGGCAGTAAAGAGATAGCCGGGCCGGCCACTGTCAACACGTTGAGCCAGACCAGGATAGCCACGACAAACACCGTGACGCGCAGCCACTGGGAGACAAAAAGCCAGGCAACCAGCAGCACAAACGCCGCGCCGATCATTTGCCAGTTAATAAAGCGGGTTACCAGGTCGAGAAGATAGTCTGCACTGAAGCCAACGACCTGGCTCCCCTGGCTCATCATGCTGTCGAGGCCGGGCAGCCAGGTATCGTGCCAGAAAAGGCCGATCCCCACGGGAAGGGCTATCCAGTTACGCAGTTTGTGCAGCTTCAGCGGCGGCAGCGGGAATAACAAAAAGGCAAGAAAGACCAGGTTCGCCAGCGGGTGAAAATTCAGGTAACCGGTCCATAGCAAACCGAACTTCAACAGGAAGTAGTAGTTCCAGCCACCCAGACCACGCCAGTACTGCAGAAAATGAGCCGGCGATTTTGCCGTTTGAGAGTGATTAGTCATGTTGATGGTCTGCCCTGGCGGAAGGTCGGCGTAGCGTCCCGGCCGGTTTAACGTAGCGTGGTTTTAAAAACATCAGCCGCACCGCGGCGGTAAAGCGGGGAAGCCAGCGATGAGCGGTATAGCCCAGCGGAAAAAAAACTATCGCGCAAAGCACGACGAGCTGAATGATGTCTGTGATGTTCATCATTGTGTCTGTTCCCTCGGGGTGTCATCCAGCAGCGTCACAGGCGTGGGCTGCCTGCGCCAGCTATGCCCTTCGTGGCTGGCATGGCGAACGCTGTTCAGGTCGAGCGTGGCGGCCAGCGGTTTTACCCATTTTTCCGGGCGCATGGCCTGCATTTGGAGTATTTCGGCGGCGATTTGGCTGTCTTCAAACCACACCATGCGGTTGGTGAAAAGGTCGTTCACCGGCAGCGGGAAAATATGGTTCAACGCGGTATCGAGATCGTTAATACGGCAGAAGGAGAGGAACAGCATCAGCCGGTTTTCTCCGATGGTCACGATATCGCCCATGCGGTTTGGACGGCATAACGTCAGCGCCTGCTCAACGCGCAGGCCCGGCACCGGGCGCAGTGCGACCATCACGCCTTTGCCATCCTCCGGCAGCAGGGCGTTGTTCATCAGCGTCCCGATACCGTTGCAGAAAACGTCCCATTTCTGATAACCGCGCAGTTTTAGCGGCTGCATCTGGTCGATGAGCACGGTAATGTCTTCCGGGACATGGCGAGTGAATTTCACACCCTGCACGCTTTCGATCATCGTCAGGCAGCGTGAAAGCGGGGCGTTCCACGGAATAATTAGCGTTGCCCCGCAGCCCAGCAGAAGTCGTTCATCGGTGGCTCGCAGGCTGGCCTGGTTTTCTCGCACGATCAGTTTCAGCGCGCTGCCGCGCTGGCGGCGGAGGGCGTGAATCTGGCGGGCGATACTGTTGATTTGGCTATTCTGGGTGAGCGAGAAAATAATTGTGGCGGCCTGTGCAGTTCGCGCGGCGTCAAACAGTTGCTCATTGTTTTCGAAGAGCTGCCAGTTTTCCGACAGGGCAGGAGCACCTTCCAGAACAGCAATGTGGCTGAGGACGCTTTTTTCATCGCTGCGCGGCTGAGGCGCGCTTTCGGCATCCTCTACAACCTGCCATGCCCCGTTTTGCCAGTGGACGTTGAGCTGCTGATCGGCAGTAACGCCTTTTTCATTACACCAAAAGGCGATGTCATAGCGATGGATATCGCTTTGCGCCCGTAGGCTGGCAAGCCCGGAAAGACTGCGATGCTCGCTGACTAATAATGAGAATTGTTTATCATTGTTATTTCCAACATTAACAAAAAGCAGACTGCACTTATTGCGTTTAGTCCATTTTCCCATTATTGCGAGCCAATGACGTAAATCCTCTGGGGAAATATTTTCCCAGACGTTATCTGAGCTTAAGAGTATAAAAAAGTAGTGTTCAGGATTAATACTGCACATGAGATCGCGGCGCAGCGCGTTGAGCCCATTGAGGGATGAGGGCATGGTAAAAAGGCGTACTTTTTCTGGCCCTTTAGTCGGATCGAGCTTTATGGCTTGCCCAGACTTTGCTGACATCGAAATGACGGCAACCTTTGCCGTCGATTGTTGTGAGACAACTGTTTGATTAACAATACTTATTGCATCATCCTGACTTTCTACGTTCAGCCACCAGACGCCGCCTGCGGGCATGTGGTTCAATTCGTTCCACAACGAACGGAAGCCAAGCGAAAATATGGGTTCCATGGCGTCCCCTGGAGATAAATTAGTATGTATGTCAGTTTACTAGCGTAAGCTGAGAAAGAAACCTACCATTGAAAATAAACAGCATCAGTTTTAGCATTGTAAAACATTTTTCGTTTTCCTGGCATTTGCCGTTATCACTGCTGACGAAACCTGACCAAGAGATGACAACTAAAATGCAAGATGAAGAGACTGGCAATGCTCAGGAAAACAAGCTTGTTTATGCCTTCCAAAATGATTTTCTGGCGCTGAGTAAAGCATTTTCACTGCCCGAAATAGATTACACCGATATATCGCAGCAGGAACAACTGGCGGCGGCAATTAAACGTTGGCCGCTGCTGGCTGAATTAACGCAACAATAGGGAGTAGGCCTGATGGCTGTCATTGGGTTGCAAGGGCTGCGTGGTGGCGTAGGGACGACGTCTATTACCGCGGCGCTTGGTTGGTCGTTGCAGCAACTTGGGGAATCGGTGCTGGTGGTGGATATCTCGCCAGATAACCTGCTGCGTCTGTTTTATAATATTGATTTCGCAGAGCCAAAGGGCTGGGCGCGGGCCATGCTGGATAACGAAGACTGGCGCAAATGTGCATGGCGCTATACCAGCCATCTCGACGTGCTGCCGTTTGGCCAGCTCAGCCCGGCTGAGCATGAAACGTTCGACACGGTGGAAAAAGCCCTTGGCAACTTCAGCCATTTTCTTGCTGACCTGAAAGCGAGTCAGCGATACCAGTGGATATTACTGGACTTGCCCCACGGCTTTAAAGCCCTGACCCGCCAGATTTTAGCGCAAACTGACAGCGTGGTGACGGTGGTTAAACCGGACACCAACTGCCATATTCGTTTGCACCAGCAGGCTTTGCCTCAAGGGGCGCATATTCTGGTGAACTATCTGCAGGTGGCCAGTCAGCTGCAGGATGATATCTACCAAATTTGGCTGCAAAGCCAGCGCACGATGATCCCCATTATTCTTCACCGGGATGAGGCGATGGCCGAAAGTGCGGCGGTAAAACAGCCTCTGGGCGAATATCGTCCGGATTCATTGATTGCCGAGGAAATCATGACGCTCGCCAACTGGTGCCTGTTGAACCTTGCAGGGAAGAAGGCATGAGTCATCTGGCCTCCTGGCTGTTACTCCCCGCTGCCAGCCAGCGGCTGGGTGAGCGTTATCGTACTTTTCGTCGCAACGGTGCCCCGATGTTCAGTGCGACGCTGGGCTGCATCGTCTTGATTCTTGCCTGGGTTTTTCTGCCGCTTGAAGGCCCCCGCTGGCAGCGCATACGCGCCGGGCATGACCAGTTCTACCCGCATATCAATCCAGACAGGCCGCGCCCGCTGGACGTGGTGCGTTACGGTATCCAAAGCCTGTGGCTGTTGCTCCGCGTCAGTAAGCAAGCCGGGCGCCCGCGGGTACGCTCTTTTGGCCGGATGCAGGCCTGGCGTGAAAGCTGGCACGGCTGGCTTGATAAACTGCCGGAAAACATTAGCAACCGGACGCAGCATCTCGATGAAAAGAAAGAATTAAGCCATATCAACCACACAGCCCGGCGGATCATTCTGGGCGTGATTGTTGTGTTTTCGGCCATTCTTGCCCTGCTTTGTATTACCCAGCCGTTTAACCCGCTGTCACAGTTTATTTTCCTGATGCTGTTGTGGGGCGTGGCCCTGATCGTTCGGCGTTTACCGGGGCGTTTCTCTGCCTTGATGCTGATTGTGCTGTCGCTCACCGTATCCTGTCGCTACATCTGGTGGCGCTACACTTCGACCCTGAACTGGAACGATCCGCTCAGCCTCGTCTTCGGTCTGGGGCTGCTGTTTGCCGAGACCTACGCCTGGCTGGTGCTGGTGATGGGGTATTTCCAGGTGGTGTGGCCGCTTAACCGCCAGCCGGTGCCGATGCCAAAAGACATAAGCACCTGGCCGGTGGTGGATATTTTTGTGCCGACCTACAACGAAGAGTTGCACGTCGTGAAGGGGACAATTTATGCCTCACTGGGCATTGACTGGCCGAAGGACAAGCTGAATATCTGGATTCTGGATGACGGCGGGCGAGACGAGTTTAAGCAGTTTGCCGATATGGTCGGGGTCAATTATATCGCCCGTCCGACGCACGAGCACGCAAAGGCGGGGAACATCAACAACGCGCTGAAGCACGCGAAGGGCGATTTTGTCGCTATCTTCGACTGCGACCACGTGCCCACACGCTCCTTCCTACAGCTAACCATGGGCTGGTTCTTCAAAGAACAATCGCTGGCGATGATGCAGACTCCGCACCATTTCTTCTCGCCCGATCCGTTCGAGCGCAACCTGGGGCGTTTCCGTAAAACGCCTAACGAAGGGACGCTGTTCTACGGCCTGGTGCAGGACGGGAACGATATGTGGGATGCCACGTTCTTCTGCGGCTCTTGTGCGGTGATTCGCCGTGGCCCGTTGGATGAAATTGGCGGTATTGCCGTTGAAACCGTGACCGAAGATGCCCACACATCGCTGCGTTTGCACCGCAGGGGCTATACCTCGGCTTACCTGCGTATTCCGCAGGCTGCGGGGCTGGCAACGGAAAGTCTTTCCGCGCACATTGGGCAGCGTATTCGCTGGGCGCGAGGGATGACGCAGATATTCCGTCTCGATAACCCGTTCTTCGGCAAGGGGCTGAAGTTTGCCCAGCGGCTCTGTTATGCCAACGCCATGTTCCATTTCCTGTCGGGGATCCCGCGGCTTATCTTCCTGACGGCACCGCTGGCGTTCCTGTTGTTACACGCCTATATCATTTACGCCCCGGCCATCATGATTGCGCTGTTTGTTTTGCCGCACATGATCCACGCCAGCCTGACCAACTCCAAAATCCAGGGTAAATATCGCCACTCTTTCTGGAGTGAAATTTACGAAACTGTGCTGGCCTGGTACATCGCTCAGCCTACGCTGGTGGCCTTGTTTAATCCGCACAAAGGGAAGTTCAACGTGACCGCAAAGGGCGGGCTGGTTGAAAACGAATATGTGGATTGGGTCATCACGCGTCCGTACCTGATTTTAGTCCTGATTAACCTGCTGGGCGTTGCCTTTGGGGCATGGCGCTTCTTCTACGGCCCGGAAAACGAAGCGCTAACGGTGGTGGTGAGTCTGCTGTGGGTGTTCTACAACTTGATAATACTGGGCGGCGCGGTGGCCGTTTCCGTGGAAAGTAAGCAGGTCCGGCGAGCGCACCGTGTTGAAATCGCCATGCCGGCCGCGCTGGCGCGTGAAGATGGTCACCTCTTCCCGTGTACCGTGCATGACTACTCAGACGGCGGGGTAGGGATCAAGATTCATGGCCCGACTCAGGTGTTGGAAGGGCAGAAAGTGAACCTGCTGTTAAAGCGTGGGGCACAGGAGTTCTTCTTCCCGGCTCAGGTGATGCGTGTCTTTGGCGATGAAGTCGGCCTGCAGCTGGCGCAGATGACCACCAAACAGCATATCGATTTTATTCAGTGTACTTTTGCCCGCGCCGATACCTGGGCGCTGTGGCAGGACAGTTTCCCTGAGGATAAACCGCTGGAAAGTCTGGTGGATATTCTCAAGCTTGGATTCCGGGGTTACCGGCACCTTGCGGAGTTCGCTCCACCGTCATTGAAGTTTGTTTTCCACGCGATCACCACGCTGGTGGACTGGATTGTGTCGTTTATTCCGCACAGCCCGACGGCCAAACCAGCAAAACGGCGGACTTTGTCTGCCCTGGCTTAACGAAATTGCTCACCAAAAGGGAAAAAGCGTGGTTTTTCCCTCTTTGTAGCCGGCAACTGAAATCACGAATTGATGTTCTCTGGTGTTTCTTCTTTCGCCTGAGGTTTGTCAACAGCTTGATTAATTTGATGATAACGCGATGAAAAGAAAAATATCCTGGTTTTATGCAGCGGCGGTAGGCATCAGCGCCCTGCCTGTTACAGTGGCAAATTCGGCTGATTCGACGCCGGCTCCGACGGTTCCTGCCGTGGCGACGGCAAATCAGGCAGTGGTTACGCCTGCGCCGGGTTCAACCGAGGCGATCGTTCCCGCGACGCCCGCTGGCAGCGCCCCGACGGTTGGGCAAGTCTTACCGGGCGTACCTGGCGCAAATGCGCCCATCGTCGCCGAAAATGTGCCCTCCCGCGATGTGAAGCTGAATTTTGCGCAAATTGCGCCGCCGCCGGGCAGCATGGTGTTGACCGGCGTGAACCCGAATGGCGGGGTAGAGTTTGGGATGCGTCGGGATGAAATCGTCTCGAAAGCGCTGCTGAACCTGGAATATACCCCTTCACCTTCGCTGCTGCCGGTGCAGTCGCAGCTTAAAGTCTATCTTAACGACGAGCTGATGGGCGTCCTGCCGGTGACCAAAGAGCAACTGGGCAAAAAGACCTTTGCACAGGTGCCGGTTGACCCGCTGTATATCACCGACTTTAACCGCGTGAGGCTGGAGTTTGTCGGCCACTACCGCGACATCTGCGAGAATCCGGCCAGCACCACGCTGTGGATGGATGTCGGTCGCAGCAGCTCGCTGGCGCTGACCTACCAGCGCCTGCCGGTTCAAAACGATCTGTCGCATTTCCCGGTGCCTTTCTTTGACTCGCGAGACGATCGCCCGCTGACGTTACCTGTCGTTTTTGCTGCCAGCCCGGATATTGAACAGCAGCGTGCCGCCGGGATTGTCGCCTCGTGGTTTGGTTCCCGTACCGCATGGCGTGGGCAGAGCTTCCCGGTGCTCTTCAATCAGTTGCCGGCCAGCAACGGGATCGTTTTTGCGACCAACGATAAGCGCCCGGACTTCCTGCGCGATCATCCTGCCGTGCAGGCGCCAACCGTTGAGATGATGACCCACCCGGATAACCCGTACGTCAAACTGCTGGTGGTGATGGGCCGTGATGATAAAGACCTCGTGCAGGCGGCAAAAGGCATTGCCCAGGGGAATATCCTGTTCCGCGGCAGTAGCGTCACCGTGGATGACGTGAAGCCCTTGCAGCCACGTGAACCTTACGATGCACCAAACTGGGTGAGAACTGACCGGCCGGTAACGCTGGGCGAGATGAAAACTTACCAGGAGCAGCTGCAGTCCAGTGGCCAGGAGCCGAGCGCCATTAGCGTGACGATGAATCTGCCGCCCGATCTCTATCTGCTGCGCAGTAACGGCATCGATCTCAACCTGAAGTATCGCTACACCGCACCGGCGATGAAAGACAGCTCGCGCATGGACATTAGCCTGAACAACCAGTTCCTGCAGTCGTTCAACCTGACGCCGAGCGAAGAGAACAATAAGCTGCTGCTGCGCCTGCCGGTGCTGCAGGGCCTGCTGGACGGCAAAACGGATGTGTCGATTCCCGCGCTGCGTCTGGGCGCCGCCAACCAGCTGCGCTTTGACTTCTCGTATATGAACCCGATGCCTGGCGGCTCGATAGAGAACTGTATTACGTTCCAGCCGGTCCAAAACCACGTCGTGGTGGAAGATGAGTCAACCATCGACTTCTCTAACTATCACCACTTTATTGCCATGCCGGATCTGCGCACCTTTGCGAATGCGGGCTTCCCGTTCAGCCGCATGGCCGATCTCTCGCAAACTATCGTGGTGGTCAGCAAAGAACCTAACCCGGCTCAGGTGACTGCGCTGCTGGACGCGCTTGGCACCATTGGTTCACAAACCGGCTTCCCTGCCGTAAACGTGGGCCTGACGGATGATGGCAGCACCATCCAGGGCAAAGATGCGGATATCATGATCATCGGCACTATTCCGCCAACGATGAAAGATGACAAACGTATCGATCTGCTGGTTGAAGCCACGCAAAGCTGGGTGAAAACCCCGGTTCGCCAGACTCCGCTGCTGAACGGCGTTTCCGATCCCAAAGATCGCGCGGCGGATACGCAAACGGAGGTCACCTCCAAAGGCGCCATGGCCGCGATCGTCGGCTTCCAGTCGCCGTATAACGACCAGCGCAGCGTCCTTGCTTTACTGGCCGACAGCCCGCGAGGTTACGAGCTGCTGAACAATGCGCTCAACGACAGCGGCAAACGGGCGGCGATTTCCGGCTCGGTAGCGGTGATTCGTGAATCCGGTGTGGATAGCCTGCGCGTCGGCGATATTTACTATGTGGGCCACCTGCCGTGGTTCGAGCGCATCTGGTACGCGCTGTCGAACCATCCGGTGCTGCTGGCTATCTTCGCCGCGATAAGCGTCGTGCTGTTGGCCTGGGTGCTGTGGCGTATCCTGCGCATCCTTAGCCGCCGCCGTATCGATCCAGAAGACGAGTAATTACGATGAAAATCAGCGCCGCACTGCTGATGGTCGGGCTGATGCTGACAACCGTTTCCGGGCAGGCCGCCTGTAGCTGGCCTGCCTGGGAGCAGTTTAAAGCCAGCTATGTCAGCGACCAGGGCCGGGTGATCGATCCCAGCGATGAGCGCAAAATCACCACTTCTGAAGGGCAGAGCTACGCGCTTTTCTTTGCCCTGGTGGCCAACGATCGGGCGATGTTCGACAAGCTGCTGCTCTGGACGGAAAACAACCTCGCTCAGGGGGCGCTGAAAGACCATCTTCCGGCCTGGCTGTGGGGCAAAAACGACAAAGATGCGTGGACGGTTTTAGACAGCAACTCCGCCTCCGATGCCGATATGTGGATTGTCTGGAGCCTGCTTGAAGCGGGGCGTTTGTGGCATGAGCCTGCCTATAGTCGCCTCGGTGAAAAGCTGCTGAAGCGCGTGGCGAAAGAGGAAGTGATTAAAATCCCGGGGCTGGGATTTTCACTGTTGCCGGGGAGAGTGGGGTTTAATCATTCTCCTGACTGGCGGCTGAATCCAAGCTACCTCCCGCCGCAGGTACTGCAGCGAATGGTGCGTTACCGCGGCCCGTGGTCGGCCATGCAGGTGGCAAACCAAAGATTACTGCTTGAAACCGCACCTAAAGGATTTTCACCCAACTGGGCCGACTGGCGTGAAGGCAAAGGCTGGCAGTTCCAGACCGACGACGCCCGCAGCGGCAGCTATGACTCAATCCGCGTCTACATGTGGATTGGCATGATGGCCGACGACGCACCGCACAAAGCCGCGCTGCTGAAGGCCTTCCAGCCCATGGCAGATATCACCATCAAACAAGGTTTGCCGCCGGAAAAAGTCGATGTGCAAACCGGCAGCGTTCAGGGCAATGGCCCAGTGGGATTCTCCGCCGCCATGCTGCCTTTTTTACAGGATAGCGAAGCGCGGGACGTGCAGCGTCAGCGGGTGAAAGATAATTTCCCCCAGGCTGATGCCTATTACAGCTATGTTTTAACGCTCTTTGGTCAGGGATGGGATCAAAATCGTTTTCGCTTCAATTCTCGGGGTGAATTAATCCCTCGCTGGGGTCAGGTATGCGCAAGTTCTCATTAAGTTTCGTCACTCTCTCATTGGGCATGGCGCTGATGCCGATGGCTCAGGCCGCGTTGACGCCCCAGCAGCAGTTGCTGGAGCAGGTGAGGATGGGTGAGGCCAGCAAACGCGAAGATATTGTGCGTCAGTCGCTGTCCAGGCTGGAGCTGATGGCACCGGACGATCCGGACGTGATTGCGGCCCGCATGCGCTACCTGCTGCGCCAGGGGGATAACGCAGGGGCGAAAGCACAGCTTGAGCGTCTGGCAAAACTGGCCCCCGGTTCCGCCGAATATAAACAGTCGCAGGTTACGATGATGCTGACCGGCGCGGATGGTCGCCAGCAGCTGCAGCAGGCCCGTTTATTAGCGACCAGCGGGCATACCGAACAGGCTATTGCCGCCTATGAAAAGCTGTTTGACGGCAATCCGCCCGAAGGGGATTTAGCGATTGAATACTGGATGCTGATGGCGAAGCGCCCGGCAACCACCAACCAGGCGATCGATAAACTGAAAGCGCTGGATGCCGCTGCGCCGGGGAACGGCGAACTGCGTGGCAATCTGGCGCGGCTGATGTTTGCCAACGGCCGCAGCGCCGAGGCTTATCAGGTGCTTGAGCAAATGGCGAAATCCAACGGCAGCCGGGAAGACGCGGCGGCTTTATGGTATGGCCAAATCAGCAACTTACCGACAGGGCCACAAAGCGTCGCGGCCCTGCAGCGTTTTCTTAATGTCTTTACCGAAGGCGATACGGTGGCCACCGCGCGTGACAGACTGGCGCAGCAGCAAAAACAGTTGTCTGACCCGGCTTTCCTCGCCCGGGCAAAAGGGCTGGAAGACGTGGGCGGTGGTCGCGGGAACCAGGCGATTCCGCAGCTGAAAGAGGCGTTAAGCTCGAAGCAAAACGATAGCGAAGTGGTTGGCGCCCTGGGGCAGGCTTATTCTCAGCAGGGAAAACGCGCCCTCGCGGTACAGCAGTTTGAGAAAGCCATTCAGATGGACCCGCAAAGCGACAACCGGGGCAAGTGGGACAGCTTGTTAAAAACCAACCGTTACTGGCTGTTGATTGAACAAGGTGATGCTCAGCTCAAAGCCAATAACCCGGATGCCGCGCTGCAGAAGTACCAGCAGGCGCAGAGGGTGGATAACACCGACAGCTACGCGGTGCTGGGCTTTGGCGATGTGGCCGTTGCCAAAAAAGATGATGCCAGCGCGGAGCGTTATTATCAGCAGGCGCTGCGCATGGATCGCGGGAACAGCAACGCGATTCGTGGCCTGGCGAACGTTTATCGGCGCCAGTCGCCGGCGCGTGCAACGGCGTATATTCAGAGCCTTTCGGCCAGCCAACGCAAAAGTATTGATGATATTGAACTTAGCCTGGCCGGCGAGCGGCTGGAGCAGCAGGCCACCGCGCTGGAAAGCCAGGGGCAGTGGGCAAAAGCGGCAGAGATCCAGCGCCAGCGGCTCAAACTCGACCCGGACAGCGTGTGGATCACCTACCGCCTGTCGAACGACCTCTATGCCGCCGGAAAACACAGCGAGGCAGACAGCCTGATGCGCGGCCTGGCCCAGCGTAAACCCGGCGACCCGGAGCAGGTCTTCGCTTACGGCCTTTATCTCTCAGGCAATAACCACAATGCGGCGGCGCTAAGCCACCTTAATACGCTGCCCAAAGCGCAGTGGACCGACAATATTCATGAGCTTGCAGACCGGCTGCAGTTTAACGAAGTCATGCAAACGGCTAACCGACTGCGGGACAGCGGCAAAGAAAAAGACGCCATTGCGCTGCTTCAGCAGCAGACGCCGTCCGATCGCGTCGACTTAACGCTGGCCGACTGGGCCGCCGAACGTGGCGATCGCCCCACGGCGAAAGCGCAGTATCAGAAAGTCCTGCAGCGTTCACCCGGCAACGAAGATGCGTTGTTAGGGTTAACCGAGGTGCTGATTGCCGAGGGGGATAAACCTCAGGCCCGCGATCTGCTGGCGAAGCTGCAGAAAGCGCCGGCGGGTGAAACACCGTCCATCAATACGCAACGCCGCGTGGCGAACGCCTGGGCTGCCCTGGGCGACAACGAAAAAGCCGCGCAAACCTACGCGCCAATTCTGGTTGCGGCGAAAAGCCAGCCGCCGTCGATGGAAAGCGCGCTGGTGATGCGTGATGCCGCGCGTTTCCAGGCCGCCAGCGGCCAGCCGCAGCAGGCGCTGGAGACTTACAAAGACGCTATGGTCTCCTCGGGGGTTACCCAGCAGCGCCCGCAGGATAACGACACCTTCACTCGCCTGACCCGCAACGATGAGAAAGACGACTGGCTGAAGCGGGCCGTGCGCAGCGATGCCGCCGATCTTTACCGCCAGCAGGATGTAAACGTGACGCTTGACCACGAATACTGGGGCTCAAGCGGCACGCCAGGTTATTCCGATCTGAAAGCACATACCACGATGCTGCAGGTGGACGCTCCGCTTAGCGACGGGCGGATGTGGTTCCGTACCGATATGGTGAATATGAATGCTGGCTCGTTCAAAGATAACGGCGGGGGTTACAACGAGCGCTGGGGCACCTGTGCGGAGCACAACTGTTTCGGCAACACAAATCAGAGTGGCAACGGCGCAAGCGTGGCCGTTGGCTGGAAAAACAATACCTGGCAAACGGACATTGGCACCACGCCGATGGGCTTTGACGTCGTGGATGTCGTGGGTGGCGTGAGCTACAGCAACGACCTCGGGCCTATTGGCTATACCGTCAATGCGCATCGTCGGCCTATCTCCAGCTCGCTGCTCTCCTTCGGCGGGCAGCGGGATCCGAATACCAATAAAGTGTGGGGTGGCGTTCGCGCTAACGGCGGCGGTATCAGCCTGAGCTACGACAAGGGCGAAGCTAACGGCGTCTGGTCCAGCCTGAGCGCGGACACGCTGACCGGTAAAAACGTGGCCGATAACTGGCGCGTGCGCTGGATGACGGGCTACTACTACAAGCTGATTAACGAGAATAATCAGCGGCTAACCGTGGGCCTGACCAATATGGTCTGGCACTACGAAAAAGACCTCAGCGACTACTTCCTCGGCCAGGGCGGCTATTACAGCCCGCAAAAATACGTGTCGTTTGCCGTGCCGGTCATCTGGCGTAAACGTACCGAAAACTGGTCCTGGGAACTGGGCGCTTCCGGCTCCTGGTCTTACTCCCACAGCAATGCGGGCCAGCGCTATCCGCTGCGTAACCTCGTGCCAAATAACACGAACCCCTACCCGGACGATCCAGAGGGCTACCCGGACCGCAATGACACCTTCTCGGGCAGCAGCAGCAATGGTTTCGGTTATACGGCCAGAGCGTTGGTTGAACGGCGGATCAACTCGCACTGGTCAATCGGTGCCGGGATTGATATTCAGCAGGCCAAGGACTACACCCCAAGCCATGCGCTGATTTTCGTGCGCTACTCCATGGCGGGCTGGCAGGGCGATATGGATATGCCGCCGCAGCCGCTGGTGCCTTACGCGGACTTCTGATTAGGTGCCACACAGGACGGCGGGTTAGCCCGCCGTTTGTGTTTTTTTACTCAGAATTAGGCGCAAAGTTGCCCATAAATGCAGAATTACCCGATTCTCCTGAGGTCAGGATTACAAAGAGCGGCAATGCAGTATACTCTGCGGGCATAAGAATATCCTGATGCCGGGCGTGGCGCAGGTTAAGCAAAAGCGGAGAGTCAGCTTGCGAGTCAGTCGTTCCCTAACGATAAAACAGATGGCGATGGTGTCAGCCGTGGCCCTGGCGTTTATTTTCATTTTTATCGTCATTCAGCTGTTCCATTTTGTGCAGCAAAACCGCTACGACACCGCCACGCAAATGGAGAAAATCGCCCACTCCGTGCGTCTTCCGCTGTCTGAGGCCATTTTGCGGGCGGATATTCCGCAGGCCGAGGCTATTCTTCAGCAGATCCAACCTTCGGGCATCATCAGCCGAGCCGACGTCGTGCTGCCCAATCAGTTCCAGGCGCTTCGCATTAGCTTTATGCCGGAGCACCAAATCCCGATGCTCATCACCCGCGTGTTTGAGCTGCCGGTGCAGATTTCCCTGCCGCTTTATTCCCTCGAACGCCCGGCAAACCCGCAGCCGCTGGCTTACCTGGTGCTACAGGCTGATTCCTGGCGCATGTACCGCATTATCATCAGCACGATTTCCACTCTGCTGACCACCTATTTGCTGCTGGCGCTGATTTTGACCGTGGCGATCAGCTGGTGCATTAACCGGCTGGTGGTGCATCCGATCCGCAAGATTAGCCGCGAGCTGAGTAACCTGAATCCTCAGCAAGCGGGTGAGCACCAGCTCACGCTGCCGCCGCTGCACCATGACGATGAGATTGGCATGCTGGTACGCAGCTATAACCGCAATCAACAGGTTGCCCAGCGTCTTCAGCAGCAAATGAACGCGTTGAGTACCCATCATCCGGTCACGGAGCTGCCAAATAAGGCGCTGCTGATGGCGCTGATTGAGCAGATGGTGGCGAACGAGAAACGCGGCGCGTTGATGTTAATCGGGAGCGAAACGCTCCAGGATGCGGCCGGCGTGCTGAACGAAGAGCAGCGCGAGATGCTGCTGTTGACGCTGGTCGAGAAAATTAAACCCGTGTTGCCGACCAACGCGGTCCTGGCCCAGCTCAGTCAGAATGATTTTGGGCTGCTGCTCTATGGCGTCAGCGACCCGTGGAATGCCATGACGCTGGCACAGAAAATCATGGAAACGCTCAACGCCCGTTTGCCCGTTCAGGCATTGCAACTGAAACCGACCGCCAGCATTGGCATTGCGATGTTCAGAGTGGGCCTCGATGCAGAACAGCTTTATCGCCGGGCGGCTTCGGCAACGCTTGCGGCTCGCCGCTTCGGGAAAAACCAAATTCAGTTCTTCGATCCCGATCAGATGGAGATAGCCCAGCAGCGCCTGACCGAAGAGCACGATATTTTGAATGCGCTTGAGAAGCATCAGTTTGCCATCTGGCTACAGCCGCAGGTGGATATGCGTGACGGGAGCGTGGTCAGTGCCGAAGTCCTGCTGCGCCAGCGCCAGGCTGACGGTAGCTGGAGCCTGCCGGAAGGGCTGATTGAGCGTATTGAAGCCTGCGGGCTGATGATTACCGTCGGTAGCTGGATCCTCGAGGAATCCTGTCGCACGCTGTCTGCCTGGCAAAGCCGGGGCGTTACGCTGCCGCTGTGCGTCAATCTCTCCGCGCTCCAGCTGCTGCATGAAGCCATGGTGCCTTCGCTCCTGGAGCTGCTCAGACGTTACCGAATCCAGCCCGGCACGCTGATTCTTGAAGTTACCGAGAGCCGCCGCATTGATGATCCACAGGCGGCGGTCAATATCCTGCGGCCGCTCCGCCAGGCCGGGGTGCGTATTGCGCTGGATGATTTTGGTATGGGTTACGCCAGCCTGCACCATCTGCACCACATGAAAGCGCTGCCGATTGACGTGCTGAAGATAGACAAAAGCTTCATCGAAGGGCTGCCGGAAGATAACGCGATGGTGGGTGTGATTATCGCGATGGCCAAAGCCCTGGATCTGAAAGTGGTGGCTGAAGGCGTGGAACAAGAAGCACAGCGCGAGTGGCTGGTGCAGCAGGGGGTTATCTATGCCCAGGGGTTCCTGTATGCCAAAGCGCGCACCCTCGAGCAGTTTGAACGTGAATTTCTTACTGCGTAAATGAAAAACAATAGTTACAAATGTTAAGAGCTGGATCGGTTCAGTTCAAGTTTTTAACAGTTCCGTTAACAAAATCGATCCAGGCCACTTCTGCGTTTTTTTTAGGGTGATATGTTGAGTGCCGCAGTCATACCGGTTCCTGAGCCGGGGCTGCGGTTACTCTCCGTTCAAGGATACTCTAATGAAAACCTCACTCTTCAAAAGTCTGTATTTTCAGGTGCTGACCGCAATTGCCATCGGCATTTTGCTGGGTCACTTTTACCCGGAATTGGGTGCCCAAATGAAACCGTTTGGCGACGCGTTCGTTAAACTGATTAAAATGATTATTGCGCCCGTCATCTTCTGCACCGTGGTGACCGGGATCGCTGGCATGGAAAGCATGAAAGCCGTAGGCCGTACCGGCGCGGTAGCGTTACTTTATTTTGAAATTGTCAGCACGATTGCGCTGATTATCGGGCTGGTTGTGGTTAACGTGCTGCAGCCAGGCGCCGGCATGAACGTGGACCCGGCGACGCTGGATGCCAAAGCGGTTGCGGTTTACGCTGAACAAGCTCAGCAGCAGGGCGTTATTGCCTTCTTGCTGGACGTGATCCCAGGTAGCGTGATTGGTGCGTTTGCCAGCGGGAATATCCTGCAGGTGCTGCTGTTTGCCGTTCTGTTTGGCTTTGCCCTGCATCGCCTGGGCCACAAGGGGCAGATGATCTTTAACGTCATCGAAAGCTTCTCTCAGGTTATCTTCGGCATCATCAACATGATCATGCGCCTGGCGCCTATCGGGGCGTTTGGGGCCATGGCGTTCACCATCGGTAAGTACGGCGTAGGTTCTCTGGTGCAGCTGGGCCAGTTGATCGTCTGCTTCTACATCACCTGCCTGCTGTTTGTGATTCTGGTCCTGGGCTCCATCGCCCGCGCGACGGGCTTTAGCATCTTCAAGTTCATTCGCTATATCAAAGAAGAGCTGCTGATTGTACTGGGGACATCGTCTTCCGAGTCCGTTCTGCCGCGTATGCTCGATAAGATGGAGAAGCTGGGCTGCCGTAAATCCGTTGTGGGCCTGGTCATTCCAACCGGCTACTCCTTCAACCTGGACGGCACCTCGATTTACCTGACAATGGCGGCGGTGTTTATCGCTCAGGCGACCAACAGCCACATGGATATCTTCCATCAGATCACGCTGTTGGTTGTGCTGCTGCTCTCTTCTAAAGGGGCTGCAGGCGTGACGGGAAGCGGCTTTATCGTGCTGGCGGCAACCATTTCTGCGGTAGGCCATCTGCCGGTTGCGGGTCTGGCGCTGATTCTGGGTATCGACCGCTTCATGTCCGAAGCGCGCGCGCTGACCAACCTGGTCGGTAACGGCGTGGCGACCGTCGTTGTCGCGAAATGGGTAAAACAGCTGGATGAAAAGCAACTTCATCAGCAGCTGGATAATCCAAAATCTGACAAAAAAGTGACCGAAGTCTCCCACTAATCCGACCAATTGCCCGCAGCGACTTGCCCTCGCTGCGGGCGACTCTGCATAATTACCTTCCTAAACATTCAACATTCTCTATTTTTCACTTTCTTACGTGACGTTTTCGCAGAAATGCGGTCAAACGGATTGGTGAAACGTCACCTATGTCGGTCTGCGGACGTCGAATGCCGCGCCGATGTGCTACTTTTAACCAGGATTGTTTTTAGGGGTTCACATGCAGGGCACCAAGATTCGACTTTTAGCTGGCGGGTTGCTATTAGCCGCAACGGCCAGCAACGTGCAGGCAGAAGCGCTCCAGCCGGACCCGGCCTGGCAACAGGGAACGCTTTCTAACGGCTTCCAGTGGCAGGTTTTGGCCACCCCCCAGCGCCCAAGTGACCGCGTTGAAATTCGCCTGATGGTGAATAGCGGTTCACTCACAGAGACCGCCCAACAAAGCGGTTACAGCCACTTTTTACCGCGCATGCTGTTGACGCAGACCGGCGGTCTGCCGACTAGCCAGGCGCGTTCGTTATGGCACCAAAGCAGCGACCCGGAGCGTCCACTTCCTCCGGCTATCGTCTCCTATGACTTCACGCTGTTTAACTTAAGCTTGCCTAATAACCGCAATGATTTGCTGAAAGAAGCGCTGACGTTTATGTCGACCAATATCGGGTCACTGGCCGTGACGCCGGCAACCGTCACCGCGGCACTGCATGTGCCGGATATGATCGCAACCTGGCCGATGAACACCAAAGACAGCTGGTGGCGCTACCGCCTGAAAGGCTCCACGCTGCTTGGCCACGATCCGGCTGATAATCTCAAGCGCCCGGTTGATGCCGCGCAGCTGAAAGCGTTTTACGACAAGTGGTACACCCCGGATGCCATGACCCTCATCGTGGTGGGTAACGTGGATAGCCGCAGCGTGGCGGAGCAAATCAACAAAACCTTTGGTGAGCTAAAAGGCAAGCGCGACACGCCTGCGCCTGTGCCAACGCTTTCCCCGCTTAACCCTGAGCCGGTGAGCCTGATGACCGACAGCGTGCGTCAGGACAGGTTGTCCCTGATGTGGGACAACAGCTGGCAGCCGATTCGTGAGTCTGCGGCGCTGCTGCGCTACTGGCGTGCCGACCTGGCCCGTGAAGCGCTGTTCTGGAATGTGCAGCAAAGCCTGAGCAAAAATGGCGTTAAAGACCTCAATCTGAGCTTTGATTGCCGCGTGCTTTATCTGCGCGCCCAGTGCGGGATCAACATTGAATCCCCGAACGATAAGCTGAACGCCAGCCTTACCAGCGTCGGGCGTGAACTGTTGAGAGTGCGCGATAAGGGGTTGTCTCAGGAAGAATTCGACGCGTTGATAGCGCAGAAAAAGAATGAGCTGACGAAGCTGTTTGCTACCTACGCGCGTACCGACACCGATGTGCTGATAAGCCAGCGTTTGCGTTCGCTGCAGAATCAGGTGGTTGATATTGCACCGGAGCAGTACCAGAAGCTCCGGCAGGACTTCCTCGACAGCCTGACCGTGTCGATGCTCAATCAGGATCTGCGTCAGCAGCTGTCTCAGGAGATGTCTATGGTGCTGCTGCAGCCTAAAGGCGAACCTGAGTACAACATGAAGGAGCTGAAAGAGACGTGGGATAAGGTGATGGTGCCGGCTGCGCCGCCGCCGGTGACGGACGATCCTAAGCCGGAAGTCTCGGATATTCCACCGGCTTCTTAGCGGTGGGATTGCCCCTCTCCCCGCAGGGGAGAGGGGGAACTTGCGCAGACATTTTCTTTTCGTCCCCTCTCCCTTCCAGGGAGAGGGTTAGGGTGAGGGTCATCTTATTGGGGCATTGCATCCAGCGGGATAATCGCCCCGCGATATTGAATCACCGTGCCCGCCGTCAAATGGCCGCGCTTCGCGGCTTCTTCTGCTGTACCCCCGGTTAACCGCACCGCCAGATAACCCGCGCTAAAGGAATCTCCTGCCGCGGTGGTGTCCACGATTTTTTCTTTTGCCAGACGAAGCGCCGGGACGTCGAGTAGATCCTCGCCGCTGACCGAGACCAGGCAAGACTCAGCGCCTCGTTTGATAACCACTTCTTCTACGCCAGCAGCATGCGTCCTGCGAATCACTTCCTCTGCCGGGACTACGCCCCATAGCGCGTCTTCGTCGTCCAGCGTCAGAAACGCAATATCCGTGCAGGCCAGCATTTGCCGATAAACACGCTGTGTCTCTTCCGGGCTGGTCCATAAGCGTGGCCGATAGTTATTGTCGAAAATGACTTTGCAGCCGTTCGCTCTGGCCTGCTTCAGCATCGCGAAAAGCTTCTCCCGGCTGGCGTTATTGAGGATGGCCAGGCTAATGCCGCTCAGGTAGAGATAATCAAACCGGGCCAGTTCCGCACATATTTCGTCTGAACGCTCGCTTTCCAGCCAGAACCGCGCCGCTGCTTCGTTACGCCAGTAGTAGAACGTCCGCTCACCGTGGCTATCGGTCTCGATGTAATACAGGCCCGGAAGGCGGTGCTCCAGGCGCTGAATCAATGCCGTGTGCAGGTGTTCCCGTTGCCAGGTGTCCAGCATTTGCTGGCTAAAACTGTCCTCGCCGAGCGCGGTGACATAATGCACTTCCAGCGCGCCTTCGCTGACCTGGCGGGCGAGGTAAACCGAGGTATTTAAGGTATCGCCTCCGAAGCCGCGATGCAGCTGGGCCCCACTTTGAGACAGTTCGATCATGCATTCGCCGATCACGGCAATTTTCTGAGTGAGCATAAGAGACCTGGCGGTTAAATGAACAAAAACGCTGTTTTTCGCATTCTCCGCCGTGGCGAAAAGTGAGTCAAACATTTTAAAACAGCGTTTTGAAAATATTTGATGTACGCCAGGTTATTGTGATTGTGACAAAAATCGCTCCGGCGCATTTTGCTGCGAAAGCGAGCATAAAGTTCTCTATTCCGACGCCGATAACCTTTCGACGAGCCATGTAGCGTTATCAGGGCAAACAGGATGTACAGATGAAGTTGAAGCAGATCACTCACCGGCTGCATACGCTTGAGGCGAGCGTTGAAAGTTTGCAGGAGCGACGATTCTGGCTGCAATGCCAGCGCCGCTACACCTTTCAGCCGATTTACAAAACAGACGGAAAATTGATGGCAGTTGAACTGCTGACGGTGGTCACGCATCCGGCTGAGGCTGACGTACGTATCCCGCCTGACCGCTATTTCTCTGCGATCCCCAGCCGCCAGCGTCTTACGGTGGTGGAAGAGCAACTGCGTCTGCTGGAAGACTGGGCGCAGACCTTCATCGGTCACGGCATACTGGCCTCGGTGAACGTCGATGGCCCCACTTTAATTGCCATGAAGCAGCATCAGCCGATTCTTGATCTGATCGCCAAACTGCCGTGGGTACGTTTTGAACTTGTGGAGCACATTAACCTGCCGCAGGCGGCAACGCTGGCCGGCATGCACGAGTTTGGCCCGCTCTGGCTTGATGATTTTGGTACTGGCCTGGCTAACTTCTCCGCGCTGAGCGAAGTCCGCTACGACTATATCAAAGTGGCGCGCGAGCTTTTCATCATGCTACGAAAAAGCGATGAAGGACGGAATTTATTTACCATGCTGCTGCAATTAATGAACCGCTACTGCAAGGGTGTGATTGTAGAAGGCATTGAAACGGTTGAAGAATGGCGAGATGTTCAATCTTCGCCTGCTTATGCGGCACAAGGTTATTTCCTGTCGCGCCCTGTCCCCTTCGAAAACCTGGAAAACGTTCTGATTCGCCTCCCCTGATGTCGTTTCGGTCACGCTGAACTATCTTTTAGTCAGGTAGACCAACATCAGGAGAGGTAAGAAGGATGACAAAAACGGGTAAAATTAGCAGCACAGTCGCCGGGATTTTCTTGTTGTTGGTTGTCGTAGCGATCGTGGCGATCGCCACGTTTGACTGGAACCGGCTGAAACCAACCATCAACCAAAAAGTCTCGACAGAGCTGAACCGCCCCTTTGCCATTCGCGGCGATTTAGGGGTGGTTTGGGCACGAAATAAAGACGAGCCCGGCTGGCGCAGCTGGGTGCCTTGGCCACACGTTCATGCCGAAGACATCCTGCTTGGTAACCCACCTGACATCCCCGAAGTCACCATGGTTCATCTGCCCAGCGTCGAGGCAACGCTTGCCCCGCTTTCGCTGTTAACCAAAACGGTTTATATCCCTTGGCTTCGCCTGGTTGAGCCGGATGTCCGTATTATCCGGCTGTCGGACAAAAACAATAACTGGACCTTTAACCTTGCCAGTGCTGGCGGCAGCGATCCCAATCAAAAACCCTCCGGCTGGTCCTTCCGGCTCGACAATATCCTGTTTGATAAAGGCCGGATCGCCGTGGACGATAAAGTGACCAAGGCGGCGCTAACGATCCTGGTTGATCCTTTGGGTAAACCGCTGCCGTTTAGCGAAGTGTCCGGCCAAAAGCCACAGGGCAAAGATGCGGCGAAAGCGGCAGATTACGTTTTCGGCCTGAAAGTGAATGGCCGCTACAACGGCCAGCCGGTGGAGGGCAGCGGTAAAATTGGCGGTATGCTGGCGCTGCGTAGCGAGGGCGATAGCGCATTCCCGGTGCAGGCAGATGTGCGTTCGGGGACATCGCGAGTGGCCTTCGTTGGCACAGTTAACGACCCGATGAAAATGGGAGGCGTCGATCTCAGGCTCAAGTTCTCCGGCGATTCCCTCGGGAATCTTTACGCGCTGACCGGCGTGCTGCTGCCGGATACGCCTCCGTTTGAAACGGACGGCCATCTGCTGGCAAAAATCGACACGGATAAAGGCTCCGTCTTCCGCTATCAGGATTTTAACGGGCGCATTGGCGACAGCGATATCCACGGTTCACTGACCTACAGCCAGGGTAAACCGCGGCCTAAACTTGAGGGCGATTTAGTCTCTAAACAGCTGCGGCTGGCCGATTTAGGGCCGCTGATTGGCGTTGATTCCGGGAAGGATGCCGAAAAGACGAAAAAAGCCAGACAGCAGCGGGGCGACAGGACGGTGCAGCCAGCCGATAAAGTGCTGCCTTACGATCGCTTTGAAACGGACAAATGGAACGTGATGGATGCCGATGTACGCTTTAAAGGGCAGCGCATTGAACACAGCGGCACGCTGCCGCTGAGCGACCTCACCACCCATGTGATCCTGAATAACGCTGACCTGCGCCTGCAGCCGCTGAAATTCGGCATGGCGGGCGGCTCCATCAATGCCAACATCCACCTTGAGGGCGATAAAAAGCCGATGCAGGGGAAAGCGGATATTCAGGCGCGTCGTCTGCAGCTGAAGCAGCTTATGCCGAAGGTTGAGTCTATGCAGAAAACGCTGGGCGAGCTGAACGGCGATGCCAATCTGAGCGGACGCGGTAACTCAGTCGCGGCGCTGATGGGCACCAGTAACGGCAGCCTGAAGCTGTTGATGAACGACGGGCTTATCAGCCGTAACCTGATGGAAATCGTTGGCCTTAACGTGGGCAACTACATTGTCGGCAAGATTTTTGGCGATGATGAGGTGCGGATCAACTGCGCCGCTGCGAACCTGGATTTACGCAACGGAATTGCGACGCCGAGAATTTTTGCCTTTGATACTGAAAATGCGCTGATTAACGTCACCGGCAGCACAAACTTTGCCAGCGAACGTCTGGATCTGACCATCGATCCGGAGAGCAAAGGGATTCGTATTATCACTCTGCGTTCTCCGCTCTATGTGCGCGGCACGTTCAAGAGCCCGGATGCGGGCGTGAAGCCGGGGCCATTGATTATTCGTGGCGCAGTGGCTGCGGCGCTTGCCACGCTGGTCACTCCGGCGGCGGCGCTGGCCGCGCTGATCTCGCCTTCTGAAGGAAGTGATAATCAGTGCCGGACGATTTTGGGGCAGATGAAGAAGTAAGGCTGCCCCTCATCTCGGCCCTCTCCCCAGAGGGGCGAGGGTGCATCGTAATCCCCTCTCCCTTTTAGGGAGAGGGTGAGGGTAAAAATTACAGCGACTGATGGCGGGTCTCTTTACTCAGCAACAACGCAATCAGCGTCAGTGCGGACATCGCCGCCAGATACACGCCGACATAGAACAGGCCATAATTAGCCTGCAGCCAGGTGGCGATATACGGTGCGACAGAGGCGCCAAGAATGGACGCGACGTTGTAAGAGAATGACGCGCCGGTGTAGCGGACTTCCGTCGGGAACATCTCCGGCAGCAGCGCACCCATCGGGCCAAAGGTCAGCCCCATCAGGCTCAGGCCAATCAGCAGGTAGGCCATCACCAGCGCCTGGTTCCCGGAACCCAGCAGCGGCGGGAAGACGAACAGCGCAAACAGAATCATCAGGCTGGTGATCACAATCATGCTCTTGCGGCGGCCAAAAGCATCCGCCAGATAGCCCGCAATCGGCACCATCACGCCAAAGCCAATCACCGCCATCATCAGCATCCACAGCACCTCATTGCGCGAGAAGCCCAGTCCCGCCGGAACGGGCGCGGTGCTGAAGGTCATGGAATAGACCGTCATGATATAGAACAGCGTATAGGTCGCCAGCATGATGAAGGTACCGAGGATCGTCGCCTTCAAATGTTTGGTCAGCAGCGTGCCCAGCGGGACTTTAACCTGCTTCCCGGCTTTGGCAATCTTCGCGAATACTGGCGTTTCATGCAGCGAAACGCGGACATAAAGCCCGATAATGACCAGAACCGCAGAGAGAATGAACGGCACGCGCCAGCCCCAGGACATGAACTGTTCGTCGGTCAGCAGCCATGAAAGCAGCAGGAAGGTGCCGTTGGCGAAGAAGAAGCCTATCGGCGCACCCAACTGCGGGAAAGAACCGTACAGCGCGCGTTTGCGCGGCGGGGCGTTCTCCGTGGCCAGCAATGCCGCGCCACCCCATTCACCGCCCAGGCCAAGACCCTGGCCAAAACGGGCCAGCGCCAGCAGAAGCGGGGCGAAGATACCGATGCTGGCATAGCCCGGCAGCAGGCCGATGACAACGGTCGAGATCCCCATCGTGAGCAGGGAAGCGACCAGCGTGACTTTGCGACCGACGCGGTCACCGAAATGGCCGAATAGCGCTGAACCAATCGGACGAGCCACAAAGGCGATGGCAAAAGTGGCGAGAGACTGTAGCGTGGCAGCCGTCGGGTCACCCTGCGGGAAGAAGATGTGCGGGAAGACAATCACCGCCGCGGTGGCATAGATATAGAAGTCGAAGAATTCGATGGCCGTGCCGACCAGCGAAGCAACAACGACTTTTCCGCGTGAGTTTACGGGCGTAGCGTCAGCCCCGGTATCGAGAGTTGTGGCAACGGATGCTTGCATAGATTTTTCTTATTTATGGCGAACGAAAGTCCATTTACGCATAGCAAAAGAAGCATTTCAACGCGCCGCACCGGGCGAAATGGCTCAAAAAACGCGCATTAAGTGGATAATTTTTAAGCCTGCCCGTAACCTTCTATGAAATGCTTCACAAAATTTTCAAAATAGAGAATAAAACTGGTTTTAGGTTAAATAAAAGTTACCAGTTAGATTTATCTGCTGAGTTGGTCGGCTTGTCCCAGCGAGCGCAAAAACTGGCTATCTCACCGGATTGAAATTCCGGCAGGTGCGCCATTAATTTCTCCAGCGGCCAGTCCCACCAGGCGATGCGCCCCAGGCTTTCAGCCACCTCCTGCGGGAAACGGCTGCGAATAGGTTTCGCTGGCACGCCGCCAACGATGGTGTACGGCGGCACATCTTTGCTGACCACCGCGCCCGCGGCCAGTACAGCGCCGTCACCTACTGTCACGCCGGGCAGGACGATAACACCGTGGCCAATCCACACGTCGTTACCAATTATCACCCGGTCCTCGCGGCGATGCGCAAAGAATGAGGTATCCCGGCCAACATCAGTGGCGTAGTACTCGGGGCAGTAGGTAAAGCGGTGCTGTGACGGGCGATCCATCGGGTGATTGGGGGCGCCAAGTCGAACGTGGTTGGCAATGGCGGTGAATTTACCGATCTCGCTGTCGGCTACGCAGCAGTGTTCCCCGAGGTAGGAGAAGTCGCCGAGGGTGCTGTATTCCAGCACGCTGTTGGCGAGTACTTCACACTGTTCGCCGATGTGTGTTTCGCGCAGGCGAACGCTGGGATCAATAACAGTTTTTTGGAGTTTGGGTACGGAGGCAGTTGTCATGGCATGTTCTCTGGTCGGAGGTTTAGACAAGTGGACCTGCTAACCTGAAGGTCGGCAGGCCACCTATCCTGACCGGCAATCATGACAGGATTATTTATGCGTTTTTCCCGGCATCCTCGGGTCGTCTTTGTATTCTGCGGTGGCAATCCAGGCCGCGCAGAACAGCGTCAGGCGGGCGAAGAAGTAGAAGAAGGCCATCAGCCCCAGCACCGAGCCAAAAGCGGCCCCGGAAGGGGAACTGACGAGCTTCGGCAGGCTGTAGGTCATGATGATTTTGATCACCTCAAAGCCGATGGCCGCAATCAGCGTGCCGCGAATGAGCGCCTTGCGGCGCGGGCGATGGCGCGGCAGACGCCAGAAGATCCAGAAGAACAGCAGATAGTTGGCAAAAATAGAAATCGCCAGGCCGACCAGATGCCAGACCGGTTTCAGCCATTCGATATCGCCCAGGTGCAGCAGGCCGATCAGCAGCGTCTGGGCCGAGCCGGAAATCGAGGTAATAGACAGGGTAACGATCAGCGCAATCAGTAGTCCAATCAATGAGATAAAATCACGCAGGTATTTTACCCAGAATTTTTCCTGATCCTGCGGGCTACGTTCCCACTTATCCCGCGACTGAGCGCGCACCGCTTCACGCAGGTTGCCCATCCAGTTAATGCCGGAGTAAAGCGCAATCAGCAGCCCGACCAGGCCAACGGTGGTGCGCTGCTGAACCGCGGTATTGATGGTGTTTTTCAGGGTGGCGGCAAGCGTCGGGTCACTGACGTTCTCAAGGATTTTGGCAAAAATGTCTTCGAGCAGCGTCGGGTGAGAGGCAAGCACATAACCGCCTGCCGCGAAGGCCACCATCATGATGGGGATCAGCGACAGAAACGAGAAGTAGGTAATGGCGGCGCCAAACTGATTCCCCAGCCGGTCGTTAAAGCGTTCTGCGGCGCGGAGCAGGTGGGCAACCATCGGCTGCCTGACCGTTTTGTTGACCGCGGATATGGTGCTGTTCACCGCGGCGTTACTGGTTTTAAGCTTCACCAGCGGTTCATTCTCTGCGGGCTCGCCTGGGGCTTCATCCTGCTGGGTTTCGATAGGTATAACAGGCTCATACTCGAGCTCGTGGGTTGGGCGTTTTTCGCGGTTATCCGGCGTCGTCATCGGGTCAATTTTCCTTTTGCTGTGGCAGGATCTTAAGGAAATTATAGTCATAACGCTAATCGACATAGGCTTTCAGTACGTCAGTGAGCCATTCCATAAACAAATGCACTCGTCGGGAGAGGTTGCGGCGATGCGGATAAAGCAGCGAAATCGGCATCGGCTCGGCGCGGTACTGAGGCAAAATTTCCACCAGAGTGCCCTCTTTGAGCTGGGTTTTCACGCCTACGCGAGGTACCTGAATGATCCCCAGCCCGGCGACACAGGCGGCCTGGTAGGTTTCCGTGCTGTTGACGGTGATCAGGCCACCGGTTTTCACCCACTGCGTTGTTTTATCCAGCCAGACTTCAAAGCCTTGTGGGCGGGTGCCGAGATTTTGAGCGTAATGCACCAGGGCATGCGAAGCCAGGTCGTCCAGGCTTTCGGGATAGCCAAAGCGGCTGAGGTAGTCGGGGCTGGCGCAGTTGATCATGGTGAATTTCCCCAGCGGCCTGGCTACCAGACCAGAGTCTTTGAGGTGACCCACGCGCACCACGCAGTCAAACCCTTCCCGGACGACATCCACCATTCTGTCGCTGCTGCTAAGCTCTAGCTCTATGCCTGGATATTGCTGCAGAAATCCCGGCAGTTTCGGGATGATCAAGCCGCGCGCCAGCGTAACGGGCATATCGATCCTGATGCGCCCGCTGACGCTGGCGGGATCGGTCTGGAACAGGCCGTCGAGTTCATCGAGGTTAGTTAACAGGTCGCGGCAGCGTTCGTAATAGACCATTCCGTCCTGGGTGAGCTGAACCCGGCGAGTGGTGCGGTGCAGCAGGCGCGTGCCGAGTGAGGTTTCCAGCGCCTGGACCTGACGAGAAACGCTGCCCTTCGGTAGCCCAAGCGTGTCCGCGGCGCGGGTAAAGCTCTCCAGCTCCGCAACCCGCACGAAAAGCTGCATTGCGTGTATTTTATCCATCGTATCACCACATTGTTGCTGAAGATGAAACAGTGATGCGCATTTGGCCATATTTATTGATTTTGTATCAGCTAATAAGCTGTATCTCAATGTCCTGACAGCCAAATAAGAGGTTTATCATGAGTCAACGTATCGCTTTAGTGACCGGCGGCAGCCGTGGTTTAGGCAAAAACGCAGCGCTGAAGCTGGCTGCACGCGGAATCGGTATTCTGCTGACCTATAATAGCCAGCGCCAGGAAGCCGAAGATGTTGTGCGCGAAATTGAGCAAAAAGGCGTGAAAGCGGCCGCAATCCAGCTCAACGTCGGTGATTCTTCTACCTTCGCTGGGTTTGTTGAGCAGGTGAAAGAAACGTTGCGCGAGGTCTGGCAGCGAAACACGTTTGATTATTTATTGAACAACGCCGGGATAGGTCTTGAAGCATCGTTTGCCGAGACCACCGAAGCGCAGTTCGATGAAATAATGAACATCCATCTTAAAGGGCCTTTTTTCCTGACTCAGGGCCTGCTGCCACTGATTAAAGACGGCGGCCGCATTCTGAATGTTTCCACCGGCCTGACCCGCTTCTCGCTGCCGGGTAAAGCCGCCTACGCCACGATGAAAGGGGCGATGGAAGTGCTGACCAAGTACCAGGCCAAAGAGCTGGGATCGCGTGGGATTGCGGTGAATATTATTGCGCCAGGCGCTATTGCCACCGATTTCAGCGGCGGTATTGTGCGCGACAACGAACACGTTTCGAAGGCGATTGCAGCACAAACCGCATTAGGGCGTGTAGGTCAGCCGGACGATATCGGCGATGCGATTGCGGCGATTCTTAGTGATGAGACGGGCTGGATGAACGCGCAGCGGATTGAGGTTTCCGGCGGGATGTTCCTTTAGTTTTTTGACCGCTCCCGGCAGGTGACCCTCACTCTAACCCTCTCTCTAAAAGGGAGAGGGGAACGACCGCCGTCTGCTTCCGTGCAATCGAGCAGCCAGAAGGAAGGGGGATATTTCCCTCTCGCTCCTTTGGGGAGAGAGCCGGGATGAGGGGCAACTTCTACGCCGTAATTTCCCAGCCGCGCGCTTTCCACAAGCCCGGTAACTCAGCCAAATCGGTAAACGTCGTCACCTTCGGATGGTCGATCGGCTTGTTATGCGGATCGGCACAGAAGTAAAACACCTCCATGCCTGCCGCAATGCCCGACTGCGCACCTGCCATAGAATCATCCACCAGAATGCAGCGCTCTACGTCCATGTTCATCTGTTCCGCCGCGTGGAACATCAGGGCCGGGTCCGGCTTCCAGCGCTGAATGTCGTAGCCGCTGTACAGGGCATCCGGGAAGTAGCCGAGCATTCCGGTCTTGCCGAGAGAGTGCTGCATTTTGCTGACCGGGCCGTTGGATACCACGCACATCGGCTTATTGATTTGCGCCAGCAGCGTGTTCGCCCCGGCGATTGCCTGAAGTTCGCTGTCAAACAGGCGGGCAACTTCGGCGCGGTAGATCACTTCCAGCTCGAGCTTAGGCAGGCTGGTGCCGTACTCAGCGTTGATGGTGTCGATAATTTCGTAGAGTTTGACGCCTTTGAAGGTCTTGAAGACATCTTCGAGCGCAAGTTGAATGCCATATTGCGCAAACATATGTACGTAGGCTTTGGAGCAGATGACCTCGCTGTCGACCAGCGTTCCATCGCAGTCAAAAAACACCGCTTCTATCCGGGACATGCCATTTCCTTTCTCTTTGGTTTAACGTTTACTTTATGCTTTTTGCGCAACGCAATCGATCCCGTTGCGGTAATTTCAGCGAAAAAAGTGGATGATTTGCGTTATCCCCCGCCAATTTTGGTATAGGATAGCGGCGTATTTTTTCCTCTTTTAGTTCGGAAACCGATAATGAGCCAACCACAGTCCACTCCGGAAACAACCCCGGGGCTGCTCGAACGCGCGTTCAAATTACGCGAACACGGTACTAACGCCCGCACCGAGGTGATCGCCGGGTTCACCACCTTCCTGACGATGGTGTACATTGTTTTTGTTAACCCGCAGATCCTTGGCGCGGCCGGGATGGATACCCAGGCGGTATTCGTCACCACCTGCCTGATAGCCGCCTTTGGCAGCATCCTGATGGGGCTTTTTGCCAACCTGCCGGTGGCACTGGCACCGGCGATGGGCCTGAATGCCTTTTTCGCCTTCGTGGTCGTCGGCGCGATGGGTCTGTCCTGGCAAGTCGGCATGGGCGCGATTTTCTGGGGCGCCGTAGGCCTGCTGCTGCTGACCCTCTTCCGCGTTCGCTACTGGATGATTGCGAATATCCCGCTTGGCCTGCGCGTTGGCATTACCAGCGGTATTGGCCTGTTTATCGGCATGATGGGGCTGAAAAATGCCGGGATCATCGTGGCCAACAAAGAGACGCTGGTCAGCATCGGGAACCTGACTTCCCACAGCGTGCTGCTGGGGGCGTTGGGCTTCTTTATCATTGCGATTCTCGCTTCCCGTAATATTCACGCGGCGGTGCTGGTTTCTATCGTGGTAACCACGCTGCTGGGCTGGCTGCTGGGCGACGTGCAATACCACGGCATCGTGTCTGCGCCGCCGAGCGTGAGCAGCGTTGTCGGGCAGGTGGATTTAGCCGGGTCGCTGAATCTGGGCCTTGCAGGCGTGATCTTCTCCTTCATGCTGGTGAACCTGTTTGACTCCTCCGGCACCCTGATTGGCGTCACGGACAAAGCCGGGTTAACCGACGAGAAGGGCAAGTTCCCGCGCATGAAGCAGGCGCTGTTCGTGGACAGTATCTCTTCCGTGACCGGCTCGTTCTTCGGGACTTCTTCCGTTACTGCCTACATCGAAAGCTCATCCGGCGTTTCCGTCGGGGGCCGCACCGGCCTGACCGCGATTGTGGTTGGCCTGCTGTTCCTGCTGGTTATCTTCCTGTCACCGCTGGCGGGCATGGTGCCTGCGTACGCGGCCGCCGGGGCGCTGATTTACGTTGGCGTGCTGATGACCTCCAGCCTGGCCCGCGTGAAGTGGGATGACCTGACCGAAGCGGTACCGGCGTTTGTTACCGCGGTGATGATGCCGTTCAGCTTCTCGATTACTGAAGGTATTGCGCTGGGCTTTATTTCCTACTGTGTCATGAAGCTGGGCACCGGCCGCTGGCGCGAGCTGAGCCCGTGCGTGATCATCGTGGCGCTGCTGTTTGTGCTGAAAATTGTGTTCGTTGATTAAAGCCAGACGCTAAAAACAACAACGCCAGTCATGCGACTGGCGTTTTTTTTGGCCTGGAATCAGGCTTTAACGCGCTTGATATAATCGCCAAAGGCGGTGAGCTGCCCGGTCAGATGGTCGAGCGTGCTTTGATCCACCACTTCGCCACTCTGCGGGTCGACTTTGTTCTGAATCACGCCGCCCATAAACTCAGGCTTGTTCATCACCATCGCGTCCAGGAAAACGAGGATCTGGCGCAGGTGATACTGGCAGCGCGCGCCGCCGATAGCGCCCATGGAGCTGGTTTGAATCAGCACTGGCTTGCCGGCGAGCGGCTGTTCAGGCAGGCGAGAAAGCCAGTCGATGGCGTTTTTCAGGCCACCCGGCACGGAATAGTTGTATTCCGGCGTCACAATCACCACGCCATCAGCCTGGCGGATTTGTGCGGCAATGGCTTCCACGCTCTGCGGGAAACCGTCTTCTTGCTGGATATCGGCATCGTACAGCGGGATATCGCCGATGGAAGGCAGGGCATCTATCTGCATGCCTGCCGGGGCGATGTTCGGCAGCGTACGGGCGACCATCGCGTTAAATGAACCCTTACGCAGGCTCCCCAGTAAAGTCACTATCTTCAACGAATCAGACATTGGTACTCCTTTATGTGTCAGGACGTTCGGGAAAATGTGTTATGCGGCGTTGCTGCCTCTGATGATATACCCGTCAGGCGAATGATGCGCGCCTGAGCGCTTCGGCTGCGAGCTTCGGCATCCGGCAGGGCGTTCCAGCCCTGTTGGCCGTCGAATTCCCACAGCTTCAGGCGCTCCACGCCTGGCGCCACGGCACAGCCCCAGATGAGGATATCTTCCGCATCGCTGATAGCTTCAATATGCGGCTCGTTTATGACGCGCAGACGACCAGAACCTGGCAATAATTGTAGTGTGCTGAGGCTGGTCTGGGGATTGTCCGTTAGTTTCAGGACGCTGCGCCGCAGCGTATGCAGCTGGGTTCTGGCTTCGTTGGGATCGTTTTGGTTATTGATCCAGGTCATTTCGCTGCTGCTGGACTGAGACGGTGGCACAACCGGGGACGGGGCCTGGAAACTGCGGCGAAGCTCCATGTCCAGCCCGCAGCGCCCTTCGGTTGCCAGCAGCACGCCCACCATGTTACCGGCGTAGGCGATGCTGAAATCCGGCAGTTCGGCGTCGGCAAAGCGCGGGCGACCTGCGGTAGACGTAATGATTTGCGGCAGGCGCTGGGTACCGTACAGCATAAACATCATCTCTGCGACCAGCGTACGCGACGCGAGATAGCGCGTGCGGCGATGTTCTGGCATCAGGCTGGCGGCGTTAAGAATTTCGTCGTTCAGTCGGGGTGAAGTGAGGTTGGGAGGGTTCAGAGCCCATCTTGCAAAATGCGTCGCCATTTGTCGCTCCTTGATAATGGTCAGTCGATGTCATGCTGTTTCGGGTGGCTGAAACAGCGCTCCGCGTCCGATCCTGAATCTTGTCAGGGATCGAAGAGTAGTCTCTGGCTCAATGCGCTGTCATTGATGCTCTCCAATAGCATGAACTATTTTTTGAGCAATATATTATATATTCAATTCTGGGAAAATTCTTAGTGGTTTGCGTAAGTGGAGCACTTAAAAATGTCGTTCTGAAGACATCGTCTTGAAATGATGAAGTATTTTAAATATGAGGAAAATGCCCCGCATTCTGAAGTGTGACGCGGGGCGGCGGTAAGGGTTATTTCCCGATACAGAAGCTAGAGAAGATGCGCCCTAACAGGTCGTCAGAGCTAAATTCGCCGGTGATTTCACTTAAGTTCTGCTGCGCCAGGCGCAGCTCTTCTGCCAGCAATTCTCCGGCCCAGGCACCCAGCAGCTGGGCTTTGCCCTGTTGCAGGTGTTCAGCGGCTTGCTCAAGCGCCTGCAGGTGACGGCGGCGGGCGAGGAAGCCGCCTTCCATGTTGGTTTCGAAGCCCATGCTCTCTTTCAGATGCGCGCGCAGCACGTCAACACCTTCCCCGGTACGGGCGGAAAGACGAACAAGTGAGTGACCATTTACTTCGCTCAGGCCAAGCGTTTCGCCGGTGACGTCCGCTTTATTGCGCACCACGGTAATCGGCAAACGCTCCGGCAGACGGGCGATGAAATCAGGCCAAATCGCCGCCGGGTCAACGGCGTCGGTGGTGGTGCCGTCCACCATGAACAACACGCGATCCGCCTGCTCAATCTCTTTCCAGGCACGTTCAATCCCGATGCGTTCAACTTCATCGCTGGCTTCGCGCAGGCCCGCAGTATCGATGATATGCAGCGGCATTCCGTCGATGTGGATATGTTCGCGCAGGACGTCACGCGTGGTGCCGGCGATATCGGTGACGATAGCCGCTTCACGCCCGGCCAGCGCATTCAACAGGCTGGATTTACCGGCGTTTGGACGCCCGGCAATAACGACTTTCATGCCTTCACGCAGCAGGCTGCCCTGGCGGGCTTCGGCGCGTACCGCGTCAAGATCGCCAATGACCCGATGCAGCTGGGCTTCGATTTTACCGTCGGAGAGGAAGTCGATCTCTTCATCCGGGAAATCGATAGCCGCTTCCACGTAAATACGCAGGTGAGTCAGCGCTTCCACCAGGTGGTTAATACGCGCGGAGAAAGCCCCCTGCAGCGAATTAAGCGCTGAACGAGCGGCCTGCTCGGAACTGGCATCGATCAGGTCGGCAATCGCCTCTGCCTGCGCCAGGTCGAGCTTATCGTTCAGGAAAGCGCGTTCTGAAAACTCACCGGGGTTGGCGATGCGTAAACCCGGCAGCGCCAGAATGCGTTTTAGCAGCAGGTCGAGGATGACCGGGCCGCCGTGCCCCTGCAGTTCGAGAACATCTTCACCGGTAAAGGAATTCGGGCCAGGAAACCACAGTGCAATGCCCTGATCCAGCGCGCTACCGTCGGCATCGCGAAAGGGAAGGTAATCCGCGTAGCGCGGCTTCGGCAGCTTACCGAGCACCGCCTCTGCGACCTCGCGCGCCTGGCGGCCGGAAATACGCAGGATGCCTACGCCGCCACGCCCCGGCGGAGTAGCCTGGGCAATGATAGTGTCATGATTGCTCATCGTTTATCTCAGACCTTGAATCAAAAAGAAAAAGGCGGTCAATCGACCGCCTTTCGTAAGCTTAACGCCAAATATTATCAGGTCTTTTTCTTGTCGCGGCTATGCAGGCCACGCTTTTCCAGACCGCGATAAATCAGCTGCTGCTGAAGGATGGTCACCAGGTTGCTGACGATATAGTACAGCACCAGACCTGACGGGAACCACAGGAAGAACACGGTGAAGATGACCGGCATAAAGGTCATGATCTTCTGCTGCATCGGGTCGGTTACGGTGGTCGGCGACATCTTCTGGATGAAGAACATCGTGGCGCCCATCAGAATCGGCAGGATGTAGTATGGGTCCTGTGCAGACAGGTCGTGGATCCACAGTGCAAACGGCGCGTGGCGCAGTTCAACGGAGCCCATCAGCATGTAGTACAGCGCCAGGAAGATTGGCATCTGGATGATCAGCGGGAAGCAGCCGCCCAGCGGGTTAACCTTCTCAGCTTTGTACAGCGCCATCATTTCCTGGCTCATACGCTGCTTGTCGTCACCGATACGCTCACGCATGGCCGCCAGTTTTGGCTGCAGCATACGCATTTTGGCCATCGAGGTGTACTGCGCTTTGGTCAGCGGGTACATGATGCCACGAACGATAAAGGTGATAACGATAATGGAGAAGCCCCAGTTACCGATGAAGCTGTGGATAAATTTCAACAGTTTAAACAGCGGCTGAGAGATGAACCACAGCCAGCCGTAATCTACGGTCAGGTCAAGGTGTGGCGCAACGGCTGCCATTTTGTCCTGAATTTCCGGACCTACCCATAGGGTGCTGCCCATCTGAGCGGTCTGGCCTGGCTGGACTACCTGAGAAGCAGATTTGTAGCCAATCGCCGCAACGTCGTTGCTCAGCTTGGTGGTGTAGAAGTTGTTCGCGCCCTGAGTATGCGGCACCCATGCGGTAGCAAAGTACTGCTGCAGCATCGCCACCCAACCGCTGTTGGCGTTGACGTTCAGGTTTTCACCGTCAGCGATGTTGTCGAACTTAACTTTTTCGTATTTCGCGTCCGGGGTGGAGTACGCTGCACCACGGAAGGTATGCAGCGCAAAGTTGCTGCTGCCGGTATCGCGGTGAGAAGGCAGGTTGATGGACTGCTTCAGCTGACCAAAGGTTGCCAGCTCCAGCGGTTTTTCGCCCACGTTCTTCACGTTGTAGTCCACACCGACAGAGAACTCACCGCGTTTCAGGGTGAAGGTCTTGGTGAAGGTGTTGCCAGCGGCGTCGGTAAACGTCATCGGGACAACCAGTTCGTTCTGGCCATCCGCCAGTGCGAAGGTATCGGCAGTGACGTTATACAGCGGACGATCGCCGTTCGCCGGGTTATCCGGGCCATCACGACCGGTCAGGCCGCTCTGCGCCTGGTAGATAAATTCAGGCGTGGTTTCCAGCAGTTGGAACGGCTCTGAGGATTTCAGCTCTTTCGGGTAGGTTGGCAACAGCGCTTGTTCTACATCACCACCGCGGGTGTTGATGGTCAGTTCAAGAACGTCAGTTTTAACCGTAATGAGTTTTCCCTGGCCACTGGCCGGCACACCCTGGTTAGCGGCGTTACCCTGGCTGTTCGTGGTCTGCGTGGTCTGCTGCACCTGAGGTTGAGGAGCGTGGTCCTGCTCCCAGGCTTGCCAGATCATGAAAGACACGAACAACAAAGCGATGAGAAAAAGATTGCGTTGCGAATCCATCGTTAGTGTTCTCTGGTATCAAAAGGTCCGGGCGGAACGGGATCGTCTCCACCAGGGTTCAAAGGGTGGCATTTTAGTACGCGTTTCATCGTTAACCAACTGCCTTTTAACACTCCAAACCTGCGCAAGGCCTCAATTCCGTAGTGAGAACAGGTTGGGGTGAAACGGCAATGCGGCCCGAGAAGCGGACTAATCAGGCGTTGATAGACCCTGATAAGGGCTATCAGGACCCGCGAGCCTGGCGACAATGGCGGCGCCATAACTTTTCCAATGCTTCCGATAAAGCCTGGTTATCCAGATCGGCAACCCCTTTCTTCGCTACTACCACGAAATCCATTGCTGGCAGTTCGTGCTGACGCAGACGGAAGCTTTCACGCGTCAGACGTTTAATCCGATTGCGTTCGTGGGCGCGTTTTACGTTTTTTTTAGCGACGGTGAGACCGATGCGGGGATGCCCCAGCGAATTAAGGCGGCCGAGAATGGTGATTTGCGGCGTGCCAGCCCGTTGTGGCTGCTGGAAGACGAATGTGAAATGATGGGGAGTTAACAAGCGTAACTCCCTGGGAAAAGCTAGCTTAACCACGCAGGGGTTAGCTTTTATTACTTAGAAACGGTCAGACGAGAACGGCCTTTAGCACGACGACGTGCCAGAACCTGACGACCATTTTTAGTAGCCATACGAGCACGGAAGCCGTGAGAACGGTTGCGCTTCAGTACAGACGGTTGAAAAGTGCGTTTCATGGCGATTTCTACCTAAACTATTAAATTTCACTGGATTTGCGTAATGCCCAACAGGGTCTGCGAACGACTTACGCTTCAGTGTGGCTGATTAAAGAGGCCGGATTGTAATAATTGTACACTCCGGAGTCAATTCAATTCCCTTACTGCTGCGCCCTTTTTGACCCCGAAAAGAGGCCCGGATCTCCGCTGAATGACAGCGGCATTACGCGACGGGTTGAGAATTATACGGGCTTACCGTGAAAGCGCAAGGATCCACGAGGATCTTCATCAGATCTCTTTAGCGATATTTGTGCGCTAGTCATTAAATTTTCCAATATGAGACGGTTATACGCTGCACGTGTGGCAGGATCGATTACACTTAACCCGCTCAAAACTTCCCTGTGGATAATTCGTGAAGAATCTGTGAGAAACAGAAGATCTCTGCCGCGCTTTAGGCTATGATCCGCGGTCCCGATCGTGATCCAGCCTTCACCGGGGAAACCGCAAATAGCGGTTCGCGCGCCTCCCACAGCCTGAGAGCGCGTGTCAACAATCATGAATGTATAACTTTCAGTCTTCGTCTTTTTATCGACTTTGTTCGAGTGGAGTCCGCCGTGTCACTTTCGCTTTGGCAGCAGTGTCTTGCCCGATTGCAGGATGAGTTACCAGCCACAGAATTCAGTATGTGGATACGCCCCCTACAGGCGGAACTGAGCGATAACACGCTGGCTTTGTACGCGCCTAATCGTTTCGTGCTCGACTGGGTGCGGGATAAATATTTAAATAATATCAATGGGTTGCTCAACGATTTTTGCGGCAGCGATGCACCTTTATTACGCTTCGAAGTTGGCAGCAAACCCGTGACTCAGCCCGTTGCCGCTATGGCAACCGCGGCGGCCCCTGCCCAGGTTGCACGCGCTGCAGCGCCGATGCGCCCAAGCTGGGATAACATGCCTGCGCCTGCTGAGCCGTCCTACCGTTCTAACGTTAACCTGAAACACACCTTTGATAACTTCGTTGAAGGTAAATCGAACCAGCTGGCTCGCGCGGCAGCACGCCAGGTGGCCGATAACCCAGGCGGCGCGTATAACCCGCTCTTCCTTTATGGCGGCACCGGTTTAGGTAAAACGCACCTTTTACATGCGGTGGGTAACGGCATCATGGCCCGCAAGCCGAATGCCAAAGTGGTGTACATGCACTCTGAGCGTTTTGTTCAGGACATGGTTAAAGCACTGCAGAATAACGCCATCGAAGAGTTCAAACGCTACTACCGTTCGGTGGATGCACTGCTTATCGATGACATCCAGTTTTTTGCCAATAAAGAACGTTCACAGGAAGAGTTTTTCCACACCTTTAATGCCCTGCTGGAAGGGAATCAACAGATCATTCTGACGTCGGATCGCTATCCAAAAGAGATCAACGGCGTGGAGGATCGTTTGAAATCCCGTTTCGGCTGGGGGCTGACGGTGGCGATCGAGCCGCCGGAGCTTGAAACCCGTGTGGCGATCCTGATGAAAAAGGCCGACGAGAACGATATCCGTCTGCCGGGCGAAGTGGCCTTCTTTATTGCCAAGCGACTGCGCTCCAACGTCCGCGAGCTGGAAGGGGCGCTGAACCGCGTGATTGCCAACGCCAACTTTACCGGCCGGGCGATTACCATCGACTTCGTGCGTGAAGCGCTGCGCGACCTGCTTGCGCTTCAGGAGAAGCTGGTCACCATCGATAATATTCAGAAAACGGTGGCCGAGTATTATAAAATTAAGGTCGCTGACTTGCTGTCCAAGCGTCGCTCCCGTTCCGTTGCCCGTCCGCGCCAGATGGCGATGGCGCTGGCAAAAGAGCTGACCAACCATAGCCTGCCGGAAATTGGCGATGCTTTTGGTGGACGCGACCACACCACGGTTTTACATGCCTGCCGCAAGATTGAGCAGCTGCGTGAAGAAAGCCACGATATTAAAGAAGATTTCTCCAATTTAATCAGAACATTATCTTCGTGACGCTATGAAATTTACCGTTGAACGTGAACATTTATTAAAACCGCTGCAGCAGGTAAGTGGCCCCCTCGGAGGCCGCCCGACTCTGCCTATCCTGGGCAACCTGCTGCTGCAGGTGGCTGAAGGTGCACTCTCTTTAACCGGTACCGATCTGGAAATGGAGATGGTGGCGCGCGTGGCGCTGGTACAGCCTCATGAACCTGGGGCTACGACCGTACCGGCACGTAAATTCTTCGATATCTGCCGTGGCCTGCCGGAAGGGGCTGAAATTGCGGTACAGCTGGAGGGCGACCGCATGCTGGTTCGCTCCGGGCGTAGCCGCTTTTCGCTTTCCACGCTGCCGGCGGCAGACTTCCCGAACCTGGACGACTGGCAGAGCGAGGTAGAATTTACCCTGCCGCAGGCGACCATGAAGCGCCTGATCGAAGCCACGCAGTTCTCTATGGCGCATCAGGACGTTCGTTATTACCTGAACGGCATGCTGTTCGAAACCGAAGGCGAAGACCTGCGTACCGTCGCAACGGACGGCCACCGCCTGGCGGTTTGTTCGATGCCGGTTGGTCAACCTTTGCCTAATCATTCGGTTATCGTGCCCCGTAAAGGTGTGATTGAGCTGATGCGTATGCTCGACGGCGGTGAAACCCCGCTGCACGTACAAATCGGCAGCAATAACATTCGCGCTCACGTCGGCGACTTCATCTTTACCTCCAAGCTGGTGGATGGCCGCTTCCCGGACTACCGTCGCGTGCTGCCGAAGAACCCGGATAAACACCTCGATGCAGGCTGCGACCTGTTGAAGCAGGCGTTTGCCCGTGCGGCGATTTTGTCGAACGAGAAATTCCGCGGCGTGCGCCTGTTCGTCAGCGAGAACCAGCTGAAAATCACGGCAAACAACCCCGAGCAGGAAGAAGCAGAAGAGATTCTGGACGTTTCCTACGACGGTACCGAGATGGAAATCGGCTTCAACGTCAGCTATGTGCTGGACGTGCTGAACGCCCTGAAGTGTGAGAACGTCCGCATTCTGCTGACCGACTCCGTTTCCAGCGTGCAGATTGAAGACGCGGCCAGCCAGGCGGCGGCCTATGTTGTTATGCCAATGAGACTGTAGATGTCACTTACGCGTTTGCTGATTAAAGACTTTCGCAACATCGAAAACGCGGATCTCGCTCTTTCTCCTGGCTTTAATTTTCTGGTCGGTGCTAACGGCAGCGGCAAAACCAGCGTGCTTGAGGCGATTTATACCCTCGGGCACGGTCGTGCTTTTCGCAGCCTGAAAATTGAACGCGTGATCCGCCATGAGCAGGACGCTTTTGTTTTGCACGGGCGGCTTCAGGACGGTGAAAGGGAAACCTCAATCGGCCTGACCAAAGACCGCACCGGCGACAGCAAAGTACGTATTGACGGCAGCGACGGCCACAAAATCGCCGAACTGGCGATGATGATGCCGATGCAGCTGATTACCCCCGAGGGGTTTACTTTGCTGGGCGGCGGCCCCAAATACCGTAGAGCTTTCCTTGATTGGGGCTGCTTTCACAATGAACCTGGCTTTTTTGTGGCCTGGAGTAACCTCAAACGCCTGCTGAAGCAACGTAACGCCGCGTTGCGCCAGGTGACACGCTACGCGCAGCTGCGCCCGTGGGATCAGGAGCTGATTCCGCTGGCCGAGCAAATCAGCCGCTGGCGCGCCGACTACAGCGCCGCCATTGCGGAAGATATGGCCGATACCTGCGCACAGTTTTTACCGGAATTTGCCCTGAGCTTCTCTTTCCAGCGCGGCTGGGAGAAAGAGAGCGACTATAGCGAAGTGCTGGAGCGCAATTTCGAACGCGACCGGATGCTGACCTATACCGCGCACGGCCCACATAAAGCGGATTTTCGGATTCGTGCCGACGGGGCGCCGGTGGAAGACACGCTCTCGCGCGGGCAGCTTAAATTACTGATGTGCGCCTTACGACTGGCGCAGGGTGAGTTTCTCACCCGGCAGAACGGGCGGCGTTGCCTGTATCTGATAGATGATTTTGCCTCTGAACTGGATGACGCCAGGCGCGGCCTGTTGGCCAGCCGGTTAAAGGCCACGGAGTCACAAGTTTTTGTTAGCGCGATCAGCGCCGAACATGTGATGGATATGGCGGACAAAAATTCAAAGATGTTCGCCGTGGATCAGGGTAAAATAGCGGATTAACCCAAGATTAAATGAGCGAGAAACGTTGATGTCGAATTCTTATGACTCCTCCAGTATCAAAGTCCTTAAGGGGCTGGATGCGGTACGTAAGCGCCCGGGCATGTATATCGGCGATACGGATGACGGCACCGGTCTGCACCACATGGTATTTGAGGTCGTGGATAACGCTATCGACGAAGCGCTCGCGGGCCACTGTAAAGACATCGTGGTCACTATCCACGCGGATAACTCCGTCTCGGTAACCGATGATGGCCGTGGTATTCCTACCGGTATTCACCCGGAAGAGGGGGTTTCTGCCGCGCAGGTTATCATGACCGTACTGCACGCTGGCGGTAAGTTTGATGACAACTCCTATAAGGTGTCCGGCGGCCTGCACGGCGTAGGCGTCTCGGTGGTTAACGCCCTGTCCCAGAAGCTTGAGCTGGTCATTCGCCGCGAAGGTAAAGTGCATCAGCAAACCTACATCCACGGTGAGCCTCAGGCTCCGCTGGCAGTGACCGGTGACGCCGATGTGACCGGGACTCAGGTGCGTTTCTGGCCGAGCCATGAAACCTTCACCAACGTAACCGAATTCGAATACGAAATCCTGGCTAAGCGCCTGCGCGAGCTGTCGTTCCTGAACTCTGGCGTGTCTATCCGCCTGATCGACAAGCGCGACGGTAAGCAGGATCACTTCCACTACGAAGGCGGCATCAAGGCGTTTGTTGAGTACCTCAACAAGAACAAAACCCCGATTCACCCGAACGTGTTCTATTTCAGTACTGAAAAAGACGGTATCGGCGTGGAAGTGGCGCTGCAGTGGAACGACGGTTTCCAGGAAAACATCTACTGCTTTACCAACAACATTCCTCAGCGCGACGGCGGGACTCACCTTGCGGGCTTCCGCGCGGCGATGACCCGTACCCTGAACGCCTACATGGACAAAGAAGGCTACAGCAAAAAAGCCAAAGTCAGCGCCACCGGTGACGATGCGCGTGAAGGCCTGATTGCCGTCGTTTCCGTGAAAGTGCCGGATCCTAAATTCTCTTCCCAGACCAAAGACAAGCTGGTTTCTTCGGAAGTGAAATCCGCAGTTGAGCAGCAGATGAACGAACTGCTGGCCGAATACCTGCTGGAAAACCCGTCTGACGCGAAAATCGTTGTCGGCAAAATTATTGATGCGGCGCGCGCTCGTGAAGCTGCACGTCGCGCACGTGAAATGACCCGCCGTAAAGGCGCGCTCGACCTGGCTGGCCTGCCTGGTAAGCTGGCGGACTGCCAGGAACGCGACCCGGCGCTGTCTGAACTGTACCTTGTGGAAGGGGACTCTGCGGGCGGCTCTGCAAAACAGGGGCGTAACCGTAAGAACCAGGCGATCCTGCCGCTGAAAGGTAAAATCCTTAACGTTGAGAAGGCGCGCTTCGACAAGATGCTCTCTTCTCAGGAAGTGGCGACGCTTATCACCGCGCTGGGCTGCGGCATTGGCCGTGACGAATACAACCCGGACAAGCTGCGCTACCACAGCATCATCATCATGACCGATGCGGACGTCGACGGTTCCCACATTCGTACGCTGCTGCTGACCTTCTTCTACCGTCAGATGCCTGAAATTGTTGAGCGCGGCCACGTCTATATTGCACAGCCGCCGCTGTACAAAGTGAAGAAAGGCAAGCAAGAACAGTACATCAAAGACGATGAAGCGATGGACCAGTACCAAATCGCTATCGCCCTTGACGGTGCGACTCTGCACACCAACGCAAGTGCACCTGCGCTGGCCGGTGAACCACTCGAGAAGCTGGTGGCGGAATACAACACCGCGCAGAAAATGATTGGCCGCATGGAGCGCCGTTATCCACGCAACCTGCTGAACAACCTCGTTTATCACCCAACGCTGCAGGTGGCCGACCTGGCCGACGAAGCGAAAGTGACGCAGTGGATTTCTGCGCTGACCGTGACGCTGAACGAAAAAGAGCAGCACGGCAGCACCTGGAAATACGATATTCACCATAACAGCGAGCTGAACGTGTTTGAGCCGATTGTACGCGTGCGTACTCACGGCGTGGACACTGACTACGTGCTGGAAAAAGAGTTTGTGGAAGGGGGCGAATATGGCCGTCTTTGCGCTCTCGGTGAGAAGCTGCGTGGCCTGATTGAGGAAGATGCGTTTATCGAACGCGGCGAACGCCGTCAGCCGGTAACCAGCTTCGAGCAGGCGCTGGAGTGGCTGCAGAAAGAGTCCCGCCGTGGTCTGGCAATCCAGCGCTATAAAGGCCTGGGCGAGATGAACCCGGATCAGCTGTGGGAAACCACCATGGATCCTGACAGCCGTCGCATGCTGCGCGTGACCGTTAAAGACGCGATTGCTGCGGACCAGCTGTTCACCACCCTGATGGGCGATGCGGTTGAACCACGCCGTGCGTTTATCGAAGAGAACGCCCTGAAAGCGGCGAACATCGATATCTAAGGCCTGCCCAGCCAGACTAAAAAGCCGTGCTTTCAGCACGGCTTTTTTTATGGGCGCTATACTTTCCGGTGTCGATTTTCTACATCACAGAGGGAAACCCCATGGGACTTTTTGATCAGGTTGCGGGCTCGCTGCTGAACGGTGACGCCGGTAAATATCAGGCCATTCTAAGCTGGGTAGAACAGCAGGGCGGTATTCAGGCGCTGCTGGACAAGCTGCGCCAGGGCGGCTTAAGCGAAATCGTCTCCTCGTGGCTCAGCAGCAACAGTACAAATCAGCCGCTGAGCGGCGACCAGATAACTCAGGCCCTGGGTTCGCCGTCCGTAGCCGCGCTGGGGGAAAAACTGGGCGTGGATACCGGCTCGGCTTCCGCTTTACTGGCGGAATACCTGCCGAAGGTGATCGACGCGCTGTCGCCAAACGGTGAAGTGACGCCGGAAGCCCATAACGACTTGCTGAGTGCTGGCGTTAACCTGTTGAAAGGTAAGTTGTTCAGCTGACCTTTTTGTTGGCCCCGGCTGTATGTCCGGGGCTTTTAAAAGAGGAGTTTGCCTGCCGCCTCTCATCCCCCTTTTCCCCGGAGTTTGCTGCTGTTTTTTGAGCGGAATCGCGTTAGCATGAGGTAAATCCATTACCTCTGAAGATCTCATGACCATAAAACTGATTGCAATTGATATGGATGGCACGCTGCTGCTGCCAGACCACACTATCTCTCCGGCGGTAAAACAGGCCGTTGCGGCGGCGCGCGAGCGCGGCGTGAACGTCGTGATCTGTACCGGTCGTCCGTTTGCTGGCGTTGAAAGCTACCTGCGTGAGCTGCAGATGGATAAGCCCGGCGACTACTGCATCACTTACAACGGCGCGCTGGTGCAGAAGGCAAGCAACGGCAGCACCGTCGCCCAGACGGCGCTGAACTATGACGATTATCGTTTCCTGGAAAACCTGTCCCGCGAAGTGGGCTCACACTTCCATGCGCTGGATCGTCATACCCTTTACACCGCGAACCGCGATATCAGCTACTACACGGTGCATGAGTCCTTTATCGCCAGTATTCCTTTGGTGTTCTGCGAAGCGGAAAACATGGATAAAAACGGCGAGTTCCTGAAAGTCATGATGATTGACGAGCCGGCTATTCTCGATGAGGCCATCACCCGAATCCCGGCCGACGTCTTTGAGCGGTATACGCTACTGAAAAGCTCGCCTTACTTCCTGGAAATCCTCGACAAGCGTGTCAACAAAGGCACCGGCGTGAAGTCACTGGCGGAGAAACTGGGCATTAAGCCGGAAGAAGTGATGACCATTGGCGACCAGGAAAACGACATCGCAATGCTGGAATACGCCGGTATGGGCGTGGCGATGGACAACGCGACCGACAAAGTGAAAGCCGTCAGCAACTTCGTCACCAAATCCAACCTGGAAGACGGCGTGGCCTACGCTATCGAGAAGTTTGTGCTGAATTAACCGGCTCTTATCTCGTCTGCTGGAGAGGGGAGCGCCAGGTGCGCTCCCTTTTGTTATTTCACTGCGGGTAACTGATTTGTTACACAGTGAATCCCTCCGCCTCCGGCGGCAATTGCGTCGATGTTAAGCTGCACAACCTCACGCTTAGGGTAAAGCGTCGACAGCAAACTAAGCGCCGCTTCGTCCGTCTCTTCATCGCCAAACTCCGGGGCGATAATCGCGCCGTTAATCACGAAGTAATTGATGTACCCGGCGGCAAAGTCCGGGTTTCCTTCGCTGAAGCGGCTTGCGCGTGGGACCTGCGGTGGTGTGACGGTGTGAACCTGTAGCCTGCGGCCCTCGGCGTCAGTGGCCTGCCTGAGGATGTCCAGGTGCGTCTGCGTCACTTTGTGGTCCCAGGAATCCGGGTCGGGATCGAGGTTGGCGATCACTACGCCGGGCTCAACAAAACGGGCGTAAAAATCGACGTGGGCATCGGTAATATCTTTGCCTTTGATGCCCGGCAGCCAGATGATTTTTTTCAGGCCAAGCTGTGTTTTCAGCTCCTGCTCTACCCGGTCGCGGCTCCAGCCCGGATTGCGGTTGGCGTTTACCCAACTGCTTTCGGTCATGATGCCGGTGCCGTGCCCGTCCACTTCAATCCCGCCACCTTCGCCCGTCAGCGCGCTGCGGATGAACGGCGCTGCACCGTATTTTTCGGCCATAAATGCCGCCAGCTTCGTGTCTTTGCTGTGCCGCTGCTTATTGCCCCAGCCGTTGAAGTTAAAGCCCACGGCGGCGAGTTTGCCTGCCGATGAAGTGACAAAGCACGCGCCGGTATCCCGCATCCAGATGTCGTCCAGCTCGGTCACCACGTAAGTGACGTTGTGGCTGCCGCATTTTTCCTCCGCCAGCGCGCGTTCGTGCTCCCGGCAAAATACCGTCAGCGGCTGGTAACCGGCGATGGCGTGCGCGATGCGCCCCAGGGCATCCTGCACGTCAGGGGTAAAATCTTTCCAGATGGCGCGCTGAGCGCCAAACGCGATAAATGCACGTTGCTGCGGTTCTCCTTCGTCAGGCATACGCCAGCCCGGGCTAACGGCCGCGAAGGCAGAAACAGGCAGCCCGAGAGAACCCGCCATACCCATCCCGGCCAGCACCGAGGCACATTTAATAAATTCACGACGCGTTGACATACCGGACTCCCGTATAGCTGTTTTAACGTAAGAAATTCTGCTCAGTATTACAGATGGATATTTCATCACTGGCTGAATTCGGCTTCCAACGATATATTTAGCGGACATCTGATTAGCCTGGCTTATCGACATGTTAAAACACTGGCCACCGTTAAATGCCCTGCGTGGGTTTGAAGCCGCCGCGCGTCTGGGAAGCTTTCACCAGGCTGCGTCTGAACTGCATCTGACCCAGTCGGCCATCAGCCAGCAAATCCGCAGCCTGGAGGTTTACCTGGAGCAGCCGCTGTTCTTTCGCAGCGGGCGCAGCGTCAGCCTGACGGACGCCGGCCAGGATCTCTACAGCACCGCGCAGGTCATGCTGCAACAGCTGGCGGTGGGTATTCGTCGGCTCGATCAGTACCGCAAGCCGAATCAGCTTATCGTGAACACCACGCCCGCTTTCGCCAGGCACTGGCTGTTGCCTAATCTGGCGGACTTTAATCGCCGGTATCCGCAGACCGATCTTTGGCTGTTCACCAGCTTCGACCCGCCGGATATGGCCAGCGAAACCGTAGATGTGGCTATCCGGGATGACCTCAGCCAGCAGGCAGAGTGTCTTTTCGAGGTGTTGTACAAGGATAGACTTTATCCGGCCAGCCATCCCGCCGTGCAGGATTTGCCGGTAGAGCAGCGACTAACGCTGCACGGCGAACGCGAGATGAGCTGGGAGCACTGGAGCGTGGCTGGCGGGGTGGACGTCGGCCAGCAAAGCCAGGGGATGAATTTCTCCGATCCTGGATTGTTGCTTGACGCCGCCGCAGACGGGCTGGGTATTGCGCTTGTCAGCCAGCTGCTGGCAGAAAGAAAAAGGGAAATTGAGCAACTTCGCCCGCTGGTGGAGCAAACCGTGCGCGGCGCTGACTGGGCGTGGCTTATCCATCGTGAAAGCGAAAATGACCCGTTAACCCGCCAGTTTTGCGCGTGGCTCCGGGGCAGGTTGCCTGGCAAAGTGGAAAGGCCTGGCTAATTCTTTTACCCTGAGGCGTACTCAGCGCTTCAGGGCAAAATCGTGATCAAACAACTCACCTTCGCACCGCGTCATCATCAGCTTACCAACGTTAACTCCTGGACGCCGGACAGCCAGTGGCTGGCCTTCGACGTTCGGCCTTCGGGAGCCTCTTTTACCGGCACAACCATCGAGCGAGTTAATATCCAGAACGGTGACGTCGAGGTGGTTTATCGCGCCCCTGAAGGCGCCCACGTTGGCGTGGTGACCGTGAACCCACGGCAGCCGGAGCGCTACGTTTTTATCCATGGCCCGGAAAACCCGGACGTCGACTGGCACTATGACTTCCACCACCGCCGTGGCGTGGTTGTGGCGCAGGGTGAGGCCAGCAATCTTGATGCAATGGACATTACCTCGCCCTATACCCCAGGCGCGCTGCGCGGCGGCAGCCATGTTCACGTCTGGAGCCCGGACGGCAGCCGCTTGAGCTTCACCTACAACGACCACGTTATGCACGAGCTTGATGCGCGCCTTGACCTGCGTAACGTCGGCGTCGCGCTGCCGTTTGGCCCCGTGACGCCGCCTAAACAGCATCCACGAGAATACGGCGGGAGCCATTATTGCGTGCTGGTGAGCCGCACGACGGCAGAGCCAGAGCCCGGCAGCGATGAGATTAACCGTGCCTACGAAGAAGGATGGGTCGGGGAACATGGCTACCGGAAGCCAGACGGCAGCGTTCAACGCTGGGCGCTGGCGTTTATCGGCGATACCCGGTTAGCAAACGGTGAGAAGGTGCCCGAGCTGTTTATCGTGGACCTTCCCAATGAGCCGCAGGCTTACCAGCAGGCCGGAAGTGAACCGCTGTGTGGCACCGCCACGACGCTGCCAGCGCCGCCAAAAAGCGTGATGCAACGTCGGCTGACCTTTACCCATCAGCGCCGTTATCCGGGTCTGGTGAATCAGCCCCGGCACTGGATCCGCAGCAGCCCGGACGGCAGCCAGCTTGCCTTCCTGATGCGCGACGACAGCGGCGTGGTGCAGCTTTGGGTGATATCCCCGAACGGCGGTGAGCCCCGGCAGGTTACCCACGGTGAGCACGACATTCAGTCGGCCTTTAACTGGCATCCTTCAGGTAAAGCTCTTGGGTTTGTGCAGCAGGGGCGTGTGGTGCTGTGTGACGCGCAAAGCGGGGTCATTACGCCATTAAGTTCGGCAGAGGGCGAAGCACCTTCTGGCGATGCCATCGTCTTCTCCCCGAACGGCAAGCAGGTTGCCTGGATGCAGGACGTCGACGGTTTCCGTCAGTTATGGAGCGCGGAAACCGGCCTGTAAATGATTCAGTGAGGCAGTTCTGCCGGTGGGATAACGGCGTTAGTGGCCAGATTCTGTTGCTCGCTGGCTTCCACACGCGATCTCACCGAATTGTCCTTGCGGAACATATCCCACGGCAGCAGCACCGTGTCGAGCACGGCGGTAAACGGCAGGTCCAGCGCAACCAGCGGCTTGATTGCCCAACTGGTGTCGTCGTCGCCAAGCGTTGCCGCACTGGCTCGTGTACCAGGATACAAGCCTTCTTTGCCGCCGCTGTGTGACATCATACTTGAGCAGCCGGTCAGTAATAACAGCCCGCTGCTAATCACCAGAGTTGGAAACCAGTTTCTCATTATCATTTTGCTGTCATCTTCAATGGTTGGCGGAGTACCAGCCCCAGCGGAGTTATAACACCCGCCCGTGATTTAAAAATGTTCCTCGTTCCGCTCTGCGGCGGCTATCGCATATTTTTAACCTTTTATGCTGTTTGCCAGTCTAAGTAAGGAAAGCCATTCACGCAAAAAATTTGCGTTCAGGCGCCTTGAAAAATTTTAAGCAAGCCACATTTTAGTAGGGTAACCAGAGAGAGTACGCCGATTGGGTACTCAGGTTCATGGCCTGTCCAAAGGGAAGGCTTTTACATCTTACTCGCTGATTTCAGGAGCTTTTTATTATGCGTAACTTCGATCTTTCTCCGCTGTACCGTTCCGCCATTGGTTTTGACCGTCTGTTTAATCTGCTGGAAAGCAACCAGAGCCAAAGTAACGGCGGCTACCCTCCGTACAACGTTGAATTAGTGGACGAAAACCACTATCGCATTGCTATCGCCGTCGCCGGTTTCGCAGAAAGCGAACTTGAGATCACTGCCCAGGATAACTTGCTTATCGTCAAAGGGGCGCACGCGGGCGAGCAGCAAGAGCGGACTTACCTCTACCAGGGCATTGCCGAACGCAACTTCGAGCGCAAATTCCAGCTGGCGGAAAACATCCACGTTCGTGGCGCGAACCTGGTCAACGGCCTGCTGTACATCAGCCTGGAACGTGAAATTCCTGAATCGATGAAGCCTCGCCGCATCGAAATCAACTAATTCATGGGGTCGCGCCGTGCGCGGCCCGTCATCAAGCTGGCTTGCCGTCAGGGAGCCAATGCCCGTTCGCATGCGGGCAGGTTATTTCTTGCTTCAAAGAAGGAGAAAACACTATGCGTAACTACGATTTATCCCCACTTCTGCGTCAATGGATCGGCTTCGATAAACTGGCCAACGCGCTGCAGTCCAGCGGTGAAAGCCAGGGCTTCCCGCCGTACAACATCGAAAAAAGCGACGATAACCATTACCGCATCACGCTGGCTTTGGCCGGTTTCCGCCAGGAAGATCTTGATATCGAGCTGGAAGGCACCCGCCTGAGCGTGAAGGGCACCCCGGTTAAACCGGAAAAAGAGACCAACTGGCTGCATCAGGGGCTGGTGACTCAGCCGTTCAGCCTGAGCTTTACCCTGGCTGAGCATATGCAGGTCTCAGGGGCAACGTTCACCAACGGCTTGCTGCACATTGACCTGGTGCGGGACATCCCGGAAGCGGTTGCTCCGCAGCGGATCGCCATTAGCGAACGCCCGGCGCTGAATAGCTAAATAATTTTCCCATATGAAGTATTAAGGCCCCTGAAAACGGGGCCTTTTTTGTGCTCCGCACCCCATTATCCTCCCCATAGCTCTGCCAGAATCCTTAGTAACAATAATGTTATTCACAGGGATTATATATGAGTGGAATAGCGTTAACCGTCAGCATGCTGGCGCTGGTTGCCGTCGTGGGATTGTGGATCGGTAATATCAAGATCCGCGGGGTGGGCTTCGGGATCGGAGGCGTGCTGTTTGGCGGCATTATTGTCGGCCACTTTGTCAATCAGGCCGGGATTGGCCTGAACGGCGATATGCTGCACTTTATCCAGGAATTTGGGCTGATCCTGTTTGTTTACACGATAGGCATCCAGGTCGGACCCGGCTTCTTCTCATCCCTGCGCGTTTCCGGCTTGCGGCTAAATTTGTTCGCTATTCTTATCGTTGTGCTCGGTGCGTTGGTCACTGCCGTGGTCTACAAGCTGTTTGATGTGCCGCTGCCGGTGGTATTGGGGATCTTCTCCGGTGCCGTTACGAACACGCCAGCGCTGGGGGCCGGGCAGCAGATCCTGACCGATCTCGGCACGCCGGGGCAATTGGTTGACCAAATGGGGATGAGCTACGCGATGGCCTATCCGTTTGGGATTTGCGGCATCCTGCTGACCATGTGGCTGTTACGCATGGCCTTTCGCGTCAGCGTTGACAAAGAAGCTCAGCAGTTTGAAGCCAACAGCGGCCAAAATCACGCCCAGCTGCACACCATGAATATCTGCGTCGCCAACCCAAACCTGAACGGTCTGGCGATTCAGGACATCCCTATTCTTAACAGCGACGAAATAATATGCTCCCGCCTCAAGCGCGGAGAGCTGCTGATGGTGCCTTCTCCAGGCACCCTCGTTCAGACTGGCGACCTGCTGCACCTCGTTGGGGCAGAAAAAGATCTGCACAAAGCGCTGCTGGTGATCGGCAACGAAGTGGATACTTCGCTTTCCACGCGAGGCACGGATCTGCGGGTTGAGCGCGTCGTGGTGACCAACGAAAAGGTTCTGGGCAAGAAGATCCGCGATCTGCATCTGAAGCAGAAATATGACGTGGTGATATCTCGCCTTAACCGCGCCGGGGTCGAGCTGGTGGCCAGCAGCAACGCCAGCCTGCAGTTCGGCGACATCCTCAACCTGGTCGGACGCCCTCAATCGATCGACGCGGTGGCCGCAGAGGTCGGTAACGCGCAGCATAAGCTGCAGCAGGTGCAAATGCTGCCGGTGTTTATCGGCATCGGGCTTGGCGTGTTGCTGGGCTCCATTCCGCTGTTTATCCCCGGTTTCCCGGCGGCGCTGCGCCTTGGCCTGGCTGGTGGGCCGCTGATTATGGCGCTGATCCTCGGGCGCATCGGCAGTATCGGCAAGCTTTACTGGTTTATGCCGCCGAGTGCGAACCTGGCGCTGCGTGAGCTGGGTATCGTCCTGTTTCTGGCGGTGGTCGGGCTCAAGTCCGGCGGGGATTTTATCGACACGCTGCTGGTGGGCGACGGCGTAAGCTGGATTGGCTACGGCATTCTGATCACCGCGGTGCCGCTGATTACCGTCGGCCTGCTTGCTCGCCTGCTGGTGAAGATGAACTACCTGACGCTGTGCGGCATGCTGGCGGGCTCGATGACAGACCCACCTGCGCTGGCCTTTGCCAACGGGCTGCATGCGACCAGTGGAGCCGCCGCGCTTTCTTACGCTACGGTTTACCCGCTGGTGATGTTCCTGCGCATTATTACTCCCCAACTGCTGGCGCTGCTGTTCTGGGGACTATAGCTCTCCGCCGCCCGACTGGCCGGGCGGCACCCTCGAATGATCCCGGCGTAAGTGGTAATCCACCTGATATTCGCTGGCATTTCTGAACATCACCGAATAGTTAAGAAACTCGCCTTTATCGCTGTAGGAGAGCGAGGTGATGCGCAAAATCGGTGTCGCCTCCGCGATGTTCAGCAGTTTTGCCGTTTTTGCGTCGGCGAGTACCGGCGTCAGCGTTTCATAGTTGCCGCTGATGACTATCTGGCATTCATCTTCGATATAGCTGAATTTTGACCCCTCAAGGTGGGCCAGGGACAGGTTGCGAAAGAGTTTGACCGGCATATAGCTGTCTTCCACCATCAGCGGCTTGCCGCTCACGGCGCGCACGCGGCGGGAGTAATAGATTTTTTCGTCGATCTTAATGCGCAGCAGGCTGGCTATCGCCGGGGGCGCGGGCATCACGTTAAATTCCAGCACCTCGCTCAGCACCTCTTTGCCCTGGCTGCGCATCACTTCCACAAAACCCGTCAGGTTAGTGGTTTCGTGGTGAACGTCTTTTTTTGTCACCCAGGTGCCGCTGCCCTGGCGGCGATTAACCAGACCCCAGCCCACAAGCAAATCCACCGCTTTACGAATCGTCATGCGCGACACGCCAAATTCTTCAGCCAGCTTCTTTTCCCCAGGCAGGGGGCTGCCTAGGGTGTAGTCGGCAGAATTAAGCCGCAGCCGTAGCCTGTCGGCAATTGATTTGTAGATCATAGCTGGACATCTCCAGGCTTTATCACGCCGTTATATGTCGGTTAATTGTCTAGTTTTAACTCTAAAAGTAGACAACTTTGGCCAAATAAAAACCATGAATACGATCACGAATCGCTGCGCCTGACGCGGCGAGCCACCGCCCGCGCTCATATCCTCAGCCTCAGGCCAACTAAAAAAATAAGGCCGCCTCTTACTCTACGAAGTTGTTACATGAGGATTTAAAAATGCTCAGTCAAATACAACGTTTTGGTGGTGCAATGTTTACCCCGGTTCTGCTGTTCCCCTTCGCCGGGATCGTGGTCGGGCTTGCCATCATGCTGCGCAACCCGCTGTTTGTTGGCGAAGCGCTCACCGCACCAGACACTCTGTTTGCACAAATTGTTCATATCATCGAGGAAGGCGGCTGGACGGTGTTCCGCAATATGCCGCTGATTTTTGCCGTGGGTTTGCCCATCGGCCTGGCAAAACAGGCCCAGGGGCGAGCTTGCCTGGCGGTGCTGGTGAGCTTCTTAACCTGGAACTACTTCATCAATGCGATGGGGATGACGTGGGGGCACTACTTCGGCGTCGACTTTAGCCTCGACCCTACGGCAGGCAGCGGCCTGACGATGATGGCCGGGATTAAAACGCTCGACACCAGCATCATCGGGGCGATTGTTATCTCCGGCATCGTCACCGCGATTCACAACCGTTATTTCGATAAGCCGCTGCCGGTGTTCCTCGGTATTTTCCAGGGCAGCTCTTTTGTGGTGATTATGGCCTTCCTGGTGATGATCCCCTGCGCCTGGCTGACGCTGCTCGGCTGGCCAAAAGTGCAGCTCGGCATCGAATCGCTGCAGGCGTTTTTACGCAGTGCCGGGGCGCTGGGGGTCTGGGTATACACCTTCCTTGAACGTATTCTGATCCCTACCGGGCTGCACCACTTCGTCTATGGCCCGTTCATCTTCGGCCCGGCGGCGGTTGAAGGCGGCATTCAGGTGTACTGGGCGCAGCATTTGCAGGAGTTCAGCCAGAGCACTGCCTCGCTGAAATCTCTGTTCCCGGAAGGCGGCTTCGCCCTGCACGGCAACTCGAAGGTTTTCGGTTCGGTGGGTATCGCGCTGGCGCTCTACTACACCGCCTCGCCGCAGAACCGCGTGAAGGTTGCCGGGCTGCTGATACCCGCGACGCTGACAGCCATGCTGGTCGGCATCACTGAACCGCTGGAATTTACCTTCCTGTTTATCTCTCCGCTGCTGTTCGCTGTTCACGCCTTCCTGGCCGCCTCAATGGCAACGGTGATGTACATGGCGGGCGTGGTGGGCAACATGGGCGGCGGCCTGCTGGACCAGTTCCTGCCGCAAAACTGGATCCCCATGTTCCATAACCACGCCTCGATGGTCTTTACCCAGATAGGCATCGGCATCGCCTTTACCGGCGTCTACTTCGTGGTTTTCCGTGCCCTGATTCTGCGTTTCAACCTGAAAACGCCGGGCCGGGAAGACAGCGAGATCAAACTCTACAGCAAGGCCGACTACCAGGCGGCACGGCAGCAAACCAGTGCGGCAGTCAGTCAGGATGCAAAACACGGGCAGGCGCATGGCTTCCTGCAGGCGCTCGGCGGCGCGGCGAATATCGCCAGCCTGAATAACTGCGCGACTCGTCTGCGTATCACGCTCGGTGACATGGCTCTGACCGAAGCCGACGAAGTGTTCAAAGCCCTTGGCGCCCACGGCGTGGTGCGCAGCGGCAACGGCATTCAGGTGATTGTCGGGCTGCATGTTCCGCAAATTCGCGACCAGATTGAAACCCTTATCAAAGAGCAAACTTCAGACGAACACCCATCCATGACGGAGGCAGTATCATGAAAAAATTCTCGGTAGTTGTAGCAGGTGGCGGCAGTACTTTTACCCCTGGCATCGTGCTGATGCTGTTGGCTAACCAGACCCGTTTCCCGCTGCGGGCGCTGAAGTTCTACGATAACGACGGCGCACGCCAGGAAACTATCGCCGAAGCCTGCAAAATCATCCTGAAAGAGCAGGCCCCGGATATCTACTTCAGCTATACCACCGACCCGCAGGAAGCGTTCAGTGACGTGGATTTTGTGATGGCGCACATTCGCGTGGGCAAATATCCGATGCGTGAAAAAGACGAGAAAATCCCGCTTCGCCACGGCGTACTCGGCCAGGAAACCTGCGGCCCGGGCGGGATAGCCTACGGCATGCGCTCCATCGGCGGCGTGCTGGAGCTGGTGGATTATATGGAAAAATATTCGCCGAACGCTTGGATGTTGAACTACTCCAACCCGGCAGCCATTGTGGCGGAAGCGACCCGCCGCCTGCGTCCAGACTCAAAAATCCTGAATATCTGCGATATGCCTATCGGCATCGAAAGCCGCATGGCGCAGATTGTGGGTCTGAAGGATCGCAAAGAGATGAAGGTGCGTTACTACGGCCTGAACCACTTTGGCTGGTGGACCCACGTAGAAGATAAAGACGGCAATGACTTGATGCCGAAAATTCGCGAACATGTGGCTAAATATGGCTATGTGCCGCCAAAAGATGAGCATGGCACCGAAGCAAGCTGGAACGACACGTTTGCCAAAGCAAAAGATGTCTGGGGGCTTGATCCGGACACGCTGCCGAACACCTACCTGAAGTACTATTTGTATCCGGATTACGTGGTGCAGCACTCCAACCCGGAGCGCACCAGGGCGAATGAGGTAATGGATCACCGCGAGAAGCATGTGTTTGGTTCCTGCAACGCCATTATTAGCGCCGGGAAATCCTCTGCAGGTGAGCTGGAAATTGACGAACATGCCTCTTACATCGTCGATCTTGCAACGGCCATTGCCTTTAATACCCAGGAGCGGATGCTGCTGATTGTGCCGAATAACGGGGCAATCAATAACTTCGACCCGGAAGCCATGGTGGAAATCCCTTGTCTGGTGGGCAAAGACGGGCCGGAGCCGCTGGTCGTGGGGAACATCCCTCAGTTCCAGAAAGGATTGATGAGCCAGCAGGTCGCCGTTGAAAAACTGGTCGTGGATGCCTGGGAGCACCGCTCTTATCAGAAACTGTGGCAGGCGATCACCCTGTCGAAAACCGTGCCGAGCGCCTCCGTTGCCAAAGCGATTCTTGATGATTTGATTGAAGCGAACAAAGACTACTGGCCTGAATTGAAATAAGTTTTCTCAGGCTTTTACGAAGCGCGGCGGAGACGTCGCGCTTTTTTATGGCGATGCTTCCCAGATTGCCTTCTCCAGTCTGGACATTTTTTGTACCCGGCGATAAAGTTGTTAGGGTTATTAAGGTTAGGTTGGTTAGTTGGGTTATTTTGGGGGGCGCAATGGTATCAAGGCAAACCGGACGTATTGAGAAGAAAAAAGACCGGGTGCTGTTTGACAGCGAGAGCGTGAAACTCACGCTTGCAAGAGGCGTTCGCGAGCCAAACAGCAAGCGCGAAGCCGGGCTGACCCTGCAGCTTGCGCTTCGCGGTGGCGTTTCCGGGCTGGAAGCGCTGCATACCCAACTCACTCATCTGCTAGAGGCAACCGAAGAGCTACAAACGCAGCAGCAGGCGCTGGAGCTTAATGACGGTTATGAAAAGCTGGTGGAACTCTATGGCGAGAAGCTTATCGGTGAGAGCGTGCTTGTCGCCCATGAACCCGCGGCCAGCTACACTGCAGATTCGTCAAAGCGTTACGCGGCACAAAGCAGTTTTCTTCCTCCGGCCCAGCAGTGCGAGGTGATTAACCAGGCCCGCCTGGCACAGGCGCGAGACAGGTTAACGGACGAAGGCTGGCTGACCACCCATGAAATCGCCATGCTGGGCGGCTACTCGACAAAAAATGTCTCGGCTCAGCCAACGCGCTGGAAGGCGGCTGGAAAAATTTTCTCGGTCATTAAACGCGGCGTCGGGAACGTCTATCCGCGCTATGGTCTGGATGAAAACTACCGTCCTCTGCCTGTGATGAAAGTCATTCTGGAAACCTTCGCTCAGCACAAAACGGCCTGGGGGCTGGCAGAATGGTTTGCGACCTCTAACGGCCTGCTGGCGGGAAAAACGCCTGCCGAAATGGTCTCTGCTTATCCGGCTAACGTGCTACAGGCCGCTGAATACGAGGTCAGGAGGCTACAGGATGGCGCCGAAGGATGAGGCCAAAACGAAAGGACTTTTTGGCGAGCCAGTGTTGCTTGCCCCTGAACTTCCTGAGCCGGGAGACGCGATCCCGATTTTTAAAGAAACTTTACCGGCGGGAAAGGTCCTTTATCGCTGTCATGCCCTTACCTGGCCTGGAAACAGTTTCAATCCAGGGCGTGAACTGACCGGCAACGATTACGGTGCCAGGTTCAGCCCTTTTAAAGATATACAGGGGCGGCTGGTGCCAAGCCTGTATGCGGCAGACAGCATCACAGGGGCGCTGGCCGAAACGCTTTTTCACGACCTGATTGGCGGCGAGCGGCGGGGCTTTTTATCCATCAGGCCGTGGCGGCACTGGGGAATGAGTCAACTGGTGCTCAGGCGAGAGATGACGCTGGTGACGCTTAAAACAGCAGACCTCTACCGGATGGGGTTATCAAAGCAGTTTTTTCTGTTAAGCGATCGCCTGGTTTACCCGCAAACGCAGCGCTGGGCGCGTGCGATTCACGATCAAAATCCCGCCATTGACGGCATGGTCTGGAAATCCCGACAGCATGATGACAGCAGTGCTTTCCTTTTTTATGGCGACAGAACCCGTCCTGAGGATTTAGCGTTGCAACGTGAAGCTTGTGGGATATTTTCAACGCCAGAAGTGGTTGAAGAGATTGTGAAGATGGCGGACAGGCTCGGCATTGTGCTCAGCGACGAGTAGTTCGCTTTGGCAATCCTTCACACTCGGCATCACGATTAATTTTTTATTGCAATCCTCACTCCCCGCAAATGGGAAAAGCATGCTAAATATTAGTTTTCCTTCGCTAAGTAACGTGCCGCCGATGTTAAAGCCAACTCTTATTCTGGTTGCCCTCTCTTTCTGTGCCAGTTCGTTTGCGCAGCAGCAGGATGTTTTGCCGCCCACCTGGACCAGCCAGCTTGGGGTGGGAATGAACGTTGACTGGGCATTAACAGAGCGAGGCATCCGCGAATTTGACCCTCTGACGGTGCGTGACTTTCAGCAGCGAGGCTTTGGCCACGTCCGCATTCGCATTGCCGGGCCGATAACCCATCAGAAACTGGTGCATTTACGGCGCATCGTGGATGCCTGCGAGCAGTACCATATCGTGCCGGTGATCAGCTACCGGGCTGCGGAGCTGAAAGCGAAGCCGACCGCTGAAAATGCGGAAGATATTGTGGAGTGGTGGACGACCGTGGCGCGCTTTTTTGCCAAAAATGACGACTCGCTGGTGTTCGATATAATCGGGCAGCCGGAGGAGAAACTCAGCGCCAACCCTCAGTTGCTCAACCAGATTTACGACAAAACCGTGAAGGCGATTCATAAAATCAGCCCTCAGCGCCATATCTTTGTTGCGCCACGCAACCACGCCTCCCCGGAAGCGCTGGCCACGCTTAAAATTCCTGAATCCCGCCACGGACTGGTCATGGCTGACTGGCACCTGATGCCGGGCGGCCCAAAAAACTGGAACGGCAAAACATGGAACGGAAAAAACCAGTGGACGACGGGGACGGATGCTGAAAAAGCGGCTATCCACGCCCGCATCGAAACCGCCGTGCACTGGCAGCAGAAAACCGGCCATCTTTCCTGGGTCGGGAACTGGTCTCCTGGCAGTAAATTACCGGTCGATCAGCAGGTTGCGATGGCGACGTTTGTCGCCTGTGAATTACAAAAAGCGCAGATTCCGTATGCAGTCAACGGCGATGAAAAATTCTACGATGGGGAAGAGGGCGCCTGGCGGCCTGATATGGCGCCATTGCTGGACGCTATTCTGAAGCCTCAGTGTCAGTAATTATCACTCAGCGTGAATTATCTGTTGCTGCACTTCGGGTAATTATGTATTTTTATGCAAATTAACTGCATAAAAACATCATATATCCAGGGGCTTCTATGTTTACTAAAGCGATGAAATCAGTAGTGGCTGGCGGGTGTTTGCTCGCGGCATTGTTCAGTTCTGCTCAGGCGCTGGCGCAGACCTACGTTGTGGGTTCCGGCGGCACCTACCGCCCGTTTGAATACGAAAACAGCCAGAAACAGCTGGAAGGTTTCGATATCGACATCATCAAAGCCATCGCTAAAGCCGAAGGGTTTGATATCAAGCTGGTTAACACGCCGTGGGAAGGTATCTTCGCCACGCTGAACTCCGGCGATCGCGACATCATCATTTCCGGTATCACCATCACCGACAAGCGTAAAGCGATGGTCGATTTCTCCACGCCGTACTTCCCGGCAGAGCAATCCATCGTGGTGCCGACCGACTCTAAAGTAGATTCTGTTACCTCGCTGAAAGGCAAAAAAGTGGGCGTGGTTAACTCCAGCACTGGCGACATTGTGGTGTCCGACGTTCTGGGTAAAAACAGCACCGACATCAAGCGCTTTGACAACACGCCGCTGATGCTGCAGGAACTGACTGAAGACGGTATCGACGCCGCCGTGGGCGACGTGGGCGTGGTGAAGTACTACATCAAATCCCACCCGGAAAAACCGCTGAAGCTGGTACCGGACAGCAAGTTTGAGCGTCAGTACTTCGGCATCGCGGTTGCCAAAGGTAATACCGAGCTGAAAGGCAAAATCGACGCCGGCCTGAAGAAAATCATCGCCGACGGCACCTACGCTAAAATTTACGCCACCTGGTTCGACAACAACGTTCCAACCCTCCCGGCAGAGTAATTATCAATCGGGGCCGTTCCGGCCCCAAAAAGGACAGGTATGACCGGATTTCGCTGGGAGATAATCTCAGAATACGCGCCGTTGTTTATGCAGGGCGCGCTGATGACCATCAAGTGCACCATTATCTGCGTGATTTTAGGCACGACCTGGGGGCTGCTGCTGGGGCTGGGGCGTATGGCTCACGCCGATGACGGCCCGTGGAAGCACGTGCTGCGTTATGCCGTGCAGTGGCCAGTGCGCGTTTACGTCAGCGCGTTTCGCGGCACGCCTCTGTTCGTGCAGATCATGGTGGTTCACTTTGCGCTGGTGCCGCTGTTTATAAACCCGCGCGACGGGATCATGATCACCAGCGGGATGATGTCCGTGGACTTTGCCCGCGACCTTCGCTCCGAATACGGCGCGTTTCTCTCCTGCGTGGTGGCGATCACCCTTAACGCCGGGGCCTATGTGTCCGAGATTTTCCGCGCCGGTATTCAGTCCATCGACAAAGGGCAGATGGAAGCGTCACGCGCGCTGGGTATGGGCTGGGGCAAAACGATGCGTAAGGTTATTCTGCCGCAGGCGTTCCGCCGCATCCTGCCGCCGCTGGGCAACAACGCGATTGCCATTGTGAAAGACTCGTCGCTGGCATCCGCCATCGGTCTCGCCGACCTGGCCTACGCGGCGCGTACCGTTTCCGGCGCTTATGCGACTTACTGGGAACCGTACCTGACCATCTCCGTGGTGTACTGGGTGCTGACATTCCTGCTTTCGCTGCTGGTGCAACATATGGAAAAGAGGTTTGGCAAAAGTGATTCACGTTAAGGATTTACAGAAACAGTTTGGCAAAACTCACGTGCTGCGCGGTATCTCCTGCGATATCGCGCCTCAGGAAGTGGTTTGCGTGATTGGCCCTTCCGGCTCCGGCAAAAGTACGTTTCTGCGCTGCCTGAACGCGCTGGAAAAACCGGACGGCGGCGAAGTCGTAGTCAACGGTTTTGCGGTACACGACCCAAAAACTAATCTCAACACGCTGCGCGAAGGCGTGGGCATGGTGTTCCAGCGTTTTAACCTGTTCCCGCACATGACGGTGCTGGAAAACCTGATCATGGCACCCATGTCGCTGAAAGGGCTGTCCAAAGCGGAAGCGGTAAACCGCGCCGAAAAGCTGCTGCAAAAGGTCGGCCTGCTGGACAAAATCGATGCCTGGCCTTCGAGCCTCTCCGGTGGCCAGCAGCAGCGCGTGGCGATTGCCCGTGCGCTGGCGATGGAGCCGTCGATAATTCTGTTCGACGAGCCAACTTCAGCGCTGGATCCTGAGCTTGTCGGCGAAGTGCTGGCGGTGATGAAACAGTTGGCGCAGGAAGGGATGACGATGATTATCGTGACCCACGAAATGGGCTTTGCCCGCGAAGTGGCGGACCGGGTGATCTTCATTGACCAGGGTGTGATTCAGGAACAGGGCGTGCCGGCGCAGATCTTTAGCGCCCCGCAAAACCCGCGAACTCAGGCCTTCCTTAGCAAGGTTCTGTAAAAAAGGGCGCTTATGCGCCCTTTAACGTTGCTGACAAAGAGGGAAAAAGCGTGGTTTTTTCCTCTTTGTGGTTATCAGCCGAAAATCAACAAATTGATTTTCCTGTTTTTTAACGAGTCGTCTGGTTTTCTTCTATCACCAGCGTTTTTTAGCAGTAAAAAGGTCGCTTAAGCGCCCTTTCTATTGCCTATGCAAACTGGCGGATATGCCGGTCGATAAGCGCCAGCAGCTTCTGGTTATCCACGGTTTGCAGCAGCTTCACCGGCTTGCCCTGCGGCGCGTCAACGTTCACCGTCAGCCGCAAATGTTCCGGGCCATACCGCAGGGTTCTGCCGCGGCTCAGCCCGCTCAGCGACACATCCACATAATCCTCCGCCCAGCTCACCAGCTCGGGCTCAAGCAGCCAGGCAACGGTCAGCACATCGTGGATCCAGCAGCCCGGCAGTTGGCGAGTTTGCATGGAAAAATCCATCCACGGGCGAATGGTGTCCACGAGAAAACGGCTCAGGCGGTTATCGCAGGTGGCGAGCGCATCTAAATCCTGGTGAGTCATCATGGTTTGGGTGGTGACGTCCATCGGCACCAGAACGATGTTTGCGCCGCTGGTCAGCACGGCGTGTGCGGCCTCCGGGTCAACGCCGAAGTTGGTATCCTTCAGGTAGCCGTCAACGTTAAACACGCCGCCCATGATGACAATCTCTTTTACCGCGCTCGCCATCTGCGGGTAAAGCTGCAAAGCCAGCGCCACGTTGGTCAACGGGCCGATAGCTATCAGCGTGATTTCACCAGGATTTGTACAGATAAGTTCGCCCATCTTATGCACCGCCAGCGGGGCAACTTCGGCCAGCATTTGCGGGGCAGTAACGTCCTTCCACAGGTGGCGCAGACCCACTTTATCGACTTTGTGATCCAGATGTTCCCGCCACGGTGCTGAAGGCTCGATCAGCGCACGCGAAGCGCCGCGGGCGACCTCAACGGCCATGCCCAGGCGAGCGACTAAATCAGAGGCGACGGCGTAGCCCACTTCGCTTGGCGTATTGCCGGACACGGTGGTAATAAGCTCCAGAGAAATCTCCGGCGCCGCAAGCGCCAGGGCAAGGGCCAGACCGTCGTCTACGTTAGCCCCGGCAACGCCGTTACCCGGATCGCAATCGATAATTAAACGCTTCATGTTACTTATAACTTCCTGCTGTGGTGAGGGAGTGACAGCCGCAGGACTCGCCAATCTCCAGCTCAAAATCAAATTCGTGTTTATGCGGCTGCCCGTCCCACTTTTTCAGCATTTCGATGGCTTTTTTTGCCATTTTCGTGACGGGCTGGCGAACCGTCGTCAAAGAGGGAACGTTGAAGGCCGATTCCAGGGTGCCGTTGAAGCACACCAGGGCGAGGTCTTTCGGCGCGGAAAGCCCGTGTTCAGACAGTGCTCTCAGGCAGCCAAAGGCCTGTTGTTCATTGGTGGCAAACAGCGCCCGAGGCAATTCGCCAGCCAGCATTTGCTTTGTGGCATCGTAGCCGCCCTGGCGAGTGTAATCCGTTGAAAAAATCCATTCAGGGTGCACGGTAAGGCCCGCTTCTTCCAGCGCCAGCCGCCAGCCGCTGATGCGATCCTGAGTGTTTAGCATCTCCTGTGGCCCGCAAATAATGGCGATATCGCGATAGCCGTGCTCAATCAGATGGCGGGTTGCGCGCCGTGCGGCGTGCTGCTCGTTAACCTGAATCGAGCAAACGTTCAGCTCCGGCTCAACCCTGTCCAGCATCACGCAAGGCGTACCGCTGGCCTGGATAAGATCGATGTAAGGATGCCTGTCGACGCTGGTATAAATCAGCCCGTCCACCTGGCGATGTAGCAGGTTATTGATAAGCTCCAGCTCGCGGGCGCGATCGTCACCGGAATCCCCCAGCAAGAGCACCCGGCCATCGGCAAAAGCCTCCTGCTGGAGCGCGTGCGCCATGGACGAGATAAACGGGTTGGCAATATTGGGCACGACTAAACCGTAGGTGCGCGTGGTGCCGCTGGCCAAAGCCCTGGCAATGCCGTTCGGGCGGTAGCCGGTTTTCTTGATGGCGGCGAGCACGCGCTCACGCGTCGCCTGCGCGACCGGACGCGGGCCGTTGTTAATCACGTAGCTGACGACCGCGACGGAAGTCCCTGCTTCTTTGGCGACTTCAGCGCGGGTAACGCGGTGTACTTGAGGCTTAGTCACTGAATACCTGCTTTATTTGGCTGGCGGGCGATAAACGGAGCCACAGCATAAAGCTTTGCTCCGTAAAAATCGCCGTCAACTCTGTGACAAATCAAATAGCGTCTTCCGGCAGATTAAGGTCGCGACCTCGGGTCTCAGGTGCAAAGAAGGTGGTCACCAGCCCAATGCCCGCCATCACTGCAAAGTAGAGCGCGATAGGCCACCAGTGCCCGGTCCAGGAGAGCAGCGCGGCGGCAATCAGCGGTGCAGTTCCGCCGGAAAGCATCGACCCCAGCTCTTTGGCAAACGCCATCTTGGTATAGCGGTTTGTCACGCCGAAAAGCTCCACGCCCCAGGCGGCCTGCACACCGAAAATGCCCAGCGAAGCCAGCCCCATGCCGACAACGATGGTTGGAATAACGATCATCGGCTCGCGTGAGTCCAGCAGCATAAAGGCCGGGAAAGCGTAGATAATCAGCAGCAGGCAGAACCAGCGGTAAACGATCCGGCGGCCAAAGCGGTCGGAGAGCCAGCCGGCAAAAGGAATAATGGCGAAGCCCAGCACCGAGGCGATCAGCACCGCCAGCGTGGGGACGGATTTATCCACTGCCAGCACTTTGGCGACGTAGCCAATGATAAAACCCTGGGCGAGATAAGAAGGGCCGTTTTCACCAATGCGTAGCCCGACCATGGTCCAGAAGGCGCGGGTCCGCTGCCAGAAGCTGCGAGGATCTTTCTGCTGCTCGGCCAGCCCCTTTTCCCGTACCTGTTTACGCTCGGCTTCCAGCAGCGCTTTTTGGCGCTCAAACACCGGGGTTTCACGCAGATGCTGGCGAATAATCAGGGCAACAGCGGCAATCAACATGCTGCACAGGAACGGAATACGCCAGCCCCAGGCAAGCAGCGTCTCTTTATCCATCTGCAGCACCAGTAGCCAGGTCAGAGAAGCCAGCAGCGTGCCGCTGTTGGAGCCCAGCCCGATAATGGATGACACCAGGCCACGGCGTTTCACTGGCGCATATTCACCCAGCATGACGGTACCGCCGGACAGCTCCGCACCCGCGCCAAGCCCCTGGGCAAAACGCAGAATCACAAGGCAGGTTGGCGCCCAGACGCCAATTTGCGCGTAGCTTGGGATCAGGCCAATAAGCGTAGTGGAGCAGCCCATCAGCGCAATGGTAATGACCATCACCATTTTTCTGCCGTAGCGGTCGCCCAGCCAGCCAAACAGCAGGGCGCCTATTGGCCGGGCAACAAAGCCCACGGAGTAAGCGGCAAAGCTGGAGAGCAGCGCCATGACGGGCGTGGCATCCGGGAAGAACACATCGCCAAAGATGATCCCGGCCGCCAGGCCATAAAGCGCGAAGTCCGCGTATTCCATCGTGGTGCCGAGCCAGCAGGAGAAGGTGGCGCGAATAAAATCACGTTTACCTTCCGGCGTGGCCAGACGCTCTTCTGCCGCGTGTTGCGCCGAGGCCGGAGGAGGGGAGAAAGTGCTTGTCGTCATTAGAGTTCTCACAGAGATCGAACGTTATCTGTTGGCGAAGATGCCATTTTTAATCATTTCTCGCAGTGTATCTACGCGCGTAGATTGATCAAATAATTAAACCGGAAGTGAGAGTAAGGTAACTAAATGACAAAAATATGACGGGGAAGGTGACCCTCACCCTAACCCTCTCCCTGGAAGGGAGAGGGGACAGAACAGCATTCAGGCCAAAGATGCGGGTTTCTTCCGGCCCTTATTAGGAGAGGGGCCGATCGGGAGCAAAATATGCCGGGGTTTTCTCCCTCTCCCCTTTGGGGAGAGGGCTGGGGTGAGGGGAAAGATCAGCGAGCCTTCGCTAAATACTGCGCCATCTCAGCCTCAGGAACCATACCGCCTCCGGTGGCCCAGACCAGGTGCGTCGCGTTATCAAGCTGTTGGGCGCTGAAGCCCTGCAGCTCATGGTAAGACGTCGTCGCGCACACGCGCTGCGGCCCGGCCATACCAGCCAGGGCCGACGGCTCCAGGCGAATATTTTCCTCTTCAGCCAGCCAGCCTAGCAGGTTGTACAGCGTTTGATCGTCCACGGTATAGAAGCCGTCCAGCAGCCTTTGCATTGCTCTGCCGACAAAGCCGGAAGCCCGTCCCACGGCCAGACCGTCGGCGGCGGTTAGGTTATCTATCCCGATATCCTGCACGGAAAGCGCATCATGCAGGCCGGTATAAACCCCCAACAGCATGCAGGGGGAGTGGGTTGGCTCGGCAAAAATACAATGAACGTGGTCGCCAAAGGCCAGTTTCAGCCCAAACGCCACGCCACCGGGGCCGCCGCCGACGCCGCAGGGCAGATAGACAAACAAAGGGTGCTGCTCATCGACGGTAATAGCCTGTTGCGAGAATTGATCTTTTAGCCGTTGCCCGGCGACGGCGTAGCCAAGGAACAGCGTGCGGGAATTTTCATCATCGATAAAGAAGCAGTTGGCGTCAGCCTCGGCGGCTTTTCTCCCCTGCTCAACGGCAACCCCGTAATCTTCGGCGTATTCAACCACCTCCACGCCGTGGCTGCGCAGTTTAGCTTTTTTCCATTCGCGGGCGTCGGCGGACATATGCACCGTGACGCGGAAGCCAATTCTGGCGCTGATGATCCCAATCGACAGACCCAGGTTGCCGGTAGAGCCAACGGCGATGCTATAGCGGCTGAAAAACTCGCGTAATTCAGGAGAAAGCAACTTGCTGTAGTCATCTTCAGGACTCAGTAGGCCCGCCTCGGTAGCCAGTTTTTCCGCGTGAGTCAGGACTTCATAAATGCCCCCGCGAGCCTTAATCGAGCCAGAAATAGGCAGATGGCTGTCTTTTTTCAGCCACAGTTTACCGAAGAGCCGCTGCCCATTTTCTTTTTCCAGGCGCTTTTGCATCGCCGGAATGGCGGCCAGCTCTGACTCGATAATCCCACCGGCTGCGGCGGTTTCCGGGAATGCTTTGGCCAGATAAGGCGCAAAACGAGCCAGCCTGGCGTGCGCCTCTTTCACGTCCTGCTCAGTCAGGCCAACATGCGGTAAGCCTTCGGCAAGGGAGGTGGCTCCCGGATTAAACCAGGCCGTTTCGTTCAGGGCGGTAAGCTCGCTGAGCAGCGGAAATTTTTCGGTTAACGCGTGTAATTCTGTCGATTTCATAACGAGCCTCCTGGCGCTCAGATGATAAAGGAAAGCAGGAATGTGCCGGCCAGTGCAACTAAAGAAGCGATGAATGTCGCCGTGGTGTAGTACTTAAAGGTTTCATGGAGCGTCGCGCCGCAGTACTGCTTCACCAGCCAGAACAGCGAATCCGTCACAATGGTGCAGCCGATAGCGCCGGAGCCGATGGCGAGCGTCACAATCTCCGGACTGACGTTGGGATAGAGCGGCAGCAGCGGAGCAACGATAGCCGTGGCGCCCATCATCGCCACGGTCGCAGACCCGACGGCGGCGTGAAGGATAAGGGCAACCAGCCAGGCCAGCAGGATCGGATGCATATGCAGGCTGGAAAGGCTCAGCGCCAGGCTGTCTGCCATGCCGCTGGCCTTGAGAATGGCGTTAAACGCGCCGCCTGCCCCGATGATCATCAGGATATTCGCGATGGAGCCAAAGCCAGTTTCGGTGTGGCTCAGCAGCGTAGCGATACCCATGTTCTGACGCAGGCCCAGCAGATAATAGGCCACGAAAACGGCGATAAACATGGCGGTAATCGGGTTGCCGATAAACTCCAGCGCGGTATAAGCCGTGCTGCCCGGGGTCATGTTCAGCTCAGCGAGCGTCTTCGCCAGCATCAGGCCAATGGGTAGCAGCACGGTAAACAGCGTGGCGCTCAAGGACGGCAGAGAAGCCGCATCGCGCGTTTGCAGATATGAAAATTCGACGGGAACGGATTTAAACGGCAGACGCTTGCCCAGGCATTTCAGAAAGAGCGGGCCACCCACCAGAGACGCCAGCAGGCCAACCGCTAAGCCATACACAATCACGGTGCCTACATCGGCGCCGAGTTTATTGGTCACAAACAGCGCCGCCGGATGTGGGGGCACCACGCAGTGAACGGCCATCAGCGCGGTACACAGCGGGATCGCCAGTTTCAGCAGCGAAGTGTGGGTCTTTTTGGCGATGGAAAAGGCCAGCGGGATGAGCAGCACCACGCCAACCTCAACGAACAACGTAATGCCGCAAATCAGGCCGACCAGTACCATAATCACGTCGGCGGAAAGCCAGCGGCAGCGCTGCAGCGCCAGGCCAATGCGTTCGGCGGCGCCGGAGACTTCCATCATTTTTCCCAGAATGGTCCCCAACCCGATGACCGCGGCTAAAAAGCCGAGTGTGCCGCCGATGCCGCTTTCCACTGCGTTGACCATCTCCAGCGGGCCCATGCCCATCATCACGCCGACGAAAAAGCTCGCCAGCAGCAGCGCGAGGAAAGGATGAAGCTTCAGTTTTATGATGGTCAACACGATTAACACTATGCTGGCAAGCAGCGTACCCACCACCCAGATTTGCGATCCCATTAGCCCTTCTCCTGTGCATCATTTGCGGGCTATTGGATAAAAATCCATCCGGGCTGACAAACGATAAAACTGGCCTTTCACATGAGGTAAATTGAATCAATAGGGTGATTTGAGTCGAAATCAGGCGATGAAATGTGTTTCAGATTCGCTTTTATTCAACTAAATGCTGCTGGTTAGCCGCGGATTTTTTAAACTTGGCCGCTGGAATTGAGAGAGAGGTCACGATGGAAACGTCACGCGAGGGGCGAAATCGGTTATTAAACGGCTGGCAACTGTCGAAGCTGTACACTTTTGAGGTGGCGGCGCGCCATCAATCTTTTGCACTGGCGGCGGATGAACTGTCACTCAGCCCCAGCGCGGTTAGCCATCGGATAAACCAGCTGGAAGAGGAGCTGGGGATCCAGCTTTTTGTTCGCTCGCATCGTAAAGTGGAACTGACGCACGAAGGCAAGCGGGTGTTCTGGGCGCTGAAATCGTCTCTGGACACGTTGAACCAGGAGATTCTGGATATCAAAAACCAGGAACTCTCGGGGGTGCTGACCGTGTACTCCAGGCCGTCGATCGCCCAGTGCTGGCTGGTGCCCGCGCTGGGGGATTTCACCCAGCGCTACCCTGCTATCTCGTTAACTATTCTGACCGGGAACGACAACCTCAATTTACAGCGTGCGGGTATCGATCTGGCGCTCTATTTTGACGATGCGCCTTCCTCGCAACTGAGCCACCATTTTCTGATGGATGAGGCGATTCTGCCGGTTTGCAGCCCGGAATATGCCCGCCGCTTTGAACTCCATTCCCGGCCTGCTCAACTGCGCCACTGTACTTTGCTGCATGACCGGCAGGCGTGGAGCAATGATTCCGGCACCGATGAGTGGTACAGCTGGGCTCAGCAGTTTGGTATTGAACTCCCGGCCTCGACGGGCATAGGCTTCGATCGCTCTGACCTGGCGGTGATTGCCGCGATGAACCACGTTGGTGTAGCGATGGGGAGAAAAAGGCTGGTGCAAAAGCGGCTGGAGCGGGGCGAGCTCATCGCCCCGTTTGGGGAGAAAACGTTAAAATGCCATCAGCATTACTACATTTCGACCCTTACTGGCCGACAATGGCCGAAGATTGACGCTTTTGTTAGCTGGCTGAAAAACCTTGCCGAAGAGGCTAAATAACTAAACTGTCTCGCCATGATGCTGGAACCGCTGCGCCAGCGGCAGCCAGCAGCACAGGATCAGCACGCCCATCGCGGTCATCAGCATGCCGATGCTGTATTGCCCGGTTTGCGGCATCAGCGCGGAGAACCAGGCCATCACGCCGGAGCCGATGTTTTGCAGGCCGCCAACTAGCGCCCCTGCGGTACCGGCCAGGAACGGGAACGGCTCCATCGCGCCGCTGGTCGCCAGCGGGAACAGCATGCCTGCGCCGAAGAAGAACAGCGCCGCAGGTACCAGCAGTGTCCAGATATTCATGATGCCGAACCAGCCTGGGATCCACATCAGAATACCGGCGAACAGGCAGCTCAATACCGCCTGCCACATCAGGCTGGAGAAACGCACGTTCTGGCGGCCCGCGTACCAGGAGCCAAAAAACGCCGCCGGAATGGGCAGAATAAACAGAATGCTGACCACCACCCCGTTCAGGCCGAGTACGCCGCCCATCAGTACGCCGGAGCAGGCTTCAAACACCGCCACGCCCGCCAGGCCACCAACCAGCATCAGCAGATAGCAGTTGAAGGAGATATTGCCGAGCAGCATTTTGTAGCTGCGCATCAGGCGAGGCGGCGTGGCGTCTGCCGGGCGAGTTTCGGGCAGCCAGCGCCACATAGAAAACGCGACAATGGCACACAGCAGCAGCAGGAAACCGTAGCAGGCCCGCCAGCCCCAGACGCTGTCCAGCATCCCGCCAATAACCGGTGCCAGCAGCGGACTCACCAGAATGCCCATGTTCAGCAGGCTGTTGGCCTGGCGTAAATCACCGCCTTCGTAGAGATCGCGCGGCATGGTTCTCGCCATCACGCCCGCGACCCCGGTGCCCATGCCCTGCAGGGCGCTTGCCAGCACCAGAATATGCAAATTAGTGGTAAACAGTGCACCGAGCGTCGCCAGCATAAAAATCACCATGCCGGCGAGGATCACCGGGCGGCGGCCAATGCGATCGGAAAGCGGGCCATAAAACAGCTGAGACACGCCGTAGGTAAACAAATAGGCCGCCATCACGCGCTGAATCGCGCCGCTGCGCACGCCCATTTCATGAGCCATATCGGGAATAGAAGGAATATAAATCGTCTGTGTCATCTGCCCGACAGCAACCAGCAGAATCAACATCATCAGCAGGTGGATATTGGCTAACTTTCTCATGGCGTCCGATCGTTTACCTGAAAAAAGAGAGAGGCTTCGCAGCGTATTTTGCTGTGTATGTTTTGAAAGCGAGAGGAATCTATCACAACCTATGCAATAAGCCAGATGATGAGGCTGTTTTAACAGCAGAATTACGTGTCGGTTTGTAAAGCGAAAGCGGCAATTTTTATTGCCACCAAACGCCCATTTTTGCCCCGCAACGGTGCAATCTTCGTTAACCCTCAGAGAATTACATTTGTTTACAGGTTAAATACAAATGCGTATATTTCTCATCCGCATTTAATCGTGCGCGTCTTTATAAAAATCAAAAAAAGGTGCCGGCCACGGAAAACGCCGCAGCACTGCAAAAATGAGGGTTTAACATGGCATTTGTTAACTTCTCCAGGGATCGGTTCACGTTACGGGCAGGCGGCCCATCACTCCTGGCGGCGGCCATTGCGCTGGCGCTGCTGCCTTCTGCGCAGGCAGAAGACACCATCACGGTGAATACTCAGGCGGACAATCCGCTGGCGGGACAGGAACAGGATTACAGCGTCAAAACCACCACCACCGGCACCAAGCTGCTGCTGGTTCCTCGCGATATCCCGCAATCCGTCAGCGTCATCAGCCAGCAGCGTATTCAGGATCAGAACCTGCAAACCATCGGTGAGGTGCTGGATAACACCACCGGCATCAGCACCAAGCTGGTGGACAGCAGCCGAGCCACCTACTTTGCGCGCGGCTTCTTCATCAGCAACTATGCCTACGACGACATGCCCACGCAGGTTAGCGATGTCTGGGACTTCGGTGATACCGGCTCGGATACCGCCGTGTTTGAAAATATTGAAGTAGTGCGCGGCGCGGCGGGGCTGATGAGCGGCAGCGGCAATCCATCGGCGTACATCAACATGGTGCGCAAGCACGCCGACAGCCGCGAATTTAAAGGCAACGTGTCCGCCAGCTACGGTAGCTGGGACAAGCAGCGCTATGTGGCCGATCTTTCCGCGCCGCTGAGCGAGTCCGGCAACGTGCGGGGCCGCGTGGTTACCGGCTACCAGGACAACGACACCTGGCTGGACAAAAGCCACTACCGCAAGAAATTTATCTACGGCGTGGTGGATGCCGATTTGACCGACTCCACCACGCTTTCCGTCGGCTACGACTACCAGGAAAGCAATGACGACAGCCCGACCTGGGGCGGCCTGCCCACCTGGTATGCCGACGGCAGCCGGACGCACTTTAGCCGCAGCGCCACCACCGCGCCGGACTGGGCTTACTCCAACAAAGACGCCACCAAAGTGTTCGCCAACCTGGTCCAGCGCTTTGATAACGGCTGGGAAGCGCGTATCAACACGCTGCACGCCGAAACCAACTTCGACTCTAAGCTGATGTATGTCACCGGCTTCCCGGATAAAGTGACCGGCGCGGGCACCAGCGCCTATGGCGGCTGGAACCGGGGCGAGCGTAAACAGGATTCGGTGGATGCGTTTGTGCGCGGCGGCTTTGATCTGTTTGGCCGCCAGCACGAGCTGATGTTCGGCGGCAGTTACAGCCGCCAGCGTAACCACTACGACAACGCCATGCCGAACACCGGCTTGCCTTACGGCGGCATCGCGATGGACAGCTTCTACAGCAGCGTCGCAGACCCAAGCTGGTCATCCTTCTCGCTGTACAGCAAAGATGTGGTGCGCCAGCAGGCCGCCTACACCGCAGCGCGTTTCTCGCTGGCTGACCCGCTGCACCTGATTGTGGGCGCCCGCTATACCGAATGGGACGCGGACTACAATCCGTCCACCGCGCCGCAAACCAGCCTGAGCAGCAAAAAACACGACGTCACGCCGTACGCGGGGCTGGTTTACGACATCAATGACACCTGGTCGGCCTACACCAGCTACACCTCCATCTTTCAGCCGACCGACAAGCGCGACGTCAACGGCGATTACCTCGACCCAACCACCGGGAAGAGCTACGAAGCGGGCGTGAAAGCGGACTGGTTTAACACGCGCCTGACCACCTCGCTGGCGGTGTTCCGCATCGAACAGGACAAAGTTGCCCAGTCGCTCGGCACGCCGGTTAACGGCAACCCTGGTGAAACGGCGTATAAATCCGTGGACGGCACCGTGAGCCGCGGCGTGGAGTTTGAGCTGAACGGCGCGCTGACCGATAACTGGCAACTGACCTTCGGGGCTTCCCGCTATGTGGCAGATGACAATAACGGCGACGCTGTAAACCCTGACCAGCCGCGTACCACGATGAAGCTGTTCACCCGCTACCAGCTGCCGATGCTGCCGGAAGTGACCGTGGGCGGCGGTGTGAACTGGCAGAGTAAAACCTGGCAGGATGCCTACGGTCCGAACGGCAACACCCGCATCAAACAGGGCAGCTACGCGCTGGTGGATCTCTTCACCCGTTACCAGGTAACGAAAAACTTCGCCGTGCAGGGCAACATCAATAACCTGTTCGACAAAGAATATGAATCCTGGCTTTCCGACTATGTGGTTTATGGCGCCCCGCGCAGCTTCTCGCTGACGGCAAACTACAGCTTCTAAGCGTGACGGGGAGGTCAGTGACCTCCCTGACTACTTTCCCGCGCCAGCGCCAGGAAAGCGGCAAGCCCGGCAGAAGGATACCGCCTGCCGGAATAGTAAAGGCAAAGCCCCGGGAAGGGCGGGGTCCACGCTTCCAGCAGGCGCACCAGTTTGCCTGCGCGGATTTCATCGGCGACGTTTTGCTCCATGAAAAAGCCCAGTCCGATACCTTCCAGAACCGCCTCCCGCGCCAGAGAGGCTTCGTCCAGCGTCAGCGGCCCCTGCACATCGATTCGCGCGATTTCGCCCTGCTTTTCCAGATGCCAGCGGTAGAGCGAGCCATCCGGCAACCGGACGCGAATACAGGCGTGATTCAGCAAGTCGCCCGGCGTTAACGGCGCGCCGTGCTCCGCCAGATAAACCGGAGACGCGACAACGGCGAAGCGCTGCGGCTGGCCGAGAGAAAGCGCAATCATATCGGCAGGTACCAGCCCGGCTACGCGCACCCCAAGATCGAACCCTTCCGCAACGATATCAACCAGCTTTCCTTCAGTCACCATATCGACCTGCATCTCCGGATAGCGGCGTAAAAACTCAAACACCAGCGACGAAAGTACCTGGCGAGCGGCAAAAGGCGGCGCGTTGATGCGCAGCAGGCCGGACGGCGTATCGCGGTGCGCCCGCACGCTTTCAAGAGCGTCGTTCAGCCCCTGAAGAGACGGGCTAACTCTCTCAATAAACAGCCTCCCGGCCTCCGTCAGCGACACGCTACGGGTGGTGCGGTTAAACAGGCGTACGCCAAGTTCGGCCTCAAACTTTGCCAGCGTATGGCTGAGCGCCGTGGTTGAAACGCCGAGGTCGATAGCCGCCGCGCGGAAAGATCCCCGGCGGGCGATGGCCTGTACGGCTTCGATATCGCCGAGGGCTATGCGCGACATTGTCCCGATTCCTTCATCATTTCATCCCGGTTTGTCCCAATTGTTTAAATTATACCGCGTTCTTAGAGTAGTGATCCGACAGGTAAATCGACTTTCTGGAGAACGTAAGATGACTGACTTTTTGACACTGAAGGGCAAGAGAGCGCTGGTGACATCCGGCACGAAGGGGGCTGGGGCGGCGACCGTAGCGCTGTTCCGCGAGCTGGGCGCGCAGGTCATGACCGTGGCTCGCCATGCGCCTGAAAACGTTAATGACGATGAGTTTTTTGCGGCGGATCTCGCCACGCGTGAGGGCTGCGAGCAACTGGTAAAAGCGGTGCAGGCGCGTCTCGGGGGTGTGGATATCATCGTGCATATGCTCGGCGGCTCATCATCTCCCGCCGGAGGCTATGCGACGCTGGACGAAGCGCAGTGGCAGCACGAGCTGGCGCTTAACCTTTTCCCGGCGGTGCGGCTGGACAGGGCGTTGCTGCCGGGCATGACGGCGCAGGGCTCAGGCGTGATTATCCACGTCTCTTCGATTCAACGGATTTTACCGCTGCCGGAGGCAACCACGGCCTATGCCGCAGCCAAAGCGGCGCTTTCCGCCTATAGCAAAAGCTTGTCGAAAGAGGTTTCTCCGCTGGGCGTGCGGGTGCTGCGCGTGGCGCCGGGCTGGATTGAAACTGAGGCGTCTGTTCGCCTGGCGGAGCGGCTGGCGCTGCAGGCGGGCACGGATTATGAGGGCGGGAAGCAAATCATTATGGATTCGCTGGGCGGGATCCCGCTGGGTCGCCCGGCAAAACCAGAAGAAGTGGCTAACCTGATAGCCTTCCTGGCCTCAGACCGTGCCGCCGCGATTACCGGCACGGAGTACATCATTGACGGCGGAACGGTGCCGACCGTTTAGTAATGCACAGGCTGGCCAAAGCCGTCGCCGCTGTCGGTACTGTTATCCCTGCGGCCTCTGGCTTCCAGCTGGTCGGCGCGGATGCGGTCCCGGATATCCTGGCGCTGTTCCGGCGTCAGATAGCGGCTATTGTAGTAGGGATCGGGCCACGGGGAGCGCATAAAGCTGTCGTCCAGCCGCTGCCTGTCCTGGCGATCCATCCCTGAATTGTCCGATGACGAACAGGCGGCCAGCAGCAGCGGAGCCAGCAGAACGAGTGCATATTTAGAGGCCATTTTTCTTCCTGAAGCGGCAAGCAATGAAAGTGAGGCAGTATCGCGCATCGACATATTGATGTGCGTTATCTGTCGCCAATATTGCGCAGCTTATCACGAAATAGTGAGCCGCTCAGAATACCGACAGCGCCCGTGAACAGGCCATGCCGTGCTGATAAAGCTCGTCTGCGTAAAAGTCAGGTACCTGGCTCTCTTTAATCGCCTGGGCCACGGCGGCGACGTCATAATTTACCGTTTGGATAGCCAGTTTTAACTTCCCGTGATGGTAATGTCCCATCAGCCAGGTAGCCTGCGGTTCGCCGGGTTTTATTCGCCCGACCGCGCCGGTGTTGGCGACGGTAAACCTGCGGCCATCGCTGCGGACCAGCTCGCGAACATCCGCGTAGTGCGTATGCCCGGAAACCATCACGTCGAACTGATGTGCGGTTTGCCACTTCATTAGCTGGCTGCAGGAGAACTGGCGATGCACGTACTCGGACAGCGAATCCGGGCTGGCGTGGACCAGCAGAATTCTGAGCGGCCCGGCGTGAAACGCTCTCGACCGGGGTAGGGCACTGAGCCAGCGGCGATTCTCCTCTGTCAGCGTGCGTTTGCTCAAGGCAATCGCCTGTTCACGAGCCTGTTGCTCTGTCGCGGAGTGTTTGGCGAGCGGCGTGACCGGCTCGTCCATTGCCACGCGGCGGTCGTGGTTACCCATGACTACCGGAATCGCGCGGTGGCGAAGCAGCGTTATCACTTCGTTGGGCCATGGCGCGAAATCAACCAGATCGCCCAGGCACCAGATCTGCTGGATGTGGTGACGGTCAATGTCCTGCAAAATGGCCTCAAGTGCCGGTAAGTTGGCATGAACATCGCTGAAAAGTGCAAAACGGAAATCAACATCTTTAGCGTTCATTGAGCTGACTCCCGGCGCGATCCCGCACGGTGAAAACGACAACCAGAGCAATGAAGAAAGCGAACAGCGCGGCGCAAACCAGCATCAGCGAGAAGCCGTTGGCGTAGCTGTGGCGGATCAGCGAGCTTAGCGTCTGAGCCTGTTTCTCCGGCCACAGCGCAAGGGCGCGCTGCACATCTCCTGCCACAACCTGAGTAATAAAATCGTCGCGTACCGGCAGGTTGCTAGCCTGCATCGTTGAGGTCAGCACGTGACGCGTATGCCCGGCCAGAATGGCCCCCAGCAGCGCAAAACCTTGCAGAATGCCGGAGAAGCGCGCCGTGGTGCTGATCCCCGAAGCCATGCCCGCCCTTTCGTGAGGCACGGTGCCCATAATCGCCTTCTGCGTTTCGCCGTTAAGAATACCGCCGCCGCTGCCCAGCACGGCCATACCGGCGATAACCAGCCAGGGCCACTGCGCCAGCACGCCGCCGGCGATTATCAGGTTGCCGACGCCAACCAGCCCTAATCCAGCGGCTAAGATCCAGCGGGCAGCCATGCGATGTGCCATCCAGCGAGCCACCATCGGGAAGAACAACATAGCGAGGGCGAACGGCAGCATGCCGACCCCGGACGCCAGCGCGGTTTTACCCTCGACGTTTTGCAGCATCAGCGGCAGCAGCGAGGTCATTACCTGCGCCGTAGCCGCATAGGTAAACATGGCCAGCACTGCGCCAATAAACGGCAGCGAGCGGAACAGGCGGAGATCGAGCATTGGCTGGGCTTTGTAACGTTCGACCAGCGCAAAGAACAGAAAGAACCACGCCGAAGCGATAAAGCGCCCCATCACTTCGGGACTGCCCCAGCCGTGCTCCGGGGCGAGGATCAGCGCCCAGGTGAGAGAAAACATGGCGGCGATAAACAGCGAAATGCCATGTACATCCGGCTTACCGGCGGCAGGATTGCTGGACTCTTCGATGGTGCGCAGCACCGCCATCGCCAGCAGCAGGCAGATGGGAATGTTGATGTAGAACGCCCAGCGCCAGCCGAAATAGGCGCTGATGATGCCGCCGGCCAAAGGCGCGAGCACCATGGTGATGCCCATCATGCCGCCCCAGATGGCCCAGGCGCGGCCTCTGGCCTGCGGTTCGCGGAAGGTGTGGCCGATGATCGCCAGCGCGGGTGCCAGCAAGAACGCCGAGCCGACGCCCTGCAGCGCGCGGGCAATATTCAGCATCAGGATAGTGGTGGCTGCCCCGCAGGCGAGAGACGCCAGGGCAAACAGGGCGATGCCGAATAAAAAGATTCGCCGTCTGCCGAAGCGGTCCGCCAGCGAACCGGCGGGCAGCAAAAGGGAAGAGAAGCACAGCACGTAGGCGCCGATCACCCACTCCATATCGGCAAACGTGGCGTCCAGCCCGCGGGCGATGGTCGGCAACACGACGCCAACGATATTTGTGTCGATGACCGTCATCGCGCAGCCCATGGAAGCAACCAGCAGCACGGTGGTGTCGTTTTTGGCCACGGGCGCGGCCAGCACAGTAGACATAAAAGCTCCGAAAACGCGGGAAGAACACGCCTTAAGCTTCGCGATCCGGGGCGCGGTATTCAATTTTCACGTTCGGCATTATTATTAGTTAATACCTAATAATCAGGAGTAAACATGGAGCTTCGCCATCTGCGTTATTTTCTCGAAGTTGCCCGAACGCTCCATTTTGGCGCGGCGGCGGAAACGCTGAACATCTCCACGCCGACGCTGTCGGTGCAAATCAGTCAGCTTGAGCGGGAGTTTGGCACTCCGCTCTTTTTACGCACCAAAAGGCGCGTACAGCTCACCCAGGCCGGGGAGATTTTCCGCGAAGAAGCCGAAGCCACTCTGCGGCAGGCTGAGCTGACGCGTGAGCGTGTGCTTAGCGCTGCACGCGGCGAGCAGGGCTACATTCGCGTCGGCTACGTGGCGTCTTCGCTTTGGTCGGGGACGCTTAGCTCGGTGATGGGGGCGTTTCGGGGGAGATATCCGGATATCTCGCTTGGTGCGCGAGAAGTGCTGATGGACAGCATGGCGGCGGCGCTGGTGGAGGGCAAAATCGACGTTGGATTTGTGCGCGCCCCGGTCGCGCTGCCGTCAGAAGTCGGGCACCTGTTGGTGCAAAGCGACTGTTTTTGCCTGGCGCTCCCCGCTTGCCATCGTCTGGCTTCCGGCACGGAAGCTATCGACCCTGCCGCTCTGGCCGGGGAAAGCTTTATTCTGCCGGAGCAGACATCCGGCTCGCATGAAGTCGCCCGCCGCGGGGGATTTGTGCTCAACGATGCCATCCGCTCCAGCACGCTGACCGAAGTGCTGGCGCATATCGCGCTGGGCAACGGCATCGCGGTTATCCCGGAGATCATGGCGAAAACCATCGGCGTGCCGGACGTGGTCTATCGCCCGATTGCCGGGGCAGAAATCCCTTCGGCTATCTGGATGCTGTACCGCAAGCGGGAGCGCACGCCGATGATTAAGCGCCTTATTCGCTTCGCAAAAGAGCACGTTTCGGGTGGGTCAGGAAACGTTTGAACACACTCTTTCACCCCCGGGATTCATTTGGCGGTTAATCTTGATCCAGAGCAGTCCTTACCCTGACCTGAATCCTGGAGAAAGCATGATCAAGCCACGTTTGTTTATCCCGGCCTTAAGCCTCCTGCTGCTGAGCGTGGGCGCTGCGGCGGCGGACAATGTCATTACCCCGGTGCGCGGCACCATTGATGCGGTCAATGATTCCTCGCTGCAAATCACCACCCGTCAGGGGGAAAAGCTTTCCGTTGGCCTGACGGACAAAACCCGAATCAACGGCGTGAGCGAAGCGAAGATGAGCGACATCAAGCCCGACAGCTTCATCGGCACCGCCGCCGTGCCGCAGGCGGATGGCACGCTGAAGGCGCTGGAGGTACACGTTTTTGCCCCGAGCCTGCGCGGTTCCGGGGAAGGGTTTAATCCGTTTGAATCCGCCAACGGCCAGGTGAACACCATGACCAACGGCACGGTCGGCACCCTCGTGAACAGCCACGGGCGCACGATGACGGTGAAATTCCACGGCCAGCAGAAAACCGTGCAGGTGCCGGACGACGTGCCGGTGGTGCTGATCAGCCCCGCCGACAAATCCGTGCTGAAGCCGGGCGCGAAAGTGGTGCTGTTTGCCACCAAAGATGACAAAGGCCAGGCCGTCGCGCGCGGAATTTCCGCCGGGGTTAACGGGCTGACGCCGCCGATGTAATTTGTGGTGATTATCAGAACAGTGCCGACCTCTATACAGAGGACCTGCCAGTAAGCTTTACAGGTTGAATCGTTGATCGGTATTTCCCTTCTCCCTTTTAGGGAGAAGGTGGTTGCCCAGGTGAACAATAAATAACGCCCATGTATGATGCTCCGCAGACCATCAGACTCCTGTGGAGAGCACGTCATTGACAGCACAAACGGGCGATATACTTTTTAACGGCCAGCGCTTTTCGGCCTTCTTCTTTGATATGGACGGCACCATTCTGACCTCCATTCGCGTGGCAGAACGCATCTGGGGTGAGTGGGCCGTGCGTCACGGCATCGATCCGGTAGCTTTCCTGCCCACCATTCACGGCGTGCGCGCGGTGGAGACGATTGCCCGCCAGAATCTACCGGGCGTGGATGCCGAAGCCGAAGCACAGCGGATTACCGAAGCTGAAATCGCCGATGTGAATGGCGTGGAAGCCATCGGCGGCGCGCGAGAGTTTTTGCAGGCGCTGCCGATGGATCGCTGGGCCATTGTTACTTCCGCCCCAAAAGCGTTGGCGCTGCGCCGCATTCAGGCCGCCGGTTTGCCTGAACCCAAAGTCATTATTGCGGCGGAAGACGTCCGTCTCGGTAAACCCGCCCCGGAGGGCTACCTGCTGGCGGCGGAAAAATTGGGCGTAAACGCGGCCGACTGCCTGGTGTTTGAGGATGCCCTGGCGGGTGTACAAGCCGGTGAAGCGGCAGGCGCAAAAATCTTTGTCATTTCCGGCACCAACGCTCACCACGCCGGGGAGCTCTCTCGTTATACCGGCGTGGAAAATTACGATGCCCTGCGAGTTGAGGCCGACGGCTCGGGTATTCTCTTGCAGCTAAGCTAATTATTCAGGCTCTCTTTTGTGGCAGAGCCTATTCAAGGTGATTGACAGATTCCCGGCCGATGAGTGCCGGGTTATCTCTTTCATTCTCATGGGTAATTAAAAATATTACTCTACTTTGTAAATAAATAATTCATACTTTTCATGATGGCTAATATTTGATTTGCAGAACGTTCATGTATTTTTCTTTTAAAGGTTTTTGATGTTTTTTATTTATTTACCAGAATCCTCAGAAGCTATTTTTTTATTTTCCGCATTACATCGCCCCATCCCTGGCGCCAACCGCTAAGAACTAAAAGGTGCGTCACGTTATGCGTAACATCCTTCTGTAACAGCCTTTAAGTGTGATTTTCATCACAATTATGGGCAGGTAAAAGCCTTTAAATAGCGCTGAGTTTTACCCGCTGACTATTGAGGCATTGATGAAAATTAACACTGAATCCTGTGTGATCTCAGGCAAGCAAACCGTTTCCGTTAGCCATCAGGAAATTGAGTGGAATAATAAAGGGACGTTGCTGAAGATTTCCCGGGGAGGCATTTGCGGGTCCGATTTGCATTATTATCAGGAAGGGAAGGTCGGCAACTTTGCCGTAAAAGCCCCAATGATTTTAGGCCATGAAGTTATTGGCACGGTAGTGCATACCGATTCTCCTGAATTACATGAAGGGCAGACGGTCGCTATTAATCCATCCAAACCTTGTGGCCATTGTAAATATTGCCTTAGCCAGGAAGAAAATCAATGCACAACCATGCGCTTCTTCGGCAGCGCAATGTACTTCCCACACGTTGACGGCGGCTTTACCCGCTTTAAAACCGTCGACAGCGCGCAGTGCGTTCCCTATCCCGCTGAAGCGGATGAAAAAGTGATGGTGTTTGCCGAGCCGCTGGCGGTGGCCATCCACGCCGCGCACGAGGCGGGAGATCTGCAGGGCAAGCGCGTGTTTATCTCCGGCGTAGGGCCGATTGGCTGCCTGATCGCCAGCGCGGTAAAAACGCTGGGAGCGGCAGAAATTGTCTGCGCCGATGTCAGCCCGCGCTCGCTTTCGCTGGCCGCGCAGATGGGCGCCGACACGCTGGTGAACCCGCTGCACGATAGCCTGGACGGCTGGAAAGAGGAAAAAGGCTACTTCGATATCAGCTTTGAAGCCTCCGGTCACCCTTCGTCAGTAACCACCTGCCTGGAAGTGACCCGCGCCAAAGGCACCATGGTGCAGGTAGGAATGGGCGGCGCAGTGCCGGAATTCCCCATGATGATGCTCATCGCCAAAGAGATTTCGCTGAAAGGTTCTTTCCGCTTCACCACGGAGTTCAATACGGCCGTTTCCTGGCTGGCTAACAAGGTGATTAACCCGCTGCCGTTGCTGAGCGCAGAGTATGCCTTTACCGACCTGGAGCAGGCGCTGATCTTTGCCGGGGATAAAACCCAGGCCGCGAAAGTCCAGCTGGTTTTCTGAGGCCTGTTAATAAGGATTAAGGCAATGAACGATCTTTTTTCACTGAAAGGCAAGAACATCCTGATTACCGGCTCTGCGCAGGGGCTCGGGTACCTGATGGCTACCGGGCTGGGTCAGTACGGGGCGCAGATTGTCGTCAACGCCAGCACGCCAGCTAAGGTCGAGGCTGCGGTGCAAAAGCTGCGGGACGAAGGGATCCGCGCCGTGGGCGCCCCGTTCGACGTGACGCAGAAACAAGATGTCGATGCGGCTGTGGAGCGCATTGAGCAGGAAGTGGGCCCGATTGATGTGCTGGTGAACAACGCCGGAATTCAGCGCCGCCATCCTTTTACCGAGTTCCCCGAGCAGGACTGGAATGATGTGATTGCGGTGAACCAGACCGGCGTTTTCCTGGTTTCGCAGGCGGTGACCCGCCGGATGGTGGCGCGCCAGGCCGGGAAGGTGATCAATATCTGCTCCATGCAGAGTGAGCTGGGGCGCGACACGATCACGCCTTACGCCGCCTCGAAAGGCGCGGTGAAGATGCTGACCCGGGGCATGTGCGTTGAGCTGGCCCGCCACAACATTCAGGTCAACGGCATCGCCCCCGGCTACTTCAAAACGGAAATGACTCAGGCGCTGGTGAATGACGAAGCGTTCAGCGGCTGGCTGTGCAAACGGACGCCCGCCGCACGCTGGGGTGATCCGCAGGAGCTGATTGGCGCCGCGGTGTTCCTCTCTTCAAAAGCTTCAGATTTCGTTAACGGGCACCTGTTGTTTGTTGATGGCGGCATGCTGGCCGCCGTTTAACGGCGCGAGTGCCTGCCGAAAAGTGAAGGCGGGTAGACCGAATAAAAGGTGGAGAGCATGGGCCTTCTCTCGCCGCAGAAAGCTGAAAATCAAGCGATTGGTTTTCAGCTTTTTTAAACGCGCTGACTCCCCGACCTGACCACTAACCTGCAGCGCTGCGCGCTGCTTTTTTTGCACTGATAAGAGATAAGCGTATGCCATTACTTATTATTGCCGCAGGCGTCGCCCTGCTGCTGGTCCTGATGATCGGTTTTAAAGTGAACGGCTTTATCGCGCTGGTTCTGGTGGCGGCGGTGGTTGGCTTTGCGGAAGGGATGGATCCCCAGGCGATTCTGCACTCCATTCAAAACGGGATTGGCGGCACCCTCGGCGGGCTGGCGATGATCCTTGGCTTTGGGGCGATGCTCGGGAAGCTGATTTCGGATACCGGGGCGGCGCAGCGCATCGCCACTACCCTGATCGAGGCCTTCGGCGCGAAGCGCGTACAGTGGGCGCTGATGATTGCCGGGCTGGTGGTTGGGATGGCGATGTTCTTTGAGGTCGGCTTTGTGCTGCTTTTGCCGCTGGTGTTCACCGTTGTCGCCTCGTCCGGCCTGCCGCTGCTGTATGTGGGGGTACCGATGGTGGCCGCGCTGTCGGTCACGCACTGCTTCCTGCCGCCGCACCCGGGGCCGACCGCGATTGCCACCATGTATAACGCCAATCTCGGTACCACCCTGCTATACGGGCTGATTATCAGCCTGCCGACGATTATCGTTGCCGGACCGCTGTTCTCCCGTTTGTTAACCCGGTTTGAAAAGCAGCCGCCGGAAGGTCTGTTCAGCTCGCGGGTGTTCAGCGAGGCGGAAATGCCTTCGTTCTGGAACAGCCTGCTGGTGTCCATCACGCCCGTGCTGCTGATGGCCATTGCCGCGCTTTGTAACGTGGTGCTGCCTGAAAAAAGTGGGCTCAGATCTTTCCTCGACTTTATTGGTAACCCGGCGGTCGCGCTGTTTATTGCCCTGACTATCGCCACCTTTATCCTCGGCTGGCGCAAAGGGCGAAGCATGGAGCAGGTGATGAACATCGCCGGGGACTCTATCGGCGCTATCGCGATGATCGTGTTTATCATCGCCGGTGGCGGCGCCTTTAAGCAGGTGCTGGTCGACAGCGGCGTAGGGCAGTACATCGCGCACCTGATGAACGGTGCGCCGCTCTCGCCGCTGCTGATGTGCTGGACGGTGGCGGCACTGCTGCGTATTGCGCTGGGTTCGGCGACCGTCGCGGCGATCACTACCGCAGGCGTGGTGCTGCCTATCATCAGCGTGACCCACGCCGACCCGGCCCTGATGGTGCTGGCGACCGGGGCGGGGAGCGTGATCGCCTCTCACGTTAACGATCCGGGATTCTGGCTGTTTAAGGGCTACTTTAACCTCAGCGTGGGGGAAACGCTGCGTACCTGGACCGTGATGGAAACGCTGATCTCAGTCATGGGGCTGCTGGGCGTATTGACGATAAATGCCGTTTTGCATTAAATCGTTGTATGACTCGCCGACAGGCCACCGGGTGCGCGCGCTGCGCCCCGGTATTGAGAGGGCCGATGAGAAACCACCGCATTTCTTTGCAGGATATCGCCACGCTGGCTGGCGTGACGAAGATGACCGTCAGCCGCTACATCCGTTCGCCTAAAAAGGTTGCAAAAGAAACCGGGCTGCGTATCGCCCGAATCATGGAAGAGATTGATTACGTGCCCAATCGTGCCCCCGGTATGCTGCTGAATGCCCGCAGCTATACGCTGGGAGTGCTGATTCCTTCTTTTCAAAACCAGCTCTTCGCCGACATTCTCGCCGGCATTGAGTCCGTCACGTCCGGGCAGAATTACCAGACCCTGATCGCCAACTATAACTACAACCGCGAGTCGGAAGAGGAGTCGGTGATTAACCTGCTCTCCTACAACATCGACGGCATTATTCTCTGCGAGAAGTACCACACCTTCCGCACCGTGAAGTTTTTGCGGTCCGCTGCCATCCCGGTTGTGGAACTGATGGATATTCAGGGCGACCGGCTGGATATGGAAGTGGGGTTTGATAACCGCCAGGCCGCGTTAGACATGGTTGGCACCATGCTGGACAAGCGGCAGCGGCGCAGGATCGTCTACCTCGGTTCAAAAGATGACGTGCGCGACGAGCAGCGCTTCCGGGGTTACTGCGAAGCGATGACGCTGCGCGGCCTGGAGCCCCAGCGCATCAACCCGAAAGCCATTTCATCCATCCATCTGGGTATGCAGCTGATGCGCGACGCTCTGGCCGCTTACCCTGACCTGGACGGAGTCTTCTGCACTAACGACGATATTGCGATGGGCGCCCTGCTGCTCTGCCGCGAGCGGGGCCTGCTTGTCCCGGAACAGATCTCGATCGCCGGTTTTCACGGGCTGGAGATGGGGCGCCAGATGATCCCCAGCCTGGCAAGTGTGATCACCCCCCGCTTCGACATTGGCCGGGTGGCGGCCAGAATGCTGCTGGATAAGATCGGTAATGAAGACCTGAACCACAACACTATTGATTTGGGCTACCAGATTTACCACGGGCAGACGCTGTGAGCGGGTTTTGTGAGGCAGGTGCCAGGAAGGGAACACGGCGTTGATGATGCCGCGTATTTTTCCCCTTTCCCTTTTAGGAAGAGGGTCGGGTGAGGGGCTAGTGAATATTATTTCCGGACTGGCTATCGATCATTGTGAGGCCGGAATCTGTGCTTACAAAGCAGGGCGCTCGCAGGCTGTCGATCAGAAGGTTAAACATCGTGATTAACAGAGAGCTGCAATATTTCCGTACCTGAAAGTGGCCAGCATCATCTATGGATGTATAAGATTTGTATCGCGCTGAAAGCTAATAAGGATTATTACGAATTTTTGGAATGTTGCATGAAGTAGATGGCACGCTAAAACATTAATGTGCTTTGGTGGAAATATTTTAATATTCTCAACCAATTATTTTATTTAGATGTTTTTGATATTTTAAACTTGGCGGAAAGTCACAGGAGTCGAACCTGCCCGGCGCCGCTGGCGGCACCAACTGGAGTTGAAGTCCAGCCGCCTCACCGGAGACGACGACCTTCCGCGCCTGCATTGCTACATGGAGGCGGGCGCAGTATACCGGGTTTCATGCTGCTGCCCAATGGGTCAGTAAGAATATATCCTGCGCCTAAAGTGAAATTATTTGCTAAATCAGTCTAACGACCTGGGAATCACTCCGTTGACGCGGTTCGCCAGGCTATGTCTCTTATGGCCTCTCTCGCTGTCTGGCTAATGCCGCCCAGCTGAAAGAAACCGTGGATCACGCCCAGATAGCGCTGGCAGCTTGCCGTAACACCTTGTTCTATAAGCTGGGAATAAAGTAATTCGCCCTCATCGCGCAGGGGATCGTATTCGGCGGTGAGGATATGCACTGGTGGCAGCCCGGCAAAATCTTCGCGCCACAGCGGGCTGGCTTCCGGATGCATCACATCCGTTCCAGGGAAATAAGCTTCAAAGCCACTGAGCAGCGTGTCGCGGGTGATAATGTAGTCTTCGCCGTTCTGCTGGTAGCTTGGCTGCTGAGCGCTGGCGTCGAGCATCGGATAAATCAGCATCAGGCTAGCCGGGAGCCATTCCTTGGCGGCTTTCAGACGCAGGGCGGTTACCAGGGCGATATGCCCGCCCGCGCTGTCTCCGGCAAGCGTGATACGCTCACTATCGACGCCTAAATTCATGGCGTGGTGCCTGATTAATATGGCAGCACGTTCGGCATCATCATGGGCGGCAGGGTAAGTGTGTTCTGGGGCCAGGCGATACTGCGCGGCAATGACCCGGCATCCGCCGTGAAAAGCTAACTGGCGGAGCTGATTATCGTGAGTGGCAAACCCGCCGCTGACAAAGCAGCCGCCGTGATAATAAATCACCGTCGGCAGTGTTCCACTGGCGTCGAGTGGGGAAACGACCCGTAACGGCATTCCCTCCAGTGAAATATCTTCCACCTGGACTCTGGTTTCCGTTTCACCGGCCAGCACGGTACTGGCGATATAGCCTGCCCGCCGTTCGGCAAAACTTTGCTGGCGGGAAGAGGGGCGACCGGCGGCAATAAAGTCATTCACCAGTCGGGCAATAGCGGGTTCGAGGGCCATAATACGTCCTTTTACTGGATGAATATCCATATCCTATGCCGACAAACTGGCCAGGTAAACCCATCATTTATGGCGGGCAGGGTTCAGCCAAAAAAGAACCATGCCGTTTTTATCAGCCCATTTTCCACTTCGAAAACGGCCATGCTTTCAATCGGTTCATCGCTCAGGCCGTGGATCTTCTCGTGGTCGAACACCTTGTTGCCCATTGCGGTGCGGGAAATGATTTCTGCTCGCAGGGCCGGGTTATTGAAGCGGTGATCTTTGTAGAAAGCATACAGGGCATCGCGTCCTGCCAGAGAAGGCGTTACGGCTGGCGGGCGATAGGCGGTGAAATCTTCGCTAAAGCAGGCTGTAAAGGCGTCGAGGTCGTGGGCATTGTACGCCTCGAACTGGCGTATGACGGGGTCTGTGACTGACATAAAAGTATCCTGATAAGAGAAACTGACGGGCTGCCAAAATATGGTTGTGTGCCGGGACAGCGTCTCTTGCCCGATGGAAAATGTCCAACGAAAGGAATGGTGACGAGGTTAAGCCTCCTGTCTCTCTTCGCAATACACATTAACAACCGGTTGCATTTCATCCCGTTACAATCCTGTGTCTAAAACAATAAAGGGTTGGCAAAATGAAAAAACTTTTCGGGATGATGTTGGTTGGCGTGGTGGCGTTCTCGGTTGTGGCCTGCTCCAGCAGCTACGTAATGGCGACCAAAAACGGGGAAATGATCGTCACCAAAGGTAAACCAGAGGTGGATAAGCAAACCGGACTGACGCGCTACTATGACGCGCAGGGCGTGGAGCATCAGATCCAAAACGATCAAATTACCCAGCTGATTAAGCGCGGCTGATCGTTAGAAAAGAAAACTACCGGCCAGCGCAAGCTGGCCGGTAGGGCAGTTTTATTCCCCTTCGCCAGGGAATAAGAACGGGTTGATGCTGCTGCGGGCGAAGCCTTCCTGCTCCATGCGGGCGTCAAGCACCAGCGAGGCCAGATCGTCGGCAACGGCTTCCACTTTCGGGTCCTTTTCCTGATAGAGAATTTTCAGGTAGGTGCCGCAGTCGCCGCAGCTTTCGGCTTTGATCGCCGCCTGTTCGCTGTCCAGCGACCAGTAGTTTAAGTCGCGGGTCTGCTCGCAGTTGCTGCACTTCACACGCACCACGTGCCATTCGGTTTCGCATAGATTGCAATGCAAATAACGCAGGCCGTTCGTGGTGCCGATGTGCACCATGCTGGAAACCGGAATCGAGCCGCAAACCGGGCAGAACTGCCGCTGTTCGCCGTATTCAGCTTTGGCTTTACCGGGGATAAGCGTCGCCATTTGCGCCCAGTAGAGCGACAGCGCAGCCCAGATAAACGGTGCCTTGTCGCTGCTGACGAGCGCGAAGTCGGCGTTGAACAGCGCGGTGGCCATCTCTTCCAGCTCCTGGGAAGACGCCTTTTCAAGATTTTCAATCACCGCTAACGCCGGGCCGTCCATCTCAGGCTTCAGCTCGGCAATCAGCGACTGCAGCAGGCGCTGCCAGTGCGGGTCGCGCGGCAGGACGTGAATATCCAGCGGCGGCTTGCCGGTTTTAGCTGCTTCGGCAATCAGGGCGGTTAAATCCATCTCCAGGGGGTGGTCGTACAGCACCACTTCCTGCGCGTGGGCAATCAGCGCGGCAAAGCGCAGATAGTCGCCCAGCGGGTTGCTGGCAGCCAGCTCGCGCAGGCGTTCAGCACGGCGGTTGTAGAGATTTTTGAGCCTGGGGAATAATAACGGCGGAATCACTTCCGCCGTGCGTTTCTCGCTCTTCTCCAGCTGATCTTGCGGGATTATGCGAATACTCATTCAGATGACTTTTCCTGTTTCCGGCGGACTTCGCGATACCATTTCGGGTGATGTTTCTTCGCCCACGTCGTGGTAACCCAGCCCTCCACCATCGCGGTGATGGTGCCTTTTACCCAAAGGGCGGCGTAAATATGCACCATGATAACCACAATTAACGCTACCGCGGCAAATGAATGCAGCATTAACGCAAATCGAATAACCGGAATTGGGAAGGCTGGCGCAAAGTAAGGACGCCAGATAATCACGCCGCTCGCCAGCAACAGCACCAGGAAAATAATCGCCGCCCAGAACACGCATTTCTGGCCGAAGTTATAGCGCCCGGTGTCTCCCACTTCCTCGTTGACGACGATCTTACGAATATTCTTCGCCCAAAAGATATCATCCCGATTGATTAGGTTGTGGTGCCAGTAACGGAAAAACATGATGATGAAGGAGGCGAACATCACCACCCCAACGAACGGGTGGAGGATGCGCGCCAGCTGCGGCGTGCCGAGAATGCCCATCAGCCAGTTGAAGGACGGGAAGAAAAAGCCCAGTCCGCTCACAGCCGCCAGCACGAAGCAGAAGGCGGTGATCCAGTGGTTGATGCGCTCCGGCGCGCTATAGCGCTGAATGGTCGGTTGCTTTTTCATTTACGCACCTCGTCGTCGTCATGGTGCAGATTATCGTCCTCTTCATCGGCACGGTTCGGGCCGACACCAACGTAGTGGAAGACGCTGGCGGCGAAGGTTGCCGCAAAGCCGATGGCGGCCAGCGGTTTCCAGACGCCTTTCCAGAACTTCACGGTTGGGCTGATGGATGGGTTCTCCGGCAGGCCGTGATACAGCGTCGGCTTGTCCGCATGGTGCAGCACGTACATCACGTGCGTCCCGCCAACGCCTGCCGGATCGTACAAACCTGCGTTGTCATAACCACGGGTTTTCAGTTCCGCCACGCGCTCGCCGGCGAGGGTCTTCATATCCTCTTTCGAGCCGAAATGAATCGCCCCGGTCGGACAGGTTTTCACGCATGCAGGCTCCTGGCCCACGGTGACGCGGTCTACGCACAGGGTGCATTTGTAGACGCGGTTGTCGTCCGGGTTCAGGCGCGGCACGTCGAACGGGCAGCCCGCAATGCAATAGCCGCAGCCGATGCACTGTTCGGACTGGAAGTCGACGATGCCGTTGGCATACTGAATAATCGCCCCTTCCGATGGGCACGCCTTCAGGCAGCCCGGATCCGCGCAGTGCATACAGCCGTCTTTGCGGATCAGCCATTCCAGTTTGTCGTTCTGCTCCACTTCTGAGAAGCGCATCACCGTCCAGGATTTGGCGGTCAGGTCCGCCGGGTTGTCGTACACCCCGACGTTATGCCCCACTTCATCACGGATGTCGTTCCACTCCGAGCACGCCACCTGGCAGGCCTTACAGCCGATGCAGGTGGTGACGTCGATAAGCTTGGCGACCTCTTGCTGGTGATCCCGCGCCTGAGGCGCAGGCGTGAAGCCGTTAGTGGCGGAACGACGGATAATGTCCTGAGATTGATAAGCCATAATTCGTCTCCGTTACACCTTTTCCACGTTGACCAGGAACGCCTTGAACTCTGGCGTTTGCGTGTTGGCATCCCCGACAAAAGGCGTCAGGGTGTTGGCGATAAAGCCTTTCTTCGCCACGCCCTCGTAACCCCAGTGAATCGGGATCCCGATGGTATCTACCTTCTGACCGTGAACGTCCAGCGTGCGGATACGCTTGGTCACCACCGCTTTGGCCTTGATGTAGCCGCGGTTGGAGGAGACCTTCACCGTGTCGCCGTGGGCGATGCCGAGCTTGTTGGCCAGCTTCTCGCCAATCTCGACAAACTGCTCCGGCTGCGCGATGGCGTTGAGCAGCGCGTGCTTGGTCCAGTAGTGGAAGTGCTCCGTCAGACGATAGGTGGTGCCGACATACGGGAACTTGTCGTGCGTGCCCATCGCCTCCAGGTCATCTTTAAACACGCGTGCCGCCGGGTTGGAGACCACGTTCGGGTGCAGCGGGTTGGTGCCCAGCGGCGTTTCAAACGGCTCGTAGTGTTCCGGGAACGGCCCTTCTGCCATCTTGTCGAGGGCAAACAGGCGACCCAGCCCTTCCGGCTGCATGATAAACGGCCCGACGCCGCTGTCCGGCGCGGCGGTGCTGTAGTCCGGCACGTCGATGCCGCCCCATTTCGCGCCATCCCAGGAGATCAGGCGGCGTTTTTCATCCCACGGTTTACCCGACGGATCGGCGGAAGCACGGTTATACAGAATGCGGCGGTTAAGCGGCCACGCCCATGCCCAGCCGAGCGTGTTGCCCAGGCCTGACGGGTCGGCGTTGTCGCGGCGTGCCATCTGGTTGCCGTCCGGTGTCCAGCTCCCGGCGAAGATCCAACAGCCGCTGGACGTTGTCCCGTCGTCGCGCAGCTGAGCAAAGGAGCTGAGCTGCTGCCCTTTTTTCACCAGCACCGCGCCGGTGGCCGGGTCAATCAGGTCTGCCAGCGCCTTGCCGTTGCTTTCCATGGCCACTTCTTCCGGCGCCGGGTTATCCGGGGTCAGGTACTGCCAGGTCATGTTCAGCACCTGCTCAGGCACTTTGCCGCCGTCGCGCTCGTACATGCGGCGCAGGCGGGTGAAGATGCCGGAGAGGATTTCGCCGTCGTTCAGCGCTTCTCCTGGCGCATCTGCCCCCTTCCAGTGCCACTGCAGCCAGCGCCCGGAGTTGACGATGGAGCCGTTCTCTTCCGCGAAGCAGGTGGATGGCAGGCGGAACACCTCGGTCTGGATTTGCGACGGATCAACGTCGTTCATCTCGCCGTGGTTCTGCCAGAAGTTGGAGGTTTCAGTGTTCAGCGGGTCAATGGTGACCAGGAACTTCAGCTTCGAAAGCGAGGCCACGACCTTGTTCTTGTTAGGGAACGAGGCCACCGGGTTAAAGCCCTGGCACAGATAGCCGTTGACCTTGCCCTGGCTCATCATCTCGAAGTACTGCAGCACGTCGTAGCCTTTGTCCCACTTCGGCAACCAGTCGTAGCCCCAGCTGTTTTCTTTCGTCGCTTTGTCGCCAAAGAAGGCTTTCATCATCGAGACGAAGAATTTCGGGTAGTTGCCCCAGTAGTTCACCTGGCCTTTCAGCAGCGGTTTCGGCGTGTTGGCCGCCAGATAGCTGTCGATATCTACCTGTTTTTCGCTGGGTAGGTTCATGTAACCCGGCAGGCTGGTGGAAAGCAGGCCGAGGTCGGTCAGACCCTGAATGTTGGAGTGGCCACGCAGGGCGTTAACGCCGCCGCCCGCCATCCCCATGTTGCCGAGCAGCAGCTGGATCATCGCCATGGTGCGGATGTTCTGCGCACCGATGGAGTGCTGTGTCCAGCCCAGGGCGTACAGGAACGACGCGGTTTTGTCCGCCACGCTGGTTTCGGCGATGTACTCGCACACCTTCAGGAAGTCTTCCTTTGGCGTACCGCAGATGCTGGTGACCACATCCGGCGTGTAGCGGGAAATATGCTCTTTCAGCAGGTTCCACACGCAGCGCGGGTGCTGAAGCGTCAGGTCGCGTTTGGCGAAGCCTTCTTCATCCAGCTCGTAGTTCCAGGTGGTTTTGTCGTACTTGCGGTTTGCCGCGTCATAGCCGGTGAACAGGCCGTCGTCGAAGCCGAAGTCCTCACGCACAATCAGGTTGGCGTTGGTGTAAGACTCGACGTATTCGCGATTGAATTTGTTGTTGTTTATCAGGTACAGCAGGACGCCCGACAGGAATGCAATGTCGGTCCCGGAACGGATAGGCGTGTAGAAATCCGCCACCGAAGCGGTTCGCGTAAACCGAGGATCGATCACAATCAGCTTCGCGCCGTTGTGAATTTTGGCTTCCATCGCCCAGCGGAATCCCACCGGATGCGCTTCTGCCGCGTTCCCACCCATTACCACGATGAGGTTGGCGTTTTTGATATCAACCCAGTGGTTGGTCATCGCACCTCGACCAAATGTTGGAGCAAGACTTGCTACCGTTGGTCCGTGTCAGACACGCGCCTGGTTATCCACGGCAAGCATGCCGAGGGCGCGGGAAAATTTCTGGGTTAAATAGCCGGTTTCGTTGCTGGACGCGGAGGCGCACAGCATCCCCGTGGAGAGCCAGCGGTTGACCGTGGTGCCCTGATCGTTCTTTTCGATGAAGTTGGCGTCGCGGTCTTCTTTCATCAGCTTCGCGATGCGGTTAAAGGCATCGTCCCAGCTGATTGGCTGCCATTTATCGGAGCCTGGCGCGCGGTAAGAAGGCGTTTTCAGGCGGCTTTCGGAGTGAATGAAGTCCACCAGACCGGCCCCTTTCGGGCACAGCGCGCCGCGGTTTACCGGGTGGTCCGGGTCACCTTCGATATGGAAAATTGAGGCTTTTGCGTTTTTTGCGCCGTCGCCGAGGCTATACATCAATAGCCCACAGCCCACGGAGCAGTATGTGCAGGTGTTACGGGTTTCACGGGTGCGCAGCAGCTTGTACTGCCGGGTTTCCGCTAGCGCAGCGCCGGGGGCAAAACCCAGTGCTGCTGCCGTGGTGCCTGCCATACCGCCAGCGCAGATCTTAAAGAACTGCCTTCTGCTGACCTGCATGGATCGCTCCTTACATTTCGACATTTCACATTGCTTAGGATTTATTTTGCGGGGTAACCCGCAAAGGTTCACAATTAGAACCAGTATAGATTTTGATGGCTTTCTTCCCTTCATCCGGAAGGGGTATTAAGTAGAATACCACAATGGTCCTGAGGGTGTTCTCGAATGGTTAAAACTAAGTGAACAAATTTCGCTACTCTGAAAAAGAAACCGTGGCGCAGATCACCGGCGCGCACACGATTGATCTTTGGCACCGGGGCAATCTCACCGTGGCAGAAACCGACTGGCTGGCGGAGGAAGTGCCCGTGGCGCTGGTTTACAACGGCATTTCACACGTTGTGATGATGGCATCGCCTAAAGATCTCGAAGCGTTTGCCCTCGGGTTTTCGCTGTCCGAAGGCATCATTGAAAGCCCTGCGGAGATTTATGGGATGGATGTGTCGCCGTCCTGCAACGGTATTGAAGTGCAAATTGAGCTGTCCAGCCGCCGCTTTATGGGGCTGAAAGAGCGCCGGCGAGCGCTGGCTGGGCGAACCGGCTGCGGCGTTTGCGGCGTCGAGCAGTTAAACGACATTGGCCGCCCGGTTACCCCTCTGCCGTTTACCCAGACTTTTGCCCTGGAAAACCTGGATGCGGCGCTGAAAAAAATGCGTGACTACCAGCCCGTCGGCGAGCTGACCGGCTGTACCCATGCGGCACTTTGGCTAGATCCAGAGGGCCACATCCTCGACGGAAGGGAAGATATTGGCCGCCACGTAGCGCTGGATAAAATGCTCGGCGTTCGCAGCCGTAACCCGTGGCACAACGGCGCTGCGCTGGTGTCGAGCCGGGCTAGCTATGAAATGGTGCAGAAGGCCGCGATGTGCGGCATTGAAATCCTGTTCGCGGTGTCTGCGGCGACCTCATTAGCGGTTGAAGTTGCGCAGCGGACAAATCTCACGCTGGTGGGCTTTAACCGGCCTGGGCGGGCAACGGTTTATACGCATCCTGAGCGGCTGCGCTAGGTTTTCCCCTCACCCCGGCCCTCTCCCCAAAGGGGAGAGGGAGGAAAGAAGTGAAAGGTGGAGCAATCCTCGCTCCATAGGAGGGAGGAAATAAGTGGAAGGTGGAGCAATCCTCTCTCCAGGCGAGCCAGGAGAAAATATCTAACAGGCAACGCTAACTCGTCCCCTCTCCCTTCCAGGGAGAGGGTTAAGGTGAGGGTCAATCCTCAGAACAGGCCCAGCGGCTTATCGGAATAGCTCACCAGCAGGCACTTCGTCTGCTGATAATGCTCCAGCATCATCTTATGGGTTTCGCGCCCAATCCCGGACTGTTTGTAGCCCCCGAACGCCGCGTGCGCCGGGTAGGCGTGATAACAGTTGGTCCACACGCGCCCGGCCTGAATGCCGCGCCCCATTTTATACGCCAGGCTGCCGTTGCGGCTCCACACGCCCGCGCCCAGGCCGTATTCGGTGTCGTTCGCCAGTTCCAGCGCCTCTTCCACGGTTTTAAACGTAGTGACGGCAAGCACCGGCCCGAAAATTTCTTCCTGGAACACACGCATGTTGTTTTTACCGAACAAGATGGTGGGCTCAAGGTAGTAGCCCGCCTGCAGGTCGCCCGTCAGCGCTTTTCTGCGCCCGCCAGTAAGTACATCCGCACCTTCTTTCTTGCCGATGTCGATGTAGTTGAGGATGGTTTCCATCTGCCCCTGAGACACCTGCGCGCCCATCTGGGTGCGGCTGTCCAGCGGGTTGCCGGAGCGAATGGCTTCTACGCGGCGGATCGCGCGTTCAATGAAACGTTCGTAGATGGACTCCTGCACCAGCGCTCGGCTCGGGCAGGTGCAGACCTCGCCCTGGTTGAAGGCGAACAGCGCAAAGCCTTCCAGCGCCTTGTCGAAGAAGGCGTCTTCCTCTTCCATTACGTCGGCGAAGAAGATGTTCGGGGATTTGCCGCCCAGCTCCAGCGTGACCGGGATAATGTTCTGGGTGGCGTACTGCATGATCTGCTGGCCGACTTCGGTGGAGCCGGTAAACGCCACTTTAGCGATGCGTTTGGATGTCGCCAGGTATTCACCAATTTCGCCGCCCGCGCCGTTGACCACGTTAACCACGCCCGGCGGCAGCAGGTCGCCAACCAGCTCCATTAGCAGCAGCACGGAGAGCGGGGTCAGCCGCGCGGGCTTCAGTACGATGCAGTTGCCCGCCGCCAGCGCCGGGGCCATTTTCCAGCTCGCCATCAACAGTGGGAAGTTCCACGGGATAATCTGCGCCACCACGCCCAGCGGTTCGTGGAAGTGATAGGCCACGGTGTCTTTATCCACCTCGCTGATGCCGCCTTCCTGGGCACGAATGCAGGAGGCGAAGTAGCGAAAGTGGTCGATAGCCAGCGGCACGTCGGCGGCGCTGGTTTCGCGAATCGGTTTGCCGTTGTCCCAGGTTTCCGCCGTCGCCAGCAGCTCAATGTTTTGCTCCATGCGGTCGGCAATTTTTAGCAGGATAGTCGCGCGCTCCTGCACGGACATCTGCCCCCAGCCCTTTTTAGCCGCGTGGGCAGCATCCAGCGCCAGGTCGATGTCGGCCTTGCCGGAGCTGGCGATTTCGCACAGCGGCTGGCCGGTTACCGGGGTGAGGTTTGCATAGTACTGGCCGCCAACCGGGGCAACCCACTGGCCGCCGATGTAGTTGTCGTAACGGGGTTTAAGTTTGAGCGGGAAACCATACTCGCCGGGAATAATACGGGTATCGGGAGGATTATTTGTCATGGCCGTCTCCTTGTGATGGTTCACTCACAAGGGTAGTTCGGGCTGTCTGTTTCTTCGCCATTTCGCGTCGGCTTTACGACATGCTTCACGGATTCCCTGGGGAAGAGGGCAGACCTCTTCCCGCAGAATGGAATATTACGCCGGTAAAAATAGCGCCTTATCGCGCAGCAGATGGTCGTTGCCGCGCCGCCGGGTGAAGCCAATTTTGTCGAAATACTCCAGAATCTGAATCGCCAGTTTGCGGCCCACGCCCAACCTGTCGCGGAAGTCGGCGGCGTTGGTCGCGCCGTGGGTTTGATCCAGCTCGCGGATCAGATCGGCAAACGCCTGCAGGCGATCGTTCCGATAATAACGATCTTTCAGAATCGCGGTGACCAGCCCTTGCTGAGCGGCGGATCTTAGCAGCTGGCGCATGACCTGCTCTTCTTCACCGGTTTCTTTGGCCAGGTCACGGACCCACCACGGCTCGTCGCCGAACAGGGTGTCGACTTTATCCCACACGGCCTGCTGTGCTGAGGAAAACCCAGGTTCATGTCCCGGCAGATGCAGCCAGCCCTGGCGGCTCATTATTAGGCCTTCACCGCGCATTTTTTCGATGAGCGACAGTACCAGACCTTCATCCTCTGCGGGCAACGCCATGCGGCGCAGGCGTTCTCTCCCCGGCCCCGGCTGATCGTCGTGTTGCTGGTGGTAGCGAGCCAGCGCGTCGAGCAGTTTTTGCTGCCAGAGAGCGGCCACGTCCGGGCTTAACAGCGCGTTGCCCGCCTGCAAGTATCCCGGCTTCGCAAGTAAGGCCTGAAGCCCTTGCGTTGTTAACTGACGCGCCCAGCTAAATTCGTTGAGCAAAACGGCGCCTCGCGCCAGGTGAGATCCCAGCGCTTGCTGGTCATCGGTGGTTTCTGCCCGCTCACCCAGCCAGCTCAGGAAGGCAGGCTGGCGTTTACCACGGCGTGGCGCATGAAGCAGCACGGCACGGGCTCCGGCGAGCGTGATGCGCGCGCTGATATCGCGCAGCACCAGGCGGTCGTTATCCGCCAGCCACAGCGGGACATCCAGCACCAGCTCGGCCAGATTACCTTCGAGCAGCGAAACTCGCCCGGTCACGTGGCGGGCAGAATGGTGAATATGCAGCGGCTGCCATTGCTGGAGCGGCTGCAGCGTTTGCAGCTCGACGATGACGCGCTCAACCGGCTGCAGAGGTTTGTCGCTCAGCAGCCAGTCGCCCCGGCTTATGTCGGTTTTTTCCGCGTCACCGCTGATGTTCAGCGCAATACGCTGCCCGGCCATCGCGCGGGTTGCCGGCTGGTTTTGAGCGTGGAGGCCGCGCACGCGCATCGGTTTTTCTGCGCCCGTCAGCCAGAGTGAATCGCCGATATTGACTTCGCCGCTCAGCGCCGTGCCGGTCACAACCAGCCCTGCGCCCCTGACCGTAAAGGCGCGGTCGATGGCGAGGCGGAAGCGATGTGCCGTGGCATGAGGGCGTTCGCCCAGCCCTTTGAGATGCTGCTGTAGCGCCTCGACGCCTTCCCCGCTGGTGGCGGCGGTCACAAAGATTGCGGCCTGGGTATCACCCAGTAATGCAGTAACTTCATCGCGGACTTCCGCAATGCGGCTGTCGCTCACGCGGTCGGCTTTAGTCAGCGCGACTGTGATCTGCGGGTTGCCGGTCAGCTGTAAAATCGCCAGATGTTCGCGGGTTTGCGCCATCACGCCATCATCGCAGGCGATGACCAGCAGGGCATGATCGATGCCGCCGACGCCAGCCAGCATGTTGGCCAGAAACTTTTCATGCCCGGGCACGTCGATAAAGCCGATAACCCGGCCATCCGGCTGCGGCCAGTAGGCGTAGCCGAGGTCGATGGTCATGCCGCGTTTTTTCTCTTCCGGCAGGCGGTCTGCGTTCACGCCGGTCAGCGCCTGAAGCAGGGTGGTTTTGCCGTGGTCGACGTGCCCGGCGGTGGCGATAATCACTGGGCGAGTCCCTCCAGCAGCAGCGCTTCGTTTTCGAGGCAGCGTAAATCCAGCCACAGGCGGCCCTCGGCCACGCGGCCAATCACCGGCCTTTCCAGCTCGCGCAGAGTTTGCGTCAGCGAGGCGATCGTTGTGCCACGTCCGTCTTTTGGCGTGAAGGTCAGAGCGGCACCAGGCAGGCGATCAACGGGTAAAGAGCCGCTGCCGATTTGCGACAGGCACGCTTCAACGCGCACGTCGAACTGCTCGCCAAAGCGCTCTTCAAATGCGGGCAGCAGGCGGCTGGCCTGCCGGTGGATATCTTCGGCGCTGCGGGTCAGCAGGCGCAGGGTTGGCAGGCGTTCAACCAGCGTTTCCGGGTGCTGGTACAGCCGCAGTGTGGCTTCCAGCGCCGCCAGCGTCATTTTGTCGGCCCGCAGCGCACGCTTCAGGGGGTGGCTCTGAATACGCTCGATCAGCGCCTTTTTGCCGACGATAATCCCGGCCTGCGGGCCACCGAGCAGTTTATCGCCGGAGAAGCTCACCAGGCTCACGCCATCGGCGATCAGCTGCTGCGGCATCGGCTCTGGCGGCAGGCCCCACTGGCTTAAATCCACCAGCGAGCCGCTGCCCAGATCGGTGACGACCGGCAGGCCGAGTTCGTTGCCCAGCGTAACCAGCTCGGCCTCGCTAACGACTTTGGTGAAGCCTTCAATGTGGTAATTGCTGGTGTGGACCTTCATCAGCAGCGAGGTATTTTCCCCCGCTGCCGCGCGGTAATCTTTCAGGTGCGTGCGGTTGGTGGTGCCGACTTCAACCAGCCCGCAGCCCGCCTGACGCATGACGTCGGGGATGCGAAACGCGCCGCCAATCTCCACCAGTTCGCCGCGAGAAACTACCACTTCACCGCCGTCTGCGCAGGCCGCCAGCATCAACAGAACCGCCGCCGCATTGTTATTGACGATGCAGGCGTCTTCCGCCCCGGTCAGCTCACAAAGCAGGTCGGCGATGGCGCGATCCCGGTGGCCGCGCCCGGCATCGTCCAGTGAATATTCCAGCGTGACGGCGGAGCGCATGGATTCCGTCACTGCCGCGATAGCTTCTTCAGCCTGTAATGCCCGGCCAAGATTGGTGTGCAGCACGGTACCGGTCAGGTTGAACACGGGCTGGAGAGCGCTGCGCTGGCTGGCCTCGAGCACGCTACGCGTTTTCTTCGCCCAGTCCTCGCTCCAGTCCGGCAGCTTGCTTGCCGAGCGGATGTGCTCGCGCGCTTCGTTTTGCAGCGTTCTCAGCGTGGCAACCACGCGGGTATGGCCGAACTCGGCAAGCAGGGCGCTAAAGGCGGCATCGCGCAGCAGGCGGTCGGTCGCCGGAAGATGGCTAAAAAGTGTTTGAGCTGTCGTCATGGCAAGGACTGAATTAAGAAATTTGTGGGCGATATTACAGGGGACAGCGTCCCCTGTCCTGGCCGCAGATCATGCCGCGGGCGGTTCGGTACGGGCAAAACTCTCGCGCTGGAACAGCTGTTCTACCAGCTTGACCAGGTGAGGGCGGTTCACGCACCAGCCCGGTGAAACGCGGCGGAAATTAAGATAGCCCACTGCGCAGGCCGCGGAAATACTGGCCAGATCGAGCGGCTCGGCGGCCAGGGTGCCGTCGGCGGCGTATTCTTCCAGCAGGTCGAGGGCGCGGCCAATCTTCTCGCGCTGACGCACCAGGACTTCTTCAGACTGCTGTTCCGCCGGGCGCAGTTTCTCACGCACCGACGTTAACGCCGCGTCCAGAATGCCGTCGGAAAGCGCCTCAAGCTGGCGCACTTTCAGCGCCGCTTTTGGGTCGTGCGGAATGAGCTCTGGCGCAATGTTTAGCAGCTCAAGGTATTGGGCGATGATCGGCGAATCAAACCAGCGCTCGCCTTCATCGGTGATAAGCGTAGGGACTTTGCCTAGCGGGTTGTACTGCGGAGCCGGGCTGTCGCCAACCCACGGGTTGACGTTAATAAATTCAAAACTGAGGCCTTTTTCAAGCAGGATGACCGAGATCTTTCGCACGTAGGGGCTGGTGTAATTACCGATCAGTTTCATGACATTATCCGTTTTTGCCAACTTGAGGTAAGTATGAAACAGATACCCAACATTGGTGAAAAAGTCTACGCCTGCTGCGCTTTTATGTAATCAACGAAGGCACGCAGCGCGCTGGGCATGTATTGCCGATTTGGGTAATAGAACTGGAACGGCGGCAGCGCAGGCAGCCAGTCTTCGAGCATTGAAACCAACCTGCCGCTTGCCAGGTGTTCTTCTACCTGCTGCTGATAGAGATAGCCGATGCCTGCGCCGCACAGCACCGCTGCCAGCTCTGAGTCGAGATCGTCCACGATGATGTTGCCGCACGGCGTCACTTCCAGCTTGCCCTCCGGCCCGTAAAACTCCCAGCAATAGGGGCGGCCGCTGTGAAAACGAAAGATGACGCTGCAGTGATTAACCAGCTCGCGAGGGTGCATTGGCGCAGGGTTTTGCGCCAGGTATTCCGGCGTGGCGACGACGCAAATCCTCGCTTTTGGGCCGATGGGAACGGCAATCATGTCTTTTTCCACCGTGGTGCTCAGCCGTATCCCGGCGTCGTACTCCTGCTTCACGATGTCCACCAGCCTGTCGTCGGTGGTCACTTCGACTTTGATGTCGGGATAGCGGGCGGTAAACCCGGCGACCAGCGGCATCAGCACAAGGCGTGATGCCAGCCGCGAACTGTTGATTTTGAGGGTGCCCATCGGCGTGTCCCGAAACGAGTTCACCTCATCGAGAATAGTATGAATCTCGTCGCAGGCCGGGCGCAGGCGCTCGTAGAGGTTGTTGCCAGCCTCGGTCAGCGAGACGCTGCGGGTGGTGCGGTTGAACAGCCGAATTTTCAGGCGCTGCTCGAGCTGTTTGATGCCGTGGCTGATCGCCGAAGGAGACAGCCCCAGCTCGTCCCCGGCGGCGCGAAAGCTTTTGTGCCGCGCCACGGCGATAAAGGTCGCAAAGTCGGTAAAATTCAGCGCCATTAGTGAAAATCCTTCATTAACCTATCTCAAATACTACGTTTTACAGAATTATCCAGCGGTCGTAAAGTGAACGCACATCCCCACTGGCTGAGATAACTCCATGAAATCAGAGAATATGTATATTGTTTGGGCGCACCCGCGCAGTGAGTCGCTAACCGCGCAGGTGGTGCAGGAAATTCAGGGCGAGGCGGCCGAACGCGGCATTAACGTCTCCTCCCTGGATCTGTACCGCAGCGGCTTTAACCCGGCGCTGGGCATGGAAGATGAGCCGGACTGGAACAACCCGCAGAAACAGTATTCCCCGGAAGTTCATCGCTTGTTTGGCGAGTTAGAAGATAAAGACACCGTGGTGATCGTGTTCCCGGTGTGGTGGTACAGCTTCCCGGCCATGCTCAAAGGCTATCTGGATCGCGTGTGGAACTTCGGCCTGGGCTACGGGCCAGGCAGCACGCTGGGCAATAAGAAAATCCGCTGGGTGGCGCTGGTCGGCGGCTCGCAGGCCGGGTTTGTGAAATATGGCTGGGAAAAAAACATGGCTGATTATATTCACGGCTCAATGGGGTATCTGGGCGTGGAAGATGCAAAAATTGAGTTCCTCTATAACACCATCGGCGTGGAAGAGGGGATTGGCGACAGCGACGCCCATTACCAGCAGCTGTTTGCTCAGGTGCGCGGCATTGTCGCGGACTTAGGGTAACTAACTTTTCATTCCAGCGCGGCATTCAACGTCGCGCTTTCTGCCAGCCGCTTCGCTGTAATTTACTTTCATCCCTTTCTTGCCCGCCGTTTGTTGTCAACGCCCAGATTTTAACTGGATCACATTAGGATTAATCTGCCCCAAAATACTTTGTGAACCAGATCACAAATGAATAACAAAGACGTCATAACAAAATGTGATTTTAGTCACATTAAAAGGTCAATCAGGGTTAAAAATCCCCCGGTGTATTTTTTTTACACTGCAATTATGTGATCGTCATCACTCAATGTGGAAGGTGGATCCCTGAGTATTAGTGATCTAAATCACATAATTAGGCGGTTGCTGGACAGATTAACGATTCAGTGCCAGATTCGCGTCACTTTACTGCATAAGGCCGGCGACCCTGCCGCTACGTTAACAGTAAACCTCGGGCTGCTTTTCAGCGCGGAACACCAACAAGGGGTATGTGTATGTCATCCGATATCAAGATCAAAGTGCAAAGCTTTGGTCGTTTCCTCAGCAATATGGTTATGCCAAATATCGGGGCGTTTATCGCCTGGGGTATTATCACGGCCTTATTTATTCCTACCGGATGGTTGCCAAACGAAACGCTGGCGAAGCTGGTAGGCCCGATGATCACTTACCTGCTGCCGCTGCTGATCGGCTTTACCGGTGGTCGCCTGATTGGCGGTGACCGCGGCGGCGTGGTGGGTGCGATTACTACCATGGGCGTTATCGTCGGGGCAGATATGCCGATGTTCCTCGGCGCAATGATTGCGGGTCCTCTGGGCGGCTGGGCAATCAAGCACTTCGACAAATGGGTCGACGGTAAAATCAAATCCGGCTTTGAAATGCTGGTGAACAACTTCTCTGCCGGTATCATCGGGATGATCCTGGCGATTCTGGCATTCCTCGGCATCGGCCCGGCGGTTGAAGTCCTGTCCAAAGTTCTGGCGGCAGGCGTTAACTTCATGGTTGTGCACGACATGCTGCCGCTGGCGTCTATCTTTGTAGAACCAGCTAAAATCCTGTTCCTGAACAACGCCATCAACCACGGTATCTTCTCGCCGCTGGGTATTCAGCAGTCCCACGAGCTGGGCAAATCCATCTTCTTCCTGATTGAAGCGAACCCGGGTCCGGGTATGGGTGTTCTGCTGGCGTACATGTTCTTTGGGCGCGGTAACGCTAAGCAGTCTGCGGGCGGCGCGGCAATCATCCACTTCCTGGGCGGTATCCACGAAATTTACTTCCCGTACGTGCTGATGAACCCACGTCTGATCCTGGCCGTTATCCTCGGCGGTATGACCGGCGTGTTCACCCTGACCGTGCTGAACGGCGGCCTGGTGTCTCCGGCTTCCCCGGGTTCTATCCTGGCGGTACTGGCAATGACGCCGAAAGGCGCGTACTTCGCTAACATCGCGGCTATCTGTGCGGCAATGGTTGTCTCCTTCGTGGTCTCCGCCATCTTGCTGAAAACCAGCAAAGTGAAAGAAGAAGACGACATCGAAGCTGCGGCTCGCCGTATGCAGGAAATGAAAGCCGAATCCAAAGGTGGCGCAGCGCCGCTGGCGGTAGGTGCTGGCCTGTCTAACGACCTGAGCCACGTGCGTAAAATCATCGTTGCCTGCGACGCAGGGATGGGCTCCAGCGCCATGGGCGCAGGCGTGCTGCGTAAGAAAGTGAACGACGCTGGCCTGAAAAATATCTCCGTGACCAACTGCGCGATCAACAGCCTGCCGGACGACGTTGACCTGGTGATTACCCACCGCGACCTGACCGAGCGTGCGATGCGCCAGGTGCCGCAGGCGCAGCATATCTCCCTGACCAACTTCCTCGACAGCAGCCTGTACGCTAACCTGGTTGAGCGTCTGGTGGCTTCCCAGAATCTGAGTCAGAAAGAAGAAAAAGTCATGCACAGCCTGGAAGACAGCTGTGTTTCCAGCGAAGACGCGGTGTTCAAGCTGGGCGCGGGTAACGTGTTCCTCGGCCTGAAAGCCAGCAACAAAGAAGAAGCGATTCGCTTCGCTGGTGAACAGCTGGTGAACGGCGGCTACGTGCAGCCGGAATACGTGGACGCGATGTTTGAGCGCGAGAAACTGACCCCGACCTACCTGGGTGAAGGTATCGCGGTTCCTCACGGCACCGTGGAAGCAAAAGACCGCGTGCTGAAAACCGGCGTGGTGTTCTGCCAGTACCCGGAAGGCGTTCACTTCGGTGAAGAGCCGGAAGACGTGGCTCGCCTGGTGATCGGTATTGCAGCCCGCAATAACGAACACATCCAGGTCATCACCAGCCTGACCAACGCGCTGGATGATGAGTCGGTGATTGAGCGCCTGGCGCACACCACCAGCGTCCAGGAAGTGCTGGATTTGCTGGCCGGTAAGAAATAAGACCCTGCCCCTCACCCCCTGAGGGGCAGCAGGTGCAAAGCATTACCCCCTCTCCCCTTTTGGGAGAGGGCTAGGGTGAGGGGATTCGCATACAGTATCCTTACCCCAGCCCTCACGGGTGAAATAATCAGGAAGGTTAACGCAATGAAAGCATTACATTTTGGTGCAGGTAATATCGGTCGTGGCTTTATCGGTAAACTGCTGGCGGACGCCGGTCTGCAACTGACTTTTGCCGACGTAAACCAGGTGGTTCTGGATGCCCTGAACGCGCGTCACAGCTACCAGGTTCACGTAGTCGGCGAGCAGAAGCAGATTGATACCGTCTCCAACGTGAATGCCGTCAGCAGCATCGGCGACGACGTTGTGGCCCTTATCGCTCAGGTTGATCTGATCACCACCGCCGTCGGCCCGGTTGTGCTGGAGCGCATCGCACCAACGCTTGCCAAAGGCCTGGAACTGCGCCGTGCGAACGGCAACGAAACGCCGCTGAACATCATCGCCTGTGAAAACATGGTGCGTGGCACCAGCCAGCTGAAAGAGCACGTCAAGAAAGCGCTGTCTGCTGACGCGTGGGCGTGGGTAGAGCAGCACGTTGGCTTTGTCGATTCTGCAGTTGACCGCATCGTTCCGCCGTCTGAATCCGCCACTCACGATCCGCTGGAAGTGACCGTGGAGACCTTTAGCGAGTGGATTGTCGATAAAACCCAGTTTAAAGGTGACCTGCCGAACATTCCTGGCATGGAACTTACTGATAATCTTATGGCGTTTGTCGAGCGCAAGCTCTTCACGCTGAATACCGGGCATGCTATAACCGCGTACCTCGGTCAGCTGGCCGGGCACCAGACTATCCGCGATGCCATTCTTGATGAGAAAGTGCGCGCCGTAGTGAAAGGGGCGATGGAAGAGAGCGGTGCGGTGCTGATTAAGCGCTACGGCTTTGAAGCCGACAAACATGCCGCGTACATCAAGAAAATCCTCGGTCGTTTCGAAAACCCGTATCTGAAGGATGACGTGGAACGCGTTGGCCGCCAGCCGCTGCGTAAACTCAGCGCGGGTGACCGCCTGGTTAAGCCGCTGCTGGGGACGATTGAGTACGGTTTGCCTCACGCTCACCTGATCAAAGGGATTGCGGCGGCAATGCACTACCACAGCGAGCAGGACCCGCAGGCGCAGGAGCTGAAGCAGCTTCTGGCAGATAAAGGCCCGCAGGCGGCGCTGGCGGAAGTGTCCGGTCTGGATGTAAACAGCGAAGCCGTGACTGAGGCGGTGAAGGCGTATAACGCCATAGCGTAACCCTATGCAGGCGCGGTGGATACCGCGCCTGAAACATGTTTAGTGATGCAGGCAAAAATGGAAGAAACCCAGGCCTTTGAAAACCGCGTGCTTGAGCGACTGAATGCCGGCAAAACCGTAAGAAGCCTGCTGATTGCTGCCGTCGAGCTGTTAACCGAAGCGGTAAATATCCTGGTGCTGCAGGTGTTCCGCAAGGACGACTACGCGGTGAAATATGCGGTTGAGCCATTGCTGGACGGCGACGGCCCGCTGGGCGACCTGTCGGTACGCCTGAAGCTTATCTACGGGCTGGGCGTGTTGAACCGCGCCGAGTACGAAGACTGCGAGCTGCTCATGGCGCTCCGGGAAGAACTGAACCACGACGGCAACGAGTACAGCTTCACCGATGACGAAATGCTTGGCCCGTTTGGCGAGCTGCACTGCGTGACGGCACTACCGCCGACGCCGACTTTCGTTGACGGCAGCGATCCTGAGTTGTTGGCAATGCAGCGTCAGCGATATATGCAAATCGTTCGTTCCACGATGGTCCTTTCCCTGACCGAGCTGATCTCCCGGATCAGCTTAAAAAAAGCCTTCCAGAAATAGCCGCTTTTCGCCCTGTCCCTCAGGATCGTGTATCCTTGCCAGCAAGCCATCTTTATTCACGGTAAGTCAAAATGAAAGAAATCGAAAAAGCAGAAATTAAACGCCTCAGCGACCGTCTGGACGCTATCCGCCACGAAATGCCAGGCCTGCATCTGATCAACGAAGCGGAAAAATATGCCGAGCTGGAAAAAGAGCGGCAGAAGCTGGAAATCGAAATCGCTCGCCTGCAGGCGGTGCGTAACCAGAAGCTGAGCAAAGAAGCGCAGAAGCTGGTAGCGCTGCCGTACAAGCGTGCGATTACCAAAAAAGAGCAGGCCGATATGGGCAAGCTCAAGAAAAGCGTGCGTGGCCTGGTAATTGTCCATCCGATGACCGCTCTGGGTCGCGAGATGGAACTGACCGAGATGACCGGTTTCTCCCGCACGGAATTCTGATCGCGTTCTCTTTTCGGTGAAATAAGCCGATAAAACCCGCCTCATCAGCCTCTTAAATCTCCACCCGGCTCTATAGTTAAATGCCGGGTGTGGATTTCTTCTACCCCAGCCCCACCACTGGACAATTTGCCCGCCTTACTGCGAGGCCGCAGGGAATGCCAACCCGTTGTTTATCTTTCTTGCTGCGAGAGTAAACATGAAAAATAAGGCTTTGACTCTGGTTCCCGTCTGTCTGGCCGGTTTAACCGGCATGCTTCCCTTTCCTGCCACCGCCGCCTGTTCGTCGTCAACGCCGAATAGCGGGGACACCGTGACCTGTAGCGGCTCGGGTATTCCGCCGGTGGTTGCCACCGCAGGCAGCAATAACGTTACGATTAATCTCGGCTCAACTGTGATCGGGAGTTACTCGCTGACCACCCAGGCGACGCCATTTTCGGTGGACAGCGGCAGCAGTATCAACAACGCCGGGGCGCTGACTCTCTCTGATAACGGCACGGGCGTGGCGAACCGTGGGGCGCTGTTGCTGGGCGTGAATAACGGTAATACGCTGACTAATGGTGCGACGGGCACGCTGACCACCACCGGGGCCTACAACGACGGCATGGCCGCTAACGGTAATAACAATACGCTGATCAATAACGGCACTATCACCACCAGCGGTAACAATTCTTACGGCATGACCGCAGCCTGGGGGCAGAGCAATCCTGGCGCTGCAGGAAATACCATCACCAATACCGGCACCATCTCCACATCAGGGAATAACGCCAGGGCTATTTCGCTGCTGGGCGGCAGCGGCACGGTGAACAACAGTGGGACGCTGTCCACTTCCGGGCGAGATGCGCCCACGGTGTTTTTGCAGGGCAACAACGCCACGCTAAATAACAGCGGCCTGATTCAGGCCACCGGCACCGCGTCCTCCAGCGGCAGCGTGGACGGCGTGGTAGCAAACACGCTCGGCAGCAGTTTTAACACTACGATCAATAACCTGGCCGGTGGGCAGATCGTCAGCAATAACGGCATCGGTATTCGTTCGACTAACGGTAATATCACCATCACCAACGCCGGGCTGATTCAGGGCGGAAGCGGCACGGCAATTCTCAGCGGCAACGGCAGCATTTCGCTGATCCTCCAGACCGGCTCGCAAATTATTGGCCTGGCCGATGGTGGGCGAGGCAATAACTCCGTGACATTAGAAGGGACGGGTACCTCCTCTAACGCCTTTACCAATTTTCAGACGCTGACCATGACCGGCAGCGACTGGACCTGGGCGGGTACTGGCGCGTTTACCACTGCCCTCGTGCAGAGCGGAACGTTGGATCTTACCGGCATGCTAGGTACCAGTACGGCTTCCGTAACGGCTTCGGTAAGCAACGGCGCGACGCTGCAAGCGAACTCAACCAACTTGCCGCTTTCGGTCTCTAATGACGGGATGGTGCGTTTCCTGCAAAACAGCGACGGCAGCTATTCGGGGAAGATTACCGGCAGTGGAGCTGTTGAAAAAAGCGGTGGCGGCCTGCTGCAGGTAACGGGGGCTAACACTTACACCGGGGGGACGACGCTGACCGGCGGCACGCTGCAGGCTGCAGCAGACAGTGCGCTCGGTGAAGCTACAGGTGGGCTTATCTTTAACGGTGGCACGCTTCAGCTCGGCAGTTCGTTCGATCTTGCGACATCCCGTGCGATATCAGTGACTGCCAATAACGGGACGTTTGACACTCAGGGATTCACCTCCGTTGTTGGGCAGGGGATTACGGGGGCTGGTGCGTTAACAAAACTGGGCGGCGGTACGCTGGTGCTCAACGGCGTTAACAGCTATGCGGGTGGCACGGCTGTTAATGCCGGTACGCTGGTTGTAGGCGACAGCGCTCACACCTCTGCGGCAGCTGCAGGCACCACCACCGTGGCGGCCGGAGCCACACTGGGTGGTTATGGTACGGTGAATGGTGACGTGACGAACAGCGGAACGTTGGCGGTAACAAATGCGCTGCCGATTCTTTCTGCTGGCCCGCAAGGCAATTTCCAGATTTACGGCAACCTGACCAACGTGGGGCTTGTTCAGCTGGCTGGTAGCGGCGTGGGGAATAGCCTGACCGTAGCCGGAAACTATAGCGGTCAGAACGGCGTGATTGCGCTGAATACGGTCCTGGCGAGTGATGGGGCTGCGTCTGATAAGCTTATCCTCAGCGGCGGTAGCGCTTCGGGCAGCAGCACGCTGAAGGTCACTAATATCGGCGGGGCCGGGGCGCAAACTACGGCAGACGGTATTCAGGTGGTGCAGGCCACTAACGGTGCGACCAGTACGGCAAATGCCTTCACTCTTTCTGGAGGCACCGTCAGCGCCGGGGCTTATTCCTATTATCTCGCCAAAGGCGGCGTCTCCGACGGCAGCGGCGGGAGTTGGGATTTGCGCAATACGGTTGTGCCGGATTCGACAACGTCGGTCACCCCGGCGGAAGAAACGCCTGAGTCCATCGTGGATGCTTCTCACGGCGATGAGAAGTTGAATGTCTACCGGCCAGAAGTTGCGCTGTACGCCGAAGCACCTGCCGTGGCCCGCCAGCTTAACCTGCAGCAGATCTACACCTTCCACGACCGTCAGGGCGAGCAGAGTCTGTTGGGCAGTGATAACAAAGCGCCAGCTTTTTGGGCCAGAAGCTGGGGAAGCCACGCGGATATTCATCAAAACGGAGATGTGAACCCGTCCTTCAACGGTACATTGTGGGGACTGCAGTTGGGGCAGGATTTGTATACCGCCACTGAGGATAATGGGGCGACACATCACTTCGGTATCCTGTTCGGATTCTCCAGAGCGACCGGGGATGTCGATGGCTTTGCGCTGGCAAAACAGGGCATGCGCGTCGGCAAACTGCAGCTGAATAACTACAACTACGGCGGCTATTGGACAAGGGTTGCGGCTTCCGGCTGGTACACGGACGCGGTGTTAATGGGCAGCGCACTGCGGCTGAATACTAACTCGGTCAACGAGGTGAATGCTTCTTCCAGCGGCAATGCGGTGACCGGCTCTGTTGAGACGGGGCTGCCCGTTTCCCTCGGTGAAGGCGTGACGCTTGAACCTCAGGTACAGCTGATCTGGCAACGAACCTCGCTGGATTCGCTGAACGACGGTGTCTCCGATGTTCGCTGGAACAATGGCAATACCTGGCAGGGGCGGGTGGGGGCCCGGCTGCAGTGGGCGTTTGAGGCGAGCGGCGTGAGCTGGAAGCCTTATCTGCGCGCTAACGTACTGCGGTCATTCGGCCAGGATGATGAAACCGCTTTCGATAGCAGCACAACCATCGCCAGCAATGTCGGGCAAACGGCCGGGCAAATCGGGGCGGGGCTGGTGGCGCAGGTGAGCCAGAGCGGCAGCCTTTATGCTACGACAGGCTATCTGACAAACTTCGGCGGCGAACGCCAGCGGGTAGTGACCGGCAATGTCGGCGTGCGCTGGAATTGGTGACTGCTCTGCGGGGCCAGGGCTTTGCCAGCGTCGCTATTATCATGATGACTTTGTGTTCAGTTTTTTTGAAGTAGATAAGCGAATTGTTCCGCTAACAAACAAAGCACGGCGGCGCTATTCTTATCTCATCGAAGGCAGACAGCCTTCCAACTAAAAAAATGCAAAGGTAATCATCATGAAAAGCATCAAATATTTTGCCGTAGTTATGACTCTCGCTGCTTCCTTCTCCGGCTTCGCTGCGGAAACTCAGCCAGCTGTCAGCCAGAAAATGGGCACCGTATCGGTCAGCGGCGCGTCTAACCTCGACAGCCTGCAACACCAGCTGCAGCAGAAAGCCGAGCAGGCAGGCGCGAAGTCTATCCGCATTGTCTCCGCCGGCGGTGATAATAAAATGTACGGCGTGGCTGAAATCTACAACTAAGTCTTGAATCACGCAGTATGGGCCGCCTTGTGCGGCCCGTGTTTTATCTGAACTCCCGGGCCAGCAGGCCAAAAATCCAGTCATCCTGCCAGCGTTCGTTCAGCCAGTAGTTCTCCCGCAGCGTTCCTTCCGGCTGAAACCCGACTTTCTCCAGCACTTTCTTCGACGGAAAATTTCCGGCGGTGACCGTGGCCACAAGCTTGCGGATGCCGACCTCCGCAAATGCAAAGGCGCACACCTCGTACAGCGATTCGTACCCGTAGCCCTGACCGTGAAACGACGGGTCGAGTAAAAATCCGACTTCCGCGATATCGTCCTCGCGCAGGATAAAACCGGTGACGCCAATCGGCACGCCGGTTTTGCGGTGGCGCATCACCATACAGAGCCAGTGGCGGCTGCCCGGCTGCCAGTCGGGAAGACGGGCGTCAAAAGCCTGGCGAATCTCTGTCTCCGGTCGGTTATCGGCCACGTAGCGCATGACCTCCGGCTGCTGCTGCAGGTAGCGGAAAAGTGGCCAGTCGGCTTCGGTGATTTGGCTGAGCGCCAGGCGTGGCGTCAAAAGCGTCGGCATGGCGTTAATCCACAATAAACAGGACGGCACCTGATGCCGTTGAGGAACGGTGAGGCTCCGCGCCGTCGGCTACCTGGTAACTCATACCCGGGGTTAACGTAAACTGGCGGCCATCTTCCAGCTCAGTTTGCAGCTCACCCTTCAGGCACAGCAAAACGTGCCCTTTTTGGCACCAGTGATCGGCCAGATAGCCGGCGGTGTATTCCACCATGCGCACGCGGATGGGCCCAAACTGCTGCGTGCGCCAAAGCGCTTTGCCGGTGATACCGGGGTGTTCGGTGGGGATTAGGGTGGCCCAGTCGGTGCTAGTAAAAGGCAAGTCGGTGATGTTCATGCGGCTCCTGAGTATTGTTGTTGTTGTCTGGTCCTCCTTTTGATAGCAGTAAATAAAAAACGGTGCCAGCGTGTGGCACCGCTTAAGCGTTATTCCCAGCGGGATAAATCATCCCTCGTCAGCCCCATATCCCTGAGTTGTTCCGGACTAAGTTCGCGTAACGCCCGTAAAGTCTGGCGGCGCTGGCGGCTGCGGCGAAAATACTGGTAAAGCATTACCAGGCCATAAAACGGTCTGCGATGGTGGTTCTCTTCAAAGCCCATGCTGTGACTCCTCGCGGTTTGCCTGGGGGTAATCATGGGGCCAGCGGGCAAAAGCAGACAGATTCAAAAATTACTTTTCTTTAACATACAGAAGGGCTAAAACATGAGCTGAATGGCATTTTTTGCGCCATTCTGTATCGGTTTTTCCTTCTGTATGGCTTCCGGTGAGGATACAGCATGACGCGTTACCAACATCTCGCCACGCTGCTGGCTGAGCGCATTGAGCAGGGGCTTTATCAAAGCGGGGAGCGCTTGCCTTCGGTGCGGAGCCTGAGCAGTGAACACGGCGTCAGTATCAGTACCGTGCAACAGGCGTATCACGTCCTGGAAGACCAGCAGCTGATTTCCCCTCAGCCACGTTCCGGCTACTTTGTTTCGCCGCGCAAAGCCGTGCCGCCTGTGCCGCGCTTAACGCGTCCCGTACAGCGCCCGGTGGAAGTGACGCAGTGGGATGCGGTGCTGGAATTGGTGAACTCCCGGCAGGATTGCGAAGTGATCGCCTTTGGCAGTGGATCGCCGGATCTCACCCAGTCGACGATGAAACCGCTGTGGCGAGAAATGGGGCGGCTCGCGCAGTACCAGGAGCCTGAGCTGCTGGGCTACGACGGTATGTTCGGCGTGAAAGCCCTGCGCGAGCAAATTGCCCGCCTGATGCTTGACAGCAACTGCGTGGTGAATGCCGATGAGATCGTGGTGACCAACGGCTGCCATGAAGCACTGTCGATTGCGATTCGCGCGGTGTGTGAGCCGGGGGACATAGTGGCGGTTGAGTCGCCGTCATTCCACGGAACCATGCAGATGCTGCGCGGTTACGGTGTCAAAGTGGTTGAAATTCCTACTGATTCTGTCACCGGTATTAGCCTGGAAGCACTCGAGCTGGCGCTGGAGCAGTGGCCCATCAAAGCCGTGATTCTGGTAGCCAATTGCAATAATCCTCTTGGCTTCATCATGCCGGAGGCGCGTAAAAAAGCGGTGATGAACCTTGCCCGGCGCTTTGATATCGCCATCATCGAGGATGATGTCTACGGTGAGTTGGCCTATGAATACCCGCGCCCTATGACGATCAAATCCCTGGATGTGGATGGCCGCGTCCTGCTGTGCAGTTCGTTTTCAAAAACGCTGGCGCCGGGGCTGCGCGTGGGCTGGATTGTGCCGGGACGTTACCTCGACCGCACGCTGCACACCAAGTATATCGGCACCGGCAGCAGCGCGACCTTCACCCAGCAGGCGGTAGCGGCCTTTATTCGCAACGGGCATTACCACCGCCATATCCGGCGTATGCGCCAGCACTACCAGCGCAATCTGGAGGTGTTTACCTGCCGCGTGCGGCAATATTTCCCCTGCGGGATTTGCGTCAGCCGGCCTCAGGGGGGCTTTTTGATGTGGATTGAACTCCCGGAAGAAGTCGATGCGGTGCGGCTGGGCAGCGCATTGAAAGAGGCAAAAATCCATATTGCGAGCGGCTCGCTGTTTTCAGCCTCTGGAAAATATCGCCAATGCCTGCGGTTGAACTATTCTTTGCCGTTCAACGCCGTTACCGAGGCGGCCCTGAAAAGATTGGGCGAAATCGTCGAATGTGAGATTTGAAAATGCCCGGCTAAATCGCTCTTTTTATCGCCATTGATTCCCGGCGGGCTGCTTTACACTCGGCTGTAATGGCGAAGTGTGGCCTTGGCATTAATAACCATAAAAAAATAGCCGCCTGGGGCGGAAAAAAGCCGTTTTTTCTGCGTTCGGCAACGTAAGGCCGGACATCGACAAAGGACTATCATGAGCAGCGCAACATTGCAGATGCGGGAGCACTTTGAGACGTGTCTGGGGATTATTCGGCAGGCTTCACTTCAGATCCTGCCGCTATTGAATATTCGTGCCGCCGAAGGCAAAGATCCGCAGTGGTTTTTCCAGCAGCTGGAGCAGGCCCGTATGGCGCTGGGCAGTTGGGGAGCGGTGGCAAAGCGGCTGAACCTTAACGACTCTGAGATTTCACAATTCACGCTGCTGCTGCGCCATTTGCAGCAGCTGGTGCCGCAGTATGAAAGCGGGCAGGAGGTTAGCCAGAACCAGCTCCTCGCCGCCTTGCGCTTCACCAGTTATCTGGAGCATGTGCGCTTCAAACAGCCCTTGCTGGGCTACTCCACCGAGCTTTCCTCCGACGTTGACGGGCTACAGAAAGGCGCCCAGCAGCAGATGCGCGCCATTGAACTGATGCTGAAAGGGCTGGTCAATCAGGCTTGGGAAAACCAGGCGGAGCTGGTTAATCAGCTAAAAAGCCAGTTTGGGGCTGACAAAGTTCGCCGCTGGCTGAAGCGAGGCGAGCGGGGCGATGTGCTGAGCGGCATGAAGTTCAGCGAGCTGGCGCTGATGCTGGTGGATAAGAAAGAGTTTGCCCATCACTACGCCAAAGTTTACCAAAACTCGCCTCAGCTGGGTTTTCTTATCGACCAACGTAAAACCCTGCAAATCTTCCTCGATGGCACCCGTCAAATCCGCAACGACCTGATGCACAAGCAGCCGCTGACGAGCGTGCAGGTGGCTTTGCTGGATAGCTATTTCGGTGAAATCAGCGGCCCGGTACAAAAAGCCTTTAGCGAAGGCCGCACTAAAGTGAATCCCTCCTCGCTGCTGGACGCGGATGATGCGGCACTGCAAAGCTACCTTGACCAGGCGCGTAAAAATCATGCGGCCCAGGGCGGCGATCCGGCAGAGATCAGAGAATCAATCGAGCGTTATGACCCGCGCATGGCCAAAAAACAGCATGATACTACCGACATGATCTCCACCGCGCTGTGGGCATCGGTAGGGATTGTGGTGGTGGCAGTGGCGGTGATTGGTCTTTATCTGTTAAGTGATGCCACCTCAAAACCTGAGGTGACGGCGGCTCCGCCAATAGTGAGTACGCCGGTGCAGCAGAAAGAGCGGCCGGAATCCAACAGCCCGCGGGATATGCTTGCCAATATGGGCATCACCTGGGACGAAAATAACCTGCGGGCGGCGATTAACCGTAATGACGCGCGTATTGTGCGCCTGTTTATGCAGGGCGGGATGAACTGGAAAGTCTATTTTGCCGAGCAGGCGCTGGCGGCGGATGACCGCGATGTGCTGACCATTTTGCTGCAATACCGCCCGCAAATGGACGAAACCCGGCCCTGCCGCAGGCTGATTGGCTCCACCGAGTTAGGCATGAATAAAGGGCAAAAGCTGACTTCGCTGAGAAAGCAATTCCTCGCCAGCTTCTGCAGTTCAGCCCCGGCGGTACAGCGCCAGAAAGAGGAAGTAGAGCGCGCTCAGCTGCGCCTGGCGGCGCAGAAGCAGCGCTACGAAGATGCGACCGCCCAGGGGCTGGAGCCAGAGCCGGTGGATGAGCAGACCGTCAAAATTCAGCAGGCGATATACAACGCGATGCGCTAGCCGTGCCGGGCAGCCTTCGGGCTGCCCAATGCATTACAGCAGCCCTTTATCACGGAACGTCGCGGCGGTGGCTTCATTCAGATCGTAGCTCGCCAGATCCTGCGGGCTGACCCACGCGTACTGCTCAAACTCTTCGTTAAGGGTTATCTCGCGGTTTTCGCTAATGCAGTCGAACATCAGATAAATCATGTACACCTGCTCCTGGCTGCCGTCGGTGTAGGTTTTCACCCGCACGTCATCGCGGAAGGTCCACGGCTCAATGTGCGAGATAATCAGCGCTTCCCCCAGCTCTTCCCGGATCTCACGCCGTAGCCCTTCTGCCATGGTTTCACCCGGCTCAATGCCGCCACCGGAGAGCGCCCACTGGCCGGGAAACACCCCGCGATCTTGTGGCATTTTGCACAGCAAATATTGGCCCTGATTCTGGATTATCGGGCAGGCAATCACTCTTTGTCGCATGGTCATCTCCCTGAAAATAAGTCGCTGAGTTATAGCACAGATACGAAAGAGGGTCTGTGCCGTGACAGACACCTGGGGGAGAATTTTATCCGTTAATACAATAATATTTTTATAATAATTTCATTCAATATATTAATTAGATGAATGCATAAAGATAAATAAAGTAATTTTGTTTTATGTTGTGAGTTAAAATAATGATTGAGGTCTAAGTTTTACTGCAAATATAAAAAATGTGACGCGCCATATGTATCTGCCGCTTATCATAAGTGACGCTCAAGATGAGTCTCGTTAACAATATACCAGGAAGGTCTTTATGCCGGCACTTCAGTTTCCCTGTACGATATTCAAAACCCAGAAAAAGATGGATGACTATACCGCCAGCGATATGCGCTGCGGCGACCTGTCCGAAATCGATCTGAAGGCCCGGTTTCATTTGGTGGATGTTTCCACCAGAGTGAACCCTTACACGTTGACGGCAATCAGCCCCTTCAGCCAGCCGAAGTCAATGTTCCACGGATCCCGAGGGGAAGGTGATAAACTGACCCAGAGGGAGTGCGCAAACATCCTTTTTGATGAGTTTCGGCACCTATCCCGTCCGTTTGCGTGCCACCCCCCTTACAACGTGCTGATTAAGCTGATGATTTCCCATATGCAGAAAAATAGCGACAAATCGTTCTGCCATCCATTACTGGATAGCGCGTTGGAGGCGCATATTTTAAGTGATAGTTCGTCTGAAAACAGTACAAGACTCCGTTTGCAGAAAGTTTTCGGGCGATATATTGACTGGGAAAACAAACGTTATCCATTAAAAGACATAAAAAAATTAGGGGAGGCAATTATGCGTGGAAAATTGCCAAAATTAGACCGCTTCCAGGACAACTTTAACGGCCTGGGCATCACCGTGCACGATACCTGGGCAACGCATATCACGATTAAGTCTCTGGTAGTTGGTAAAGAGCGCTATCGTGCCGTTGTGCATTATAAAGTCCAGGACCACTTTGGGCTGGATGATGAGGACATTTCAAAGGTGAAATTTAACCAGTTCCGTTTTTTCCGGATCTGGTTTGTCCTTCAGCGCTACAGCGAGTTTGCCTTTAAACCCTTTATGACCAATATGCAAGCTACCATTGAAATTACCGGGGGGCGCAATGACATTCAAAAATAAGAAAGCACGTTTTATGTTACTTGGGGTGGGCTGTGTGTTGGCGGGTTACCTGCTATGGCAGTCATTTCGTCCGGTGGAGATTGTCGCTGTTCATCAGAGAAATACCTATAGCAGTGTTCTGGTTAAAAACTTCCCTTTTACGAAAAAAGGAAAAATAAACTGGTGGCTGGAAAACAAGGATATGCTGAAAGCCAGATATGATATTCCAAGGCCTGCATCTTACGGTGGCTACACGATTATTTTTTGGCTTTTCGGTGAGGGCTATAAAGAAGAAGGGAAGTATGACCGACTCTGTTTCGATGATATGAAAACAAAAATCAACTGCATTGATAAAGATTCAGTTTTTAGAATCAGTAACAGTAAAAATAGAGGGCTTACGTTCACGTTTGATGATGGCATTTATAGGCTGGAAGGAAATGGAAGTATTAAAAAGATAGATTGAGATGTTTTGTTTTTTTGATGTTCAATGTGATCGCTACCATTGAAATTACCGGGGGGCGCAATGACATTCAAAAATAAGAAAGCAGTTTCCTTGCTAGTTTTTGTGAGTTGTGTGTTAGCGGGCTGTCTGCTATGGCAGTCACTTCGTTCGGTGGAGATTGTCGCTGTTCATTACGATGGTAACTATAGCGATGTTTTGGTTAAAAATTTCCCTTTGACGAGTAGAGGTAAAATAAACTGGTGGCTGGAAAATCAAGAGATGCTGAAAGCGAAGTATGATATTCCAGGGCCTGAATCATACAGTGGCTACACTATTACGATTTGGCTTTTCGGTGAGGGCTATAAAGAAGAGGGGAAGTATGACCGACTCTGTTTCGATGATATGAAAACAAAAGTTAACTGCATTGATAAGGATGTGGTTTTCATTGTTGACTAAAGTAAAAATACGGGGTTAGAGCTCACTGTTAATGGCAGTATCTATAGGCTGGAAGAAAATGGAAATCTTATAAAGATATATTGAGGGTATGTTTTTTATTGATGATTACCGTGGTGGGAGCATTAACAATACAGCACTTTCTCTGCTATTCAAGCATAAGAACATCTCTCAGCCCGGCTGGTGAAAATCACACAATCCGGGCTGAGTTTCCTCAACTTGATCTGCAAAACCCTTTAGAAGCGATACTGAATTCCGACGCCATAGGTGTAGCTGTCGTTACTCAGGCCCGCTGACCCGCTGCCCTGGGTCCAGGTTTCCCCAGTATTATTATTACGGGTTTTTGTTGATGCTTTTGCTTCGGAAAAACGCGTCCACGTTAATTCCGTGTACAGCCGGGTATTTGGCGTGACGTAATAACCGGCGGAGACGGTTGCAGCATAATAATTGGAATGACTACTTTTCTCGCTAAAGCTCAGCTGACGCATATAGTGCTCGTCATTATCCTGAGCATTAACCAGCGGGCTGAATTTAAATTGCCCTGCAATATCAAAGTCCTGATAGCGGTAGCTACTGGTCAGCCCAATATACGGCACGCTGAATTTCTGACTATACCCAATTCCCGGTTTCCCGGCGGCGAATTCACCGATAAGTGCACCGTTGAAATAATTGTATGAGCCGCCTCTCGCCGTCCAGCTATAGCGAGTTTCCTGGTAGCCGGTTACCACGCCGAGATTGTATGTCGGCTCCTTCAGCAGCCAGCCGGTAAGATTGAAATCGAACTGGTTGGCATAATTCAGGCTGGTATCCGAGTGGGTAGATTTGTCGCTCCAGTGGCTCTGGCCAGGCGTTTGCCAGTCATAGTCGGACATATGCGAGCCGCGAGAGGCGAAGGTTGTCCAGCCGTTAGCATTGAGGGTGATGTAGCGCTGTGCGTCCCAGCTAATACCGCCTTTAATAATAGGGGTATTTTTGATTTTCCATTTCAGTTCACTTAATTTACTGCCATCGCCTTGATTATAAACGAGCTCTTTAGATTCTCCGTTTAAAATGCTGGTGGAAATATTGGTGGTGAATGCATCGGGTGAAAAATTAAAGCTGGTTGAAGCTAGCAGCGCCGGGCTAAACAGCAATGCGGCGGCTACAGGCAGGTATTTTTGCTTGTGCATGATGTATCGTTCTGTTTTCTATCACATTGGTTTGGTGTTGCAAAAAATAAACCTGTACGGACAGGTTAAGGGCCGTAAAGGGTTATTGTTGCGCGATAAATTATGTTGTTGAAAATTATTATTAGTTTGTCTTGCCAGGCAAAACGGGAGCTATTTTATGGACCGTTGCTTGACAGGGGAAAGATTATTTTCTACTGGTGAATATTTGAGCGGTGAATCGTTTGATTTTAAAGAAAATTAAAATTGTAGCTTTTTGTTACAAGGATATATCATAACTATTCATATGTATTTATTGAGGAAATTTAGCTTAAGTCGCGTTTAGTGAATTTAAATATGTAAGCGAACTAATAATTATTTGGCGATGAAAGTTTTGCTGCTCGTAGCATATTCATTTCATTCTCTTTTTTACATAATGCGTGCCACCGCGCTGCTGAGCACTCGGCGTAATATCGAAAAGACGTAAAGCTGCTACCCTGCATGCCGACACTATACCCAGACACTTTGACCAGGAATGACTTATGGAGCCGTTACTGACCACCCCGCGCCTGACGCTGCGCAAGTTTACTCGTGCCGATTTGCCCGCTTTTATTGAATACCGTAACCAGCCGGAAGTTGCTCGCTACCAGAGCTGGGATGGCTATAGCGATGCCGATGCCGAGGCGTTTTATGCCCAGCAGGCGTCGCTGGGCTTTAATACCGATGAAAGCTGGTTTCAGATTGCGGTGGTGCGCAGCGAAGACCAGCGTTTATTGGGTGACGTTGCCGTTCACTTCTTCGATGAAGGCCAGCAGGCAGAGTTGGGCATGACCTTTGATGAGAGGCATCAGCGTCAGGGCTTTGCTTTTGAAGCTTTGCGCGGCGCGATTGATCTGTTGTTCACCACCTTCAACAAGCATCGCCTGGTGGCGACGGTTGATGCCAGGAATGACGCCGCCGCTGGCCTGCTGGAAAAGCTGGGTTTTCGTCGGGAAGCACACTTTCACAAGAATATTTTCTTTAAAGGTGAGTGGGGGGATGAATATGCCTATGCGCTATTGCGCAGCGAGTGGAAATAAACAATGGCCTGCTTAGCGGGCCATTGTTTATTTAGCCGTGGCCTATAGCGAATAATATCAGTGGGCCAGTGCAATATTCACTTAGCGTTATTTTATGATTTTGTGCGTTTTAATTTAGCGCCTAAGACGACGTTGAGCTTTTGTTTAACCTTTAATTTACATTCTTACTATACTCGTTCGAATCCCTTTCAGGTATGCATTCGCTGTCTTCCGGCGGCGTGCTTCTATTCGTCTTTCAAAAAATAAAATGTTCCGGAAATTCATCTGTTAAAGACATTATCCGGAGCAGTGGCAAGGACATCAATATGTCAGATTTAAACATCACTCTTGATACCGCAGCCCTGACGCATCCGCTTTCTCAATGGGGCAATACGGCTGCTGAGTCGGCTGTGAGCGAGCTGGAACAGGGCAAAGTTGTTTTTCTGCCGCAGCTGGCGTTTGCGCTGACCGAACAGGAAACCGCGCTGCTTAACCCAGCGGTCGTGGATCCGAAACGTAAAAACATCAGCTATCAGCCCCTGAAGGATAAATTGACCGGCGTGGCTGTAGCCGGGCAGGAGCCAGAAGTTCGCGCCCTGCTAAAACGGCATTACGAATCTTGCCTGCAGCTGATTGCCACTCTTCTGCCGGAATACCAGCAGGTGCTACATTCGCCGACCAACAGCCTGCGCCTGCACCCCGTTAAGCAGTGGACGCAGAACACTTCCTGGCGTAAGGACGACAGCCGCCTGCACGTGGACGCGTTCCCGTCCCGGCCCAACTATGGCGAGCGTATTTTGCGTATTTTCACCAACATTAATCCGGCCGGTGAAAGCCGCAGCTGGCGCGTGGGTGAAGCCTTCCCGACGCTGGCCGAACGCTTCCTGCCGCGCCTGAAAAGCTATTCCCCGGTAAGCAGCTGGCTGCAGAACGCCGTCGGCATTACCAAAAGCCGCCGCAGCCATTACGACCACCTGATGCTGCAGATGCACGACGCGATGAAGGCCGATGCGGATTATCAAAAGCGGGGGCCTCAGGTGGCCATCGATTTCCCTCCGGGCAGCAGCTGGATCTGTTTCTCTGACCAGACGCCGCATGCCGCGATGGGCGGGCAGTTTATGCTGGAGCAGACGTTCCTGTTGCCGGTGGACGCCATGCAAAACCCGCAGCATTCCCCGCTGAAGGTGCTGGAAGGACTGCTGCGTAAGCCGCTGATTTAGCCATAATGAGCGCGTGTAAAAAGCCGCTGGTGCGGCTTTTTTATTGGTAATCCGTAGAGGCAAGACTGCGCTATTTATTTTCTGAAGTAAGTAATGATTTTTTGTAGAAATGAAGGTGAAATTTCTTTTTTTGCCCACGATGGATTAAGTAAATCATTGGGCGATAAGTATAAGTTGCCGTCATCGTCCAGGACTTTTGCATTGAGCGCGGCGGCGATATCCAGCATTTTGCAATACAACGTCTGAGCAGGCGATTTTGCAGAAATATTTCCTGCATGCCAGTCCAGCCAGTTAATTTCATCCCCTCGCCAGATGACATGATAGGGTCCATTTATGGGAGAGAAACTGAGCTCAGGATCGTTATTTACATACTGAATCCATTCTTCTGCAAGAATAGGATTGCTCTCCCCATCCCATGCATGTTCCGTCCTGGTGATATGCATTTCCCAGCCCATAATATATCTCCGCTTTGTACATTATTTTTGATATCAGTTTATGCAGAGATAAATATCATGGCTGGGTGTTTTTCCACAGATATAAAAAAAGGCCAGAGCGATCTCTGACCTTTTAGGCGTTTCCCTGGGGGAATTAACGCATGGTGACAAACTCTTCCGCTGCGGTCGGGTGGATCGCCACGGTGTTGTCGAAGTCTTTCTTGGTTGCGCCCATTTTCAGCGCTACGGCGAAGCCCTGCAGGATTTCATCCATGCCGAAGCCGATGCCGTGGATCCCGACGATTTTCTCGTCCGGGCCAGCACAGACCAGCTTCATGCGGCACGGCTGGCGGTGAGAGGTCACGGCGGTGTACATAGCGGTGAAGGCGGATTTGTAGACCTTCACGTTATCGTCGCCGTACTGCTCACGCGCCTGCGGTTCGGTCAGGCCCACGGTGCCGATTGGTGGGTGGCTGAACACCACGGTCGGCACGTTGCTGTAGTCCAGATGCTCGTCCGGCTTGTTGTTAAACAGGCGCTCGGACAGGCGACGACCGGCGGCAACCGCCACCGGGGTCAGCTCAACCGCACCGGTGTTATCGCCCACGGCATAAATCCCCGGCACGTTGGTGTTCTGGAACTTATCTACCTTGATGTAGCCTTTGGCGTCCAGCTCAACGCCGGTTACCTGCAGGTTGAAGTTGTCGTTAGCCGGTTCGCGGCCGATCGCCCAAATCAGGGTGTCGACGGTTTCCGACCGGCCATCTTCCAGCTCAAGCGTCAGGCTGCCGTCTGCATTTTTCACAACCGCTTTCGGAATCGCGTTGGTGTGCAGGGTTGGGCCTTCTGCTTCGATGACTTCCAGCAGCGTTTCAACGATCAGCGGGTCGAAGGTGCGCAGCGGCGCATGTTTGCGCACGAACAGGTGCGTTTCAGAACCCAGAGCGTTAATCACGCCCGCGATTTCCACCGCGATGTAGCCCGCACCCACAACCGCCACGCGTTTTGGCAGGCCCGGCAGCTCGAAGAAGCCGTCGGAGTCGATGCCGTACTCAGCGCCAGGGATGTTCGGGTGGCTTGGGCGGCCGCCGGTAGCGATCAGAATATGGTCTGCGGTGATGGTTTCGCCGTTAACTTCCACGGTGTGGGCATCAACGAACTTCGCAAAGCCGCGGATCACGTCCACTTTATTCTTGCCCAGTACGTTGTCGTAAGAGGTATGAATACGGTCGATATAGGCGGTGCGGCTGGCGATCAGCTTGTCCCAGTCGAAGTGGTTCAGCGTGGTGTCAAAGCCGTAGTCCGGGCCGTAGTTGTGGATCGCTTCGGCGATCTGCGCCGCATGCCACATCACTTTTTTAGGCACGCAGCCGACGTTCACACAGGTGCCACCCAGATCCTTCGCCTCAATCAGTGCGCATTTCTGCCCATACATTGCCGCACGGTTAATCGAGGCGATACCGCCGCTGCCGCCGCCAATGGCGAGGTAGTCATAATGTTTGGTCATGATGTTTCCCTTTTGAGTCGAAAATTAGGCGCGATTGTAGCGCGCCGGGATAAAGGTTCTACCGATTACTGTGATAGCCACGCCATACTTCAAGCTGCAGCGGCATTGGCTAGCTTTCTTATTCAGGCACAATCCAGCTCAGCGTGGTGGAGCCGGTACCCGTTGGCACCAGCTTTTTGTGCAGCCACGGCAGCACGTTCGCCATTTGCTGTTCCAGCTTCCACGGTGGGTTAATCACAATCATGCCGGAAGCCGTCATGCCGCGCTGGTCGCTGTCCGGGCGAACCGCCAGCTCGATCTGCAGGATGCGGCGGATGCCGGTCTCTTCCAGGTCGCGGATCATGCGTTTGATTTGCTGACGCAGCACCACCGGGTACCACAGCGCGTAGGTGCCTGTGGCAAAACGCTTATAACCTTCGGCAATCCCTTTCACCACGTCCTGGTAGTCGGTTTTGATCTCATACGGTGGGTCGATGAGGATCAGACCGCGACGGGAAACCGGCGGCAACTTGGCTTTCAGCTGCTGGTAGCCGTCGGCGCGCTCGACGCGGGCCCGGTCGTCTTTCTGGAACTCAGAGCGCAGCAGCGGGAAGTCGGACGGATGCAGCTCGGTCAGCTGCAGGCTGTCCTGCTCGCGCAGCAGGTGGCGGGCAATCAGCGGAGAGCCAGGGTAATAACGCAGGTTGCCGCTGCGGTTCAGATGCTTCACCGCGCCAATATAGGCTTCCAGTTCGGCAGGCAAATCGTCCTGCTGCCAGATGCGGGAGATACCTTCCAGATATTCGCCGGTGCGCTCCGCATGTTCGCTGCTCAGCTGGTAACGCCCGGCGCCTGCGTGAGTGTCGAGATAGAGAAACGGTTTCTCCTTCTCTTTAAGCGATTCAATAATCAGGCTTTGAACGGTGTGTTTTAGTACGTCGGCATGGTTACCGGCGTGAAAGCTGTGGCGATAGCTGAGCATGAGGGATGGTGTTCCGCAAATAAGAAAACAAATTTCCCACAGTTTACCGCAGATTGCGGCGGATTACCGCCCGGGCGCGGCGCTGTTTCAGTTGGGGAGAAAGCGTTTCAAAACATAACGGTGTCATAAAAATGTCAAATCACCAGGATAGCGTCGCTGCCAGGCAAGGTAATCGTTTGAATAAAAGGAAAAATAATGAAACTTCGTATTTCTGTGCTGGCCGCCGCGTTAGCCGTCTCTCTGCCCGCGCTGGCGAAAGATGTGTCTCTTCCTCAGGCCGCGGCGATAGCCAATAGTGTGACCCCGGCCAACAGCAGCCAGGCGTTTGATGAGATTGAAATGCAGTCTCTGGCGGCGTTGCGCGCTGCCCTGAAAGGCGATGCGGATAAACTGACCCGCGACCAGCTGGATAAAGCGAAGCAAAGCAAAAAGCTGGCGGATGCCGCCTGGCTGAAGGCGAGCGGCTATGACTTCCAGACGAAAGCTAACCAGAAGGCGGGTATTGAGCTGCTTTCTGCCTTCAGCAAGTTGCCGGACTCGGTGATTAAGCAAAACCTTGAAACCGTCACCAACATCAACCTGAACGCCGTGCAGACTTCGCGCCATCAGGCGCTGGCGGATGCCGAGGGCATCAACCACCTTTACTTCCTGAGCGATGCCATGGGGCCGCGCCTGGGGAAAGCCTTCCTGGCCGCCTACGATAAAGGCGAGCTGAGCAAAGCCGCGGCGCTGATTAAAGCCTCCGAAGTCAGCACCAGCGCAGCGAAGAAGCACTTCAATAACCCGCGTCCGTTCCTGATCCAGGGCAACACCATTCACCTCGTGCCGGACGATGTGGTGATTAAAGACAACAAACCGTACACCGCAGACGGCGGCTCCTTCCCAAGCGGCCACACCAACACCGGCTACACCGATGCGCTGCTGATGGCCGAAATGGTGCCGGAGCGCTTTGAAGCCCTGGTTGAGCGCGGTGCGCGCTACGGTTACTCGCGCATTGTGCTGGGCGTGCATTACCCGCTGGACGTGATGGGCTCCCGCATGGTGGCGCAGCGCAACGTCGCCAACTATCTGAACGACCCGAAATACCGTGCGTTGTTTAACGAAGCTCGCGATCAGCTGCGTACCGCGCTGGAAAAAGAGTGCGGCACCACTTTGGCTGAATGTGCGAAATCTTCCGCAAAAGACGATCCGTACCGCGCCCCGGCGATGAAAGAACTTTACCGCTTCACCATGACTTACGACCTGTCGCAGCAGAAGGGTGAGAAGCAAGTCCTGAAAGTACCGCAAGGGGCGGAAGTTTTGCTGGAAGCCGCGCTGCCTAAGCTTTCCGCCTCCCAGCGCCGCGACCTGATGGTGAAAACTGCGCTGCCTGCGGGCTATCCGCTGTCCGGCACGACGGCAGACCAGCAGTTCTGGCAGCGCCTGAACCTGCCAGCGGCCTACGCCATGGCCACGAAATCCCACTGATTTATCCCCTGGGGCAGCGCCTGCTGCCCCATTTCCCGGCGACCACAGCGCAACGCCCGGGATTGAAATTCGCTACACTTAACCCCATGCTAGACTCCATGCACAAAGCGCCGCTTGAGCGCTTCTCTCTCCCTTTTAATCAGGAACGCGCTTATGACCAATCCTTTACTGACCTCTTTTGAGCTGCCGCCGTTTTCCGCCATCAAACCTGAGCATGTTGTTCCGGCCGTGACTAAAGCGTTGGACGACTGCCGTGCGGCGGTGGAAAGCGTGGTTGCGCAGGGCGCGCCTTATAGTTGGCACAACCTGGTTCAGCCGCTGGCAGAAGTGGACGATCGCCTCGGCCGCCTGTTCTCCCCGGTCAGCCATCTGAACTCGGTACAGAACAGCCCGGAGCTGCGCGAAGCCTATGAGCAGACGCTGCCGCTGCTGTCCGAATACAGCACCTGGGTTGGCCAGCACGAAGGCCTGTATAATGCCTACCGCGACCTGCGTGACGGGGCGAACTACGCCAGCCTGAGCGTCGCCGAGAAGAAAGCGGTGGATAACGCGCTGCGCGACTTCGAGCTGTCCGGGATTGGTCTGCCAAAAGACAAACAGCAGCGCTACGGGGAGATCTCCGCTCGCCTGTCCGAGCTGGGGTCCACCTACAGCAATAATGTGCTCGATGCCACCATGGGCTGGAGCAAACTGATCGCCGACGAAGCCGAGCTTGCCGGAATGCCGGAAAGCGCCTTAGCCGCAGCGCGCGCTCAGGCGGAAGCCAAAGAGCAAGACGGCTGGCTGCTGACCCTGGATATCCCAAGCTACCTGCCGGTGCTGACCTACTGCGACAACCGTGCGCTGCGCGAAGAGATGTACCGCGCCTATTCCACGCGCGCTTCTGACCAGGGCCCGAATGCCGGGAAGTGGGATAACACCCCGGTGATGGAAGAGATTCTGGCGCTGCGCCACGAGCTGGCTCAGCTGCTGGGCTTTGGCAACTACGCGGAAAAATCCCTGGCCACCAAAATGGCGGAAAACCCGCAGCAGGTACTGGAGTTCCTGTCAGACCTGGCCAAACGCGCCCGTCCGCAGGGTGAAGCCGAGCTGGCTCAGCTGCGCGCCTATGCGAAAGAGCATTACGGCGTGGAAGAGCTGGAGCCGTGGGACATCACCTGGTACAGCGAAAAACAGAAACAGCATCTCTACAGCATCAGCGACGAACAGCTGCGCCCGTACTTCCCGGAAGAGCGTGCGGTGAATGGCCTGTTCGAAGTCGTGAAGCGCATCTACGGTATCACCGCCAAAGAGCGGAAAGATATCGACGTCTGGCACCCGGACGTGCGCTTCTTCGAGCTGTATGACGACCAGGGCGAGCTGCGCGGCAGCTTCTATCTCGACCTCTACGCTCGCGAGCACAAACGCGGTGGGGCGTGGATGGATGACTGCGTGGGCAAAATGCGCCGCGCCGATGGCTCACTGCAAAAACCGGTGGCCTATCTGACCTGTAACTTCAACCGCCCGGTGAACGGCAAACCTGCGCTGTTTACCCACGATGAAGTGATCACCCTGTTCCATGAATTCGGTCACGGCCTGCACCACATGCTGACCAAAATCGAAACCGCGGGCGTGTCCGGTATCAACGGCGTGCCGTGGGATGCGGTCGAGCTGCCGAGCCAGTTTATGGAAAACTGGTGCTGGGAGCCGGAAGCGCTGGCGTTTATCTCCGGCCATTATGAAACCGGTGAATCTCTGCCTGTTGAGCTGCTGGAAAAAATGCTGGCGGCGAAAAACTACCAGGCAGCGCTGTTTATTCTGCGTCAGCTGGAGTTCGGCCTGTTCGACTTCCGCCTGCATGCGGAATTCAACCCGGAGCAGGGGGCGAAAGTGCTGCAGACGCTGGCCGAAATTAAGAAACAGGTTGCCGTGGTGCCGGGGCCGAGCTGGGGCCGCTTCCCGCACGCCTTCAGCCATATATTTGCCGGTGGTTACGCGGCGGGTTACTACAGCTACCTGTGGGCCGACGTGCTGGCGGCGGACGCGTTCTCTCGCTTTGAAGAAGAGGGTATTTTCAACCGCGAAACCGGCCAGTCGTTCCTCGATAACATCCTGACCCGTGGCGGTTCGGAAGAGCCGATGGAGCTGTTCAAACGCTTCCGCGGGCGTGAGCCGCAGCTGGATGCGATGCTGGATCACTACGGTATTCAGGGTTAAGCCACCACGTGAAAATCTGTTTACTGACTGAAGCAGGCGCCGACTCCGGCGCCTTATCTGTTTTGAGCGAGCGCTGGCAGCTCGAGCATGATGAAGAGGCGCTGATGGCGCTGGTGCTGACGCCTGAAAGGCTGGAGTTACGCAAACGCGACGAGCCAAAGCTAGGCGGCATTTTTGTTGATTTTGCCTCCGGCGCGATGGCGCACCGCCGTAAGTTTGGCGGCGGGCGTGGCGAAGCGGTGGCAAAAGCCGTGGGCGTGAAGGGCAGCTATCTGCCAGACGTGGTTGACGCGACGGCGGGGTTAGGGCGAGATGCCTTTGTGCTGGCGTCCGTCGGTTGCCGCGTGCGGATGCTGGAGCGCAATCCGGTGGTAGCCGCGTTGCTGGATGACGGCCTGCGCCGTGGCTACGAAGATCCTGAAATCGGTGGTTGGCTGCAGGAGCGATTGCAGCTGATTCATGCCTCAAGCCTGACGGCGCTCAGCGATATCACGCCGAGGCCGGATGTGGTGTATCTCGACCCGATGTTCCCCCACAAGCAGAAAAGCGCGCTGGTGAAGAAAGAGATGCGCGTTTTCCAGTCTTTGGTGGGGCCGGATGAAGATGCAGACGGGCTGCTTGCCCCAGCCAGAGCGCTCGCGAAGAAAAGGGTCGTTGTGAAGCGTCCGGACTACGCGCCGCCGCTGGCCGACGTCGCCACGCAGAATGCTGTGGTGACCAAAGGGCACCGGTTTGATATTTATGCCGGGACGCCGGAGTAATTACTAAAACGCTGGAAAGTGCCTCGCAGAAGAGATTGCTTCCCCTCGCAACTTTACGGCTGCATCGGCATGTTGTATGCCATGCAGCCGATCCGACGTTATGCCCGCCAGCTCGGGCACCAGATGACTCCCGAAGAGAACTTGCTGTGGTATCAACTCCGCAGCAGGCGTTTTGCTACGTTTAAGTTTCGCCGCCAGCATCCGGTTGGGCTTTATATCGTCCACTTTGCCTGCTGCGCTGCTCGCCTGGTGATCGAGCTGGACGGTGGGCAGCATGAGATGCAAAAGGGCTATGATGAACGAAGAACGACGTATTTGAATGAGCAAGGGTGGCGGGTGAGGCGGTTCTGGAATAACGAACTGCGGGAGAATCTGGAGGGAGTGTTGACGGTGATTCTGCAGGATTTGAGTGAGCTGTGACCCTCACCCCGGCCCTCTCCCTGGAAGGGAGAGGGGGGAAAATCAAAGGATTTGGCTCTATCGAGTCCCCTCTCCCCTTTGGGGAGAGGGTTAGGGTGAGGGGCAATACCGTTACTCGTCTTCTTCATCACGCAGTGGAACAATCAGCATATCCACATGCACGGTATTGATCAGCTGGCGTGCAGAGGACATCAGCTTGCTCCAGAAATCCTGGTGGTGACCACAAACCACTAAATCCATATCGTATTTTTTAATGGCATCGACCAGCACCTGGCCCAGATCGCCGCTGCCGCTCAGGGTTTCGGTAATCGGGTAACCTGCCCCGGTAGACAGCTCGGTGAGCGCGTGGTGAGTCTCTTCGGAAATGCGTTTCTGCATATCGCCCAGATTGACATCAATCAGCCCGGTATACAGATCGGAGTAATTCACATCGACATGAATCAGGGAAACTTTCGCGTTGTAAGGCCGAGCCATGGAGACGGCTTTTTCTACCAGGACTTTACTCTCAGGGGAGAGGTCAACCGCGATCAGAATGTGTTTGTAAGCCATAATGTTACTCCTTCCATAAGTTATCGATGACTCTCGCCGTCATCTTTTAAACCGTAGCGGCATGAGCTACGGTCACCCGATCTAAAGACTTCAATTGTAGATGGTATTTCGCTTTTATCGAACCTTCTTCAGCCCGACAATGCGCCATCCCTCAATCACATTCAAGCGAAAAATGAATGCGGCCACTTTGATAAAGATTAACGCGGTGGTAAAAAAATTAAGGGATCTCCTACACTATTAAATGAGCCGGGCGGGAAGAGATCTGTGACCTGTATCGGTTATTCGTTGCAGGATTGTCTGACAGGGTTTTCGGGGAGAGCGGTCGTCCCGAAGCAAAGGCTTCGAGGGCTTCGCCGGGAGGGGTACATGATCAGCACCGTCGCGCTGTTCTGGGCGCTTTGTGTAGTTTGTGTGGTGAATATGGCGCGCTATTACTCTTCACTGCGCGCGTTACTGGTGGTGCTGCGCGGGTGCGATCCGCTGCTGTATCAATACGTTGATGGCGGCGGTTTTTTCACCTCACATGGTCAACCCAGCAAGCAGGTCAGGCTGGTGCGCTATATCTACGGCCAGCGCTATGTCGATCATCATGATGAAGAGTTTATTCGCCGCTGTGAGCGCCTGCGCCGCCAGTTTATTCTGACGAGTTCGCTGTGTGGTCTGGTGGTGATTAGCCTGATTGGATTAATTATCTGGCACTAGTTGTAGGGCAGCGTTATGGACAAGCATAAAAAAAGCGGGCCAGTTTCCTGACCCGCTTTTTCTTTGGCTACGGCTTACACGAAGCGCAGCGCAATCCAGTACAGCCCGCCGGAGAGCAGAATCGAAGCCGGTAAGGTGAATATCCAGGCCATCAGGATATTGGTTACCGTCTTACGCTGCAGGCCGCCGCCGTCCACGATCATGGTCCCTGCCACGGAGGAAGAGAGCACGTGGGTAGTGGAAACCGGCATCCCGGTGTAGCTTGCCAGACCGATAGAAACGGCTGCCGTCATCTGCGCGGACATCCCTTGCGCATAGGTCATGCCTTTCTTACCGATCTTCTCGCCGATGGTGGTCGCCACGCGACGCCAGCCGATCATTGTACCCAGACCAAGAGCCAGAGCCACCGCCAGAATAATCCAGACCGGCGCGTACTCGATGGTGCTAAGCATGTCGCCTTTCAGTTTCTTCAGCAGGCGCTGGTCGTCGGCGCTCACTTCCGGCAGCTTCGCCACTTTATCGGTGGTGTCGGAGATGCACAGCATAATGCGACGCAGCTGGCTACGCTGCTCAATGCTGAGCTTGTCGTAGCTTTCGATATCCGTCAGCATCAGCTTCGCGCGATCCAGCGCGTTAATCGCGTTGGCCGGGTGGCAGTGGAACTGAGCCGGTTCAGTTGCGCCCGCTTCCGGAGAAGGGATCAGCTGTTCCGAGCCGGTGGCTTTCTTCAGCAGGTCAGGGCGTTGCTGGAAGAAAGTTTCGACGTTGTTCACCGCATCGCGAGTACGGGTGATTTCGTAGCCGGAAGCATTCATGTTAACCACGAAGCCCGCCGGTGCGACGCCAATCAGTACCAGCATAATCAGACCGATGCCTTTCTGGCCGTCGTTAGCGCCGTGAGAGAAACTCACGCCGATAGCGGACAGGATCAGCGCGATACGCGTCCAGAAAGGCGGCTTTTTCTTGCCGTCTTGCTTTTCACGTTCCGCAGGCGTCAGGTGAATACGCTGCTTTTTCTTGGTGTTGCTCCAGTAACGGCGCAGCAGGAAAATCAACCCACCGGCAATCACCAGCCCGACAATCGGGGACAGAATTAAGGAAGCGAAGATCCCAATGACTTTCGGGATATTCAGCGCGTCGACAACCGAGGTGCCGGTCAGCAGCGCGTTGGTCAAACCGATACCGATGATGGCACCGATAAGCGTATGGGAGCTGGAGGCCGGCAGACCAAAATACCAGGTGCCGAGGTTCCAGATAATAGCGGCCAGTAACATAGAGAACACCATGGCGAGACCATGAGAAGACCCTACGTTTAACAGCAGATCTGTAGGCAGCATATGCACAATGGCATAGGCCACGCTCAGCCCACCGAGCAGAACGCCGAAGAAGTTAAACAACGCAGCCATTGCCACCGCAAGTTGCGATCGCATAGCGCGGGTATAAATTACCGTTGCTACTGCGTTGGCCGTATCGTGGAAACCATTAATGGCTTCGTAGAACAGCACAAATGCCAGAGCAAGCAAAAGTAAAAGCCCGGTGTGAAGATCCAGGCCGGCAAACAAATGTAGCATAGACGTTACGCCATTTTGAGGACATGAACGCGGCGCATTATGTAAGACAACCTCCACCGCGGCAAAGTGAAATCTGGACTTTTTTTGATTTTAGTCGCCATCTGGCGCACAGGTGGAATGATTTACATTTTGTTTATCAATCACCTGCATTTGTTATTAACCTTAAAGCTGGTGCGACCAGCCTCAGGTCTTTACAATCCGTTGCCTTAAGCATAGTCGGGAGTCGGTCGTGGAAAAGTTTGATGCCATTATTATAGGTGCGGGTGCAGCTGGAATGTTTTGTGCGGCGGTTGCCGGGCAGGCGGGCAGCCGCGTATTGCTGATTGATAATGGGAAAAAACCGGGCCGTAAAATCCTGATGTCCGGCGGCGGACGCTGCAACTTTACCAACCTTTATGTCGAGCCTGCGGCGTATCTGAGCCAAAACCCGCATTTTTGCAAATCTGCGCTGGCCCGCTACACCCAATGGGACTTTATCGACATGGTGGGCAAGCACGGCATCGCCTGGCACGAGAAAACCCTCGGGCAGCTGTTCTGCGACGATTCTGCCCAGCAGGTAGTCGATATGCTGGTGGCCGAATGCGAGAAAGGCAAAGTAACAATGCGCCTGCGCAGCGAAGTGCTGAGTATTGAACGCGACGAGCAGGGGTACACCCTGCAGCTAAACGGCGGCAGCGTGCAGGGCGCGAAACTGGTTATCGCCAGCGGCGGTCTGTCGATGCCGGGGCTGGGGGCGACGCCGTTCGGCTATAAAGTCGCCGAACAGTTTGGCCTGAAGGTGCTGCCGACCCGCGCGGGCCTGGTGCCGTTCACGCTGCATAAACCTTTGCTCGAACAGTTGCAGGTGCTGTCCGGTGTCTCGGTGCCGTCCGTCATCACCGCAGAAAACGGCGTCAGCTTCCGTGAAAGCCTGTTGTTTACCCATCGCGGCCTGTCCGGCCCTGCCGTTCTGCAGCTTTCCAGCTACTGGCAGCCGGGCGAATTCGTCAGCGTGAATCTGCTGCAGGACACCGATGTGGACGGTTTTATTCACGAGCAGCGCAACGCGCACCCAAACCAGAGCCTGAAAAACACGCTGGCGATGGTGCTGCCGAAACGCCTGGTTGAGTGCCTGCAGCAGCTGCAGCAGATCCCGGACGTCACGCTGAAGCAGCTCAACAGCCGCCAGCAAAGCGAGCTGATTGACACCCTGCAAGCCTGGCGCGTTCAGCCCAACGGCACCGAAGGCTATCGCACGGCGGAAGTGACCCTCGGCGGCGTGGATACCAACGAACTTTCCTCCCGCACCATGGAAGCGAAAAAATCCCCGGGCCTCTATTTTATCGGCGAAGTGATGGACGTCAGCGGCTGGCTGGGCGGCTATAACTTCCAGTGGGCCTGGAGCTCCGCCTGGGCGTGCGCGCAGGCGCTGGTTGAGGGCTAGCCCGCGCTTTTCAGCTGCGATGATAGATTGTGATATGTTATGCACTATTGCAGCTATTTGAGGGCTAAACGTGACAGATTATGACGCATTGCCTGAACAGCGCCAGGCGATGATCCACCAGATCCTGACCGAAACGGGCAGGGTGATCGGGGCTGATGTGGCGCGGAAGCTGGGCGTGTCCGAGCACACCATCCGCCGGGATCTGCAGGAGCTGGCGCGTCGCGGCCTGTGCAAAAAGGTTTATGGCGGGGCCATCAGTCAGTTCCAGCAGTCTGCCAGCTTCGAAACCCGCGTGTCCCAGGATGTGGGTGAGAAATCCCAGGTGGCACGGAAGTGCGCCGGGATGATCCAAGCTAACACCTGCGTGTTTCTCGACGCCGGTTCAACCTATCTGGCGATGGTGGAGTTTATCCCCGAAGAGCTGGATCTCACCATTGTCACCAATTCCCCGCAGATTGCAGCGGCGCTGAGCGGGCGCACGCGGGGCGAACTGATTTTGTTGGGCGGCAAAGTTAACCCGCTGACCGGCAGCACGCTGGGTTCCGACACGGTCAATCAGCTGCGCGGCATGGTTTTCGACCAGACCTTTATCGGCGTGTGCGGGCTGGATCCGCAGGCCGGCCTGAGCGCGGTTTATTACGAAGACGCCTGTTTTAAGCGGGAAGTGCTGAGCCAGAGTAATGAGGTGATCGCCGCCGTGACGGCCAACAAGATGTCCCAGGTGGCTCGCTATAAAGTGGCACCCTGCGAAGACATTGATATTGCGGTGGTGAGCGCCGAAACCAAAATTGCCGGTTTCGGCGGCGTTAACCTGCGGATTGAAATCGCGGGCTAGCGGAACGGGCGGCTAAGAACCCGCCCTTCTTCAGACTTTGCTTTGCAACACCAGCAGGCTTTTTATCGTGTGCTGGACCGCGCTTTCATCATTGCTGCCGGTAATAAACCGGGCTGCGGCCTTGGTCTCTTCAAACGCATTACGCATCGCGAAGCTGTATTCCGCCTGAGCCAGCAGTTCCAGGTCATTATACCCGTCGCCAAAGGCGAGAGTCTCCGCCGGGCTGACGTTCAGTAACTGCTGGAGCCTTTGCACCGTTGTCCCTTTATGGACGCCATAATCCGCAATATCTATCCACGCCGCTTCGGACACCACGATGTAGACATCCTGTTCAAACGGCCTGAGTACCGGGCGAGTCTGCGGGCAGTTTCCGGCTTCGTCATAGACGCTTATCTTCACGAAATCACAATTGAGTTCGGCAAAAGAGTCCACCAGCGCCAGGCTGGCGTAGGACTGGCGCATTTTGTCCTGCAGCCGCTGCGGCACGTCTTTGCGAATAAACGCGCTTTCGCTGCCGCAGGCAACAATCACGTGGCTGTCACTGGCTGCTTCCAGCGTGTCGATAATGCGTAATCCCAGCGCATTGTTGATAAGCGATTCGTAGACATATTCGCCGTTCCTTTTAATGCGCGTGGCGCTGTCGCCGATGATCCATAAATCCTCGCGGTAATCGGCGAACAGCTCTTCTACCCGCTGGCACTGCTTGCCGGTACAGGCGGCGAAATGGACGCCTTGCTCGGCCATTAAGCGGTGGGTCTGGGCAAATAATTTACGGTCATAGTCGCCGTGGCTATTGAGAAAAGTGCCGTCCAGGTCGGTAATAATTAGCTTTATCATGTTGTTATCCCATCGGTAAGTGTTCTGTAGGCGTTTATATTTTTAGTTTTGAAACGAAGGGCAGGTTGCGGTACTTGTTTTGCCACGGCATGCCGTAGCCAATGAGCAAATCGTCATTGTCCATGATCCAGGCATAACATTGCTCGGCGGGGATCTCTACGCGGCCAGGCTTCACAAATAAGGTGGCGATGGAGAGCGATTTCGGAGCGTAATGTTCGATTAAATGCTCGACCAGACGCTTCATGGTCCCACCGGACTCAATGGCGTCATCCACCAGGATAACGTCCTTCCCCCTGATGCCAATATTGTCGTGGTAAACGATGGTAGAGCTGTTGTTTCTGTCGCCAGGCGTGTGCGGGCAGGAAATATAGTCCATTGAAATATCGAAGGTGAGCTGCCTGACCAGATCGGCGGTAAACAGAATCCCACCGGGCACGACCGTGATCACTACCGCTTCGTGATAGCGACTGTTCAGCAGCCGGGCGACTTTGGTGACGCCTTCGGCAATCGTCGACTCATTCATCACGATCTGTCCTACATGATTGTTTCTCACTGCTGCATCCTCGCTAAAGTGTCATTGCTCGTTGTTGCTCGATTAAAATAAGATCGAATGCTCGATTGTGCAATATTAGCGTGATGACAGCGTATTTTTTGTGATCTAAAACGATCGTGCAGGCAGGGTATGCTCAATGCTGCATTACCGAGCATTGAGCAAAGGGATCTACTGGCGGAGATCGAAACGGATTGGCAGCGTGAGGGTTATTTGCGGCTGGCCTGGCGCGATATCGTCCGTGGGGGCGGGCAGTGGAACCGCGCGCGTCGGCAGGGCAAGGGCTTCGCGATCCAGCGTTGGCGTACCGCTGCTTTTTGCCAGCGCCACGCTAAGGACCTGGCCCTCCCGGTTCAGCGTCAGGCTCAGATAAACCACGCCCTGGGCCTGCTGACGTAAAGCCTGAGCCGGGTAACGTTTGAAGCGGTCGAGCCGCTGGCGCAGTAGCCCGACCCAGTTCACTTCGCCTGGGCTGGGGGCGCTCACTGCGCTGCTTCCTGCCCTGCCGGCGCTTTGCTGCGGGTGGCTGGCGGGTGCATGCGTTTCAGGTGCAGGTGTAGGGGCCGGCGGCACTTCCGTATCGTGCGGCTTAACCGGCTGAGGTTTGGCGATGACTTTATGGTGCATTTTTTTAGCCACAACGAGCTCCGGGTTCGGGGCCTCCACGCTCTTCACCGCTTCTTTTGACTCGGCCTTTTCCTGAGGTGCGGCCGACTGGATCTGTTTGATCTTATCGGGCTGCTTGGCTGGCGTGGCGACAGAGGCCGGATCGTCTGTCGGGAGGATCATCAGCGCAATAGGCGGTGGCGCGGTGGCCGGTTGTTCCTGAGTGGGCCGGTTGGTTAGCCAGAGAAAAACGCCCGCGTGCAGCAAGAGCGCCAGCACCAGCCCGATGCTGCGGCGTGTGGGAGGCAGGCCGTCGGACCAGGCAGGAAAGGGCTGTCTTATCGGCAGGGTAGAAGGCATGACAAAATACTCCGCAGCCGGGCTAAAGGCTGTTGTTTCAGTGGGGATAAGAGAGAGGACACGCGAAACGCCCAAACGGGCAGGCTGACATGAATAACGAGACAACTGACATGGATTACTCCGTATCGAAGCATTATTCACTGCGTGAAAGGCTGACCCAGTAACGAGATAGCGTATTTATTCTGACGGGCAGGGCGCGGGGGAGCACAGCCAGAATCTGGTCAGTATCCGCCAGCGGGAAAACGCCGGACAGCCGCAGGGCCGCAATATCCTCGTCGCAGCGCAGGACGCCGGGGCGGTAGCGGTTAACTTCCCGCAGGAAATCGCTCAGCGGCATATTGTCGGCCAGCAGTTTGCCGTGCACCCAGCCAGGCTCTTTTTCACCGCCGTGCAGGCCCCCGGATTCAGCCCCGCTGAGCCATGCGCCCTGGCCTGCCGCGAGCTGTAGCCCGGCGAGGCCAGAGCTGCGCGGATAAAGCCGGACTGCGCCGTGGTAAACCGCCACGCGGGTAAGCCCCGGTTCCAGCTTTACCCGGAATTGGGTGCCCAGCGCGAGCACTTTGCCCTGTGGCGTCGTCACGCTAAAGGGCCGGGGCCATGCCGCCCGCTTTTCCTTCTGCCCGGTCGTAATCAGCAGGTCGCCGCCGAGCAGCTCAATCTGGCGCTGTTGCCCGGTAAAATCCACGTTTAGCGCGGTTTGGGTGTCCAGTAATAGGCGGCTGCCTTCGCTGAGTTCAACCTGCCGCTGCTCCCCCGTCCCGGTGCGATAATCGGCAATGAACGCTTCCCAGCCGTGCTGCTGTCGCCCCCATTCCAGCGAACCACCGAGTAGCAGCAGAGCGCCTAATCCTTTTAGCGCCCGACGCCTGCCGCTGTTTTTTAACGAAGAGAGGCTCTGCCGCGCCAGTTTGCCGTCAACCTGCCGGAAGCTGGCGCAAACCGCCTCGACGTGCCGCCAGGCTCGCTGATTCTCGGCGCTGGACGCCAGCCATTTTTGCCAGTCGGCTTTATCCTGCTCGCTAACGTCGTCCGACATCATCAGCGTCAGCCATGAGGCGGCGGCCCAGGCGCTGTCCCGGTCGATGGCTTGCCCGTTTTGGTCAATAAAAGGATGGGAGGTCATGAGCTGAGCGCGAAGAAACAGTGCAGGTTGGCGCGCTGGAGATACTGCTTCACGGAGCTGCTGGAAACGCGCAGACGCTCGGCGATATCGCAATAGCGCATTCCCTGCAGGTGGGCCAGCAAAAAGGCCTCCCGCACCTGCGGCGGCAGGCCGTCCAGCGCCGCATCAATCTGTTCCAGCACTTCCAGAATCAGCAGTCGGGTTTCAGGGGAAGGGTGTTCCATTTCCGGCTGAGTCGCCAGCGCCTCCAGCCAGGCCTCTTCGATTTTCTTGCGGCGATAATGGTTGGCAATCAGCCGTCTGGCGACCGTGGCAAGAAAAGGACGTGGCTGGCGAATGGAGGCCAGATCGGGGCTGACCAGAATATTAATAAAGGTGTCCTGAGTCAGATCCTGCGCCTGTTCCGGGCAGCCGACTTTGTTGCGAAGCCAGTGGTAAAGCCAGCGCTGATGATCGCAGTAAAGCTGCTGCGCAACCTGTTGGGAACGGGACATGATGTGACTCACCATTGATCGGTATCAGGGCGTGATAAATATTTAAATGATAATCATTATTATTTTCATTTCTCTATTTTTATGTCAAGAGATTGCGAAGTATTAATGTATTTTTGCGGGCGACGAGAACGCAGCGCCAGCACTGGCGCTGCGGGTAACACACTAGAATTTCTGCGAAATGGTCAGCTTAACGTTGCGACCGATACCGGACACGGATTCACCCAAGTACGGGTAGTAGTCGGTGTTAAACAGGTTGTCGACGGCAATGCGGGCTTCCATGCCTTTCACCTGCTCCGGCTGCCAGGACGCAAACAGGCCCTGCAGCGCGTAGCCGCTGGTTTTTGGCAGCGCCCAGATGCCCGCTAACGGGTCGCCATCCTGCGGGGAGCGATCCTGTTTACGCACCATGTCCATGGTCCAGCCAAAGGTCATGTTCCACTCCGGGGCTTTTACGCCCAGCGTGGTGTGGGCGGTGACCGGCGGAATTTCTGCGATCCAGGTTTGGTTGCCCCACGGGTCGCGCGGAGAAGCGTCACGCTGCCCACGAATGGTGGAGAAGGAGAAGCTGCCAAAGATGCGGCGGCTGTCGTAAAATGATTCAATCTCCAGGCCCTGGATGGTGTAGCCCGGCAGGTTACGATAGTTCGACAGCGGAGAACCGCAGTTCGCGCCACTTTTCACCGACTGCGCCTCACACAGCACGCCGCGACGGTAGAAGATTTCATCTTTGCCGCGGTTGCGGAATAGCGTGGTACGAATCTGTACGCTGTCGTCGTCCGCCAGCAAATTATTGAAGTTCAGGATCATCCCGCCGCGAACGCTGTTAATGGTTTCCACTTTCAGGTCGCGGCTGGTGCCGGACACGTTAGACAGCGCGTACTGCACGGTGTACTGCTCATCAATGGTCGGCGCTCGCCACGTGCGGGTCACATCGGCAAACAGCGACACATTCGGCGTGGCTTTCCAGACCAGCCCAAGCGCAGGCGTAAAGCCGTGATAACTTTTGCTGCTGTAGTCGTGGCCGACTTTAGGATTACTGCTGTTGTACATTGAGGCGATGTTTGGCTCACCGGTATTGGTGACGCTGTCGTAGCGCACGCCCGGCGTTACGGTGACGCTGCCGAGCGTCATGCTGTCCTGCAGATACAGGCCGCGCGTTTGCTGTTCCCCGGCGGGCATGTAGTACGGCTGGAAGTAGCCGTAGTTGTAGGCGGCATTTTTCTTGTAGCCTGGGTAGTACATCAGCGCATCGCGTTGGTTTTTATGCCAGCTTGCGCCGATTTCCAGCAGGTGATCCACCGGCCCGGTGCTGAAGCGGCTCTTGTTGCTGATCTCCACCAGGTTGTCTTTGTAATCCACCCAGCTCTCATTGCCGAGCGAGCCCAGGAAGCTGGACGCTCCGGCGGAGTCGGGGCGGGTATCATGCTGTTTGGTTTTGGAGTAAGCGTAGTTCAGCGTCAGATCCAGCCAGGGCTTGTCCGCCGGGGCCAGGTTCCACTTCACGGAGTAGTTTTCGTCGGTCTGGTTGCGGTACACCAGCTTCCTGCGCCAGGCCTCGTCTAACCCGTATTTGTCGACATCCGCCTGACTCGGGGCGGCAATTTCGTCCCGCTTGGCGGCGAAGGGCTGCCAGCCGGTGGATTCGGAATGCATGGCCGAAAGCGTCAGCGTCTGCGCGTCGGTCAGGTAGAGATTGGTTTTGGCAAGCCAGGTCCCCTGGCGGTTAGCGGAATAGTCGAAATGCGTGCCGTCCGGGCGGGTAATATTGCCGCCATCGCGTTTGCTGGCGTAGAGCATCCCGTCGGCAAAGCCTTCTGACGTTCTGCCATACAGTGCGCCGCTGTAGATATTCTGGTTGTCGTTGGTGTGGAAACCGTACTTCAGCATGCCGCCAAAGTTTTCGCCGGGCTGTAAGAGGTCGGCCGCGTCTTTGGTGACGATTTTGATGCTGCCGCCAAAGCCGCCGTTGCCGTTGGCGAGGTTAAACGGACCCTTATCGACGTCGATTTGTTTGATTAGCTCTGGTTCGATAAACACCGACCCCTGGCGGTACTTCTCAAACCCTTTGGGCGCGCCGTCCAGCGTCACTTTGATGTCCTCCATGCCGCCCATGCCCCAGATATTCAGGCTTTGCCCGCCCGGGCGCGGTGAACCTGCGGAAGAGACACCCGGCAGCTTATCCAGCAGGGCGGCGACGTTATCAGCCTGAATGCGCTCGATATTCTCTTTTTTCAGCGTTGAGCGCCCGGCCACGACGCTGTCATCCAGGCCGCTGAGCACGGAAAGCTCTGGCACGATAATCGGCGCGTTCTCGCCAGAGGCTGCCGGAAGAGAAACAAGCCGATAGCTATTGCCGTCGCGCACGGCTTTCAGGCCGCTGCCCGTCAGCAGATGATCAAACGCGCTTTGTACGGAATAAGTCCCTTTGAGGCCTGAAGTCGTTTTGTTTGACGTCTGATCCGGGGTGAAGACCAGCAGCACGTTGGCGTCATTCGCCAGCGTTTGCAGGGCGCCGCTCAAAGGCCCGGCAGGCACGGAAAATGCCTGGCTGGCGGCTGAGGAGGCTTCTGCCGCCCAGGATAATGTCGGTAAACCAGTTGCCAGCGCCAGCAGGCCGGATAAGGCGATGCCGGACGCAAGCGGGGCGCGAGGGAGCTGTGCAGGTTGGCTCGCGTCGGAAATGGCCGTAGCCTTTCCGTTATTTTTTATCGTCATGATGTATCCCTGAAGGTGAGTCACAAGAAGTACTGCTTCAGAGAGGTCACGCGAGACTGAAAATCAGGCAGAAAATTTTTAAATTAAAAACGGCCGCCGGGCTCTACATCGTCAGCACTATGCGGAATCGTGCCTTGCCGGACTTCATTTTTTGCCACGCTTCGTTGGCCTGTGCCAGCGGGAATATTTCCGTCATCGGCTGCACGTTGTTCAGCAGGCTAAAACGCAGAGCGCTTTCGGTTTCATACGGGGTGCCGGTCAGCGAGCCTTCGATTGACAGCTCCCGGCCAACCAGCATACCCGGAGAAAGCGCGAGCGGCTGCTGGCCGACCCCGAGCACCATTAGCTTGCCTTTGGGCTGCAGGGCTGGCAGCAGAGAGGACGCTATAGCGTTGTCCGTGACCGTGGTGACGATCGCCTTTACACCGCCGAGTTTTCTCAGCGCTTCGGCAGGATTATCCAGGCTGCTGTCGAGATAATCGCGGGCACCCAGCGCCAGCGCAGCTGGTGGTTTATCGCTTCCACGCCCGATGGCGATAACCCGAAACCCCATTTTAGCGGCATACTGCACGGCAAGGTGGCCCAGGCCGCCAATGCCGAGGACTACGATGCTGTCTCCCGGCTGAGCACCTGATTTACGTACCGCGTTAAAGGTGGCTATTCCGGCGCAAAGCAGCGGCGCGGCGTCGACTGCGCTTAGCGCATCCGGGATTGCTACAAGGCCGGTCGCCTTCGCCAGCATCATTTCGGCATAGCCGCCGTCCTGCGAGCTGCCGACGACCGGCTGGTGGCTGCAAAGCGTGAACTCGCCGCGGCGGCAGGCATCGCATTCATTGCAGTGCCCGCCAAGCCTGCCCACGCCAACCCGCTGCCCAACATGCAGGCCAGAAGGTACGCCACTGCCAAGTTTCAGCAGCGTGCCGACAACTTCATGCCCCGGCACGCGCGGGTAAGCCACGTTCTTTTCCGTGCCGTCGATAACGCCGCCGTCAGCGCCACAGATGCCGCAGGCTTCTATTTTTATCAGCACTTCGCCTGCGCCAGGTTCTGGTACGAGGCGCTCGACAAGTTCCAGGCTACCGTTGCCGCTGGCCTGCATCGCTTTGTAGGTCATTTGCATTCTCCGGTGAAAAAAACGGCACCCTCAGGAAGGATGCCGCTTAGGCTCAGGCTTTTGGCAACGCGTCGAACGCGTCCAGGGCGTGAGCGGTGTAGGTCAGCGCCGCCCCGGTGTTCAGCGAAATGGCGACCGCCAGCGCTTCGGCAATCTCTTCCCGGGTTGCGCCGTGTTTTGCGGCGGATTTAACGTGTACCGACAGGCAGCCGTCGCAGCGGGTGGTGATCGCCACCGCCAGCGCAATCAGCTCGTGGGTTTTGGCATCCAGGTGGCCCATGGCGGAAGCACCCGCGTCCATCTTCATCAGCCCTTTCATAAACTCCGGCTGCAGCTTCGCGTAATCGCCCACCACACCCAGTAATTCTTCGCGATGTTCATTCCAGTTCAGCAACATACAAACCTCTTCAGTTAATTTCAGGCGACGCTATAAATGCGGACTTCCGGGGCGGCGTTCAGGAACGGTTTCAGGGCTTCAACTACGTCGCGGGTGAACAGGTCAGAACCCAGATAGGCTTCGGCCTGGGCGGCGGTGTTAAAGCCGTGCAGTACCTGGACGTCCTGCTCGCGGATCAGCAGTTCCTTGGAGACTGCACCGTCGATGGTGGTCAGGAAGGCCGTTTTGTACTGCTGGTAAACGCCCGCGGCTGCGGCGCGATTCTGCGCGCTGATATCAAGGGTGATTTGCAAATAAGCCATGGTTCACTGCCTCTTGTTGTGTGGCTCATGCCGTTGCACGAGCGGAGATGAGGGAGAAAAAAGCGGCAGAGCAAAGAAGAAAAAGGCTGCCGCTTGCCTCTCCGTGTTGGCGCATTATGTGAATCAGCGTGAGGGTTAACAAATGACTTAATCTTGACTGGCAAGATAGATTTTCTTCTTTGGTGGGTGGTTTTTTTGCTGGCCTGGTGATTCTTGTTCATTGTGGATCTGTCTGTCGTGGCGGCTTTGCGCAGAATAGGAAGCCAATCTGAGTATCTGGAGCCACCATGCAAAATAGAAGCGCGTTGCCGCTCAGTCAGCCGACTGCTCACCCGCAAACCCGAGGCTGGATCAGCGGCTTTTTGGGGATGCTTATTTTTAGCGGCTCGCTGCCGGCCACACGCGTTGCGGTGCTGGAGCTTGATCCTCTTTTTCTGACGGCGATACGAGCCACTCTTGCGGCGCTGCTGGCGGCCGGCACGCTGCTGATTTTGCGGCAGCCGCGACCGCAGCGGGGAGACTGGCTGCCGCTTTGCCTGGTGGCCGTCGGCGTGGTGCTGGGTTTCCCGCTGCTGACGGCTTTAGCACTGCAGCACACAACCTCGGCACACTCGCTGGTCTACATCGGCCTGCTGCCGCTGGCGACCGCCTGTTTTGGCGTGTTGCGTGGAGGAGAAAGGCCACAAGCGGCTTTCTGGCTGTTTTCTCTGGCGGGTGCTGCGCTGGTGGCAGGTTTTGCTTTGAGCCACGGGACAGCAAGCAGCTGGCAGGGCGATGCGCTAATGCTGGGCGCCATTGCGCTGTGTGGGCTGGGTTATGCTGAAGGTGCGGTGCTCACCCGGCGGTTGGGCGACTGGCAGGTGATTTCGTGGGCATTGGTAATTTCTCTGCCGCTTAGTGCCGCGGCTACTGCTTTTACCGTTCCGTCGGCGGGAGACGCTATCAGCGCTCAGGCATGGCTCGCGCTGGGCTACGTGTCGCTGTTCAGCATGTGGATAGGGTTTATTTTCTGGTATCGCGGCCTGGCGCTGGGCGGGATTGCCGCCGTCGGGCAACTGCAATTGTTACAGCCCTTTTTTGGTCTGTTACTTGCCGGATTGCTGCTTCATGAAGAAGTACATACATCGATGATTGCCGTGATGCTTGGCGTGCTGGTTTGCGTGTTCGGCGCTAAGCGCTTTTCCCGCTAAAAAGAAAAACCGCCGGGGAAGGCGGTTTCTCAGAGGTTAGTCGATATTCAGCTCGGAGAAGCTGGTAATGACTTTGCCGACAATCCCGTAGTCGATAGCTTCTTTCGGCGACATCCAGTAGTTGCGATCGGTGTCCTGCTTCACCTTCTCCAGCGGCTGGCCGGTGGCTTCTGAGATCATCTTGTTCACGCGATCGTGCATGCGGATGATCTCTCTGGCTTCGATCTCAATGTCCGTGGCCTGGCCGCGCACGCCGCCCAGCGGCTGGTGGATCATAAAGCGCGTATTTGGCAGCGAATAGCGGTGCTTTTTGTCCGCCGCGAGGAAGATGGTGATCCCGGCGCTGGCAACCCAGCCGGTGCCGATGATATGGACTTCCGGCTTGATGAATTTGATCACGTCATGAATGGTGTCCGCCGCCTCAACGTGGCCGCCCTGGCTGTTGAGGTACAGCTTGATGGGTTTGTCGTTGATGCTTTGCAGCAGCAAAAGCTGGGCAACCACCTCTTTGGTGATCGCCTGAGTGATTTCGCCGGAGATAATAATCGAGCGGGAATCCAGCATTTTTTGCTGCATCAGTCCTGAGGCATTGGCGGGGGTGGCGCTTTCTTCAGGTTCATCTTTTTCTAAATAGGTCAGCATAATCAGGCTCCTGCCAGGTTTATGGCGTAATCAGGGATGCACTTGAGCATAGCACTTCATCCAGACGCTGCACGGCGCGAACGATCTCTTCGTCGCTGTAACCACCGAGGCCCAGCAGAATGCCGGACTTCTGTTTTTCTGGGGTAAACATGTGCGACACCGCACGAACGGCGATTCCGGCCTGCATTGCCCGCTCCACAACCTGATGGTCGTCCAGGCCCTGGCGCAGCCAAAGCACCATGTGCATGCCCTGGTCGCAGGGCTGAAGCCAGGCCACGTCCGGGGAAATGTATTGTTCTACCGCCGCCATTAACACGCGGCGTTTTTCGGCATAAACACCGCGCATTTTGCGCAGGTGGCGGTCGAGGTGCCCCTCTGAAATAAAGCTCGCCAGCACATGCTGGTCTGCCCCTGGCGGCTGCCTGTCCATCAGAATGCGTGCCCCGCAGAAGGCGGAAACCAGCTGCTTGGGCACTACGGCGTAGCCGAGACGCAGCGACGGGAAGAGGATTTTGCTGAAGGTGCCGAGGTAGATAACGTTCTCCGGCCCCAGGCCCTGAAGCGCCGGGAAAGGGTGGCCCGCGTAGCGCATCTCGCTGTCGTAGTCGTCTTCAATGATCCAGGCCTGGTTGGCCTGCGCCCATTCCAGCAATGCGGCGCGGCGCGACATGCTGAGCGGCATGCCCAGCGGGTACTGGTGCGAGGGCGTGACAAACGCAGCGCGGGCGTTGGGGGCCAGCTTTTTCCCCAGCTCAACGTCCAGCCCTTCGTCGTCCACGGCGACTCTGACCATGCTACGGTCGCGGAACATCGTCTCAAACAGCGAGGTCGCACCTGGGTAGCCCGGCTCTTCCATCCAGACGGCATCGCCTGCCTCCAGCAGGATTTGCAGGGTCAGATACAGGCCGTGCTGGTTGCCGGAGGTGATGATGACCTGCTCAGGGGTGCAACGAACCGAGCGCGACTTTCTGACGTATTCACAGATAGCCTCGCGCAGAACCAGAACGCCTTGCGGATCGGCATAGCCCGACGGGGCACCGGCACCCCGCGCCCGAATGCGGTTGCCTAGCCTGCGCCACACGTCGTCCGGGGCCGTGTCGCCAACCGGAACGGAAACGGCAAACGGCTTCGGCGCCAGCGTTTTAAGCTGCTCGCCTACTCTGGCAAAAGCCTGAGCCTGGGCAGACAGCGGGATGGCTGCTGCTGTACGAGCCGCCGGTTCGGGCTGCGGGCTTTCCGGGGCGTAGGCCACGCGGGTGCCGGAGCCGTGTTTCGACTCCAGAAACCCTTCCGCAACCAGCTGCTCGAACGCCTCCAGCACGGTGCCGCGCGCCACGTTAAGGGCGCCCGACAAGACGCGGGTGGAGGGCAGCAGGTCGCCGCTCTTCAGTTCGCCTTTGTGAATGGCGTTTTTCAGCGCTTTGGCTAGCTGCAAACTAAGCTGCCCGCTGCGGCGGTCAAGCTCGCCAATGGCGGGGATATCTACGGCTCGGGCTTTACGTGACATGAGTTGTGGCTCGGTCATATAGCTGTAATCTGGTTCTTTATCATAAACCACTTCGAACATAAGCTGGGCAAAATTACCGCAAATGAAGGTCTGCCCATGTATATTCCTCGCCCTTTTCAGGAGCCCGATATCGCTGTGCTGCAGCGGCTGATTCAGGCCAATCCCCTGGGCCTGCTGGTTGTACAAATCGAAGGTGTGCTGGAAGCGTTTGATATTCCCTTTGAGCTTTGCCCTGATGAGGGGGAGTTCGGCGCGCTCCGCGCGCACATTGCCCGTGCGAACCCGTTGTGGCGCGGCCTTCAGCCCGAGCAGGATGTGCTGGTGGTGTTCCGTGGTGCACAAGGTTATATCTCCCCGAGCTGGTATCCGGGCAAGCAGGAGCATCACAAAGAGGTGCCGACCTGGAACTACCAGACCGTGCAGGCGCGGGGGAGGATTGCGGTGCGGGACGATGTGGATTTTGTCCTGCGGCAGATAACCAGCCTGACCCGGCAGCAGGAAGCGCAGATGAACCTCCCGTGGCAGGTAAGCGATGCGCCTCCTGAGTTTATCGGCTCAATGCTTAAAGCGATTGTCGGGATTGAAATCCCTCTGGCTTCGCTGGTCGGCAAGACCAAGCTCGGCCAGAACAAGAAGTCTGAGGATCAGGCCGGGGCCGCGCAGGGACTAATGGCAAAGGGTGAAGTGGCCATCGGCGAGGCGATGTTAAGCAGCCTCGCAAAGCGTCGTCAGACTTAACATTCGTGCTGTTGAAAGAGGGTGAGCAGCGTGGTGATTGGCTCGTCCAGTGGGGCTAAATCCTTTTTCACGATCAAATGCAGGGGCGTGGCACGCCTTGCCCCGTGACTGAGCGGGAGCGGTTTAAGCGTGCCGTTTTCAATCTGCGGAGCAATCCGTTCTTCAGGCAGCCAGCCGTAGCCAACCTGCCAGGTCACGGCTTCGCACGCGGCATCAAGCGTGGAAAACGTCCAGTCTGCCGTGGGCGAGGATTCGCTGCTGTTTTGCCCGGCAAGGCGGATCAGCGGATAGTTCGCCAGGTCCGCCTCTTCTAAGGGGGCGGGAAGCTGATGCAGGGGGTGATCGCGGTGCGCCACGGCCACAAAATCAACGTTTCTGAGCCACTGCCCGCGGCCCGTGAGATCCTGACGGCGGGTTAGCACCATGACATCCGCTTCTGCCAGATCGGCTGTGTCGGTTTCCAGAATCTCCGTCAGATGAACCTGCGTGCTGGCATGTAATCGCTGAAACTGATGGAGGATGGCGAACAGGCGGGCGCGCGGGAATATGCAGTCCACCACTAAGTCTATGCGGGTGCGGATGCCGTTTTTTAACGTAGCGGCGCGGCTTTCAACGTAGTGAAAGCTTTTCAGCAGCGGGCGAACCTGCGCCAGCAAAAGTTCCCCTTCAGGCGTCAGTACCGCCTTACGCCCTTCTGGCTTCAGCAAGCTAACGCCAAGCCGCTCCTGAAGTAATGCAAGGTTATAGCTGACGGAGGACTGGCTGCGGAAAGTGGCTTCTGCCGCTTTGGCGAAGCTGCCCAGCTCAATGACCAACTCCAGAAGTGCCCACTGCTCAAGGGTTGTTTTATGCATATCATCTAAAAAATGGATGAATTTGATACAAAAGTAGCGTTATTCATCGAAAATGTGAAGGTCTAAGATGCGCTTAACCCCACAGAGGAGCGCCATCATGAGTCACTTTGATAAACACGATTTAAGCGAGTTCGTCGGCAAACATCTGGTTTATACCTACGATAATGGTTGGAACTACGAAATTTATGTAAAAAATGCAACTACCCTGGATTACAGGATCCACAGCGGCATTGTGGCCAATCGCTGGGTGAAAAATCAGGATGCGCACATTGTGCGTGTGGCAAGCAGCGTGTACAAAATTTCCTGGACTGAACCTACGGGTACGGACGTCAGCCTGATTGTGAATCTCGGCGATAAGCTGTTCCACGGGACGATTTTCTTCCCGCGCTGGGTGATTAATAACCCGGAGAAAACGGTGTGTTTCCAGAACGAGCATATTGCGAAAATGGAAGCGTTCCGCGAGGCTGGCCCGGCTTATCCAACGGAAGTTATTGATGAATTTGCCACCATCACGTTTGTTCGCGACTGCGGCGAGAATAACGAAGCGGTGATTGCCTGTGCCGCCAGCGAGCTGCCGGCGGACTTTCCAGAAAACCTGAAATAAGCGTTAGCCCGGCAGGCGTTTTTTCGGCCTGCCGGGACCCAGCAGAATTGCCAGTTTCGCCCCGCCCTGGGTAGATTCCATGAGGATTTTACAAACGCTGGTGAGCGGCACCGAGAGCAACATGCCCACCGGGCCGAGCAGCCAGCCCCAGAAGAGCAGGGAGAGAAATACGACGAAAGTCGACATCCCCAGCCCACGCCCCATCATGCGGGGCTCCAGAATATTCCCCAGTACCATGTGCACCACCAGGAACAGCGCCCCGACTATCAGCATCTCATAGGTGCCGTTGAGCAGCAGAGCCTGAATCATCGGCGGCACGGCGGAGATCACCGACCCAATATTGGGAATGTAGTTGAGCAAGAAGCCCAGCACGCCCCACATCAGCGCAAACTGCACGCCCAGCAGCTTTAGCCCCAGCCAGATAACGATGCCGGTCAGTAAACTGATAAAGGTCTTCAGCGCCAGATAGTGGGTGACGCCTTTCAGCGCTCGGTGCATGCCGGCGATATGCAGCTTAGGGTTTGCCAGCGCAAAACGGAGTTTATAAGGTACATGGCGCACCTCAAACAGCATAAAAATCACCGTCATCGCCAGTAGAAGCACGCTGGCCATCGCCCCGGAAAGCCCGGTCATCAGCGTTGTGGCAAAGGTCATCAGCTTGTCGGAGTCCAGCTTTTGCAGCAGGCGTTCCGGCGACAGCGGCAGGTGCAAAAACGGCATCGCGTGCTCGATTTCACGCACTTTCTGCGTCAGCAGTTTGTTGAACTGCGGCATTTGTTCCATGAAGTCATTCATCGACGTTGCCAGCACGCCAACCAGCAAAGTGAGCATCACTAGCATGACCAGCACCACGATGGCAATCGCGAGCGGGCGGCTGAGGCCGCGGCGCATAAACCAGGTCACCAGCGGGTTGAGAACAATGGCGAAAAATACCGCCAGCAATAGCTGAACGATGATGTCGGCTGCGGCGTGAATACCGGCGAGAATAATCACCAGGGCCGCGAGTTTGAGTAATATATGCAGGCCGGTCTTATCAGGTTGTGGGGCTGTCATGTAGACGTCCGATCGGGAAAATGTGCTTTTAGTGTAGTACTTCCTGGCAGGGCGACGGCGGCAGTCTGTCTGAAAATGAAGGAAAAAAATGGCCCCGCGGAGGCGGAGCCATTGATGTATCACGCGGCGATTACTTGATGACGATGGTGTTGATGATGTTTTCCGCGTTGGTCTGCGCCAGCTGCTGGTTATCCGCAGGCAGCGTGATTTGCATGGTCAGCAGTTTATCGTCCACTTTGCCAATGATGATGGAAGAGTACGCGGTCTGTCCTTTGGCGGAGATCACGCTGTCCAGCTGCTGCAGGGTGTGGCCTTTAATCTCGATGGATTTGTTGGTTACCACCTGAAGCTGCGGGTCGCGTGCGCGCTGCTGCTCTTCCAGGCCTTTTGCCAGCGTGGCAAGGTCGCTCGTCGGGTTGTCGCTGACAATCACGATCACCGCTTTCTGGCCGGTTGCGTCAGAATAAACGTGCATGTTGTTGGACTGGGTGCCCACCTTGCCGCTCTGATCGCTCATGTCCGCTGGCAGGGCAAAGCTCAGCTTGCCGTCCAGCAGTTCAACTGGCTGACCGCTGGCGCTGCTGGCTTCCGGCGCGCCGGTGGTGGCGGTTTTGCTGTCGTTATTATCACAGGCGGCAAGACCCACTACCAGCAGGCCAATACCGACATATTTTACCAGTTTGCGCATCGCGTTCTTCCTTTCCGTTAGCAAGCCAAATGGCCAATCCCTGCATCTTAACACAAGATATTCAGCCCGCGTTTAACCAGGCTGCAGCGCGGAGATTTCAGATTTATCTGCGAGGCGTTTCAACAGCATATTCAGCAGAACGCCGTACATCGGCAGGAAGAATACCAGGCTAATAAGTACTTTGAAGCAGTAATCGACCACGGCGATTTCTACCCAGTGCTGGGCCATAAAGGCGTCCGGGCTGCGCCAGAAGGCGATAAAGAAGAACGACAGCGTATCGCTCACGTTACCGAACAGCGTGGACACCGTTGGGGCCAGCCACCAGCAGTGATTCTGGCGCAGGCGGTTAAAGACGTGCACGTCCAGAATCTGGCCGAGCGCGTAAGCCATGAAGCTGGCAACCGCGATACGGGCAACAAACAGGTTGAAGTGGGTTAGCGCTTCAAAGCCCTGCCAGCTTCCCATGTAAAACAGCGAGGAGATGCCGTAGGAAATCACCAGCGCCGGGATCATCACTGCGAAAATAATCCGCCGCGCCAGCGGAGCGCCGAAAATACGCACCGTGAGGTCGGTCGCGAGGAAGATAAACGGGAAGCTGAAGGCGCCCCAGGTGGTATGAAACCCAAAGACGGAGACCGGAAGCTGAACCAGATAGTTGCTGGAGGTGATCACCAGCAAATGAAAAAGCGATAGCCAAAACAGCGCATTAGTGCGCTGGCGAGTGCTGAACTGCATCATGTTGTAGCCTTTTTAGTAGTGGGGTGAGGGAACCCAGTCAATAATGTAAAGCGCGGGGATGATACTGCTTTAGTTTCTCAATGCAATGGTTAATTTTAACGCAATCGTTCACGCGGCTTGCGCCAGATTTTACCCGGCGTAAACTAGCGCGGTTTTTGACGACCTGAGAGTGCTATGACCGATTTGTTCGCAACCCCTGACCACACGCTGGATGCTCTTGGCCTGCGCTGCCCGGAGCCGGTGATGATGGTGCGCAAAACCGTGCGCAATATGCCCGTCGGCGAAACGCTGCTGGTGATAGCCGATGATCCGGCCACTACGCGCGATATCCCCGGTTTCTGCCGCTTTATGGAGCACGAGCTGGTCGCCAGCGAAACCGACGCGCTACCTTACCGCTATTTGCTGCGTAAGAGTCATTAATCCCCTCACCAGGCTAATCCGCTGCTCAGAAAAAGAGGGCGGGTGATATGCCAAATCGCCGTGACAGTTTGCGGATGTGATCGGTGGTTAGCTGGCGTTCACCGCTGAGAATGCGGGAGACCATCGACTTGCTGCCAATCTCTTGTTGAAAATCGCTCTGTTTCAGATGGTGATGCTCCATCAGGGTTTTCAGTATGGCTATCCCGGCAGGTATGGCCTGCATTTCCTCGCGGAACGCCTGCACGTCAGGCTGCGCGTTTTCCCAGGCCTGGATCTTACTACTGAGAATCTCAACCAGCGGACTTTCTGGATCATTGATGAGCAGATATTCGACCAGCTCCAGCGCAGCCAGATAATCTTTTTCGCAGGTGCTGCCTGCCAGTAGCGGAACCGCTGTTTTTAAAGCTTCGGCGGCCTTCAGTGCATCCGCAATCATCGCTTCTTTCCCCGGTGTTTTTCAGTAAATCGCATGTATTCGCTGTGCGTCATGACGTGGCGGATGTAGAACTTCTGGCTGGTAAAAAAGATAAGTGCAATCAGCCTGAGTTCATTTCCGGCTATGTTGATGACGTAATGTTTATCGAGATATTTAAAGTTATCCAGCGTGGGATAAATCCGCTTAAGTGAGTCCGGTGTTGGGAAGAAGCCTTTTTCCAGCACTTTGCCAAGGATTTGCAGTTCCTGCTTATGTCTGGGAAATTTTTGACCGGCTTCCACAAGCGCCTTAAGCGTAATCAGGTGCATCACTTCATCCTGAAGTTGACTGATTGGCAATTAATATGCCCATAAGTTGCCAATCAGTCAACTTATGGGCGGGGATTTATTTTTACACAGGGGCATCCTTGCCCCTGCTTGCGGAGTAAAAAACCGGAAGCTGCCTCGAAAACTATTTCTTCCGCAGCAGGCGAATGGCGTTCGCCGTGACCAGCGCGGTAGCGCCTGAGTCTGCCAGCACCGCCAGCCACAGGCCGGTCAGGCCGAGCAGGGTGGTGACCAGGAAAATCCCCTTCAGCCCCAGCGCAATCGTCACGTTCTGGCGAATGTTGTTATGGGTGGCTCTGGCGAGCCGTACCATACCTGCCAGTTCGATCAGACGGTTGTGGGTTAGCGCGGCATCTGCCGTTTCCAGCGCGACGTCGGTGCCGCTGCCCATCGCGATGCCGATGGTCGCCGCTTTCATCGCCGGGGCATCGTTGATGCCGTCGCCGACCATTGCCAGCGGCGCGGTGGCATTGAGTTTATTCACCGCTGCCACTTTGTCTGCCGGCAGCAGGCTGGCGCGGTAATCAATGCCAAGCTCGCGGGCGATTGCCGCCGCCGCGCGTGGGTTATCCCCGGTCAGCATTACGCCCTGAATCCCGAGCTGGTGGAGTGCCGTAACCGCTTCGCGGGCATCGCTGCGCAGCGTATCGCGCATAGCGATGGTGCCCAGCAGTTGCCCCGCACGCAGCACCACGATCACCGTCTGGCCCTCTTCTTCCTGCTTCGCGATCCGTCTTTGCCAGGTTTCGCTGAGTGTCTGGCCGGCAAGTTTGGACGGTGAACTGAGCAGCAGCGTTTCGCCCTGAATGCTGGCTTCTACGCCAACCCCGGCGAGAGCGCGGTGATTTTCTGCGGCGACAGGAGGCAAGTTGCGCTGTTGCGCCGCGTTGACAATGGCCTGCGCCAGTGGGTGGGTGGAGCCTTGTTCTACCGCTGCGGCGAGCGCCAGAAGCTGGTCTTCTTCTGTTCCTTCTTCCACCGCTATGGCCGTAACCTGAGGTTTACCTGCCGTCAGGGTACCGGTTTTGTCGAACGCGACCTGCTGGATTTGACCGAGACGTTCCAGCGCGGCCCCGCCTTTAATCAACGCGCCTCGACGAGCCGCCGCGGCAAGACCTGAAGTAATGGCCGCAGGCGTGGAGATAACCAGCGCGCATGGGCAGCCGATCAGCAGCAGCGTCAGGCCTTTATAGATCCACGGTTCCCAGCCCTGGCCGAAGAACAGTGGCGGGATGACGGCGGTCAGCAGCGCGAGCAGCATGATGATCGGTGTGTAAATCCGGCTAAAACGATCGATAAAGCGTTCGATAGGCGCACGGCGCTCCTCGGCTTCTTCAATCAGCCGCAAAATGCGGTCGATGGCGCTGTCGCCGGGCTCGGAAATGACCTCCAGCTGAACAAGGCGATCTACGCTGGTGCTGCCTGCGGCGACTTTTTCGCCCTGCTGGCGCTCTACCGGCACGGATTCCCCGGTTAGGGCACTTTCGTCAAAGCTGGCAAAACCGCTGAGCAGGCGGCCGTCGGCGGGCAGTCTGCCTCCGGCGGCAACTTCAATCACGTCGCCTGGGCGAAGATCGGCCTGCGCGACGGTTTCGCGCTCGCCGTCCCGGAGGCGAATAGCGACGTCCGGTTTTAGCGCCATCAAGGCGCTTACCCCGCGGCGTGCTCGGCTGGCGGCATAGGATTCGAGGCGTTCGCCGATGAGGAACAGCAGCAGAACCATCGCCGCCTCGGCGGTGGCGCCGATAAACAGCGCGCCGATTGCGGCGACGCTCATCAGCGTTTCAATGGCGAACCAATTGCCGCTGCGAATCAGGCGCACGGCCTGGCGCGCGATCGGCCACAGGCCAACCAGCGTGGTGGCGATAAACGCCAGGTTGCCGAGCGGATGGTTGAATTGCTCGAGCCCCCAGCTGATCACCATCAGGACGATGAGCAGGATCAGCGGCAGGTTCTCTTGCAGGCTGCTGCTTTTTTCCTGCTTCGGGGCGCTGGCGTCGTTCAGCGTGTAGCCTGCGGCCTTGACCGCTTTTTCTACGTCGTCGCGAATGTCTCTTGAGGCGCTGACCAGCAGTTTTTCGGTAGAAAACACCACCTGAACTTGCTGCACATCGCTCACCTGTTTCACCGCATTTTCCACTTTGCGTGCGCAGGCCGCGCAGTCCATTCCCGCGACGTGCCAGCTGTAGCGGCTGCCGTTGTCGGCAATTTCTGGCTCTGGTTTTTGTGCAGAGCAGGCGTCATCGGCGCAGCAGGAGGGGCCTTCCGCCTGCAGCGGGCTTAGTTTGGCAAACGCAAACTGCGGTGGCTTTTTGCCGTCTTGAGGTGTGTTGAGCATGGCGCCCTCCGGTAATGATAATTTTCTCATTACCGATGTTACTCTCTGGAGTTGACTCCAGAGTCAAGCGTCTTTTTTACCGCCGGATATTTCTGGCTGGCCGGCGGCAGTTTTCAGGATTGGCCTTTGCTTCCCCACGGCGCTTCCCCTAGTATTATCCGCAGGTCGGGATGAGAATGAATCGATGAAAAAACCACTGACAATCAAGGATATTGCGGAGCTGGCGCAGGTGTCTATCGCCACGGTCTCCCGAGTGCTGAACAATAACAGCTGGGTGGCGGACAAAACGCGTAGCCGGGTTGAAAAAGTGATTCAGGAGCATAACTTCAGCCCGAATCTGCTGGCGCGGGGGATGATTTCCAAGAAAACCCAGACGCTGGCGATTGTCGTTTCCGATATCAGTAACCCCTACTTTGTGATGCTGGTGGCGCAAATTGAGCACGAAAGTCTGCGGTTGGGCTACAAGGTCACGCTGTACGACACGCAATCGGCAAACAGAACCTCCCGCGAAGCACCGGTGGTGCCCGAAGAGCATATTTTTAATTCCATTACCGACAGCCAGATAGACGGCGTGATCATTCTCGGCGGTAATATCGACTACAACGACATTGCCGCGACTTATCTGCAGGAACTGAAAAAGCTGATCGCCACCGTGCCGGTCGTGGTCGTGGGGCGTAACCTGCCGGGCGTGGAATATGCCTGCGTTGAACGCGATCAGGCGGGATGTGTGCGCTTAGCCACTCGTCACCTGATTGAGAAAGGTTACTGGCGCATTGGTTTTATCGGCGGGTCAAAGAATGTATATATTACTCGCGAGCGCGAGGCGGTATTTCGGGCCGAGCTGGAAGCTGCGAAATTGCCGGTAGAAAATAGTTTTATTGTGCTGAATAACTTTTATTTACAGCATGGCTATGAGGCAATTGAAACGCTGATTTCAACGAATACAAGCTTGCCGGATGCCATTGTGGCAATTAACGATCATGTTGCCAAAGGCGCGATCCGTGCGCTAAAGGATCACAATCTGTCTGTGCCAGATAATATCGCCATAGTGAGCTGTGAATATTTCCCTGGCAGCGAGTATTTTATTCCCCGCATTGCCACCGTTGACCACCAGAATGCTTTGATTGGCAAAGCGGTCATGACAAAGTTAATGGCTATTTTGAATGAAAATGCTGCCGGTATCGCAGTCGAAAAAATACCTCTTACGCTATTGAACGGCGAATCCTGTTAGTTTTCAGCGGCGGATCTCTTTTTCAGGCATCCGCCCGTTTCTCCCCTTCACATTATTTTTTGATCTCGCTAACAGTTGCGCGATCTGGCGTTGACAAGCCTCGTCAGACTCCTCTAGCCTAAAACCTGAAAACGTTTTCAGGTTTTGATTACAGGAGAGCCGATGAAACCGACAATGATGACCTACATCCATGAAGAGCAGGCGACATTAAGCGCCATGCTGTCTCGCTATCCGTCCGATCTTCCGGTGCTCGGTGGGAAGAAAGAGTGGCTGGTGCTGGCCACGGGCTCCAGCATTAACGCGATCAAAAGCGCGAAGTACTACGTGGAAAAACTGGCGGACGTTCGTGTCACCGTCGAAGAGCCGTTCCACTTTCAGCATTACGAAAAATTCAGTGATACCACGGATTTGGTGATAGGCGTTTCCCAGAGCGGGGAAAGCACCTCGACCCTCAACGCGATTCAGCATATTCGCCAGACTCACCTGGTCAAAACGGTGGGCATCACCAGCAAAGCCGGGAGCGAGCTTGCCCGCGCCGTGGACCATGTGATTGATATCGAGATCGGCGAGGAACGCGTGGGCTACGTCACCAAAGGGTACGTTGCTACGATCCTGAAATTTATGCTGCTGGGCGTGTTTGTTGCTCGCCGCAGCGGGAAGATCGACGCTGAACAGGAAGCGGCTGAGCTGCATAAGCTGGACGTTGCGGTGAAATCGATTCCGGGCGTGATTGCCGACACCGAAGCTTTCTTCACCCAATGGCAGGCCGAACTGGCCGCTTCCCCGCGCTTCACCTCAATTGGCTACGGGCCGAGCGTCGGCGTGATCAAAGAGATGGAAACCAAGTTTGCCGAGACGATTCGCGTGCCATCCCAGGGCGTTGAGCTCGAAGCGTTTATGCACGGGCCTTATTTCGAAGTGAATGGCAGCCACCGGATGTTCTTTATTGATACGCCGGGCGTGGCTCGCGAGCGTTTATTACTGCTGAAAGCCTATGAGCAAAAATATACCGATTACGTGTACACCATCAAATTAGGTGAGGACAACGATCCGCGCACGCTGGCGGTGAAAGTCAATATTGATGAGTTTATTGCCCCGCTGATCATGGTTATCCCTTTCCAGATATTGGCTCACCATATTGCCGAGGCAAAGGGCAATAATCTGCCGCAGCGGATCTTTACCGATTTTGGCGTGTCCGTAAAAAGTAAAACGAAGCCAGGCGATTACGCCTGAGGCACAGTATTCCCTACACAATAATAACGTCCCTACCTTGCTACTGAGGAATGATTATGGCTACCTTCAGTCAACTTGCCCGACAGATAATTCAGCATGTCGGCGAGGCAGAAAATATAGAGCATCTTACCCACTGCGCAACCCGTTTGCGTTTTACTATCAAAGATAAAAGTAAGATTAATAAAGATGAGCTTTATAAGTTGCCAGAGGTAGTCAAACTGGTTGAAAACCCAGGGCAATTCCAGATTGTTATTGGGCCTAAAGTTGAAAAAGTCTTTCTGGCTATCACGGCGCAGATGGGGGAACCGTCCTCAGAAGAGGCCTCTGCGCCGCAGGGCTCGATGATTAACCGCCTGCTGGCCACGCTGTCCGCTATTTTCACGCCTTACATCGGCGTGCTGGCGGGCGTGGGGGTGGTGAAAGGGATTGTGGTGTTGCTGCAAACAATGAATCTGGTGGATACCCATTCGTATGTGTTCACCGTGTTCAATGCGCTTTCCAGCGGCGTTTTCGTCATGCTGCCGCTGTTTATCGCGGTAACGGCTGCGGAGCGCTTTAAGGCCAATAAATTTAGCGCCCTGGCGCTGACGGCGGCGATGATTTTCCCGCTGACGGATGCCAGCGTGCCCGGGGCCTTCCACGTTATGGGCCTGGCGCTGAACGTGAAAATCTACGGCGGGGCGGTGATCCCGGCGGTCTTTGCCGTGCTCTTCCTGAGCCACGTCGAACGCTGGCTGAAAAAGGTGATCCCGGAGATCGCCGCGCTGGTATTCGTGCCTTGTTTGTCGCTGATCGTCAGCGGCTTTGTGGTGTTCACCGTGATTGGCCCGGTGGCTGACTATGTTGGCGTCGGCATCGCCAACGGCTATGCGTGGCTGTACAACCTCAGCCCGGTGATTTCCGGTGCGCTGTTAGCGGGGATTGGGCAGCTGTTCGTGGTGTTTGGCGTGCACTGGGGCATTATCCCGCTGGCGTTAATTAACATTCAGGTCAACGGCTATGACACCATTATGGCGATGTTTATGTCGGCGGTAATGGGGCAGTTTGGGGCGGTATTTGGTGCCATCTTTATTGCCCGTAACCTGAAAGATAAGCAGATTGCGATTTCCGCTTCGCTCTCCGCCTTCTTCGGTATTACCGAACCGGCGCTGTACGGCGTGAACCTGAAATACCGCATGTTATTTGTTTTCGGCTGCATTGGCGCAGCGCTGGGCGGCGGGATTACCGGCCTCCTGGGCGTGAAAACCTACAGCTTCCTGCCGGTGCTGAACGTGTTCGAGCTGGGGCTGTTTAGCGGGCCGGAATCGAAGATGATTTACGAGGTGATTGCTATCGCGGTGGCGTTTACGGTGCCTGCGGTGTTGACCATTATCTACGGCAAAACCCGCAGGCTGGAACCTGCCTCCCTGGCGGAAGACAGGCGTTAACCTCAGATATACAGGGCGCGAACAATCATAAAGTGCCCGGCAAAGTAGCAGGCGGCGGCAATGGCGCTGTCGCCTCTGAAGCGGTGACGATAGTGGCTGACCAGCCAGACAATGTTGCCCAGCAGCAGCAGGCTAGCCCCCACAAACCCGGAGAAGTTCGGGGCCGTCGGGCGGAAGAAATAAAGCTCGGCGGCAAGCCAAACCATCACCAGCGTCATACCGATAAACGTCAGAATAGGCACGCGCAGCGCTTCCAGCCGCGTCCAGATAGTCGCGACCAGCAGTGCGCCAATAATCAGCAGAGCCAGCGGTAGCGGCCAGAAAATGGCCAAGCTCATCTGGCTGGCAAAATAGATGGTGTACAGCAGATGCGAAAGGAAGAATGCCCCCACGGCGTAAAGCAGACGTTGAGTGGGCAGTAGCGTGAGCGCATCGCCGACCAGCGTTGCCAGAAGACCCGCCACAATCAGGTAGCCGGCCGCTTCAAACATCGGTGCCTGCCAGGCCAGCAGCAGCAGGAGCAGCAGGGTCAGCGGCTTGAAGAGCCAGCGCTGCCAGGTGGCGCCGCGCCAGGAAGCATCAATGTAAATCCAGGCCGATAACGCAACAGCAATAAATGACCAAAGCATGGCATATCCTTATTTTAATTGTTGGCGTAACACCGTTCAGTCTAGTGGCTAAGCGGCGCAGATGACAACGCCGCGGCGCCAGGGTTATGCTGAAAAGTGTCTGACAATTAGAGAAAAAGCCATGAGCAAGCCCCCAACTTTCATTATCGCCATCGTTGTGGTCATCGTCGTAGCCGCCTCCTTTCGCTATTTTCAGCAGCGCCGCCAGAATATCGAAAACGACGCGGCGCCGCTGAGCGTAAAAAAAGTGGTGGTGGCGACCAAGCGTGAAAAACCGTCCAACGACCGACGTTCGCGCCAGCGTGAAGTCACTCCGCCGGAAGACTCGATTCGCTATGAGGTTTGGTTTGCGCCACAGAGCGGCGGGATGGAAATGAAAATGCGCGTTGAAGCGGCGGAATACCATGCGGTATCGGTGGGAGATAAAGGTACGCTGAGTTACAAGGGGACGCGCTTTGTCAGCTTCGTCCCCGAAGAGACTCACTTGCCCTGACGCAGCTTTTTCTGCCAGACCAGCAGCTCAAACACGCCAAAAACGAAAATCTTAATCTGTTCACCGCGGGCAAGCGCCGGGCCGTCTTTCGGCTGTGTGGCTTTCAGCAGGCTCAGCTGCAGGCCGTGCATAATCACCATGAAGATCAGCGCGACGTTAACGAAAATGTTCAGCGGGCGCGGATAAGGGTGAACCAGGTTAAAGATCAGAAAGCCCCAGACGCAAAGCATCAGCAGGCGGCCAAAGTTAATCAGAATCGGCATTATGCGGCTCCTTGAGCTTCACGAATAAACAGGCGATAAGCCACCTGACCGGCGACTTTTTCACGGTGCAGCGCCCAACTGGCAGGTACCGCTGGCAGACCATTTTCCACTTCACTTTCTACATAGATTAGCGCGTCATCCGCCAGCCAGCCGTTTTCCTCGAGCAGGCTGAGCGTTTCATCCAGCAATCCCTTACGGAACGGCGGGTCGACAAAGACGACGTTGTGCTGCGTGCCGGGCTGCGCGAGCACATTCAGCGTATTGGCGTTGAGCACTTTGCCATTGCTGGCTTTTAAGGTTGCGAGGTTCTTTTGCAACTGCTGGGAGACTGCGCGATCCATTTCAATCAGCGTCGCGCTGGCGGCATAGCGGGAGAGCGCCTCCAGTCCGAGCGCGCCGCTGCCGGCAAAACAGTCGAGGCAATGGGCATCTACCATTGACGGGGCCAGCCAGTTGAAAAGCGTTTCGCGCACGCGGTCTGTCGTCGGGCGCAGGCCGGGGCTGTCCGGCACCGGGAGTTTTCGGCCGCGCCATTGGCCGCCGATGATGCGAATCTGGCCGGAACCAGAGGATTGGGGTTTCTTCATTGCTCTCACTGCGATGCTAAATTTTGCGGTTATTCTAGCGGCGCACGCCCGGCCAGGAAACCTTAATCCACTGGCGTGATGCCGCGCCGGGAAAGTGATAGACTAACGCACTATTTTTTATGCCCGTGGCAAGCAGAATCGGGTCTGTGCCATGAATTAACAGCGAGGAGTGTAGTCGCAAATGGCGAAAGAGAAAAAACGTGGCTTTTTTTCCTGGCTGGGATTTGGCCAGAAAGAGCAGCAGCCGGATGTCGAAGCAGAACAAAAAGTAATAGAAGAACAACCGGTTACTGAGCAGGCTCCCGCGCAGGATGAATCTCAACAGCCTCAGGCTGTTGAGCAGGAACAGCAGGACTTAGTTAGTGAGCACTCACTGGAGGAGTCCGAAAAGTTTGCTGAGCAGGTCGTGGAGGTTAACGCCCAGCTTGCAGAAGAAGCGGAAGAGAAAGCGCTGACGGCCGAGCCGGAAATGATTCCTGAGCCGGAAGTGACCGTTGAGCCCGAGATCGTGGCTGAACCAGAGCCTGTGGCGGTTATCGAGCCAGAACCCGTTGTCGAACCTGAGGCCGTTGTCGAGCCTGAGGTGATTGAACCTGCGGCTGTTATTGCAGAGCCGGAAGTCATTGAGCAGCCTGTTGCGGCCGTGGAGCACGAAACGCTGCCGTTGCCGGAAGAGATTGCCGAAAATGTAGATCAGCCTGACGAGTGGCAGGCCGAGCAGGACGAAATCGTCAACGAAGAAGTGGCTGAAGCCGAGGCGCTGTTCGCGCACGAAGCTGCCGTGGAAGATGAAGCCGTGGCTGAAGAAGCTGTTGATGAAGAGCCGGAAGAAGAGGCTGTCGAAGAGACTGCTCCGGTTGCCGTGCAGCAAGAGCAGGAAAAGCCGACCAAAGAGGGCTTCTTCGCCCGCCTGAAGCGTAGCCTGGTCAAAACTAAACAAAACCTCGGTTCCGGATTTATCAGTCTGTTCCGCGGCAAGAAAATCGATGATGATCTGTTTGAAGAGCTGGAAGAGCAGCTACTCATTGCCGACGTTGGGGTTGAGACAACCCGGAAAATCATCACCAACCTGACCGAAGGTGCAAGCCGTAAGCAGCTTCGTGACGCGGAAGCGCTGTACGGTCTGCTGAAAGAAGAGATGAGCGAAATCCTCGCCAAAGTGGACGAGCCGCTTAGCGTGGAAGGCAAAACGCCGTTTGTTATCCTGATGGTTGGCGTTAACGGCGTGGGTAAAACCACCACCATCGGTAAGCTGGCACGGCAGTTCGAGCAGCAGGGTAAATCCGTGATGCTGGCGGCAGGTGATACCTTCCGTGCGGCAGCGGTTGAGCAGCTTCAGGTTTGGGGCCAGCGCAACAATATTCCTGTTGTCGCCCAGCATACCGGCGCGGACTCCGCTTCAGTTATCTTCGATGCTATTCAGGCGGCGAAGGCGCGTAACATTGATGTGTTGATTGCCGATACCGCAGGGCGTTTGCAGAATAAATCGCACCTGATGGAAGAATTGAAGAAAATTGTCAGGGTTATGAAAAAGCTGGACGAAGATGCCCCGCATGAGGTTATGCTCACCCTCGACGCCAGCACCGGTCAGAATGCCATAAGCCAGGCTAAACTGTTCCACGAAGCGGTCGGGCTGACGGGCATCACCCTGACCAAACTGGATGGTACCGCCAAGGGTGGCGTAATCTTCTCTGTGGCAGACCAGTTCGGCATTCCGATTCGCTACATTGGCGTCGGCGAACAAATTTCTGATTTACGACCGTTTAATGCGGGCGACTTTATAGAGGCACTTTTTGCCCGAGAGGATTAACAATGATTCGCTTTGAACACGTCAGTAAAGCCTATCTCGGTGGGAGACAAGCGTTGCAGGGAGTGACCTTCCATATGCAACCGGGCGAGATGGCCTTTCTGACCGGCCATTCTGGCGCAGGGAAGAGTACTCTGCTCAAGCTTATCTGCGGTATCGAACGGCCCAGCGATGGGAAGATTTTTTTCAGCGGCCATGACATTAGCCGCCTGAAGAGCCGTGAAGTGCCGTTCCTGCGTCGTCAGATTGGGATGATCTTTCAGGATCACCACCTGCTGATGGACAGAACCGTGTACGACAACGTGGCCATCCCGCTGATCATCGCGGGCGCCAGCGGCGAAGATATTCGCCGCCGCGTGTCTGCGGCATTAGATAAGGTCGGCCTGCTGGACAAAGCGAAGAACTTTCCTATCCAGCTTTCCGGCGGTGAACAGCAGCGCGTGGGCATCGCTCGCGCCGTGGTAAACAAGCCGGCTGTGCTGCTGGCGGATGAACCGACCGGGAACCTTGATGATGCGCTGTCGGAAGGTATTCTGCGCCTGTTCGAAGAGTTTAACCGCGTGGGCGTAACGGTGCTGATGGCGACTCACGATATAGGGCTTATCTCACGTCGCAATTACCGTATGTTGACCCTCAGCGACGGCCATTTGCATGGAGGCCTGGCAGGTGAATAAACACAGTGCGCTCAACCATATCAAGCGCTTCAGCAACAAGCTGGATAAAATCAACCAACTGAATAAGTTAGGCGACCTTGGCCGTTCGGTGAAAAAACGTGGCAAAGGGCCGCAGTCTAAAAGTAAATCCCTGAAAGGCGGCGTGAATGAGCAGTTCCGCTACGCCTGGGAAGGGGCGCTTCAGGATCTGAAGAGCAAGCCGCTGGCGACCTTCCTGACGGTCATGGTGATTGCCATCTCCCTGACGCTGCCGAGCGTTTGCTATATGGTTTACAAGAACGTAAACCAGGCGGCGACCCAATATTATCCGTCCCCGCAAATCACCGTTTACCTCGATAAGGCGCTGGACGATAACGCCGCGCAGCAGGTGGTGGGCGCGATTCAGGCGGAGGAGGGCGTGGATAAAGTTAACTACCTCTCCCGCGAAGAAGCGCTGGGCGAGTTCCGTAACTGGTCGGGCTTTGGCGGCGCGCTGGATATGCTGGAAGAGAACCCGCTGCCCGCCGTGGCCGTGGTGAACCCTAAACTGGATTTCCAGAGCACGGATCATCTGAATACGCTGCGTGATCGCGTGGCGAAGATTCATGGCGTCGATGAAGTGCGCATGGATGACAGCTGGTTTGCCCGTCTGGCGGCGCTGACAGGGCTGGTCGGGCGAGTGGCGGCGATGATCGGCATCCTGATGGTTGCAGCGGTGTTCCTCGTCATCGGTAACTCGGTGCGTTTGAGCATCTTTGCCCGCCGCGATACCATCAACGTGCAGAAGCTTATCGGGGCAACCGACGGCTTTATTTTGCGTCCATTCCTGTATGGCGGTGCGCTGCTGGGCTTTAGCGGTGCGTTTCTGTCGCTGATCCTGTCTGAGATTCTGGTGATGCGCCTCTCTTCGGCGGTGACGGAAGTGGCGCAGGTGTTCGGGACTAAGTTCGATATCAGCGGGTTGGGCTTTGACGAATGCCTGCTGCTGTTGCTGGTCTCGTCGATGATCGGCTGGCTGGCAGCCTGGCTTGCCACTGTTCAACATTTACGCCGTTTTACGCCGGAGTAAAAAGTTTTTGATATACTCATTCCCTGCTACGATAACGTCGTCCGCAGGGAGTGCGTTTTACACCGTAGTGACCCCTGCGATGCTGCAATAACCGTCACACTTTGTGTGTAATCTATTCACAGCTTTACATTGAACTTGTGGATAACATCACTGTCTGAGAGTACAGTGAAGGGTACGGTCTGGGCCTGACGTGTTGTCGGTGCGCCTCAGCCACTTGAATGGCAAGCCGTACTTAGTCTCTAAGAGAGGGTTTGAATGACCAAAGAAATGCAAAATTTAGCTTTAGCCCCTGTTGGTAACCTGGAGTCGTATATCCGGGCTGCAAACGCCTGGCCGATGTTAACGGCTGAGGAAGAGAAGGAGCTGGCTGAAAAGCTGCATTACCAGGGCGATCTGGAAGCAGCGAAAAAGCTGATCCTGTCTCACCTGCGCTTTGTTGTTCATGTTGCGCGTAACTATTCCGGCTACGGCCTGCCGCAGGCAGACCTTATCCAGGAAGGCAACATCGGCCTGATGAAAGCAGTACGCCGTTTTAACCCAGAAGTGGGTGTTCGCCTGGTCTCCTTTGCGGTGCACTGGATCAAGGCTGAAATTCATGAATACGTGCTGCGTAACTGGCGTATTGTGAAAGTCGCGACCACCAAAGCACAGCGTAAGCTGTTCTTTAACCTGCGTAAAACCAAGCAGCGCTTGGGCTGGTTTAATCAGGACGAAGTCGAAATGGTGGCCAACGAGCTTGGCGTGTCCAGCAAAGACGTGCTTGAGATGGAGTCACGCATGGCGGCGCAGGATATGACTTTCGACATGTCGAATGACGACGACGCTGACGGTCAGCCGATGGCGCCGGTGCTCTTCCTGCAGGATAAGTCTTCCAACTTTGCCGACGGCATTGAAGACGACAACTGGGAATCTCACGCCGCAGACAAACTGAGCGATGCGATGCAGGGCCTGGATGAACGCAGTCAGCAGATCATTCGCGCGCGCTGGTTAGATGAAGACAACAAAAGCACGCTGCAGGAACTTGCAGACCGCTATGGCGTTTCCGCCGAGCGCGTTCGTCAGCTTGAAAAGAACGCGATGAAAAAATTGCGCGCCGCTATCGAAGCTTAACGCCGATACACACGTCGCACTAAGAGCGCCCCACTTTATGTTGGGGCGTTTTGCTTTTTATGCTCCGGCATACATGCCAGCAGCACGGTAAACGCCGCTTCCATTTCGCGCTCCGGCAGGCTGGCGAACCCCATCAATAATCCCTTCTTGCGCCGTTCGGTCAGATAGTAACGCGACAAGGGCCGCACCAGAATATTGCGGGCGTTAGCGCGCTCAGCAATCGCCACATCATCGGCCTCATCAGGCAGATTCAAAATCAAATGCAGCCCGGCGTTATCGCTAAAATCTGACAGCGCCTGTGGCCCGCAGTGGCGGGAGATCAGGTCGGTCAGGAAGGCGCGACGGCGGCCGTAGAGCAGGCGCATCCGGCGAATATGGGCCGAATAATGCCCGGCGGTAATAAACTCTGCCAGCGCCTGCTGAATAAGCGAATGCCCGCCGCGATACAGTTCCGCATGGGCGGTTTTCAGGTCATTGACCAGCGGGCGAGGCAGCACGACGTAGCCGAGCCTTAAACCCGGATAAAGCGTTTTACTGAAGGTGCCGATGTAAACCACCGGCGCGTCGGTGACCAGCCCCTGCAGCGCCGGAATAGGCTGGCCAGAAAAGCGAAATTCGCTGTCGTAGTCATCTTCAATAATCCAACTGCCGTGCTGGCGGGCGAGTGCCAACAGGCGCTGGCGGCGCTCCAGGCTCATCACCGCCCCCAGCGGGTACTGATGAGACGGCGTGACGAAGATTAAGCGCGGCGCTTCGCTCACTTTCTCCGGCGGGCAAAGGCCGTTCTCATCGACGGTGAGCGGCGTGACCCGCACATCATTCATCGTCAGTACGTGGCGGATGCCCCAGTAAGAAGGTTCTTCGATCCACGCCAGGTCGTCTCTGTCGCACAGCATCCGGGTGACCAGATCGATAGCCTGGTGGATCCCTTCGGTGATCAGGATTTGGTCGACCTGGCAGTTTACTCCTCGGGAAACACGCAGGTAATCGACCAGCGCATGCTGCAGTTCAGATGTGCCGCCGTTGCAGCTATAGCTCAGGCGCTCCGGTTTAGGACGGCGGCTGATGCGCGCCTGGATCTTGCTGAATAGCGGATGAGGGAAGGCGTTGACGTCTGGTACACCGGGAATAAAAGCTCCCCACTGGCGCGGGCTGGCGCTCACCTGAGAAAGAAGATGCTGCCCGCGGCGGGAAATAGATACCTCAGGAGCCGGAGCCGTGCCACCTTCGGCAGGGCTTCCCGTGGAGGTGAAGCGATCCGGCAGCGTTTTTTCAACAAAAGTGCCGCTGCCCTGGCGGGATGAAACGTACCCCTCGGTCATAAGCTGCTCATAAACTGTTAACACAGTGTTACGGGAAATGCTGAGTTCGCTGGCTAAGTCGCGGGAGGCGGGCAGGCGGCTATGGGGCGGCAATGAGCCATCCAGAATGGAACGGCGCAGCGCGTTATAAAGACGTTTATGCAGCAGGATATCGGTCTCTGCCTGCAGCCTGACAAGAATCAAATCACCCACTAAGTCTCGCAATTGGATCCCTCAGATAAACTGAATTGGCACTCGATTATAGGGCCAATACCTGTGTAAATAAACGACATTGTTTCTGATTTGTTGCGATAAAGTGACTGACTTAACAGGAGAGACCAAGGTGAAAAGTGCAGAGCTGAATCAGCGTCGTTTACAGGCCACGCCGCGCGGTGTGGGCGTGATGTGTAGCTACTTTGCAGAGAAGGCAGAGAACGCCACTCTGTGGGATGTGGAAGGCAACGAGGTTATCGATTTTGCCGCCGGGATCGCCGTGCTGAACACCGGCCATCGTCACCCGAAAGTGATTGCCGCTGTAGAAAAACAATTGCAGGCCTTTACCCACACGGCTTACCAGATTGTCCCTTATGAAAGCTACGTTTCACTGGCCGAGCGTATTAACGAACTGGCGCCGATTGACGGCCCGGCGAAAGCCGCGTTCTTCACCACCGGTGCAGAAGCGGTTGAGAATGCGGTGAAAATCGCCCGCGCTTATACCAAACGCCCCGGCCTGATCACCTTCGGCGGCGGCTTCCATGGTCGTACCTTTATGACCATGGCGCTGACCGGCAAAGTGGCACCGTACAAAATCGGTTTTGGCCCGTTCCCTGGCTCCGTCTACCACGCGGTTTACCCGAATGCCGCTCACGGCGTGACGACTGACGATGCGCTCAAAAGCCTGGACCGTATCTTTAAAGCTGATATCGCCGCGGATCAGGTGGCGGCCATCATACTGGAGCCGGTTCAGGGAGAAGGCGGCTTCAACGTGGCGCCCCCTGAATTTATGCAGGCGCTGCGCCAGCTGTGCGACACCCACGGTATTCTGTTGATTGCCGATGAAGTGCAGACCGGCTTCGCGCGTACCGGCAAGCTGTTTGCGATGGACTATTACGACGTCAAAGCCGACCTGATGACGATGGCGAAAAGCCTGGCCGGTGGCTTCCCGCTGTCCGGCGTTGTGGGCCGTGCCGAAGTGATGGATGCCCCTGCGCCTGGCGGCCTGGGCGGAACTTATGCGGGCAACCCGTTGGCGGTTGCGGCGGCTCATGCGGTGCTGGATGTAATCAACGAAGAACAGCTATGCAAACGTGCCACCCAGCTTGGTGAACACCTGAAAGAAGTGCTGAATCAGGCGCGCCAAAGCTGCCCGGCAATTGTCGACGTGCGTGGGCAAGGCTCGATGGTTGCAGTGGAGTTTAACGATCCGCAGACCGGGAAACCTTCGCCGGAATTTACCCGCGAAGTTCAGCTGAAAGCTCAGGCACAAGGGCTGCTGCTGCTGAGCTGCGGCGTCTACGGCAACGTTATCCGCTTCCTTTATCCGCTGACCATTCCTGATGCTCAGTTCACCAAAGCGCTGGCCATTCTGTCCAGAGTACTTAAGGGCTAATCCCCGTAGTTTGCGGCGGCAGGGAAGCCCGCCATACACAAGGCGGCCGCAGCATTTTTTGCCCAGCGTGAAGTGGTTTATCACCCTGATATCCCCTGTTTTCCGGCGGACGTTACCGCCGGAGTAATACGGAAAATATTATGTCTGAAAACTCCACCTTCTCTCCCGCCGTTGCGCGCGGGGAGCGGACTGCTGTCCCCGGTAAATCCCTGAGTTTCGTTGAAGGCGTGTCGATGATTGTCGGCACTAACATTGGTGCGGGCGTGCTTTCTATCGCCTATGCCTCGAGTAAAGCAGGATTCTGGCCGCTGCTATTCTGGCTGGTGCTGGTGGGCAGCCTGACCACCGTGACGATGCTTTACGTCGCTGAATCCACTTTGCGTACCCGTCAGCATTTACAGCTCAGCGGGCTGTCGCTGCGCTACGTCGGGCGCTTTGGCGCGCTGATGATGTTCCTTTCCGTCTGCGTAAACAGCGTCGGGGCGTTGACCGCCTATATGACTGGCAGCGGCAAACTGTTGCACTCTTTGTTTGGTATCTCCCCGGCCCTGGGCAGCGTGCTGTTTTTCATCCCGGCGGCGGGCGTGCTCTACATGGGCCTGAAAGCCATCGGGCGTGGGGAAAAGTTTATTAGCGTCGGCATGGTGGTGATGATCGCGGTACTGGTGATTGCGACTTTGCTGAAAGAGACGACCAGCGTCGGCTACCTGCTGGAAGGCAACTGGCTTTATATGGTGCCGGTGTTCAACGTGGTGGTGTTCTGCTTCTCGGCGCAGTACATCGTGCCGGAGATGGCGCGTGGTTTTGCCGACAAGCCCGAAAAGCTACCGAAAGCCATCCTCGTTGGCATGGTGGTGACCTTCGCGCTGCTGGCCCTGGTGCCGATGTCGGTCATCATGCTTAACGGGCTGGACGATATCTCTGAGGTGGCGACGATTTCCTGGGGGAAAGCGCTGGGAGAGTGGGCATTCTTCTCGGCGAACCTGTTTGCACTGTGCGCCATGCTGACGTCGTACTGGGGGCTGGGCGGGAGTTTCCTGACCAATATCTTTGACCGCTTCCGCCTGGGCAGCGATGAGCCTTCTCTGAAGCGTTTTCTGGTACTGCTGGTGGTCGCGATCCCGCCGTTTGTGCTGGCCTACAGCGGGCTGGTGTCGTTCGTGAATGCGCTCTATTTTGCGGGCGTGTTCAGCGGCGTGATTTTGTCGATTATGCCGATCCTGATGATTAAAGGCGCCCGCCGCAGCGGCGATGTCACGCCCGGCTGGACCTGCCCGGCATTTATGACCCACCCGCTGATCCAGATTTTCATCGTGTTGCTTTACCTCTGCAGTGCCGTTTATGCGGTTGCTTCCGCTCTGGGATATTTGCCGGCAGGTTGGTGATTCCGAGGCCTGCTCCCCCGCGCCCGGAGGCTTTCCGGCGCGGTTTTTTTTTGTCACATTCCCGTTATCTAACCTTCAAATATGTCTTTCCAAATTATCGCAAATGGCGCTATGTTTAGCATAGTGTGCTGCCGTAGCGCCGGCTGCTGCCCTTAAGTTAGCTATCATATGCTTTTCTTATACCTACAAACAGAATAATGCGCTAACAAACAACAACACAACAAATTCAATAACCATAACAATGGGGACTCTCAGGATGAAAATGACGGGTAAAGCCTTACTGGCAGGATGCGTTGCACTGGCAATGAGCCACGCGGCGATGGCAAAAGATATTAAGGTCGCGGTAGTAGGGGCAATGTCTGGGCCGGTCGCGCAATACGGCGATCAGGAGTTTACCGGTGCCGAGCAGGCGGTGGCTGACATTAACGCAAAGGGTGGGATTAAAGGCGACAAACTGGTTATCACCAAATATGACGATGCCTGTGACCCGAAACAAGCGGTCGCGGTAGCGAACAAAGTGGTGAACGACGGCATCAAGTACGTGATCGGTCACCTGTGCTCTTCTTCTACTCAGCCAGCGTCTGACATTTACGAAGACGAAGGCATTCTGATGATCACCCCGGCAGCTACGGCACCGGAGCTGACCGCGCGCGGCTATAAGCTGACTCTGCGTACTACCGGTCTCGACTCCGACCAGGGCCCAACCGCGGCGAAATACATTCTGGAACACGTGAAGCCTAAGCGCATTGCTGTTATCCACGATAAGCAGCAGTACGGCGAAGGTCTGGCGCGTTCCGTGCAGGACGGCCTGAAAAAAGGCGGCGCTAATGTGGTGTTCTTCGACGGGATCACCGCCGGTGAGAAAGATTTCTCCACGCTGGTTGCTCGCCTGAAGAAAGAGAACATCGACTTTGTTTACTACGGCGGCTACCACCCGGAAATGGGGCAGATCCTGCGCCAGTCCCGCGCTGCTGGTCTGAAAACTCAGTTCATGGGGCCTGAAGGTGTAGCGAACGTTTCCCTGTCTAACATCGCCGGGGATTCAGCAGAAGGCCTGCTGGTGACCAAACCGAAGAACTACGATCAGGTTCCGGCCAACAAACCGATTGTGGACGCGATCAAAGCGAAGAAACAGGATCCAAGCGGCGCATTCGTCTGGACCACCTACGCAGCCCTGCAGTCGCTGGCTGCTGGCCTGAACCAGAGCGCAGATCCGGCGGCTATCTCTAAATACCTGAAAGGGGCGACCGTGGATACCGTGATGGGGCCGCTGTCGTGGGATGAGAAAGGCGACCTGAAAGGCTTTGAGTTCGGCGTGTTCACCTGGCATGCCAACGGCACAGCCACCGACGCAAAATAAAAGCAAACGGCAACCCAGGGTTGCCGTTTTAGTGTTTGCTCCCTCTCCCTCCGGGAGAGGGGCGGGGTAAGGGCAGCTTACCTCCCCCAACCGCCGCTCTGCTCGCAGAACCCGGAAGCCTGCATAAACGCCGTCATCACGGCATGATCCTCAACGCCAACATCCGCCAGCCACCAGCGTTTAATCGCCGGGTTATCCCGCATAACCTCTTCCAGCAAATACTGCCCCACGCCTCTGCGGCGGGTAATTTCACGAACGCGCAGAGAATCCAGCGCTCCGGCATCCCCTGTGAGCGTGACGCGCACCGCGCCGAGCAGGCGTTCGTTAAATTTTGCGGCGTAGATCCTTTCACTGTCGCTAAGGGTCAGTGAACCGCTGGAGTATTCCGGCCAGATCTTGCCGAGGTCAATTTTATCCTGAGCGCTAAACTCAAACAGACGAATGATAGTGAGTTTCATAAGTGACCTAACCAAAAAGCGGGAAAACCCCGAGTGTAACCAATTTATTTGCCTCAGACGCTTTATCTTTTTTATGCCGTTCAGCAGTTGATTACTTTTTAGCGAAAAGATAAGCCAGCCTTTAACGCGGCAGATTGAATCCTGACCAGGATAAAGCACTAAAATCCAGTGAATTGTTCGGCTCTTTGTACCGCTATTTTATGCTGATTTTGGTGCTTTTTTTTGTTTAACTATGGCGAAATACAGAATATTATCTCTACTTAATCGCCTGAAAAATAGAGAGTTTAGTCTGATAAATTGTAAAATTTACCGCTAACTCCTTAACGGCACTGATAAAAATGGTCATTGATTATAAAAGGTACTGAGTGCTTTTTAACCAAGTTATGGGGATGGAACGAATGAAGATGAACGCGAAGACATTACTGGCCGGGCTGGTGGCGTTGGCCGTGTCTCACGCGGCAACCGCGGGTGATATCAAAGTGGCTGTTGTCGGGGCAATGTCAGGCCCGGTCGCGCAGTGGGGCGACATGGAATTTAACGGTGCTCGCCAGGCTATCAAAGACATCAACGCCAAAGGCGGGATCAAAGGCGACAAGCTGGTTGGCGTTGAATATGACGATGCCTGCGATCCAAAACAGGCCGTGGCGGTTGCCAACAAAATCGTTAACGACGGCGTGAAGTACGTTATCGGCCACCTGTGCTCCTCTTCCACCCAGCCGGCTTCTGACATCTATGAAGATGAAGGCATCCTGATGATCACTCCGGGCGCGACCAACCCTGAGCTGACCCAGCGCGGCTACGGCATGATCATGCGTACCGCGGGCCTCGACTCTTCCCAGGGTCCAACGGCGTCCAAATATATTCTGGAGCACGTTAAGCCGCAGCGCATCGCGATCATCCACGATAAGCAGCAGTACGGCGAAGGTCTGGCGCGCTCCGTGCAGGATGGCCTGAAAAAAGGTGGCGCTAACATCGTGTTCTTCGACGGGATCACCGCCGGAGACAAAGACTTCTCCACCCTGGTGGCGCGTCTGCAGAAAGAAAATATCGACTTCGTTTACTACGGCGGCTACTACCCGGAAATGGGGCAGATCCTGCGCCAGGCACGCGCCGTTGGCCTGAAAACTCAGTTTATGGGGCCGGAAGGCGTGGGTAACGCTTCTCTGTCCAATATCGCTGGCCCTGCGGGCGAAGGGATGCTGGTCACCATGCCTAAGCGCTATGACCAGGATCCGGCCAATAAAGCTATCGTTGATGAGCTGAAAGCGGCGAAGAAAGACCCGAGCGGCCCGTATGTGTGGATCACCTACGCGGCAGTTCAGTCTCTGGCCACCGCCATGGACCGCACCGGCAGCAAAGATCCTGCTGCGCTGGTGAAAGATTTAAAAGCACACGGTGCGAACACTGTGATTGGGCCGCTGAACTGGGATGATAAAGGCGATTTGAAAGGATTTGAATTCGGTGTCTTCCAGTGGCACGCCGATGGTTCGTCCTCCGTGGCGAAGTAAGGCGAAGGCTGCACAGTCATCCCACCCCCGGCCTATGCCGGGGGTTTTTAAAAGGTTAAGTTATGTCCGAGCAGTTTCTCTACTTCCTGCAGCAGATGTTTAACGGCGTCACGCTGGGCAGTACCTACGCGCTGATCGCCATCGGTTACACGATGGTGTACGGCATTATTGGCATGATCAACTTCGCCCACGGCGAAGTGTATATGATCGGCAGCTACGTCTCTTTCATGATCATCGCCGCGTTAATGATGCTCGGTATTGATGTGGGCTGGATGCTGGTGGGCGCAGGTTTTATTGGCGCCATTATCATCGCCAGCGCCTACGGCTGGAGCATTGAGCGCGTCGCCTACAAGCCGGTGCGTAACTCCAAGCGCCTGATCGCGCTGATTTCCGCCATCGGGATGTCTATCTTCCTGCAAAACTACGTCAGCCTGACGGAAGGTTCGCGCGACATCGCGCTGCCAAGCCTGTTTAACGGGCAGTGGATTGTGGGGGCGAGCGATAACTTCACTGCCACCATCACCACCATGCAGCTGGTTATCTGGGTTGTGACCTTCCTGGCTATGCTGGCGCTGACGCTGTTCATCCGTTATTCCCGCATGGGCCGCGCCTGCCGCGCCTGTGCTGAAGACCTGAAAATGGCCAGCCTGCTCGGGATTAATACCGACCGCGTTATCTCGCTCACCTTCGTCATCGGTGCCGCGATGGCGGCAGTGGCTGGCGTACTGTTGGGCCAGTTCTACGGCGTAATCAACCCGTACATCGGCTTTATGGCAGGGATGAAAGCCTTTACCGCGGCGGTACTTGGCGGCATCGGCAGTATTCCTGGCGCCATGATTGGCGGCCTGATCCTCGGCGTGGCCGAAGCGCTGACTTCAGCCTACCTGAGCACGGAATATAAAGACGTCGTCTCCTTCGCGCTGCTGATAGTGGTGCTGCTGGTGATGCCTACCGGGATCCTGGGTCGTCCGGAGGTTGAGAAAGTATGAAACCGATGCATATTGTTTTTTCGCTGCTCTCCGCAGCCATGTTTTTTGTTTTAGCATCGGTATTTATGGGCGTTCAGCTTAGCCTGGACGGCACCAAACTGGTGGTGAACAGCGCACCTTCCGTGCGCTGGGAATGGGTCTTCATCGGCACCGCTGCGGTGCTGGTGTTCCAACTGCTGCGCCCGCTGTTCCAGAAGGGCATGAAGAAAGTGTCCGGGCCGAAGTTTGTGCTGCCGGCGCTGGATGGTTCCACGGCTAAGCAGAAGCTGTTCCTGGTGGCGCTGTTGGTTGCCGCTGTGGCGTGGCCGTTCCTTGTTTCACGCGGCACCGTGGACATTGCTACATTAACCATGATTTACATCATCCTCGGCCTGGGGCTGAACGTGGTGGTGGGGCTGTCTGGCCTGTTGGTGCTGGGCTATGGCGGCTTCTACGCTATCGGCGCTTACACTTTTGCGTTGCTGAACCACTATTACGGCCTGGGCTTCTGGACCTGTCTGCCGCTGGCGGGGCTGGTGGCTGCTGCCGCAGGCTTCCTGCTCGGCTTCCCGGTACTGCGCCTGCGTGGGGACTACCTGGCGATCGTGACGCTGGGCTTCGGGGAAATCGTCCGTATCCTGCTGCTGAACAACACCGATATTACCGGCGGCCCGAACGGCATCAGCCAGATCCCAAAACCGACCTTCTTCGGCCTGGAGTTTAGCCGTACCGCCCGCGAAGGCGGCTGGGATACCTTCAGTAATTTCTTTAACGTGGCCTACGACCCGAGCGACAGGATTATTTTCCTGTACCTGGTAGCGTTGCTGCTGGTGGTGCTGTCGCTGTTCGTGATTAACCGCCTGCTGCGTATGCCGCTTGGCCGCGCCTGGGAAGCGCTGCGCGAAGATGAGATCGCCTGCCGTTCGCTGGGCCTGAACCCAACCCGTATCAAGCTGACTGCGTTCACCATCAGCGCCGCTTTTGCGGGCTTCGCCGGGACGTTGTTCGCCGCACGCCAGGGCTTTGTCAGCCCGGAATCCTTCACCTTCGCCGAGTCGGCGTTTGTGCTGGCGATTGTGGTGCTCGGCGGGATGGGCTCGCAGTTCGCGGTGATTCTGGCCGCTGTTCTGCTGGTGGTTTCCCGCGAGCTGATGCGTGACCTGAACGAGTACAGCATGCTGGTGCTCGGTGGCCTGATGGTGCTGATGATGATTTGGCGTCCACAAGGCTTGCTGCCGATGACGCGTCCGCATCTGAAGCTGAAGAAAGAGCAAGTGAAAGGAGAGCAGGCATGAGTCAGCCATTGTTATCCGTAAGCGGTCTGATGATGCGTTTCGGCGGCCTGCTGGCCGTCAACAATGTCTCGCTCGAGCTGCATCCACAGGAAATTGTTTCGCTTATCGGCCCGAACGGCGCCGGTAAAACCACGGTGTTTAACTGCCTGACCGGCTTTTACAAGCCGACCGGCGGCACCATTTTGCTGCGCGACCAACACCTGGAAGGCTTACCGGGCCAGCAGATTGCGCGCATGGGCGTGGTGCGTACCTTCCAGCACGTTCGCTTGTTCCGTGAAATGACGGTGATTGAGAACCTGCTGGTGGCGCAACATCAACAGCTGAAAACCGGTATTTTCTCGGGCTTGCTGAAAACCCCAGGCTTCCGTCGCGCTCAGAGCGAAGCGCTGGACAGAGCGGCCACCTGGCTCGAACGTATCGGGCTGCTGGAGCACGCTAACCGCCAGGCAAGCAACCTGGCCTATGGCGATCAGCGTCGCCTTGAAATCGCTCGCTGCATGGTGACCCAGCCGGAAATCCTGATGCTGGATGAACCTGCCGCCGGCCTTAACCCGAAAGAAACCCATGAGCTGGATGAGCTGATCATGGAGCTGCGCAATCATCACAACACCACGGTGTTGCTGATTGAGCATGACATGAAGCTGGTCATGGGCATTTCTGACCGTATCTACGTGGTGAACCAGGGAACGCCGTTAGCCAACGGCACGCCGGAGCAAATCCGCAACAACCCTGATGTCATTCGCGCCTATCTGGGTGAGGCTTAAGATGGAAAATGTAATGCTGTCGTTTGATAAGGTGAGCGCCCACTACGGCAAAATTCAGGCGCTGCACGACGTCAGTCTGCATATTAAACAGGGCGAAATTGTTACGCTCATCGGCGCTAACGGCGCTGGTAAAACGACGCTGCTTGGCACGCTTTGCGGCGACCCGCGCGCGACCAGCGGCCGCATCGTGTTTGATGGCAAAGATATTACAGACTGGCACACCGCGCGCATCATGCGTGAGGCCGTGGCGATTGTGCCGGAAGGGCGCCGTGTTTTCTCCCGCATGACGGTGGAAGAGAACCTGGCGATGGGCGGCTTTTTTGCCGAACGTGACCAGTTCCAGTCGCGTATTAAGCGCGTCTACGATCTGTTCCCGCGTCTGCACGAACGCCGCATTCAGCGGGCGGGTACCATGTCCGGCGGTGAGCAGCAGATGCTGGCGATAGGCCGCGCACTCATGAGCCAGCCGCGTCTGTTACTGTTAGATGAACCGTCGCTGGGTCTGGCGCCTATCATCATCCAGCAAATTTTCGACACCATTGAGCAGCTGCGCAGCGAAGGGATGACCATCTTCCTCGTGGAGCAGAACGCCAACCAGGCGCTGAAGCTGGCTGACCGGGGCTACGTGCTGGAAAACGGCCACGTCGTGCTGGAAGACACCGGCGATGCGCTGCTGGCGAACGAAGCGGTGCGCAGCGCTTATTTAGGCGGCTAATAAAAGCATAACGGCAACTTCGGTTGCCGTTTTTTTTTGTTTGCACTCTCTCCCTGTGGGAGAGGGAACAGCATGGGTTGAGTTTGAATTATTCAGGGAATACACGGGGAAAGAAAAATATATCTCCCGTCGACAAAGAAACATTTCATTCACTCCGCTGTAACTATTCTGTCATCCAGCCGTTATTTTTCTGTCATTCGAGCGTGTCATGTTACCTCGCGAGCATAAAACGCGTGATTTCGCGCATCCGGCACAACAAGAGAGATAACCGAATGACATCGTTACGACACACAGCTTTAGCGCTGACGCTTGGTCTGGCATTTGCCTCCCAGGCGATGGCCGTTACCACGATTCCTTTCTGGCATTCAATGGACGGGGAACTGGGTAAAGAAGTGGATTCTCTGGCAAACCGTTTCAATGAAACGCACCCTGATTACAAAATTGTGCCGGTTTATAAAGGCAACTACGATCAAAGCCTGGCGGCGGGTATCGCGGCATACCGTTCCGGTAACGCCCCGGCCATCCTGCAGGTATATGAAGTTGGCACCGCGACCATGATGGCTTCCAAGGCTATCAAACCGGTCTACGAAGTGTTTAAAGACGCTGGCATCAACTTCGACGAATCTCAGTTTGTCCCGACCGTGGCCGGGTACTACACCGACTCTAAAACGGGCCACCTGCTGTCCCAGCCTTTCAACAGCTCCACCCCGGTGCTGTACTACAACAAAGACGCTTTCAAGAAAGCCGGTCTGAACCCGGATCAGCCACCTAAAACCTGGCAGGACGTGGCGGCATACAGTGCCAAACTGCGCGCAGCGGGCATGAAGTGTGGCTACGCCAGCGGCTGGCAGGGCTGGATCCAGTTGGAGAACTTCAGCGCCTGGCACGGCCTGCCGTTCGCCACCAAAAACAACGGCTTTGACGGCACTGATGCCGTGCTGGAGTTCAACAAACCTGAGCAGGTGAAACACATTGCCCTGCTGGAAGAGATGAACAAGAAGGGCGACTTCACCTATTTCGGTCGTAAAGATGAGTCCACCGAGAAGTTCTACAACGGTGACTGCGCGATCACTACCGCGTCTTCCGGCTCTCTGGCTGACATTCGTCAGTACGCGAAATTCAACTACGGCGTAGGCATGATGCCTTACGACGCAGACGTGAAAGGCGCGCCACAGAACGCCATCATCGGTGGGGCAAGCCTGTGGGTAATGCAGGGCAAAGACAAGCCAACCTACAAAGGCGTGGCCGAGTTTATGCAGTTCCTGGCTAAACCAGAAATCGCCGCTGAATGGCACCAGAAAACCGGCTACCTGCCAATCACCACCGCCGCTTACGAGCTGACTCGTAAAGAAGGCTTCTACGACAAGAATCCGGGCGCGGACACCGCAACTCGCCAGATGCTGAACAAGCCACCGTTGCCGTTCACCAAAGGCCTGCGTCTGGGCAACATGCCGCAGATTCGTACCGTGGTTGACGAAGAGCTGGAATCCGTCTGGACCGGTAAGAAAACGCCACAGCAGGCGCTGGACGCTTCCGTTGAGCGTGGTAACCAGCTGCTGCGCCGCTTCGAGCAGTCTACCAAGTCTTAAGTTCTACCCTCGTCCCCTCCCAAAAGGAGGGGGCAAAGTACCGCGCTCTCTGTCACAGGAGGGCGTTGTGCTAAGGGGCAAAGCATCGCCTGTTCTAACATTAACCGAGTAACCCTATGTCATCATCTCGCCCGGTGTTCCGTTCAAGTTGGCTACCTTATGCGCTGGTTCTGCCGCAGCTGATCATCACCGTCATTTTCTTTATCTGGCCGGCGGGCGAAGCCCTCTGGTACTCGCTGCAAAACCTTGACCCGTTTGGTCTGTCCAGCCATTTCGTTGGCCTGGATAACTTCGTGCAGCTTTTCCACGATAGCTACTATCTGGATTCTTTCTACACCACCATGATCTTCAGCGGGCTGGTGGCGGGCTGCGGGCTTCTGGCTTCGCTGTTCTTCGCCGCGCTGGTGGATTATGTGGTACGCGGCAGCCGTTTTTATCAAACGCTGATGCTGCTGCCCTATGCCGTTGCACCCGCCATTGCCGCGGTGCTGTGGATTTTCCTGTTTAACCCAGGGCGCGGGCTAATTACCCACACGCTGGAAGAGTTTGGCTACAACTGGAACCACGCGCAGAACAGCGGGCAGGCCATGTTCCTGGTCGTGTTCGCGTCCGTGTGGAAACAGATTAGCTACAACTTCCTGTTCTTCTTTGCCGCTTTGCAGTCGATTCCGCGTTCTCTGGTGGAAGCCGCAGCCATTGACGGAGCTGGCCCCGTGCGCCGCTTCTTCTTTATCTCGCTGCCGCTGATTGCCCCGGTGAGCTTCTTCCTGCTGGTGGTGAACCTGGTGTATGCCTTCTTCGACACCTTCCCGGTGATCGACGCGGCAACAGGCGGTGGCCCGGTGCAGGCAACCACCACGCTTATCTACAAGATTTATCGCGAAGGGTTTACCGGGCTGGATCTCTCTTCCTCGGCGGCGCAATCCGTGGTGCTGATGCTGCTGGTGATTGTCCTGACGGTGGTTCAGTTCCGCTTCGTTGAACGTAAGGTGCGCTACCAATGATTGAGAACCGTCGCGGGCTGACTATCTTCAGCCACACCATGCTGATTCTGGGCATCATCGTCATTCTGTTCCCGCTGTACGTGGCATTTGTTGCCGCGACGCTGGACAACAAAGCCGTCTTCGATACGCCGATGACGCTGATCCCCGGTACTCACCTGTGGGAAAACATCAGCTACATCTGGACCAACGGCGTGGCGGTCAACAGCGCCCCGTTCGGCCGGATGCTGTTTAACAGCACGGTGATGGCGCTGGTGATCACCATCGGCAAAATCGCCGTGTCGATGCTGTCGGCTTTCGCCATCGTCTGGTTCCGTTTCCCGCTGCGTAACCTGTTCTTCTGGATGATTTTTATCACCCTGATGCTGCCGGTCGAAGTGCGTATTTTCCCGACGGTTGAGGTTATCTCTAACCTGAAAATGCTCGACAGCTACACCGGCCTGACGCTGCCGCTGATGGCGTCGGCCACGGCCACGTTCCTGTTTCGCCAGTTTTTCATGACGCTGCCAGACGAGCTGATGGAAGCGGCCCGCATCGACGGCGCCTCGCCGATGCGCTTTTTCTTTGACATCGTGCTGCCGCTGTCCAAAACCAACCTGGCGGCGCTGTTCGTGATCACCTTTATCTATGGCTGGAACCAGTATCTCTGGCCGCTGCTGATAATCACCGATGCCGATTTGGGCACAGCCGTGGCGGGCATCAAGAGCATGATTGCCAGCGGTGATGGCGTGACGCAGTGGAACCAGGTGATGGCAGCGATGCTGCTCACGCTTGTTCCGCCGGTTGTTATTGTTTTAGTTATGCAGCGCGCCTTTGTGCGTGGTCTGGTTGATAGCGAGAAGTAGGAACCTTTCATGGCTGGTTTAAAATTACAGGCAGTAACCAAGAGCTGGGACGGTAAAACCCAGGTGATTCAGCCGCTGACCGTGGACGTAGCGGATGGCGAATTCATCGTGATGGTCGGGCCTTCTGGCTGCGGGAAATCTACGCTGCTGCGTATGGTCGCCGGGCTGGAGCAGGTGACCAGCGGGGATATCTGGATCGACAGCCAGCGCGTCACCGACATGGAGCCCAAAGAGCGTGGCATCGCCATGGTGTTCCAGAACTATGCGCTCTATCCGCACATGACGGTGGAAGAGAACATGGCCTGGGGCCTGAAAATTCGCGGTCTGGGCAAAGAACAGATCCGCCAGAAAGTGCTGGAAGCCGCCCGTATTCTGGAGCTGGATGCGCTGTTAACTCGCCGCCCGCGCGAACTTTCTGGTGGCCAGCGCCAGCGCGTTGCCATGGGCCGCGCCATCGTGCGCGATCCGGCGGTATTCCTGTTTGACGAACCGCTATCCAACCTTGATGCCAAGCTGCGCGTGCAGATGCGCCTTGAGCTTCAACAGCTTCATCGCCGCCTGAAAACCACCAGCCTGTACGTGACGCACGATCAGGTTGAGGCCATGACCCTCGCCCAACGCGTGATGGTGATGAACAAAGGCGTGGCGGAGCAGATTGGTACGCCAGTCGAGGTTTACGAGCGCCCGGCGAGCCGCTTTGTGGCAAGTTTTATTGGCTCTCCGGCAATGAACCTGCTGGATGGCAACATCAGTATCGACGGCTCACGCTTTGAGCTGGACGGCGGCGATGCGTTGCCGACCGGCAGCCAGCGCCTGCAGTGGGTTGGCCGGCCAATGACGCTGGGTATCCGCCCGGAACATATTGCGCTAAGCTCACAGGCTGCAGGTGGCATCCCTATTGTGGTGGAAACCCTTGAAATGCTGGGGGCTGATAACCTGGTTCACGGCCGCTGGGGCGGTCAAAAAGTGGTGATTCGCCTTGGGCATCAGGAACGCCCGCAGCCGGGCACCACGCTTTGGGTGCATCTGCCAGAAGAACATCTGCACTTCTTTGATGGCAAAAACGGACAACGTTTATGAGCAACTGGCCTTACCCAAAAATCGTCGCCCACCGTGGCGGCGGTAAACTTGCGCCGGAAAACACTCTTGCGGCAATCGACGTCGGAGCGCGTTACGGCCACACCATGATTGAGTTTGACGCCAAGCTCTCGCGCGACGGGCAAATCTTCCTCCTCCACGACGACACGCTCGAGCGTACCAGCAATGGCTGGGGGGTTGCCGGCGAGCTGACCTGGGACAATCTGCTGAAAGTTGACGCGGGAAGCTGGTTCAGCCGTGAATATGCGGGCGAGCCGCTGCCGCTGCTTTCTCAGGTGGCCGAACGCTGTAAACAGCACGGCATGATGGCCAACATTGAGATCAAGCCCACCACCGGCCTGGAAACCGAAACCGGCAAAGTGGTTGCGCTGGCTGCCCGTGAGCTGTGGACCGGGCAAACCGCACCGCTGCTTTCTTCTTTTGAGATTGAAGCTCTGGAAGCCGCACAGCTTGCGGCCCCTGAACTGCCTCGCGGTCTGCTGCTGGATGAATGGCGTGATGACTGGCAGGAACTGACGACCCGGTTACAGTGCGTGTCTATTCACCTGAATCATCAGCTGCTTGATGAGGCTCGGGTGAAGGCATTGAAAGCCGCTGGACTGTATATTCTGGTTTATACCGTGAACGTTCCCCACCGCGCGGCCGTGCTGCTGCAGTGGGGCGTCGATGCCATCTGTACCGACCGCATCGACGAGATAGGCCCGGACTTCTCCGCATAACGCCTTACGGCGTGACTGTCGGCGGCAGCGTTGAACTGTTTGGCTTCAACATGCCGCCGTTATTTCCTCTTAGCATCCCACCATTGGTGTTCGGCAGCGGGTTCATGCCCGGCTGCGACTGCAGGACACGCTGCTGATTATTGTTCAACTGCGTCTGAAGCTGCTGTTGTTGAAGCTGATTTTGCGATTGTATCTGCTGCTTTAACATCCCCTGCTGCTGAGACTGCTGCGTTTGCATCTGCGTCAGCATCCGCTGCTGGCTCGGGTTCTGATAGACCGGCAGGTTAGGGTTGTTGGTCGTGTTGAGCGGCTGTGCGAGCGCGGTTAGCGGCAGCAAGGCTGCCAGAAGCCATACCTTTTTCATCGTTATCTCCTCCCATCAGGGGTTGCTTAAGTTTACTCCGTTTCCTTTATCACGGTGATTATTTCGGATTTGTGAACCAGGCTTAAGCGGGGACTTTCCCCGGGTAAATGAGGATATAACGATGATAAAGCAGTGGAAAATTTTACGCTGGGTAGCGATTCCAGCCCTGACAATCGGGCTGTGTTTGACGGTTATAGCCGCTCCTCCGCCGGTCTCTTATGGCGTGGAAATGGACGTTTACCATCCGGTGCGCGCGGAGCACGGTATGGTGGCTTCGGTGGACGCAGCGGCGACTCAGGTGGGCGTCGATATTTTAAAGCAGGGCGGTAATGCGGTAGATGCCGCGGTCGCCGTGGGTTATGCCCTTGCGGTCACGCACCCGCAGGCGGGCAATATCGGCGGCGGTGGTTTTATGATGCTGCGCACTAAAGACGGCAAAACAACCGCGATAGACTTCCGGGAAATGGCGCCGGAAAAAGCCAGCCGGGATATGTTCCTCGATGATAAAGGCAATGCGGACAGCAAGAAGTCGCTGACCTCGCACCTGGCTTCCGGCACCCCGGGTACAGTGGCAGGCTTTAGCCTGGCGCTGGAAAAGTACGGCACCATGCCGCTGAATAAAGTCGTGCAACCGGCTATCAAACTGGCACGAGACGGCATCATTGTGAACGATGCGCTGGCGGACGACCTGAAACAGTACGGGGCGGAAGTGATCCCGAATCACGCCAACAGCAAGGCTATCTTCTGGAAAGCGGACGGAGAGCCGCTGCAGAAAGGTGACAGGCTGGTGCAGGCCAACCTGGCGAAAAGCCTGGAGATGATTGCCGAGCAGGGGCCAGATGCCTTCTACAAGGGGGTGATTGCCGACCAGATTAGCGAAGAGATGGCGAAGAGCGGCGGGCTGATAAGCAAGGCGGATTTGGCCATTTACAAAGCCATTGAGCGTCAGCCCGTCAGCGGGGAATACCGTGGCTACGAAGTCTATTCCATGCCGCCGCCGTCTTCCGGCGGGATCCACATCGTGCAGATCCTCAATATTCTCGAAAACTTCGATCTGGCGAAATACGGCTTTGGCAGCGCGGACGCCCTGCAAATCATGGCCGAGGCGGAAAAATACGCCTACGCCGACCGCTCTGAATACCTCGGCGATCCGGACTTTGTGAAGGTGCCGTGGCAGGCGCTGACCAGCAAGGCTTATGCGAAATCGCTGGCGGAGAAAATTGATATCAACAAGGCTCGCCCGTCGAGCGAAATCAAGCCGGGTAACCTGGCCCCGTATGAAAGTAACCAGACCACGCATTTCTCCGTGGTGGATAAAGACGGTAACGCCGTGGCGGTGACTTATACGCTGAATACTACCTTCGGCACCGGGATCGTGGCCGGGAATACCGGCATTCTGATGAACAACCAGATGGATGATTTCTCCGCTAAACCGGGCGTGCCGAACGTGTACGGTCTGGTCGGTGGGGAAGCCAACGCCGTGGGGCCGCACAAGCGCCCGCTATCTTCTATGTCGCCAACCATCGTGGTGAAGGACGGGAAAACCTGGCTGGTCACGGGCAGCCCAGGCGGGAGCCGAATTATCACCACCGTGCTGCAAATGGTGGTTAACAGCATCGATTTTGGCATGAACGTGGCAGAAGCGACCAACGCGCCGCGCTTCCATCACCAGTGGCTGCCGGACGAACTGCGGGTGGAGAAAGGTTTTAGCCCGGATACGCTCAGGTTGCTGAAAGAGAAGGGGCAAAACGTCCAGGTGAAGGCTGCGATGGGCAGCACGCAAAGTATTATGATTGCGCCGGACGGCAAGCTGTATGGCGCATCTGATCCACGTTCGGTGGATGATTTAACCGCGGGGTATTGATTGCCCCCTCACCGAGAGGGCGGCAAGAAACAGGCTTGTTTTCCCCCTCTCCCTTTTAGGGAGAGGGTCGGGGTGAGGGTAAAAATCACTCCGGCTTAAAACGCGCCATAAAATAGGCATCCACATACTCGCCGTCGCGCAGCGCAAAGCGCTTTCCGGTGCCTTCCACCTCGAAGCCAAACTTGCGGTACACCGCCAGCGCAGCCGCGTTATCGGTATACACCGTCAGCTCGATGCGCTCGATGCGCAGCCACTTATCGCACAGGCCAACCATTTCCTTAAGCAAAGCCGAAGCGATGCCTTTCCCCTGATGATCGTAATGCACGCCCATGCCGAAAGTGGCGACGTGGCTGCGGCGTGGGAACTGTTCCACCGTGACCGTTAGCTGCCCCACAATCTCATCGTCGATGCATGCCACCAGATGTCGGCTCCCCGGTCTGGGGTCGGTAATTCGGTCCAGCCAGGCTTTTAGAGGAGGATGAGGTAGCTGCAGCGTGTCGCGGTAAAGCGCCGGATGGGCATACATTTTCTGTAAAGCTTCCGCATCGCCAGGTTCGGCGTGACGCACAACAACTGATTTCATCCTTTTCTCCTCAATGAGTTATAGAAAACCTTTTAAACATCATTGACTTTGAACAATAAGTCAACGCTATTTTTTTCAAAAAACGCTTTACAAGTGCGAATGATAATGATTATTATTGCCATGCGTTCAGGGGAGACCCCTACGGAGACATCCTGAAAGCACGACATTGCTCACATTGCTTCCAGTATTACTTTAGCCAGCCGGGTGCTGGCTTTTTTTTTGCCTTTCTTATTTGAACCCGTAGCCGCGTTGGCTGCGCTCAGTTGCCCGAATCACTTACCGAAGTAAGCTCATCGGGATGCCTTCCCTTGCCGCCTTGCTACAGCGCCAACTCCTTTGGGCAAACCTTTGTCCGGTTTTAATAAAACGTGGGTGAAAAATGCAGTAAGGTACAGGCAGCTCAAATCAAAAAGGACAATGAAATGACTCTGCACTGCGCCTTCATCGGCTTTGGTAAAAGTACCACCCGCTATCACCTGCCGTTCGTTCTGGTTCGTAAAGACAAACTCAACGTGGCCCATATCTTCCGCCGCAGCGAAAAGCCGGAACTGGAACAACAGCCGCAGTACGCGGAAATTCACTTCACCAGCCAGCTCGATGACATTCTCAATGACCCGTTAGTCAAACTGGTGGTGATTTGCACCCACGTTGACAGCCATTTTGAGTACGCGAAAAAAGCGCTCGAAGCGGGTAAAAACGTGCTCGTGGAAAAACCTTTCACCCCGACGCTTGCCGAAGCGCGCGAGCTGTTTGCGCTGGCAAAAGAGAAGGGCCTGGTCGTGACGCCTTACCAGAACCGTCGCTTTGACGCCTGCTTCCTGACGATGAAAAAAGCCATCGAGAGCGGTAAGCTCGGCAAGATTGTGGAAATTGAAAGCCACTTCGATATGTATCGCCCGGATGCGCCTGCGAATCCTGGTAAACCGGCGGACGGCGCTTTCTACGGCCTGGGCGTGCACACCATGGACCAAATCATCTCCCTGTTTGGTCGCCCGGACCACGTCGCCTATGACATCCGCAGCCTGCGAAACAAAGCTAATCCGGACGATACCTTTGAAGCCCAGCTGTTCTACGGCGACCTGAAAGCGATCGTGAAAACCAGCCATCTGGTGAAAATCGATTACCCGAAATTTATCGTGCACGGTACCAAAGGCTCGTTCGTGAAGTACGGCATCGATCAGCAGGAAACCAGCCTCAAAGCGTACATCATGCCGGGTGAGCCAGGGTTCGGGGCCGACAGCAGCGTAGCGACGCTGGAGTATGTTAACGAAGCCGGGGAAACGGTGCGCGAGGAGTGGAAACCGGAAGTGGGCGACTATGGCCGCGTCTATGATGCGCTGTACGACACGCTGATCGGCGGCAAGCCTAATTACGTCAGAGAAATTGAAGTTCTCACCAACCTGGAAATCCTCGAGCGCGGTTTTGAACAGCCTTCTCCTGCGACAGTAAGCCTTGCCTGATAACTTTTTGACTCCTCCAACTCGTTCACTTTTTTTGAACAGAGGAGTCAATTTTCACCCTCTATGATCCTCCGCGAAATGGGTCCACACTTATCCCATCAAACGAATTGCGGAGGACATACCATGATCTACTTAAGAAAAGCACAGGACCGCGGCCATGCGAACCACGGCTGGCTGGACAGCTGGCATACCTTCTCTTTTGCCGACTATTATGACGCCAACTTTATGGGCTTCTCGGCGCTGCGGGTCATTAACGAGGACGTGATCGATGCGGGGCAGGGTTTTGGGACCCATCCGCATAAAGACATGGAAATCCTGACCTATGTGCTGGAAGGCGCGGTTGAGCACCAGGACAGCATGGGCAACAAAGAACGCGTGCCTGCGGGTGAGTTCCAGATCATGAGCGCCGGGACCGGGATCCGTCACTCTGAGTACAACGCCAGCCAGACCGAACCGCTGCGCCTGTACCAGATTTGGATCATTCCAGAAAAAACCGGGATTACGCCGCGCTACGATCAGCGCCGTTTTGATGCGCCTCAGGGGCGCCAGCTGGTGCTTTCCCCGGATGCACGCGACGGTTCGCTGAAGGTTTACCAGGATATGGAACTGTCCCGCTGGGCGCTGGCCAAAGACGAACAGTCGGTTTATCAAATTCCGGCCGACCGCCGCGTCTGGATCCAGGTCGTAAAAGGCGATGTGTCCATTAACGGTACGCAGGCAAAAACCAGCGACGCGATCGCGGTCTGGGATGAACAGGCGATTTCCGTTCACGCCAACGAAGCGAGCGAGATCCTGCTGTTCGACCTGCCACCGGTATAACGTTACCCGTCACAGCCTGCCCCTGAAAAAGGGGCGGGTTTTCTTTTGTCCGTGCTAAACTCGGCTGTCGAAACTCACAAGTCGCGCAGGACAATGAAAAAGAAAAGACCGGTACTACAGGATGTTGCAGATCGCGTTGGGGTGACCAAAATGACGGTCAGCCGTTTTTTACGCAACCCGGATCAGGTGTCTGCCGCGCTGCAGGTTAAAATTGCCGCCGCGTTAGATGAACTGGGCTATATCCCGAACCGTGCGCCGGATATCCTTTCTAATTCAACCAGCCGGGCCATTGGCGTCCTGCTGCCTTCCCTGACCAACCAGGTGTTCGCCGAAGTGCTGCGCGGCATTGAAAACGTCATTGATGCCCACGGTTACCAGACTATGCTGGCTCACTACGGCTATAAGCCGGAACTGGAGCAGGAGCGTCTGGAATCCATGCTGTCCTGGAATATCGACGGCCTGATCCTGACCGAGCGCAACCACACGCCCAGAACGCTGAAAATGATTGAAGTTGCCGGTATTCCGGTGGTGGAGCTGATGGACAGCGTTTCTCCTTGCCTGGATATCGCCGTAGGTTTTGATAACTTCGAGGCGGCTCGTCAAATGACGGCCAGCATTATTGCCCGTGGTCATAAACACGTGGCTTACCTGGGGGCGCGCCTCGATGAACGTACCCTCATCAAGCAAAAAGGCTACGAGCAGGCGATGCTCGACGCCGGGCTGACGCCGTACAGCGTGATGATTGAAAACTCCTCGTCTTATTCCACCGGCATTGAACTGCTGCGCCAGGCAAAACGCGAGTATCCGCAGCTCGACAGCATCTTCTGCACCAACGATGACTTAGCGATTGGTGCGGCCTTTGAATGCCAGCGCCAGGGGCTGCGTATCCCGGAAGATATGGCGATTGCCGGTTTCCACGGCCACGATATTGGGCAGGTAATGGAGCCGCGTCTGGCGAGCGTGCTGACCCCGCGAGAGCGCATGGGGCGTATCGGCGCAGAGCGTTTGCTGGCGCGTATTCGCGGTGAAATCATTACCCCGAAAATGCTGGATTTAGGTTTTACGTTGTCGCCTGGTGGCTCGATCTAGGCCAAATTTTTTTATTTGATGTAGCTCACACTTATACACTTTGCAAGCTAATGGTTATTGCTTATTGCTCAGCCAGACTGGAAAATGTTATCGGTAACAGTTACCCGTAACAAAACCAGGCGCATTGCTTTGTGTCAGAGTCGGAGCCATCATGAGCACTACTAACCACGACCACCACATTTACGTCCTGATGGGCGTCTCCGGCAGCGGTAAATCCGCCGTTGCCAGCGAAGTTGCCCATCAGCTGAACGCCGCGTTTCTTGACGGCGACTTCCTGCACCCCCGCAGCAACATCCTGAAAATGGCCTCCGGCGAGCCGCTGAACGACGACGACCGTACCCCGTGGCTAAAAGCGTTGAACGATGCCGCGTTTGCGATGCAGCGCACCAACAAGGTTTCACTGATCGTCTGCTCGGCGCTGAAAAAGCACTATCGCGACCTGCTGCGTGACGGTAACCCGAACCTCTCCTTCATCTATATGAAAGGTGATTTTGAAGTGATCGAAAACCGTCTGAAGGCGCGGAAAGGCCACTTCTTTAAAACCCAGATGCTGGTGACCCAATTCGAAACCCTGCAAGAACCGCAGGCGGATGAAAAAGACGTGCTGATCGTCGATATCGACCAGCCGCTGGACGGCGTCGTCGCCAGCACCCTCGCATTGATCAACCAAGGCAGCGCAGAGTGAGTACATTAACGCTTGTTTTAACCGCGGTCGGCTCCGTGCTGCTCCTGCTGTTTTTAGTGATGAAGGCGCGTATGCACGCCTTCGTGGCTTTGATGGTGGTTTCTATTGGTGCCGGGCTTTTCTCCGGCATGCCGCTCGACAAAATTGCCGACACCATGCAGAAAGGCATGGGCGGGACGCTGGGCTTCCTGGCGATTGTGGTCGCCCTGGGTGCCATGTTCGGTAAAATCCTGCATGAAACCGGCGCGGTGGATCAGATTGCCGTCAAAATGCTGAAATCCTTCGGCCACAGCCGTGCGCACTATGCGATTGGCCTGGCCGGCCTGATTTGCGCGCTGCCGCTGTTCTTTGAAGTGGCTATCGTGCTGCTGATTAGCGTGGCATTTTCAATGGCGCGCCACACCGGGACGAACCTGGTGAAACTGGTGATTCCTTTGTTTGCTGGCGTCGCTGCCGCTGCGGCGTTCCTGCTGCCGGGGCCTGCACCAATGCTGCTGGCCTCCCAGATGCACGCTGACTTTGGCTGGATGATCCTGATTGGCCTGTGCGCCGCGATCCCGGGCATGATTATTGCCGGGCCGCTGTTCGGGAACTTCATCAGCAAATTTGTTTCGCTGGAAATTCCGGAAGACATTTCCGAGCCGCATCTGGGTGAAGGCAAGCTGCCGTCCTTCGGTTTCAGCCTGTCGCTGATCCTGCTGCCGCTGGTGCTGGTTGGCCTGAAAACTATCGCTGCTCGCTTTACCGCGCCGGGTTCTTCGCTGTACGAATGGCTCGAATTCATCGGCCATCCGTTTACTGCGATTCTGGTCGCCTGCCTGGTGGCTATTTATGGCCTGGCGTATCGTCAGGGCATGGATAAAGAAAAAGTGATGGCGATTTGCGGCCAGGCGCTGCAGCCGGCGGGCATTATCCTGCTGGTTATCGGTGCCGGTGGCGTGTTCAAACAGGTGCTGGTTGACTCCGGCGTGGGCCCGGCACTGGGCGAAGCGCTGACCGGAATGGGCCTGCCTATCGCGATTACCTGCTTCGTGCTGGCGGCGGCGGTGCGTATCATTCAGGGTTCCGCTACCGTGGCCTGTCTGACGGCGGTTGGCCTGGTGATGCCGGTTATCGAGCAGCTGAATTATAACGGCGCTCAAATGGCGGCTCTGTCGATTTGTATCGCCGGCGGTTCTATTGTGGTGAGCCACGTGAACGACGCGGGCTTCTGGCTGTTCGGTAAGTTTACCGGCGCAACCGAAGCGCAGACGCTGAAAACCTGGACGATGATGGAAACCATTCTCGGCACCACCGGGGCGATTGTCGGGATGATTGCGTTCAGCCTGCTGAGTTAAAGTATCCTGACCAGCAAAAAGGCAGCGCTCTTCGGAGGCTGCCTTTTTTATTACTCCTGAACAGGCTTTCTCCCAGAGGGAGGGATGTCCTACCCCCGCATCCAGGCGCGGATGCCGTCGAGGAACATCTGGGTGGAAATCATCACCAGCACCAGCCCCATCAGACGCTCCAGGGCGTTAACCCCTTTCTCACCCAACAGGCGCAGGAACAGGGAAGACTGCAGCAGAATTGCCACGGTACCGCCCCAGGCCAGCATCAGCGCGGCCACTAAATGCCCCATCTGATTTGGATACTGGTGCGAAAGCAGCATCAGCGTCGCCAGCAAAGAAGGGCCAGCAACCAGCGGAATCGCCAGCGGTACGATAAACGGTTCTTCACCCGCAGGCAGGCCGGATGAACTGCCTTCCTGGCCTGGGAAAATCATCTTAATGGCAATCAGGAACAGAATGATGCCGCCTGAAATCGACACGGTTTCAGCGCGTAAATTCAGGAAGCCAAGAATTTTTTCTCCGGCAAACAGGAAGATAAGCATCAGCAGCAGAGCAATAAGCAGTTCGCGGATCATAATGGCCCGGCGGCGCTTTGGCTCCGTGTGTTTTAGGACCGACATAAAGATCGGCAGGTTACCCAGCGGGTCCATAATCAGGATCAGGAGTACCGCGGCGGATATGATTTCAGTCATCTGTTTTCCCCAAAATCTGGCAAGTTGTTTCTGGTAATAAGCTTTGTTTCTGACTCGGTGGATATCATTGATTAATTTCACTTGCGACTTTGGCTGCATTTTGTAAGGTGGAGTGATGTTCTGGCCCACGGCCAGCGCTTACACACGCAATCATCTCTGCAGGATTAAGTCGCTATGAAAAATGTTGGTTTTATTGGCTGGCGCGGTATGGTCGGCTCTGTACTCATGCAACGCATGGTGGAAGAGCGCGATTTTGACGCCATTCGTCCGGTTTTCTTCTCCACTTCCCAGCTTGGGCAGGCAGCCCCTACGTTTGCCGGCACCACCGGCGGTACACTGCAGGACGCATTTGATCTGGAAGCGCTGAAGGCGCTGGATATCATCGTGACCTGCCAGGGCGGCGATTATACCAACGAAATCTATCCAAAGCTCCGTGAAAGCGGCTGGCAGGGTTACTGGATCGACGCAGCTTCTTCTCTACGCATGAAAGATGACGCGATTATTATCCTCGACCCGGTAAACCAGCACGTTATTCAGGAAGGCCTGAACAAAGGCGTGAAAACCTTCGTCGGCGGTAACTGCACCGTCAGCCTGATGCTGATGTCCCTCGGCGGCCTGTTTGCCAACGACCTGGTTGACTGGGTTTCCGTGGCGACTTACCAGGCGGCATCCGGCGGCGGCGCGCGTCATATGCGCGAGCTACTGAACCAAATGGGCCAGCTGTACGGCGAAGTCTCTACCGAATTGGCAAATCCGGCTTCCGCTATTCTTGATATCGAACGTAAGGTCACCGAACTTGGCCGCAGCGGCAAACTGCCGGTGGATAACTTCGGCGTGCCGCTGGCCGGGAGCCTGATCCCGTGGATCGACAAGCAGCTCGACAACGGCCAGAGCCGTGAAGAGTGGAAAGGCCAGGCCGAGACCAACAAAATTCTTGCGACCTCTGCTGTTATCCCGGTTGACGGTCTGTGCGTGCGCGTTGGCGCGCTGCGCTGCCACAGCCAGGCATTCACCATCAAGCTGAAAAAAGACGTGTCTATTCCTACCGTGGAAGAGCTGCTGGCCGCGCACAACCCGTGGGCGAAAGTGGTGCCAAACGACCGCGATATCACCATGCGTGAACTGACGCCTGCCGCGGTAACTGGCACGCTGTCGACGCCGGTTGGCCGTCTGCGTAAGCTGAACATGGGGCCGGAGTACCTTTCCGCCTTCACCGTCGGTGACCAGCTGCTGTGGGGCGCCGCCGAACCGCTGCGCAGAATGCTGCGGTCACTCGCATAATTACACTTATTTACCTGAGGGGCTTTGTGGCCCCTCTTTTTTTGCCCGTAATTTAAGGTACAACGGAATTCATTAATTAATTTCACGAGGAGTTAATAAAGCGTTGGCTATGCTTAAGTCAGCACGCGCAAGCGTTTTGGCGAGTATTGGGCGAACTGGCTTACAGGAGTTGCGCGCCGTTCGTCGGGGTCAATGATAAGTGTCGTATCCGCACGCAGGCGTAGGGCGGGTCATCGGTGACACATAAAAAAGGAAAATGCCATGTCTGTTCTGCCGGAAAGAGACGTGATTAATGCGCTAATTGCGGGTCATTTTGCCGATCCGTTTTCCCTGCTGGGAATGCACCAAACCGACGCCGGGCTTGAAGTTCGGGCACTCCTGCCTGACGCCACCGAAGTGTGGGTTATTGAGCCTAAAACAGGGCGTAAAGTCGCCCAGCTCGACTGCCTCGATTCCCGCGGCTTCTTCTGCGGGCTGATCCCTCGCCGTAAAAATGTTTTTCGCTACCAGCTTGCCGTTGTCTGGCACGGCCAGGAAAACCTGATCGACGATCCCTACCGTTTTGGTCCTTTGACTCAGGAGCTGGATAGCTGGCTGCTCTCAGAAGGCACGCATTTACGCCCTTATGAAACGCTGGGTGCGCATGCAGATACCTTGGACGGCGTGACCGGAACGCGTTTCTTGCTGTGGGCCCCCAACGCCCGTCGCGTTTCCGTGGTGGGGCAGTTTAACTATTGGGATGGCCGCCGCCATCCGATGCGGCTGCGGCGCGAAAGCGGCATTTGGGAGCTGTTTATCCCCGGGGCGCACAACGGCCAGCTTTATAAATTTGAATTGCTGGACGCCGAAGGGCGGCTGCGTATTAAAGCCGATCCTTATGCTTTTGAAGCGCAAATGCGCCCGGAAACGGCCTCGCTGATTTGCGGCCTGCCGGAGAAAACCACGCTCAGCCCCGAGCGGCAGAAAGCTAACGGTTTTGATCAACCCATCTCCATCTATGAGGTGCATCTCGGCTCCTGGCGTCGCCACACCGACAATAATTTCTGGCTCAGCTACCGCGAACTGGCGGATCAGCTCATTCCCTACGTCAAAGAGATGGGCTTTACCCATCTTGAACTGCTGCCGGTTAACGAGCATCCGTTTGACGGCAGCTGGGGCTATCAGCCGCAGGGGCTTTACGCGCCGACGCGTCGTTTCGGTACTCGTGACGACTTCCTCTATTTCATCAGAACCGCCCACGAAGCCGGGCTTAATGTTCTGCTGGACTGGGTACCGGGCCATTTCCCGACGGATGACGCCGGGCTGGCGAAGTTCGACGGCACTGCGCTGTATGAGCACGGCAATCCGCAAGAGGGCTACCACCAGGACTGGAACACGCTGATTTACAACTATGGCCGCCGGGAAGTCAGCAACTATCTGGTGGGCAACGCGCTCTACTGGATTGAGCGGTTTGGCATTGACGGCCTGCGTGTGGATGCCGTGGCGTCGATGATTTATCGCGACTATAGCCGGGAAGGCGGCCAATGGGTGCCGAATGAGCACGGCGGGCGTGAGAACCTGGAAGCGATTGCGTTTTTGCGTAGCACTAACCGCATCATCGGCGAGCAAACCCCGGGGGCGGTGACCATGGCGGAAGAGTCCACCGATTTTGCCGGTGTCTCTCGCCCACCAAGTATGGGCGGCCTGGGGTTCTGGTTTAAGTGGAACCTGGGCTGGATGCACGACACGCTCGATTACATGAAGCTTGACCCGGTTTACCGCCAGTACCATCACGACAAAATGACCTTCGGCATGCTGTATAACGGCACCGAAAACTTTGTGCTGCCGCTGTCTCACGATGAAGTCGTGCACGGCAAAAAATCCATTCTTGATCGTATGCCGGGGGATGCCTGGCAGAAGTTTGCCAATCTTCGCGCCTACTACGGCTGGATGTGGGCATTTCCAGGCAAAAAGCTGCTGTTTATGGGCAACGAATTTGCCCAGGGGCGAGAGTGGAACCACGACAGCAGCCTCGACTGGCACCTGCTGCAGGGCGGCGATAACTGGCACCACGGCGTGCAGCGCCTCGTGCGCGACCTGAATCATACCTATCGGCGTCATGCGGCCTTGCATCAGCTGGATTTTGACGGCTACGGCTTTGAATGGCTGGTGGTGGAAGATAAGGCCAATTCAGTCTTTATTTTCGTGCGGCGTGATGCCGAGGGCAATGAAGTGATTGTCGCCAGCAACTTTACGCCGGTGCCGCGTTACCACTATCGCTTCGGCATCAACCAGCCAGGGCGCTGGCGCGAAGAGCTGAATACCGACTCCATGCACTATCACGGCAGCAACGCCGGTAACAGCGGCACGGTGCGTAGCGAGGCGGTGCCGAGCCACGGTCGCGACCATTCGCTGTGTATTACGCTACCGCCGCTGTCCACGCTCTGGTTGATCCGCGAGGGGGACGCATGACGCAGCTTACCCAAGGCAATTCGGCTCCCTTTGGGGCGTATTTCGACGGCAAAGGCGTTAACTTCACGCTCTATTCCGTGCATGCGGAAAAGGTCGAGCTGTGCTTGTTCGACGAGCATGGCCACGAGCGCCGCTACGACATGCCTGCGCGCTCCGGGGATATCTGGCATGGCTATTTGCCGGATGGCAAGCCGGGGCAGCTGTACGGTTACCGGGTTCATGGCCCGTGGGCACCTGAGCAGGGCCACCGTTTCAACCCGGCGAAGCTGCTGCTCGATCCTTGTGCTCGCGTGGTCGTCGGCGGGGCAGAAGATCACCCGCATTTTCACTGCGGCTACGATGAGCCCAACCTTGAAGACAGCGCCCCGCACATGGCGAAGTGCGTGGTGGCCAGAGAGAAATTTGACTGGGAAGACGACCGGCCGCTCCGGACGCCGTGGGGCAACACGGTTATCTATGAAGCCCATGTTCGCGGGCTGACGTTGCTCCACCCCGGCATCCCGGAAGAGCTGCGTGGGACTTATGCGGCGCTTGGGCATCCGGTGATCATCGACTACTTCAAGCGCCTGGGCATCACGGCGCTTGAGCTGCTGCCCGTGGCGCATTTTGTTACCGAGCCACGCATCTCCCAGCTTGGGCTGAGTAACTATTGGGGTTACAACCCTCGCGCTTTCTATGCCGTTGAAAGCTACTACGCGATAGACCAGAACCCCCACAACGCTGCCAACGAGCTGCGTGGCGCCATCAAAGCGCTGCATCAGGCCGGTATAGAAGTGATCCTCGACATTGTGTTGAACCACAGCGCGGAGCTGGACAAGGACGGCCCAACGCTGTCGCTGAGCGGAATCGACAACCGTAGCTATTATTGGTTAATGGACAATGGCGATTACCAGAACTGGACCGGCTGCGGGAACACCCTGAATCTCAGCACGCCGGGCGTGGTTGCCCTGATGATCGACTGCCTGCGCTACTGGGTGGACAGTTTTCACGTGGACGGTTTCCGGTTCGATTTGGCTTCGGTAATGGGGCGCACGCCCGAATTTCGGCAGGACGCCCCGCTGTTTGAGGCAATCAAAAACGATCCTCACCTGTCGCAGGTGAAGCTGATTGCGGAGCCCTGGGACATCGGCCAGGGCGGTTATCAGGTCGGTAATTTCCCTCCGCTGTTTGCCGAATGGAACGATCATTTCAGGGACGGGATGCGCCGCTTCTGGCTCCAGCAGGATCTCTCTTTGGGCGGCTTCGCCTGCCGCTTTGCTGGCTCGAGCGACGTTTATCGCCACGGCGAAAGGCTGCCTTCCACCAGTATTAATTTAATCACCGTCCATGATGGTTTTACGCTGCGGGATTGCGTAAGTTTTAACCAGAAGCATAACGAAGCCAACGGCGAAGATAACCGCGACGGCACCAACAGCAATTTTAGTAACAACTATGGGTTTGAAGGGCTTGAAGCCAGCTTGATTACCAAGGAACGGCGGCGCGACAGCGTGCATGCCCTGCTCACCACGCTGCTGCTCTCGCAGGGCACACCGATGCTGCTGGCCGGGGATGAACACGGCCACAGCCAGCACGGCAACAACAATGCCTACTGCCAGGACAACGTGCTGACCTGGCTTGACTGGGCTGAGGGCAATGACGGCCTGACGGCCTTTACGGCGGCGCTCCTCCAGCTTCGACAGGCGATCCCGGCGCTGACCGCCAACCGCTGGTGGGAAGAGGGTGATGGCAACGTCCGTTGGCTGAATAAAGACGCACAGCCCCTGAACGTCGATGAGTGGCAAAACGGCGTACATCGCCTGCAAATCCAGCTGTCCGACCGCTGGCTTATCGCAATTAACGCGACCGAAGAAGTTGCGGACATCGTTCTACCTGAGGGGGAATGGCACGCTGTTCCTCCGTTTGCCGGAGAGGACAACCCGGTCGTGATGGTTGTATGGCATGGTCCCGCGCACGGAGTTTGCGTGTTCCACAAGTCATGAAAAAGGAGTTCGTCATGGTTAGGTTTGAGAAAAACGATCCGCTGATGTTGGCCCGCCAGCTGCCCATCAAATCCGTTGCGTTAATTCTGGCCGGTGGCCGCGGGACTCGACTGAAGGATCTCACGTCGACCCGCGCCAAGCCTGCTGTTCACTTTGGCGGCAAGTTCCGCATTATTGATTTTGCGCTATCCAACTGCATTAACTCCGGCATTCGCCGCATTGGGGTGATTACTCAATATCAATCGCACACCCTGGTGCAGCATATTCAGCGCGGCTGGTCTTTTTTCAGCGAAGAGATGAACGAGTTTGTGGATTTGCTGCCCGCCCAGCAGCGCGTACACGGTGAGAACTGGTATCGCGGCACGGCGGACGCCGTGACCCAGAACCTCGACATTATTCGACGTTACGACGCCGAATATGTGGTCATCCTGGCCGGGGATCACATCTACAAGCAGGACTACTCGCGCATGCTGATCGATCACGTCGAAAAGGGCGCACGCTGCACCGTGGCCTGCATGCCGGTGCCGGTGCATGAAGCATCAGCGTTTGGTGTTATGGCGGTGGACGCGGACGAAAAAATTATCGATTTCGTGGAGAAGCCGGAAAACCCGCCGACGATGCCCAACGACAGCAGTAAGTCTCTGGCCAGCATGGGCATTTACGTTTTTGATGCGGATTACCTGTTTAAGCTGCTGGAAGAAGATGACCGGGATGAAAACTCCAGCCACGATTTTGGCAAAGACATTATCCCGAAAATCACTCGCGCGGGAGAAGCTTACGCCCACCCGTTCCCGCTCTCCTGCGTACAGTCCGACCCTAACGCCGAGCCTTACTGGCGCGATGTAGGCACGCTGGAAGCCTACTGGAAAGCCAACCTTGACCTGGCCTCGGTGATGCCGGAACTGGATATGTATGACCAGGCCTGGCCGATCCGCACCCATATGGAGCCGCTGCCGCCCGCTAAATTCGTTCAGGATCGCTCCGGCAGTCACGGCATGACGCTGAACTCGCTGGTGTCCGGCGGCTGCATTATTTCTGGTTCAGTCGTTGTGCAGTCAGTGCTGTTTCCTCGCGTGCGTATCAACTCGTTCTGCAACATCGATTCATCCGTCCTGCTGCCGGACGTTATTGTCGGGCGCTCCTGCCGATTACGCCGCTGCATTATTGACCGCGCCTGCGTGATCCCTGAAGGCATGGTGGTTGGTGAAAATGCCGAAGAGGATGCGCGCCGTTTTTATCGCTCTGAAGAGGGCATTGTACTGGTCACGCGTGAGATGCTGGCGAAGCTGCAGGGCTGAAACGCGTAGAAGATTGGCCTGCGCACGGTGATGGCTGTGCGCGGTTATTTTATCGTTCGGCGTTGCCTGATGATTAAGACACAGCGCCGCGACTTTCCATATGGGAGCGATAATGCAGGTCTTACATGTCTGTTCCGAGATGTTTCCTTTGCTGAAAACGGGCGGCCTTGCGGATGTGCTGGGCGCTTTGCCTGCGGCACAAATTGCCGGCGGCGTTGATACGCGCGTCCTGCTGCCCGCCTTTCCTGATGTGCGGCGAGGAATCGAAGATATTCAGGTGGTTGCCCACCGACAGACGTTCGCAGGCCCAATGCGTCTGCTCTACGGCCACTACAACGGCGTAGGTATTTATCTGATTGATGCCCCCCATCTTTATGAACGCCCGGGCAGCCCATACCACGACACGAACCAGTTTGCTTACCAGGACAACGTACTGCGCTTTGCGCTGCTTGGCTGGGTTGGGGCGGAAATGGCCTGCGGCCTGGATCCTTTCTGGCATCCCGATGTGGTGCATGCCCACGACTGGCACGCCGGGCTGACGCCGGCCTATCTCGAGGTTCGCGGGCGGCCAGCCAGGTCGGTATTTACCGTCCATAACCTCGCCTATCAGGGAATGTTCTATGCTCATCACTTAAGTGAAATTGATTTGCCGTGGTGGGTCTACGACATGAACGGGCTGGAATTCCACGGCCAGATTTCGTACCTGAAGGCCGGGCTTTACTATGCCGACCACATTACCGCCGTCAGCCCAACCTATGCTCGGGAGATTACCGACCCGCATTTTGCCTATGGCATGGAAGGGCTGCTGCGCCAGCGCCAGCGTGAAGGGCGCCTGTCGGGCATTTTAAACGGCGTGGACGACAAGATCTGGAACCCGGAAAGCGACCTGCTGCTGGCCTCGCGGTATAACCGCGATTCGCTGGAGGAGAAAGCCGAAAACAAACGCCAGCTGCAGGTAGCGATGGGGCTGAAGGTGAACGACAAAGTCCCGCTGTTCGCGGTGGTCAGTCGGTTAACCAACCAAAAAGGGCTGGATCTGGTGCTTGAGGCATTGCCGGGGTTGCTGGAGCAGGGCGGGCAGCTGGCGCTGCTGGGGGCCGGGGATTCCGTGCTGCAGGAAGGGTTCCTGGCGGCGGCGGCCGAGCATCCCGGCCAGGTCGGCGTCCAGATTGGCTATCACGAGGCATTTTCCCACCGCATCATGGGCGGTGCCGACGTGATTTTAGTCCCGAGCCGCTTTGAGCCCTGCGGCTTAACGCAGCTTTATGGTCTGAAATATGGCACCTTGCCGCTGGTGCGGCGAACCGGTGGCCTGGCTGACACCGTGTCTGATACTTCTCTCGAGAATCTGGCTGACGGTGTGGCGACCGGTTTTGTGTTTGAAGACAGTAATGCCTGGTCGCTGCTTCGCGCGATCCGGCGTGCTTTCGTGCTGTGGTCCCGCCCGTCGCTGTGGCGTTTTGTGCAGCGGCAGGCAATGAATATGGATTTTAGCTGGCAGGTAGCGGCGCAGTCATACCGCGACCTTTATCAACGCTTGATGTAATTACCCATACACCAGGAATCACTGATATGAACGCACCCTTTTCCTATGCATCACCCACGCTGAGCGTCGAGGCGCTTAAACACTCGATTGCCTATAAGCTGATGTTTACGGTGGGGAAAGACCCTGCCATCGCCAATAAACACGAGTGGCTTAACGCGACGCTGTTTGCCGTGCGCGACAGGCTGGTGGAGCGCTGGTTGCGTTCCAACCGCGCCCAGCTTTCCCAGGAAGTCCGCCAGGTTTACTACCTGTCGATGGAGTTTCTGATCGGACGCACGCTGTCGAACGCGCTGCTTTCCCTCGGCATCTATGAAGATGTGAAAAATGCCCTCGAAGAGATGGGCCTCGACCTCGAAGAGTTGATTGACGAGGAGAACGACCCCGGCCTGGGCAACGGCGGTTTGGGGCGTCTCGCCGCCTGTTTCCTCGATTCGCTGGCGACCCTGGGGCTGCCTGGGCGTGGCTACGGCATACGTTACGACTACGGTATGTTCAAGCAGAACATCGTCGATGGCCGCCAGAAAGAGTCGCCGGACTACTGGCTTGAGTACGGCAACCCTTGGGAGTTTAAACGCCACAATACGCGCTACAAGGTGCGTTTCGGCGGGCGTATTCAGCAGGAAGGGAAAAAGTCTCGTTGGGTCGAAACCGAAGAGATCCTCGCGGTTGCCTATGACCAGATTATTCCGGGCTACGACACCGACGCGACCAACACGCTGCGGCTGTGGAACGCTCAGGCGAGCAGCGAGATCAACCTCGGTAAGTTTAACCAGGGTGATTATTTCGCGGCGGTGGAAGACAAAAACCACTCTGAAAACGTGTCCCGCGTGCTTTATCCCGATGACTCGACCTATTCCGGGCGTGAGCTTCGCCTGCGCCAGGAGTATTTCCTGGTTTCGGCGACCATGCAGGACATTCTGAGCCGCCATTATCAGCTGCATAAAACCTACGCCAACCTTGCGGATAAAATTGCGATTCACCTGAATGACACTCACCCGGTGCTGTCGATTCCGGAGTTGATGCGGCTGCTGATTGACGAGCATAAGTTTGAATGGGAGGAAGCGTTCGAAGTGACCTGCCAGGTCTTCTCGTACACCAACCACACGCTGATGAGCGAGGCCCTGGAAACCTGGCCGGTGGACATGCTCGGCAAGATCCTGCCGCGCCATCTGCAGATCATCTTTGAGATTAACGACTACTTCCTGAAAACCCTGCAGGAGCAATACCCGAACGACACGGGTCTGCTGGGCAGGGCATCTATCATCGACGAATCCAACGGCAGGCGAGTGCGGATGGCCTGGCTCGCGGTGGTGGTCAGCCATAAGGTGAACGGCGTGTCTGAGCTGCACTCCAATCTGATGGTGCAGTCCCTGTTTGCTGACTTCGCCAGTATCTTCCCGATGCGCTTTAGCAACAAAACGAACGGCGTCACGCCGCGCCGCTGGCTGGCGCTTGCCAACCCGGCGCTGTCTGAAGTGCTGGATGAGAATATCGGGCAGACCTGGCGGACGGACTTAAGCCAACTGAACGACCTGAAGCAGCACATTGACTACCCGACGGTGCATCAGGCGGTGCGTAAGGCCAAGCTGGCGAATAAAAAACGGCTGGCGACGTACATTGGGCAGCAACTGAATGTCGTGGTGAGCCCGGACGCCTTATTCGACGTGCAGATTAAGCGCATTCATGAATATAAGCGCCAGCTAATGAACGTCCTGCATGTGATCGCCCGCTATAACCGCATCAAGGCCGATCCTGAGGCGGAATGGGTGCCACGCGTGAATATTTTCGCGGGTAAAGCGGCATCGGCCTATTACATGGCGAAGCATATTATTCATCTTATCAACGACGTTGCGGAGGTCATCAACAACGACCTGCAGGTTAAAGATAAGCTGAAGGTGGTGTTTATCCCCAACTACAGCGTCAGCCTCGCCCAGTTGATTATTCCGGCGGCAGATCTCTCCGAGCAAATTTCGCTGGCGGGAACCGAAGCTTCGGGGACCAGTAACATGAAGTTTGCGCTTAACGGGGCGTTGACCATCGGGACCCTGGACGGCGCCAACGTGGAGATGCTCGACCACGTCGGCAAGGACAACATCTTTATCTTCGGCAACACCGCAGAAGAGGTGGAGACACTCCGCAGTAAAGGCTACAACCCTCGGGAGTATTACGAGAAGGATGAAGAGCTGCGCCAGGTGCTGACGCAAATCGCGACGGGGGCATTCAGCCCCGGGGAGCCGGGGCGCTATCGGGACTTAGTCGACTCGCTGATTAACTTTGGCGATCACTACCAGGTGCTGGCGGATTACCGCAGCTATGTGGACTGCCAGGACAGGGTGGATGAGGTTTACCAGCAGCCGGAGGAGTGGACTATCCGTACTATGCACAATATTGCCAATATGGGCTATTTCTCCTCAGACAGGACGATTCAGGAGTATGCCGACGAGATTTGGCATATTAAGCCGGTGAGATTGTAACTTTTCCCCTCAATCTAACCCTCTCCCTTTTAGGAGAGGGCCGGGGCGAGGATAAAACTCAGCACAGCTCCAGCTGCACGTTATTCTCTTTAATCACCTGCATCACTCCTGCGGGCGGCACCACGTCGGTATACACGGTATCCACCAGGCTAATACTGCCCAGATTCACCATCGCATTACGGCCAAACTTCGAATGGTCCACGACCAGCAGCACGCTGCGAGAGTTTTCGATAATCGCGCGCTTGGTGCGAACCTCGTGGTAGTCGAACTCAAGCAGCGAGCCGTCGCTGTCGATCCCGCTGATGCCGAGAATGCCGAAGTCGAGACGGAACTGGGAAATGAAGTCCAGCGTGGCCTCGCCGATAATGCCGCCATCGCGACTGCGCAGCTCTCCGCCGGCCAGAATGATACGGAAATCTTCTTTAGCCATCAGCGTGTTTGCCACGTTGAGGTTGTTGGTCACAATGCGCAGATTGCTGTGATTAAGCAGCGCATGCGCCACGGCTTCCGGCGTCGTGCCGATGTCGATAAACAGCGTGGCGCCGTTAGGAATTTGGCTGGCAACCTTCTGCGCAATACGCTCTTTTTCTGCGGTTTGCGTTGCTTTTCGGTCATGCCACGGGGTGTTAACCGAGCTGGAGGGCAGGGCCGCCCCGCCGTGGTGGCGCAGGATCATATTCTGATCGGCCAGGTCGTTTAAATCCCGGCGGATGGTTTGCGGGCTGACGGCAAACTGTTCCACCAACTCTTCGGTACTGACGTATCCCTGCTGCTTAACCAGCTCAATAATCGCGTCATGACGTTGTGTCTGCTTCACAAGCTACTCCAGCATTGTTATGTTCGTTTTCGCGCATTCAGGGTATCTACCAGCGCCATCGCCAGCCCAACCAGCATGCCGGTCAGGTGCGCTGGAATGACAGCGGACTGAGTGAAGACCTCAATAACCAACCAAATTACCGCAAACGCCAGCAGCCCGCGCTGCATCTGAATGCCGCTGTCGGGATCTCGCTCTCCGCGCAGCCAGACATAACCCATCAGCGCAAACACCGTGCCTGACAGGCCGCCAAACAGTGGGCCGGTAAATTTTGCCTGCATAAAACCGCTCAGCAGGGTGGAGATAAGCGTCAGCGTCAGCAGTTTGCCGGTGCCGAGGCGTTTTTCGAGCGCGCCGCCTAAATACCACCACCATAGTAGGTTAAAGAGGATATGCAGCAAGGAGAAATGCAGTAATCCGTGCGTGAAATAGCGCCAAAACTCAAAGCGCTGCTCGGGCACGAGCGGCCAGCCAAGCACGGAGATCACCGGACCGAAGCCCACGATATTGAGCAGGACAAACAGCGCGATACACACGCCGATGACGATAAGCGTCAGCGGGCCGGCGCGCTCTTTGATGGTGGCGAAAAACGGATAGCGTTTATAGCTGAAACCCACGCCGCTGTGGCCGGTGCTCCAGCTGGCGGCCTGGTAGCGCGGGTCGCCAGGGTTCGCGACGAACTTTTCCAGCTCGGCGCGGACATACTGTACCTGGTTCTCATCCGCCAGCCAGACATCGCTTTGCGTATGTTGCTGAATCGTAAGAATAACGCCCTGAGTTGCCATGTAATCGACAAAAGCCTGCGCCACGCGCGGGTTGGCGAAAGAGGTAATCATGATCATGAAAGTTTAACCAACTTCGTCTATAAAGCCGTACAAAGGCAAGCAGTATACCTGCAGGGAGCGACAAGGGCTGAACTTTACGCGCCGTGAGCGACTTCAGCCGGGAAATGGCGGTGCCAGGCATCAAAGCCACCGTCGATGCTGTAGACCTGGTCATAGCCTTGCTGCAGCAGATATTGGGCGGCGCCTTTGCTGCTGTTGCCGTGGTAGCACATCACCATGACCGGCGTGTCGAAGTCGGTTTGCTGCATAAAATTCACCAGCGTGTCGTTGGTAAGGTGGTAAGCCCCCGGCGTGTGTCCCATGGCAAAGCTCTGCGGATCGCGGATATCCACCAATACCGCCTGCTGCTGCTGGAGTTTCTGGTGTGCTTCTTCCACACCAATACATTCAAATTGATCCATGGTTTTACTCGTCGAGAAAGAAAGGAAACAAGGGGCATGTTAAGGCATCGCGCCCCGCTGGCGCTGATATTAACGCCAATATGTTATCCATATCACGTAGAAATGTTTTTATTTCGTTACCAAAGCGGGCGAACACTTGCTATCATGAGCGATATCGAACATTTTTGAGCTTTAACGAAAGTGCGTGAGGGCAACATGGAAACCAAAGATCTGATTGTTATTGGCGGTGGAATCAACGGCGCCGGTATTGCGGCGGACGCCGCTGGCCGCGGGTTATCCGTGTTGATGCTGGAGGGACAGGATCTGGCCTGCGCGACCTCTTCCGCCAGCTCGAAGCTGATTCACGGCGGCCTGCGTTACCTGGAGCATTATGAGTTTCGCCTGGTGAGTGAGGCGCTGGCGGAGCGTGAAGTGCTGTTGAAAATGGCGCCGCACATTGCTTTCCCGATGCGCTTCCGTTTACCGCACCGGCCGCACCTTCGTCCGGCCTGGATGATTCGGACTGGCCTGTTCATGTACGATCATCTGGGGAAACGCACCAGTTTGCCGGCCTCGACCGGCTTGCGTTTTGGCGCAGATTCAGTGCTGAAGCCTGAGATCGTGCGCGGTTTCGAATATTCCGATTGCTGGGTGGATGATGCTCGCCTGGTGCTGGCTAACGCCCAAATGGTGACCCGCAAGGGCGGAGAGGTGAAAACCCGTACTCGCGCCACCAAAGCAACCCGCGAAAATGGGCTGTGGGTCGTTGAAGCGCAGGATATTGATACCGGCGAAACCTTTACCTGGCGCGCGAAAGGCCTGGTGAACGCCACCGGTCCGTGGGTGAAAACCTTCTTTGACGAAGGGCTACACCTGCCTTCGCCTTACGGTATCCGCCTGATCAAAGGCAGCCACATCGTGGTGCCTCGCGTGCATACCCAGAAGCAGGCTTACATCCTGCAAAACGAAGATAAACGTATTGTGTTTGTGATCCCGTGGATGGACGAATTCTCCATCATCGGCACCACCGACGTGGAATACCACGGTGACCCGAAAGCGGTGCAGATTGATGACAAAGAAGTGAGCTATCTGCTGAACGTTTACAACGCGCATTTCAAAAAGACGCTGACCAAAGATGATATCGTCTGGACCTATTCTGGCGTGCGCCCGCTGTGTGATGACGAGTCTGATTCTCCGCAGGCGGTGACCCGCGATTACACTCTCGATATTCATGACGAAAATGGTCAGGCACCGCTGCTGTCGGTCTTCGGCGGTAAACTGACGACCTACCGTAAGCTGGCTGAACATGCGCTGGATAAGCTGGAGCGTTACTACCCGAATATCGGCCCGGCCTGGACCAAAGAGTGCCGCCTGCCTGGCGGTGACATCGGTGGCGATCGTGATGATTATGCGGCCAAACTGCGCCGTCGTTACGGTTTCCTGACCGAAAGTCTTGCCCGTCACCTGGCGCGCACCTATGGCAGCAACAGCGACCTGGTGCTGGGCGAGGCCAAAACCCTGGGCGATCTGGGCGAAGATTTTGGCCATGAGTTTTATGAAGCCGAGCTGCGCTACCTGGTTGAGCATGAATGGGTCAGATGTGCGGAAGATGCGCTGTGGCGCCGTACTAAGTTGGGCATGTGGCTGAACGAAGAGCAGCAGGCGCGGGTGGCGCAGTGGCTGGTCAAGCAGGCGGCTAAAGCGGGACTGTCGCTGGCGTCTTAAAGAGAGTTGAACCCTTTTCAGTCCGAGTGTTGGCCGGTTCCGCTCATCTTCAGATTTTTATCCCCCCTCTCCCCTATGGGGAGAGGGCCGGGGTGAGGGGCTGAAACTAGCCTTCAGAATATCTCCAGCTAAACCCCATACCCCATCATCTTCAGTAATTTCTGTGCATGCTGTACCGCGTCCTGACGGTGCGCCACGCCCAGCTTCTGGTAAAGATTTCGGATATGCGTTTTGATGGTGGTGGCCGCAACATCCAACTCTCCGGCGATCTGCTCGTTGCTATAACCGGAATAAATCAGCCCCAACACCTGCCATTCTCGCTGCGTCAGCGGGCTGGTGCGGATAAGCTCCGGCACTTCCGGGTGATTCAGCAGGCGGTTCACAAAGCTTTCATCAAAGTGTGCAAACTTATGGCGGTGGTGCTGGTTTATCTCACGCAGGATGCGTTGAGCGCGGTGCTGATCCAGCTCCGGCAGCGTGTTGAGCTGAATAAGCTGGCGCAGCTGCTGCGCCATCGCTTCCCCTTCGATAACGAAGTGACTGATAAACCCGGTGCGGTTTGCCAGCGCCAGAGCTTCCAGCAGCACGCGCTGAGCGTCACTTTTTCTGCCCGCCTGCCAGTAAAGCTGGTTGAGCAGCAGCAGGTTGCGGTTAAGGTCGCTCATCAGACGCAGGCTGCGGGCGTTTTCGTTAAGTTCTTCCAGCACCATTTCCGCCGGATCGTACTCACCCAGCAGGATTTGCACGCGGGCGATATTCCGCCACTGGCTTTGCAGGAAGTGGTTATTGGCAAATTCAGGCTTCGGCGTCTGGCGCAGCCAGTTGGCTGCCGACTTTTTATCGCCAATCATTTGCCAGTAAATCACCCGCACCTTGTCGGCGTTGGAGACCCAGTCGCTGTGCCAGGGACCGTTCCCAAGCAAATTTTCAAGGCGATTAAGGTGATTGCGAGCATTATCCAGGTCACCGCGCGCCAGTGAGCACTGCACCAGCAGCGCCAGACACTGGAGCTGTTGCTGCGGCTGGAAGCTGGAAAGGACCTCCATTCCGCTGCGGGCTGCCGCTTCGGCTTCATCCAGCCGGGCCCAGGCCCAAAGCAGCTGGGCGCGGATACGCTGTAGAAACTCATGCAGTGGCAATTGTTCGAGGTGCTGCTCGCGGATCAGCACAAAGGCTTTCTCCTGGGTTTCCCAGGCGGCCTGTAAGAACCCCTGAGCCAGCAGGATTTCGCTTTGCTGAATGAGACTCCACAGCGCGTAGTGCCACACATCGTGGCGGCGGGCCATTTGCTCGGTCTGCTGCATAACGGAAAGAGACTTCGTCAGATCGCCCTTGCAGTGCAGCACTTCGCCGTGAACCGAAGTTGCTACTATGCGGCTGTAAAAATTGGCCAGCGGCAGCATTTCCAGCGCGACCATGGCCAGACGCTCGGCTTCCGCCGGATCGCCCGCGTTGATGGCAACCTGGGCTCTCAGGGCGTTAAATTCACCGTGCAACGTGTCGTCGATGACCAGGTCCATTTCCTGCTCGGCCCTTGCCAGCAGGGTATTCACTTCGCCGTAGCGGTGCTGGCTTTGCATCAGCCAGGCCTGCAGCAGCACAAGTTTTGGGTTTTCCAGCAGACTTTCCCACGGCAGCGCCTTCAGTGACTCCTCGAGCAGCGTCAGTTCGCTGTGGTTAAACAGCGCCCACGCGTGGCCCAGCAGAATATCGCGCAGCATATTGGCATCACCTGCCGCCAGCGCGTGGTGAATAGCCTCGCTTGGGAAGCCTTGCGCCATCCAACTTTCGGCGGCCGCCCGGTGAATATCCGGCAGCTCTGCGGCCAGCTCCCACTGGCAGCGCTGGCGAAGGAAACTGCCAAACAGCGGGTGGAAGCAGAACCATTCGCCGGAATCGTCCATACGCTGCAGGAACAAGCCCTGGCGCTCAATCTCCTCCAGCCGCATCTGGCCATTTTCTTCACCCGTTACCTGGATGATCAATGCGTCATTCATTGAGCGCAGGATGGAGCTTCTCAGCAGGAAGTTGCGGGTATCGGCATCAACGTTGTTCAGGACTTCATCCACCAGATAATCTGAAAGATGGCTGGCGTTAATGCCCGACAGACGGCGTGCGGAATGTTGAGCTGGCGTATTGCTCTGGCGCGCGGACAAGGCGATTAACTGGAGCGCCGTTACCCAGCCAGCAACGTCATCACACAGGCGGCTGCTGTCCGCTTGTTCAATCGGCGTTGCCAGGCGGTTGTCGAAGAACTGTTTGGCTTCCTGATGCGTAAAGGCGAGCTGCTGGCTACCAATTTCCAGGAGCTGATCGCGCACGCGAAGGTTGGCAATGCCAAGCTGCGGGAGATTGCGCGACAGGATCACCAGTGTCAGGTTTTCTGGCTGGTGGCGAATGAAAAAGCGCATGGCTTCATGAATAACCGGGTTGGCAATCAGATGATAATCATCAATCACCAGGTACAGCGGTTTGTCCCACCCCGCCAGCTCAATGAACAGCTGAGAAAAGAGCGAAGACAGGCTGGCGTATTGCCGCTTTTGCGCCATGATTTCGCTACTGGCGCAGTGGCCGCCGGTGGCGTGCTGCACGGCGGCAATCAGGTAGCTGGCAAAGCGCTCCTGCTGGTTATCTCCCTCATCGAGGGAATACCAACCCAGCTCTTTTCGCCCCGCCGCCCACTGCGACACGAGGGTCGTTTTACCATAACCGGCCGGGCTGGCGATCAGCGCTAAGCGATAGTTGGCGGCAGTTGAAAGCTTCACCAACAGGCGATCGCGAACCACAGTGTTTTCCAGCCGAACGGGGCGGCTTAATTTGGATGGGATTAACATAGTTGATCACTTCACTGTGTATAAATTTCCCCGGCATTTTTCGCGCTGCAGGGCGGGGCTGCCGGACTGCAGAGAAAATAATGGAGGGAAAAGTTCAAGGATGCGATTTTTTTTACGCTTCGTAATTAATGCTTACGGATAAGGTCTGCCAGAATGCTTTTTATTGCAAGGTTGTTGAACTTTCCGAGCTCGGTAAGTTGCACCCTGTCACAGTTCCATTTTTTCATGAATGCGATTGCTCACTGCTTGTGACAGCGCGGCTGAAACCTGTTACACCGCCGCATCGAGTGGCAGAGATCACATTTTTCGCTCATCCTCGCTACTCCTCCCCGCCTAATCCGCGCCGGGAGGAGGAACTCCCACGGGCTGCCCGGCACACTAACGGGTAATGATTTTCGAACATTACAGGACCGATTTTCTATGTCACAGCCGATCTTCAGTAAAGAACAGTTCCAGTCCGCTCTGACGCGCCAGTGGCAGCGTTATGGCCTCCATGATGCCAGTGAAATGACTCAGCATCAGTGGTGGCAGGCGGTTAGTGGTGCGCTTGCAGAGCACTTAGCGGCTCAGCCAACAGCAAAACCTGAAGCCAAACAGCGCCACGTAAACTACATCTCGATGGAGTTTCTGATAGGCCGCCTGACGGGGAATAACCTGCTTAATCTTGGCTGGTTCACTGAGGTGAGCGATGTGCTGAAGGATTACCAGATAAACCTCACCGATTTACTGGAAGAAGAAACGGACCCGGCTTTAGGCAACGGCGGGTTGGGACGGCTTGCGGCCTGCTTCCTGGACTCAATGGCCACGGTCGGGCAATCGGCCATCGGCTATGGCCTCAACTATCAGTATGGCCTGTTCCGCCAGTCCTTTAAGGACGGCAAACAGATGGAAGCCCCGGATGACTGGCAGCGCGGGAGCTACCCTTGGTTCCGCCACAACAGCGCGCTGGATGTGCAGGTGGGCATTGGTGGGAAACTCGTGAAGGACGGTAAGCGTTCCCGCTGGGAGCCAGCCTTTATTTTCCAGGGCGAGGCGTGGGATTTACCGGTGCTGGGCTACCGAAATGGCGTGGCGCAGCCGCTGCGCCTGTGGCAGGCAAAACATGCTCATCCATTTGATTTGACAAAATTTAATGACGGTGAGTTTCTTAAAGCCGAGCAGCAGGGCATTGACGCTGAAAAGCTCACCAAGGTGCTCTATCCGAATGACAATCACCTGAACGGTAAAAAGCTGCGCCTGATGCAGCAGTATTTCCAGTGTGCCTGTTCGGTGGCTGACATTCTGCGCCGCCATCATCTGGCAGGCCGCAAGCTCGCCGAGCTGCCGGCCTACGAAGTGATTCAACTGAACGATACCCACCCAACCATCGCTATCCCTGAGCTGCTTCGCGTGCTGATTGACGAACATCAGCTTAGCTGGGATGACGCTTGGGCGATTACCAGTAAAACGTTCGCCTACACTAACCACACCCTGATGCCTGAAGCTCTGGAGTGCTGGGACGAGAAGCTGGTGAAAGCGCTGCTGCCTCGCCATATGCAAATTATCAATGAGATTAACAAACGCTTTAAGCTGCTGGTCGACAAAACCTGGCCGGGGGATGAAGCCGTCTGGGCGAAGCTTGCCGTGGTGCATAGCAAGCAGGTACGTATGGCTAACCTGTGCGTGGTCGGAGGCTTTGCGGTGAACGGCGTTGCGGCGCTTCATTCTGAGCTGGTGGTGAAAGATCTGTTCCCGGAATACCACCAGCTGTGGCCGAACAAATTCCATAACGTGACGAACGGCATTACGCCGCGCCGCTGGATCAAGCAGTGCAACCCGGCGCTTGCCACGCTGTTCGACAAGACGCTGAAGAAAGAGTGGGCGAATAACCTCGACGTGCTGGAAGGACTGGAAAAGCACGCCGATGACGCCAAATTCCGCCAGACCTGGCGCGAAATCAAGCATCAGAACAAAGTAAAACTGGCTGCATTTGTGAAGGCTCGTACCGGCATCGTGATTAGCCCGGATGCGTTGTTCGACGTGCAAATCAAACGCCTGCACGAATACAAACGTCAGCACTTGAACCTGCTGCATATCCTGGCGCAGTACAAAGAGATCCGCGAGAACCCGAAAGCAGACCGTGTGCCGCGCGTTTACCTGTTTGGCGCGAAGGCGGCTCCGGGTTATTACCTGGCCAAAAATATTATCTTTGCTATCAACAAAGTGGCTGAGGCGATCAACAACGATCCGCTGGTGGGCGACAAACTGAAGGTCGTTTTCCTGCCGGACTATTGCGTATCTGCGGCGGAAATCATGATCCCGGCGGCTGATATTTCCGAACAGATTTCGACTGCCGGTAAAGAGGCATCCGGCACCGGTAACATGAAGCTGGCGCTGAACGGCGCGCTGACGGTGGGGACGCTGGACGGTGCCAACGTTGAAATTGCAGAGAAGGTGGGTGAAGAGAATATCTTTATTTTCGGCCACTCCGTCGAGCAGGTTAAAGCCCTGAAAGCCAAAGGCTATGATCCGGTGAAATGGCGCAAAAAAGATAAAGTGCTGGATGCCGTGCTTAAAGAACTGGAGCAGGGCAAATACAGTGAAGGAGATAAACACGCCTTTGATCAGATGCTGCACAGCATCGGCAAAGAGGGCGGCGATCCTTACCTGTTGATGGCGGACTTCACTGCTTATGCCGAGGCGCAAAAGCTTGCCGACAAACTTTATCTGGACCAGGAAGCCTGGACGCGCGCCGCCATTTTGAACAGCGCCCGTTGCGGCATGTTCAGCTCCGATCGCTCGATCCGCGATTACCAACAACGTATCTGGCAGGCAAAACGCTAAGGGAGCGCCATGGAGAGCAAACGTCTTGATAGCGCCGCTCTGGCGGCGGGTATCAGCCCGAACTACATCAACGCCCACGGCAAACCGCAGGCTATTCCTGCGGAGACAAAACTGCGTCTGCTCGAGGCCATGAACCGCACCGCTGTTGCAAAAAAGTCGACCGATCCTGTGCCAGCGGTTCAGGTTTTCACTGCCGGGCAGCGAATGCAGCTGACGCTGGAAGGAGAGGGTGAATTTAGCTGGACGCTGACCACTGAAGAAGGCCATACCCACCGCGGGCAAGTTTCCGGTGGGAAGACGTTATCGCTGCCGACAAAGCTACCCGAGGGCTACCATTCGCTGGTAGTCAGTCGGCAAAAGCAGAGCTGGACGAGCCGAATTATCGTCGCCCCGCCGCGCTGCTATGAGCCGGACGCGTTACTGCAGGGCAAAAAGCTGTGGGGGGCATGTGTGCAGCTTTACACGCTGCGCTCGGCGGCTAACTGGGGCATCGGCGACTTTGGCGATTTGAAGCAGATGCTGGGGGATGTGGCGAAGCGGGGCGGGGCGTTTATCGGCCTCAACCCGATTCATTCGCTTTACCCGGCTAACCCGGAGAGCGCCAGCCCATACAGCCCTTCGTCACGCCGCTGGCTGAATGTCATCTATATCGACGTCAATGCGGTAGAAGATTTCCAGAATAGCAAAGCGGCGCAGACGTGGTGGAAAACATCCACAGTGCAGAAACAGCTTCAGGCCACGAGAGATGCCGAGTGGGTGGATTATTCTGCCGTTACGGCCCTCAAAGTTGCGGGACTGCGTTTAGCGTGGCAGCAGTTCTCGTTGCGTACAGCCAGCGATGAACAAGTCGTCGCGTTTGGCAGGTTCGTTGCGGAAGGAGGAGAAGGTCTGTTCTACCAGGCTGCCTACGATGCGCTTCATGCCAGCCAGGTTAACGAAGATCCTCTGCGCTGGGGCTGGCCGGTGTGGCCGGAAGGCTATCGCGACGCCCATAGCCCGGGAGTGAAGCAGTTCTGTGAGCAACATTGCGATGAGGTCAACTTCTGGCTTTGGCTGCAGTATCTCGCCTGGCGTCAGTTTAAGGCCTGCTGGGATGCCAGCCAGCATGACGGGATGCCGATTGGCCTTTATCGCGACCTGGCGGTGGGCGTAGCGGAAGGCGGCTCTGAAACCTGGTGTGACCGTGAGCTTTACTGCCTGAAAGCCTCCGTTGGCGCGCCGCCGGATATCCTCGGCCCGTTAGGCCAAAACTGGGGGCTGCCACCGATGGATCCCCACGTCATGGCCGCTCGCGGCTATCAGCCGTTTATCGAACTGCTGCGCGCCAATATGACCCACTGCGGCGCCCTGCGCATTGACCACGTTATGTCGATGCTGCGGCTGTGGTGGATCCCGTACGGCGAGACGGCGGATAAAGGCGCCTATGTGCAGTACCCGGTGGACGATCTGCTTTCGATTCTGGCCCTGGAAAGCCAGCGTCACCGCTGCATGGTGATTGGCGAGGACCTCGGTACCGTGCCGGTTGAAATCGTCGGCAAGCTTCGCGACAGCGGCGTTTATTCTTACAAAGTGCTGTACTTCGAACACGACGGAGAGAAGCAATTCCGGGCTCCGGCCACATGGCCTGAGCAGTCGATGGCGGTTGCCACAACGCACGACTTGCCCACGCTGCGTGGCTACTGGAATAGCGGTGATTTAACGCTGGGCAAAACGCTGGGACTTTACCCTGATGAAGAGGTGCTGGCGGGGCTGTATGAAGACCGCGAAAGGGCTAAACAAGGTCTACTGGACGGGCTGCATAAATACGGCTGCTTGCCGAAGCGGGCGGGACATAAGGCCGCGTTAATGACGATGACCGACACGCTCAACCGTGGAATGCAGCGTTATATCGCCGACAGCCATAGCGCGCTGCTGGGGCTGCAGCCGGAGGACTGGCTGGATATGGCCCAGCCGGTGAATATTCCTGGCACCAGCGATCAGTATAAGAACTGGCGGCGCAAGCTGACCGTCTCTCTGGAAGCGATGTTTGCCGATGAACGGGTGAATAAGTTGCTGAAAGATTTGGATAAGCGGCGTAAGAAGACGTAGTTTCGTCTCACGTTTCTCGGTCTATTCCCTCTCCCTTTTAGGGAGAGGGTTAGGGTGAGGGGCAAACTAATAGTAAGAGTGCTCACCGCGCTGGTGTTCGGTCAGGTCACGTACGCCTTTCAGCTCAGGGAACTCAGCCAGAAGCTGTTTCTCGATCCCTTCTTTCAGCGTCACATCCACCATAGAACAGCCGTTACAGCCGCCGCCAAACTGCAGAATGGCATAGCCTTCGTCGGTAATTTCCATCAGCGTGACGCGACCACCGTGGCCCGCCAGCTGTGGGTTAACGGTCGCCTGCAGCATATACTCAACGCGCTCCATCAGCGGCGCGTCGTCAGACACCTTACGCATTTTTGCGTTAGGGGCTTTCAGCGTCAGCTGGGAACCGAGCTGGTCGGTGACGAAGTCGATTTCGGCATCTTCCAGATAAGGCGCGCTCAGCTCATCGACATAAGCGGTTAACTGCTCGAACGGCAGCGCCGTGTCGGTCGCTTCAACCGCATCCGGCGGACAATAAGACACACCACACTCCGCATTCGGGGTGCCAGGATTGATAACGAATACGCGGATTTGCGTCCCTTCTTCCTGATTTGCCAGCAACTTGGCAAAGTGGGATTGTGCAGCATCGGAAATACGGATCATAACGATTGCTCAATAGTTGACTATTTTAGTCGGTTATAATACGCCCATCATCGAGGGTCTACAAGGTTCGACACAGGCACCATACCTGGACAGTCGCCGCGCCCTGCCTTTTCAGCAATCGCGCTATCTCCGCAACAGTACTACCCGTCGTCACGACATCATCCACAATCGCCATATGGCGACCCGCAACGGGAATTTCAACCCTAAAGATGCCTTTCAAATTCCTCTTTCTTTCCTTTGCTGTCAACGTATGTTGGGCTGGTGAGGCGCGTATGCGTTTGATTGCAGAGGGATAATGCTCCAGCCCTAACCAGCGAGACAGCGGAGTAGCAATAAGTGCGCTTTGGTTATAGCCGCGCCGCCACGCTCGGGTATGGTGCAGCGGTACACTCACAATAGCATCAGGCAAATGAAGCCTGCCCTCTCGCCTGGCTGCCAGAATACGCAGTAGCAAAAGGCGGGCTAAGGCCGGTGCAAGCGAGGGCGTTCCGGTAAATTTTAGGTGATGAATCAGCGTGCTTAACGGCGGCAGGTAGTCTGTCACATAGGCCATTGCGTCCCACTCAGGCGCTCTTTGCAGGCAACGTCCGCAGGGCAAATGCCCGCTCAACGCCGGTAAACCACACTGTAAACAGCAGGCCAGGGGCTGAAGCAGCGAGGCGGCGCAGCAGGAGCAAATGCCCCATGTCGGACGGGCAAGCGGTAACCGGCATAGCCAACAGCGGCCAGGGATTGCTAGCATAGCGTTCTCCTTGCTGATGAAAATGAGAACGGTAACTGATGAGTGAGCTGTGGTGGCAAACAAAAGGTAAAGGAAAAAGCGATCTTGTGCTGCTGCACGGATGGGGACTGAATGCGGAGGTTTGGCACAACATAGAATCCGAACTCGGCTCGCAATTTCGGCTGCATCTGGTCGACTTACCGGGGTATGGCCGGAGCAGGGGGTTTGGTGCGCTAACGCTGGAGGAAATGGCCGACATTGTGCTGGCTAAAGCGCCTGAATGTGCCACATGGCTTGGCTGGAGCCTGGGTGGACTGGTAGCAAGCCAGGCTGCGCTCGCCAGGCCTGAACGTGTGAATGCGCTGGTGACGGTGGCTTCCTCACCCTGTTTTACCGCCGCAGAAGACTGGCCGGGCATTAAACCTGACGTGCTGGCCGGGTTCCAGCAGCAGCTAAGCAAAGATTTTCAGCGTACCGTGGAGCGTTTTCTGGCGTTGCAAACCCTGGGCACAGAAACCGCGCGCCAGGATGCTCGCCTGCTGAAAACCGTTGTTCTGGAACAGCCGATGCCGGACGTGGCCGTGCTTAATGGCGGGCTTGAGATCCTGAGAACCGCCGATCTGCGCCAGGAGCTTTCGCATTCTGTAATACCACATTTACGTCTGTATGGCCGACTGGACGGGCTTGTGCCACGGAAAGTGGTTCCCCTGCTGGACGCCCTGTGGCCGCAGTCCAGCTCGGTTATCTTCGACAAGGCCGCCCACGCGCCGTTTATCTCTCATCCGGCTGAATTCTGCCAGGCTCTGCTGGCCTGGGGGCAACAACGGCTTAGCTGACGGGCAGTAAAAAGGCGGGGTAGCCCGCCTTTCATCAGATTAACTTAACGCAGTGCCCAAAGTTCCCGTACGCATTTTTTCCCTTCTGGACAGCTTTTGCAGCTTCCCGTCAGGCAACTGCTCGGATCTTCGCTGATGCGTCTGGCTTTGCCCATCGCTTCCAGTCGATCGAGCATGGCGGCTACCAGCGGCAGAGGCGTGGCAAGCTGCTGGCTTATCTGCTTCGCTTCCAGGCGGCCCTGAAGCGCCAGGGCGTTACGGATATCAATCAGGCTTGCCATCATCGCTCCTTAGTGACAGTCGCCGGTGCTGCTTTGGCAGCAGGACGACGGCGTTTTTCTGGTGGCGAGCAGCGATACATCCACGCGACTTCTTGCCCGGCGCAGCCCGCCAAGCAGCAGGACGTTGAACAATATCACCGCGAGGATGCAAATCAGGCTGAACTGCGGGTGCTCGCTGAAGGTGACGCTCTGGTAGTAAAGCGTGGAGAGCGAATAGGCAATGTTCAGCCCCCAAAGCACGGAAAATGTCATCCAGCCCCGGCTCGATTCACGGGCGATGGCCCCCATCACCGAGATGCACGGAATATAGAGCAGAACGAAAATCAGATAGCTGTAGGCGGCGGCTTCGCTGCCGAATTTCGTGCTCATCACGCCCATCGGCCCGGAGGACATTTCACCGTCGCCTTTGCTTGCCTCAATCGGGTTCGCCAGCACGCTCAGGCTGAAGGTGTTTTTCAGCCCCTGCCAGGTTTCATCGGCGGCAGCGCCCAGTTCATCAAGCAGGTTAAAGCTTGCGGCATCAAACTCTTCATTATGAATATCTTCGGCGGTATAGAGGGTATTTAACGTGCCGACCACAACTTCTTTGGCCATCGCACCGGTAAACAGTCCAACGGTAGCCTGCCAGTTGTCATCATGGACACCGATCGGCTTCAGCAGCGGCGTCAACACACGGCTGACGGAGGCAAGGGCGGAATCATTGATGCTATCTACTGGCTTGCCGCTAAAGGAGAAGCTGTTCAGGGCGCCGATGAAAATACTGACGATCACGATGACCTTCCCGGCGCGAAGCACGAAGCCTTTCAGGCGCTGCCAGGTTTGTAAAATCAGGCTCTTGAGGTGAGGGACGTGGTAAACCGGCAGCTCCATGACAAACGGCGAAGCTTCGCCGCGCATGATGGTGTGCTTCAGCATCAGGCCGGTGAGAATAGCCATGACAATGCCGAGAATATAAAGCGAGAACACCACCAGCGCGCCCTGCTGGCCGAAGAATGCGGCGGCAAACACCGCGAAAATCGCCAAGCGTGCACCGCAGGACATAAACGGCGCCATCATGATGGTCATCAGCCTTTCGCGCGGCGCATCAAGGGTACGGGCGCCCATGACCGAAGGCACGTTACAGCCGAAGCCGACAATCAGCGGCACAAAGGATTTACCCGGTAAACCCAGCGACTGCATCAGGCGATCCATCACGAAGGCTGCGCGCGCCATATAGCCGGAATCTTCGAGGAAGGAAAGGAACAGGTACATCATGCCGATTTGCGGCACCAGCGGCAGCACGGTATTGATCCCGCCGCCAATCCCCTGGGCCAGGAAAATCGTCAGCCATTCCGGGAAGTGCAGCGTATAACCGAGCCACTGGATGCCGTGAATGAATATCGCCACCGAACCGCCATCAAAAATAGGCTGCAGCGCGCCGCCGATGTTAATCGCCAGCAGGAACATCAGATACATCACCAGCATGAAGATCGGCAGGCCGAGGTAACGATTGAGGATGATTTTATCCATCGCCACCGTCAGCCGGTTGGGTTCGGCTGTCAGGCTATTGCTAACCGCGTCGCAAATGGAAGCGATGCTTTGGTAACGAGCATCTGCGATCAGCAGCGCGGGATCGTCAATGGTCTCTGCCAGGCGCGCGCGCGCTGAATCAAGTTTGTCTGTGGCATTGCCCGCATACGCGAGGCTGTAGATATCCCCTTCCAGCATCTGCAGCGCCAGCCAACGGCGCTGCGTCACCGGCATTTCCTGCGGCATATCCTCGGCCAGCTTTTTTGCCTCTTGCAGCAAAATCTGCGGATAGTGCACCAGCTCGTTTTTCTCGTTGGGCTGCTTGCGGTCAATGGCGAGTTTCAGGCTTTCAATACCGCGCCCGCGAGTAGACACCAGCGGCACGACGGGGCAGCCGAGGCGGGCGGCCAGCGCGTCGATGTCGATGCGAATCGCCTGTTTCTCGGCAATATCCAACATATTGAGCGCCACCACGCACGGGATACCCAGCTCGAGTAGCTGGAGCGTCAGGTAGAGGTTACGCTCAAGGTTAGAAGCATCCACTACGTTGATTAACAGATCGGCATCGCCGCTCAGGATGTAGTGGCAGGCGATTTGCTCATCAAGCGAAGTTTGTGACGAAATGGTGGTGAGTGAGTAGGTGCCGGGTAAATCAACCAGCGTGACCTGGTGCTCAAGGGTGGAAAACTGACCTTCTTTGCGTTCTACGGTGACACCCGCCCAGTTCCCCACGCGCTGGCGGGCACCCGTCAACTGATTAAATAACGTGGTTTTACCCGAGTTAGGATTACCGATTAAACCTATGGTTAAGTTTTTCATTTTATTCGTAAACTTCGTTGAATGTGCAAAATAACGCGAACGTTTCCCCGCCGTTACGCCACGGCTTCGATATTGACCAGCGCGAGATCTTTTTTGCGCAGCACCAGGCTAACGCGGCGCGTTTCGATATGAATAGGGTCGCCGAGAGGTGCCACGCGGACGACGTTGAATGAGGAACCCGGCAGCATGCCGAGGGACAATAATTTTTGGCGATAAGCCGGACTGATTTCACTGGCGAAGCCGGTAATTTTCCACGCGCTATTCGGTATGAATTGCATAAGACCTACTTAGAGCTGGGCTCTGCATTGACGCTGACTGAATGATCGTTTTATTCACGAGCGATGCGTGTAATAAAAACGAATTAAGCTATCGGAAGAAAGAGAAGAAATATCGTTCAATGCAATGATAATGAGAATGGTTACTGTCGACAATATTTATTTTTCTGAGTGAATTTAACCAAAATAGGTATTTTTCTGGCTGATTTAGTGGGGTTGTTTTTAACGAGCGGAAGAAAGTGGTTTCTTAATTGCATGAAAAATAGAGTAATGGCTTCTCTTTGGTGAACGATGAATGTTATTTCGTTATTGCCGATGTTACAGGGATGATAATTGCTGGTTTCATGGCGGGGTAGATATTGAAAATTGATTTAGATCAAGAGTACGTTATTTTTCTGCTTTTTGTCGGCGATGGAAAAAATAAGACCTCTCCCCGAAGGGAGAGGTCAGACAATTAACGCTTCTTGCCCATCGCAGCGGCCAGCGCATCCATCATCGCGCTATTCCCACCGGCGGCGTTTTCACGCCCGCGCGGTTTTTGTTGTGCTGTTGGCCTGCCTTTTTGCTCGCGAGGTGCGTTGCCACCCCCATTACCGCGACGGCTGCCACCTTCGCCAGGCTGTTCATCAAGGCGCATGGTCAGGGCGATGCGTTTCCGCTGCAGGTCCACTTCCAGGACTTTAACTTTAACGATATCGCCCGCTTTCACCACTTTGTGCGGATCGTCGATGAATTTGTCCGACAGGGACGAAATATGCACCAGGCCGTCCTGATGTACACCGATGTCGACAAATGCGCCGAAGTTGGTGACGTTCGTCACCGCGCCTTCCAGCACCATGCCCGGCGTCAGGTCGTTCATGGTTTCCACGCCTTCGGCAAACTGTGCGGTCTTAAACTCAGGGCGCGGGTCACGGCCCGGTTTTTCCAGTTCTTTAATAATGTCCGTCACGGTAGGGACACCGAAACGCTCATCGGTAAACTGGCTGGCCTTCAGATCGCGTAATTCGCTGCTGTTGCCCATCAGGTCCTGCAGCGCCTGTTGAGTGGCGGCCAGAATACGTTCGACCACCGGATAGGCTTCCGGGTGTACGGTAGAGGCATCCAGCGGGTTATCGCCGTGGTTGATGCGCAGGAAGCCCGCACACTGCTCAAAAGCTTTTGGCCCCAGGCGGCTGACTTTTAGCAACTGCTGGCGGTTCTGGAAGCGGCCATTTTCGTCACGCCAGTTGACGATGTTCTGCGCCATCATGCGGGTCAGGCCAGCCACGCGGGTCAGCAGCGGCACGGAAGCGGTGTTCAGATCCACGCCAACGGCGTTCACGCAGTCTTCGACGACCGCATCCAGTTTTTTCGCCAGCTGAGTCTGGCTGACATCGTGCTGGTACTGGCCCACACCGATAGATTTCGGGTCGATTTTCACCAGCTCGGCCAGCGGATCCTGCAGACGGCGGGCAATCGAGACCGCGCCGCGAATAGACACGTCCAGATCCGGGAATTCCAGCGCCGCCAGCTCGGAAGCTGAGTAAACGGAAGCGCCGGCCTCGCTGACGATCACCTTCTGGGCGGTGACTTTCGGGAACTGTTTTTGCACATCCAGGAAGAAGCGCTCGGTTTCACGGGATGCGGTACCGTTGCCGATAGCGACCAGCTCGACGTTATGTTTTTCACAAAGGGCAGCAACGGCCACGGCGGCTTTCGCAGCCTGACCGGTATGCGGATAAATAGTATCGGTCGCTACCAGCTTGCCGGTGGCGTCAACCACCGCGACTTTTACGCCGGTACGCAGGCCCGGATCGAGGCCCATGGTGGCGCGCAGGCCAGCCGGGGCCGCCATCAGCAGATCGTGAAGGTTGCGGGCGAAAACGTTGATGGCTTCATCTTCGGCGCGTTCGCGCACGGTGCCCATCAGCTCGGTTTCAAGGTGCATTAACACCTTGATGCGCCAGGTCCAGCTCACCACGGCCTTACGCCAGCCGTCGGCCGGGGCATTGTTCAGGCGCAGATTCAGGTGAGAGATGATCAACTGCTCGCAGTAGCTCTCGCGCGGCGGCTCATCAAACTGCGGGTCGGCATTCAGCGACAGCTGTAAAATACCTTCGTTACGCCCGCGGAACATCGCCAGCGCGCGGTGAGAGGGAACGGTGGCAATGGCTTCGTGGTGGGCGAAGTAGTCGCGGAATTTCGCGCCTTCTTCCTCTTTACCGCTTACCACGGCGGAAACCAGATGCGCATTTTTCCACAAATAGTCGCGCACTTTTGCCAGCAGAGCGGCATCTTCGGCGAAGCGTTCCATCAGGATGTAGCGTGCGCCGTCCAGCGCGGCTTTGGTGTCGGTGACGCCTTTGTCGGCATCCACAAAGCGAGCGGCTTCCTGCTGCGGGTCGTGTGAAGGTTCGTTCCACAGCAAATCCGCCAGCGGCTCAAGGCCGGCTTCGATGGCGATTTGCCCGCGGGTACGGCGCTTGGGTTTATACGGCAGGTAAAGGTCTTCGAGTTCGGTTTTGCTCAGCGTGCCGTTGATGGCACCGGCAAGTTCGTCGCTCAGTTTACCCTGCTCGGCAATAGACTTGAGGATGGACTGACGGCGCTCTTCCAACTCCCGCAGGTAGCTAAGACGAGTCTCCAGTTGACGCAGTTGCGTGTCATCCAGACCGCCGGTGACTTCCTTACGATAACGTGCAATAAACGGCACGGTATTCCCTTCATCCAGCAGGCGAACGGCGGCTTCCACCTGTTCGTTTCTGGCCTGAAGCTCACCCGCAATAATGCGGCAAAGCGAATCATTCATCATGGCTTTTCATCTGTGTAGTACGGAAAATTCAGCAAACAGTTATACGGATCGGGGCGCGAAAATGCCAGCCGACGACCCACGGATATTGGGTTTCAGACAGTTCTGTGCACATTACTCGGGTTTAGGGTACTCAATTTCATTGACGTACCACTGCGCTTCTCCCGCCGGCGTTTGCACCACGGCTAAATCGCCCACTTCTTTTTTGAGCAGCGCGCGCGCCATCGGCGAATCAATAGAAATGTAGTCCTTGCGGCCAAAAATCTCGTCGTAACCGACGATGCGAAAACGCAGCATGTCGCCGTCGTCGTTTTCAATTTCGACCCACGCGCCGAAGAAGACTTTGCCTTCCTGCTGCGGTGAGTAATCGACGATTTTCAGGCGCTCCAGAGATTTGGTGATGTAGCGAACCCGGCGGTCAATTTCACGCAGGCGTTTTTTGTTGTACTGATAGTCGGCGTTTTCGCTGCGATCGCCGAGGCTGGCGGCCCAGGTCACTTTTTTGGTCACTTCGGGGCGCTCTTCACGCCACAGATAATCCAGCTCTTTTTTGAGCTTTTCGTAGCCTTCACGGGTGATTAACGGCGTTTTCATCTTTCTGCCCTACAGCCTGTAAAATCAGAGTGTGATTTAAACCGATGCTCAATAAGGAATGCAACCGGCGCATTTTGGGAAGCAAGTCACCAAATTTTGATTTAAAACGTTGATAACCGACTGTTTAATATGCTTTGTAACAATTTCGACTAGAATGTATACCAGAATTGACTGGTTGTATTAGCGCAGTTTTTTAAGAATACACACTCAACTGTTCGAGCCTTTGGGAGTACAAACGATGCAAGAGAACTATAAAATTCTGGTGGTCGATGACGACATGCGTCTGCGCGCGCTGTTAGAGCGTTATCTCACCGAGCAGGGCTTCCAGGTTCGCAGCGTCGCTAACGCCGAACAAATGGATCGCCTGCTGACCCGTGAATCCTTCCACCTGATGGTGCTGGATCTCATGCTGCCGGGCGAGGATGGTCTTTCTATCTGCCGCCGTCTGCGCAGTCAGAGTAACCCAATGCCGATCATCATGGTGACCGCGAAAGGTGAAGAAGTTGACCGTATCGTCGGCCTGGAAATCGGCGCTGATGACTATATTCCTAAGCCGTTTAACCCGCGTGAACTGCTGGCCCGTATTCGCGCGGTCCTGCGCCGTCAGGCGAACGAACTGCCGGGTGCGCCTTCTCAGGAAGAAGCAGTTATCGCTTTCGGTAAGTTCAAGCTGAATCTAGGCACTCGTGAAATGTTTCGCGAAGACGAGCCAATGCCGCTGACCAGCGGTGAGTTTGCGGTGCTGAAAGCGCTGGTCAGCCACCCGCGCGAGCCGCTTTCCCGCGACAAACTGATGAACCTGGCCCGTGGCCGCGAATACTCCGCGATGGAGCGTTCCATTGACGTGCAAATCTCCCGCCTGCGCCGCATGGTGGAAGAGGACCCGGCGCATCCGCGTTATATCCAGACCGTTTGGGGTCTTGGCTACGTCTTTGTCCCGGACGGCGCTAAGGCATGAGGCGAGTTCGCTTCTCCCCCAGAAGCTCGTTTGCCCGTACGCTGTTGCTGATCGTCACCTTGCTGTTTGTCAGCCTGGTGACGACTTATCTTGTCGTTCTGAACTTCGCGATTTTGCCGAGCCTGCAGCAGTTTAATAAGGTGCTGGCGTACGAAGTCAGAATGCTAATGACCGACAAACTGCAGCTTGAAGACGGCACCCAACTTGTGGTGCCGCCTGCGTTTCGTCGTGAGATTTACCGCGAGCTGGGCATTTCACTTTACTCCAACGAGGCGGCGGAAGACGCTGGCCTGCGCTGGGCGCAGCACTACGAGTTTCTGAGCCAGCAAATGGCGCAGCAGCTTGGCGGCCCGACCGAAGTGCGCGTTGAGGTGAACAAAAGCTCCCCGGTTGTCTGGCTGAAGACCTGGCTGTCGCCGAATATCTGGGTCCGCGTTCCGCTGACCGAAATCCATCAGGGCGATTTCTCCCCGCTGTTCCGCTACACGCTGGCGATCATGCTGTTGGCGATAGGCGGCGCATGGCTGTTTATTCGAATACAGAACCGACCGCTGGTCGACCTGGAGCACGCTGCGCTGCAGGTCGGTAAAGGGATTATTCCTCCTCCTTTGCGCGAATATGGCGCTTCGGAAGTGCGGTCTGTAACGCGGGCGTTTAACCATATGGCCGCGGGCGTTAAACAGTTGGCCGATGACCGCACGCTGCTGATGGCGGGCGTTAGCCATGATCTGCGCACGCCGCTGACGCGTATCCGCCTGGCGACTGAAATGATGGGGCAGGAGGATGGCTATCTGGCCGAGTCGATTAACAAAGATATCGAAGAGTGTAATGCGATTATCGAACAGTTTATCGACTACCTGCGCACCGGGCAGGAGATGCCGCTGGAGATGGCGGATCTCAACGGCGTGCTCGGGGAAGTTATTGCGGCAGAAAGCGGTTACGAGCGTGAAATCGATACCGATCTGCAGGCCGGCGAAATCCGCCTGAATATCCATCCGCTGTCTATCAAGCGCGCGGTGGCGAATATGGTGGTGAACGCGGCGCGCTACGGCAATGGCTGGATCAAAGTCAGCAGCGGCAGCGAATTAAACCGCGCCTGGTTCCAGGTGGAAGATGATGGCCCAGGCATTGAGCCAGACCAGCTTCAGCATCTGTTCCAGCCGTTTGTTCGCGGCGATAGCGCCCGCAGTACCAGCGGCACAGGGCTGGGTTTAGCCATCGTGCAGCGCATCATCGACAACCATAACGGGATGTTGGATCTCGGGAAGAGCGAGCGGGGAGGGCTGCGAATCAGGGCTTATCTCCCGCTGCCGATAACCCGGGTGGTGACTCATCGGGAAAGCTAGCTGGCCTGTGGCCCAATAAAAAACGAACCCCGAAGGGTTCGTTTTTTTTCGTCTAATGCTTCAGATTTACAGCTTCGGACCGGCTTCGACCAGGGCCGCACCGGCAGGAGTATCGGTGTATTTCTCGAAGTTTTCGACAAACAGCTTCGCCAGTTGCTCTGCTTTTTCCTGCCACTGCTCCGGGGATGCGTAGGTATTACGCGGGTCCAGAATTTGGGTATCAACGCCCGCGAGCGAGGTTGGAATGGCGAGGTTAAACATCGGCAGCGTAAAGGTTTCTGCGTCGTCCAGCGAGCCGTCGAGAATAGCGTCGATGATCGCGCGGGTGTCTTTGATCGAAATGCGTTTGCCGGTACCGTTCCAGCCGGTATTCACCAGGTACGCCTGGGCACCGGATGCCTGCATGCGTTTCACCAGCACTTCAGCATACTGCGTTGGGTGCAGCGACAGGAACGCCGCGCCGAAGCAGGCGGAGAAGGTTGGCGTTGGCTCCGTCACGCCGCGTTCGGTACCCGCCAGTTTGGCGGTAAAACCGGACAGGAAGTGGTACTGAGTCTGGTTCGCGGTGAGGCGGGAAACCGGTGGCAGTACGCCGAAGGCATCCGCAGTCAGGAAGATGACTTTAGTAGCGTGACCCGCTTTCGACACCGGCTTAACGATGTTGTCGATGTGATAAATCGGGTAAGAAACGCGGGTGTTTTCCGTTTTGGACGCATCGTCGAAGTCGATTGTGCCGTCGGCACGGACGGTCACGTTTTCCAGCAGCGCATCGCGGCGAATCGCGTGATAGATATCCGGCTCAGCTTCTTCTGACAGACGAATGGTTTTCGCGTAACAGCCGCCTTCAAAGTTAAACACACCGTCGTCGTCCCAGCCGTGCTCATCGTCGCCAATCAGGCGGCGTTTCGGGTCGGTAGAAAGCGTCGTTTTACCGGTGCCGGACAGGCCGAAGAACACCGCCACATCCCCTTTTTCACCGACGTTTGCCGAGCAGTGCATGGAGGCGATGCCCTTCAGCGGCAGCAGGTAGTTCATGATAGAGAACATCCCTTTCTTCATCTCGCCACCGTACCAGGTGCCGCCGATAAGCTGCATGCGTTCAGTCAGGTTAAACGCCACAAAGTTTTCGGAGTTCAGGCCCTGTTCTTTCCAGTTTGGATTGGTACATTTAGCCCCATTCATCACCACAAAATCGGGCTCAAACGTTGCCAGCTCTTCGTCCGTTGGGCGAATAAACATGTTTTTCACGAAGTGTGCCTGCCAGGCAACCTCGGTGATAAAACGCACTGACAGGCGGGTATCGGCATTGGCCCCGCAGAAAGCGTCAATAATAAACAGGCGCTTGCCCGACAGTTGATGAGTGACGAGCCCTTTGAGCTGGTGCCAGGTTTCTTCGGAAAGCGGTTTGTTATCGTTTTTGCCTTTACCGTTGTCGGCCCACCATAAAGTGTCGCGGGTGGTGTCATCGCGGACGATGTATTTATCTTTTGGAGAGCGGCCGGTAAAGATCCCGGTATCTACGGAGACGGCGCCTAAGTTAGTGACCACACCGCGCTCAAAACCCTGCAGGTTAGGGTCGAGTTCTTCGCGGTAAAGGGTGTCGTAATCGGGGTTATAGACGACTTCGCTGACGTCATGAATGCCATAAGCCTTGAGATCTTGCGGGGTTATGCCTTTAACTCGCATTTCACTGCTCCTTAGCCAATTTATACTGCCGAATATTGTAGGGTTGTTTAGGGGGTGTTAACCGCGACCACTATCATAAATTTACGCGCCTGCTTAAATTTAACAGGGGAAATGCACAGGGGATGCCGCAACGGGGGCAGAGTATGGCAGGAATTCGCTGGCTTTCGGGGAAAATATGGCAGATATGTTAATAATTAGGATAATAACGAAGAACTTTGTGAATGAACGCGCTCTCATGCGCAACGCAATGAAACAAGAGCGTCATTTGCAAGTCGCAGCAGGTCGTTACACTAAGTCAAAAATGAGCTAATAAGGGATGACAACTATGTTCATGTCTGAACCGTTGCCTAAGGCGACCCGCTGGGGGATTTTGCTGGTGGGGTTTCTTTTAGGCGTGGTGCTGTACCTCACCGAAGGAGACAGGGTGAGTAGCATCTGGCTGCGAGGGGATAATCAAGCCCTGTATTTGCGCTCCCTGTCCGTAGTGCTAGCGGCGACGCTGGCGCTTATCACAGTGCGTTTCAATGGCCTGCGATTTTGGGGCCTGGCGTTGCTCCCCTTGCCGATTGTGGCGTTGATGAGCGGCTGGGTGAACTGGACGACCCAGGGGCTGGAAAGCTGGAGTCGGCACGATATTGTGCTGGGGTATCTCTGTTCGCTGGCGGTGATGCTGTTTCTGACCTTGCCCTGGCTGCAGGGGCGGCTGCACTCGAATCGCGGTTGGGGAGGCTGGCAGGTATTCTACGGCCAGCTCTGGCGGAACGGTATTACTCTGCTGCTGACCGGGCTGCTGGTGCTCTTTTTCTGGGGCGTGCTGGCGCTTTGGGCCGGGTTATTTAAGCTGGTGGATATCGCCTTCTTTGATCGCCTGTTTTTCAGTTCGTCGGCGTTTGCCTGGATTGCTACCTGTACGGCAGCGGCGCTGGCGGTCACGCTTTGCCGTGACCAGGTTCGGGCTATTAACGCGGTAAAACATTTCTTCAGCGTTTTTGCCACGGGGCTTTTACCGCTGCTGTCGCTGATTTCTCTTATGTTTTTGGCGACGCTGCCGGTGGTTGGCCTGGGGTCGATTTCACTGCACTTCTCCTGTAATGCGCTGCTCAACACGCTGACGCTGATGGTGATGGGCACTGCCGCAGTGGCTTATCATCCGGAAAGAGAAACCCGACCTTATCCTGCTCTGCTTGATGGTGCGATAAAGCTGACGTTATTGCTGTCGCCGGTTTATGCCTTGCTGGCAAGCTATGCGCTGTGGTTGCGCGTTTCGTCATACGGCTGGACGCCGACGAGGGTATATGCGGCGCTGATAACCTTCACCGTATTGGTGTGGGCCTTTGGCTATGTCGTCACGCTCGTTCGCCAGCGTCGGGAGACTGTTCTACAGCCGGGAGGGATTAACCGCGCGGTGCTTTTGCTGGCGCTGGCCTTGCTGGTCGCGGTGAATTCCCCGCTTCTGGACCCTTACCGGATCAGCGTTAATAACCAAATGGCGCGTTACCACAGCGGCGTCCTGAAGCCCGAGAAGGTGAGTATGACCATGCTGCAATACGCCGGGCGGCGGGGCTACGATGCGCTCAGCGAGCTGCAAAAAGACCCGGTGTTTGTCGCCAGTCCCGATCGCAGAAGGCAATTGGCGATGCTGTTGAGCAATGGCAAAACGGGCGGTGTGGCGGTGGTGAAGCTGACGGTTGAATCTCTGCGTCAGCGTATCGTGCTGGCGGATAAAAATCGCGTGCCGGAAAACGCGTGGTGGCAGGCCATGGTAAAAGATGAAAGTTACCAGGCTCGCGAGTGTCTGGATGACGAGGATAAGTGTCTGCTGGTTGGGATGGATTTGAACGGCGACGGGCAGGATGAATGGCTGCTGTGCCAGCCGGAAATGAGCTACTGCAAAGTGTACGGCAAGATAGACGGGAACTGGAAGGATATCGGTCAGGCCCGGGATCTGGATAAAAACCAGATGATGTCAGCGCTGAAGCAGGCCGCTTCTGAAGGAAAACTGACGGCGGCGCCGAAGGTCTGGCAGGACGTGATGGTGCAGGGGCAGCGGGTTAAAATCGACTATTACCGCTGAAAAAAAACGCCTCCAATCGGAGGCGTTTTGCAAACTTAGTGAACCTGCGGATCCGCCGGAGAGGCATTGTTGCGGATCGCCGTGATGTCCATGGAGTCAAACACATAGCGGCTGCCACAGTAATCACAGTTCATGTCGATTTCGCCATCTTCGGCCAGAATACTGTCGACCTCTTCATCCGGCAGCGTGCGCAGCGCGTCAGCACAGCGCTCGCGTGAGCAGGTGCATTTGAACTCTACGTCCTGAGGATCGTACAGCGTGACTTCTTCTTCGTGATACAGGCGCCATAGCACATCGTTCGCTGGTAGCGTCAGCAGCTCTTCGGCCTTGATGGTTTCGGTCAGCGTCGCGAGGTGGTTGAAGTCGTCGGTTTCCGCGTTTTGCGCTGGCAGAACCTGCAGCAACATACCGCCCGCCGCCGCTTTACCGTCTACTTCACCGGTACGAATAAACAGACGAGTTGGCAGCTGCTCGGAACGCATGAAATAATCTTCCAGGCAGGCGGCCAGCGTATCCCCTTCCAGACCGACCACGCCCTGATAGCGCTCGCCTTCGCTTGGGGAGATGGTGATCACCAGATAACCGTTACCCACCAGATCTTTTAATGCAGCATCCGCCGGGATATCACCCTGTACACGCGCTACGCCGCGCATTTGCTGTTTGTTGTTGCCGTTAATCACGGCCAGCGTCATCGGGCCATCGCCCTGAAGCTGAACGGTGATATCTCCGTCAAACTTCAGCGTGGCGGTCAGCAGGCTGGTGGCGACCAGCAGTTCGCCCAGAATTTTTTTGACCGGCTGCGGGTAATCATGGTTTTCCATGATCTGCTGCCAGGTTTCGGAAACCGTCACCAGCTCGCCGCGCACGGCGTGGTTTTCAAACAGATAGCGGTGTAGTTGGTCGTGTTGAGTCATCGTCATCTCTCTTACTGGTCGGCGAATTTACGCTTCGCCACCGTGTTTAAATTTCATCAAATCTCGCCGCTCTTTTTTATCCGGGCGGCGATCGGGATGCGGCATGGTCAGCGCGTTCATTTTGCGCGCCAGCGCCACTTTTTCCCGTTTGGCGATGCTTTCCGCCGTCTCTTCATAAAGCTGAGAGGCTTCTGCGGCTGGCCTGCGCTGTTCGGTAATACCCAGGACGGTTACGGTGCGCTCGTCGTTTCCCTGGCGCAGCGTGAGTACCGCATGAAGCTCAACCAGTTTACTCGGCTTGCTGCGTTGGCCGTTGTAGTGCACTTTCCCGCCTTCAACCATTTCCCGCGCCACCGCACGGGTTTTGTAAAAGCGTGCGGCCCACAGCCATTTATCCAGGCGTACGCCCTCGGCGGTTTTTTCTTTCATTGCGCCTCCTTAAGCGGAAAGCGACGGGATCAGGCTACGGTAATCGCTCAGGCCTGGGTGGCGCTCAAACGTTTTTTCCGCTTCACCTGAGTCCGGGTTGAGGACACCAAAGCAGTAGCGAATCCCAAACGTTGCGGCTGCATCAAGAATCGCTTCGCTGTCGTCGATAAAGACGGTTCGGGCCGCATCGAATCCGGTATGCCCGGCCACCGCCTGCCATAAACGCTGATCTTCTTTCGGATAACCAAATGTGTGGGTGGAAAGTAATAAATCAAGGTGCTGGTTCAAACCCGTGTGCTCAAGCTTCACCGCCAGGTTATGCGGGTGCGCATTGGTGAGCAGAATGCGGCGCTTGCCGCTGGCTTTCGCCGCTTCAAGAAACGGCACGGTATCTTCACGCAGCGCGGCCTTTGGCCCCTGTTCGGTGGTCATGCCACAGATATCCAGCCCGAGGCGTTCGCTCCAGTAGTCGAGACAGTACCAGTTTAGCGTATGCTGCACGGCGTGGTATTCGCGGGAAATTAATTCATACGCATCCTGCAACGGAATGCCGCGCTGAAGGCTAAGGGTTTCCGGCACCAGCTTTTTCCAGAAATGGTTATCAAAGGCCAGGTCCAACAGGGTCCCGTCCATATCCAGCAGCAGGGTGTCCACGTCCTGCCAGGCAATAGCACCAGACATAGCTTTAGTCTCGATTGAGGGAAAATAGCGTACCAGGGTAGCACAACCCGGTACGCAAAGTTTACCCGTAGCGGCTACTTCAGCGGCGCAGGCGGAGTCAGTGTGGGGTTGAGACAGCTATCATAATAGCGCTGAATTTCAGCCAGTCGCGTACTGGCACGGCGATAGCGAGTCACCGCCAGAACGCCGTTTATCGCGGCGCAGGCCAACATCGCAATCAGCATCAGAGAAATGCCGATGTAGCTCCAGAGGCTATGAGTGTCTGAGATCCGATGCAGGGTGACGTGCTGTGTGCCGTTGGCATCCGTGTAGATGCCGGTAATGATCCCTTCGGCGTGGAACGGCGTGTGCAGCAGCATTTCCGCCAGTCGCTGGAATTCGGTCCATTGTTCCTGGGCCGGGAAGTCATACAGCGACATTGGCGGCAGCGGCTGGTCCACGAAATCACCACCTTCGTCGTTGATGATGATGTACCCGCCAGGAGCAGGGCTATTTAATGCCTGTGCGGCGCGGGCGGTTTCACGAATAAAGAAAGGTGCGGTTGAGGTGGCCACCAGGTTATCCAGCGACTCGGCGCTAACTGGCCGTAGAAGGACATTCACCCCGGTCAGTTTTCCTGAATCCGCGCGCTTGATCAGGGAATCCCAGTCTTTAGTGTTGCCCAGGTTTACTAGCGCATTCTTCAGACGGACGCACTCTTCTTCTGCGGTACACAGCGCCTGGGTTTTTTTCACAATCCCGGCAAAATCATCCAGCAGGACCATGCCTGATTTCTGAATGGCGTCCGCGAGCTGTGGGTTAACTTTGCTGTCACCTTCTCCACCCTGAGGATGAATTTGCCCGCTGACGGCTTTGGTCAGAGCAACCGCTTTGTCCATGATGTCGGACTCCGGCAAGGGCAGAGGGCGGGCGGTATTCCAGATGATCTGCGAGCAGTCGAAGGGGGTGAATGGGAAGTTTTGCCGCGAGCGATAACCGCCTGGCGTTTGAATATTACACATCCCCGTGCCATTCACTCTCAGCGTATCGCCTACCTGCAGCTTGTATTTGGCGAGTTCCTCAACGCTGGTGGCTTCGATGGACTGAGCGCCCTTCAACCATGAGGCGCTAAGCTTGATAGGCATTTCCAGCGGCACCCAAATAGTCATCATCAGCAGGACCAGCAGCGCGCCGGCGGCAACCAGCAGGTTACGCACCCAGTGCTGTAGCGGGAAGTTACGCACTTCATCATGGAGTGAAAGGAAACGTCCCTGACGCACCACATGGCGGTCAAGATAGATATCAATATCGGTTTTCTGCCCCAGATCCTGAGCCACAAAAGGCTGCCAGTGGGGCGGATACACCAGATCGATAATGCCCAGGGAGATGTTGTTCATCTGTTCCTGGTCAGACTCGCCGAACAGCCCCCAGCGTTTGGGTGTGCCGCGCAGGCAGTGGATCTCGCGAAATGCCGTTTTCGCCGGCGGGGCAAACAGGCCCCACAAACCAGCGGCAATCAGCAGGACGGCGCCGCCAATTAACCAGGGCAGGAACACCGACGGCGTCACGAGACTCAGGAACAGCATGATAAAAGCGATGCAAATAAGCGCGGCTTCGCGCACGCCGTCGGGGCGGCTCAGGGAATACTCTTCCTGAGTTTCCTGGCGAATGTTTAGCAGCTCGATTTGCTCGCTTTCTTCGCCGCGAATGGAGGCCTGATTGCCTGAATAGCCTTCCAGGGCGTACTGCTGCACATCCAGCGTATCGTTTTGCAGCGTATTGCCATTGAGCGAAATCACCAGCGGGATGCTGCTCGTCCGAATCAGCTCTACGTCGTTATCGTTGGTGATGTACTGCTCCCAGAGCGGCGGGAGGTGAACTTCAACAGAATCAAGGTAATAACGCCATTTATTGGCGTCATCGGCAGAGAGGCCGTAGCGAGTGATCGACCGGGTCAGGGAGAAAACTGTACTGCTTTGCGCGGTGAGCGTTAGTCTTGGCAGTGGATTGCTCGCGCCGGAGGGGCCAATCAGCTCCTGGGAACGGGAATAACGCTCGAGGTAATTTTCGACGGCAACGCGCTCTTCTGGGGTTAGTTTGCGCGTGGTGGCACCGGAGAAGGAACGATCGTGCGAAACCTGGGCACGTAGCTTCAGGCTTCGCCAAATCAGCCATCCGGCAATCAGTGCGCAGGCCAGCATAGCAGCTAACAGAAATAATAAGGTGCTCATGCTTTCCCCATCAAACAATCGTCTTTTTCATCAAACTCGGCAAAAGATCGGCCTTTCAAATGGTTAAGGAGTCAGAAGTCATTATCGGCAGGTAAAGCTGCAAACTTGAGCTATTTTTAAGGCGACCGACTTACAGTAACACAATGTTAGCAAAGCGACTTCGTCCGAAATACAAGTAAATTCCTATTCAATAGTACCTGCCTTGACAGCGGGTAAAATTACGTGTTTTAGCGCGCCAAACGTTACAAAAATGTAAATAATAGCCAATGCTCGTTGCACGATATGTGCGGCATACCGCACAATAACTTACCTCTTTCACTGTTGAACCCGGCCACATGAGCAAATCACTAATAAAACCAACGATTTTAAATGTCGAAACCGTGGCGCGTTCGCGGCTGTTTAATGTCGAAACGGTGGATCTGGAATTTAGCAATGGCGTTCGACGCGTCTACGAACGCATGAAACCGTCTTCCCGCGAGGCGGTAATGATAGTGCCTGTTGTTGATGACCACTTGATCTTAATCCGTGAATACGCGGTTGGCACAGAATCCTATGAACTTGGGTTCTCTAAAGGGCTGATCGACCCGGGCGAAACGGTTTTTGAGGCCGCTAACCGTGAGCTGAAAGAAGAAGTGGGCTTTGGCGCGAACCGGCTAACGTTTCTGAAAAAGCTGACGATGGCCCCGTCCTATTTCTCGAGCAAAATGAACATTGTGATTGCGGAAGATCTGTATCCCGAATCCCTGGAAGGGGATGAGCCGGAAGAACTGCCGCAAGTACGGTGGCCGCTGGCGAACATGATGGATTTGCTCAATGAAGATGATTTCAGCGAGGCGCGTAACGTCAGCGCTTTGTTCCTTGTCCGGGAATGGTTAAGGCAGCAGGGCAGGCTGAAAGTCTGACCGCTAAAGAATGAAAAAGGGCCGCTAAGCGGCCCTTTACTATTTTGGGTGGGATTAGAACAGCTCGTGCTCTTCCCCGTTATCGATAAGCGTCGTGCCTACTTCATGCACGGCCTGTTGCGTAGGCTGCGTACCTTCGATGAAATACTCTTCACGACTGTTGCCGCCGTTGGCTAACTGCCCGGTACTGCGATCAATATTGACAGTGACGATACCCGGTGGTGGCGTCATCGGCTCTTCTGGCACACCCGCCAGCGCGATTTTCATGAAATCATCCCAGGCTGGCTGGGCGCTCTTCGCGCCGCCTTCGTAGCCGGAGATCTGATCTTTAATCGCGCCTGAAGCCGTGGTGCGGCCAAGGTCGCGGCGATGGTCGTCAAAGCCAATCCAGACTGACGTGACCACGCCCGGGCCGTAACCGGAGAACCAGGCATCTTTCGAACTGTTGGTTGTCCCGGTTTTGCCGCCAATATCCTTACGTTTCAAATCACGGCCTGCTCGCCAGCCGGTTCCCTGCCAGCCCGGCTCACCATAAATGTTGCTGTTAAGCGCACTTTTGATCAGGAAAGACAGCGGCGTGTTGATCACGTGTGGCGCATACTCCTCGCCCTGTGCTTTTGCCACCAGACCGCGGTTAGCTTGCTCCAGTTGAGGCATCGGTACGCTGCTGTTTTGCGGCGTTTGCGAAACGGCAACGTCTTCTACGTCCTGGTTTTCCAGTACCGTTGATTTTGGCGTATCGCCGTAAATGACCGGAATATCGCAGCTGGCACAGGCAACCTTAGGCCTGGTCTCAAACACGGTATTACCCGCGTCGTCGACGATTTTGGTGATGTAGTAAGGGTCAACCAGGAAGCCGCCGTTTGCCATGACGGAGTAACCGCGGGCAACCTGCATTGGCGTAAATGAGGCGGAGCCCAGGGCCAGCGATTCGGTATGCACAATATTTGCTGCAGGGAAGCCAAAGCGCTGCAGATATTCTGCGGCATAATCGACGCCCATCGCCCGCATCGCACGTACCATCACCACGTTCTTGGACTGGCCCAGCCCCTGACGCAGACGAATCGGCCCGGCGTATTGGGCCGGAGAGTTCTTAGGCCGCCAGTCGGAGCCTGCCCCGGCATCCCAGCGTGAAATAGGCACGTCATTAAGAATGCTTGCCAGCGTCAGGCCTTTGTCCATGGCTGCGGTATACAGGAAAGGTTTGATGTTTGACCCTACCTGGCGCAGCGCCTGGGTCGCACGGTTGAACTTGCTTTGGTTAAAGTCAAAACCGCCGACCAGCGCCAGCACGGCGCCATCGTGTGGATTGAGTGAAACCAGCGCCGAGTTAACGTCGGGCACCTGGCTAAGCCACCAGGCATCGTCCACCTTGCGTACCCAAATCTGCTGTCCGGCCTGTACCACGTCCGTTACTTTGCGTGGCGTAGCGCCTTGCGCGGTGTCGGAACGATACGGACGCGCCCAGCGCATGCCTTCCATACTCAGTGAAACAGAGCTGCCGTCGGCCAGCATGGCCGTGGCTTCATCAGGTACGGCGCGGGTGACAACCGCCGGGAAGAGCGGGCCATAAACCGGAAGGCTTTTCAGCGAATCGGTGATTTTTTTCTTATCCCAGGCGCTTTCTCCCACTTTCCACAGCACATTAGATGGGCCGCGGTAGCCATGGCGCATGTCGTAGGCCATGACGTTGTTGCGGACGGCATCCTGGGCACCCTGCTGAATTTTACGGCTCAGCGTGGTGTAAACCTTGTAGCCATCTTCGTAGGCTTTATCGCCGTAGCGGGCGACCATGTCCTGACGCACCAGCTCTGAAAGATATGGCGCGGAGAAGGCGATTTCAGGCGTGTGATAGCTGGCGTCAATCGGCTGACTACGTGCTTCATCGTACTGGCTTTGGCTGATGTAACCTTCGCTCAGCATGCGCGACAGCACCACGTTACGGCGTGCCGTTGAACGATCCATGGAGTACAGCGGGTTAAACGTTGACGGCGCTTTAGGCAGCCCGGCAATCACCGCCATCTCGCTCAGGGTCAGCTGATCGACCGTTTTGCCGAAGTAAACCTGAGCGGCAGCGCCGACGCCATAGGCGCGGTAACCGAGGTAGATTTTGTTCAGGTAGAGCTCAAGGATCTCGTCTTTGTTCAGCATCTGTTCAATGCGAACCGCAAGAAACGCTTCCTTAATTTTACGCATCAGGGTGCGTTCGGGGCTCAGGAAGAAGTTACGCGCCAACTGCTGCGTTATGGTACTTGCGCCCTGAGAAGCATGGCCTGAGAACAGCGCTACGCTTGCAGCACGGAAGATGCCCACCGGGTCAACGCCGTGGTGCTCATAAAAGCGGCTGTCTTCTGTTGCGATAAACGCTTTTACCATCACCGGAGGGATCTGGTTCAGGGTCAGTGGAATACGGCGTTTTTCGCCGTACTGAGCAATAAGCTCGCCGTCAGCGCTGTAAACCTGCATTGGAATCTGCAGTCGCACATCTCTCAATGTCGCCACGTCGGGCAGCTGGGGCTCGATGTATTTGTATAAACCGTAAATCGAGCCAGCTCCCAGCAGAACGCAACAGACTGCAAGGATTAATAAATACTTTACGAACTTCACCTTAAATTTCCCATCAGGTTTCAATTGGGCAGTTTCTAAACAACCGCGCGGTAGTATAAAGGCAAGCCAGGAGCTTTGATATACCCGTTACTGTTTCGGGGTCAGGGCTGTTTATCATCTGGATAAGGAGATCGAAACCATGATGTTTCCTGGTTGGCGGATTGGCCTGGATATTCAGGCGGAGGGCATACGTGCCGCAGCCGTACAGTGGCACCGGCAAGGGTGGCAGTTGCGCCATTGGTGGCATTTACCTTTCCCGAAACAAACACTTGCGGACGGCATGTTACCCGAACTGGACACACTGCGCGAGGTACTTGCCGCATGGCGTAAAGAAATCCCCGTGCGCCATCATCTGCGGGTTGGTTTTCCTGCACAGAGGGCTTTGCAACGCCAGGTTCCCAGGCCTCCCCAGCGGTTACAGGAATCGGCTCAAGAGAAGTATATCTCGGGTGCAACGGCTCGCCAGTTGCAAATGCCCTCGGAACAACTTTGCTACGACTACCTGGAGGATGATTCGTCATTTTCCGTGACGGCGGCGAAACAGGCGGATATTGCTGCATTGCAGGCCATTTTTGCCAGCATGAATCTCTTTCCCCGTACGATAACGCCGGGAGACAAAATTCTGAGCGCCTTGCCTCAGAATTGTTATCCAGCGCATTGTCGTTTTCTGGTTCATGAAGAGCCGGGCTACTGGCTGTGGGCATCAGTCAATAACCGCAAACGTTCCGGTTGGCTGGATAAACGGCAAACAGTGGATTTCCCGGCTCTATGTCAGCAGTTGGAGGCCAGCGCCGACGAAATTGCCTTTAGCCATGCCGATGCCGGGCGCTCCTGGCCTGCCGGAGCAGAAAGGCTGAATGCCTGGCAACCCCTTGTCCGCCAGCAGCCGCCGTTGCCGCGTCATGGCGGGCTTTACACGCTCGCTTTGGGGCTCGCTCTGGGAGCCGAACGCTAATGATGCCGCTGATGAATCTTCTGCCATGGCGGCCGTTAAAACGCCGTCATCGGCTAAAACTTTGGGGCAGCCTTCTCATATGTGGCGTGCTTTTAATGATGGGGCTGATGCTGCTCTGGACTCAGTTTCTCGCCATGAAAGTCCGCTGGCAACAGGCCCAGTCAACCCAATATGAGGTGCAGGAGTCCGCCCTGAAGGCGCTGTTGTCACGTCAGCTAACAGAGTTGAAAGATAACCAGCAGCGGTGGGCGATATTGCAGGCGGAGGTGATGCGGAAAGGCAACATTTCACGTTGGGAAAACGTGCTGAATATGCTGGCCTCACGCTTGCCCGAAAACAGCTGGCTGCAGAGTGTTAGCTGGCAAAATGAAAGCGCAACCATCTCTGGCGTAGCGGGAGATGCACGGGAACTGGTGCAGGTTGAAGCAGTTCTGGCTGATTTACCCGGGGCGTTTAAGGTCAAGCCCGGTGAGTTGCGCGATGAAAAACACAAAGGTCTGGTCTTTACCTTCATCTTAAACACCCCGGATGGCGAGCATGCTCAGTAACCTGGAGCGCCTCATTGACGGGCATGTTGCATATCGGGTGTTGAGCCTGTTGGTGTGTCTGTTATTAACCGCTTTAGCCTGCTTATGGCTGCTGGTTTGGCCCCTGCGACAGGAATTGCAGGTGAAGGAACAGCACAACCAGCAGCGCTGGCAGCATGTGCTCTCGCAGCAGCGGAAAATTGCCGTTTTGCCGAAACCAGAGCCGCTGCCTGATGCGGTGCCGCTGGAGACGTTTTCTGCCATGGCTGCGGTAAAACGGTCCGGCGGGAGACTGGTGATGTGGCGGCCTGAACCGCGACATTCTGTGTTGGAAATGCTGCTTCCCTGGCCCAATGTGCCGCCCCTTTTTAAGGAACTGACCAGCTATTCAAGCCTGAAGATACCGGCGTTTATCTTGAGTGAGGCCGGGGAAAAAGTGCGGGTTTTGCTTACTCTGGAGTTTATCGATGAAAGCCGCTAGTTGGATGTTACTGGCCGCACTCAGCTCGCCTCTGCAGTCGTCACCGCGTAATCCTTTTCTTTTACCCGTATCACCCTGTGAAGCGCTGCTTAAGCGGCTTGATGGCTGGCAGTTACGCGGCGTGTTTTACCCGACTGGCTCTGCAGAAAGTATTGCCTTAATGCAATTCTCGGGGAAACGCTGGCAAAGGGTAAAAGAAGGTTTGTTTCTGGAGCCTGGTGTGCAGGTGACCACGCTTCTTGAGCGGCAGTTGAGAGCTTCGCTCAACGGCGCCTGCGAAGGACGCTACTACCACTGGAAAATAGAGGGAAGAGTCAATGATAAGGCACATCGTGGCAGGCGTACTGATGCTGATGCCCCTGACGGCGTGGACGAATAATCGCGTCACTCTGACGCTAGATGAAACGCCTGTCGTACAGGTGTTGCAGGCGCTGGCCGAGCAGCAAAACTTTAACGTGATGATTGCGCCTGAGGTGACGGGGAATCTCTCGCTACGTTTGGCCGATGTGTCGTGGGAGCAGGCTTTCCAGCAGGTACTCAGATTAGCAAACCTGACTTCGTCGAAGACGGGCAATATTCTTCAAATCCAGCAGAAACAGGATCCGGCGCAACGGCGCGCTCAGCAAGAGGCCGCTCGTAAGCAAAAAGCGCTTGAACAGCCGCTGGTACAAGCGGTTTATACGCCGCGATATGCTGAAGTTGCCGACCTTGCCGCGGGGATCAAAGCTAATGAAGAAAAACTGCTTGGACCCAGGGGCGGCATTACCGTGGATAAACGCACAAACCGGCTGGTGGTGCGCGACAGCCAGCAGGCGCAAAAGCGTGTTGCGGCCTGGATTAAAGATATGGATGTTTCGATGGGGCAGGTCGAGCTGTCCGCGCATATTGTCACCATCAACCAGGATAAGCTGCGAGAGCTTGGAGTGAAGTGGAGCGCCCCGGTAGGTGAGACGGCATCCGGGTTATACCAAACCACTACTGTCTCAAGTGAGTTAGCCGTAAACGCGGCAACCACAACGGTAGGGTTTAATATTGGCCGGATCAACGGCCGTATGCTTGAGCTTGAACTCAGCGCGCTGGAGCAGCAGCAACAGCTGGAAATCATCGCCAGCCCACGCTTGCTGGTCGCACACCAACAGTCTGCCAGCATCAAGCAGGGTACTGAAATCCCGTATCAAGTCTCTAATGGCAAGAATGAAGCCACGTCGGTGGAATTTAAGGAGGCGGTGTTAGGTATGGAGGTCATGCCGACGATAAGTCACCACGGAACCATTCGCCTGCAGCTTCGCATCAGTCAAAATATGCCAGGACGCAGCCTCCAGCACGCAGATGGGGAAGCCCTCGCCATTGATAAGCAAGAGATTGAAACGCAGGTCGAGGTGAAGGACGGTGAGACGTTGGCGTTAGGCGGAATCTTCCAGCAGCAGAACAACCACACCAGGGATAGCGTTCCTTTACTGGGAAATATTCCTTTTATCGGCCAATTGTTCCGGCACGACGGGAAAAAGCACCAACGTCGGGAATTGGTCGTGTTCATTACGCCCAGGTTGATTGCATTACCTTAGCGTGTTTCCTCTTCCGCCTGCGGGTTTTTCTGCCAAACAGCGCCCAGGTGTTTGACGGCAGAGAGGAATTAGCTTACAAGGTGTACCGTTTCGGGAGGCTGGGTATTGAGAGCCTGCGGCCGGTAAAGCTGGCGCACGGTTTTCGTCCCAAGCTGGGCGCCAGGTGATTTATTCGGTTGCCAAACCCCCTTGAGTGTTGAGATAATTTTTAGTCTGATTCTCGAACTCACGCTTATGAGGTTTCAGTTCATGTCCCGCCGCAGCAAGTTGTTACCGGGCGGGTTTATCATCAACGAATTGTCTTAGTAGTACCGAAAAAATGGCAGAGAAACGCAATATCTTTCTGGTTGGGCCTATGGGTGCCGGCAAAAGCACTATTGGGCGTCAGTTAGCTCAGCAACTCAATATGGAATTTTTCGATTCTGATCAAGAGATTGAGAAACGTACCGGAGCTGATGTGGGCTGGGTATTCGACGTTGAAGGCGAAGAAGGCTTCCGCGATCGCGAAGAAAAAATCATCAACGAACTCACTGAAAAACAGGGCATCGTGCTGGCTACCGGTGGCGGTTCTGTGAAATCTCGTGAAACCCGCAATCGTCTTTCCGCCCGTGGCGTAGTGGTTTATCTTGAAACCACGATTGAGAAACAGCTTGCACGTACTCAGCGCGATAAAAAACGTCCGCTGCTGCAGGTTGAGACTCCACCTCGTGAAGTTCTGGAAGCGCTGGCAGGTGAACGCAATCCGCTGTATGAAGAGATTGCCGATGTCACAATTCGCACCGATGATCAAAGCGCCAAAGTGGTCGCAAACCAGATCATTCATATGCTGGAAAGCAACTGATTCTGGCTTAATCAAGAAACGCCTGCGGGCAAAGCAACAATAAGGTGGGCTCCGCGTAATGGAGAGGCTGACAGTCACTCTCGGGGAACGTAGTTACCCTATTACCATTGCCGCTGGGTTATTCAATGACCCGGCTTCCTTTTGGCCGCTGAAGGCTGGCGACCAGACCATGCTGGTTACCAATGAAACCCTTGCACCGCTCTATCTGGACAAGGTTCGTGGCCTTCTGGAACAGGCAGGCGTTAAAGTGGATACCGTCATTCTTCCGGATGGCGAGCAGTTTAAAAGCCTCGCGGTGCTTGATACCGTCTTTACGGCGCTGTTGGAAAAACCTCACGGCCGCGACACCACCTTGATTGCTTTAGGCGGTGGCGTTGTGGGCGATTTAACCGGTTTTGCCGCAGCGAGCTATCAGCGCGGGGTGCGTTTTATCCAGGTCCCTACCACACTGCTTTCGCAGGTGGACTCCTCCGTTGGCGGTAAAACTGCCGTTAACCATCCCCTCGGCAAAAACATGATTGGCGCGTTTTACCAGCCCGCTTCGGTGGTGGTGGATCTCAACTGCCTGTCGACTTTGCCTGCTCGGGAGCTGGCTTCGGGCCTGGCGGAAGTCATTAAATACGGCATCATTCTGGACGGCGAGTTCTTTGACTGGCTGGAAGAAAACATCGACTCATTGTTAAAGCTGGACGGCAAGGCAATGGCGTACTGCATTCGTCGTTGTTGTGAGCTGAAAGCCGAAGTTGTTGCCGCAGACGAGCGAGAAAGCGGCTTACGTGCTTTACTGAATCTGGGTCATACGTTTGGCCATGCCATTGAAGCTGAAATGGGCTATGGCAACTGGCTGCATGGCGAAGCCGTGGCGGCCGGAATGGTGATGGCGGCGCGTACCGCTCAGCGCCTGGGTCAATTCAGTGAGGCAGAAGTTCAGCGCGTGATTGCGCTGCTGGTGCGAGCCGGGTTACCGGTTAACGGGCCGCAGGAAATGTCCCCTGACGCGTATATGCCCCACATGATGCGTGACAAAAAAGTATTAGCCGGCGAGCTGCGTTTGATTCTGCCGCTGGCGATAGGGAAGAGTGAAGTGCGCGGTGGAGTACCGCACGATGTCGTTCTATCAGCCATTGCTGATTGCCAGCAGGCTTAACAACTAGAATTTTTATAGTATTTAACTTCGGGCGTGATGCAGAGATGAGCATACGCCTTTGAGTGGGGTGTTAAATGGATGAGTTTAAACCAGAAGACGAGCTGAAACCCGATCCAAGCGATCGTCGTCCTGGGCGTTCCCGCAAACCTGACGAGTTCGATAAAGAACCGCAGATCAACGTTGATGACGTCGATCTTGATGCGGACGATCGTCGTCCTTCTCGTTCACGCCGTGAGCGTGAAGAAGAGGTTGAGGAAGAGTACGAAGGTGATGACGGCCTGGCCGCAGAGCCTCGTCCGGCGCGTGGGCGTAAAAAGGCAGCAAAACAGAAAGCACCTGCTTCTCGCCAGCACATCATGATGGGCGTCGGGATTCTGGTCCTGCTGCTGCTTATCATCGGCATCGGTTCAGCCTTGAAAGCACCTTCATCTACCCCAGATACTGCCGAGCAAAAACCAGGCGCGGAGAAGAGCATCGATCTCTCCGGTTCGAACGGTGCGGCACCTGCCGACCAGGCAAATGCTGCTCAGCCACAGGCAGGGAATACCTCAGTAGCTGGCCAGCAGAATCCGCAGGATGTTTCCCTGCCACCTATTTCTTCTACACCAACCCAGGCCCAGACGCAGACGCAGCCGGAAGGGCAGCAGCGCGTTGAGGTTCCTGGAAACCTGAATAACGCCCTGACTCAGCCTCAGCAACAGGGCCAGATTGACAACGTGGTGAGCAATTCCACGCTGCCAACTGAACCCGCTACCGTCGCGCCAATCGCTGGCAGCAAAACCGAACCGCGTAAGCTGGCCGGTACCCAGGAGCCAACCCGCACCGTTGAATCTCGTCCTGAGCGCAAAAAAACGGTGATTGAGCCTGTGCGTAAAGCCGAGCCTAAACCGCAGGTGAAAGCTGAAAGCAAACCAGTGGCAACGGTGAAACGTAGCGAACCTGCCCCGGCGGTTTCTGCTCCGGTCACTGCACCATCAACCAGCGCAGCTACTTCAACCCCGGCTCCGAAAGCAACAGCATCTACTGCGCCAAAAGCAGCACCGCAAGCTGCAGCGACGGCCAGCACTGGCGGCACGGTAACGGGGGATGCGAGCGCCATTAAGAGTGCGCCAGGCAGCCACTACACGCTGCAGCTGAGCTCTTCTTCAAACTCCGCAAACCTGAATGCGTGGGCGAAAAAAGAGAATCTGCAGCACTATATGGTTTACCAGACTCAGCGTAACGGTCAGCCTTGGTTCGTGCTGGTGAGCGGTGTTTATGCCACGAAAGACGATGCAAAACGCGCGGTGACAAGCCTGCCGGCAGACGTTCAGGCTAAGAATCCGTGGGCAAAACCTATTCATCAGGTGCAGTCTGACCTCAAGTGAAAATAAGCGCAGTCGCTGTCGGAGCCTTTCCACAGCTGGATAAGGTGTAAATAGTAAGACAGCATGAAAAAAAATCGCGCTTTTCTGAAATGGGCAGGGGGGAAATTCCCCCTGCTGGACGACATAAAAAAGCATCTGCCGGAAGGCGACTGTCTGATTGAGCCCTTTGTTGGCGCGGGGTCGGTATTTCTTAATACCGACTACTCACGCTACGTCCTCGCCGATATCAATAGCGATCTGATTAACCTCTACGACATTGTCAAAAACCGCGCAGATGAGTACGTGCGGGAGTCTCGTTTGCTCTTTACCAAAGCGCAAAACGAGGAAGCGATTTATTACGCTTGCCGCACTGAGTTTAACCAATGCACTGACAAATTCCGGCGCGCGGTGTTGTTTTTGTACCTCAACCGCCATTGTTACAACGGCCTGTGCCGTTATAATCTGCGCGGTGAATTTAACGTACCGTTTGGCCGCTACAGCAAACCTTACTTCCCTGAAGAGGAACTGTACAACTTTGCCGAACGGGCTAAAAATGCCACTTTTGTCTGCCAGTCTTATGATGTCAGCATGGTAAACGTTGCTGCGGGTTCCGTAGTGTATTGCGATCCGCCCTATGCGCCGCTTTCCGCCACCGCCAACTTTACCGCTTATCACACGGACAGCTTCAGTATGGTGCAGCAGCAGCACCTGGCTGAGCTGGCTGAAAGGCTGCGGGAGCAGAGTATTCCGGTGCTGATCTCTAATCACGACACCGAGCTGACTCGCCAGTGGTATCAGAACGCCACCGATTTCCATAAGCTGCAGGTTCGCCGCAGCATCAGCCGAAACGGTGGTAAACGTAACAAGGTGGACGAACTTCTGGCCCTTTATAAAGCGAAGGTTGCCTGAGCCGTTTCGCCCGCCGCCGAAAGATGAATGACTCCTGGAGAAGCGGATGAAACAGTATTTGATTGCCCCCTCAATCCTCTCTGCCGACTTCGCCCGACTGGGCGAGGATACGGCTAAAGCACTTGCCGCAGGTGGTGACGTCGTCCATTTTGACGTTATGGACAACCACTACGTCCCTAACCTGACGATGGGGCCAATGGTGCTTAAGGCGCTGCGCGATTACGGTATCACTGCGCCTATCGACGTTCACCTGATGGTGAAACCCGTTGACCGCATCATTCCTGATTTCGCCGCGGCCGGTGCCAGCATTATTACCTTCCATCCTGAAGCCTCTGAACATGTCGATCGCTCTCTGCAACTGATCAAAGAACACGGCTGTAAAGCGGGCCTGGTACTGAACCCGGCGACCTCGCTTTCCTGGCTGGATCACGTCATGGACAAACTGGATGTCATTTTGCTGATGTCCGTCAACCCTGGTTTTGGCGGCCAGTCGTTTATTCCACACACGCTGGAAAAACTGCGCCAGGTTCGCGAACGTATTGATGCCTCCGGCTATGATATTCGCCTTGAAGTGGATGGCGGCGTCAAAGCCGACAACATTGCGGAAATTGCCGCCGCGGGCGCGGATATGTTCGTTGCAGGTTCCGCTATTTTCGGCCAGCCTGATTATAAAGCGGTGGTTGACCGCATGCGTTCTGAACTGGCTAAGGTAAGTCATGGATAAGTTTCAAAAAATTCGGGGTGTTGCCTTCGATCTCGACGGCACGCTCATCGACACGGCGCTTGGCCTGAGTCAGGCCGTTGATCTGGCGCTTTATGCGCTTGAACTGCCTGTGGCCGGCGAAGATCGCGTTGTCACCTGGATCGGCAACGGCGCAGATATCATGATGCAGCGGGCGCTTAAGTGGTCGCTGAAAGATAAAGAACCCGACCTCGCCCAGCTGAATATGGCGCGCAAACTGTTCGATCGCTTCTATGCGGAAACGGTGGAAGAGGGGAGCTTCTTGTTCCCTGGCGTAGCCGCAACGCTTGCTGCACTGAAAGAAAAAGGCCTGCCGCTCGCCGTCGTCACCAACAAACCCACGCCTTTTGTCACGCCGCTGCTGGAAGATCTGGGCATTGCCCATTATTTCCAGACCATCATCGGCGGGGACGATGTGAAAGAGAAAAAGCCACACCCGGAAGCGCTGTACAAAGTCATGGAAACCCTGGGGCTGGCGGCGGATGAGCTGCTTTTTGTCGGCGATTCCCGTAATGACATTCAGGCTGCACAGGCGGCCGGCTGCCCAAGCGTCGGCCTGACCTGGGGCTATAACTATGGCGAAGCGATTGGGCTGAGCAACCCGGACGTTGTGTTCGATCGTTTCGAAGACTTATTGCCCGCTTTCGGGCTACCACCTTTAGCAAATCAGGAAGCAGAACATGAGTAAGCCCATCGTATTTAGCGGCGCCCAGCCGTCAGGCGAATTAACTATCGGTAACTACATGGGTGCGCTGCGTCAGTGGGTAAACATGCAGGATGATTACCATTGCATTTACTGCATCGTTGACCAGCATGCGATCACCGTTCGTCAGGACCCGACCGCGCTGCGCAAAGCGACGCTGGACACTCTGGCGCTGTATCTGGCCTGTGGCATTGACCCGAAAAAAAGCACCATCTTTGTTCAGTCCCACGTGCCGGAGCACGCGCAGCTGGGCTGGGTGCTGAACTGCTACACCTATTTCGGCGAGCTGAGCCGCATGACGCAGTTCAAGGACAAATCTGCCCGCTATGAAGAAAACATCAACGCCGGCCTGTTTGACTACCCGGTGCTGATGGCCGCAGACATTCTGCTGTATCAGACCAACCAGGTCCCGGTGGGTGAAGACCAGAAACAGCATCTGGAGCTGAGCCGCGACGTGGCCAGCCGCTTCAACGCGCTGTACGGCGACATCTTCAAAGTGCCTGAGCCATTTATTCCTAAGTCCGGTGCCCGCGTGATGTCCCTGCTGGAGCCGACCAAGAAGATGTCCAAGTCTGACGATAACCGCAATAACGTCATCGGCCTGCTGGAAGATCCGAAATCCGTGGTGAAGAAGATCAAGCGCGCGGTAACCGACTCCGAAGAGCCGCCTGTGGTGCGCTACGACGTGAAAGAGAAGGCGGGCGTTTCTAACCTGCTGGACATTCTTTCCGGCGTCACCGGCAAAGCGATTCCTGAGCTGGAAGCCAGCTTTGAAGGCAAGATGTATGGTCATCTGAAGGGCGAAGTGGCGGAAGCCGTGTCCGGTATGCTGACCGAGCTTCAGGAGCGCTATCACCGTTACCGTAACGACGAAGTTTTCCTGCAGCAGGTCATGAAAGAGGGCGCTGAAAAAGCCCGCGCCCGCGCCGGAGAGACGCTGAAAAAGGTCTACGAAGCGATCGGTTTCGTCGCGCATCCATAATCTTTCCCTATGAATAACCCGCCGCCTGGCGGGTTATTTCTTTTTTGTGACTGCATTCTCCTTTTGTCATTTTCCCCTTTGCCATCTATATTCAATTTTATGAAGATATATTTATTCAATAAACTGAAGATAACCGATGAGCCGCAGCTTTATTAAAAAAGAGGGCGTTGCCCAGTCCAGCCTGGCCCGCTATTTACTGGGTGAGAAATGTGGTAACAGGCTGAAAACCATAGATGAATTAGCTGGTGAATGCGGCTTTTCCGTTGGCCTGACGCAGGCCGCGTTGAAGACGCTGGAGAAGGCCGGGGCCGTGAGCGTTGAGCGCCGTGGCCGCAACGGCAGCTACCTGCTGAGCATGGATAACAAAGCCCTATTGGCGTTCGCGGACATCGGCAATGTAGTGTGTGCTATGCCGCTGCCGTACACCCGGCTTTATGAAGGGCTTGCTAGCGGTCTGAAGGCGCAGTTTGACGGGATCCCGTTTTATTATGCCCACATGCGTGGGTCGGATGTTCGCGTGGAATGTCTGCTGAATGGCGTTTATGACCTGGCCGTCGTGTCCAGGCTGGCAGCGGACAGCTACCTCAGCAACCCGGATCTTTTTATCGCGCTGGCGCTGGGGCCGCACACTTACGTGGGCGAGCACAAGCTGATTTGCCGCGCCGGGCAGCAGGAGAGCATCCGCCGTATTGGGATTGATCCTCGTTCGGCGGATCAGCGCATCATGACGGATGTGTATTTCTCCGGGCAGGATGTGGAATTGCTTGATGTGTCGTACCACGAGTGTCTGCACAGAATCGCGAAGGGCAGCGTGGATGCGGTGATTTGGAACGTCAGCAACGAAGCCGATTTGACGGCACTGGGGCTGGCTGCCCTCCCGTTAAGCGGGGACAAATGCTTCCTGACGGCATCGGAAGCGGTGGTGCTGACGCGAAGTGAAGATATCCCTATTCAGCAATTGCTGAGAACGGTGGTGGATAAGAATGCCCTGCTGGCGCATCAGCAAAGCGTGCTGAGCGGTGAACAGGAACCAAGCTATTGACAGAGGTAATCAGTATGGAAGACCGGCTCAATCTGCTCTGTGAGGCAGGCGTTATCGACCGGGATATTTGTGATGGCATGAAAGCGGTTGTGACGCAGCTGGAGACCCACTGGGCTATTCCGCTGCAGAACGATCAGGGGGCAATGGCGATCACCCACATGGCTAACGCGCTGATGCGCAGCCGCCGTGGGGAAGAGGTGAACCCACTGGATGAAGAGCTGTTGGCGGAGATTAAAACCGACAGCGTCTTTGGTGATGTTGAGCAGGCCCACCACGCATTGCTGGCGCCGTTCAACGTGCAGCTGCATCCGAACGAAGAAGGGTATCTGCTGGCTAACCTGTTCAGCCTGTGGCTGATTCATAAGGGCTAACGGATTTATTTGCAGCGTTTTTTCTTAGCTTAAATATTCAAAAAAATGATTATTTAAGAGGTTTATTTATCAGGTCGCGAGGCAAGGCATGTTTATTGAGGCACTCAAGGCACAGAACCCGGCGTTGATTGATGCGGCCAGAACGCTTTGGCGGCAGGGCGCGGTACTTCCCGATACCTGGATTATCGATGTCGATCAGGTTCTGGAGAACGGCCGGAAACTGCTCGCGGCCGCGCAGAAGCACGGCATCACGCTCTACTTTATGACCAAGCAAATCGGGCGTAACCCCTGGCTTGCCAACAAGCTGATTGAGTTGGGCTTTAAAGGCGCCGTGGCCGTTGATTTTAAAGAAGCCCGCACGCTGCGTGAAGCCAATGTGCCCGTCTCACATGTGGGCCATCTGGTGCAGGTGCCGGTGGCCCTGGTTGAAGAGAATGTGAACGGCGAGACGGAAATCATCACGCTTTTCTCGCTGGAAAAAGCCCGCGAAGTGTCCGATGCCGCGCTGGCGAGCGGGCGTGTTCAGGCTGTAATGCTGAAGGTATTCGCCGAGTACGATCGACTTTACCCGGGCCAGGAAGCTGGTTTTCCGCTCGGTGAGCTGGACGACGTGGTACGTGCCATTCGCGCAATGCCTGGCATTCGGCTTGCCGGGCTGACGCATTTTCCCTGTCTGCTCTGGAACGAAGAGCAGCAACAGACGCAGCCAACCCGCAACTTGATCACGCTGCTGAAGGCGCGAGACTTGCTGCACGAACAGGGGATTGAGATCGAGCAAATCAACGCGCCGTCGGCCTCAAGCTGCAGCACTTTCTCCATTCTGGCCGAGCACGGGGTAACTCATGCCGAACCGGGCCACGCGCTGACCGGCACCATTCCGGCGAACCAGCATGGCGATCAGCCCGAGGCGATTGCCATGCTCTATCTGACAGAAGTTTCCCATCAGTTTCAGGGCAAAAGCTATTGCTTCGGCGGGGGATATTATCGTCGCGGGCATGCGCAGAATGCGCTGGTGTTCAGCCGCGATGTGCAGGCCGAGCAGGCGCGATTGCTGCCGCCAGACAACACCAGCATTGATTATCACCTGGCGCTGGAGGGCCACTATCCCGTTGGCAGCCCGGTGGTGATGTGCTTCCGCACGCAGATTTTTGTCACCCGCAGCGATGTGGCGCTGGTGTCCGGCATCCAGAGCAGGAACCCGGTGCTCGAAGCGCTGTACGACAGCCTTGGGCATCCGATTCCGGGAGGTCAACATGAGTAAGTTTCTGGTGCTGGTCATAGACAGCTTCGGCGTGGGCGCAATGGACGATGTACCGGACGTCAGGCCGCAGGACATCGGCGCGAATACCTGCGGACATATCCTGCAGCACTTTCCCGACCTGCGTTTACCCACGCTTGAGAAGCTGGGCCTGATTAACGCGCTGGGTTTTACGGCCAATGTGATGCTGCCGAACGCCGATGCCGCGTATGGCACAGCCGAATTGCAGCATGAAGGTGGGGACACTTTTATGGGTCACCAGGAAATTTTGGGCACAAGGCCACAAACGCCACTCCGTATGCCGTTTTCTGCAGTGATCGACGACGTAGAACGTGAACTGGCTGACGCTGGCTGGCAGGTTGAACGCAGAGGTGGCGAGCTGCAGTTTCTGTGGGTAAACCAGGCTGTCGCCGTGGGAGATAACCTTGAGGCCGATCTTGGACAGGTGTTTAACATCAGCGGCAATCTCAGCACCATACCGTTTGAGCAGGTACGCGCCATTGGTGAAGTCGTGCGCCGCTGCGTCAAAGTGGGTCGGGTCATTGCCTTTGGTGGCTTGCTTGAGAGCAGCGAGCAGCTGATTAACGCCGCGGAAGAGAAACAGGGGCTTTATGTCGGCATTAACGCCCCGCGTTCCGGGGTATACAAAAGTGGGTTCCAGGTGGTGCATATGGGCTACGGCGTGGATGCCAGCGTTCAGGCTCCACAGCAGCTGCATCAGGTCGGTGTTAAAACCGTGCTGGTGGGTAAAGTGGCTGATATTGCGATTAACCCGCACGGCATCAGCTACCAGAATCTGGTCGACTCGCAGCGCATTCTTGATATCACCCGGGATGAGCTGAATAAACCTGGCAGCGCCTTTATTTGTACCAACATTCAGGAAACCGATCTGGCGGGCCACGCTGAAGACGTTGCGCGCTACGCCGAGCGGCTTGAGCTGGTAGACAAAAACCTGGCTCTGCTGATGGCCGATATGCAGATCGGGGATTGCCTGGTCGTCATGGCGGATCACGGAAACGACCCGACGATTGGCCACAGCAAGCACACTCGTGAAAACGTGCCGTTGCTGGTTTGGCAGCCCGGTATAACAGGCACTTATCTGGGCGCACGCGCTACGCTTTCTGATGTCGGCGCCACGGTTTGTGACTTTTTTAGGGCAGCCGCGCCGCAGAACGGAACGTCGTTCCTGCCGCTGCTGAATGTCTCTTCAACAGGTGGAGTGAATCATGACGGGGTATAAGCATATCGATCCATCGGGCTATACCTATGCCCACGAGCATCTTCATATCGATCTTTCCAGCTTCAAGGACAACATCGATTGCCGACTGGATCAGTACGAGCTGATTTGCGGTGAAATGAAGTCACTCTACGCGCAGGGTGTGCGCAATATCATTGAAATGACCAACCGCTACATGGGGCGCAACCCCCAGTTCCTGCTGGATATTATCCGTGATACCGGAATGAACGTGATGGCCTGCACCGGCTACTACCAGCACGATTTCTTCCCGCCGCACGTGGCCACCACGCCGGTTAAAGTGCTGGCGCAGGAGATGATCGATGAAATAGAAATTGGCATCGACGGCACGGCGTTAAAAGCGGGAATCATCGCGGAAATAGGCTCCAGCGTGGACGTTATCACCACGGTGGAGAAGCGAGTTTTCCAGGCGGCAGCCATCGCGCATCATGAAACCGGCAGGCCGATTTCAACCCATACGTCATTCAGCACCATGGGCCTTGAGCAACTGGCGCTTCTGAAGTCATGGTGCGTGGATCTTTCCCGCGTCACCGTCGGGCACTGCGACCTGAAAGACAATCTGGACAACATCCTGCGGATGATCGATCAGGGCGCCTACGTCCAGTTCGATACCATCGGCAAAAACAGCTATTACCCGGACGAAAAACGCATTGCGATGCTGAGCGCGCTTAAAGATCGCGGACTGCTCGACCACGTCATGCTGTCGATGGACATTACTCGTCGCTCCCATTTGAAAGCGAACGGCGGGCCAGGTTTTGACTATTTGCTTACCACGTTTGTGCCGATGCTGCTGGAGGCCGGTTTCAGCCAGCCAGACGTCGATTTGATGTTACGTGACAACCCCTCTGTCTTTTATAAGTAAGGATTTCCCATGAAAAAGATCGGTGTCGCTGGCCTACAGCGCGAACTCATCAAACAAACCATCGAAACCGCCGCGCCGGGCAGCTTCGAAGTGTTTATCTATAACGACATGGACGCCGCGCTGAAGGTGAAATCCGGCCAGCTTGATTACTACATTGGGGCCTGTAATACCGGGGCAGGTGCGGCATTGTCTATCGCCATCGCGGTGATTGGCTACAACCGCAGCTGCACCATCGCTAAGCCCGGCATTAAAGCGAAAGAAGAGCAAATTGCCCGCCTGGTTTCAGAAGGCAAAGTGGCGTTTGGTCTCTCCGTTGAGCATATCGAGCACGCCATCCCGTTGCTCGTTAACCACTTAAAATAAAGGCATCCGTATGGAATTCTACCTTCACCTTGTTGTTGTTGCCTTGCTGACCGGGATGACGGCTTTACTGGCGCACCGCTCCGCGGCGGTGTTCCATGACGGGATTCGACCGATTCTGCCGCAGCTTATTGAAGGCAATATGAACCGCCGCGAGGCGGGGAGTATCGCTTTCGGCCTGAGCATCGGCTTTGTGGCTTCCGTCGGGATCTCCTTCACCCTGAAAACCGGGCTGCTTAACAGCTGGCTGCTGTTCCTGCCGACCGACATCCTCGGCGTGCTGGCGGCCAACAGCGTGCTGGCGTTTGGGCTGGGTGCCGTTTGGGGGATCCTGATCCTGACCTGCCTGGTGCCGGTCAACCACCTGCTGACCGCGCTGCCGGTAGATGTTCTCGGCTCGTTGGGTGAGCTGAGTTCTCCGGTAGTATCTGCCTTTGCGCTATTCCCGTTGGTCGCGATTTTCTACCAGTTTGGCTGGAAGAACAGCCTGTTCGCGGCGGTGGTTGTGCTGCTGACTCGCGTGCTGGTGGTGCGTTTCTTCCCACAGCTGAACCCGGAGTCGATCGAGATTTTCGTGGGTATGATTATGCTGCTGGCGATTGCGATTTTTCAGGATCTGCGCTCCCGGGATAAACATGAACACGATGCTCACGGGCAGTCGGTGTTTGAAGAGCGGACGTCCCGTATTATCAAGAATTTGCCGTATATCGCCATCGTTGGCGGGCTGATCGCCACCGTTGCCAGCATGAAGCTGTTTGCGGGCAGCGAGGTCTCTATCTTTACGCTGGAAAAAGCCTACAAGGTTGGGCTGGATCCGACCCAGTCTCAAAGCCTGATTGATCAGGCCGCACTGGCTGAGTTTATGCGTGGCCTGGGCTTTGTGCCGATGATTGCCACGACGGCGCTGGCGACCGGCGTTTATGCCGTGGCCGGGTTCACCTTTGTATTCGCCGTCGGCTACCTGATTGCTAACCCGCTACTCGCTTTTGTGGTCGGGGCGCTGGTGATTTCCGCTGAAGTCCTGCTGCTGCGCTCTATCGGGAAATGGCTGGGCCGCTATCCTTCGGTGCGTAACGCCTCGGACAACATCCGCAACGCGATGAACATGCTGATGGAGATGGCGCTGCTGATTGGCTCTATCTTTGCCGCCATCAAAATGGCGGGTTATACCGGCTTCACCCTTGCGACAGCGCTGTACTTCCTGAACGAATCGCTGGGTCGCCCGGTGCAGAAAATGGCCGCGCCGGTTGTGGCGGTGATGATAACCGGCATTGTGTTGAATATTCTGTTCTTCTGCGGCCTGTTTATCCCGGCCTAAGGGGGTTATGTGGAAAGCTGGCCATTGCAAAGCCTGAGCCTGGCTCAGGCCCAGCAGAAGCAGTTCGCCCTGGTGGATATCATCTGCCGGCATTTTCCTGGGGCTGATTTTCTGAGCCTGGGGGATATCGGCCTGGTGCCCGGTCTCAATCAGCCCAGCACCACGCAGCGGGTTGAGGCCGTTCTGGCTGATTTCTTCTCTGCGCCAGCCGCCGCGCTGGTGCAGGGAGCCGGCACCGGGGCTATTCGTAGCGGGCTGGTGGCATTGCTAAACGCTGGCGATAAGCTGCTGATTCATCAGGCTCCGCTGTACCCAACCACGGCGGTTATCGCCGAACAGATGGGGCTGGAGCTGATTCGGTCAGATTTCAATACGTTAAATGATGTGGAAGCCGCTATTGCGGCTCATCGTCCGGCTGCAGCTTTGATTCAGCATTCCCGCCAGACATTGGATGACGCCTATTCATTGGCTGATGTGGTAGCCTGTTTTAATCGCCACGCTTTGCCGTCGCTGGCCGACGATAATTATGCGGTGATGAAGGTCGACAACATCGGCTGCGAGTGTGGAGCCACGCTGTCGACCTTCTCCTGCTTTAAGCTATTCGGCCCGGTGGGCGTTGGCGTTGTGGTCGGTGATAAATCGGCCGTTCAGGCTGTGCGTCAGAGCATGTACTCCGGCGGTAGTCAGGTGCAGGGCTTCCAGGCTATGGAGGTGCTGCGCGGGTTAGTCTTCGCCCCGGTGATGCATGCCGTTCAGGCGCAGGTGAACGATGCGCTGGTTGCGTTATTGTCTCAGGGCGCTGTGCCTCAGGTTAAAAGTGCATTTATCGCCAATGCGCAGTCGAAGGTGCTGCTGGTGGAGTTTCATCGACCGATTGCCGAAAAAGTGTTGGCGGCCGCACAAAAGCTGGGTGCATTACCTTATCCGGTAGGCGCAGAATCTAAGTATGAAATCCCGCCGCTTTTTTATCGGCTTTCCGGGACCTTTAGACAGTCTGAGCCGGAGCTGGAAAAGCGGATGATCCGCATCAACCCGAACCGCAGCGGCGCAGAAACCGTGTTAAGAATTTTGCGGGAAAGCTGTGCAGAGGCAGAAAAGTAAAAGGGAGGCTGGTGCCTCCCTTGGTATTTAATGGTTTGAGAACCAGTTTAGCCTGTTACGAAGGCCCACCACTCGGCCTACAATAATCAGCGCCGGGCTGCCAACCTGGGTGGCCAGCTCGCCTAATTGGTTTAGGGTGCCGTCCACGACGCGCTGATTCACCGCCGTGCCGTTTTCTACCAGCGCAACCGGCATGCTCTCTTCCATCCCGTGGGCGATCAGCTGCTGCTGAATAGCCGAGGCCTGATTAAGCCCCATGTAAAACACCAGCGTTTGTTTCTCTGCCGCCAGGTTAGCCCAGTCGAGTTCGCCCCCGGTTTTCAAATGGCCGGTGACCAGGCGCACGCTTTGCGCGTAATCCCGGTGAGTAAGTGGAATGCCTGAGTAGGCGGAACAGCCGGAAGCTGCGGTGATCCCTGGCACGACAGAGAACGGAATTCCGCCGTTGCACAGCGTTTCCAGCTCTTCACCGCCGCGCCCGAAGATAAACGGATCGCCGCCTTTCAGGCGAACTACGCGTTTACCTTTTTGCGCCTCCCGCAGCAGGATTTGGTTAATCTCTTCCTGCGGCACGCAGTGGTAGCCCGCCCGCTTGCCGACAAACACGCGGTCTGCATCGCGGCGGACCAGATTCATGATGTCGTCCGACACCAGGCGGTCATAAACTACAACATCGGCCTGCTGAATTTGCTGCAGGCCTTTCAGCGTCAGCAAGCCAGCATCCCCGGGGCCAGCGCCAACCAGCACCACTTCACCTCGGTGATCGAGCGGGGTGGAGAACAGCGATTCCGTCTCTTTTTCAACGGCAAGCTGGTCTTCGTTGGCCAGATACTGCGCCAGGCGATCGTTAGTGAAAAACTTCTCCCAGAAGCGGCGACGCTCGCCCATGGTGGCAAAAGTTTGTTTCACACGGCCACGCAGAGTACCTGCAAAAGCGGCGATTTTACCCAGATGCAGCGGCAGGCTGGCTTCCAGCTTTTCGCGCAGCAGTCGGGCCAGAACAGGGGACGTGCCGCCGGAAGAGACGGCGATCATCAGCGGGGAGCGGTCGATAATCGACGGCATAATGAAGCTCGCCTGTTTCGGCGCATCCACCACGTTGCAGAAGATCCGGCGGGATTCAGCGGCGTCGCTAACCTGCTGATTCACCTCATCGTTGTCGGTGGCGGCAATTGCCAGCCAGCTTTCGTCCAGCAGCGTTTCAGAGAACGCCCCTTCGGCCAGCGTCAGCATATTTTGCTCAGCCCACACCTTAAACTGTGGGCTAAATTCGAGGGCGTTAACGGTGATGCGCGCACCTGCCTCCAGCAATAAACGCGCTTTGCGTTCAGCGACATCGCCACCGCCTACCAGCAGGCAGGCGCGGCCACGTAACTGACAAAATATCGGCAGGTGATCCACGGTCAATCCTCAATTAATTACGGGCGGTTTCCGCTGCGCCTGCGGCGGCAGGCTGCGGGCGTTCGGCTTTCGGCGTAGCATACCAATAACCCAGACCCATGAATACCACGCCGGAAAGGGTGTTCCCCAGCGTGACCCACAGCAGGTTATGGCCGATGCCGGACAGCGTGTAAGCCTCGCTATGATGACCAAACCAGGACAGGGCAAACAGCGTCATGTTGGCGATGGAGTGCTCGTAGCCGGAGGCAATAAATGCCAGCAGGCACCACCAGATTGCGATGAACTTCGCCGCCCCTTCGGTGCGAATTGCCATCCAGATTGCCAGGCAAACCAGCCAGTTACACAGCGCCCCTTTAAAGAACAGCACCATCGCTGGTGCAGTGGTTTTTGCCAGCGCGACGGCGTGCACGATACTGGTATCTACCGGCAGCAGACTACCGCCGCCCCAGCTATACAACAGCGCGACAAATACCGAGCCGACCAGGTTGCCCAGCCAGGTTTGCGGCAGAATCGCCCACATTTGGCCGTGAGAGATGGTGCCGGCTTTCACGCCGAAGGTCAGGAACATGGTGTGCCCGGTGAACAGCTCGGAACCGGCGATAATCACCAGCGTCAGGGCGATCCCGAAGGTCGCCCCCATCACCAGCGGACGAATGGCCGGATCGAGTAAATTACCGAGGGTGAAAATCAGGATGATGCCAAGGCCAACGTAGGCCCCAGCCATGGCGGAACTGACCCAGAAGCCCAGAGGATTTGTCTGCGAGAGACGGTTAATGCGCGCGGCATTCGCTGCACACTTATTGATGGTGTCGGTGAACATTTTTGCTATCCCAATGAAGTTAAAAAATAAAAATTAAAAAAAACTGATTTCCCCTCACCCTAACCCTCTCCCTGGGGGAGAGGGGATCGCCGGAGAAGCCTTTGTGACTTTCTCCCTCTCCTGGAGGGAGAGGGCCGGGATGAGGGCGAATGGATTATGCTTTTATCTGCACCAGCCCGTCCTGCACGCGCGCTTCATAGTGCGGTACTGAACGGCTTTCATCTTCCAGGCACAGGCCGTCCCGCAGGCGGAAGTGCTGCTTTTTCAGCGGGCTGGCAACCCACAGCTCGGCCTGATGTTCTGCAATCAGTCCGCGGGAAAGCACGCTGGCTTCAAAGAACGGGTCGATATTACTGATGGCGTAAACCTGCTCGTCTTTACGCGGGCGGAAAATAGCCACCTGTGCCGAACCAACCAGGGCACAAACGCCGGTTGCTGGCAGGATATCGTCTAGCTGACAAACGGTTGTCCACTGGCTCATGCGTGTTCCTCCACTTCTACCAGGGTGACCGGAATACGCTCATGCGGCGTGGCCGGACGGTGTTGATCGCGCTCGCTAACAATTTGCACATTCGGGTCGCGCTGCGGGCTGTTGATAAAGTGTTTGAAGCGAACCTGCGCTTGCGGCGTGTTCACGGTTTCCGTCCACTCGCAGATTACTTTCTCGCGCAGGCGGTTAAGCTCCGTTTCAAGCTGATCGTTCAGGCCCAGCTTGTCATCGACAATCACGCTACGCAGGTAATCAATGCCGCCTTCCAGGTTTTCCAGCCAGACGGAAGTACGGGTAAGTTTGTCGGCGGTGCGGATGTAGAACATCATGAAGCGGTCGAGATACTTGATGATGGTGTCGCGGTCGAGGTCTGCCGCCAGCAGGTCAGCATGGCGCGGTTTCATGCCGCCGTTACCACACACATACAGGTTCCAGCCCTTCTCCGTGGCGATAATACCCACGTCTTTGCCCTGCGCTTCCGCACATTCGCGGGTACAGCCGGAGACACCAAACTTCATTTTGTGTGGGGTGCGGATGCCTTTGTAGCGGTTTTCCAGCTCGACGCCAAAGCCTACGCTGTCGCCTACGCCGTAGCGGCACCAGGTGCTGCCGACGCAGGTTTTCGCCATACGCAACGCTTTGGCATAGGCGTGGCCGGTTTCGAACCCGGCTTCAATCAGCTGACGCCAGATTTCTGGCAAATCGTCCTTTTGTGCGCCGAACAGGCCGATGCGCTGAGAGCCGGTGATTTTGGTATACAGGTTGTATTCGCGGGCGATACGACCCACTTCCATCAGTCCTTCAGGCGTGATTTCGCCGCCTGCCGAGCGCGGGATCACCGAGTAGGTGCCGTCTTTCTGAATGTTGCCGAGGAAGTTATCGTTGGTGTCCTGCAGCGGCGTCAGCTCAGGCTGCAGGACGTAGTCGTTCCAGCAGGAAGCCAGCAGCGAACCCACGGTGGGTTTACAGACTTCGCAGCCGTAACCCTTGCCGTATTTGTGCAGCAGCTGGTCGAAGGATTTGATTCCTTCCACGCGGATCAGGTGGTACAGCTCCTGGCGCGCGAAGGCGAAGTGTTCGCACAGGTTGTTGTTCACTTCGATACCGGCTTTGGCCAGCTCGGCGTTCAGCACCTGAGTCACCAGCGGAATACAGCCACCGCAGCCGGTCCCTGCCTTGGTTTCGGCCTTCAGCGCCGCCACGGTGTGGCAGCCTTTGTTGATGGCTTTGATCAGGTCGCCTTTGGTGACGTCAAAGCAGGAGCAGATCTGCGCGCTTTCCGGCAGCTTATCGACGCCGATAGACGGTTTGCCGCTGCTGGAGTGTGCCGGCAGGATCAGCGCATCCGGGTTTTCCGGCAGCTCAATTGCGTTCAGCACCAGCTGCAGCAGGTTACCGTAGTCGCTGGTGTCGCCCACCAGTACGGCACCAAGCAGGGTTTTATTGTCTTCGCTAACCACCAGGCGCTTGTAAACCTCTTTGCTTTCATCGAGGTAAACGTAGCTGCGGGCGTTAGGCGTGCGGGCGTGCGCATCGCCAATGCCGCCGACATCAACGCCGAGCAGTTTCAGCTTGGCGCTCATGTCGGCGCCTTCAAAGGTGTTTTCCGTGCCGAGCAGGTGGTCGGCCGTGACCTGAGCCATTTTATAACCCGGCGCAACTAGCCCAAAAACGCGGTTATTCCAGCTGGCACACTCCCCGATGGCATAAATATCCGGATCGGAAGTCTGGCACTTATCGTTGATGGTGATCCCGCCGCGCTGGGCCGTTTCGAGCCCACATTGCGTAGCCAGCTTGTCCTGCGGACGAATACCGGTGGAGAAGACGATGAAATCCACTTCCAGCTCGCTGCCGTCAGCAAAACGCATTGTTTTACGGGCTTCAGTGCCCTGCTGGACGATTTCCTGGGTGTTTTTGCCGGTATGCACACGCACGCCCATGCGCTCGATTTTGCTGCGCAGTTGTTCGCCGCCCATGCGGTCAAGCTGCTCGGCCATCAACATTGGCGCGAATTCGATAACGTGGGTTTCCACGCCAAGGTTTTTCAGCGCCCCGGCCGCTTCCAGCCCCAGAAGGCCACCGCCGACGACGGCCCCGCGTTTGCTGCGGCGGGCGCAGGACTCAATGGCATTAAGGTCTTCGATGGTGCGGTAAACGAAGCAGTCCTGGGTTTCAGAGCCTTTAATCGGCGGGATCCACGGGTAAGAACCTGTCGCCATCACCAGTTTGTCGTAATAAACGGTGCGGCCGGTATTGGAATGGATCACTTTTTCCTGGCGATTGATGGTGATGGCACGTTCGCCAACCAGCACTTTTACGCCATGTTTTTCGTAGTAGCCGTCGCGGACAAGGGAGAGTTCTTCAGCGGTATGATGGGAGAAATAAGAAGAAAGGTGTACGCGATCGTAGGCTTTACGCGGCTCTTCACAAAATACGGTGATGTCGAACTGGTCCGGCGGGGCCTTATCAAGTAAGTCTTCGATAAAGCGATGGCCAACCATGCCATTACCGATAACTGCGATTCTGACTTTGCTCATAATTGCCTCAATTTCTTTTCTATTACCGCCTACCTTAACGATTCAGCTGTGGTGATTATTGATGCAAATCAAATGCGCCTTTATATACCCATTAAGAGGTATATCATTGATTTTGATGTGCTTTTGTAAGTTATGGAATTGTCTGGTTTTCCGCCAGTAGCAGGCGTTAGAGGATATTCAGTTCAGCAAAGGGTTCGCGCGGAGCCGGGCAACAATAAAGTCAACAAAAGTGCGTACTTTGGCGGAAGCGTGGCGGCCTTCGGTATGCACCACATGTATGGGGAGTGGCTCAAGCTCGTATTCGCTCAGTACGATTTGCAGTTCCCCCTCGTGCAGGGCTGGCGCTATCTGATAATCCAGGACTCGCGTCAGCCCCCAGCCTGCTTTTGCGGTGGCAATCGATGACTCGTTGTTGTTGCACTGGAGCGCGGCGTTGATCATGACGCGTTGTTCACCCGCAAAGCGCCACTCCGGTGAGGCCCAGGCACTGGCCGAAGAAACAATACGGTGGTTTTTGAGGTCCGCAGGTGTCAACGGTGTGCCATGTTTTTCCAGGTAACCTGGGGAAGCGCAAACGACCCGGCGCACGGTGCCGACTTTGGTTGCCGTCAGCCCTGAATCGGGCAAATGCCCAATGCGAACGGCGACATCGATTCCTTCTTCGATGATGTTTACCTGGCGATCAACGAACAGTGACCGGGCGCGCATGGTTGGCCACGCATCAAGATAATCAGTGATCGCCGGCAAGACGAATTTCTGGCCGAACAGCACAGAGGCGGTAACCGTCAGGATCCCAGACGGCGTGGCATAGGAGCCTGCCGCTGCCGCTTCGGCTTCCTCTATGCTGGTGAGAATCGTGCGGCAGTCGTTGAGATATCGCAGGCCAGGCTCGGTCAGCTTCACTGTGCGTGTGGTGCGGATAAACAGCCGGGTTCCGATGACCTCTTCCAGGGCAGCAACCGCACGCGTGACCACTGGCGCACTGATATGGAGCTGGCGTGCCGCAGCGGCAAAACTCTCGGTTTCTGCGACTTTGACGAAAATTTTCATCGCCTGCCAACGATCCATGCGCAACCTCATCACCTGCCTGAAAGGAATTTCAGTATCGGGTATTCGCCGGGTATGGCGCAATCCCGGTATTACAGCTCAAGCTGAATGCGGTTTTCTTCTCCCGCAGGCAGCTGCGCCGGAACTGCGCAGCAAATCAGGACCTCATCATCTGCCGTGCTTGCGGACGGTATTTTCGGGTAGGTGACTGAGCCTTTGAGGAGTTTAGTCCGGCAGGTTCCGCAGTGGCCTTCCCGGCAGCTGAATTCCGGACTTAATCCGCGGGCTTCGGCCAGGTCTAAAAGCGAACCTGAATCCGGCATCCAGCGAGCCTCTTTTAGCGATTGCATAAAAGCAACTGGCACGGGGCTGGTGGCCGGAGGCAGGGCGTCAGATTTTGGCATTTGGCTGGCTGTGGTGCGAACCAACGCTGAGGGACCAAAGGCTTCGGCATGGATTCTGTCATCGCCGATGTTGTATTTCCGCAGTCCGTCATAGAGAGATTGGGTGAACGCCGCCGGGCCGCAAACATAGAAATCGTAGTCGTTAAACGGCAGACGGCTCGTGAGCAGCGACATATCAATATGACCATGCACGTCATAGTCTTTATCTGGCCGGGCATCGCCCGGCTGGCTGAGGACGCGAATCGCCTGCACGGCGCCTTTAGCCGCCGCGACCAGTTCGCCAATCTCGTGAGTAAAAGGTAAATCTTCCAGCTGTCTTGATGCCTGGAACAAAAAGGTTTGTCGAATACGTTGTTTGCGTAACCCTTCATAGACAATGTGCCGCAGCATGGCGAGCATCGGGGTAATGCCGACGCCGCCCGCCAACAGGACGGCCGGACGTGGCTCGTGGGCATTCAGGGTGAAATCACCTGCCGGAGCACGGACGTCAATGCTATCGCCAATGGAAACGCTGTCGTGCAAGTGCCGGGAGACACTTCCGTCCCGCTTAACGCTGATGCGGTAAAAAGCATCTGAGGGAGCCGAGGAAAGTGTGTAAGTGCGGATAACCGGCGCCCCTGCGGCATCAGGCTTCACGCGAATGGGTAAATGCTGCCCGGCGAGATGAGGCAGCAGGCCAGCATCGTCGTCAGGTTGAAGATAGAAAGAGCGAATCGAGCGGCTCTCATCCTCAATCTTCGCCACGCGAAAAGACCGCCAGCGGGTGGCGAGTTCCGTCGCTTTCAGGCGGTTGCTGGCTGCCTGCCAGTCTCCGGTCATCAGCGAATGAGGAGAAAGCCCCTCGGCTTCAAACTTCCAGCGCAGCGCCAGCGCGTTGCGGCGGCGTACAACCCGACGGGCTTTAAACGTCCATAGCCGTTCTGCGCCCTGGAAGGCGGCGATTTCCGGTGAGTCCAGAATGACTTTTGCTTCGCCGGTCATTTGCAGCATGTCGCCGGTGTTAAAGTCCACGAACAGCAGGCCAGCCTGGCCGTTAAGCAGGATGTTACCGAGCGTGGCAAAAAAGAGATTGCCGTTGAAATCGGGAATGGTCAGCGTGCCGTCGTCGCCGACCCGGATGAAGCCCGGTTTGCCGCCGCGGTGGGAAACGTCAGCCTGTCGCTTACCTTCTCTTTCGGCCCAGGAGGCGACAAAAAAGGCATCAGCTGCCTGAATCATTGCCCTTGCTTCAGCGTCCAGCCCCGGAAGGGTCTCTACCGTACCACCTGCATGACTACCGGGGGCGCGGCTAAAAGTGAACTCGCGGAGCTGAATATAGCGCGGGCAGTTGCCAAAGCTTTGGTCGACCTCGACCTGAAAACCGTTGTCCGTTTGCAGGAGCGTGCCGTTCATCCGGTTACGCCGCCGGGTATGAAGCTCGATTCCCAGCAGGCCAATGGAGGCACGATCCCGCATTCCTTCGGCGGCCGGATCTTCCGTTGTCAACGACGCCGCAATTGTCAGACGGGTCGACGTCGGAGATGTGAGAAAACCGGGATCGCCTTCCAGAAATGTTGCCCACGCTTCACCCGTTGGGGAGACGCTGCCGATGACGATAAAAGGCAGCTGAGCGTAGAAGTCACGATGCTGCTCGGGCATGTGATCGCGTATCACTCGCTGGCCTACCTCCGCCATGCGTTCGGTTACGCCGACCTTGTCCTGAAGGAATATTTCACCTTCATGCCAGACGGACTTCTTCGCCAGCTTATCGCTCATTTATTTGCTCTCCCCGGAAGCTCGAGATCAGGCGACGGCGTTCAGACCGGCGGCCGTTTTCACGAAAGGCACAAATCCCGGCAGTGCTTCGATACGGCGCAGGAAGGCGTTAACGGCCGGGTAAGCAGAAAGAGCAACATTCCCTTCAGGTGCGCTGGAGGTGTAGCTGTAAATGGCAACGTCGGCGATGGTCGGGTGGTCGCCGACCAGCCATTCACGGCCGGCAAGATGTTGCTCAAGTCGCCCCAGGACCACGTGTGCCCGGGCAATCACCTCATCGGGATTAAATTTTGCGCCGAAAACCGTCACCAGGCGCGCAGCTGCCGGACCAAAAGCGAGGTCTCCCGCCGCGACGGAAAGCCAGCGTTGAACGGCTGCCGCACCCTGCGGGTCTTCCGGTAACCATGCACTTTGGCCGCTTTTTTTCGCCAGGTAGACAAGAATGGCATTGGAGTCAGGGATCAGCGTGCCTTCGTCATCCAGCAGTGGCACCTGTCCAAACGGGTTAAGCGCCAGGTATTCCGGCTGTTTGTTGGCGCCCGCTTTCAGATCCAGTTCAACAACTTCATGGGGGAGACCGAGCAGGGAAATGAATAAGCGTGCGCGGTGGGCATGGCCTGAGAGAGGGAAGCTATAGAGTTTCATGCTTAGAGTCCTGATTGGCTGAGCGGGAAGATCCCCGAACGATGCAAACAGGTTGCCACAGGCAATAATGGGCAGGAATAAGCCTTATCGGCAATTCATTATTGCGAAAAACGTAATAATAGCGGGAGGGAGAGTGAAAGAACCCTCTCCCCGTTAAAGGAGAGGGTGAGTCGCAGGACTATCAGTGTGCCGCAGCCTCTGCGCCATGGCGGCGGTGCCTGGTGACGAACCCAAGCAGCAGGCACATGACGAAGACGACAGCGTACAGGCCATTGGCGGTGTGCAGAGCAGCCAGAGGGCCACTGTGCGCCACGATTGGACCAGTGACGATGAAGGTCAGCATGGTACCCACGGTGCCGCAGGTCAGGACAAAGTTAACCAGTTTCGGGGAAGAGACTTTGGTCTGCTGTGAACCCAGGGTGATGATCGTGGTGTAAATGGCGCTGGAGAAGAAACCAAGCGACAGAATAAACCACGCCAGGTGAGTCGGGTCACCGTGGTTGAACAGGTACATCAGCACGGTGGCTGCCCCGGCGAGCACGGTCAGAATGCGCTGCAGGTCGAAGAAACGCAGGATGAAGCTGAACGCCCACATGCCGAACATGTAAGACATCCAGAAGTCACTCACCAGCTTACCGGCATCGTTGATGTTCATGCCCAGGCCTTTGGCATATTCCGGAACCCAGGAAATAAAGCCCAGCTGGCCGAGGATGTAGCACAGCGCCGCGATGGACAGGAACAGCACGCCGATGCCCCATTTTTCTTTGGTGACAGGCTGGTCGTCTTTCTTCGCATGTTTGCCCAGCGCCGGGAATTCACAGCCCAGGGTCAGCAGGAAGATAGCGACATAGACCAGGCCGATACATACGTAGACCCAGTACCAGTTGATGCTGCGAGCCAGCAGAATAGCGGCGACCATCGGGAAAATCATCCCGGCCATGCTGAAGAAGGAGTCGGTAAACAGCAGGCGGGAACCGCGCTGACGCCCTTCATACATATGGGTGATCAGGAAGGTACCAATCGACATGGTTATCCCGCTCACAAGGCCCAGTACGAACATGGATGCGGAGAAGATAGCCAGGTTATGACCGAAGATCAGGCCAGCGACGGCCAGCACCATCAGCAGGAAACCAAAGCGCAGCTGGGTTTTCAGCGGCACGATTTCCATCAGCCAGGCGTTCAGGAAGATAGAGATTAAAATACCGGCATTAAGGAACGTAAAGGTATTACTCATGCTGGACACCGGCAGATTAAAGTACTCTGCGATGTTTCCCATCACCATCCCGGTGACGATCACCAACGCGCCAGTCAGGGCGTAGGAGAAGAAGCTAATCCATAAGAGCTTGGTTCGGTTGCTGTTAGTCATAACGAGCCTGTGCAAGGAAATGTAAAGCGCATTGACAGCGCGGCGGACGGGCAGATTTTAGTCATTTGCGTGATCTATTTAAATGAATTATGAATTTATTGCTGAAATAAACTGACTGAATCATGAGGTGTGTCACATATTTCAATCTATTTCAGCGTGTTGGCGCGGCAACTCGTTGATTTGCGTGTAAGTAAAAAACCGTAAATGGCTGGCGTCGGCTGCGGTGCCTCTTTACAATCAAGCCACTTGCTTCACTCACTGCCTTCGTAAGGAATTGTTCATGCTCAAATCGACACTGGCGGCTGTTGCAGCTGTATTCGCCCTCTCTGCGCTTTCACCTGCGGCGCTGGCTGCAAAAGGCGATCCGCACGTCCTGTTGACCACCTCGGCTGGCAATATTGAGCTTGAGTTAAATAGCCAAAAAGCGCCGGTTTCGGTCAAAAACTTCGTGGATTACGTCAACAGCGGTTTTTATAACAACACGACCTTCCACCGCGTAATCCCGGGCTTTATGATTCAGGGCGGCGGTTTCACCGAAGATATGAATCAGAAGCAGCCTAACCCGCCTATCAAAAACGAAGCGGACAATGGCCTGCGCAATACCCGCGGCACCATTTCTATGGCGCGTACCGCAGACAAAGACAGCGCCACCAGCCAGTTCTTTATCAATGTGGCCGATAATGCCTTCCTGGACCACGGCCAGCGTGACTTTGGCTACGCCGTATTTGGTAAAGTGGTCAAAGGTCTGGACGTTGCCGATAAAATTTCCCAGGCGCCAAGCCATGACGTCGGCCCGTACCAGAATGTGCCGACTAAACCTATCGTGATTCTTTCCGCGAAGGTCCTGCCTTAAGTATTTCTGCGCGGGCCTCGATCGCCCGCGCTACGCCCTCCCTGAAGCAGAGAATTTCAATAAGTGGTGAGCCTGGCGTTGGAAAGCGACTAGAATAGCGCGTTCTTTTTTGCCCTGGAGCTGCCATGTTACTGCTTATCGACAACTATGATTCCTTCACCTGGAACCTCTACCAGTATTTTTGCGAACTGGGTGAGGAAGTGTTGGTTAAGCGTAACGATGAAATTGGGCTGGACGATATTGAGCGCCTGACCCCTGACAAGTTGGTGATCTCTCCAGGCCCTTGTACCCCGACCGAGGCGGGTATTTCACTTGCCGCCATTAATCACTTTGCCGGGCAGCTACCGATTCTTGGCGTTTGTCTCGGACATCAGGCTATTGCGCAGGTGTTTGGGGCGACTATCGTGCGGGCCGAACAGGTGATGCATGGCAAAACCTCTGCCATCAGCCATAACGGCAGCGGCGTATTCCGTGGGCTGAATAATCCGCTGACCGTGACGCGCTATCATTCGCTGCTCATTGATCCCGATACTCTACCTGACTGTTTTGAGGTCACGGCCAGGACGGACAAACAGGAAATCATGGGCATCCGTCACCGCTCGCTGGATCTTGAGGGCGTGCAGTTCCACCCGGAAAGTATTTTCAGCGAGCAGGGGCATGCGCTGCTGGCGAATTTCCTCCAGAGATGAATTGTTACTTGCCTGTTTTTGGTTTTTTATGCATATTTCGTGATTATATTTTCATTTGTGTCTAACGCATAACAACGGGTGGGGAATAAATGACAACTGAACAATCAGCGGTTACGCGGGCAACCTTCGATGAAGTGATTCTGCCGATTTATGCACCAGCAGAATTTATTCCAGTGAAAGGGAAAGGCAGCCGCGTGTGGGACACCGCCGGGAAGGAGTACGTGGATTTTGCCGGAGGCATCGCCGTGACCGCACTGGGGCATTGCCACCCTGCGCTGGTGGAGGCGCTGAAAACCCAGGGTGAAACCCTGTGGCACACCAGCAACGTTTTTACTAATGAGCCCGCCCTGAAACTTGCCCGTAAGCTGATTGATGCCACCTTTGCCGAGCGCGTCGTCTTCATGAACTCCGGTACGGAAGCGAACGAGACGGCTTTCAAGCTGGCTCGCTATTATGCTTCGACCCGCCATAGCCCGTACAAAAGCAAAATCATCGCCTTTTACAATGCGTTTCACGGGCGTTCGCTGTTCACCGTTTCCGTGGGGGGACAGGCTAAATATTCCGACGGCTTCGGCCCGAAACCTGCCGATATTATTCATGTGCCGTATAACGACCTCGCGGCGGTGAAAGCGGTGATGGACGATCATACCTGCGCGGTGGTGGTGGAGCCGATTCAGGGCGAGGGTGGCGTGACCGCCGCGACGCCGGAATTCCTGCAGGGGCTGCGCGATTTGTGTGATGAGCACCAGGCGCTGCTGGTCTTTGATGAAGTGCAGTCCGGCATGGGCCGCACGGGCGAGCTTTTCGCTTACATCAACTACGGCGTCACGCCAGATATTCTGACCAGCGCCAAAGCGCTTGGCGGTGGTTTCCCGGTAAGCGCTATGCTGACCACCCATGAAATTGCCTCCGCGTTCCACGTCGGCAGCCACGGTTCTACCTACGGCGGCAACCCATTGGCCTGTGCGGTGGCCGGGGCGGCTTTCGATATCATCAACACGCCGGAAGTCCTCAAAGGTGTGGCGGACAAACGTCAGCTTTTCGTTGAACAACTGCAAAAGATAAACGCACAGTTCGATCTGTTCAGCGACATTCGCGGCATGGGGCTGTTGATTGGCGCAGAGCTTAACGAGAAGTACAAAGGGCGCGCCCGTGAGTTTCTCTACGCTGGCGCGGCAGAAGGTGTGATGGTATTGAACGCCGGACCGGACGTTATGCGCTTCGCGCCTTCGCTTATTGTCGAGGACGCGGATATCCTGGAAGGGATGCAGCGCTTCGCCAAAGCGGTTGCCAGCGTGGTAGCCAGCTAAGGCTAACCCGAGCGTCGCAGACGGCGGTTGAGCCAGATCCCATGATGAGGCCGCTGGCGCCAGGCGACCGAGGAGATGGTATGCATGGTGTTCAGGTGGCCAATAATCCGCTGTAAATGCTGCTCCATGGTGCTTAACGGCCCCGTGGGCAGCGTGTCCGATTCCAGGATATTCGTGTCGTTCGACCCGCCAGGCCCGTCATACTCCAGCCTTTGCTGGCACCGCTGTAACCCAATCTCACAAGACTGTAGATATTTCTGCGCCAGGTCCGGCGTCAGCATGTTGTGTTCGCGCGCCAGCGTGGTCATGGCGTTGATATGCTCGACGATGAACTGGCTGTGCGTCACCCAAAGTTTCATGTCTGCCAGGTAGTGGGAGTTAAAGCCTGGCTCCTGCATCGCCTGATTGAGCGAGTTGAACAGCGCATTGTGCGCCTGGTTGACCCGCATACGCTGCCAGGCCAGCGGCGTGGGCTCTGGATCGTTGCTTAGTATCAGCCGAATAGCGTCCTGGTCCGCCTCCAGCGCGTCGTGGGCGTTCTGACGCAGCAGGCCGGTTTGCCACTGTGGCCACAGCCAGATCATGCCGCCAAAGGCGATCAGGCAGCCAAGCAGAGTGTCTATCAGCCTGGGAATAATGTAACTCTCAGCGCTGAGGGTGATGAGCTGCAGGGTATATACCGCCGTGACGGTGAAGCCAATGGTGGCCCAGCCGTAGCTTTTGCGGATAAACAGGTAACTCACCAGCGTAATCATTAACATCGCCAGCAGGGTGTAGCTGTCCGGGACGTGGAAGTGCAGGGTGATACCCGCGATACACAGCCCCGCCATGGTACCTGCCGCCCTGTGAACAATGCGCACCCGCGTTGCACCGTAGCCGTTTTGCGTCACGAACATCACCGTCATTAGGATCCAATATGGCTTTGGCAGGTGTAAGAAGGAGCCCAGCAGGCTGGCAATGGTCAGCATCACACCTAAGCGCGCGGAGCTGCGCAAAGCGGAGGATTTAAACGAGAGATAGCTTTTCAGGGCCGGGAAAAACGGTAAACGGCGTTCCCTGTCCTCCATTAAATCCCTCACGTACAGCGGCCGCTGGGTTTTCAGTACCCGGGCAATGCGGCTGAAGTGGTAATGGCAGAACTGCCCCACTGGATTGTCCGGATTCTGGCGGGCGATTTTTTCCAGGGCGTCGATCTGCTTATCCATGGTAAAGCGCGTTGGATAGCGGTGGTAAAGAATATCGTCTGACAGCACGCGCAGGCGCGCGGCGATGGTTTGAGCATTCCAGCGGATCACGGCTTCCGCATGGCTTTGCTCGACCAGTTTTTGCACCTCTTCAGGCTGATGCAGGCTAACCGAAATGTGTTCCTGCAGATCCAGCGCAACCTGGAAATCGCGTAACAGACGCTTGTAGCCGTTTTGCTGATTGGCCGATAGCATATGCAGTTGCTGGTAGCAGGTAGTGATCAGGTCGACGGCTTTTTGCTGGCGGGCCAGCAGTGGCGGCAGCGCTTTTTCCGGGTCGGTATGCTGGGTCAGCAGGCTGTACTTTGCTTCGCAGTAATCTGCCAACTGGCGGTACAGCAGGCTGAGCGACTCCCTGAGCGGTTGTTCACGCCATAGCCGGAACCAGAACCAGTTGAAGGCGCCGTACCAGATGGTGCCGAAGATATAGAGCACCATGGGCTTCCAGATCGGCATATTCCCGGCCATGCTGAGCGTAAAAATAGCGGCGATCAGCGATGCGGGCAGCAGGCGGGCGTGAAGTGAGCTGATTTCTGCCGTCACGCCGAGCAGCAGAGCCATGACGATCAATATCGCCGGGAGCGGGATGTGGGTGTAAAGCAGCAGAAGCTGCAGGATAAGGCTGCTGAGAGCGAACAGACTGCCGCCGATGATCAATCGTTTGAAGAAGCGCTTGTGCGGCGTGTCCAGCCCGGCAATGTTGCAGCAGGCGGGAACTAACGAGAAGAGCAGACCGTTTTGCAGGCTGCCAAGCAGCAGGCCGACAGCCACGGGAAGACACAGCACCAGCGTTTGCCGCAGCGCGTAGTTAACTTCCGGGTGGTAAATTAATCTCTTCCACATAGCCTGAATTGTAGAGACAAAAAAGGCGTGTTACCGAAGCGACACGCCTTTATAAGGGCTAATTAACGGGTGCCGTAAACGACAATCGTTTTACCGTGGGCGGAAATGAGGTTCTGATCTTCCAGCATTTTCAGAATACGGCCAACGGTTTCGCGGGAGCAGCCCACGATCTGACCGATTTCCTGGCGGGTGATTTTGATTTGCATCCCGTCCGGATGGGTCATGGCATCCGGCTGTTTAGCCAGGTTCAGCAGCGTCTGAGCAATGCGGCCGGTCACGTCGAGGAAGGCGAGGTTGCCTACTTTCTCAGAAGTTACCTGCAGGCGGCGCGCCATCTGGGAAGAAAGGCGCATCAGGATGTCCGGGTTGACCTGAATCAGCTGACGGAATTTTTTATAGGAAATTTCAGCTACTTCACAGGCTGACTTGGCGCGAACCCAGGCGCTACGCTCCTGGCCTTCTTCGAACAAACCTAATTCACCAATGAAATCACCCTGATTCAGATAAGAAAGGATCATCTCCTTGCCTTCTTCATCTTTAATCAGAACAGCTACGGAGCCTTTGACGATGTAGTACAGCGTCTCCGCCTTTTCACCCTGGTGAATCAGCGTGCTCTTCGACGGATACTTATGAATGTGGCAATGAGACAAGAACCATTCGAGAGTCGGGTCTGTTTGCGGTTTGCCAAGCACCATGCGCGGTTATCCTCTGTTATAAACTGGCTACCAAAGACAAGACGCGGAACCTCTTGTCTGGCGTTGCAATCGTGAAATTTTCCCAAGCCCTGGGAGCTGGCGGGCAGGTTAACCCTGCGGCCTGTAATTAGTCGTTTCCTCTGCTTACGGCATAAACGTCTCTGTATCGCAGCAGCATCCGGATTGTTTTAGCATAGCTTTTGGTTAGTGTCTTGTATTGTCTCGTTTCAGCATGACCTGGATCGCCTTACGTTGCCAGTTTTCACGTAGACGCGTAATCTGAAAGAAATTTTTATTACGGGAGTAGGTAAAATGCAGGCACGTGTTAAATGGGTGGAAGGCATGACCTTCCTCGGCGAATCCGCTTCTGGCCACCAAGTTCTGATGGACGGGAACTCCGGGGATAAAGCGCCAAGCCCGATGGAAATGCTGCTGATGGCCGCGGGCGGTTGTAGCTCAATTGACGTGGTGTCGATTCTGCAAAAAGGCCGCCACGATGTGACGGATTGTGAGGTGAAACTGACTTCCGAACGTCGTGAAGAAGCACCTCGTCTGTTTACCCGCATTCATTTGCATTTTGTTGTGACCGGGAAAGAGCTGAAAGAAAGTGCGGTTGCCCGCGCCGTTGAGCTGACGGCAGAGAAATATTGCTCGGTGACGTTGATGCTGGAGAAAGCCGCAGAGATTAGCCACAGCTACGAAATTATTGAAGCCTAAGTAGAAAAGGGCGGTATACAGACCGCCCTTACTCCATCAGGCAATTTTCCTGCCTTCTGCCAGCCGCTGCACCAGCGGGGCCATGATCAGCTCCATCGCCAGCCCCATTTTCCCGCCCGGTACCACCAATGTATTGATGTGGGAGATAAACGACCCCTGTAACATCGCCAGCAGATAAGGGAAGTCGATGTCATCCAGCCCACGGAAGTGAATCACCACGAAGCTTTCGTCCAGCGACGGAATGGCTCGCGCGGCAAACGGGTTAGAGGTGTCTACCGTCGGAACGCGCTGGAAGTTGATATGGGTACGTGAGAACTGCGGCGTAATGAAGTTGATGTAATCGTCCATGGAGCGCACTACGGAATCCATCACCGCTTCCCGTGAATGGCCGCGTTCGCTGGTATCGCGCACCAGTTTCTGAATCCATTCCAGGTTAACGATGGGCACCACGCCTACCAGTAAATCGACGCAGTCGGCGACGTTATGTTGAGGGGTGACTACACCGCCGTGCAGGCCTTCGTAAAACAGGACGTCAGTGGGCTCCGGGAGCGGCTGCCAGGGCGTAAAAGTGCCCGGCACCTGGTTCCACGGCACCGCTTCATCGTAGGTATGCAGGTATTTACGCGCTTGCCCTTTGCCGGTCTGGCCGTATTCGATAAAGGTTCGTTCCAGTAACCCGAAGTCGTTGGCGTCTGGCCCAAAGTAACTAATATGGCGGCCAGCATCGCGTGCTTTGCGGATAGCCATGTCCATTTCCGGGCGGGTATAGCGGTGGAAACTGTCGCCTTCAACTTCAGCTGCGCGCAGGTTGAGCTGCTGGAAAATCTTGCGGAAAGCGAGGCTGGTGGTCGTGGTGCCGGCGCCGCTGGAACCTGTAACCGCAATAACCGGGTGTTTGGCTGACATAGGGTAAAAACTCCGTGAGGGATCGGAAAAGAGATCTGTATCTGCTTGTTATACTTTTCAGCCAGTATAGATCACCCTGCCAGTCAGCGGTCAGCCGCGAAACTGCCCGCGCGGCATAATGTTCACCGTTTCATGGAGTTCAGACCAAACCAGCACGGCCTCGCCGCTTTGTAACTGGCGCTTCACGTCGGCGACTTTTTGCGTCAGCGAGCGCTCCTGCTCACCATAATCGGTGCCTTCCCGTAATACAAAAGATTCAATCAAATTGTCGAGCGTTTCAGGGTCGAGATCTTGCCAGGGAATGATCATTTCAGTGGTCCAGGAAGCGGGTTAGCCAGTCGGGAATGCGCTGCTCAAGCCACATCTGTGGGCGCAGCAGAGTCCCGCCGACAAAGCCAACGTGGCCGCCGTAAGTCGTGAGCTGGTAGTGGATATTGGGTGGCAGCGTTTCGCGATCCGGGATGACGTGGTGATCCATAAACGGGTCGTCTTTGGCGTGGATAATCAGCGTCGGAGCGGCAATTTCCGGCAAAAGCGGCATGGCGCTGCACTGGCGATAGTAGTCCAGCGCGTCGGCAAAGCCATGGATCTTTGAGGTAATTAAGTCATCGAACTCGCGAATGCGGCGCAGGCTTTTCAGCTTGCGGAGGTCGATAGGCAGCGAGCCAGGGTAGCTCTTCAGCTTACGGGCGGCATTTTTCTTCAGCAGATTCAGCAGGTAATGCTGATAGACGCGCGAGAAGCCCTGCTCCATGTGGTAGCAACACTGCTCAAGCATCAGCGGGGCGGAAACAATCACGCCGGCTTTCAGCGTGCAGGCAGCGCCCTGTTTTGCCATCAGGCAGGCGAGCATGTTCCCACCCAGCGAAAAACCAACTGCGGCGGTGGGGACTTCACCGTAGCGCTGGTTTAACCATTCGAGGAAGTAAGTACCGTCTTCGGTTTCGCCGGAGTGATAAATGCGTTCTTTACGGTTCGGCACGCCGCTGCAGCCGCGAAAATGCATCACCACGCCCAGCCAGCCGCGTTTTTTCGCCGCTTCTATCATGCCGTGAGCATAGGGGCTGTGGAGGCTGCCTTCGAGTCCGTGAAACACGACCAGGCGAGGTTTGTGCGTAGCGGTTTGCGGATCTTCGCTCCACGCAAGATCGACAAAATCCCCGTCCGGCATATCCAGCCGCTGCCAGTGGGGTTTGAAATTGATTCGACGACGAATCAAACGTGGGATCATGGTTTGCAGATGCGGGTTACTGAGTCCGCGCATCGGGCGGAAATCGTCACCTTCATCATGATGAATATTCAATTCTAAAGGACTTGTACTGGCCATATCACACTGTTAGTTTCGTTTAGTTCGCTAATTATTCTTCGGGTGTGGAGCACCCAATTCATGGACTTAACGCTTTTTCTTTCGATGCTGGGCTTTCTCTGGGTCGCCGCCATCACACCTGGCCCTAATAATACGCTACTTACCGCATCCGGGGCGAATTACGGTTTCTTCCGCAGCCTGCCGCTGATGATTGGCATCATGCTCGGAATGCAGTGCATTTTAGTGCTTGTTGCCTTTGGCGTAGGCAGCTTAATCCTGCTTTACCCCGCTCTGCACCTTATCCTGAAGATTGCCGGGAGCGTTTACCTTTTGTGGCTAGCCTGGAAAATTGGCACCGCGAAATACGAGCGCCTGGAAACGGATGCGGCTCCGCCGTCTCCGGTACCTTTCTGGCAAGGTGGCCTGCTGCAGGTGATTAACCCTAAAGCGTGGCTGATGGCGCTGGGCGCGGTAGCCAGTTTCAGCCTGGCGGGCGCAGCCTACCTGCATTCCGTGGCGATGATTAGCGTAGGGATTGCGCTGGTGAACATTGTGGCCGGGGTTATCTGGATAGCCTTTGGCAGCCTGATTGGCCTGTTCCTGCGCAGCCGTCGCTCCTGGGCTATTTTCAACGTCAGCATGGGCGTGTTAACCGCCGCCTGCGTGCTGCTTATCTGGCGTTGAGGGCAAACCCTCTCCTCGCGAGGAGAGGGAAACGTTCGCGTTTAGTCGGCCTGCAGCATCTGTTCAAGCTGTTCCTGAATATCCAGCCATTCCATCTCGCACTCTTCCAGCGCCGACTTCACTTTTACCTGCGTTTGCAGGCATTCGTTCATCTCGGCTTTACGGCTCTGGTCGTAGATAGCGCTGTCTGCCAGCTTCTCTTCTACTTCTGCAAGCTGAGCGTTCAGCTTTTCCATCTGCTTTTCAAGCTGGGTAATTTGCTTGCGCAGCGGCTGAGTTTGGGTGCGAAGTTCGGCTTCACGGCGCTTCTGGTCCTTGCGGGCCTGGGCGCTGTTGGCGTTATCTTTCGCTGATTCCGCGGGCTGATTCTCCTGTTTTTGCAGGTCGCTCAGCCACTGTTGGTAATCCTCGAGGTCGCCATCGAAAGCTTCCACTTTGCCGTCGTGCACCAGGTAGAGATCGTCCGTGGTGGAGCGCAGCAGGTGGCGGTCGTGCGAAACCACAACCAGCGCGCCCTCAAAGTCGATTAGCGCTTCGGTCAGCGCCTGGCGCATGTCGAGATCGAGGTGGTTCGTCGGTTCATCGAGCAGCAGCAGGTTAGGGCGCTGCCAGACAATCAGCGCCAGCACCAGCCGGGCTTTTTCACCGCCGGAGAAACGCGCCGTTTGTTCCGTGACTTTATCGCCCTGGAAACCAAAGCCGCCCAGATAGTCACGCAGTTGCTGTTCCAGCTCGCGTGGGGCAATACGAGCCAGATGCTGAAGCGGCGATTCATCGGCGCGCAGGTATTCCAACTGATGCTGGGCGAAGTAGCCGAGCTTGATGCCTTTGGCCAGGCCAATGTCACCCTGCAGCGGCTGTAATTCACCGGCCAGCAGTTTGATTAACGTGGATTTCCCCGCCCCGTTTCGGCCCAGCAGGCCAATACGCGAGCCAGGAACAAGGTTCAGCTTGATGGAGTTGAGGATCACTCGCTCACCGTAGCCTGCGCTGACCTTTTCCATCCTCAGCAGTGGGTTGGGAAGGTTTTCTGGCGCACGGAAGCTGAAGTGAAACGGGTTATCGACGTGAGCCGGGGCAATCAGCTCCATGCGCTCCAACATTTTCACGCGGCTCTGCGCCTGCTTGGCTTTGGACGCTTTAGCTTTAAAGCGATCGATAAAGCTTTGCAGGTGGGCCACTTTTTGCTGCTGGCTTTCGTACATCGACTGCTGTTGAGACAGGCGAGTTGCGCGCTGGATCTCAAACGACGAATAGTTGCCGGTGTACTCGAACATATTTTCCTGTTCGATGTGGATAATTTTATCGACCACCGGATCGAGGAAGTCCCGGTCGTGAGAGATAAGAATCAGGGTACCCTGGTAGCTTTTCAGCCAGCGCTCCAGCCAGATGACCGCGTCCAGATCGAGGTGGTTAGTTGGCTCATCGAGCAGCAGCAGGTCGGAACGGCAAATCAGCGCCTGGGCAAGGTTAAGACGCATGCGCCAGCCGCCCGAGAAATCGCTTACCGGGCGTTCCAGCTGTTCATTGCTGAAGCCCAGACCGTGCAGCAGGCTGGAGGCGCGTGAGCGAATGGTCCACGCATCGACCGCGTCCAGCTTGCCGTGAACCAGCGCAATGGCGTGACCGTCGTTGCGTTCGTTGGCGACGTTTAGCTCGGCTTCCAGCTTGCGGAATTCACGGTCGCCGTCGATCACATACTCTATCGCCGGCATCGCAAGGGCGGGCGTTTCCTGATTCACCCAGGCAAGCTGCCAGTTGCCGGGAAAGCTTGCGCTCCCGCCATCGGCGCTTATCTCGTTTTTCAGCAACGCCAGCAGCGTGGATTTTCCACAGCCGTTTTTACCCACCAGGCCGACTTTTTGCCCGGGGTTGATGGTGGCGGTGGCGTTATCCAGCAGAACGCGGGTGCCGCGACGAATTTGTAACGAGGAGAAAACAATCATAAAGCGCCGTATGTTCAGAGTATGTTAAATTGTCATTGTAATTCGTTAACATGTCGCCTGGGCAACAGGTCGGGCTGCATGGTAGCCCAAAATAATGACTATGACGACGCCCTGGAGGGTAATGATGTCGCAGCCGCCGAAAGTTTTGCTGCTGTATGCCCATCCGGAATCCCAGGACTCGGTGGCTAACCGGGTTTTGCTTCAGCCGGCTCTGCAGCTTGAAAATGTGACCGTGCACGATCTCTACGCTCACTATCCCGATTTCTTTATCGATATTTATCACGAACAGTCATTGCTGCTGGAGCACGATGTCATTGTTTTTCAACACCCTCTTTATACCTACAGCTGCCCTGCGTTGCTGAAAGAGTGGATGGATCGCGTCTTAAGCCGGGACTTTGCCAGCGGCATCGGAGGCAACGCGCTGGCGGGAAAGTACTGGCGCAGTGTGATCACCACCGGCGAGCCGGAAGGGGCCTATCGCTATGACGGCTATAACCGCTTCCCCTTAACCGAAATTTTACGACCTTTTGAGCTCACCGCGGCGATGTGCAAGATGCACTGGCTGATGCCGATTATCGTTTACTGGGCTCGCCGCCAGTCTAAGCCGGAGCTGCAAAGCCACGCGAAAGCTTATGGTGAGTGGCTGGCGAATCCGTTGCCGATGGGAGGCCGTTGATGGAAGGTTCTGATTTACTGTTGGCGGGGGTGTTGTTTCTCTTCGCGGCGGTTGTTGCTGTCCCGGTTGCCGCACGTTTAGGTATTGGCGCCGTGCTGGGCTATTTGCTGGCAGGTATCGCTATTGGCCCCTGGGGCTTAGGGTTTATCAGCGATGTTGATGAAATCCTGCATTTCTCCGAACTGGGCGTGGTGTTCCTGATGTTTATCATCGGGCTGGAGCTGAATCCGTCGAAGCTATGGCAACTGAGGCGCTCTATCTTTGGCGTTGGGGCGGCGCAGGTGATTCTCAGCGCGGTGGTGCTCGCGGGTCTGCTGATGCTGACGAATTTCTCCTGGCAGGCGGCAGTGGTGGGTGGCATCGGCCTTGCGATGTCTTCCACAGCGATGGCGCTGCAGCTGATGCGGGATAAAAGCATGAACCGCAGCGAATCCGGTCAGCTAGGCTTTTCGGTCCTTCTGTTCCAGGACCTGGCGGTGATCCCGGCGCTGGCGCTGGTGCCGCTGCTGGCCGGGAACGGCGACGATCATACCGACTGGATTAAAGTCGGCCTGAAGGCGTTGGCGTTTATCGGCATGCTATTGGGCGGGCGCTATCTGCTTCGCCCGGTTTTCCGCTTTATTGCCGGGTCCGGGGTGCGTGAAGTCTTTACCGCGGCTTCGTTGTTGCTGGTCCTTGGCTCTGCGCTGTTTATGGATGCGCTTGGGTTTTCTATGGCCTTGGGGACGTTTCTGGCTGGCGTGCTGCTAGCGGAAAGTGAATATCGTCACGAGCTTGAGATTGCTATCGATCCGTTCAAAGGCCTGCTGCTGGGGCTGTTCTTTATCTCTGTTGGCATGGCACTGAACCTGGGCGTTTTGTTCACCCATTTACTGTGGATTGCAGTGAGCGTGGTTGCGCTGGTGGCGGTGAAAGCCACCATTTTGTATGGCCTGTCGCGGGTGTATGGTTTGCGTAGCTCTGAGCGGCTGCAGTTTTCGGGCGTGCTAAGCCAGGGCGGAGAGTTTGCCTTCGTGCTGTTTTCCGCGGCGGCCTCACAGAAGCTGTTCCAGGGCGATCAAATGCCGCTGCTGCTGGTCACGGTTACGTTGTCGATGATGACCACGCCGCTGCTGATGAAAGGTGTGGATGCGATTCTTGCCCGGCGCTTTAATCCGGGCGAGGAAACAGAGGAGACGCCTTACGTTGAGGACGATCATCCGCAGGTTATCATCGTCGGATTTGGGCGTTTTGGTCAGGTGATAGGCCGCCTGTTGATGGCGAATAAGATGCGTATCACCGTTCTTGAACGGGATATCAGCGCCGTAAGCCTGATGAGAAAATACGGTTATAAAGTGTATTACGGCGATGCGACGGAAGTGGAACTGTTGCGTTCGGCGGGAGCGGAAGAAGCCAAATCCATTGTTATCACCTGCAATGAGCCGGAAGATACGATGCGGATAGTCCATCTCTGTCAACAACACTTTCCACATCTTGCCATACTGGCGCGTGCTCGCGGCCGCGTAGAGGCACATGAATTGTTGCAGGCCGGCGTTAAACTGTTCTCGCGTGAAACCTTCTCCAGCGCCCTTGAGCTTGGGCGTAAGGCCTTGCTCACGCTGGGTATGCATCCTCACCAGGCGCACCGGGCTCAATTACATTTCCGCCGACTGGATATGCGTATGCTGCGTGAACTGATGCCAATTCACACGGACAGTGCGCAGATTTCCAGGGTGCGGGAAGCCCGGCGTGAGCTGGAAGATATTTTTGAACGTGAAATGCAGCAAGAGCGTCGGCAGCTGGACGGCTGGGACGAATTTGAATAAGGGTGAAGCCAATGTCAGTGCGTAAGCGTTTTATTGCCGGGGCCGTTTGTCCCAAATGCCAGGCTAAGGATTCTCTCGCGCTGTGGCGCGAGAACAACGTTGATATCGTTGAGTGCGTAAAGTGTGGCCATCAGATGCGAGAGGCCGACAAGCAGGTTCGCGAGCACGTTCGCGAGCAGGAGCAAGTGATAGGGATTTTTCATCCCGACTAGCGAGATGGAGCAGCTTTTTTTAAGCTAGAGGGTACAGCGGCGCAGATTTCCGCTACAATCGGCGCCAGTTTTTTCCCTACGCTCGTTCAGGAGATATCATGAAAGTAGCAAAAGACCTGGTGGTCAGCCTGGCCTATCAGGTACGTACAGAAGACGGTGTGTTGGTCGATGAGTCTCCGGTGAGCGCGCCGCTGGACTACCTGCACGGTCACGGCTCCCTGATTTCTGGCCTGGAAACGGCGCTGGATGGTCACGAAGTTGGCGACAAGTTTGACGTTGAAGTGGGCGCGAACGACGCTTACGGTCAGTACGACGAAAACCTGGTGCAGCGCGTACCGAAAGACGTCTTCATGGGCGTTGACGAGCTGCAGGTTGGTATGCGCTTTATGGCGGAAACCGATCAGGGTCCAGTGCCGGTCGAAATTACCGAAGTGGAAGACGAGCACGTTGTGGTTGACGGTAACCACATGCTGGCCGGCCAGAACCTGAAATTCAACGTGGAAGTTGTTGCTATCCGCGAAGCGACCGCTGAAGAGCTGGCCCATGGCCACGTTCACGGTGAGCACGACCATCATCACGACCACGATCACGAGGGTTGCTGCGGTGGTCACGGCCACGATCACGACCATGGTCACGAGCATGGTAAAGGTGGTTGCGGTAACGGCGGCTGTGGTTGCCACTGATCGCTGTGAAAGAAAAAAGGCCGCATTAGCGGCCTTTTTTACGTCTGTTATTCAGTAATGCGGCGGCGGCGTCTCTTCGGACTCTGAAGCGATCATCGACGGCTGGCTGGCCTTGAGCTTTTCAACCAGCAGACGGAAATGTTCGCGAAGTTTGACCATCTCAAGCTCGTGCGCCGTCACGGTCTGGTTCAGCTCTTCAATCGTAATCTCCTGAAAGGCAAGACGACTCTCGAGATCTTCCAGCCGTTGTTCGGTGGATTTAGTGTGCATGGCGGTTCCTCTTTTGCCTGCGCGATGGACAATATGCGGTGATTTTACTGAAAATGACCCAGCTTTACAGCGCAGAAGCACGTTGAAGGAAACTTCTTTAAACAAAAAGAATCTCAATTTGACTCGATAACTTGCTGAGAGATTGTGTAGATTTCTTTCACGACGTTATAGTACGTCACTTAGCTTATTTGAAACCCTGGGGTGAGAGGCCCCGGCCCTTGGAGAGATGGATGAAATCATTATTTAAAGTAACGCTTCTGGCGACCACAATGGCCGTTGCCCTTAATGCCCCTGCTTTTGCGGCGCCTGCTGCAGCGAAAGATGCACCTGCGGCTCAGGCTGACAGCAAAGCGGCCTTTAAGAACGACGACCAGAAAGCCGCCTATGCATTAGGCGCATCGCTCGGGCGTTACATGGAAAACTCCCTGAAAGAGCAGGAGAAACTGGGGATCACCCTGGACAAGGCTCAGCTGATCGCGGGCGTACAGGATGCGTTTGCGGATAAGAGCAAACTGTCTGACCAGGAAATCGAACAGACTCTGCAGGCGTTCGAGACTCGCGTAAAAGCCTCCGCTCAGGAGAAAATGGAGAAAGACGCTAAAGAGAACGCGGACAAAGGTAAAGCCTTCCGTGATGCTTTCGCCAAAGAGAAAGGCGTTAAAACGTCTTCTACCGGCCTGATGTATAAAGTTGAGAAAGACGGTACCGGTGATGCGCCGAAGGATACCGATACCGTTGTGGTTAACTACAAAGGTACGCTGATCGACGGTAAAGAGTTTGATAACTCCTATACCCGCGGTGAGCCACTGTCCTTCCGTCTTGATGGCGTGATCCCAGGCTGGACTGAAGGCCTGAAAAACATCAAGAAAGGCGGCAAGATCAAGCTGGTTATTCCACCAGAGTTGGCTTATGGCAAAACCGGCGTGCCGGGGATCCCTGCCAACTCTACGCTGGTGTTTGAAGTTGAACTGCTGGACATTAAACAAGCGCCAAAAGCTGACGCTAAGCCAGCCGCTGCTGCAGATGCTAAAGCCGCTGACGCAGCCAAAAGCAAGTAATTAGCAGGTCGTTTGAGCCGCCGCCCACCGGGCGGCGGTTTTGTTTTTGGCACCAGCGTTTATTCCCCCCACGCGTAATGAGGAGAATAAAGACTGGAAAGCACATCTTACGTTGTATTACCTTAGCGGGCAGCGTTTCAACCGAGTATGAGTCTGCCCTGACACCATCAAAGCGCGACAGGCTCTCTTTAGAGTAAATTGCTGGCAACGTCTTTTATCCATAACACGCTCAATTTGCAGCAATAAAAATAATGGACGAAGTCTGCTGATTTACCCCAAACGCCCGAGAACCCCGTTGTCCGGACGTTTGTCATCAATCTGAGAGGGTGGTATTTTTTCATGTCCAATTCGCTTTTAACCAACGAAACCAGTGAACTTGATTTGCTGGACCAGCGTCCTTTTGAACAAACCGACTTCGAAATATTAAAATCCTATGAAGCGGTCGTGGACGGGTTAGCGATGCTGATTGGCTCCCATTGCGAAATCGTTCTGCACTCCCTGCAGGACCTGAAATGTTCGGCTATTCGTATCGCTAATGGTGAGCATACCGGGCGAAAAATAGGCTCGCCAATTACCGATCTGGCCTTGCGCATGCTGCACGATATGACCGGGGCCGACAGCAGCGTCTCTAAATGCTATTTCACTCGCGCAAAAAGCGGCGTTCTGATGAAGTCGGTGACGATTGCGATTCGCAACCGCGACCAGCGTGTGATTGGTTTGCTTTGCATTAACATGAACCTCGACGTGCCGTTCTCCCAGATCATGTCGACCTTTATTCCACCGGAAACTCAGGATCAGGAAGTGCCGTCTTCGGTAAACTTTGCGTCCTCCGTGGAGGATCTGGTGATGCAAACGCTGGAATTCACGATTGAAGAAGTGAATGCCGATCGTAACGTCTCAAATAACGCCAAGAACCGCCAGATAGTGCTCAACCTCTATGAAAAAGGGATCTTCGACATCAAAGATGCCATCAACCAGGTTGCCGATCGGCTGAACATTTCCAAACACACCGTTTATCTCTACATTCGCCAGTTCAAAAACGGCGACTTCCTCGGTCAGGATAAGTAATGCGTTTTGCCTTGATGGTTACTGGCCCGGCTTATGGGACGCAGCAGGCAAGCAGTGCATTGCTGTTTGCCCGGGCGTTGCTGGCAGAAGGACACTCGCTGGAGAGCGTTTTTTTCTACCGTGAAGGGATTTATAACGCCAATCAGTTGACCGCCCCGGCAAGCGACGAAGTTGATCTTGTCCGTGAGTGGCAGAGCCTGAGCGCGCAGCACGGTGTGGCACTGCATATTTGCGTGGCTGCGGCATTGCGTCGCGGTGTGACCGATGAAGAGCAGGCTAAATCTTTGGGGCTCAAGGTGAGTAATCTCCAGCCTGGCTTTACGCTTAGCGGCCTCGGGGCGCTGGCAGAATCCGCGCTTACCTGCGAAAGAATGGTGCAGTTCTAATGAAACGTGTCGCTTTTGTTTTTCGATCGGCGCCGCACGGCTGCACGGCTGGCCGGGAAGGGCTGGATGCATTATTGGCGACGTCGGCCCTGTCAGAAGATATCGGCGTGTTCTTTGTTGGCGATGGCGTTCTACAGCTGCTGCCGGGGCAACAGCCTGCCAAAGTGCTGGGCAGGGATTACATCGCCACTTTCCGCATTTTGCCGCTGTACGATATTGAGCAGTGTTTCCTTTGCGCTGCCTCAGTAAGGGAAAGAGGGCTTTCGGGGCAGGCATCCTGGGTTATCGATGCGGAAGCGCTTGAGCCTGATGCGCTTCGGGAAAAACTGAATCAGTACGATGTGGTACTTACCTTCTGAGGCTCCTATGCTGCATACCTTACGTCAGTCGCCCTTCCAGTGTGATATCACCGAGATTCTGCGTTATGCCCAGCCTGGTGACGATTTACTGCTGATTGAAGACGGCGTGATTGCCGCGCTGAATGGCAGCCGGGCGCTTGAATTACTGCTTTCCGCCCCCATTACTGTTAGCGCTCTGCAAGAAGATGTTGAGGCTCGTGGCCTCTCTGCTCAAATTTCGTCCAAAATTGAGCGTGTCGGCTATACTGACTTCGTCAGATTAACGATAAAACATAGCCAGCAGTTCGCCTGGTGAGGGCGGATCGCTGTATATTTCTTGACACCTTTTCGGCTCAGCCCTAAAATTCTGCGTCCTCATATTATATGAGGCCGTTTTATTACGTGTTTACGAAGCAAAAGCTAAAACCAGGAGCTATTTAATGGCAACAGTTAACCAGCTGGTTCGCAAACCACGCGTACGCAAAGTTGCAAAAAGCAACGTGCCTGCGCTGGAAGCTTGCCCGCAAAAACGTGGTGTATGTACCCGTGTATATACCACCACTCCTAAAAAACCAAACTCCGCACTGCGTAAAGTTTGCCGTGTGCGTTTGACTAACGGTTTTGAAGTCACCTCCTACATCGGCGGTGAAGGTCACAACCTGCAGGAACACTCCGTGATCCTGATCCGTGGTGGTCGTGTTAAAGACCTGCCAGGTGTTCGCTACCACACCGTTCGTGGTGCGCTTGACTGCTCCGGCGTTAAAGACCGTAAGCAATCTCGCTCCAAGTATGGCGTGAAGCGTCCTAAGGCTTAATGGTTCTCCGTTAAGTAAGGCCAAACGTTTTAAATTAATGTCAAAATAAACTCTTTGAGTTTTGGACAATCCTGAATTAACAACGGAGTATTCCTATGCCACGTCGTCGCGTGATTGGTCAGCGTAAAATTCTGCCGGATCCTAAGTTCGGATCAGAGCTGCTGGCTAAATTTGTAAATATCCTGATGGTAGATGGTAAAAAATCTACTGCAGAATCTATCGTTTATACCGCGCTGGAAACCCTGGCTCAGCGTTCTGGTAAAAACGAGCTGGAAGCTTTCGAAGTCGCTCTGGACAACGTCCGTCCGACCGTCGAAGTTAAGTCCCGCCGTGTTGGTGGTTCTACTTACCAGGTTCCAGTTGAAGTTCGTCCGGTTCGTCGTAATGCTCTGGCAATGCGTTGGATCGTTGAAGCTGCTCGTAAACGCGGTGATAAATCCATGGCTCTTCGCCTGGCGAATGAACTGTCTGATGCTGCAGAAAACAAAGGCACTGCAGTGAAGAAACGTGAAGACGTTCACCGTATGGCTGAAGCCAACAAGGCGTTCGCTCACTACCGTTGGTAATAAATCCTTCGTAGTGTTACCCAAGCGGGCGCTTCATGAAGCTGCCCGCTTTGGGTTACTTAACTTGAACGTCCCAGGATATAGAGGAATCAAATGGCTCGTACAACACCCATTGCACGCTACCGTAACATCGGTATCAGTGCACACATCGACGCCGGTAAAACCACGACTACCGAACGTATTCTGTTCTACACCGGTGTAAACCACAAAATCGGTGAAGTTCATGACGGCGCTGCAACCATGGACTGGATGGAGCAGGAGCAGGAGCGTGGTATCACCATTACCTCCGCTGCAACTACTGCATTCTGGTCTGGTATGGCTAAGCAGTATGAACCGCACCGCGTAAACATCATCGACACCCCAGGACACGTTGACTTCACCATCGAAGTAGAACGTTCCATGCGTGTTCTTGACGGTGCAGTAATGGTTTACTGCGCAGTTGGTGGTGTTCAGCCACAGTCTGAAACCGTATGGCGTCAGGCTAACAAATACAAAGTTCCACGCATCGCGTTCGTTAACAAAATGGACCGTATGGGTGCAAACTTCCTGAAAGTTGTAGGCCAGATCAAATCCCGTCTGGGCGCGAACCCTGTTCCGCTTCAGCTGGCGATTGGTGCTGAAGAAGGTTTCACCGGCGTTATCGACCTGGTGAAAATGAAAGCCATCAACTGGAACGATGCAGATCAGGGCGTTACCTTCGAATACGAAGATATCCCAGCTGACATGCAGGACCTGGCTGACGAATGGCACCAGAACCTGATCGAGTCCGCTGCAGAAGCCTCTGAAGAGCTGATGGAAAAATACCTGGGTGGCGAAGAGCTGTCCGAGGAAGAAATCAAGAAAGCTCTGCGTCAGCGCGTTCTGAACAACGAAATCATCCTGGTTACCTGTGGTTCTGCATTTAAGAACAAAGGTGTTCAGGCGATGCTGGATGCGGTAATCGATTACCTGCCAGCACCAACCGACGTACCGGCAATCAACGGTATTCTGGATGACGGTAAAGACACGCCGGCTGAGCGTCACGCAACTGACGACGAGCCGTTTGCTGCTCTGGCATTCAAAATCGCCACTGACCCGTTCGTTGGTAACCTGACCTTCTTCCGCGTTTACTCCGGCGTTGTTAACTCCGGTGATACCGTGCTGAACTCCGTTAAAGCTGCTCGTGAGCGCTTTGGCCGTATCGTTCAGATGCACGCTAACAAACGTGAAGAGATCAAAGAAGTTCGCGCAGGCGACATCGCGGCTGCTATCGGTCTGAAAGACGTAACTACTGGTGACACCCTGTGTGATCCAGATTCGCCTATCATTCTGGAGCGTATGGAATTCCCAGAGCCGGTAATCTCCATCGCCGTTGAACCAAAAACCAAAGCTGACCAGGAAAAAATGGGTCTGGCTCTGGGCCGTCTGGCTAAAGAAGACCCATCATTCCGCGTATGGACTGATGAAGAATCTAACCAGACCATCATCGCCGGTATGGGTGAACTGCACCTCGACATCATCGTTGACCGTATGAAGCGTGAATTCAACGTTGAAGCGAACGTCGGTAAACCTCAGGTTGCTTACCGCGAAGCGATTCGCGCTAAAGTTACCGATATCGAAGGTAAACACGCCAAGCAGTCTGGTGGTCGTGGTCAGTACGGTCATGTTGTTATCGACATGTACCCACTGGAGCCGGGCTCTAACCCTAAAGGTTACGAGTTCATCAACGACATCAAAGGCGGCGTAATTCCTGGCGAATACGTCCCTGCCGTTGATAAAGGCATCCAGGAGCAGCTGAAATCTGGTCCACTGGCGGGTTACCCGGTTGTAGATCTCGGCGTGCGTCTGCACTTCGGTTCTTACCATGACGTTGACTCCTCCGAACTGGCGTTTAAACTGGCCGCTTCTATTGCCTTCAAAGATGGCTTTAAGAAAGCTAAACCAGTTCTGCTTGAGCCTATCATGAAGGTTGAAGTTGAAACTCCGGAAGAGAACACCGGTGACGTTATCGGTGACCTTAGCCGTCGTCGTGGTCAGCTGAAAGGCCAGGAATCTAACGCTACTGGCGTACAGATTCATGCTGAAGTTCCGTTGTCTGAAATGTTCGGGTACGCAACTCAGCTGCGTTCTCTGACCAAAGGTCGTGCATCTTACTCCATGGAATTCCTGAAGTATGATGACGCACCTAACAACGTTGCTCAGGCCGTAATCGAAGCTCGTGGCAAATAAGCCAACGCTTTTAACACAATGATCCCGTGCTCTCTCCACAAGGGGAGGGCACAATAGTAAGGAATATAGCCGTGTCTAAAGAAAAATTTGAACGTACAAAACCGCACGTTAACGTTGGTACTATCGGCCACGTTGACCACGGTAAAACCACTCTGACCGCTGCAATCACTACCGTTCTGGCTAAAACCTACGGTGGTTCTGCTCGTGCATTCGACCAGATCGATAACGCACCAGAAGAAAAAGCTCGTGGTATCACCATCAACACCTCCCACGTTGAGT